>JBAZLB010000023.1:0-2930 GCA_041650495.1 Candidatus Omnitrophota bacterium | reverse complement strand
TCGACCCCTCTTGTATTATGGCAAGCCAGCTTCACGGCCACCCTACCTGACCTCACTTCCTGACCATCTCTTCGTGCGCAAATAGAGGAGATAATGATGTAAGGTAATAATAGTACAGGTGTTCTAGGGCTGTCAATGGGATTTGTCGCAAAATCCCTCTGTCTCTCCCCCGTGTCGGGGCACGGGGCAGGCTCTTTCCCCGTAAAGACCCCCTCTTGTCTTCTCCCCCGCTGGCGGGGGAGGCAATTTGAAGGGGCGTGGTTTATTGGGAGAAAAGGGATGATTTGCACAACACCCCCTTAGTCCCCCTTCAAAGGGAGAAAGATTAGAGCGTGTTAATAATAGTACGGATGTTCTAGGGCTGTCAATGGGATTTGTCGCAAAATCCCTCTGTCTCTCCCCCGTGTTGTGGCACGGGGCAGGCTCTTGAAAGGGGGAAAGATTAGAGCGTTTTAATAATAGTACAGATGTTCTAGTGCTGTCAAGGGGATTTGTCGCATTTTTATAAATCCTCCTCGGCTCCCCCTTTACAAAGGGTGACGATGTATCCTGCTTGATTTAGGATTGAAGATTATTACCCCTGAATATTACTCAAAGGGTCATGGACTTATAGTAGGTTCCGGAATAACGTAAAAACGGGGTATTTCCAACAGAGAGGGGCGCAAGCCCCTCTCAATTAAAAACCCCTTGTATCTTGGGAAAGTAATAAAATAAGTTGTAGCGGCACGGCAGACCGAAATCCCCTTGGTTTAAGAAGACCGTTGGAGAGCGAGGGTCGCCGTGCCTGAATACCAGGATCCCGAACAGTTGATAGGGTTAACCAAACCCGCATCGTGCAAGGAAGGGAGAAAAAAGGTAAAAATGAGCAAAGTTTATGCTGGTATCGATATATCCAAAGAATTTCTGGATATGGCGATTTTACCCTCTGGCGAAATAAAACGGTATGCTAATGACGAAAGAGGCATAGAAAATTTGGCCTCAAGATTGAAGAGGTTTTCCGTTTTACTAGTAGTCATGGAGCCGACCGGAGGGCTGGAAGCGCCACTGGCTGCCGCTTTGACGCTGGAAGGGATTAATATAGCGGTAGTGAATGCCCGGCAGATAAGAGATTATGCCAAGGCTAGGGGTAAGCTGGCGAAAACCGATAAACTCGATGCCATCATCATGGCGGAGTTTGCCGCTGTCATAAAACCGCCGGTGCGCGAGTTCCGTGATGAAGAAACAGAAGATATTAAAGCGATTGTCAGCCGGCGCCGTCAGCTTCTGGAGATGCTCAAAGCAGAGAATAATCGGCTGGCAATAGCCCGCAAGAGTCTTAAGCCCAATATCCTTGATCACATTGAATATCTAAAAAAGGAAATAGCCGATTGGGACCGTGACTTAAGAGAGCGGATAGAAGATAGCCCTATCTGGCGTGTCAAGGATAATTTACTGCAGAGCATCCCCGGCGTAGGCAAGGTACTTTCCGCCACACTCCTGGCCGAACTGCCGGAACTAGGAAAATTAAACCGCAGACAAATTGCCGCCCTGGTAGGAGTAGCTCCTTTCAATCGGGACAGTGGCCTTATGCGAGGTAAACGCAGTGTTTGGGGTGGCAGAGCGTCAGTCAGAGCCGTGCTTTATATGGCGGCTTTAGTCAGTACCAGATTCAATCCGGTTATCAAGAGTTTCTATCAGCGATTGTTAGAAAAAGGAAAAGCCAAGAAAGTAGCCATCGTCGCCTGTATGAGGCGGCTGCTTACTATTATGAACGCAATCCTCAAGACCAAAAAAGCGTGGCAATATGCTTAATTCAAGACAGTTGCTCTCCAACCAAACAAAGTAAAGGTTAGGAAATGCCAGAGGTTGGAGAGGGTGTCTGCAACGCAGACAGGTGAGGCAAAAACCCAGGAATAGTTTAGGTCATAGATAGAGATTGCCACGCTTCCTTCCGATGGTTCGACAGGCTCACCATGAGCGGAAGGATGGCCCGCAATGACGGAGTGGCCTACATAAAGAAGAACAGGCCCGGTGGGCTTTCCGGACCTGTCCTCCCTATTTCAACAGTCGATGAAATTAGATACTAACTAATTATTCCACTATTTACCACTAATTGGATGGGTATATCCTATGAAGTCCCATCAGGTATATCACCTATTTTTGATTTTTCTGTCTGCCGCCTTTAAATAACTACTATATTTTGGATAAAAACTCATGGGAACCGCCGCGTTAATGATAAATACCATTGCCCCGGGCCGTAAACGGCCCAGATTTTGATTGTAGCGCGTGCTAGCTTTGGACAAAAAGGATAATTAGCCTCAAAAGGCCTTATCCGGAATTTTTGGGCTGTAAGGTTATATTGATTTTATTGGAATAATAAAATGGTACCGGCCACCGTCGCCCCTATCCCCAGGGCAACCTTTAGAGAAAAGAGCTCTATCCTGCGGTTAATGAAATAGGATAGCAGGAAAATAAAAAGCAATTGTATACTCATCAGCGGCGCAATGACGTTTGCCGGGCTTCTCTCCAGGGAGGTAAAATAAAGTAATTGGCCGGCCGCCGTAAATATTCCCGCCACAGCCATCAGCAACATGTTTTTTCTTAAGGATAGTCCTGTTAATCTCTTCCGCCTTGTTCTGTCTCCCAGCATAATGACGATAATTACTGCCGCCGCTAAATATGCCGCTAAAGTCCCCACCACTGCGGAGCCGCTCTCCTCCACCGCCGGTTTGATTAACACCGGTGTTATTCCCCAGCACAGCGCTGCCCCCAGAGCAAATAATATCCCTTTGACCTCGTCCCTGGAAAATTTCTTTTTAATCTCACCGGTGAAGCTCTTTTTCTCCTGTGTAATAAGAAAAGCCCCGGTCAGCATAAAAACCGCGCCAAGGGCGACGAATCCGGTAATTTTCTCCTGCAGGAATATCAGGCTTAATATTATTGTATATATC
>JBAZLB010000022.1:0-2981 GCA_041650495.1 Candidatus Omnitrophota bacterium | reverse complement strand
CCTCAGCCTTGGCGTATTGTTTCTGGTTAAGGTAGTACCTGCCTAATTCAATATATACGCCTTCATTCTTAGGGTCAAGCTCCAGGGCTTTTTTGTAGAACTTCTCAAAGAGAGGGTAGTTTTCCTGGGCCCTATAGAGGTTGCCTAACTCAAGAGATGCCCTTTCGTTGCGGGGGTTGATTTTAATAGCCTTTATGAAGGCCTTTTTAGATAATGCGTATTTGCCCTCGCTTAAGTAAGAATTCCCCAGGCTGACATATGCCCAATCATTCTTAGGGTTAATATTTAAAGCCTTTCTGAATAATTTCTCCGCCTGGGTATATTTGCCCTGGCTTGCATAAAACCAGCCAAATTTAACATAAAGCCAATCGCTGTCCGGATTTATCTCTGTTGCTTTCTCGAATAATCTTTCCGCTTGCGTATATTTGCCCTCCTTTTGATAGAATTCGGCCAACCCTATGCATAACCAATCATTCTCAGGGTCAAGCTCCAGGGCTTTTTTAAACGCCTCTTCAGCCTTTGCGTATTGGCCATGATTTTTATAGGATATGCCCTGCTCAACATAAGTAAGATAACCTTGCCGGGCTAAGGCCTTTGTATCCGTCTCATCGGCAAAACAGTACTTTGGCCTGTCCATGTAAAATGAAGGATTTAAAGATGAAAGCTCTTTATATTTTTTAGAAAACTTGGCTCTAATATCGCTGTACTTGGCCCGGGTATGCGTCCATAGCAGGCGGAATAATTTACAGGTCTTCAGAGACTCTAAATATAATAAGTACCTCGGTCCCGCATGATCTTTATAACTGAGATAAGGCATATCATCGTTTATACCCATCATTACTACTACCATATCCGGCTTATAACGCTCAATATCTTTCTCCAGGTTTTCTATTATGCCTGACGTAGTACAGCTGGGCCTGCCTTTATTAATCACGCTGAACTTTATGCCTAAATTATAACCGTTTAATATCTTCTCCATCTGAGAAGGATATGAGTTTTTTTCGCCCAATGCCGTCGTAGATTCACCAAGGCATATAATACGGTATGCGCCTCCCTGTTTCATAGAGGACAAATTCCTCTGCTTCTGGACGGATTCAAATACCGCTTCCCCCAAGCGCAAGCCGGACTCAATAAAGATAAAAGTAAATACTATACTTGAAAACAACAGCAGTATCTTTTGGAATAAGGAAACTAGTATTGTTTCTTGCTTAATCCTGTTCATTTTATGAATTATTTATACCTGGAATAAAACTAACGGCCATCAATAGAGGTTAATGTTTTGGCTTTATCCATATCCAGCCTCATTCTTTTATAGTCTTTTTTCAAAGAATAAACCTCTGCCCTATTTTCATACCAAATGGCAATATTGGGGTTATTATCTATGGCCCTGCTTGAGTCAATTATTGCCTGGTCAAAATCACCCTTCCTGGCATAAGCTATACCCCGCATACTATAAGCCTCTGAATATATAGGGTTGATGTCTATGACCCTGGTAAAATCCATAATAGCTTCATCTAACTTCCCCGTATAATAATAAGCGTATCCGCGGTTAAGATAAACCTCATCGCACCTGGGATTAACCTTTATTGCCTCATTAAAACTAGAGTCCGCCTTCTTTAATTCGCCTTTCATAGTATACGCCAGGCCGCGGATACTATAAGGCTTGGCGATGCGCGGATTTATTTTTATGGACTTATTGCAATCAGAAATAGCCATGCCATAATTGCCTACTTTCAAATAGGCAAGCCCCCGGCTGAAATATGCCTCATAATATTCAGGATCCAACCCTATCGCGATAGTGCAATCCTCTATCGCCTTCTCGTAATTGCCATTTTTAACATAGCACCATCCCCGGATACTATAAGCGTCTAGATCATTAGGTTTTATTTCTATGACCATGCTATAATCGGATATTGCCCTGGGGTAATCTCCTTGAAACCTGTTAGCGATTGCCCTGCTTCTGTATGATTCTTTATCATCGAACCCGGCCTCTATAACCTTATCAAAATCAGCGATGGATCTTGTATAATCTCTTTTCCCATAGTATGCAAGCCCCCTGTTCCTATAAGCATCTATATAACCAGGGTTTAATTCTATGACCCTGGTACAGTCGCTTATAACTTCATCAAAACATTGGCGGCGGTTATAAGATAATCCCCGCCACATATGGGCCTGCACATAATCATTCTTTAGCCTTATAGCTTCGCTGCAATCACGAATAGCTCTAGAGAAATCCCCCCTGTAATAATAAAGGATACCGCGGTTCAAGTAGGCCTCAGGCAGGCGGGGGTTGATCTCTATGGCACGGGTGAGGTCGGGGATAGCCCTGGGGTAGTTATTGTCTTTCAGGTAAAGGATGCCGCGGTTCAAGTAGGCCTCAGGCAGGCGGGGGTTGATCTTTATGGCTTGCTTTAAGTCTGAGAGGGCCTTGGGGTAATTGCCTAACTGAGAATAAGCCCAGCCCCTGCTGTTGTACGCCTGGGCACAAAGGGGGTTGATCTCTATGGCACGGGTGAGGTCGGGGATAAAACTGAAATCAAATATAACGGAATTAGAGAAATAATTCACCGGGCTGTATTCTTTTTCCTCGCCCAGCGACTCTATGATTTCAGGCAAAAATGCGCATAAGCCATCTTGATTGCCGTAAATAAAACTATACTTCTTATGTGTTAGCAGAAATGAAGGGTCGATCTTTTCTGCTTGCTTTAAATCAGAGGCGGCCTTGTTAAATTCTCCTCCCATCGCATAAGCCAGGGCGCGCATTATATAACACTTAGCCGCAGCCGGGGTTATCTTAACCGCTTGGTTAAAATCATTGATAGACCGTATATAGTCCCCTTTTCTCATGTAGGCAATACCGCGGTTCAAGTAGGCCTCAGGCAGGCGGGGGTTGATCTCTATGGCACGGGTGAGGTCGGGGATAGCCCTGGGGTAGTTATTGTCTTTCAGGTAAAGGATGCCGCGGTTCAAGTAGGCCTCAG
>JBAZLB010000021.1:0-3362 GCA_041650495.1 Candidatus Omnitrophota bacterium | reverse complement strand
ATTTACTGGACTGCGGGGTAAAGGAAGAAAAGCTAAAACCATTCATGCATTGGGTAGATGTCAATGTCTATAAACCAGCGCCTCGTAATCATAAGGGCGTGAACGTCCTGTTCGTAGGTAGGCCTATCCCGATTAAAGGCAAGTATATCGTTGAAGAAGTCGAACGCAAACTGTTCTATCTTAAAGGCCTGACATTCAGATATATCGAGAATTGCCCGCACAAGGATTTGATACAGCATTACCAGTGGGCTGATATTCTTGTCGTGCCATCACAATATTCAGAGGGATTCCCGAGAGTGGTGTTTGAGGGGGCGGCGTGCGGGTGCATGGTAATCGCAAGTAATAAAGGGGCTTTGTCTGAATTGGTAGATAATTTTGGAGTAACAAATTTATGGGATTGGGGCCAAGGGATTGCAATGTTTTATAGTCAACCGAAAACAGTAAAAGCATATCAGCGTAAATCTCGTCTTTACGCTACAAAATTCTTTACGCCTAAAAATGCTGAAACGATATTAAATGAATATTGAAATAACCGTACTGTGGCCGGTAAGAAAATCTGTTATTTGTAATGACTATACATGGACAGACATTCTTGTTGCCATCGGTTTCTGCAAGAGTAGGCGTGAGGCAAAACAAAAAATAAAAGAGGGAGCTCTGAGGATATACTCATGAAAATTGCTTTTTGTTGTGCGGAGGATATCAATATCGGATCTGGATACCTGATCGCCCATTTAAAGCGACAGGGGCATGAGGTCCGATTATTCCTGGATCCGAGGCAGTATGCCCGAGGTTACGCTCAAAACAGCCTCCTTGCCCGCATTTTGTCGCAAAGAGGACATATTTTGAGGCATATCAAGGCCTATAAGCCGGATCTGTGCCTGTTTGGGCCCGTAACAGCAAACTATCAATGGGCCTTATCTATGGCTGAGGCCGTGAAGCATAGACTACCGGATTGTAAGATTATATTCGGCGGCGTCCACGCAACTCTTGTCCCGGATGAAGTGCGAAAGCATAAGTTTATTGATGAGGTTGTTGTCGGTGATGGTATCGCATATTTTGGCGGAACCTTTGACCCGGACAAATTATGGCCGGACAGGGAAATATTCCTTGAGCAGTTACCGCCAATTCATCGCGAGTACCAGATATTCATGACATCGATTGGCTGTCCTTTTAACTGTTCATATTGCGGCAATGAACAAATGCGCAAGGTAAGCCAGTTTAAATTTATAAGACGGTCGGTAGATGGGTGCATAGCCGAGCTTCAATACCTGAAGTCCAGGGGCATGAAATATGTTCTATTCGTAGATGACATCCTGACCTGTGATAAGAAGTGGCTGCTTGAGTTTATGCCAAAATATAAAACCGAAATCGGCCTGCCGTTCTGCTGTTTTGGCCATCCGAAGTATCTCGATGAGGAAACCGTCGCGGCATTAAAAGACGGAGGCTGTCATTCAATATGGATTGGCATACAGACAGGCGATGAGGGCATACGCAAGCAGATACTGAATCGCCCTGAATCGAACAAGGAAATTGTCGACTCATGCGCTATCGTAAAGAGGCATGGCATAAAACTCATCATTGACCATATCTTCGGGATCCCCGCTGAAAGTGCCATCTCAAATGACATCAGTAATAATCTATATACGGTGATCAAGCCGGACATTGTGAATTGCTATAATCTGCTATATTTTCCAAAGGCGAAGATAATAGACTTCGCTGTAAGCATGGGGAATTTGACACCACAACAGGTTAAGGAAATCGAAGAAGGTAAGGGCGCTGTCTATCAGCTCACGAATAAAAATCAGGACTTCTATCGGCAATATGCCAAGACATTCTGCGCCATCCCTGTTGGCGGCCTGATAGCTGAGATACTGCCCATGTCATTTATTAAGCTCATAGCATACGCGCGCGCGGGGAGAATGTTTATCCCCTGGGCGATGATACAAAATGAGATATATTTTACAGTAAAATCGCTATGGCGAAAATTAACGTAAGGAGGGAATATGAGCGAGCACTATCTTGACAAAGATGTTCCAAAACTTGAGTGGTGTCAGGCATTATACAATCGGTACTTGAGTGCGCCGTTGGTCAGGATGTTCGCGGCATTAAGTATCACGCCGAATCAGGTGACGATTATAAATTTTCTATTCATCCTAACACTGGGAATCTGGGCATTCGCCGCGCGCCATTATTATCTGGGACTGGCGGTCTGTCTTATAAATGGCGTGTTGGATTACGTGGATGGGGATCTCGCCCGTCACACCAATCAATACAGCCGGACAGGGGAATGGCTTGACTCCGGAGGGGATGTTATTATTCAAAACGGCATTATGGCAGCGATAGCATATGGGTTGCTTACCCTGCGGCCCGCGGTGCCGCTTCTGTCCGCTACCATAATGCTGTATTTCGTAGGAAACTCGGCGATGAACCTGATCAGCTTTCATTACAATAATACTTTCGGATTTAACTCCCATGCGGGCAGTAAACTATTCCGGAAGTATATGGACACAAAGCCAAGCCTATTGAATCGCTTCCTGAAAAATCTGGTGGATCCTACGGCAAGCCATCTGGGGATGCTTTTCTGGACTGTGCGGTATTGGCTTGTCGCAGGGATTATTTTTAATCGGATGGATCTGGCATTCATGACAATAACAGCGATACTGGCATTCAGGGCAATCGCTATGTATGTGATATACGCCATGCACCTTGCCGAGTATAAAAAACTTTGGATATTACAGGCGCTGGCGATTGTGGATGAGGAAAGGGAAGAATACTATAAATGCAGGCGTATGACATCGTAAGAGGTTTTGAGGAAAGGATAGCTGACTACGCGGGCGCGCGGGCTTATGCTGTTCGAGGCGATAAAAGATAAGGATTTACCGGATCTGCCGGTTGAGGCGCAAGGATACCCAGATCTAAGCAAAATAGGAGCGTACAAATGAAAGAGAAAAAAATCGGTTACGCGTATGTAGTGGCGGATCTGCTTCACAAAGGGCACAGGCTTCACCTTAAAAACTGCAAGGCCCTGTGCGATCATTTAATAGTGGGAGTATTGAGCGAGAAAGCGGTTACGGAAAAGAAGCCATCTCCAATTCAATCCCTTGCCGACAGGTTAGAGGCGGTAATGGATTTGAGATATGTGGACTGCGCTGTCTGCCAAGACCAATATTCTCCTCTTGAGAATTGTAGGACCATGCGTCCGGATATACTTTTTGAGAGTTCAAGCCACGCTGAAATGCCGGCTAATAACTTCATGAAGTCTATCGGGGCCCAGGTCGTAGTCATGCCGTATTACGCCGAAGAAAGTAGTACGGATATAAAAGGGAGGATTATAAAACGTGAGAAAAATACTGGTAAGTCTG
>JBAZLB010000020.1:0-3957 GCA_041650495.1 Candidatus Omnitrophota bacterium | reverse complement strand
CTCTTGGCGTATTGGCAGCTGTTGCTTTGGTCGTTGGTTTAATTACCGGATTAAATGGATTTGATGCAGTCTTGTTATCTACCGTGGCAGGTATCGCAGGGCCGGTAGTGGCTGGGGTAGTGATTGTCTTAGGCTTCTTGATGCCGCTGGTTGTTTCCCGATATTCTGCTCAAGTAAGCCAAACTCGTAATATAACCTCTCAAGCGTTAGCTTGTTTTCTGAATAGTTTTATCCTAGAGCCCGCAATTGAAACTGAGTGGCAAATGCACATGAAGGCATTAGAGACCTTAGAGAAATGGCTTGCTGCATCAGGCAAAACAACCGGGCCCCCTGTAGTAGCCTGTTATAATCCTGCCACAGATAATATAGAATATGCCCTTGCCTTAAGAACTGCATCTGATAATCTAAACGAAGCATTAATAAAATCAATCCTCACCGCGCGTGGTTTTACCCCGGATGGAATAACCGCAGCTCTAGCCTATATCGAGGAACACGAAGGCCTGCATCAGGCTTATCCAGGATTATCCGAAAAGACTATTTTTGTACTCCAGTATCATCTCAATACACTAACCAACCCCCAGACAGAAACAAATATGGTTAGGGCCTTAATTAAGCTTGCTTTCCAGGACAATCCCGAAGCAGT
This sequence comes from Candidatus Omnitrophota bacterium, assembly GCA_041650495.1. GTDB lineage: Bacteria > Omnitrophota > Gorgyraeia > Gygaellales > Profunditerraquicolaceae > JBAZLB01. The sequence continues at coordinate 3,314 of JBAZLB010000020.1, read as the reverse complement.
CCGGGTTTTTAGAGGGCTCATTCCTGTCTTCAAAGAACTCTTTCATACAACAGAAGGCTTAGAGCTCCAAACAGAGATCCTTGATGCTTTAAGATATGCTACCTCCCATGGTATTCCTGAGGCAGCCACGGTCTTCAAAGAACTCTTCCTTGAGACAGATAACCCAGACCACAGAATAAAGATCCTTAAATACTTATTGGGTGTTCTTACTGATGACACCCCTAAGGAGGTACTCCGGGTCTTTGAAGAATTCTTTCCTATCTTCAAAGAACTTTTTCTCACAACAGACAATATAGGTCTCCAATCAAGTATCCTAGAAACCTTCACTTACATTATTTATCATGATATCCCCAATGCACTCACGGCCCTCAAAGAACTCTTCCTTGAGACAGATAACCCAGAGCTTCAAATAAAGATCCTTGAGGTCTTAAGATTTGTTGCTTATAGTAGTGGTAAAGTTCATCTCTCCCAGGCCATTGAAGAGCTCATTCCTGCCCTCAAAGAACTCTTCCTTGAGACAGATAACCCAGAGCTTCAAATAAAGATCCTCGAGGTCTTAAGACATACTGCTTTTCGTGGTGGAGATGAGGCATCCCAGGCCATTGAAGAGCTCATTCCTGCCCTCAAAGAACTCTTCCTTGCAACAGACAACTTAGGGCTTCAAATAAACATCCTTGAGGTCTTAAGATTTGCTGCTTCTCACGGTAGAGTTTGGGCATCCCAGGCCATTGAAGAGCTCATTCCTGCCCTCAAAGAACTCTTCCTTGAGACAAAAAACCCAGAGCTTCAAATAGAGATCATCGGAGTCTTAAGATATACTGACAGCCTTGGGGCATCCCAGGCCATTGAAGAGCTCATTCCTGCCCTCAAAGAACTCTTCCTTGAGACAAAAAACCCAGAGCTTCGAATGAACATCCTTGAGGTCTTAAATATCACTGTTTACTACGGCATACCTGAGGCAATCAAGACTATTATAGAGCTTGTTTCAGTCTTTAAAGAACTCTTTTGGGAAAAAGTAGCCAGGTTGGAGAAAATAGCAATCCTTAAGATTTTAAAAAATGCTGTTTCTAGGAGTCCTGAGGTAGCCAGGGCTCTAAAAGAGCTTTTAACAGGTTTTATAGCCAAGGCAGGATTAACTTCCCTTCTTTATATCGACTTTCATGGGTCTGGAGATTCTAGAAATAGTTGGTTGCCCTTAAGCGAATTGATTACTTTGGATAAGCTTAAATTTCTGCCTTTGCCCGAAGGCTTATCGTTGCCTTTACCGCAGCAAAAAGTAGAGGGAGATAAACTGCCGAGTTATGAGAATATCAAAGAACTACTTGGGGCAATAGGGATAGATGCTCAGTATTACACCACCTTAGGCAGGAAGGTGACATATTCCTTGCAAGGGGAAAATGGGAATACGAGGTATATCGCTCTTAAGATGATGCGTGGAGAAGGAGAAACGCCTGCGGATTTGAAGAGGGAAGGAAATTGGCTGTCTTTCTTGAATAAGGCAAAGAAGCTTTTGCCTTTGCAGGGAACCTGGGCAAGGCCACTTTCTTTAACGCAACAAGAAGGAAGTTTCCTGGCGAGGGTTAAGGTGGCTGATAGGGAGAGACAGAGCACAACACCCAACCTGCCGGGTAAGCCTTCCGGGGTATACCAGGATACAGAAGGCTACTGTATTGTCCTAGTTACTGAAGAGACGCTTGAGACTTTAAGCTATTTGGACCAGAAAAAAGACATAGAAGGCAATGATATTACGCCTGAGCGCTTTAAGGCAGCCTCCCTGGTAGCCTTACATGATTTGTTTGTCTTTTTAAGATACGGGATTATCCACCCGGATTTAATTGAGCTATACCATGATAACCGTAAGCCTACTGGAGACAATATCGGCAGTAATAGGATTGATGCAGGAGTTTATTCTTGGCGCTTGTGGGGGAGGCTGGAGGCATGGCTTAAGGCATCTACCTACTCCAACTTCCGCTTGAGCGGCTTTGCTGATTTAGCCAATTTTACTACCATTGAAGCGGCAATTAAAGATACGCAATCCCGCCGTTTTGTTGCCATACGCCGTAATGCCAGGGGTACTGGCGACTGGGTATATGAATATGCCGGGGCATATCTATTATCTATTCTTTTAGTCAAGGCAGCCTGGATGCATAATACTAATCGGCTTAACTGGGGTGATAAGGCTGAAATAGGTCTTCTGAGTGGGCAGGCACGGGAGTTCTTCTATATATCCATGCAGATATACGTAACAGCAGGAAAGACACCGGTAGATGTGGGAGCTGTTTCTGCTGCGATTAATCAGATGCTTGATGTGTTTTCCTGGGATATACTTGCGCGCCAAATGGCCTATTTTATGAGTGGTGCTTATGCTGAAGATTTCCTACAGCCTGGAGCGTTAAAGAAGGTGCAGGTATTTTATCCAGGTGCCGAAGTAAACTTACCTACTCCAGCAAAGTTGCTGGAGGAGGCGGAAGACTGGGGAGGCTTTACGAGAGATAAAGGCTGGAGCCTTGATGGCAGATTTTCTGATTTAGGCTCGCCTAATGGCAAGAACCCCCTTCAGGAACTGAATAGGGCTTTGACCTTGGCATTTGCTCTTATGATGTTGGTAGATGATTCTGCGTACGCGCAAGAAAGCCAAACCCCCAAGATAACCCCTCAAAGGTCATCCACCTTGTGCGCTATTCTGCCTGTTTTAGGCATCGTGTTTTATCTGGCAGGTATCGCAGGGCCGGTGGTGGCCGGTATCATCATTGTCTTGGGGGTACTGGTGCCATTAGCTGTCTCTTCAATCTCAGGTCAATCCGCCGGGACAGGGGCAAATGGGGGGAGCGTTGGTACAAAGATTACCCTCAAAGGTATAATCGATGAAGAGAACCTCGAGATAATTATCCAAGACAAGACAGAGGATGTAGCTGTTTTCATTAGAGCGCTCGCTGAGCAAAGAGAATATGATTTGAATATACAAGATGAGGGTTGTCTCCAAGATTTAAATTCTATGGTAAGTTTCTTTGACTTCGATTCTGTCAGGGTTATTCCTATGCAAATGATAAGTGAAAAAGAGATTAAAATTAAGATTGTCTACAATGATGTTGGGGATGCCCATGAGAAACAATTGGCTCATTTCGCAGAGATTAAGGCATTAGTAGATGCTATTGCTGTTATAGTGCCGATGAAAAATATGGAAGAGGGACAGGCACAGGTGTCGTATGCCCTGGCTCTTGGCGTATTGGCAGCTGTTGCTTTGGTCGTTGGTTTAATTACCGGATTAAATGGATTTGATGCAGTCTTGTTATCTACCGTGGCAGGTATCGCAG
>JBAZLB010000019.1:0-5256 GCA_041650495.1 Candidatus Omnitrophota bacterium | reverse complement strand
CCAGCCCGCGGTTCAAGTAGGCCCTGGCCTTTTTACCGGACTTCTCAACCGTATCATCCCATAGGCTAAAGGCATCCCTCCAATCCAGGTTACGGTTGTAGGTCAGGGCAGAATAGGATAAGACTAAGACGGATACGGTAAGTATGGATAGGGCTAGCCTTTTATTTATTGGAGAATAACGTATAACGCCGATAAGGAATATGGAAAACCCTGCCATAGGCAGGTAAAGCCTGTGTTCGAAGATAATGTTTATCATAGGGATAATGCTTGATTCAGGGATCAGGGTCAGGAAAAACCATAATACCCCGAATGAGATAAGCCTGTATTTAGGCAATAACCGCAAGGCTAGGGCTAATATTACAGCTAAAAATATAAGGCTGCCTAAGACCGGCAACTCCGTTACCGTCCTGGCCATAGGATAATCATAATCTAAATTCTGGTTTAAGGGTATAAAGAGGAGCCTGAGATAGGTTATTAACACCCTGGGCTGGGTAATCAGGTAGTTCCAGGAAGACAAAGGGGTATCCACAAACTTATGCATTATAGGTTCGGAATGCAAAAGAAGAAGCAGCGGTATGACCGGGATAACCAGCAACAATGGCAGGCTGTATTTTAGGCTGGACTTAACTGATGAGCGGAATAAACAAAGCTCGCACAAAAGGAATGCCAGGGGCAGGGTCACGGTATTTTCCTTGGAGAATAATGCCAGGAGGCCGGCAAAGAGGGATAGAAAATAGAACAAAAGCCAACGGGAGGATGCGTCTTTCAGGAGCCTGGCCTTAAGATAAAGGCAGAGCGAAAGGAGATAGAAAAACGCAGCCAGAGAGGCAAAACGTCCGCTGATATATGTCACTGACTCAGTCTGCAGGGGGTGGCTTAAGAATATCAATGAGGCAGAAAGGGCCAAGAAAAACTGATAACGGCAAGGCCCCTCCTTCTTGATCAAGGGGGTAGAGAAGATTAGATTTATGAGCCAGAAGACCAGAAAAGCAGCCCCGGAGTGGATAAGTATATTCACCAGATGGTAGCCTAAAGTATTAAGCCCGCCGAAGTGATAATTAAGGGCGAAGGTAAAGAAGGCTATAAAACGCGACGGCCTAAAGTGCCAGAGGCTAACCCAGTCAAAAAGGCTGTAGGCATTTGAGTTTTTAACGATAAAATAGTGGTCGTCAAAATGAAAAGGCACGGTGAGGGTATTGGAATAAATTATAAGCGCCCAGGAAAGAATAGCCAGGAAAGCCAATATGGCTCTTCTTGCCTGTCTATGACTTATCTCCTGCGGGATATCTTTCTCCATATTTACCTGCCTTTTGAAACCTGCACCTTTAACTTCCTGGCCTTTTCCAGGTTATCTTTTAGCGCATGAGAAGACGGCTCTATTGCCAGGGCCTTTTCCCAGATTGACACTGCCTCATCCAGCCTCGAGGTATTTGCGTAGAGTACACCCAGGTTTCTCATTGCCTCAACGGATGAGGCATCCAGGCGCAAGGCCTGCTTAAAGGCCTCCTCTGCCTCCTTTAGCCTGCCGGTCTCTGCAAGGATGATGCCTAGCCTGATGCGCACAGGAGGATCACGGGGAGTGAGGGTTATCATCTTATCATAAAAAGCAATAGCCTCAGGATACCTCTTCTGTTTGATAAGTAAATTGACAATGTTACGCAGTAACCATACAGCCTCGGGCTTGATAACAAGGGCGCGATTGAAACTTTCCCGGGCTTCTTTATACTGGCCTTGCTCCTGATAAGCCAGGCCCAGGTTATTCAAGGCAAAAGCCGAATGAGGATTAAGAGCTACGGCCTTTTTAAAATACCCCAATGCTTCTTCAAGCCTATCCTGCCGTGCATATATATTGCCCAGAAGCAAATATGCATCGGAGGATTGCGGATGTTGAGCCAGGACTAAATTTGCCTCACTTAACGCTTCATCGTAGCTTTTCTTCAAATACAAGGTAGTCCCCAGATTTAAACGGATAAAATGACTTTCTTTATCGGACCTCAGGATATAATTATAAAAGGTTACATCATCCGTATAGTCCAGATTATTGGCCGCCGATAAAAAGGAATAAAAGAAAATAAGGAGGGATAGAAACAAGACAAGTAATTTCTTAGGCAAGAAATCCCACTTGAGGAATAAATATGATAGAAAGATAAAATACCCTATAGATGACAAATAAACATAGTGCTCGGAAAGTACCTGGCCTAAAAATTGAGAAAGATTGAAGATAACCAAAAGAGGCAACAGCCCGAGTGAATAAAATGCCAGGGAAAAAACAGGCACCTTTTCCCTGCGTTTAAATAACGCAACCAACCAAGAAAAAACTATAAGCCAGGAAACTATAGAGATAAGAAGTCCCATAAGATTTGTTTTTTCAAACACCCCCGCTTGAAAACCTACCGGCAGGATAAGTTTCCTTAAATAATCCTGCAGCTGGCAAACAAAGGCAAAGAACCTCTCCCAGGTAAAAACGCCCGATAAGTCAAATCCCCCTGCGGGCGTCAAAAGGATGCGTAAGATTATATAAAGTAAAGAAATCATAAAATAGGCAGCGGTATGAATAATAACCCTCTTCCTGCTTATCGCAAGGGAGAACCCGCAAAGCAAGATAAACCCCGGCAATAACAAGGCGGATTCCCGGATGAGAAGCGCTAAGATAAATGATAAAAAAGAAAATATATAATATGCTTTCTTTTGATAGAGACAAAAACATATGAATAATATCAACGACATCAGGATAAATGCCGCCTCAAGAAGACTGGCCCTCCCGCAAATGAAAGTAACCGAGGACACCTGCACAGGATGCACGCAGAATAAGACCGAGCTTAAAAAAGCTAATTTTTTATCCTTAAACAATAACAACAGCAACAGATAAATCAACAGCCCATTAAAAGCATGTATAATAATATTCTCTAACCTGAAGGCAGAAGGGTTAAGCCGCCACAAAAAGTAGTCAATAGCCCAGCTCAGCCCTAAGACAGGACGGTAATATTTAATAAAAGGGGCGCTTGCGATTAAGGAATTATCTGGCGGGTCTACCCTAAAAATATCCGGTAGAGAGAGGCTTCTTATTTTATCGTTATTGACTATAAAAAGCTTATCATCAAAGATAAAATCATTGCGCAGGGAATTGCCGTAAATAACCAAGCAAAGACCAAGTAAAAACAACCAGACAAAAAAGACGGGTATTTTCTCTTTTAATTGCATCCTTGGCTATATCCTGACAAGATAATCGTTTAAAAACGCTTATCTTTCTTTTTGTTTTGGTTTTCTATTCTCAAAAACAGCTCATCTGCCTTGCTAAACAAACCCATCTTCGCATAGCTAACCCCCATGTTTGCCAATGCCGGTTCGTACGCGGGGTTTATCTTTAGGGCAGCCTTAAAGGCAGCTATGGACTGGGCGTATTTACCCATCTTGCCTAAGGTGATACCTGCTAAGGTATATAAACCAGGTGTCGGGGTTACGGATAGCTCCTTATTTAAAACAGAAAGCGCCTGGGCGAAATCACCCATCTTGATAAAGGACACAATCTTTGCCTCAGCGGGAGTGAAAACAGGGTCGATCTCTTCTTTATATGGTTTACCGGTTATCTCTGACAGTGCCTTGAGTTTACGGTTTACCTGCCAGCAGAAATAATCCACCTTCAGGGCGCTGCGGTATGCCTCCTCTGCCTCAGCGTATCTTTTCATGCCCATATAGGTATCGCCTAATATGGCATAAGACATCCAATTATACGGATTAACAGCTACCAACTCTTTTGCTCCGGCAATGGCTTCGTTGTAAAGCCGGTGTTCATACAAAGCAATAACAAAATTGATGCGCGGGATAACGGAAAGCATAGGTTGCGTAAATTTAAGATTATAGCGGTAGAAGGATACCTCTTCTCTCCAGTGGCCGCTGTTAATTACCGTAAGGATGGCCCAGGCAGGTATAACCAGAAAAAGGGCTGCCCAGATTAGGACAGGCCTTTTCAGGCGCAGGATTATATATGCCAGGATAAGAAAGAAGCCTATAGAAGGAAGGTAGGCCCAGTGTTCTTCCATAACTATGCGCGGAGGGAACTTGTGCATAAATTTTATCAGATAGGCAAACGCTATTACCGTCCACCCTATACCGAAGGCTATGGGATATGCCTTCTTTCTCAGAGAAAATATAAAGGCAGCTGTTAAGGCAAACAAAAAGGATAAAGGCAGAAATGCTGATGAGAGGTTAAATCCGCTAACCGGGGCAATAGAACGGAATATATGCAGGTTAACGGGGAAAACGAGAAGCCTCAGATACTCCATTAATACGCACAGGAAATTCAAGACATCCCAGGAAAACGGATACTTACTTCCGGGGACCATCTCAATGGGCACAAGAACGCTCATGCGCAGGATAGCGTATATTGCGAATATGCCTAGGTAAGATGCGCAGTGCAAGGCTAGAGTCCTGGCCTTCAGTCTTTCTTTAAGGCCTGTGATAAATATCAAAAACGGCAGGAATACCAGGAAGCCTGCTTCCCGGGAAAGAAACGCCCCTATAAAACTGAGCAGTGATGCAAAATAAAACCATCCCCTGCCGGATGAGGCATATTTCTTATACAATATGACCGCCAATAGGGAAAACATACTTACTAATATTTCCGAGCGGCCGGAGATAAAACTTACGGTTTCGGTATGCAGGGGATGCAGGCAGAATAAAATACTGCTCAATAAGGCCAGCCGGTAATCCTTAAAGAAACCCAAGATAAACAAAAACACCAGGAAGGCGGTAAAGGAGTGCATCAGGACATTAGTCAAATGATAACCAAAAGGCTTCAGGCCGAATAAGAAATAATCCAGGGCAAAGGAAAGTATGTAAACGGGCCGGTATAATTTGTATTGATTCTCCAGGGGGTCAGACTGGAATATGAATACCTGATGAGTAATAATCCTGGGGAGATTGCGTATATCTTTTATATATTCATTGACCTTGATAATCAGTTTATCATCCAGAAGGAAATCGCCGTTTAAGGAATTGGCGTAGATTGCCAGTGAAACAGCAAAAAGAAGAAGGACAATTACAGGTTTTGACAGCCTGGGCATATTATTTTTTACCATCCTTTATTTTACTCCATATACCAGATGCTTCAGAAAGAAGATTCATCTTTTCATAGCTAACCCCCATGTTTGCCAATGCCGGTTCGTACGCGGGGTTTATCTTTAGGGCAGCCTTAAAGGCAGCTATGGACTGGGCGTATTTACCCATCTTGCCTAAGGTGATACCTGCTAAGGTATA
>JBAZLB010000018.1:0-7116 GCA_041650495.1 Candidatus Omnitrophota bacterium | reverse complement strand
TAACTTCGTTTTTCTTGCCATACTCGGCTAATTTGTCTGCACCTACGATGTAGAACCATTCTGCATTGGGGTTGGCTGTGAAGAGCCAAATGAAGGCTGCCATATCCATGTTGAAGCGCCTTTCGGCTTCGTTGTTTCCGGCAAACGCAAGGTTACACTCAAACATCCCCACGGTCTGGGCACGTACCGGTGAAATTAAAAGCCAATCAGATAAACCTCGGTCTTGAACAGCGATATTGGCCATTTCGTTACGGATATCGGCACTTGCTGCATACGGCTTATCAGGAACCGTACCACCATTAGCCAGAATAACTCTATCCAAACGCTGATCAATGATAGCAGCCAGCGCTGCGGTAATGTGGCCGTAGGTCAGGGGATTCATGGTGCCCGGTTGTAGAGCAATACGCGCTCTTAACGTAGAAATCCTGCCTGCTAAGGAACGGCGTGCTGCCTCAAAGAGAATTGCGGGAGTAATCTGAGCAATACCTTGTTCGTTAAGGACCTTCTCAATAACAGCCAGGTACAACTCCATATCTTTTTCATTCATCTCTAAGCGTAGAGAAGACGCAGAAATGTTATGAATATCTCCTTGTTGCTCAAGGAGATATAACTGTTTAAGGTAGGCTTCTTTAGTAGCTTTTCCTTTGAATGATTTCTTAAAGTTAGTTTCTCTCTGATTATTCTCTTGGTGGGTGAGTTTAAACCTTGAAGTCGCCCCTATCTCATGGACTAACGAGGCTGCGCGTTCAATGGGGCTGTTGTGTAAAGGATGAGCCGAGGTTAAAATAATACCTTCCTTCCTACGGGTAATCCTATAGGTACTCGCTAAGAAACCTTCAAATGGTCCTGCCCTGATCAGGCCTGCCTTGGCAAGGTACTCCAGGTATTCAGCCATATCTTCCCTGCCGATTGAGCGTAGGTAGTCCGAGGCGAGTCGTACCTCAATACTCTCAATATCCACTATATCCACTGCCTGGGTATTGTCCCATCCGACATTTTTCACTGAGGCATTGACTTTTCTCCTTGAAGGCATGGGCTGGCCTGGGATGGGACGGGCGGGGTCAGATTTATCAGTGAAATTTAAAGCAATAGTTATCTGTTTACTCTGATTAAAACCCCAACGGTCATTAACTTCAAGCAGTAGAGGATTATTTATAACAACTTCGCCAAAGTGAACATTCCTTAACTTTGCGACCTGATTATATAATTCTCTAAACTGCTCGGGAGTTATGGCCTCGGAGATTCTTGCCAAGGAAATATTGAGCACGCGGCTAAGCCTGTGCTCATTAGGATAAAGACCACTCAACCTTCTATGTAATTCAAATATTCTGTTGTCGTCAACGTGTACCTCTGCGAAAATTGTGCCTTTAGTCCCCATGTTTATGCCCTTAATCTTGAGAACAATCGGCCCGATTCCCTCCAACGCTTTTTTTGCATGCTCTGCCATTTCCTCTGAGAAACCATACTGCGCATCCTGGATTCTTTCTAATGGCAACCCGGTCACAAAAACAAAAATGGTCATATGAATTAACTCTTTTGGCGTAAGGGCAAGGCCAGGGAAGATACGCTTTAAGTCTTCTGCTATTGCATAAAGCCTATCAGATAACTCTACAGGAAAATCTGGAGCAGTAGCTATTAAAGAAACATCATACTCCTTATGATTTTCAAGAGGTTTAGGCGCTTCGCCTTTCTCAACCATAGCCGTAGCACCTTCCCAGATTGAATTATACGCCTTTTCCAGAGAAGCAATATCAACAACGTCTATTAATCCTTGTTTCTCTTCAGGCAATATTACCATGTCCTTTTCTTTGGTTTGCGGATAGGGGCCCTGTTTAACTTCCAATATCACCGTATCCTCCAAGAACTCAAGCACATGCCCTTCGGTAAACATCACCATATCCCCTGCGTTAACTATTTCCTCTGCCACAGGAACATTTTCCGTAGTGTAGAAATAGGCTTTTGCCTTACCCTTCAACACAAAGAGAGCTTCCTGCCTGGGCCTTGCGCCGAATGGATTAAGCCCTTCAATAGAAGTATGGTAAGCCCTGGTGCCTTTGGCGCCTGCTGTGCGCGCAAAACTATTAAATGAAATCGGGTCCTGCATATTAGCGAATCTCACTGTGCCTTTTGGCATATGATCGGCCCTCACTACCGTGCCGATGAGCCGGCCGTCTTTCTTGAAGGTAACGGCATCCGGATCACTGTCATCCATCTCTCCTACCGATAATTCTTCTTTATCAGGAGTATCTAATATAATTTTGTCTTTTTCTCTTGTGCCGGGGTATGGACCCTGAGCTATTTCCAAGATTACAGAATCTTCCAGAAAGAATACCTGGTGAGCTTCTGTGAATAATACGGTATCACCTTGAGACAATACCTGACGGCCAACCAGCTCATTATCTTTAGTATAGAAGGTACATTCAATCTTTCCTTCTAATACATGCAAGACTTCTTGTCTGGGCCTGGTGCCGAATGGTACGGGAGATATAGATGGAGTATGTAGCTCTCTATCGCCCTTCGTTCCTTTTTTCCTCACAAATACCTTCAACCCTAAGGGATCAACTGCATTGGTAACTACCTGCAGGCCTGCGGGAGTATGCCCTGTCCTTACCACCGCGCCAATCAACCTGTGGGCATACTGGAATATTCTAAGCGTAGAGCTGCTTAAAGAAAGAACCCTCTCTGAATCAGACGCTGCACTATCTCCTGAAAATACCTGTATCAATTCCTCGATTTTTACCTCGGTATTTTCTTTGGTGAGTGCTCCGGTAAAGTCTTCTATTTGCGAAAGAATAGACAATTCCTCCTTGGTAAGGACAATCCAATCCTTTTCTACGCTCTCTTTAATCTTTCGTATATCGCGTAATGCGTATTGCAACATCCATCTTAACTCAGCGACATCCATAGTATTGACATCAAGGGTATACGCGGCGTGATTCATAATTTTTACAGCGGGATAGTACCTGCGTGTTGTGGCAGCCGCCCGTAACTGATGTAAAGGATGGGCTACCAGGATAGCCGTGTTATATTTAATGCCCCTGGCTTCAAGCAGGGCAAATACATTATCAAGATTTAGCTTGGTATTGGTTGACTCTGCCTCAACAATAATCTTGTTCTCGGGAACCCCTTTCTCTATTAAAACCCGCTTGAATACAACAGCCTCCGGTTCAGTAAAATGCTGCGTAAAAATACCTTTATAACCGCACACAACAATGTAATCTGCCAACCCTGCCAGCCGCGCCGCTTCCTCGGCGATTCTTGTGTCATAGTTACCGAAGACTATCATGACATCGGCATGCATAAGAGCGTCTCTCTTGAAAAGGAAATCAAATATACCCTGAATACCCCAGCCAAGCCTGAGCATGAAGCCCATAATCTGTGCCTTGTTGAATCCTAGGATTACATTCATTAAGAAGGCGATATCTCCAAATGACGCTGCCTGAAGTGAATCTTCGATATTTTGTCTTGTAAGTTTTCTTACTTCCTTGGTCTCATGAACCTCAAACAACCCTTCTCGCGTTTCAGAATCGCTCTGGTAAACAATAAACAATCCCGACATCTCGCATATACCGAACTTTGTAGCAAGTAAATCTTTGCGTTGCTCTCCTATCTTACCGAAGTTATAATTTGATGGGTCCTCATAATTTCTGGGAAATATAAATACCTTTATTAATCCTTCAGGAGTCACCTTAAATAATAAGTTGTAAGGAATAAAATTGCCAGGCATGGCTGTGCTTAAACGGTCAACAATCTGCCAGACTTTCTCTGTTACCGTAACCTTATCGTTTCCTTCTACTACAATAACCTTCGCACGGTATTTTTTTACAAATCCCACGCGTACACCGTCCATATCCAGTAACACCGTCTCACGGTCCACAATGGGCAAACGTGCTTCAAATGCCTGGTAGTGGAAATGACGCGAAGAAGCAGCTGCACCTTGTGTGTTGAAGGTAAGGTTAAAGTTTGATCTTCCTTCTACCATTGATAACTGCCATATAAATTCTATGGCTGCCTCTATATCGGTGCGGTGATTAATTACCTGGAAAGGATGATGCTCGAAGGTTCTGTTCTTTACCAATACAATGTGGTTCTTCTCGTAAGGGTTGGGGTTGACATAGAAAGTCCAATCCCTGCTCCAGGCAATGCCGACTTCCGCTCTAGGCATATTCTCCGGGCAAAGGAAACAACCTAACTTGCCCTTTTCCAGCACTGCCCTGTTAGCCGGATGCCTGCGTGGGTTAACCTGCACCTTGTAACCGCCCCTATTCACGGTGTCGTAATAGGCAGCGAGTTCTCCATCGCTATTAAACGGTATGGCCACTTTTGCTTCTATCTGCTGAGCAATGAGCACTTCTATCTGCGTGGCAAGCGGAAGCACAACTCTGCTAAACTCCCTTACTTCTGCCTGTATTCTCTCCTGATACTGCGCATTCGCAGCAATATCTATCTCTCCCTTGTTTTCAATGATAAGCCTATTCATCTCTTCATAGGCAATGCGTATCTGGACAGGATGTCGGAAGGTGCGCTCTATCCATTCGGTATTGCGTGTTCTCTTGTCTATCTCATCATCCGAGAACGGCGAGATAAAAGCTACGGTAATCCCGGGATACCTCGCGTGAAGTTTCAAGAACCAATCATATCCGCCTTCCAGAATAACGGGTTTCTTGCCGTCAAATACCGCTTGAGAGCCTCTAATTCTTCGGCGTACTGTTAGATACTCCGACGTATCTGGAATAACCGTATCCGGCACAACTGCATTTTCTTCGGTGAGCTGGATCCCTTTTCTATCAGGAACTAAATCTGTTCTCGGGATAGTCATCGTTTCATCAAAATCATAGCTCGCCAAACCCTGAAGCTGCCTGTTGACCCATGCGGTCTCTACGCCATATTCAGCCTCAAGCCGCCGCAACTCTTCCTCGGTGCGGAAGTGATAGTCAACACCGTCTTTTTCGCATTTGCCGTCCTTAACCCTGGGAGTACGAGTATGATACAAGATAAGCTTGGCGATTAAATCAGCATACCTGCCTTGGTCGGTAGTAAAGGTAGCATCCATAATCTCTCCCTTCCCTGTACCAGGACCAGCGGAATAAAGGAAGAATTTTTCCTGCATACCGGTGAATATCCCCAACCCTGCTTCAGTATTCACCAGCGGCTCTATAAATTCTTCAGCCAGTGCCTTAGCATTCATGGCTTCGATATCAGCTTCGCTTAAAAGCACTACTCTATCAAGCACTGCTATTGCCTCAGGAGGGGCATTAGCAGGATGTCCGGTATGCGCGATCTTCAGGCGTATCGCCTTGACAATACTAGCAAAGAAAAGATGTGTGAACTCTTCTGTTACCTGCTCAATAATCTCCTTCATCTCTTTATTGCTATAGCCCCAACGGTTTATCAACACATAAGGGTCGTAATCGTGCCTATTGAGTATCTGTACTACTCCTTCCAAGATACGGTTGTAACGGTCATTCTCAGGGTCGGATACCCCCTCGCCGTATTCCGGCCTCTTATCTCTGCGGAAACGCACCGCTTCTTCACGGCTGGATAATCTCCGCTCGGCCTCGTAGGCTAAAGCGCGCGCAGTAGGGTAATACTTCAAGGCCAACTCCGGCTTCCCGAATATAGCAAGAAGGGAATTGAGGTCTGCGATAAAATCAGCTGACTGGACTAAAGCAGCATTAAAATCAAGAATCTCTATCTCCGCTCTGATCTTGGCTATGGTCTTCTTTAAGTTCTTAATGACTGTACCGAGCACTTCGGCATCAGCCTGACGGCTTGCTTCCGGCTTGGTACGCTCTGCCTCAACAACAGCCAATATCTCCTCATACACTAAAAGCGCTCTTTGTCTTAAGCCTAACTTATATTGGCCTTCGGCGTCTTTTTCCCTGTTCTCCAGAGGATAGAGATATCTAAGCTGTTTTCCTTCATAACTGTCATCCAGGATATAATTTATTACTGCCTCAGGAATGCTGTCGGATAAGGTAGCGCCTGTTTCTTTATCTATAATGCACTGCCTAACTAAATCTTTTGCACCGCTTAAGGCAGTACGGATTTGTACTGCTGCCAAGCGAGGATGAGAAGGCACGGTGGACTCCCTGAAGAATCCACTATCCCACTTCTCCTTTAGCCAGTCAAAAGGCTTGATATCCTTCGCGGGTTTTACTTCTTGACCTGTGCGGGTAAAATATACTACTTTTAGATGATAATCAGTATTACCTAAAGTATCCCGGATGAGCCCTTGTTCATTTTTAATGCCATACTCTTTTACTTTATCAGAACCGACTAAATAAACCCATTCAATATTGGGATTGGCGACAAATAAGTAAATGAACGCCGCCATATCCATGTTGAAGCGCCTCAGGTTTTCTACCGATTTAATTTCTAACCTCTTTGCTTCTGCTTCGGTTCCTGCGAGCGCTAATGTTACCTCTCCTTGGCTTTCAAACATATCCACTGCCTGCTTACGTATAGGAGTCACCTGTATCCAATCACGGAAATTTGCTTCATCAACGGCCAGGTTTGCCATGGTATTGCGAATATCCGCATTTGCAGCATAAGGCTTATCAGGGACTGTGCCGCCATTGGCTAATAAAGACATTA
This sequence comes from Candidatus Omnitrophota bacterium, assembly GCA_041650495.1. Taxonomy (GTDB): domain Bacteria; phylum Omnitrophota; class Gorgyraeia; order Gygaellales; family Profunditerraquicolaceae; genus JBAZLB01. The sequence continues at coordinate 519 of JBAZLB010000018.1, read as the reverse complement.
CTTCGACTTCCCTATCAGCTTCTGTCACCTGGTCAAGGATACCTGCCAGAGACATGGAGATATGCCCGTAGTGCAAAGGATTCATAGTCCCAGGCTGTAAACTGATACGACCTTTAATATCCGAACGGTCCCCTTCGCTGGCACGCCGGGCAGCCTTAAAGAGTATCTCTGGATTTACAACAGACTTTCCTTCTTCTGCGAGAACGTCCTGCATTGCCTTAAGATATCTTTGCTGGCGTTCTGTATTGAGATCAAAACGGATACGGGAAGGATCCTCTATTTTTCTGATTACTCCTCTTCTAAAAAGATGCTCTAATTCTGCCACATAGGCGTAAACCGTAGTTCGGGGAGTGATAAATTTATCCCAATTTTTACGCAGGTCGTTTTCGCGAGAGGTGTTCTCTTGGTGGGTGAGTTTAAACCTTGAAGTCGCCCCTATCTCATGGACTAACGAGGCTGCGCGTTCAATGGGGCTGTTGTGTAAAGGATGAGCCGAGGTTAAAATAATACCTTCCTTCC
>JBAZLB010000017.1:0-9513 GCA_041650495.1 Candidatus Omnitrophota bacterium | reverse complement strand
ATTGACATTCATATTGAACTGCCTTCAATAAGATATAAAGAGCTCACCGAGATAAAGGAAGGTGAACCTTCAAAGGTGATCAGGCAGCGGGTAGAAAAATCACGCATCAGACAACGTGAAAGGTTTGGATTGGATAAACAATGGTAGGGGGTTTATTTGTGGAATACCTCTTTGAGGACCGTATTGGCGATATTCTCGGCCAAAAGCCTGTTTCCCTTCCGTGTACAATGTCCAAAATCACCTGCCCACATATCTGCAAAATATTCCCTGAAACCTGATTTCATTACGGCGTCTTTGAACAACCGCTCATTGTCTACAAAAATAATATCCGAAGAGGAATCGACCATCTTTTTCAGATATTCTAATTTCCTCATGGCATACTGAACCATTACCAATTTTATCCCTCTTTGCTGTAAGGTCTTCCTTATTTTAACGTAATTATCGCGCGTAACCGCGTTGATGTACTTTTCTTCCAGCCCATCTAATATCTTCGAATACATGCTCTTGGATTTTTCATCATTTTTGATTTCACTCAAGAATAGCAAGGCTCCATACGCTGCCTCCTTTTCCCTGCCAAAATCGCGGTACCGTTGCACCTTCCCTAATTGGAGGGCTCTCAAGAATGAAATTTCGGCCTTATCGTATTCTCCCCTATATAAATGAACCTTGGCCATATCAAAGTATAACATAGCATTACCCGGGCTTATCTTTCTTTGATTATTGTATACCTCAAGGGCCTCATTGTCTTTACCGTCAAATACTAACGACGCAGCAAGCGATTCATATGCAAGGCTATCCCGATAATCAAGTACAATCGACTTCTTAAATTCCCGGGCAGCCATCTCATAATTACCTTGATCATAGAAAACTTTTCCCGCTCGCATGTGTTTGTCACTTGCAGGGCTTCTTCGGAAATTATCGTTGCCTCTATTCTGCGAAGAGAGCTCTGACAGATTAAGTCCCCCGGGAATCTCACAAGAATTAATGCGTTCGGGGAATAAATCTAAATTTCTGCCCTTGTGTATGCTGGAAAAAATCCTTCCGGCAAGTTTATACAAACGCATATTAGAAAACCAATATTTTTTTCTTTCCTTCTGCTCTGCCAGATCCCAGTCATCATTTATGCCCATCATAGTAATGACCATATCCGGATGAAACTGATTGATATTCTTATCGAGATTCTCAACAATCTCTGTGGTATCCTTAGCAGGCCTGCCCTTGTTCACCACGCTGAATCTAACTCCTATGCCGCTATTGTTCAACACCTCCTCTAACTGATAAGGATACGCGTCATTGCCCCCGCATCCGGTAGTAGATTCGCCTAAACACATTATCAAATATACGCCTTTTTTTCTCAGCGAGAGCCTATTTGAATATTCCTGAAGAGATAACCATGCAATACCGCTTAAGCGCATTCCTATTTCAAGAATAACCAGGGTTAGAAATAAACCAAATAGTATGAGCCATACTCTCTGCCAGAGAGAAGTTGTAGTCTTAACTCTTTTATTTTTGTCCATAAATACTGTTTTCCCTATCTTGAAGTCATAGCATTTTTATCATAAATCCGCCGCTTATTTTAGAGGCGGTAGAGTACAGGAGTTTGGATAGAGGATAGCAGTAATATTACTTTCTATACGGCTTCAACAGCTGTAAAAATTTAGGCGACACTTTATACCCAAGCTCAATTGCTTTATCGCAATAAGTAACGGCCAGCTCATAATCTTTTTTATAATAATACGCAACTGCTAAATTATTATATGCTGTTGGATAATCCGGATTAAGAACTAGCGCATTTTTAAGCAATCTTATAGCCTCTGAGTAGTTGCCGATCATTATATTGGATTTAGCCAAATCGCAATATAAGGCTAAATTGTCTGGGCTTAAGCCTAAGGCTTTTTTATAAAAAATAATGGATTCTCTATATCTTCCGGAACTCAAGTTTTTATTGCCGGATTCATAGCAACTGTTGAAAATGCGATAATTTATTGCCCGCGCCTTATTAAACATCTGCATGGCTTCTTTGTCTCTGCCTGTTTTTTGATACAAACCGGCAAGATTATAATATACGCCAATCGCATCCGGGTTTATTCCTAAGGCCTTGCTGTAAGCATCCTCGGCTAATTCATACTCCATGATACCCGCATATTCATTGCCTAATTCATTGTAAAATATCCAACCATCGGGGGCATATTTTATTGTTCTCTTATAAAACGCGATAGGTTCTTTCCAGTATTCATTTTGCCTGATTGTTAAATATGAATAAAAGGCCAGCAGGATTATAGCAAAAACATTCAAAGAAAACATTGCTCTTTTATTATTAAGATGACGCCTTAGCATACGGGACAGAATAAGAAAAAAACCTACACATGGCACGTAAAGCCAGTGCTCCATCATGAAAGAAGAATTTATAGGATAAATATTGCTTACAGGTATTAAGGTTACAAAAAACCATGCTATAGAGAAGAACGTCAGGGGATCTTTTTTCTTTCTAACAAACGCGAGAACAATCAATAAAAAGGTTACTGACACTCCTGCTATTACTCTGGGTTCATTGATACTGAATATCTTATCCCCATATGCAATACGTAAATCAAAAGGGAACAGTAGAAGTCTTAAATATTCGGTTATAGCAACAAAAAAACCTGGGATTCTTTGAAGCAAAACGTAAGGAGATACCGATACCCCAACAAACGAATTTAATACCACTAGTCTTATTAATAGGTAGCATATTAAAATTATAAAAAGAGGAACAATCTTTTTAATCTCGATACTTTTCCTGAAAGTATAATGATAAAGTAATATTAGTGCCGGGGCGACAATGACGCTTTCTTTCGAAAGTAATCCCATACTAAAGCTCAATAAGGCCATGCAATACAACGCAATATTATTTGAAGACAGGGACTTGATATAGAAAACCAGACACAGCAGTATGAATAACAATGATGCGGTGATGTTTATTCCGGACATACAACAGACCGCCTGTGTATTGATCGGATGCACAAGGAATAACAGGCTTGTTAAAAAAGAAATGCCCTTATCATAAAGAATAAGATTGATGAATAAGAAAACGGTAATTGCTGTAAAGATATGTAAAAGGACATTTGTTAAATGGTAGCCTTTTACATTTAAACCCCATAGCGAATATTCTATCATGTGGATAACCATCGGGAGCGGCCGATAAAAACTTGACTTGACCCCGCTGCCAACCCCAAAGTCTCCTGTAATGATTTTTGGCAAGGATTTCCAGTCTTTTAGATATTGATTTTCCTTTATCAATCCGTAGTCATCCCAGATAAACTTGCCATCAAGGCAGTTCGAATAAATAAAAAGGCCTAAGATAATAATTAAAAGGATTTTTAGAAATGAAGTTTCTTTCTGTGCCAGTTTAACCATTTGTGACTCCAATAAAATCGCCGCTTACTGCAGAGGGTAAATTCAGAGGCAACACAGTAATAACCTGGATAGACAACAACCCCTACTTTCCAAATACCTCCTTCAGCATCACTTTCGCGATATTCCCCGCCAGGAGCCGGTTGCCTTTTTCTGTGCAATGGCCGAAATTACCTCCAAACATATCTCTAAAATATTCCCCGTAACTTTCTTTCTTTATTGCCTCTTTAAAGATTCCTTCGTTATCCACAAATATAACGCCTCCTTTATCGCTAAATATCCTCTTAAGAGGCCCTATACTACAGGCGGGGTATTGTACACAGACAAACCTTATCCTTCTTTTATCCAAGACCTCTTTAAACTTTAAAAAATTGTTCTCTGTATCAGGGTTACAATATTGTAATCTTAATTCCTTTATCTTCTCTCTGCACTCTTGAGCAAGTTCCGGCTTATCCATCTCTTCATATAATACCTCTAATGCCCCGTATATCCTGCTATCTTTAGGCTTAATTCTTACGGCCTGCCTTAATACCTCTTCAGCCTGCGGAAACTTACTCTGGCTCTTATAAAGCCAGCCTAATTCCATCAGGGCCCAGTCGTTGCGGGGGTTGATTCTTATAGCCTGCTTGAATAGCTCTTCAGCCTGCGGCAGTTTGCCTTGAATTCTATAAATCCATCCCAATTCCGTCATAGCCCAATGATTACGAGGGCTCTGTTTTATAGCCTGTTTGAATAATTCCTCAGCCTGCGGAAAATTATCTTGGCTTCTATAAATACCGCCTAATTCTGTGATGGCCCAGTCGTTGCGGGGGTTGAGTTTGATGGCCTGTTTGAACAGTTCCTCGGCCTGGGCGAGTTTATTTTGGCTTCTATAAACATCACCTAATTCTGTGATGGCCCAGTCGTTGCGGGGGTTGAGTTTGATGGCCTGTTTGAACAGTTCCTCGGCCTGGCTGAACTCTTCTTGGCCAACGCGAAGCCGTCCTAAGTTCACAAGATATTTAGAGTCAGAAGAATTAATATCTGATGAATTTGCTTCTTTTACAGGGTATTCCTTTAACCCGGCCTTAAGAGAAACGGGTACTAAACCACGGATATCCTCTTCATCTACGGATGGCAAGAAACCAGTTTCTTTCAGTTTGGTTACAATGTGCAGCCAAAGAAGCCGGGTTAATTTATATACCTTTGATGCTCTCAAAAGGTCCACCGCTCTTGAACCGCAAACCCTGTCATAAGGTACATGCCTGCCCTGGTCATTAATGCCCATCATGGCCACCACGGCATCCGGCTTGTATTTATCCAGGTTGTCCTCCAATTGAGCAAGTATCGTAGTAGTATTAATACCGATAACACCTTTATCTATTACGCTAAATCTGACACCTATATTGCGCTTATTCAGTATCTCTCCCAGGAAAACGGGGTATTCCCCGGCAGTAGTAGACTCGCCTAAACACATGATACGATAAGTACCCTTTTGCCGGATAGAAACTAGGTTCCTATGTTCCTGCAGGGATAATACCAGATGCCCACCCATACGCAGGCCTATCTCAAGAATGATGACAAAGAAAAAAACTCCGAATATTATGAGGGTTATTTTTTGCAGGAGACTAATTTCAGTTCTGGCCGGGGCGGTTTTTTTCATGCCTGCCTAAGATGGTTAAACTATATCATTTAACCAAGCTAATTGATATTTCTCTTAGAAACTACGCGTTCAATATTATCCCTGGGCAATGTAACGCTGCCGATAATGCCTGCACTATTTATTTCCAGGATTATATTATCTATGGACTCCTCTTTTATCACTCCTTTTAACTGGCGTCCATTTTTTAGATATACTGTATCCGCTGAACTGGATACAAGGTCTCTACCAATAGGCCCCTTAAATTCCTTGATATCTGTAATGGCTTTTTCTATAAAAAAATACTTTTGAGAAGATAGTTCCCCCGCCTTCTTCAACGCCGCCAACGCATCTAGAGAATTACCCAGGTTTTTATGGATTCCTGCCAATGTTAAATATGCCTGCCGGTAATCAGGTTTAACGGCCAATGCCTTATCTATACACTCTTTCGCTTTGTTATATTCCTCAATTCCGTTATAGGCATAAGAGATATCCGTCAGTAAAAATGGGTCGCTGGGATCCCTTAAAAGCTTGCTCTGGCAGAAATATATCTCCTTGCGGTATTCTCCAAATGCCTCTTCTATCCGGCCTTGCTGTTTGTAAATATCCCCCAGGTCGTTATGGACATTGGGATAGTCGGGTTGCATGTTAACTAAGTTGTTATATTCTAAAATAGCCTCACTAGACCTTCCGCTATCCCTGTATAAGCTCGCCAGACTATAACGGATATTGATATTCCCGGGGTTTATGCTTAAAGATTCTTTTAAAAACGGGATAGCCTCATCATATTTCTCAAGATTCATATAAGCTAAGCCTATATTATTCAAAAGAACAGCGTCATTTCCATTAATAGCCAATGCGAGCCTGTATTCTTCGATTGCCTTATCAAAAATCCTCTTTTCAAAATAAACATCCCCCAGCAATTTACGGGCCCAAAAGGACTTACCATCAAGGCGGATAGCTTCCTTTAACATGCCCTCGGATTCATCGTATTTATTATCGGCATAGTAAAAATAACCCAGCATATACCGGCTAAAGGCGTAATCAGGATTAATCCGCAACGCCTTATTTAACAACTCATAGGCCCTCAGTTTATCCCCTGCTAAAAACGCATCCGCGCCGGCATTCAAAAGATAGGCTATATATTCAGAAGAAGAGTAACTTATTGCCTCCTTAATTCCCGGATTATCTGGATCAATAACCTCTGCCTTACTCAATATGTCCATTGCCTCCTGATACAGCCCCTGCTTAAGGTATACCCGGGCTAAGGCCTTATAAGCCGGGGTAAAACGGCTGTCGAGCCGGATTACTCTATTGTATTCCTCTCTTGCCTTATCTTCTGTTTTATCCTCCATATAGGCATTTGCCAGGCTGTAATGGACCAGGGCAACCTCTGGTTCTATCTTAAGCGCTTTGTTGAAATAACTTATGGCATCTTTATACAAACGCCGCCCAAAACAGTCATTACCGCGGTTGTAGTAAAAGACTGCCAGCTTATTTTTGCCTATAAATACAAGGACTACCAGCAGGACTAAGATAATTACCAGTTCAAATATCTTTTTTAAAGAGATGTTTTTATACATACACGGATTATTGAAGATTACGTTTTTTGCCCAGATTCATAAAGAAATAATGCGGGCACTGGCCAGGGTTACTCCTGAGTGTGCGCCGCCGCCTGGCCCAGGAGACATCCAAACATGTTTTCCCGGGCTATCTTATCATATATATTTCCTGCCATAATTTTGTATCCTCTGGCATTACAATGTCCGTCGGAAGAAAAATATTCTTTTTGCTGTGCGCCTTTTTTCAATAAATCGTAAAATAGCTGGTAATTACTTATGAAAGGAACTGAATTAGACCCAGCAACATTATACAATATATGGGAGTATGCGCGGGAATTGGGATACGGAAAGGGATAGTCTTGCAATATAACTTTGATGCCGTTTCTTTTGCATATATTGATGATGCTTCCTAAATCATACACTATCCATTCCTCAATTGCCTTATTCATGCTTTTTGTGCTTAATGATTTTTCAAGCATATTGATATAACCTTTATCTGTAAACCTTTTGATAGAAGTATCTTTGCTTAAAAAGCCTAATAACCTCGATCTTTCAGCGTCTTTCTTAAGGCTGCTGTAAAATCTTGCAATGTTAACATTCAACATATCAAGGTCATCTTCGCTATTTTCAAGATATTTGCTAAGATAAGAAACTGCCTTATCATAATCACCTTCTTTACCATAGACTGACCTGGCTAACCCTGCGTAACAATTACTATCTGCAGGATCAACCTCCACCCCTCTCATAAACCATTCTATCGCTTCTGCGTATCGAGACTGGGATTCATAAGCAAAACCTATTCCGTAATAACAATCGCTGTCTAAGGGGTTTACCTTTAAGCCATTTTTAAACCATTTTATAGCTTCATCGTAATATGCCTGCTGTGCATATGCAGAACCGATGATATGATAGCACCTGCTATTGTAAGGATTTACCGCTATGCCTTTCTTCAGCCACTTTATGGCCTCCTCGTATTGCCCCATGGCCTCGTATGATTTGCCTATCCCCTCATAATAATCACTTTTATCCCGTATGTTTTCCTCTATCCCTTTTTTAAACCACTCTATAGCCTCAGGATACTGTTTGTTTTTCTGGCAGTGCCATCCTTTTTCATAATAAGAAACAAGGACGTCCCCATTATCCCCGGCTTTCCCTCCTGCGGTATTATTTTCCATTCTTTCCGCTACATTCATGAATAAGAGTTTTACCAATTTATATATACGCACCCGATAAAGACAGTCGCTAATACGGGAGAAGAGATTATTACCCTTTATATAAGTATGGTAGCCCCAATAATTCCAGTAATTAGCCCCTCCCCCTAATATAATAGCCATGTCAGGCACACTATTCTTGCTAATATAACCATTAAATTCATTTAATATTTGTGTTGTGTTGTAACTGCCCACCCCCAGGTTCACAACCTTAAATATTTTTTTTGAAGATCCGGAATTTAATAAACCTTCCAGTTGCCGGGGATAGCTTTTGTCTCCGGCAGCCCCTATGCCGTAGGTATAAGAATCTCCCAGGCATAATATGGTGTATACGGATTTTTCTTTTTCTCTCGTGTAATCATGGGCACTTCTTAAATGCATGACACCCATAATCCTCAAACAAATTTCCAGAATCAACAAAAACGTCAATAGCGCGGCTGTAACAACCAAAGATATCTCTAGAATAGGCCTTAGTTTCTTACGCATAGCTAACCCTTGCCTCAAGGGCAATATACAATCAATTATCTTAATAAGTCGGCGTCTTCTTAAGCCAGGACCAAATACAAGATGCCTTTTAATAAATCCGGTACGCGGGAAAAATCCCGGGGCATCCCTTTCTTGTTGTTTATAATAAAACTATATACAAAAGCGGGGCTAAAATAACAGCTGCGGCGGAAAAAACAAGCGCTAACCTTATTTTACTGGTTAAATACCTCCTTTAATATGCTATTTGCGATATTATCCGCCAGGAGCTTATACCCCCGGGGCGTACAATGCCCGAAATCACCTCCAAACATATCCCCGAAATAATCGCTATAAGTTCCTTTGTTCACCGCCTCTTTGAATATCCTTTCGTTATCCACAAATATAATGCCTTCTTTTACAGGGAATATCATCTTTAAAGGCTCAATGCTGCGCATGGGGTACTGCACGCACACAAATTTTATCTTTCTCTTGTCTAATATGCGCTTTAGCCTTTGATAATTATCCACAGTCACAGAGTTATAATAATTTATCCTTATCTGATTTGCTTTTGTATAATACCCCCGCATCAATCCGTAATTATTATCCTCCCTGGACATGTTCGCCAATGCCCCCCATGCCTGATCGTTATTCGCGTTAATCTCAACTGCCTTTCTAAAGCATCTCTGCGCCTCAATGATCCTGTCACGCTCTCTATAAACCCTGCCCAACTCAAAATACGCCTCATCGCTGTCAGGGTTAATTTTAAGGGCCTTATTGTAAAAACTCTCTGCTTCGTTGGATCTCCCGCTATCCCTGTTTAACCGGCCTAAAGCAATATAGGCGCGTTCATTCCTGGGGTTGAGTTCAACTGATTTCCTGAACATCTTCTCTGCGCCCGGGAAATCCCCTTTCTTCAAACACAGCCAACCTAATGTTAAATACGCCTCATCGCTGTCAGGGTTAATTTTAAGTGCCTTTTGGAGGGATTCTTCAGCCAGGGAGAGTTTGCCCTGCTCCCTATATAATAGGCCCAACTCAATATATGCCATGTATTCCCGGGGGTTAATTTTAAGGGCCTTTTGGAACATTTGTTTGGTCGAAGAGAATTTTCCTTCTTCTCTATAAACCCTGCCCAACTCAAAATACGCCTCATCGCTGTCAGGGTTAATTTTAAGTGCCTTTTGGAGGGATTCTTCAGCCAGGGAGAGTTTGCCCTGCTCCCTATATAATAGGCCCAACTCAATATATGCCATGTATTCCCGGGGGT
>JBAZLB010000016.1:0-16552 GCA_041650495.1 Candidatus Omnitrophota bacterium | reverse complement strand
TTAGTCTTATCCTATTCTGCCCTGACCTACAACCGTAACCTGGATTGGAGGGATGCCTTTAGCCTATGGGATGATACGGTTGAGAAGTCCGGTAAAAAGGCCAGGGCCTACTTGAACCGCGGGCTGGCGTATTATTATCAGGGCAGCATACAAAATGCTATGCGGGATTATAATAAGGCCTTAGAATTGTTTCCTAATTACGCCGATGCATATTATAATAGAGGTATTGTTTATGTACGCCTTGATAATATCAGGCAGGCTATTTCTGATTGGGATAGGGCAATAAAAATCAAACCGGATTATAGTAAGGCATATTATAACCGCGCGGTGGCTTATTATAACAAAGGAGAATACAGGCAGGCGTTGGATGATTTAAATAAGACCATTTCTTTAAATAACAAAGATGCCTTAGCGTATAACAGCCGTGGCGCACTCTATTACCGGCAAGGCAATATGTGCCAGGCTATATCGGACCTTAGCCGCGCCATAGAGATAGACCCGGCATCTGCCAGCGCATACTATCACCGTAGCCTGGCTTATTTTCAGGAAAAAGAATATAATAAGAGCCTTAAAGACGCCAGGCAGGCAGTGGCTTTAGGTTATGGCTTAGCAGGGGATTTACTGCAGAGGATACGCATGGCCATAGAAAACCAGGTGCCTTAGCCAGGATGGATATATGGAAGAATCTATTATTATTAAGGGCGCTAAGTCCCATAACTTAAAGAATATTGATCTTACTCTGCCGCGTAACAGCCTGATTGTTATCACCGGGCTTTCCGGTTCAGGCAAGTCTAGCCTGGCTTTTGATACTATTTATGCCGAAGGGCAGCGCCGTTATGTGGAAAGCCTTTCCAGCTATGCCCGGCAGTTCCTTGAACAGTTGCAGAAGCCGGAGGTGGAATCCATCGAAGGCCTGTCTCCGGCTATTGCCATCGAGCAGAGGAGCGCAGGGGGCAACCCGCGTTCTACCGTAGCCACACAGACAGAAATCTACGATTATTTAAGGCTTTTGTTCGCACGCATAGGGGATGTATTTTGTCATAAATGCCAGCAGCCTATTTCCAGGCAGAGCGCCCAGGAAATAGTAGAAAGGGTAATGTCTTTGGCTGGAGGCAGCCAGATAAATATTCTTGCTCCTTTAGTCAGGGGGAGAAAGGGTGAGTATAAGGACATCTTTAGCCAGATACAGAAATCCGGGTTTGCGCGCGTGCGCGTAGATGGCCAGATATACAACCTGCCCGCAGAAATAAAACTTAAAAAATACGCTACCCATAACATAGAGGCGGTGGTGGACCGCCTGCTGATAAAACCGGAAATAAAGAACCGGCTTACAGATTCAATAGAGACAGCGCTTAAGGCCGGTGAGGGCATGGTTATTGTCTCTTACCTTAAGCCCGCTCCTTTAGGCAGACAACAAGGAGAAAAAGAAGGGGAGATGGTTTTTAGCGAAGCGTATGCCTGCAGTCGCTGCGGCATCAGTTATCCTGAGATTGAACCGCGCATCTTCTCTTTTAATTCTCCTCATGGGGCATGTCCTGCCTGTAACGGGCTGGGTACAAAATTTGAATTTGATATGGATTTAGTTATACCTGATAAAAATAAATCCATAAACGAAGGAGCCATTGAGGCCTGGAAGAGAGGGGGCAGGGGGTATATACTTTACTATCGCGCGCTGATCAGGGAATTATCCAGGGAGATGGATTTTGATTTGGATACTCCTTTTAAGAAGCTTCCTTCTTCTGTGCGCCGGGCCATACTCTACGGTACAAAGGAGTATACGGTCTGGGGGAAACATTTTGAAGGGGTCATTCCGCATCTGGAGAGGCTGTTCCACCAGACAGAAAGCGACTACTTAAAAGAAGAGATTTCCAGGTTTATGTCCAGTCTTCCCTGCCCGGATTGTCATGGCACAAGGTTAAAGCCAGAGAGCCTTTCTGTGTTAATAGGCGAAAAGAATATATCGCAAGTCGCTCGGATGTCCATAAGAGAGGCTTTTGATTTTTTTAACCGCATAGATTTATCAGAAAGGAAACGCCTGATTGCCCGGCAGGTATTAAAAGAGATAACGCGTAAACTTAAGTTCTGTATTGATGTCGGCCTGGATTATCTTACCCTGGACAGGAAAAGCGCTACTTTATCCGGAGGCGAAGCCCAAAGGATACGCTTAGCTACCCAGGTTGGCTCAGGCCTGGTGGGTGTGCTTTATGTCCTGGATGAGCCCAGTATCGGGCTCCATCAGAGGGATAACGTAAAATTGATAGATACGCTTAAGTCCCTGCGTGATTTGGGCAATACCCTTATTGTGGTAGAGCATGACGAAGCTACTATACTTGCCGCTGACCATATTGTAGATCTGGGCCCGGGCGCAGGCAGGTACGGAGGAGAAGTAATCTTTTCCGGGGACCGTAAAGGCCTCTTATCCCATAATAGTTCTCTCACTGCCAAATATTTACGCAGGGAATTGAAAATAAGCCTGCCTAAAGAACGCAGGCCATGGCAGAAGGCCAGGTCTCTGGAAATAAAAGGGGCGCGGGAACATAATTTAAAAGATATAGACGTGCGTTTCCCTCTGGGGGTTTTTATCTGCGTTACCGGCGTATCCGGTTCCGGAAAGTCTACGCTGATTGATGAGATACTTTACCGCAGCCTTTCTCAGAAACTCTATAAATCCAAGGATAAACCCGGTTTGCATAGGAGTATAAGCGGGATAGAGTATATCGATAAGGTTATTGTGGTGGATCAGTCCCCTATAGGCAGGACCCCGCGTTCAAACCCGGCTACTTACACCGGGGTGTTCGCTTATATCCGGGAGTTTTTCAGTAAATTGCCGGATGCGCGTATGCGCGGTTATAACCCAGGGAGGTTTTCTTTTAATGTCAAAGGCGGGCGTTGTGAGGTTTGCCAGGGGGATGGTATAAAGAAGATTGAGATGCACTTTTTGCCGGATGTCTACGTAAAATGCGGCGTGTGTAAAGGAAGGCGTTTTAACGAGGCGACCCTGGAGGTAAAATATAAAGGCAGGTCTATTGCCGATGTCCTGGATATAAGCGTAGAAGAGGCCTGCGAGCTTTTTGAGAATATCCCCCGGATAAAGAATATATTGGATTATCTGTATGATGTGGGGTTAGGATATATTACCCTGGGCCAGGCTGCTACTACTCTTTCCGGAGGAGAGGCACAGCGCGTAAAACTGGCTTCGGAGTTATGCAAGCGTGCCACCGGAAAGACATTTTATATATTGGATGAGCCTACTACGGGGCTACACTTTGCCGATGTCCAGAAGCTCCTTTCGGTATTGCAGAAACTAGTGGATAAAGGCAATACCGTGGTAGTGATAGAGCATAATCTAGATGTGGTAAAATGCGCAGATTACATTATTGACCTGGGGCCTGAGGGAGGGGATAAAGGCGGAGGGCTGCTTTTTTCAGGCACCCCTGAGGAATTAATAAAGGTTAAGGATTCGCATACCAGCCAATTCCTGAGAAAGGTATTGAACGGGCTGTGTTAAGGTGTTATAGTTATGTTTAAGATGAGGAATATGGCGCGTAAGATATTCTTGGTTTTTTTATGCCTGGCAGGCTTATTCTTAAGCGCGGGCAGCGGATTATACTCTGCCGAAGACGGCTCCAGGGAAGAGGAGGCTATCTTTGTTGCCAAGAAGGCGATGGATGACGGTTTCTATGAGGTAGGCCTGGGCCTCCTTGAGCGTTTCCTTAAGAATTATCCTAATTCCACAAGGGCCCCTGAGGCCAACCTTTTGATAGGTGAATGCTATTTCTATCAAAACAGGTTTATAGACGCCTTAAAGAAATTTGAAGGGCTGCTTAGTCAGCCTAGCCTGGCGCAGGGTATAAAAGACGCTGTTTATTATTGGATAGCGGAGGTGCATTTTAAGGGGAATGATTTTGCCAAGGCCATGTCTTACTATAAGATGATCATTGACGGTTTTCCTGATTCGCATTATTCGGTATACGCATATTATTCCATCGGCTGGTGCCTGTTTCAGGAAGGCCGTTTCTCCCAGGCCCTTGAGTATTTCAGAAAAACACAGGAGAAATTTCCTAAAAGCCCCCAGGCCCAGGATGCCTCTTTTGAGATAATCGAGTGTTTGTATAACCTCAAGGATTACCCGCAGCTTAAAGAAAACGTTGCAGCTTATTTAAAGGCCTATCTAAAAGACCTTTCCCGGCAGGCTTATCTTTATTTTTATGCCGCGGAGGCCGCGTATTATACTAACAATTATCCCGAGGCAATAAGTAGCTATTCCAAGGCGATGGCCGATGGCTTGGATAATAAGATAAAGGCACTTTCTTATTTAGGGACCGGCTGGGCCTACCTCAAAATGAAACAGTATAGCCAGGCAGAAGAAGCCTTTGCTAAACTGGATAAGGCAAGCCTTGAGATGAAAGACCGGGATACCTTGCTTTTGGGCAGGGCGATATTATACCAGGAGACCAAGCGTTTTAACGAAGTAAAGAATATTTGCGATACCCTCTTGTCTTCTGCCGATCCCCTTATTTTGATGCAGGCATACCTGAATAAGGCGGATGCCTTTTACAATACTGCCGATTATAAGGAGGCGATAAAGATATATCAGGAGGCGTTGGATAAAAGCGTTGGTCTAGATACCCCGCGTGAGCTGGTTGACAAATTGCATTACGGCCTGGCCTGGGCGTATTTGAAAGAGGGGGAATTTAAAGCGGCGATTGATGCGTTCCAGAAGATCGCCGAGTATTCACAGGATGCTACGGTAAAGGCAGCTGCGCTTTGCCAGGTCGGGGATACTTACCAGGATTCTGCTGATTATCAGAAAGCAGTCGAGATATATGCACGCATACTGAAGGATTATCCCGACAGTTTTTATGGGGATTATGTCCAGTATCAGATGGGGATTTCCCTGTTTAAAATGTCCAATTACGAAAGTGCCATTATGAATTTCTTGAGCCTGAGGGAGAATTTCCCGGGGTCAAAACTCCAAGACGATGCTACCTATGCCCTGGCACTGACTTATTTTCAGAGAGAAAATTATAAGGCTGCCAAAGAGGCATTGGATAAGTTCCAGGGAGAATTTAAGGAGAGCAATTTAAGGCCGGATGCCCTGTATCTTTTAGGAAGCTGCCTTTATAATATGGGGAATTTTACGGAGGCAATAGAGGTGTTTAGGGGCATAACCAGGCTGTATAGCCAGGATTCAGAACTCCTCCAGAAATCAGAATACGAAATAGCGGATTGCTATTATCAGATGGGTAATGAGAAAGAAGCAATGGAACGTTTCCGTTCGCTGCGCGCTAAATACCCTAATTCCTCTTTGGCCCCGGAGGTGATGTGGTGGCTGGGGGAGTATTATTACCGCCGCAATGATTATGGCCTTGCCCGCAGGTATTTCTACAGCCTGATTAAAGACTTTTCCAAAAGCAGCCTCTTACCCGATGCGTATTATGCACTGGGCCGGGTTTATTATGAGGAAGGCAATTACCCCGAGGCTATAGCAAATTTCCGCAAGGTTGGCGAGTTAAGCAAATCTGACCTTGCAGGGCAGGCATTTATTGCCCTGGCGGATATATATATAAAACAGGGGCAGCTGGAATCGGCACTTTCGACATATAAAGAAGTAACCGGCCTTTATCCTCACCTTACTAATCTGGTTTATCCTAAGATTGCTGATATTTATTTGCAGGCAGCTAACTATGAAGAGGCAGCAGCCTATTATAAGAAAAGCATGGACCTGGTGCCCTTAAGGCAAATGCCGGACATACAATTTAAAATAGCCGAGGTAAGGCAGGCGCAGGGGAAGGTTGAGGATGCAATTGAAGAATACCTTAAAGTCAGCTATCTTTACGCAGAAGATAATAGCCTGGCGGTAAAGGCGTTTTTGCGGGTGGCTAAAATTTATGAGGATAAGGAAGAGTTTAAAGAGGCCGGGAGTATATATAAAAGGATTATAAGCATGAACACCGATGAGGCAAAGTACGCCAAGGAGAGGCTGGATTGGATAAACGCGCATATTAAAGTTAAATAAGTATTATCGCTTGCGGGTTGATGCTTAGTGGTTTTTTAAGACTCTACCCTGAGAAGACGTATCAACAGGCGAGGAGAATTAGGGCCAGGAAAAAAGGAGGAAGGGAATGGAGTTGTATAAGATGAGTTTATGGCAGGTGTTTATAGCGGGTGGTCCGGTAATGTGGCCGATACTTTTATGTTCGGTTTTTGCCTTGGCGATAATTATGGAAAAATTCTGGCACCTGCATAAGATCAAGATCGACACCCAGGAATTTTTAGGCAGTATACTGAATAAAATGAAACACCACCAGATAAAGGAGGCCTTGGAGGTGTGCGATAATACCAGGAGCCCTGTTTCGCATATACTTAAAGCTGGTATTCTTAAGTATGACCGTCCGCGCGCTCAGATTAAAGAAACCATAGAGGATGCCTCGTTATATGAGATACCTAAGTTAGAGAAGAACCTTTCCATGCTTGCTACTATTGCGCATATATCCCCGCTTTTAGGGCTTCTGGGGACGGTTACGGGGATGGTCAGGTGTTTTCAGGCCATACAGGCCAAGGCCGTTTCTTTGCACCCTGTATCTCCGGGTGACTTAGCAGGGGGCATATGGGAGGCCTTATTGACTACCGTAGTAGGCCTGGTAGTGGCTATACCAACTTTTGTGGCTTACAATTATCTGGTCAACCGGATAAATAATTTCATCTTAGAGATGGAAAAGGCAGCTACGGAATTAGTCAATTTTCTTACCGAATAGGAGGCCAGAATGCATTTTAGAAGGCATATGGAATTAGAACACGGCCTCAGGCAGATAGATATAGCCCCTCTGATCGATATGGTATTTCAATTGTTGATATTCTTTATGCTTACTTCCAGTTTTGTGATCCAGCCGGGGATAAAAGTGAACCTCCCCAAAGCAGTGACGAGTGAGGCTTTAAAATACGAGAATATTGAAATAGCGGTTTCCAGCGAGAATATAATTTATCTAAACAGTAAGATCATAAATATGCAGGAATTAAAGAGCGTCCTCAAGCAGGTATCCGGCCGGCAGCAGCCTGTATTAATCAAGGCGGATAAAAGGGCTTCTCTGGGCAGGGTGGTTGAAATATGGGATATGTGCCGGGACGTAGGGTTAAGCCAGATTAATATAGCTACCAATCAGGATTAGGTTGTAGCGCTATTTTTATAAAGATGAATATACCGCAGGATCTAA
Organism: Candidatus Omnitrophota bacterium; assembly: GCA_041650495.1. Taxonomy (GTDB): domain Bacteria; phylum Omnitrophota; class Gorgyraeia; order Gygaellales; family Profunditerraquicolaceae; genus JBAZLB01. The sequence goes on along the minus strand of JBAZLB010000016.1, from coordinate 9,338 downwards.
AGAGGGCTGTGGCCGTATCGCTAATTGGGCATGCAGCCTTATTTAGCGCATTCAGTTTTAATTTTGGGGCAAGGATAGTACCTTTTAATTTCCCGGCTGTTTCTTTCTACGGTTCTTTCTTAAGCAGTTATGATTTAACCCCCTTACCGCAGTCTAAAGACTATTTAAAAGTAGGCGAGGCTATCGTTGAGCGCAGGGAGTTTTCTGCTTGTTTCAATAAAGGGGAAAAGGCGCCTTATGCTTTTAAACCGGATTACATTAAACCCGCCTTTGCCCCGTCTTTTTATCAAGAAAGGCCCGTGTTTTTAGATAGTATGGTTTTAACCGTAAATACCCCTAATAGGGAACGGACAGCAATTATGTTTTATCCGCAATTTCCCTACCATTTTTCCCTGTATTTTAAAGACAGGGAGGCGGTGCATATTGAACTTGCGTTTAGAGTGGCTCACGTAGGTAGTAAGGATATAATTACCGTAAAAAGGAAGGTTTCATCAGGTAACCTGGAGGCTGACCTTATGTGCATGCGTTATATCAGCCGTTACCTGTCCATGCAGCATAGCAGTCTGGCAGGAACCGGATCGTGGCAGTCAGTGAAAATAGACCTTTCGGCAAAAAGCGATAAACAAAATATCAGGCGCTGATCATTTTTCTGAGTTTATCCGGCATATCCGATGATTAGTCTAGAATTTTCCCTGGCTATCGCCCTTTATCTGGGTATCTTTATAAGCCTGTTTTTGTTATTCTGGCTGTTTACTAAAAGGCAAAAAGGTAAAGACCTGTCTTTGGATAAGCGTTTTATCTGGTTTTGTTCAGTCTGTACTTATACCTATATTAATACAAAAGAAGAAGTTATATCTATTTGTCCGCGCTGCGGAAGTTATAACAAAAAATAACAAGATGCCTTTTTAAAATAAGACTATTGATGCTTTTAGGGTTAACGGGATTCTAGGGTGCCAGGCAAAAAAGAGTTGACATAAATCACCATTATTCTTACAATAACCTTGAAGGAGGTAAAATGATCACTGAAATAGGTATAGTGGCTGGCGATATCTGGCATTTTTTGGATCAGCACGGAGGATCCGGGTTATCCGAATTAGTCAGAGGGATCGATAAGCCGCGGGATAATATATTGATGAGCCTGGGATGGTTAGCCAGGGAAGGGCATGTTACCTTGCAGCGCATAGAGGGCGATTACCGAGTGAGCCTGAAGAAATAAAATAATGGCTAAGGGTAGAAAAAAGGGTATTGTGTTATTTATCGTTTTGGGGATAATTTTAGTTGTTGTGGCATTAACTAACGCTATCCTTGCCCTTACTGTTAGCCAGTACCGTATTTCTTCTCATAACGCAAGCCGTATCCAGGCTTATTACGCGGCAATGGCAGGCATAAATTATGCTATTGATAAGCTGCGCGCGGCAAATGATACTACTAACTGGCCGCTTAATACCAGTTATAGCCGGACTTTTTGTAAAAGCGGATGTAATGTTACAGAAGCAGATTTCCCTGCTATTATTTCTTCTGTGACAGTTTCTGTGAATAATACCGATACTACCCGCCGTATAATAAATGCCACGGTAAATTACACCTACGACTAATTTCCCTTATTTAATCATCCGTTAAATCTGTAAGATAATATTATAATATAAGTAAGTTTATTATAGCCTAATATAATGCAGTATAGGTGTTTTTCCTTCTTGTAAGTAAGTATAAGTAAGTATAAATGAAAAAACACTTGACAAAATATGAATTTTATGTTTTAATTAATTTTGTTGTTAACCATAGGATGCTAAGGAACTCTATATGGCTAGATTGATTGACGTTGATGAATTGGCGAATTATCTAAAATTAAAGAAACAGACTATTTATAACTGGTTGAACCAGGGTAAGATTTCCGGTATAAAGGTGGGGGGAGTCTGGCGGTTTGACCGTCGGGATATTGATATTTGGCTGAAGAGCCGCCGGAGGCTCTCTAAAACAGGGGAAAACGCATGAGTTCGCTTGCTGTATATTTTGGGCCGAAGATAATCAGTATCGTGGATTGCGCGGGGATTAAACCGTTGAACAATATCCAGATTGCCTTGCCTGAGCCATCTACGGAAGGCGCATTAGAAGAAAAGGTGCCTGATGAAATGAAATTATCCACCTTAATCAAAGAGGCGTTGATTAAGCATAAGATCGAGGCTAAGACAATTGCAGTGGGTCTTTCCGGCAAGGACCTGATCATACGTACCTTTGAAATGCCTGCTTTGTCCCGTCAGGAAGTATCCGGGGCAGCTAGTTTCGAGGTTAAGAAATATATACCTTTTAAGCTGGAAGAATTAACTTTTGATATTCAATGGATACAGGATAAGGCAATACAGAAAACGCGGGTTTTATTTGTAGGCATTAAGAAAGACGCCCTGGACAAATACATCGCTGTAACAAGCAAGCTCGGATTAAAACCGCAGGCCATAGAATATTCGGCCTTTAGCCTGCTGAGGCTTTTGAGGCTTACACACTGCAAGGAAAGCGGCATCATAGCGGTAGTCAATATTGACGTGCTTAGGAATGATGAGGCTAATTTTGTAGTATTAGAGGACGGCTTTCCTTTATTCAGCCGCGATATTACCTTTTTAAGGGGAGGGGAGGAGGCAGAAGAAAATACCGAAGTCCCTTCATCAGGTATCTTGGAAAAATTAAAACGGGAACTGCAGATATCTTTAGATTACTACGACCGTAAATTTCCCTCAAAGAATATTAAGACGGTACATTTCATAATGGACAAGGACTATAGCGGCCGTGCCGATTTGTTGGATTTTGTTATGGATTTAGGCCTGGGCAGCCGTTTTATAGATATCAGCAGGTATTTTCAGGGGCAGGAATTCTCTTTGCCCAGTGTTAAGGCTTATAGTGGCTCCCTGGTCAATATACGCACATCCGTAAAGATAGACCTGCTGGAGGCAAAGGCCAGGTCTGTCAAGAAGGTAGGTAAGGAGCAGTATGATAAAGTTGCAGAAACCGCCCAATTTAAGTTTAAACAGACTGTTAAGTTAGCAGTGTCAGGGTTGTTATTATGCGTCTTGGTTTTCTTCTTCGGGGTATACCGGTCAATGCCTATCAAAGGAGAAATTAAGAATATCGTAAACATCCGGCCGTCGGTACTTACCGTATCCGCCGGATTAAGCAGTGAAGAAATGGAAAAAATACAGCAGCGCTATCAAGGCAAGATAGAGGCATTGGACAAAGTAATAAAACAGCGCCTTTATTTTACCAGTATTTTAGACGCTATACCACGGGTTATCTCTAAGGGTATTTGGCTGACAGAAGTTAATTTTTTTAGAGAAAGAAACGCTTCGGGCCTGACCTTGCGCGGGATTGTTTCTCTCGGAGATACCACAAAGGAAATGGATGCTATCAATACCTTTGTTGCCAAGATGAAAGAGGATGCTACCTTCCGTAAATCTTTTAAAGATATAAATATTGTTTCCATAGACCATGAACAGGGCCGGGAGAGCAAAGGCACAAACACAAATTTTGTCATTACCGCTTCGCAATCGCAATGAGGTAGAAAAAGAATGCAGATAAACAATGTTATTGATATGAAAGACAAAGGCAAGGTCTTAAATATTGCCATAATCATCGTAGTCATTTTTGTTGCCTATAATATTTATAAAAACCAGTCGGCAGCCATAGAAAGATTGAAGGGTGTCAAGATGGTAGAACTGAAAAAGAACGAAATCCTGAATAAAATCAGCAGGCTTGAGAAAGATATCAGTGTTTACAAAAAAACCCTGAGCAAGAAAGATGTTTTTTCCATTATTGATACTATTACCAGTATCGCAAAAGGCTCTGGCGTTGCGGTTGTTTCGATTAAGCCGGCTCCGGAAGAAAGATTCGCATCCTATACCAAATATCCTTTTGTCTTAAGCCTGTATATTGATAATTACCATGATTTGGGCAGGTTTGTCAGCCAGCTGGAAAATAATCCCGGCATTTATTTTGTTGATAAGGCACAGATAGTTTTATCTAAAACAGGGCCGGAGACGGATAGTAAATCTGTCCAGGGACATAAGCTTACAGTTAACCTGGTAGTGAGCAGTATCATATTCCAGGATTGATGGTGGCTATGATACCAAGGCGATTGCCGTATATCTTTATTTATTCTCTGATTGTCTTTTTTAACCCGTTTTCTTCTGCTTTTGGGCAAGCGGTCAAGGAGCCGGTCCCTGCGCTAGAGGCAGGGAATAAAACGGTGGAATATACTGCTGCAGGCACACGCGACCCTTTTCAGGCTGAAAAAATACAGGAGGTATCCGGTAATGGCAGTCCCGCGCAGGCGCAGGCAGGAGAAAAACCTCTGCCTTCTTTTGTCATCCAGGGTATTGTCTGGGGAGACAATTTCCCGCAGGCTATTATTAATAATAAAGTATTGAAAGTCGGTGATACTATTGAAGAGGCGCGCATAGTCACAATAGACAGGAATGGCATAATCGTAATGTTTAATAAACGACAGTATAATTTATCTTCTCCTGCATCCGGCCAGCTAAAGGCCGATAAGCAGGAAGCGCCTAAAGGAGGCAAAAAATGAAAAATAATTTTATCTTAATCCTATCTATCCTGATTTCTCTTTTGTTTACACCGGGGTTAGATGCGGGACAAGAATTGCCTTTCCCTGATTTAGAGGCGACTATTTCTATGGATTTTCAAGATGCCGGCCTCAGAGACATATTGAAAATATTTTCCATCCAGTCAGGCCTGAATTTTATCGCTTCTCAGGCGGTCCAGGACAGAAAGGTTACCTTGTACCTGGATAACGTCCCTATTAAAGAGGCAATGGATAAGCTTTTTAAGGCCAATAACCTCTCTTATGAGATGGACAAGGATGCCAGCATCTTTATAGTTAAAGACTTCGGAGCACCGCAGATAGAGACAGTGACTAGGGTGTTTTATTTAAAATATGCCACTGTCACTACCTCTTCTATGAAGGAGCAGATGTCTAATGAGCTTTCCGGTACCACCAGTTCAAGCAGTTCCTCTTCCAGCACCAGCAGTACCGCAGGAAAATGGAAGACGGAAGACTCAAGCGGCATTACTGAGGCAGTGAAAAAGCTGGTTTCTACAAACGGCTCGGTAATAGAAGACTATCGTACCAACAGTCTTATTGTTACGGATATACCCAGCCGGATGCCGATTATTGCCCAGACTATAGCCTTGCTTGACGTAGCTATACCTCAGGTCCTTATTGAGGTGGAGATGCTGGATGTCAGTAAAAACGTGGTGGATAAGATGGGTTTTGAGTTTGGCAATAATCCTTTTACCCTACTTTTACCGGGTTCAATCAGCAAGCGCGGGGGGCAGTATTTCTTTGGAGACGCTGCCTTAAAGGGCGCCACGGCCATTACTTCTGCCACGGCAGGGACTATAGCATTCGGCAGCGTATATGCTGCAAAACTGGATTTATTGCGCACCCAGACTGATACCAGATATTTAGCCCGGCCCAGGTTGCTTACCTTAAATAATGAAACCGCGGAAATAAAAATAACCAGCAGTGAGTCGGTAGGCGTCAAGACTACTACTGAAGCCTCTACCTCTTCTACTTCTGCCGAAGCGGAGAGGGCAGAGACGGGTGTTTCTCTGCGTGTTACCCCGCAGGTGAATTTAGAGACTAAGGAAATAACTATGTTTATCTATCCTCAGGTCAGTGAGGCTGTGCAGGGAAACACCTTGACCAGCGCCAACGCGCAATATCAGTATCGCGACCCCGAAACGCGCAGTACCAAATCAGTGGTCAAGGTCAAGGACGGAGAAACCGTAGTCTTGGGCGGGTTGATTCGTAATGAGCTCACAGAGGTAGATAAAAAAGTCCCCATACTCGGAGATATTCCTCTTTTAGGGCTTATGTTTAGGCATAAAGATAAAACGAAGGATAAGGAGCGGGAATTATTGATTTTTATCACCCCGCACATTGTTAAAGATTCTGGTGTCGAATTCGCCCAGGCCAAAAGGGTCCCTTTAACCGGAGGCAGGGAACAGAACGCGGCAGCGGTATTTGACCGGAGGGTTGCGATTAATTCCAGCCTGAATAATTTTGAGAAAATAAAATAGCGAAACGTTTCGCTGTGATTTATAGCAGGGATCAATAAAAGAAGAATACAGGTATGGCCGGAAAAAAATATTTAAGATTAGGAGAGCTGCTGATTAAGGAGGGCATTATCACCAATGCCCAGCTGGAAAAGGCGATCATTCAGCAGAGGCAGGAGGGGGGTCGGCTGGGTGAGATTTTAATCAAGATGGGCATATTGAAGGAAGACCAGGCGGTAGCGGTATTGGGCAAACAATTAAATATACCTTATTTTTGCCTGGGCAGCGAATTAACTCCCGCTCCTGATCAGAATTTAGACCAGCTGATCACCAAAGACTTTGCCGCCAAGAATAGCGTCTTGCCTTTATCCCGCACATTAGGCTCTTTGACTGTGGCGATGTTTGACCCGCTTGACCTTATCCTTATAGATAATTTGCGCAAGATAACCGGCTGCGAGATCAATCCCGTGATTGCCACGCGTTCCGATATCAATAAGGCCATCGATTCCTTTTACGGCAAGTCCAAGATGTTTGAGGAGGCGGTGGAGGCATCTTATACGACGGAGACGCCGGGAGATTTTATTTCCATAGATATAGAGCCTTCTGACCAGGAGCTAAGCCTGGATAAATTGATTGCCCGGGCAGAGGAGGCCCCGGTTGTAAAACTGGTGGACTTAATTATCCGCCAGGCCATAGATGAGCGCGCCTCGGATATCCATATTGAGCCTTTTAAAGATAGGATATCTCTGCGTTACAGAATAGACGGTAAACTCTTTGAGATTCCTCCTCCGGCAAAACACCTGCACCTGCCGATAATCTCCCGTATTAAAATACTGGCTAAACTGGATATAGCGGAAAAGCGCCTTCCTCAGGACGGGGCATTCCTGGTAAAATTGGAAGACCGCCCTATTGACCTGAGGATTTCTACAATACCGACTATTTACGGAGAGAAAGTGGTAATGAGGATTTTAGACCGCAGCCAAGTAGTTTTGGACCTGGCCCGGTTGGGGTTTGACAGCAGCCAACTTGAAATAATCCGTAAAGGCATACATACCCCTCACGGACTGATATTCTTAACCGGGCCTACGGGTTGCGGCAAGACCACCACATTGTATGCCATATTAAGCGAGATAAACGAACCTACCAAGAACATCCTTACTATCGAGGATCCCGTAGAATATAAATTAGACGGGATCAATCAGGTCCAGGTGAAGCCTGAAATAGGCCTTACCTTTGCCACTGCCTTGCGCAGTTTTTTAAGGCAGGACCCGAATATTATGTTAGTAGGAGAGGTAAGGGACCTGGAGACGGCGCAGATTTGTATCCGCGCAGCCCTCACCGGCCATCTGGTTTTTAGCACCATACATACTAATGATGCCCCTTCTGCCGTGACCCGTCTTATTGATATCGGTATTGAACCTTATATGGTCGCCCCTTCCCTGATCTTGATTGTAGCCCAGAGGTTAATACGTAAATTATGCCCTGAATGCAAAGAGGCATATGAGCCTTCGTCCGTGAATCTGGGTAAGGTAAAGATTAATGCCGACCTGATATATAAGGCTAAGGGATGTTCTAAGTGCGGTCAGATCGGCTATTTAGGCCGGGCCTGTATTTCGGAAGTAATGTTGGTAAATGAACATATCAGGGAACTGATCAATGAAAGGGCGTCTTTTCAGAAGATAAGGGAAGTGGCCAGGGAAACAGGTATGCAGACCCTCTATGATTCCGCATTGCGTAAGGTTGAAGAAGGCCTAACTTCTTTAGAGGAGGCCTTGACTATTACCTTGGGAGTTGAATAATGGCAAGATTTTACTATAGCGCAAGGGACAGCGCAGGCCAGAAATTAAGCGGATACGAAGAGGCACATTCTCAGGATGAATTAATTACCCGGCTGCAGGCTAAGGGCCTGATAGTGATAAGTGTGGTTAATGAATCCGAGGGCGGTAAGGTTAAGGTGGCAGGGCTTACGGCAAAGAATAAAGGCAGGCATAAATTCCGTCATTATGGCATTAATAGCGATGACCTGGTGGTTTTCTCCCGGCAGCTTGCTACCCTTTTAGGGGCGGGGGTAACTATTTTAAAGAGCCTGGATATTATTTCTCAGCAGGTGGGCAGCCATAAATTCTACAATGTCATTATAAAATTAGAAAGGGATATGGAGGCGGGGCTTACCTTTCATGAGGCCTTGGGGCAGCATCCGGCGATATTTTCGGAATTGTGGGTTAACCTAGTTGAGAGTGGGGAGGCTAGCGGGAATTTAGCGGGCATACTTAACCGTTTGGCCGGTTATCTTGAAAGAAGGGCTTCTTTTAAGAAAAAGATCGTATCCAGCCTGATATATCCGGTTATCCTCATGTCAGCAGGACTGGGCGCTTTACTTTTCCTGACCATAAAGATTATCCCTACGTTTGCTGAATTATTCAAAGGATTCGGCGCAGAATTGCCGCGTTTTACCATGATGCTGGTCGCGGTAAGCAGTTTTATCCGTAAATATATACTCTTTATGCTATTGACGGCCGTGACGATCTCGTTTTTATTCCGGGCGTATATTAAAACCCGGGAGGGCAGAAAGAGGTTTGAGGAATTTCAGCTTCACCTGCCGGTATTTGGGGAGTTCTTTCGCGCCCTGACGGTAGAAAGGTTTTCCTCAGAGATGTCAACCTTAATAGAAAGCGGGGTCCCCTTATTGTACTCCCTGGAGATAACTGAGCATAGTGTCGGCAATACTGTGATGTCCGGTATTGTCCATCAGATTAAAGAAGACGTACGCGAGGGCAAACCTTTGAATTATACTTTAGGTAAAAGCGGATTTTTTGAACCTATGGTTGTTCAAATGATAGCAGTAGGGGAGGAAATCGGGGAGTTGCCTCAGATGTTTAAGCGCGTAAATACCTTTTATCAGGAGTATACTGAAACATTCCTGGCCCGCTTTACCACTATTTTTGAACCGATGATGCTTGTGTTTATGGGGTTGGTTATAGGCATAATGGTTCTGGGTATGTTTATGCCTATATTTCAGATTGCTACATTGGGTACTAGCAGCCGTTAAGGGAAAGGCCTTAAGAAATATATTGACATCGGTTATTCTTTATACAATAATAAGTAAGAATATTATTTAATATTAAGGATTATACATATAGATGATGAAAGGAGAAAAGATTATGCGAAGAGGCTTCACGCTTTTGGAATTGATCATCGTCATCGTCATCGTCGGCGTCTTAGGCACATTGGGGTTTGCCCAGTATACCCGTCTGGCTGAAAAAGCAAGGGCAGCTGAG
>JBAZLB010000015.1:0-18668 GCA_041650495.1 Candidatus Omnitrophota bacterium | reverse complement strand
GGACAGGCACAGGTGTCGTATGCCCTGGCTCTTGGCGTATTGGCAGCTGTTGCTTTGGTCGTTGGTTTAATTACCGGATTAAATGGATTTGATGCAGTCTTGTTATCTACCGTGGCAGGTATCGCAGGGCTGGCTAATGTTGTGGACAAGGGCGTCCAGTTTCTCCTTCAGAAAAAGACCCCTGGCGCCTTGGTCACAACAATTAAACTCATTGCGTCTGCCTTGTGGCGTTCACTTAGTTCATTAAAGGCTAAATTTGTGTTTACCTCTGTTTCTGTGACGGGATTTAGATGGGTAAAGTTATTAGAGGTGTTTTTGCTTTTACTGTTCGTGATTTTCGAAACGCTCATTATAAAGGATGCGAACAGTATATTCACGGTTTCTGGGGGACCAGTGGATAGCATATCTTCGTTAAGGGGAGGCTTGTTCGCAGAGAGCCCTTACCATTTTGCTTTCGTCCAGATTGATATAGCATTAGTTTGCTTAGCGGCCATGGAGATGGTCACTATTATCTTTTCTGCGTCTCACCGAGGCTTCTCGGAAGAAATAATACGGCATCTTTTGAGAGATAATAAAGCCGGCATCCTCAAAATTTTATTTGTTATCTTAGGGGCATTCACTGTTCTTGTTTTAAGCTGGCCTGTGCAGGAATTGATACATCAGACAACCCATGTATTCAGTGCGATACTTTTAGGCTCTCCGATAAATTTTAGCAGAGTCTATTTGGCTCCGGAAATAGGCGGAGGGATTTTCCACGGTATTCTGCCAGGTTTCTATGAGGTTCTCCGGCCTGAACAATTCGGCATGTTCGGTGCTCGTGCATTTGAAGCAGCAATGGCGAAGTATTCGGTCAGCACCCTGTCCGCGCTCATCATTACCAGGATAACCCCTAATGTATTATTTGCCGTTATAGCGCTATATCTCATAAGAGCGAGCGTTCTCAAGAGAAGCCTGTTCTGCTTAATTTTAGGTTTTGGCTTAACTTCTTGGCCCGCCGTCTTTTCGGTAGTCGGAGATTATACATTGGCTTCCCAATTCAATATGCCCACCGGCTTAGCTCCTGGCTGGATGATAAAGATGTCTATTTTCAACTTTTCCATAGACAGATTTATTATGTTGGCTTTGACATGGTTTATCGCTGTCGCAATATTTATTGTTATCAAGCGGCCTAGTCATACCAATATTCCTCAATCTTCCCGCGCCATCGCCGCCTTGATAGTGGCTACTCTGGTAGCCGGCGCAGGCATTGCCGTAGGATTACTTATAGGCTTTATCTGGGCCATACCGTCATTTGTGCTTGCCAGCTGGAACCTTATCAAAGACATCATCCAGGCTTTCTTAAGGGCACCTAGGGATAGCCGGGCTCCTCCTCTGACCACGCCTATTGCCCAGAACAACAACGGCACTATCACCCTTCATCCGGCAGCAGCCAATCTCCTCATCTATAATCCTCTCTGGCATGAGCAAGCCCACACTACCTTAACCAGGCTCCATATACCCGGCTTTATACAGGAATTCACTATCAACATAGTAGACTTTATCGGTTTGTTTGTTAAGGCCACTGGGTCCAAAGACTTATCCAGGATTTTAGGCAGAGAGAATGTCCATGTTGCCTATAAGCAAGATCCTGTAGGGTTTAGCGAAGCTTTAGAAGTTATCTCCAGTATGGTCATGGAAGAGTTTGAGGCGTTAATAAATAGACTGTCTAGCCTTTTAGGCAGAGAGAATGTTGGCGCTGCCTTTAAGCAGGATTCTTTCGGCTTTGCTGAAGTCTTAAGAGCCATCTCCAGTATGGTCATGGAAGAGTTTGAGGCGTTAATAAATAAACTATTCAGACTTTTAGAGAGAGAGAATGTTGAGTCTGTCTTTCAGTACGATTCTTCCAAGTTTATTAAAGTCTTAAGAGCTATCTTCAGGATGGGTATTGAGGAGTTTGAGGCGTTAATAAATAGACTGTCTAGCCTTTTAGGCAGAGAGAATGTTGGTACTGCCTTTAAGCACGATTCTTCCGAGTTTATTCAAGTCTTAAGAGCCATCTCCAGTATGGGCATGGAAGAGTTTGAGGCGTTAATAAAAGGGATAAAGGATGAATACAGCTTCTTTTTCTGTGCAGATTTATCGCCTCAAGGCCTAGAAAAGGCAAAGGATATATTAAGAGAAGCAAGGACAGAAGACCTTTTGGTTAGCCCCGACAGAGAAAAGAACCTTAGGGTATACCTGTTGGCGATCTTATTCATCTACCGCAGCCTTTTTCCTCAACTGATAACAGAAGGGCTCTTTTCTGCCATAGGTTCGCGTATACTGCTGCAGGCGCGCATTGATGATTCTTATGATGAGGCCAACGGCAATTTTAGGATAGGGACATATTGCACAAAGAATTTTTCGATAAGATTCGTCATAGGTATTTTAGCTCATGAGGTTGGACATAATATAGAATGCTCGCGCCTGCCTGCCAGTTCCCCGTGTGACGAGTTTACAGCAGACCTGGGGGCTTTGGCGGTGCTTGAAGATATGGGCTGGGATGGTGCCATAGCAGAACGGCAAGAATATTTTAAGTATGAAGAGTGCGCCCGCGCTAAAGCAGCAAATCCGGTGGTCAGCGGAACCTACCAAACCGCCCGCGCCCAGATTCACCGGATTGTCGAAGGGTTAAGAAAACATAATCTTCCTGTAGTTTGGACTTTATTATTCAGGTTGACAGTGGAGGAATGGCGGAGAAATAAACAGACGGAGTTTGACTCTTTCGCAAAGAATATCCTTCGGGCATACTTGAGAGAATATAAGTATGTCGCTCAGCCGTCTGCTCCTACTCTAAACAAAAAACAAGGGCACGCTCACCTGTTATCTACCGTGGCAGGTATCGCAGGGTTGGTTAACATTGTAGCCAATGCCGGTATGGTGGTTGTAACCTCCGCAATACTGACCCCCATCATATCCGGCTTGGCTGCAACTATTATAATAGGCAGGGCAGTCTTAAGGTCCCTCAAGCAGCAAAGGCCCGAGGTAATACAGAAGAGTTATAACATAAGCGCAGCCGGGCAGAAAAGGGCAGGGTTATTCGCGCTGATTGGCGCAGCGGCAGTGGCGCTGGCAACTGTGGCGGTTCCTACTATCGGCGCAATCAGCCTGTTATCTTATACTATTATCATCGCGCCGGTTTTAGTATTCATTGGCGCTATGTTCTTTGCCACAGCCTATTATATCCAGGCCCGCGGGGTAAAGGCAGGGCGTTCACCGCCTGCGCATATCCTTAAAGAAATCCAAAAATCAATAGAAAAGAAATATGGCATAAATATCCTTCCGCATGACGGCAGAGAGGAAGTTGCCTATACTCTAGATGGTGAAAATGGCATCCATATAGATGTAGAGCGTTTCAACAAACTCCCTGGTCTAATCCAGAATTCAGTCATTGCCCACGAAAAAGCCCATATCGCAGGACACAAAGAAGCCAGGGCCTGCCTTGCGCAGGCAGTCAATTTATTGGGTGTTTACGGAATAGTCCTGCTGGCATTGTTAGCCTTAACCAGTATAGGCGTGCACTTACCACAAGCCCAGACTATCTTGGCTGATCCTACCTGGGGCAGGGTTATTAACTGGTTTATTGGTTTTGTAAACATTGCTTCGGTTACTTGTTTAGTGGTTGAGAAGAAAGGCGGTTATAAGGCGCTGGGTGTACACAAGCTGGTAGCAAATGAGCTTAAGGATAGAATATTAGCCTTGGTTTCTAAAGAAGAAAAGAATCAAGTAAGCGGTATCATTCAAGGATACAGCCTTTCTGAAATGAGAAGGCTTTATTCGTATTTACTTAGGCTGTGTAAGGCACAGGAAAGCTCCCATACTGCACAAGAATCAGATTCATTAAGCGCAAAGATGCGCTCAAGCGGTATCGGCCTGGCAGAGGAATTAGGGGAATCCTGGCAGATAACCGAAGGCTTTGTGCGGAATTTTATCAAAGGCAAAGGCGCCTGGTCTATCCCTTTAACCATAGCTGCCCTTATTGCTGCAGTTCCCTTCTTCCTTCTTAGGGTTACGGTTTTGTTCTTTGCCAATTACAGCTTAAAGAACGTGGAGTTCTTAAACAGGCTGGAGGCAGGGGAAGTAAAATTGGATAACGCGCTTTTACATATACAGGCGTTTGATAAGGGCCAGAAAGGTAAGAAATCCCTCGCTCTGGGAGAAAGATGGTTTGCCTTTACTTTACGCTTCCCGGTTCCCTGCGGCATTATTAAGTTTGCCTTAAACAGGCTTTCTCTGGTGGTGTTTTCTACCTTTATTGCTCATCCTTTAGCCTTGGCATTATTTGGCAGCGGTACTATCGGATTTTTATCCGGGTTATATGATTTAATCAGTCAGGTGAGCCCGGATGTAGGCGGATTCCTGGTTAAACATTTTGCTCCTACCTGGTCATCCTTATTAAGCGTTATTATCCTGAATTACCTTTTGTCCGGCCGTTCTTCCTTGAATCAGATATGGCATAATTGGCTGGATACTGTGAAGGCCCGGGAGTTCGGGCTTCCTACCTTGGAATTAGAGCAACTGTTTGTCTCAAGGGATAGAATTACCACCCAAAAAGATAAAGACGCCATAGACAAGATAATAAGGAGGGCCAATCAGGCTGGCTATCTTTATACCCGGCGCAACAAGCAATTATTCTCTTTAGTAACGTCTGGGCCCAGCCGGATTAAATATACTTTACGCTACTTCACCTTCTTGCTTTGGGGTATTCCGCTTTATCTAATTAATCCTGTCTTGCCTCTTGGTCTGCTGGCAAAATTATTTACCGGGAATAATAAAGGCTTAGACAGCGTATTTGGCTCAACTGAGGCATTGTCTAAGTTAAGGATGGCCTTCTGGTCAGGGACAATAGGCCTGGCATCTATTGGCATTGAAATAGGCCTGGTGCAGGTAATAGGGGAGTGGTTAGGCGGCCCGGCAGAGGCATTGATCGGGCCTTGGGAAGGAAGTTCTACTGCCAGCGGCCCATTCCACTACCCTATCTTAGGTATTGGCGGGGATGTGATGGGTGGGTTGAGTAAGGAATTAAATATTGACGCAGCCAACTTTATTTATCAGGCAGCCGGCGGAAAAGGGACAATGCAGGAGGCATCTATCCGCGAGCAAAAGAAGGTTGAGCAGGAGAGCCTGGCGGAGATTGCCGGGTTTATTAAATCCCATAGCCAGGACCCCATAGATTTAATTACTGCTAAGGCAGAAACAGAGAAGTTTATTAATATAGAGGGGGCATATTCTCAGGAAGAACTCGCCTTGTGGAAAGAAATATTACCTATTTTAAAAGAAAATGGGTTTGGTTATATTGCCATAGGTTTAGGCCAGGAGGAACAGGTGTTTGTTGATAATTATATGGCTCGGTCTCCGCAGGAACTGGCGCAATATGACAGGTATGACATGGCGTATAAAAGGGCGGTAGCCGGGCTTTCTGAAAAGGACAGGGCATTTCTGGATATAGTGAAGGGCTCTGGCGCAGGGTTTAAAGTAGTGGCAGCAGTCAAACAGGAAGAAGACGGCTGGGGTGTTGATGTTGATAAACTAAAGGCAATGTTAGATAAAGGCCAAAAGGTAGCCTCTTATTTCTCCGGCAGTTTAGGCAGAGAGTCATCTGCGGCAGTGCGCAGCTTTGATTATGAGACCTTTAAATATACACAGAATGAGGAAGAAGCTAATGCCTTAGCCGGCCTGGGTGGATATACTATTGTCTTAAGGGTTAGCGCGGGAACGGAAAAGGCATTTGCCGTTGATGTGGATAATAATGAATTAGGCGGTATGCCGGCTGAAGAGATTACCTTGTTTTCCGGTATGGATAGCTTTATGTGGAGTTCCCAGAATGCTCCTACAATGGTATGGTCTTTAGCTAAGGCTTACGATGCGCTAGCTTATTTACCTTCGGAGCAAGCCGTGAGTAAAGATAAGGCAGCAGATTGGACAGGGGTTTCTGAGATATTGCCTGTGTGGGCATTAGAGGGGACAAGCCAAGCGCAAGGCAATAAGGACAATCCGATTATTTATACCTTATCTCTTGCTGAGATAGGTGCAAGGATTAAAGCAAATGAAGAGGTAGCGCCGCAGTTATTAGACGGGTTGCGTA
The DNA here is from genome assembly GCA_041650495.1 of Candidatus Omnitrophota bacterium. Classification (GTDB taxonomy): domain Bacteria; phylum Omnitrophota; class Gorgyraeia; order Gygaellales; family Profunditerraquicolaceae; genus JBAZLB01. Next base: position 12,565 of record JBAZLB010000015.1, on the reverse strand, counting down.
ATTTAGCTAAGGCAGATGAGGCAGAAGGACAGGCTGATGAATATTCTAAGCGTATTAGCATAATGAAATATATATTAAGTTTTGATTATGCTCAGCAAGTAGATGAGAAGGTAGCGGATATGTTCCCTGATTTTGTCCGGCTCATCAATAGTAAAGAACAGCAATTCAGGAGTGAAGCAACTCAGTTATTGGAAGTGTTTATAGAAGAGGCGGCGGCAAACCAGGAAAGGCAGGCAAGGTTAAATACAGAGCCTTTGCGTTCTCAGGTGGCAGAGGCATTCTGGCAGGTTATCAGCGGCAGGGATAATCAGGATTCCGCTTTGGCTGCTGAGGATATTTATCTTAAGGCCTTAGGATTACAGAAGGCTGCATCTGGTGTAAACAGTCCGTTAATCTCAGATAAAGAAACAGATATTATCTCCGGAAAAATATCTTCTTATGCCCGTAAAGAAGCTTATTATGAACGTATCGCGCAGAGAGGCGAAGAAAAGGCAGTGGAAAGGGCTGTTGGCGAATACAAAGAAGACCAGGCTTATATTGAGCGGATGCTGGCTTTCGCGCAAAAATTAGGCAAGGCCGGATTCTTAACTACAGCCCAGACAGGGAAATTATCCGCTGTCCTGACAGGCTATATGCAGAAAGACTACTATGAGTTAGGCGTTACTTACGCTAAGACATTGAATAACCTGAATATTGGCTTATTAGAAAACAGCAGGGCAAATACCCTGGATAATGACAGTATCCTGCAGGCAAAAGAAAGGGTTGCTTTCGGGGTTGGTTATTTGTTCTCTCGTTATCCTCAAGAGGAGGCAATGCCGGATGCCAATGTACGGGATGCGATAACTCAGGCCTATGATTATTTGGATGAGGCCGAGAATTCATTCAGTTTAATCAGCAGGTTAGGCATAGGCAATAAAGGTTTGGCTGAGGTTGTCGGGTTAAAAGGCCTTATTGATGAGAAGATAGCAGGCAACATTGGTAACTCCTCTTCGCTTTCTGCCAGGATAGATTGGCTCTTGCTTAAGGGGGAGATTGTTCTGCCTAAGGAGGGTATCGCGGATTATTCTGATTTATTTTCCAGTTTAGGACTGGCTGGTATGGATATTTCCGGCTTGGAAGGTTCAGGAAGAAAGGCTGAGCCTGCGGCGGTAAGTGAATTCTTTGATGAATTAAGTAAGGTAAGGGGTGAAGCAATAAGTGCGCAGGAGAGTTCAACAGCAAAGGACGAGGAAAGAATCAAGGCCTTGGAAGATGCGCAAGTTAAGGCAATAAGCCGCAAAGATAATTCAGATTATCTTATCAGCGAAAGTAAGTATAAGTCCGCGTTAGATACCATTCTGGCTGAGCATACGCCGGCAGGGATGAATTTGCTTAATGCTATGCTTGCCAGCCGTTATAGCGCAGACATTGCCCATTATGTAGCCGGCCGCATAGAAAGTATTTTAAAGACAGAAGATATCGCCCCCGAAGATATTGAGGCTTCTCTGACGGTTATTGAGGCTATCGCCCAAAAGTCAGAAAGCCAGGCAGAGATAGATGAAATGGCTTCCTGGGTTTCTCGCTTTGAGAGATCAGGGAATCAAGAAATAGCAGAAAAGGCAAGCCAGTCCTTGGCATCGCTGGATAAGAGGTCGGATGAAATAACCGAGAAGTTACCTGCGCCTACAGCCACGGCTGTTCCTTTAACAGCGCCTACACCGAGTGAGGTATCCCCGCAGTATAAAGCCAGAGAAGATGTTCAGCCTAAAGGTACCCCTGAGCCTAAAGTAGCGCAAGGCGAGGCCGGCCGCAGTAAGGCTGTAGCTTACGGTGCCTCCGATGCTGAGCCGATTAGTTTCAAGAACGGAGACAAGATAGCGTATGTGCTCTCAGATGAGCCCGTGATTAAACCTACCCCGACGCCTACCACAGAGCCTATAAAAGATTACGGCTGGGTAGAGACTACAAAGAAATATATTGGATATGATAACTATAATTCAATAGTTACTGCGTTAAAAGCAGAAGGATTTTCTGTATCGCAGACCCTTATGAGGGACCCCAATGGGTATGCTGTCGCCATATACGCGTTACATAAACAGGGCACAGACAAAATGGTAGAATTGATTGACCTCCTTGATAGAAAATTAGTATTAAGTATGTTTGAGGAAAACCCCGCTGGCTTGGCTGAAGTACTCAGCTGGGATATTGATAAAGGTAAAGCATTGCTTGAGCCGCTCTACAAGGAATTCGGCAAAGAAAATGTCCTCAATATCTTGTTCCAGCATAACAGATTCAGGGCATTAGGTTATTTTGAGATTGGTAATCTAGCTGAAATAATCACAAATAGGATAAATAACCGTCCTGACGGCCGCCCCTTAGCTACATTGATTTATCCTGCCAGGGATAAAAACGGCGCATTCTCCGAGAACGAAAGCAAGAATATTGTTGCATCTCTTATTGAAAAAGGTTATAGGGTAATGGCGTACGAAGCAGCCACCGATAATGAGATGATATATGCCTTAAAGGATTCGGCAAAAGAAGAAAAGGCCTCCGTTGTTATCTTATTTGGCCACGGCACTCAGACAACAATTAATTTTGGAGCCAGTGATTCTATCGATAGGTCTGCACAAGAGAATGAAGGTTACTTTTTAGGTGTCAATGACGAAAGTAGATTAGTTGATGAGAAGATAACAGGTTGCTTGGTTGATGAAGGGGTAATTATTTTAATCAGTTGTAGTACCGCTAAAGGCGGATGTGAAGAAAATAATGTGGCAAATATGCTGCATAGAATATTCCCTCAGGCAAAAAGTATTATTGCCCCTCTTGTTGATACAGAGGTGGATGCACTGGTATATGGGAAAGACAATAAGGTTATTGGCATTAAATATCATGATGAAGCATTTGATGCTGCGGCATGTCTTATTCCCGAATCTTCCTCTCCTATCTTGTCCATTGTTATGTCGGGAGGCTTTAATAAGGCCGTTGCTAGGCCTCTAAAATATCCTTCTCGTGGGCTTGGCGAAGAGATGAAGGTGCCTGACCAGGCTGTGGTTGATATTTTAATTGAAATGTTCGGTGAAGAGAAGATATTGGGAATGAGGGAAAAAGATCCATATGGCTTTAATATGGTAGTAGGTGCTTTCAATAAAGATAAGGCCGATGCCTTAATTGCGTTATTTGGTATAGAGAGAGTCTCTGACATATTCATAAATATCCCTTTTGATTTTACCAAAATAATGGGGGATTTTAATCAAGATACGGCTGAGGCATTCATTTCGCTGTTTGGTCGCGATGCAGTAACTTCTGCTTTTGTCAACGATCCTTACGGCTTTGCTCTTGCCACAAAGGCGTTTGACAAAAATAAGGTTAATATCTTAGTTGATTTATTCGGCTTGGATAACATCAGCGTTATTTTTGCTGAAGATACGTATAGTTTTGCGAGAATGTTAGAGAACATTGATATAGAGAATGCCGGGTTATTAACGGCATTACTTGAGCGCGGTAAAGCATATATTGCATTTAGAAATGATCTCTCTGGTTTTGTTGAGGCAACAAATGCTTTTGATCAGGATTCAGCCATCGCCTTAATTGATCTATTTGGCAAGGAAGAAGTTTCTGCGGCGTTCGTAACAGACCCTTCTGGCTTTGCCAAGGCTATGGGGATGGCAGGTAGGGTTAATTATGCGGTAGCGTTGTTCGGAAAGGATGAGGCCTCTATGGCATTCGTAACAGACCCTTCTGGTTTTGCCAGGACCATGGAGGCGTGGGATAGAATTGACAACGTAATTGAATTGTTCGGAAAGGATGAGGCCTCTATGGCATTCGTAACAGACCCCTCTGGCTTTGCCATGACAATGAGAAATTTTGACCGTGATCTAATCAATGCTTTAATTGAATTATTCGGCAAGGACAAAGCCTCTATGGCATTCGTAACAGACCCTTCTGGCTTTGCCATGGCAATAAACGGTCTTGACTTTGATAGTCATAATGCTGAGCTGCTGCTTAAGTTGCTTGATATAGAGAAAGCCACTGATTTGTTTACAAAAGACCCTTACGGTTTTACACTTGCAACAAAGGTTTTTGATGAAGGCAAGGTAAAAGAACTAAGTAAATTATTTGGTATAGATAAAGTTTCGGATTTGTTGGCAAAAGATCCGTATGCTTATATGCTTACTATAAAGAACTTTGATAAGAATAATGCTGCTGCTATAATTGCGCTATTTGGTATGGATAACGCCTTTTCCGCATTCTTAAAAGAACCTTATGGCTTCGCTATGGCGACAAAGAAATTCAGTGAGAAAAGAAGCGATGCCTTAGCTGAATTATTGGGATTAGGGCAAGATAAAATATCTGATTTGTTTTCTGCCGATCCTTTCGGTTTTTCCATGGGGCTGGAAGCAGTAGTTAAAATGTGGAGTTTGGATGCGGATGGTAAGACTTATAACGATGTAATTGCTGGCCTTGGGAAAGAACGCGTCATGGGCATTTTAACAGAACGCAATAGACTAATGCGTTTTGGCCGTTTCTCGCCAGAAATCTTCACAGAACTTATGACGAATAGAATACATGACAGCCCCGATGGCCGTAAATTAGCGGTGGTAATATTTTCTACCGCAGACCACAATGGAGCCCTCTTTACTGAAGAAAATAATACCTTGTTCGATTCGCTTATTAAGAAAGGATACCGGTTAATGTATTATGAAGCAGCAACTGATGATGAGATGGTAGATGTGTTAAGAGACGCCACCAAAGATGAACAGGCATCTTTATTACTTATTGGCGCGCATGGGAGCAGCTCAAGGTTAAAATTTGGGTCAGAGCCTCTCGTGAATGAAGGGATACCTTCAGAAGGTTACTTTTTAGATTTAGAAGACGAGCATGAATTGAGACGTATACAAATATCCGATAGTCTAAAGGACGGCGGAAGTATTCTTTTAATGAGTTGTGGCACAGGGGCAGGCCATTGTGATGAAGCTAATTTAGCGAATATGCTGTATCGCGTCTTTCCTGAGGCTGCGCATCTAATTGCTCCCAGTATTGAAACATCCGTGCCGAGATTATTATATGATAATGATGGTAAGGTTATTGCTATAGACCTGGGAAAATGGGTACACGATGCTACTAAATGTGTAATATCCAATCCGTTAGCCTTTGGGCCGATGTCTGCGGCGACACCGGCGCCGACAGCCGCTCCACGCAGCTCTTCTGAGGACTTAGGTGCTGGGGCAGGTGCCTTGCTTGAGCCTGTTTTATCAAGCATACTTAAAGAATCTGATAAGCGCCTCAAGAATGCAGAAAAAGGAGCTATCTCTGAACGAGGCCCTCCGGAGAAAACATTCTTAGAAGCCCTTGATATTCTCTGGAAGGAGATTAAATCCAGCCCGGCCACATTCAGCCTGCTCTATCATCTGGAAGAAGCCAAACAGTGGTTACCGTATTTCTCCAGCAGAACAGAGATACTGCACACCATACTTTCCATCCCTATCTTTATTCAGTCATTATTCTTCAATCCTGCTTTTATGCCTTCAAATTCATTTGCTATGGAATCAAGAACTGTATCCTCGGCAGTAACGGCAACTTCTACGCCTGAGGTAAGCCCTACAGCAGAGTTTGATTACCGCGACTATAAAGGCCATAAAATAGAAGGCTCAGATGAGTTCAGGAAGGCGGTGTATGCGGGGTTTGAGCAACTTGAAACAATACGCCCTGAACTGGTAGGGTACATAGGCGATGTGAAGCCGAGTACAGGCCTTTCGGTGCTTATTGAGGATATTGTCTATCTTATCATGGCCGCTCATGACGATAGCACCAAAGAAGTATTTATAAACGAAACCTATTTATTGGCTCTGAGAGAATCCTTGATAACGACAGCCGGCATCCTCGGGCATGAGGCAGCGCATTTATTTATTGGACGATTGAAACAGCAAGGGCATTTCCTTGAAGAGGTACTTCCTGTAGATGAAGATTTTATGGCTTACCTCATTGGGCTTAATATCTACCAGAGGTCAGGCGTAGATACGGGTTTGCTGGTAGCGGATATTGTAGACGTCTTAAGTAGCGAGTACTTATTGCGTATGAGATGGGATAAGTTTATCTCCGGAAGGTTTGAGGTACCCGAAGAGAAAACAGAGGTTATAGGAAAGATTGTAGAGGAATTGGAGAATTGGGAGGTAATTAAGGCTATGCAGCAGGGTATTGTATATTACTTCCCTGCCTTTGTCAAAGATGGCCCAGCCGAAGAGAAAATCTTAGAAGGATACCTAGACGCGCAGCCTGCTGCCAGAGACGCCTTAAAGCAGGCCTTATCCGCTAAAGAGGCAGCCCTTCAAGGCTGGGATATAGAATTTCAAGTGATAAGCGGTAAGGTTGTTGCAGAAACTAACATTACCGATATCGCCTCCAAGAAAGCCGTCATTAAGGTTAATGAGAAATTATTCAACCAGCCCATCCTGTTTGCTTTGGTAATGAACCATGAAACTAACCATATAGTTTCACCTGAGGCTACGGAAGCGGCAATCCAGGCTAAAGATGCAGAGTATATTGAAAAGCATATGGCCGGTAGAACCGCGGAGTTAACCAAAGGACTTAAGGCAATAGGCGCTGAATTTGATGAAGGCATATTAAAGAGTATTATTGACCTGAATAAAGATACTTTAGATTACACTGTTTATACTGTGCAGAAAGGCGATACATTATCCGGAGTATTCGGGGATAATTGGCAGGTGGTGTATAAGTTAAACAAAGAGATTATCGGAGAGGACCCTGATTTGATCGAGGTCGGCCAGCAATTCCTTGTTCCTAAAGATTACAAGTCTGTAAAAGAGGCTGGGGCAGAGCCTGTAAAGATAGAGGCAGTTAAAGAGACACCTGTGCCCGGCGTAACTGCCGGTGAGCATATCGTGCAGGCAGGGGAGAGCCTCTGGAGCATAGCAGAAAAAGAATTGGGTAGAGGCAGCCGCTGGGTAGAAATCGCCGACTTGAATAACATTGATAAAGAAAATCCAGTCATATATGCAGAGCAGAAATTAGTTATGCCTGGTGCAGGCGCTAGTCCTTTAAAAACCGAGCCTGCGGCAACGTCAGCGCCCAAGCCTGCGGATGAGCTTGTATCTCCTGAGCAGGCAAAAGAGAATGAGCCGTTGGCATCTGGAGTTAAAGAGACTGAGCCTTTGCCTGTGCTCCAGCCGAAGGCATTGCCTCCTGCTGATGTGGCCTGGTTAATCAAGCAGATTGACCCCGCGACCCGGTTGGTGAGCAGCTTTGAAGGAGGACATTTTGCCAATACCTATGACCAGGCCCTGGCAGTTATCAGGTTTATGCAGGCGTATAAAGATACTGGTGATCCCGTGTATCTATCTTATGCCAAAGACATATTGGATTTCTATGCTTATAGGGCGGAAAAATCAGACGGGGTACTTCCCTTGATGTCTTATACTATAGGCACGGGTGCGCCTAATGAATATGGGGTTAGGACAGGAGAGGCTGCCTGGCTGGGTATAGCTATAGCTTATTTCCAGGAGGCAACTTCGGACCTGTCTTATTATCAAATGATGATTAATATTGCAGATGCCCTGATTAGCGACAAGATGCAGCTTGCTGACGGCGGTATAGTTGTTGAAGGCGGCAGGAGTGATGAGTTACAGATTACCGAGCACAACTTAAGTTCCATTTCTTTCTTAGGCTGGGTTTACCTGCAGACAGGCAAGGAGAAATACCAAAAGGCCCAGGAAAAGGCAATTAAGTGGCTGGAGAAGATGTATGATGCTAATAACCACAGGTTCTATCTGGGTGAGAGCAAGGATGAAATTGATGACCGTCTGGTAACTGATACTGCCTGGGCAGTGCAGGCGTTGTCTTTCCAGAAAGAAAAGATATTTGATTTTGCTAAAGTTATGCAGTATTTAGAAGACAATGTTAATGTTAGCGATAGCGGGTTATCCGGCTACGCCTTTACTTCCGGAAGGGATGCTATTTCTTTTGAATGGACATTGCTCGCGGCTGTTTCCTGGAAGATGTTAGGCAGGAATGATTTAGCAGATAAATATATCTCTGCTATAGATAAGAAATTTAGCAGCGGGGTTGTGCCTTATGTGTCCAAAGGCACAAAGACAGTGGAAGGCTGGGATGTAGCGGCAGAAAATTCCGTGGCATCCACTGTATGGTTTAATTTTGCTAAAAAAGGTTTCAGCCCCCTGGTTGTCCCGGATAAATCCAGTTTAGACCGCAGCCTTCTTCCTGATGCCGAAAATATAGGCGGGGTATCCTTCTTAAAAAATAAGGATGTGATCGTTGTCGCAGATGGTAATTCTGCTGTTGACAGCAAGTGCCTTAAGGAATACTTAGAAAAGAACCCGGATTTGGAAGTCGGCTCTACCGTGCGCATACGCTGCGCTACGGGTGTGTTCGTCTGGGGGTATATCCCTGCGGAAAGGCAGATGAACGCGCCAAACGACAATATCCCCCTTGCTTTGGCTGCGGAGGAAACCAGAAAATATGCCGAGAGGGTTTTAAAGGAAGCAGGCCTGTCTATTGATGATCTGGTTGTAGATAAGAATAATCCTCCTAGCCAGGAGAAGCAAGAGGTAGTAGGAAAAATAGCAAAAAGAATCAATGATTTCAAATTCTTCGTGGAGAAAGCCATTAGGGATGGCGGCCGGATGGATATTGACTATAAGACGTCTGAAATAACCTTTACTTATCAGGGGATGCTTACTTTTGATTCTGTGGGCAAAAAATGGAGCGAGCCGATAGATATTAAGACGGTTGTGCCTTTCACGGAAGAAAAAGGCATAATCAGCCTAACCTACAATAAGGCTCTTTACGCCTTTGACCCGGAATCAAAGGGTTCCTGGAAGTCGGACAATCTTTACGCCAGGCCCGGAGAGAGGCTGGAGAAGATCGTGTTGCTTAATTTGGCCGGCCGTTTTACCTCTGAAGTGGAGAAATTTGCTAAAACAGGTGAGCAATGGGATGAAAAGCGCATAGAGGAATTTGCGAATAAATTCTGGTGGGGAGGGATTTTCTATTCCAAGTATCGGGAATACAGGAGCGACAAGGGCTATGATGTATATATGGCCGTTAACCAGGCGTTCCAGGATGTGCACTACAGTACAATAGTAGGCTCTGAAAGCAAAATAGGCGCGGCCACTACCGGCGAGGCTGCTTCTTATTTTATAGAAAAACGCTATGTGCCGTATATTATAAACTATTTTAATAATCCTCCTCAAGGTAAAGCCGCCCAGCCGGTGGAATTCCTGACCAAGGGCTTAGCAGAAGAAGTATTAGGCGCTTTGACCCGTAAGGATGCCGGCGGTATATGGAGCTGGCAGCAGGGGGCAGCAACTTCAGGAAACTGGTCAAGCACTGCTTTTCCAAAGGTAAATGGCGAGATAATCCGGGTTGACACGCCGAAAGAATACTGGGAGCAGTCCGGATACGATTATGTCTGGCAGTCATTTACCCAGGGATGGGCATGGAGGCCTTTTGCCCAGTCTTTTGATATTGTTGATGGTAAAGTGCAATTCCCCATAATGGACAAGGATAATCCTACTCATGGCAGGATTTACCTTATTGATGTAGCTGATTTAAAAGATGCGTGGGTAAAGGGGAGCCTGGATAAGGTAAAGAAGGAATATACGGGTATCGAGATAGAAGTTTATTCTGTGCAAGAAGATGGCCAGGTTGCCAAGTTTATTTATCTGCATACCTCAACCGAAGGATATGTGGAAATAATCTCCAGCCTTGAGGTTGACAGTGCCAATGTTTTAAAAGGGAAAACCATTGCTTCTTCTGCCTTCGGATTAAACGATAAGTATGTATACCTTCCTTACCATGAGAGGTTATACCGGTTTGATTCTCCGGCTAAACTTATTGAGGCTATTAAGAAAGGTGAGGTCAGAAGCCTTGGTTTTGACACAAGGATTAATTTGCTCACTGCCAGCCGTCAGCTCTCTCAATATGAGAAGCTCAGCGTGGTTGTCCGTTACGATGGCGATGACCCGACTTTAATTGAAGGCCAGGCAAATATTATCTCTACCAAGCCAGGAGATTTGGAGCCCGGATCAAGATTTAAGCCCAGGGTAATCGTTTCCAACCCTATCACCCTTTATCGGGATGAAACAGGTAAGTATAAAATCAGGTTAGTGGATAACAAGTATAACTTAAGGGAGTTTAATGGTAAAGATGCTAGGAAATTTATGGATGTGGTCAAGGCTGCTTTAGGGGCTAACAGGGATTTAACCGCCATAGGCAAAGATACCAAGATTAATATCAAGTCAGTTTCCCGCGAATTGCCTGGTCAGGCAGCACGGGTGGCGGTAATCGCGCGCTGGGATGATGAAAGCCCGGATTTAGTCGAAGGCTTGATAAATATTGTCTCAACCAAACCCGGGGATCTGGAGCCAGGTTCGGTATTGGGCGGCAAGATATTGTCTTCCACACCCATTAATTTATACGAGGGTAAAATCCGGTTCCTGGATTTAAGGCATAATTTAAGGGATTTTGATGGAAGCAAGGCCGAGGATTTCCTGAAGGTAGTAGAAGATGCGTTTAAGGCTGATGATAAGGACATAGCCTTTAAAGATAAATATGAGTTGGTTGCGGTAGGTAGTGATACCGGAGTGAATATCAGGTCAGAGGCGCGCGACCTGCCTGGCTTAAGGCGCCTTGCGGTAATCGTGCGTTGGGATGACAGTAGCCCGGAGTTGATTGAAGGCCTGGTGAATGTTGTCTCTACTAAACCGGGAGACTTACAGCCTGGATTAATCCGCACAGCTTCAGGTGAAATGCGCTCCGCGACCGTATTAGGCGGCAGGACTATTTCTTCTTCCACGATAGCGCTGGATAAGGATAGCGGGGTAATTACCTTTATAGATACCGCGGATAACCTAAGGGAATTTAAAGGTAAAGAGGCGGAGAAGTTCCTGGATGTAGTAAGGGCAGAGTTTATTGCCTTAAGGGACTTATCAGGGGCAGGTATTGATACCGGCATTAATATCAAGGCAACGGCATTTGATCTGCCTGGCCGCGCCGAGCGCCTGGCGGTTATTGAGCGTTGGGACGATGCCAATCCTAATGTGATAGTTGAAGGCCAGGTTAACCTTGTATCTACCAAACCAGGGGATATAGAGCCGGGTTCAATGCTTAAGGGTAAAGTCCTGTCTGCCAATAATTTTAGCGGGAAAGATGCGGTAGTGCAATTTGCTTATGGCTTAGGTAATGAAAAAAGAGTATATGAATTCTCTTCCGTACTGCAGTTAATCCGCTCTGTTTATAATAATACGGTTCCGACCACTGGCTTTGATACCGGAATTACCTATACCAAGTATATGGTCAAATATAATGGAGAAGACGCAGTCCTCTTACACCTTAAGAAGGGCCAGTATCATAAGATTGAAGTATCCACCGGGCGCATTGATCGCGCGAAGAGCCTCTTTAAGAGCATTTTGGATTTGGAGGTTGTTTTTGATGAAACCAAGACTACAGGCGGTAAGGTTATCATTGACGTCTCTGTTCCTGATGATAGCGCTAATAGAAGCGGCAAGGTATTCCGCTATGAAGATACCGCTGGCGCCAAGGCCGTAGATTTATTGATGGCAGATATCCTTGCTGATAAAGTAGGTAAGGTTGACGCAAGTGGCAAGGTTTTAGGAAGCGGCGTAGATACCGGAATTACCTACACCAGGGATATGGTTAAGTATAAAGGCAAGGAAGCCGTTCTTTTGCATTTGAAGAAAGGGATATATCATAAGATTGAAGTATTAGGTTCGACCATTGATGTGGAAGCCAATCCTTTTAAGGTAACACCGGAAATTGAGGTGGCTTTTGATGAGGCAACAACCGTGGCCGGCAAGTTTATAGTTGACGTAGCAGTGGCTGATGATAGCAAAAACACCAAAGGCAAGATTTTCCGTTATATAGGCATAACTATAGATGAAGCGATAAAAGCGTTGAAGGATGATATTGCCGCGGATATGGTAGGCAAGACTGATAAGGCGGCAAAGGGCGTAGATACCGGCATAACCTATACCAGGGAGACGATTAATACTAAGGATGGGCAGAGCTTAATCTTCCTGCATATGATTAAGGATAAATACCATAAAATAGAAGTTTTAGGCAATACCATTGATGAAACCAAGAGCCCCTTCAAGGTCCTGGCTGAGCTTGAGGTCGCCTTTGAAGATGGCAAGCCCATAGACGTAAGTGTCCCCACCAAGACCAATGCCGATGGCAGCAGTGAAGGCATCATCAGAAGGTATAATAACTATACAGACCTTGAGAAGGCCATCACAGCAGGCAGCGTAGCTACCGAAGGGGCAGACTTAGGCGCTACCTACACCAGGACACCCATCACCTACAACGGAAAAGACGCCATACTCCTATACATGACAAAAGGCCCATATCATAAGGTGGAGGTCCTGGGCAAAACCTTAGATACCAATAACATCTTCAAGGTCGTCCCTGAGCTTGAGGTCGCCTTTGAAGATGGCAAGCCCATAGACGTAAGTGTCCCCACCAAGACCAATGCCGATGGCAGCAGTGAAGGCATCATCAGAAGGTATAATAACTATACAGACCTTGAGAAGGC
>JBAZLB010000014.1:0-18982 GCA_041650495.1 Candidatus Omnitrophota bacterium | reverse complement strand
AAGTAGGCCTCGGGCATATCGGGCTTAAGCTCTATGGCCTTATTGAAGTCCGAGAGGGCGGATACAAAATCTTTTTTTCGCAAGTGGACAAGGCCGCGGTTAAAGTAGGCCTCGGGCATATCGGGCTTAAGCTCTATGGCCTTATTGAAGTCCGAGAGGGCAAGAGTATATTCTTCCTTCTTCATACTAGAAATCCCGTTGTTAAAAATAACGGAGGCGTCCTCTACGCCTGGTTTCTCATCCGGGCCTTGCTTAATCTGTTGACGGGTATCCAAAGTATCCTGCGAGGCAAAAGGGGATCTCCCATCTATACTCTCGATATCTTCCAGGAAATAGGTAAGGATAATCCCTTCATAGTCTATTTTTAATAATTGCGCGTTCTTTTCAGTAATCTTACCTTCTATTTTTGCCCCTGATTTAAGCTTAATAATATCTGCGCAAGCAGCAGGGGGAAATATATTTGTTATTAATGACGATACCGATAATGCAATATATATTTTTAATGTTCTCATTTATCCAACTATAGCTTTTCTCCCTTAGGGGAGCCTGTCGGAAAGAAACCCTGCAATACTATATAATTTTATATTATACAACGTAATGATTAAAAAATATATCCATCAATAAGTGCAATCCGGCTAATAGTAAACCACTATAATACTCGGCTTCAGGTTACTTTCTTATCTTTCCACCACACAATTTCCTAATACCAGGCAATCCATCTGGCTCTGCTTAAAACAATCAATAGCATCTTGCGGCGAACAAACAATCGGCTCGCCCCTGAAGTTAAAAGAAGTATTAATTACCATTGGGATGCCGGTTATCAATTCAAATTCATGTATCAAATCCCAGAGCCTGGGGTTGATCTGCCTGTTCACGGTCTCTACCCTGGCAGTCCCGTCAACATGGGTTACCCCGGGTATCAAACTCCTTTTTCCCTCTCTTACCAGGGGCGCCAGAAGCATAAAAGGAGAGGTATGCCTAAGTTGGAAAAATTCCTCTGCCCTTTCCTCTAATACTGCCGGTGCATAAGGCCTGAATGGCTCTCTTTTCTTTACCTTACTGTTTAGAATCTCTCCTATCTGAGGGCAACATGGGTTGGCTAATATGGAACGGTTGCCTAATGCCCTGGGCCCGAATTCCATCCTGCCTTGAAACCACCCCACTATTTTATTCCGGGATATCTCTTTGGCGGCATACCTGTAGAGGTCAAGATCGTCCATTTCTTTAAAACCGAGGTTATTGTTTATAACAGCCCTTTTAATCTGCTGCGCGGAAAATCCCGGGCCAAGAAACGCCTCATCCATTACATAATTACGCGGCCTCTCCAGAAGAGAATTATATATATAAGATGCTGCCCCTAAAGCCCCGCCGCTGTCTCCAGAAGCAGGCTGTATAAAAATCTCCTTAAAAGGAGTTTCCTCGATAATCTTGTGGTTTAAAACACAATTTAAGAATAATCCTCCGGCCAGGCAGATTTTATCCACCTTAACCCGGTTATAGAGGTCACGGGAGATCAATATCACCGTATCCTCAACAAACTTCTGCAGGCTAGCCGCTATATCGCAATGCCTCTCTTGGATCTTATCCGCCGGATTTCTATCTTTTCCAAAAGCCTTAATAAACCGGCCGCTGTACATCCTCATCCCTTTATTGAAACCGAAAAACCGGCAGTCTATTTTAAAACTGCCGTCTGGCTTAACCTGGACAATTTCTCTAAATTTATCCAGGAACCTTGACTTGCCATATCCGGCAAGGCCCATCACCTTGCCTTCTCCCTCCAATGGCTCAAACCCTAAATACGTAGTAACAGCGGTATAAAGCAGCCCTAATGAGTTTGGATAGCATAATTCTTTGAATATCTCAATTTTGTTTTCCCTGCCCGTGCCGCAGGTTAAAGTAGCCCATTCCCCTACCCCGTCCGCGGTCAAGATAGCAGCCTCCTGGAAATTAGAAACTAAAAAGGCGCTGGCAGCATGGGACAAATGATGTTTAATAAAATATACCTTCCCGTCATAACCAAGTTCTTTCTTAAACACCAAGGGCATTGCTAACCTGTCTTCAAGCCAGCCAGGGGTTGTTTCCAAGAAATTCCTGAAGGAAAAAGGGTACGACTTTAAATGGTTTAATATTACCCTGCCGAATTTCAAAAAAGGCTTCTCATAAAAACCTATGCAATCAACATCGCCAATCGTGATATCCGCTTCCTGCAGGCAGAAATTTATCGCATTTACAGGGAAAACCGGTGAATTCTTGCTACGGTTAAACCTCTCTTCCTGAGCGGCAGAAACAACCTCACCCTCCCTGAGAAGGCAGGCTGCCGAATCATGATAAAAACAGGAAACACCTAATATATTCATCGCGGGGTTAGATTATCCATTGCCAAATATTTTAAATTCCTGCGTAGATAAAAGATATGATCACGCTGGGGCCGATAGAATAAACTAGAAATGCTAAAAGCGCCAGCATTATCAATATGGGAGTGATGAAATAAAGTTTATGCCTCTTAATCAGATACGCCATTTCTTTTAAGATATATAAGACCTTGCTCATTCCTCCTCCAATTTAATTAAGACCCCCTCAAACACTGCCCTCTATCCGCGGTGTAACCTCTTGCTTCCTGCCAAAAGGTATCCTCATCTTTCTCCCTAGGCCATAGCATCTTGCGGTTAAAAATACATATAATAACCAAAGTTATCCCGAAACCTATAATATATATGAGGCACAAGGAAACTGCTATAACGGCCTTCTGTATTATCCTGATCCCCTTGTTTAATATATTCTTTAACATAACATCAATTTATCCCAGCCTGCAGCCTATCCGGCTCAGGATAGAATTAACAAATTCCCTGTCAAATTTTACCTCTAAGATACGCATAGCCTCTTGCCTGCTTAGCTCTCCCAGCCTGATAAGTTTACTCAGCTCTATATGGTAATGAGTATACCCGTAGTGCTCCATAGAAAGATAAACACTGGCAAAATTCATCAGGCAATTAGTGGAATCGGCCGGGTAGCTTATTTCGGGCTTCTGCCAGTTCAGTTCTCTCTCTAATATTTCCATCGCCTTTGCGGGGTCATAACCTAGGAACCAATGCGGAGAAATCTTCAGGGTTTTGAATCTCTTCTGGCTCTTTTCTACCACCTCTTTAATGCTCTTAGGGAAGCCCCTGTATTGAGGCTGACTATGCAAATACTCGGTAACAAAAGACGATGTGGCTTCTGACATAGCGGCATATTCAAGCCCCGAATCGGCGCCTTCCAAAGACTGGCCTTTAGTCCAGCCTGCGACTACCAAGGGGATATTATATCTGGAGGCAATCTCATGGGTAAGCTGTAAGTACCATATGGCGCATATATGGCAGATAGGCGTATTTCTTTTGTGGTTTATGATCAAGGCGAAGATATCCTTCATAAAATCAGACTTAAAATACAGCCAGTCAACCCCTAATATCTCAACCGCGTTCCTGATATTGGCCAGCGCATCTTCATTTTCAAAGCCGTGGTCAAAAGTAAAGGCAAGCGGGTTCATTTTATATCTGCGCTTTATGTAATACAGGGCCAAGGTGCTGTCTTTGCCGCCGCTGCACATAACCAGGCAGTCATATTTGTTCTTTCCTTTATATTTATTTACTATCTTGATGAATTCTGATTCAAGGAACTTATTGGAGGGGTTTAAACTCCTGTTTTTTTCAAAAGTCAGGCATATATTACAAATGCCTTCATTGTTAAAATAAATATTCGGCTTTTGCTCAGGCAATAAACACTTTTTGCATAACATAATCCCCTTCTCCTTCAACGGGCAAGGTCCTTACGGAAATATTCTTTTATTAAATTATCCGCGATATTTTCCGCCAGCAGCCGGTTACCTGCAGGCGTGCAATGGCCGAAGTCATCGGCAAACATATCTACGAAATAATATCTATACCCATCTTTTCTCACTGCCTCTTTAAATAATCCTTCATTATCTATGAAGATAATCCCTTCTTTATCCTTAAACAGCTGCATCAATGGCCGGAGGCTGCGCATAGGGTATTGAACACAGACTAATTTGATCTTTCTGTTTTCTAACAATTCCTTTAGTCTCTGGTAATTATGGCGCGTTTCAACGCTATAAAAATATGCCCTTAATCCATTCGCCTTGCCATAATATAACTGCGCCAGTTCATTCTCGCCGGTTTCTTCATATAACAAAGCCAAGGCCCCATACGCCCTGTCATTCTTGGGATTTAATTCAACTGCTCTCTTAAATGCGGATTCGGCAAGCGCATACTTATCCTGGTCCCGATAACATCCCCCTAATTCAATAAATGCCCCGCCGAGTTCCGCTTTCATATCCTTTTTTAATAAACTTACGGCAGACTCAAGCTCTGTAGCTTTCTTAAACATCAGCTCTGCCTGCCTGTACTTTCCCTGGCTCTCATATGACCATCCAGATTCAAGATAGGCCCAGTAATTATCCGGGTTTATCTTAATAGCCTCACTTAACAGCTTTTCGGATTCTTTATATTCTTTGCGCTCTTTATAGAAACGGCCTGATTCTAAATAAGGTAAAGGGTCTTTCGGCGCCATCTCCAGGGCTTTATTGAAACACCCTTCTGCCTCTTTATACTTTTTTTGATCGCTATAGCACCAGCCTAAGGCAAGATACGCATCAGGTTTACCAGAAGATAATTCAATGGATTTCTTAAGCGCACCCTCCGCCTGCGCAAATGCCCCTTGCGCACGTAAACACTTGCCCATGCCCAGGTATGCCTCATCGCTGCCGGGTCTTATCTCTAAGGCCTTACTAAACATCTCTTCTGCGCGGGAGTAATTATCCTGGTCCGCGCAAAACCAACCCAGCCCTAAATACGCCCAATGATTGTGCGGGTTTAAATTAATCGCGCTTTGAAATGCCTCCTCTGATTGCATGAGCTTTCCTTCGTCCCTATATAACCATCCCAAACCCACATATGCATCGCTGTTGCCAGGATTAATTTTAAGTGCCTGCGCAAACATCTTTTTTGCTGAAGAAACATCGCCTTTATCCGCGTATAAAACACCTAAACTGGAATATGCCTTATCGCTGCGAGGGTTTATTCTTACGGCCTCACTAAATTTATCCTCTGCGGCCTGAAAGTCTCCTTGTTCTTTATAGGCCCATCCTGATCGGATACATGCCAGCTCCTCTGAACCTGTATTTTGTTGCATTTCATTTTCACCTGAACGGGATAAAGAAAAGATATTTGCGTTTTTATTCGTTTTTACCGCGGGCAGCTTGCTTTCCCCGTACCTACTCCGGAAGTGTTTACAAATAAGCCTGAATAGCCTGTACACCCTAAAACGGTCAAATAAGACATCCTTGGTATCGTAAGCCTCCCCGTAATATTTGATATAATAATCATTTATCCCCATCATCGCAATTACCATGTCCGGACGGCAGGTGCCCAGGTTATCCTCCAATTGAGATAATATATAAGAGGTATTAATGACTGGTTTTCCTTTATTAATCACGCTAAAGCCTATGCCTATGTTGCGCTGATTAAGTATTTCTTCAAGCTGTGCAGGATAAGAATACCTCCCCCCTAATGCAGTCGTAGATTCCCCGATACACAAGATACGGTAGGTGCCTTTTTCCCGCACTCGGGACATATTTCTATGCTCCTGCATAGCCGAAAATATGACCCCCCCCAGGCGCAATCCGATTTCCAGGGCAATAAAGAAGAAGGATATGCCGGCGATAATCAAAAGCATTCTTTGCAATAAAGGGGCCTTCATCTTGCCTTGGCTATTACAGGGCATATTGCATCCGCGATATTTTCCGCCAGCAGCCGGTTGCCTTCCCGCGTGCAGTGGCCAAAATCACCCGCAAACATATCCCTGAAATATGTATTATAGCCTCTTTGTTTAACCGCGTCTTTGAATATCTTCTCATTATCTACAAAGACTATCCCTTCTTTTTCCCCGCTGAATACCTGCTTCAATGGCTTGAGGCTACGCATAGGGTATTGTATGCATACCAGTTTTACGCCTTTTTTATCCAATATAGCCCTAATTTTCCTGTAATCGCTGCGTGTTTGGGGGCTGTAATAATTCGCCCTTAAATCATCTGCCCTCTTGTAGTATTCCTGTGCAAGGTCAGGCCTGCCTGTCTCTTCATACAATAATGCCAGTCCGCTGACCACCCTATCGTTATTAGGGTTAATTGCTAAGGCCTTTTTATATAAACCTTCAGCCTGGATAAGCTTGGCCTGGTCCTTACAAACCTGCCCCAGCACAAAATATCTCTCATCGTCTTTGGGTTTTAACTCGGCGGCTTTCCTAAAATACTGCTCTGCCGCCTTTAGCTTATTGGTCTCTCTATATAACCAGCCTAACTCAAAATAGGCCCATTCATTCTTGGGATTTAAGGCTATGGCTTTTGCAAAAGCACCCTCTGCCTTATGGTATTCATTCCGGTCACGGTAACAGATGCCTAGGCCTGCATAAGCCCAATCACTGCGGGGGTTAATTGCTATGGCTTTCTTAAACATATCCTCCGAATGAAAAAGGTCCTTCTGGTCCCTGTATAGCCAGCCCAGCTCAAGATACGCCGTATAATTACCGGGATTTAAACTCAAGGCCTTCTGCAATGCCTCTTTTGATTGTTTTATTTTGCCCAGGTTACGACAGCAGGCGCCCAGCCTGACATATATATTCCCATCATCCGGATGCGCCTTAAGCGCTTTTATTAAATATTCTTCCGCCTTAAGATACCTTGCCTCTGCTATCTTTTCTTCTGCTAACATAAAATAATCTTTGCCCTCTAGAGTCGGCTGTTTATTATTGCTGCTGTAATCTAATGCCTTCCCCGGAAAAATATGCTCACTCTCGGATTTCTCTTCATCGTTTGCCCCTGAATAAGGATTGTTTTTAATTACCGTTGCAACAAATAATCCCTTTTCTTGCATTTTAGCTAAAATATGCAGACGCATCAGGCAAATAAGCTTATATACGCGCAGGGACTCTATAAAACGCCTGGCACGAGAAGGGGTTAAGCGGCTATAAGGCAAATAAGGCCATTCGTCATTAATGCCTGCCATCGCCGTGACCATATCCGGCCTATAGCGGGTGAGGTTTTCTTCCAGTTGCTCCAATAGATAAGATATTTGCACGCCGGAGACCCCTTTATTGATTACGCTAAAACCTGCGCCCGGATTGCGTTTGTTCAATATTTCTTCAAGCTGGGCAGGATAAGAATCATCTCCCCCCATAACCGTCGTAGACTCACCCAAACACATAATACGGTAGGCTTCTTTTCCCCTGATAGAGGATAGGTTCTTCTGCTCCTGAAGGCCCAAAGATATCCAACCTGCCAGGCGCAGGAGAACCTCAACAAGGACAAAAAAAATAAGCACCCCTAAAGACAAAAGGAGTATCTTCTGGCGTAAAGGAACTCCTCTCTTTTCTCCTGTGATAGTGGACATAATATTTTACAGGGACCGCGCCTGCCTCAAGATTTTTAAAACAACATAGCCTTGCCTATGCTTTTAAGGTTTGATTCTGCTGCCACCGGATATGCCGGAAGATAAACTTAAATATTGTCCTATCTTGTAAAATTATCAAGATAATCGCTGAGGCTGCACTCCTTACATAAAGCAATACCGTTGATGTCTCTTAAGGCCTGGCTGCGAAAACCGGTATATGTGCCATTATTCCATATACGGGAAAACCTCGAGGCTGCCGTATCCCCAAAACGATAAGCCCCTTGCATATCAAAACAACACGGCACCACAGAACAATCTGATAATACAACTGTTGAAAACCACGGACGACAGCAGCCTGTTCTTTTATAATTATCTTTATAACATTCGCGTATATATCTTTGGCGACGGGGGAGAATACTTTTATCCGGTTGAACTTGGGGGAAATTGACCCTCGCCTTTTTTAACAAGGCCTTATCGGCACCCAGACGGGCAGCCAAATCGTAAAACTCCCGTATTAATCCCTCGTTCTCCCGCACCAGGAGAAGCTGCACATTAATAAATGGCTTGCAATTACTGCGGCGGATTTTCATAAGCGCCTGGATATTATCCAAGACCTTTTGAAAAGAACGGCTTCTTTTATATTTATTGTAGGTATCGGCAGTTATAAAATCCAAGGATACTACTAATTCATCTAATCCGCAGTTAATTATATCCGGTATATCGCTCTCCCTGGTAAATTCACCGTTGGTGCTCAACCTGACAAATATATTCTTTTTCTTGGCATAAGCAATCATGTCGTATATCTGAGGATGCAATAAAGATTCCCCCAGGTTATACAACACCAAATAAACCAGAGAGCCCTCCAGGTGGTCGATAATCCGGGAGAATTGTGAAAAACTGATATCCGCCTCCGGACGCTTGAGTTTCTTTAGCCCGGTGAGACAAAGGGCGCAGTTTAAATTACAGCGGTTAGTCGGCTCTAATTGCAATAAGAAAGGCAACCCTGATACCTTGCTCTTGCCGGCTGCGTAGCAATAGACAACCAGGAGAAGATTCAAAAGCCGCTTTTGATGAAAAGCGGACCTTAAGAGGCTCATATATTTTACAATGAAGGGCAGTATCATATTTATTGCTTCTCAGGCAGGCTGTCTGATTTAGAAAAATGCTCCCTGATTATGGTATCCGCGATATTCCCAGCCAACAGCCGGTTGCCTTTCCGAGTACAATGGCCGAAATCTCCGGCGTATATATCAAAGAAATACTCATTGTATGCGCCTTCTTTAACCGCCTCTTTAAACACCTGTTCATTATCCACAAAGATAACCCTCTTTGCCTGTTCCTGGAAGATTCGCTTCAGGGGCTGTATACTGCGCATAGGATACTGCACGCATACCAGCGCAATGCCCCTCTTATCAAGGGACTTCTTGATTTCTTTATAGACATAATCCGTAACCGGACTAGAAGCACCGGGCATCAGCCGGGATAATGTATCTCTATATTCCTTCGCTTCTTCATCCCTGCCGATTTTTTCATATAAAGATATCAGCCCCATATACGCCCTGTCTTTACGATAAGTAAGTGCAATGGCTTTTTTAAACATCTCCTCGGATCGGACAAACTCCCCCCGATCTTTATATAGCTGCCCCAGTTCAAAATAGACACGGTCATAAGCAGGATCGCATGCCATGGCCCTTTTGAATAATCCCTCAACCTCGCCATACCTGCCCTGGCTTTTATACAACCACCCTAATTCGGCATAAGCCCATCCGTTTCGAGGGCTTAGGATTATGGCCTTCTTGAATAAGCCTTCAGCCTGAAAGAATTTTCCCTGGTCCCGACAGCAAAGCCCGAACCTTATATATGCCAATGCGTCTGATGGGTTAATAGATATGCCCTGCCTGAAAAACTGCTCAGCTAAGGGGAAGCTTTTTTCTTCCGTATAGAATTTGCCCAACTCAATATATACCCGGCTATTTTGCGGGCATGCCTCTATAGCTTTTTTGAAGGTCTTTTCTGCGTCTATGCTTCTTGCCTCATCATAATAAAGCCACCCGAGATTTATATATGCCCAACAATTACGCGGATTAAGTTCCACGGCCTTGCGAAAACAAACCTCACCCTTGCGCATGGCCCCTTCACTCCTATAACAGGCCCCCAATCCGATATAGGACAGTTCGTTCTTGGGGTTTAACCCGATAACCTTCGTAAAATTATCTTTTGCTTCTGTCAACCTCCCTTCTTCTTTATATAGCCATCCTAACTCAAGATATGCATCTTGATTGTCGCACTTCAATGCGACTGCCCTTTTCAATGCGCTCTCCGCTTGCCTAAACCTCTTAAGCATCCTATAAGATACACCTAACATGCCATATGCCACGCTGCTGCCGGGATTAATTTCTACGGCCTTCCTCAATACCGCCTCGGCTTTATCCGGTTGATTTTCTTCTATATAAAACCTGCCCAACTCAACATACGTCGCATCCGCATCCGGACTCAGTCTTATAGCCGACTTAAGCAATGCTTCATGAGAGGCATAACTCATCTTTCCCCGGGTAGATGTTAAACCGCTTTCTGCTGCTAGAGGGTACAGATCAGCCGATGCCGGCACCCTATATTTATTGCTACAAATAAACAAATCCCCCCTATTTTTAGATAAGAGATTCCTGTAAGCCACCCTAATGAACTTATACAGCTTTATATTCTGAAATAAAAACGTATCCGCATCGGGGAATCCTTCATAATATTTTATATAGTTGTCATTTATCCCGGCCATGACAACGACCATATGCGGCTTATAACGGTCCAGGTTATTTTCCAGCTGGCGCAGTATATAAAGCGAATTAATCTCTCCCTTGCCTTTATTCACTACGCTAAAAACTATGCCTATGTTGCGCTGATTAAGTATTTCTTCAAGCTGTGCAGGATAAGAGTTATCTCCCCAGGCAGCAGTATTGGATTCCCCCAAGCACAGAATACGGTAGTAACCTTTTTGCGCGGAAGCTGTATTTCTGTGCTCTTCAAGAGCTAATAATATAAGCCCTCCCAGGCGCAACCCGGCTTCCAGGATGAGGAAACAAAAAAATACCCCCGCTATAACCAATAATATCTTTTTAGAAAAAGAAGGCCTCATCGCGCTTTAGTTTTATGGATTAGTTATCTTCGGGCTATAATTTTGCGCACAGTTAAATTGACTAACCTGTCTATACATGCGCCTTTTCATCCCTTCTTAAGCGGCAAAAGGCTGATATCTCTAAAGCCGCCTTAATAGTATCCGGGATAGGCAATAAGAAAAGGAGACGCGGCAAATCATACAACGGAAAGAAGAAAAGAGCCTTATAAAAACCCGTCCTAGTGTCGTTTTTTATTATTAAATAATACCTGTTGCGCAAACATAAATATCTCCTCTCTCTTTTTCCGGTCTCCGAACTATTTCCTCTGTGGCAGCATATCAACTGGTTTAAAAATTGGCAGCTCCATCCCTTGTTTCTTGCCCTCCAGGCCAGATCTACGTCTTCCGCCAAAAAGAAAAAACGCTCATCAAAATATCCGGATTCTTCTTTTATATCTTCCAGCATCTCTCTTTTATAAAGAGCGGCTGCCGAACAGGCGCCAAAGACATGCCCTGCCCTATCATATTGCCCGTTATCATGCTCACCCCTGCCTATATCGTAAAATCTTCTTAAAGAAGAAAGACGGATCCCGCAGGAATATATCTTCCTCCCCCGGCTGTCCAGGATCTTAGGCTGTATCATCCCTACCCTATCAGAGAATGATCCTATGGAGCAAAGCGCCCTGTTTATAAAACCCTCCCCTAAAACCGTATCGCAATCAAGCATGCATACCCATTCACCCCTGCTTAAGGCTATCCCCTGATTCCTGGCTGCAGCAGCCCCAATATTATTCCGGTTTTCTATAAGCATTGCCCGTGGGTATCTTTCTTTTACTAAATCCGTTGTGCCGTCGCAGGAGGCATTGTCCACCACGATAACCTCAAGCGCCTTATTCCTCTGAGAAAACACAGAGGCGAGGCAGGCATCAATGAAAGAGATACTGTTATGAGTTAAGATTACTATGGAGAGCAACCCTTATCCCTTCTAAGTCTATACTGCTTAGTTCCCCTGTCCTGACAACGCATTTATTATTTCCGTCGTAATCGGAATAATCACCGGTAGTAATCAGCCCGTTATCCCGCGCATAATTAAAATAATCTGTCCCGGGAAAAGGAGTAGCAAAAGAAAACTGCAGGGAGTCAGGCCTGCTTTCGGATATAAACCGCAGGGTCTCCTGAACAGTCTGTCTGCTTTCATGCGGCAGGCCCAGACAAAACGTCAGGTGCACCTTTATCCCGTATTCCCTGGTCAGCTTGATCATCTTCATCACTTTATCCAGGTCCATTTCTTTCCTGCAAAAGTCCAATATCTTCTGACTGCCAGATTCTACGCCGTATTTAATGGCGTATAACCCCGCCGATGCCAGGGTATCCAGCATTTCTCCATCCATAAAATCCGCCCTGGCCATCGCCCCCCAAGGCAAAGAGATATTTTTCTGCCGCATTTTGCGGCAAATATCTAGGACATGCCCTTTATCAAAATTAAACAAATCGTCATCTATATAAATAGCCCGGAAATCATACCTTTTAACCAGGTACTCCATTTCCTCTGCGACAATTTCCGGGTTTCTCCTTCTGTATTTGTGCTGACGGTATACCGCCTGCGGCCAAAGACAGAATATACAGCGAAAAGGGCACCCGCGGCTCGTCCATATCTGGACATTAGGTGAGGGCAGTCCCGCAAACCCGTCGTTATATTGATGCATAGGCAACCCTTCTCTCTCCGGCCACGGCAAGTCATCAAGGTTATCGATTGGGCACCTTGCCTTGTTGACTATAGCCCGTTTACTCGTCCTATAGGCCAGCCCCGGGACTAACCCCATATCTAAACGGCCTTCTATGGCTTCAGCCAGTTCCAGCAAGGTATATTCATATTCCCCTATTAATATATAATCT
This sequence comes from Candidatus Omnitrophota bacterium, assembly GCA_041650495.1. Taxonomy (GTDB): domain Bacteria; phylum Omnitrophota; class Gorgyraeia; order Gygaellales; family Profunditerraquicolaceae; genus JBAZLB01. Next base: position 6,535 of record JBAZLB010000014.1, on the reverse strand, counting down.
ATAAACGCGTAATCCCTAAGGATCTCTGCGGGAAACACGCTGGCGTGTGGGCCAGAGAGGGCTACCCGTACGCCTGCTAAGGCCTCAACTATCTCCCGGATAATCCTGATATCGTTAGCGAAAGAAGGAGTCGCCGTCTCAACAACAAGCAGGTGCGGCTTATAATCAGTTATATCTGAAATAAATTTCTTCTCCTCATCCCCGCCTGCGACAGCGTCAAATAACCTGGACTCTTTCCCCCGGCTCTTAAGCAGAGATGCGGCATAGGCCAGAAAAAAAGGGAAAGGGATATAATTTATGTATCCGTTGTCCCCTGCCTCCGAGGTAAAAGGCCAGCGCGAACCTGCCCTTACGCCGAAAAGGCCGCTTTTACGCCAGGGAAGGTTTGCCAAGGCAACCCGTATCTTCATTTCTTAAGGTCTAAATGCCGCTCAATTTGTTCAAAAAAAGCCTTGATCTTATCAATGGCCTGATTTATATCCTTGGAATCACAATTTATCTGCTCTGAAAATATCCTGATCTTTCCTACGTCCTGGTTGATATCCTTGGAGTTATGATGTATCTGCTCTAAAGTATATTTTAGACTTTCCGGGGAACGCTGTATAGCCTCATTCAACTCCCGCAATGACTGTGCCGATAAAACAAGGCAGGTATTCACTTCGTTTATCCTTGTATTCAAATCATTTAAGGCCCGGTTCATATCCTTCCTGGTATCAAATAATATCTGTCCTATATTGCCTAACATTCTCATCGCCATAGCTGTTGCCAGCGCCGCAATAAAAATAAAGGCCCCCCTCAATAAAGACCAGGTCCCGCCGTATCGGCTCATTATTAACAAAATTACTCCTGGCAAGGCGAAAGCTAAAATTACCCAGGACAGGAAAAACAACATCCTTGTAGTGGGCATAAGGTCTTCCCTCTTTTTCATTTTATCCCTCCATGTTTTAACAGACAGCGGCGTCGGTATTCCTGCAGGCAATCTCAACCAAACGAAGCAAATCAGGGGACACGCTTTTAAGATGGCCCAGCCAGCTGTCTAAAGAAAAAAATAAAACATCCAGAAATGAACCCAAGATACGCGGATGAGGCTTATCGATAAGACTACCCCACCCCTGTTTTACCTCCAGGATGTGCTCTATTTTATCCAACAGGCATTCATCCGCAATCCCGTAAATAGAAAAAAAGAGATGGCGGTAAAGCGCCTTGCGGAAATCCCCGCTTTCAAACCGTGAGGATATTGTTTTCGCCAGAATCAAGTAAGCGGAGATCATATTGGATGAGAATGAATACGCCTCAGGAAGCACGGTATTTATCCTGTCTTTCCGCTCATCAAGCCTGCAAAAGAATACCAAATCCAAAAAAGTGATCCACTGCCGTAATACCATATCCTTACGGCATCCCGCAAGATGAGGCTGGGCGGGCAGGAAATATTCCAAGTCTTTCAAAGAATGGTGCAAGGCAAGAAGAAAATCAAGGTACAAAAGGTCGTAATTTTCGCCTATAAAATCTTCATTTAAATAACGGTTAGCCAGGCCTATATTATCTTTTATTTTGAAGGCAAACATCTCATGGCCCAAATAATAGCCCCTTTGCTGATAATAACCTAAATTCCAGTTCCAATAGCCGTTTAAAAGAGAATAAAGGGTATCTCGTTTTATATGGTTGACCACTGCCTCCTGAGCATAAACCCATCTGCAGCCCTTTGCTTTCAGACGCATGAACATATCCACATCTTCATAGTTACTCTTGAAGCCCTCATTATATAATCCCGCCAATTTAAAGGCGCTCCTGCGAAAGACGACATTTGAACCGAATAAGAATGATGGCATTGTCTCTTTGTCCTGCCAGTATTGCCTCATATGCGCCGAACGCCACAGATCAAATACCGTGCGGGCATCTTTCTCCAGGCACCTGCCGCCCGCGGCATAAACATCGGGAAGGATAAATCTTTTCATCAGCGCCCCCAGCCAATCCGGCTCAGCCACGCAGTCGGAATCGACTGAGGCGACAAATTCCGCATCTATATTCATCAATGCCGTATTCCTGGCAGCTGCCAGCCCTTTATTACCGCCATGTCTTATAATCCGCACATTAAAACAGGAGGCTATCTTTACAGTATCATCGCTTGAGCCGTCATCAACAACCAGGACTTCCCCGAAACGGTGTGTCTGTTTAAAAACAGCCTCAAGACAACGATAAATTGTCCCCGCAGCATTAAAGCATGGTATGTATATGCTTACATCAGGCATGGCCGCGTATTTCCCTTATTTTATCTTTAAGTATTTCCTGCGCCGAATTAATCTCTTCGATGGCACCAGCCTCACCGTCTTCTAAATGGCCATGGCCCTTGATACTTAAACCGTAATACACCGGGTTTGTCAATTTCCCTGAAATATAACGCAGCCAGCGGTAAAAACGGTAATATTGATTTTTATATAATCCGGGTTTTCTTAACTGCCCCGGTTTGCGCGCCAAATGAAGCAAGGAGCGATGTTTCCCCTGCCCCGGGTTATAATCATAACAACTCATCAGGCAGCCCGCGCAGCCATTCTTTATTGCCGCCCGGCGTAAACGATTATGCCTGGCGGAGTTCCAAAGAGAATAAATTCTTCCCTGTTTTACGCTGCCTATGCTTTTGTCGGATAAAACCCAGCATAACAGGACCCTGCCGTCACAGGTTATGGGACATGAATAACGCAGGGCAGGGCAGCCGTCGGGATGGTACGCCTGTCTATATCCTCCCAGGTAATCCGGTATGCTGCGCAGATAACTATCGGGATTAGTAGACACTTTATAACGGCAAGCCAGGTCAATAACCTGCTCGATTATTTTTCTTGATTCTAGCCGTATATCCTCTGTAAAAATAAACCTTCTCTTCCTTTCCTTGTCCATAAGAAAAATATCGCTGAATGGCTGAAACTTAACGGTATTGACTGAAAATCGATGCGCCAATTCCATAATAAATGGAAGGGCCTGATAATTATCCCTGCATACCACGGTAGCGATGGTTGCCTCAATCTTGTTACGCAGTAGGTTTTTCAGGGCCTCTTCTGCCTTTTTAAAACTTCCTTTGCCTCTTAGAGAATCATGGATTTCTTCCGGGCCTTCTATAGATACATTTACCACCCCTATGCCGCAAGAGGAAAGCTTACGGGCCATGCCCTCAGTAATAAGTGTCCCGTTAGAGGTAAGGCAGGTGTTTATTTTATAGCCGCTGGCAAAAGAAATGAGCTCCAAGATATCGTCTCTTAAGAGGGGCTCTCCCCCGCTAAACACGACATTATCCGGACCAAGTACTAAACTGTCCCTGATTACCCCCTTCAACTGGGCAGTGCTCATCTCATTACCATCTTCCATTTCCGGTATCTGGCACATAGCGCATCTTAAATTGCACCTGTTAGTCACGGAAAGGATTATTTCCCTCAATTTATTCTTCATCCTATGAATGCAGCTCTTGGACCATACCTTTGTATTCGCATAATGACGCTAACGCCTCTTCCATTGCCTGTATTTTATCTGAAGCGGGAAATGACTCAATAGAGCTGAAGAAACTATTTATGATATTATCCATTGAATCTGCCTCTGGCTTAGCCCAGCATGTCTGCAGGCACGGTTTTCGGCAAAGGCGCATCCTTTCTCTGGCCATCTGCGCCTCTTTGGTATCCAGGCATTCAGAAAGGCTCATTTCTTTGACATTTCCGAAGGCCGGCCCGCAGCTTCTTACATATCCGTCAGGCCCTATATCAATAAACACAAAAGGGTTGCATCTCCACCTCTCTTTGGTCAGCGTCCCTGAAAAATAATCCGCCCAAAGATAAGGGTCATGTAAGAAATGGACAAAATTATTCTTCTTTTGATAAGCCACTATCCTTTTAATATTATGTTTAAGTATCCCGATGTCTGCTTTATTCAGCCAGAACCTTCCGGCTTTAATGGTATTCTGCATATCATCCTGATTCACGACAACAGGATGGTATACCAGGCACTCCAGGCCTATTTCTTCTGCCAAAGGTATGATATCGTATAATTCTCTTACATTCTCTTTCATAATGGTTACCCAGGAAGAAATCTGAGGCCCCCCGGCTATTTTCTTTTTTGCCTGGCAGAGCAGTTTCAGCGCCCCGACGGCTTTATCGTAAGAACCGGCTGTCCCCCTTATATAGTCGTGGGTTTTTGCGCAGGCCCCGTCAAGAGAAACAGCGATGTTTTTCAGTCCTGAGTGAATAATCCTCTCGGCTGAGGCATAGTCTTGTATAAGGCTGCCGTTGGTAACTAACTCTACATTCAGGCCGCACGATGCCGCATAACCGATGATATCAAAGATGTCCTGCCTTAAAAAAGGTTCTCCTCCGGTCAGAACAATACTGCTATCCGAACCCCACTGTGATATCTCCTTAAAGATAGACTTAAGCAGATTAAAATCCAGTTCCTGCCCCTTGAGTATCTTTCTCACCCCGCACATCTGGCAGTTCAGATTGCATTTATGCGAAAGGCTGACATATACCCAACGCGGTTTAAGCAACGGTTTATTGGTGGATTCAGAAAGGCGAAATCCTAAATTGCTGTTAAATTCTTTTATGATAGCCTTAAGCATGATGTGTTCCTATAAAATAGGATCATATTATATATTTAATGCCAAATCCCGCCTCCTTGAGGGGAAACGACATGCCAAAACGCAATAATATTTCATTAATTTTAATCATGGCGGCATCTTTAATGATTTTGAAAAGCCGCGTAAAATTATAATTGGAGACACCGTATATTCTCCTGCGATGAGATATGATTGTTTCCCCTACGTTAAACCCCATCCTTCTGGCTAATACGGGGACAAAACGATGCGCGCCGTTAAACATAGGCATATTCCTCGCCACATGGCTACGGTAAGCCTTGAAGGTAGTACTGAAATCGTGGATATCCATCTTAAATACCATCCGCGCTATCTTATTGCCTAATATGGACAGAATATACCTGCCGGTCATATCCCGATAGCGCACCTTCCTGTAACCGCAGACTAAATCATACCCTTTTTCTATTTCTTTAATTAAATACGGTATATCCCCGGGGTTGTGCTCCATATCGCCGTCCATAGTCAAGATTATCCTGCCCCTGGCTATTTTAAAACCTAACGCCAGAGAAGCGCTTAGGCCGAAATTACCCGTAAGGCTTACCATACGCACACCCTTATCTTGCCTGATAAGCCTAATGATTTCTTCGGCAGTAGAGTCCTTGCTTCCGTCATCTATATATATAATCTCATAATCCCGGAAACTTAATTTTAAGACTTCATTTAATTCCCCGTAAAGCCTTACTACATTCATCGCTTCATTGTGTAAAGGTATAACTACGCTTAATTCCATCCTCTTCCTTATTTTAGTTGCACGCTATAACCGAAATGCACGCCCTACTATAATTATGCATTACTATAATCGACCAGCTTTATATTGTTTGCCTGTATTATATCTTTTAGCCTATGGTCGCTTAAAGATACCAGCTCGCTCTGAGAAGGAGGTATAAAATCATATCTTTCCTGCAGCAGTAATTCCTTTTCAAAATCTTCAACTATCCCTGTCGGATGGCTGATTATTTCCGTGGTGCCGTTGTTTAAACAATTAAAGAGTCGGGCATATATCTCATACGTCATACGGCCAGTGGCGAATAAACCAAAGGTATAATCGGTTGTCTTCTTTGATTTTTCGGCATTGATCCTCTTTACGCGCCTGGTGAGGTATTGCAATATTTTGATTTTGTATAATCCGGGGTTCAAGATAACCCCGGGTGAAGATATAAAACTGGGCAAATACGGAGATTCATTTATATTTCTGATCCAGGAGATACCATGCCTATTAGCTAATTTCACAATAATGCCGTAGACAATGCCCGTCAAATGCATGTGCCTCTCGCTGTTCAGGTGGGTAATCCTTACCCCGTTTTCTAAGCCCTTACGGATCTGGGCATCGCATTCTAGTTCCAGATGTTTAATATCTATGCTTTTGCGGTATAGGCCTGTTATTATTTTAAATATATTCGAGATAAAAAAACCGTTCTCATCGGTAAGGGTGCGCACTTTTTTAACAGGCAGCACAGGACGTCCCCTTAAGAAATTAATATGTAAGCCTACATCCAAACCGGGATTTCCCTTTATCAGATCCAGCGCATCTTCAAAACCCGGCATATTAACCATTAAAGAGGTACTGGTCAATATACCCTGGCTATAGGCTTTTATTATCGCCCGGTTAACACTAGGGATTAACCCAAAATCATCTCCAGTAATTATGGCCTTCTTTACCACTGTCCTTCTCCATAGCTTCCAGGCGCCCACGGTATATATTCATCGCCTCTAGAGGGCTTAAATAAGGGACCTCGGAAGCAGCTTGGAAATAATAGATGGCTTTTTTATAATCTTCATTTTTTGAATACAGGCAGCCTAAATTGGTATAAATATCAATGAGTTCTTTCTGGTATTTATCCAAGGGGTATTGCAGCCCTTTTTTCAGGTAGAAGGCTGCCCTGTCCTCATCTTTAAGCTGCAGGTATA
>JBAZLB010000013.1:0-20824 GCA_041650495.1 Candidatus Omnitrophota bacterium | reverse complement strand
TTCAACAAAGATAACTATGGCAACGGTAAAGAGGGCGTCTATGAAATCTACCAGAAGGCCTCTGCCTATACCACTGCCACTGCCGTAGCCCTCTTCGCCTTCAACAAAGATAACTATGGCAACGGTAAAGAGGGCGTCTATGAAATCTACCAGAAGGCCTCTGCCTATACCACTGCCACTGCCGTAGCCCTCTTCGCCTTCAACAAAGATAACTATGGCAACGGTACATATGTTGATGAAATTACTGGAAAATACGAAGAATTCTCACGTCTTCTTAATGCTGCGCATGCCTATAAAGAAAAAATTGATTCTAAGAAACCTACAGATTGGGGAAAGGTGGTTACGGTAGTTTTAGGGACTATATCTTTTGTAATCGGTGTTTTCTGTACATCAACTATATTAGGGGCAACGGTAGGTGTGCCTTTGATGATTGTAGGAGGCGCCGCAGTCGGTATCTCTGCAGGAACATCTTATTACTTATTCACCCCCGGAAATGCGGTATATAAATTCGGCAGGCAGCATATGCCTGGTATATATGAACCGGGTATAGGCGGGTATCTAAGCGCTTTTGGGTTAGGTTTAGGTATAGGGGCATTGATAATGATGCCCAGCCTGGCCTTGCTTGGGACTCCGGCTATAGTGGCAGGAGTGGTTATACCTTTTGCTATCTATGGTGGTGCGACATCCGTTGTAATGGGAGTAATAGAAGTTATGTCTACAATATATTCAGGTAAGCCCTTTGATTTAATAGGCTTTATTATAAACCGTGTGGTGGATTTTGGATGGGGTGCTTGGCTGGCAGGATTAGGAAAGATAGGCCAGGCAGTATCTCAGACAGAAAGGTTCGCCGCTTTTACAAATATGCTTAGGCCGTTGGCCAATTTATCATCTCATTGTTCTCCAGCTGTTAAATTCTTAGCCGTACGTATCTTTATTCCTAGTCTAGCAGGGGGCGTGGCCAATTGTTTACTACAGCGTTCATTGACGCTGGGCGATTTCGCGATAGGCGCTTTAACTGGCATATTACTGGTAAATTTAAGCATACTGCGTCCGCGGCTTTTAGCCGGGCGCGTAGGCTGGCTTAATATATTGGGTAGGACTGTGGATTTGCTTGGTTCCGGCGTTATAGGCGGGTTCGTTATCTATATGGGGTTAGGTATCTCCTCTTATTACCATACTCATGAAAATATCTGGTCTTCTTCCATATCTTTTAACAGCACTTGGCCTTTTATATCTTTAAAAAACGCAACTGCTTTAGAAGAATTTTTCAAAACAATAGGAGAAGAATCTGTCTTCTATTTTACGGATATACTGAATCCTTTACGCAACTCGGGCTTGGGGGCCTGGATAAAGAATATATTGGGTTGCGACGTTAATTTTAGCGAGAAAAGCTGGTCAGAGGCTACCTTGGATATATTGGGTTCTAAAATGAGCATAGGAGAATTGGCTTACGCGGCATTCTTCTTCTCGGTGTTCTTCCGCTTAGCAGCCACAGGTAAGGATTTGCCCTTAGGCAAATATGAAGAACAGATGGTAGAAGCAGTAAAAAAAGGCTGGATTTCCCAGGAGGATGGCTCTGTTCTTTTAGCTAGACTGCATAGCGGTGAATTATCCACAGCAAGATTTTATATTGAATTAGGCGAGAGGCATTTAGTAGCTAATATTAAGGCACTCGGTAGCCTTCGGGGCTTGGGCCTTTCTTGGAATGGTAAAGCAGGATTACTTAATGGGTTAAAGGCATGGTTTAATTCAGAAGGTCTTTTACAGACTGCTGTGAGGGTATATGTTTTTGGCATACAGTTGGAGGGGTTTGGCTGGGTAGCTAATACTTTCTTAAACCTGCCCGGGATAAAGGGCAATATGAATCCTTTCCAGCGCAACTTCTGGGTGGGCATATTTGGGAATTTCGGCGGCCAGTATAAACAGGATGGCAGCTGGCAGCCTCATGATTTGATGACTATGCTTATTAGCCGTCCGGCGCAGACGCTGTATTTTGCCCCGTTCTTCTTTGTGGGCATGCCTTTATTTGAGGCATTGATGCCTAACTTGCCTTTTGGCTTAGGCAAGGCAATACAGAAGATTCAAGCCATTGGTTTGGGTTTTAAAGGTATAGCTTCACCTGAAAAAATAAGCAATATGGGTGTCCGTCAGTATGTTTTAGGATGGGCTAAGACTACGGTATTTATGGGGATGGCAGGTATATTTGATGAAGGCATTGCCGAGCCCATTGTTTCCGCTTTACTCTACCCTGCATTCGGTCTGCTTACCGGAGGCAACCGCATCCTTTCCTATTACCTCGCGGAATACGCGGCAGAATTTGTAAGTCCTTCTCCCGGAGAAGGCGGAGTAAATAATGAATCGAATATTAACTCTGCAGAAATATTAGCGGAGGTTGATGCAGCCAAAAAACAGGCTAATGCCGTGGTTAGCTGGATTAACGATAAAACACAGTTGCCCGCCGATTTAGGATATTATAAACCTTTTATTGACGCTTACGAGAGTTTCATAAGGGCAAAAGAGGACAGCAAAGCAGATGCTGTTCAGATAGCCATGGGTTTAGTGGGTTATTTGCACCTTACTGCCTATGCGCAGATTATGAGTAATCCCGCGGCAAGGGCTGATTTTAGCAATGCATGCGCTGAAATTGTTAAGGCCGCAGTTGCCATAAACGCAGTAGAAATATCAAGGGTTGGAGGGAATTTCGTGGCAAACGATATTATAGGCGCTAACTTCTCTGCCGGGAAGACAGAAGTAGTTTCAATATTACAGCGCGTGTTAAATGGGCAGTATCCTACAGTGCCTTTTGTCTATAGCACAGTTAACGCCGGATTGGTCAATCCCTATGTCAAGGCGTTCCTGCAAAACGGAGGCATACAATTAAGAGTAATAGCTGATTTCTCTCACATTTGGGTGTCTATTGAGGTCAAATCTGCAGATCCTTCAATAGCAGGAATATACACCCCGGCAGAAGCAATGCAGAAATTCGGCGCGAATTGGCTGGAAACCGCAGGGCAAGGTTTTGAAGATCCCAGGGTAGATGCCGTAAGTTTTGTGGCATCAGCTGAGGCTGCGCAGGCAACAGTTACCGGCCAGGCTAGAGCTGTGGCAGCCGTAAATACAAACAGTGGGAATGCATCCGTATCTTCAGACGCATCGCCAGTTAGTCCTCTAATAATCTATGATATTACCGCAGGGGTTCAGTCAACTGCTGAAGTTGCGGCTAATGGTTTAGCCAGGGTAGGATTAGGGTTAAGTTGGAATAATACCAGCGGACCTTCAGCGGCAAATTCCGTAAGCATCCCCCTGGCACAATCTGCCCAGGCCGATGCACAGACGCCCTCCCTTGATGCTGCCCCTGCCGTATCCACTGTTAATAATACCCAGTCTACCGCTTACGATATTCAATACATCACCCCACAGAGATTAATGGAAGAAGGTTTTTCAGCAGGAATGTCCTATATTTCTTATACGGGCGCTCTTCAGTCCTTGCTGAGCAGTATCCAGGATTCTGTTAAGAGGGGAGAAGAGTTGATGATAGACCTGAAGAAGGCGATATTATTAGGAGACGAACCCCAGCATGGTATGGTGATGCCGGTTTTAATATTTGATAAGAATTCCGGCCGGGGCGAGGCCCTCGTAGACTCCAACAATCCTGAAATGTTAAAATTAAAGGAACAATTTGTATCTTTGCAAACATTTATGACCCGGATATGGAATTTAGCGGAGCGCAAAGTAAGTGAATCCGGCGATTGGCGAAAGGTGATTGAGCATAGGAATGAAGGGTCAGGAGAGGTTAATTCAGATGCCTTTGTATTCAAGAATACAGGAGAACTTATACAAGCAGCAGAAGCAATATTTATGGGATTGTCCGTAGCGGATCGCAAGAATATAACCGACCTATTAGGCAGGCCTTATACAGCTTCCGAATTAGGGATAATCTCTGACGCTGCCGCTTACCATCTTGCCCTGAATGAAGGCAAGGGAGAAGGCCGGCAATATTACAGGGTAATAGAAAAAGATGGTAAGGTAACAGGTTATGCCACGCGCGTTACCGAGGACGGCGATATAAATGAGGGCACCCGGTTTGCCGAGGAATCGACGCAGGAAGGCAATAAGATTCCCGGGCGCGCCATGCTTTTTGCCATAAAATTTGCAGGTAGAATGGATGTCAGGACTTGCCTAGCTCAATTTATTGAAGCCGCGCTGAGTGATCCCAGCAACCCCGTAGGTTATACGGATGTAGTAAATGCCTTTGGCGGGTTTCTGCTTTTCACCGCTACCCCATTTGGTTTTGAGCCGGTTTTCCACAATGCCCTGCATGCGGATGTGTATTCTTTTAATGCCGACCCGACGACGATGATCTTAAGGGCTGCCAAGATGCACGTTGTTCCCGGTGACCATGCAAAATATACGGCAGACAGGATAGTTGATTCATACAACCAACACAAAGCAGGAAGTAATTCAGGTGTTCCTTATGTGGCAATTGTCAGTAACTGCGATGCGCAGGGGTTGATAGAGTTAGAGAAGGAATTGAATAGCAGAGGAATAACCGACTTGGAAATCCGCCTGGGATACGAAGAGGCGGCAGGCAAGGAAGGGGCTATAACCGTAGACCACTTAGGTGATGAGATAGAAGCAATACAGAACGGGACAAGACAGAAAGGTATTATTGCTTTAATGCGCGGGTTTCAGGCAGGTTCCAATGCCGCCAAACTTATTAGTAGTGACACAAAGGTGAGAGTAGATTTGTACCTGGTTGGCACCTATGCCTTGACTTCTACCTCGCAGGCAGGCGGTAGGATATTCGTTGAGGCCCTTAAGGGCATCTTTGACCAAAGCCACCTGGATATGTTTAAAGCAATTCAGGAGAGGCGTTTGCCGGGAGCGTTGCATTTGATCATGCCGCTGAGCGACCCTCGCCTGCTTAATATTGATGTAGAAATACTAAAGAGCCTCCAGAAAAAAGTTGAGGAGGCCCAACAAGTTTCCCGGCAGGCAACGCAGGAAGCGGAGGTCGCGTTAAGACAGCATATGATTGATGTTTACGCCAAATACCAGATAGAAGCGAATATCATACATTGCTATCAGGCAATGAGCCGGCAGCAGCAAATATCCGATGAAGACATAAAAGAGGCAATTATTGATTTACAGAAGAGGATGGATATTATGCGCGGTGCCGAAGAGGAGACTAAAGAAGCGGTGCCTGTATCAGTAAAAGGGAACAGCCAGTTGGTAACGAAAATGATGGAAGAAGGTATGATTTATGATAATACAAACCTGAGATGGACTAAGATAGGTAAGATATTGGCGGCCTCTGTCAAGGGATTAGAAGAAACAAAAGAAGAAGAGCGCCGGGCCTTGTCTATTTACATTTCAGGAATTATGGAAGAAGCAATGGAAGAAGCATTAGGGGAAGATGGACGTATATTTAATGGTATTAATTGGCAATCAGAGGCAGTACTGTACAGACTTGCTTTCACCTTGACCGCTGGCGGTGTAATCAGGTTATATTCCGCAACGGATGACCTTCAGAATATTATCGGCTTGGCCAAGGTATTACAAACCTATGGCATAACGGAATTTTCCTTGGATAAATTTGCGGGCTTAAGGTCAATATATATAAACAACACCAGGGTAGCTCAAATGGTATTGGATTTACTTAATAATGGTACAGATAGCCTGGATTGGTTGAGTGAAGTTATAGAGCGTATTGAAGGGGCCAACAACAGGATGAAAGCAGCGCAGGAAAACGTGGTTAAGGCATCAGATAGTTCCCGGCTTTACTCTTCCCGCCTAGCGGGTTTATATTCCTTCAACCGTGCAGTCTATAAATTAGTTATGAGGGTAGTGGCTATATATAATATCCTGTCGTATAAAATGGCTGCCCGCGCCCTGGCTAACGCTTATCCCAGACTTGGGGAAATAAGGGCAGTATCTGTCCCTAAGGGAGCAGTCCAGTTATTCCAAGATTCAGCTGTTTCCCGTGTAGAAATAATGGCCAGGTTCTTAGGTTGGGGAGAGGAAGATGTGCGCAAGGTAGTTTCTGCTTACGGAAACCTGGAATTATTAGGCATAGCAGACAGAGCAAATAAAACCAGGATAACCACCTTATTAGGGTGGGCTAAAAGGGAAAACATTGGCCAATTCAAGGGTATCTTGACTTCAGGGTTAAAAGGCGCCTTCAATAAATTAAGGAACGGCGGTGCGTTTATCAGCCTGGCGGATATTGATAAGATATCCGATGATTACCTGGAGGGAGATTTTAGGAAGGCCTTAGCCCTATATGATTTAGGCATATCCGATACGGAAGCTAAGGAGCTGGATAAGATGTTAGATATCATACGTAGTAGTGAATTTAAAGATGCGCAGTTGATAAACATAGAAACCGATGAAGGCGTAAGCGTCCCGGTGTTCTTCTATGAAGCCCCCGAAATATCCAGGACAGCGTTAGATTCAGACGGTAAAGAGATAAGGTATATAACAGTTGACGGTCAAGAATCCAAGATAACAGAGGTAAAAGGTCAGGAATGCGTATGGGATATTAAAGACCTGCCTTTAGAGCTTGCAAAGGCAGAGGGAGTCAGGAGTTATATATTAGGCAAAATCAGCCTTACGGAACTGGCAGGTAATTTCCAAGGTAACGAGGATGAGGCACTTAGGTTGGATGAGGCACTTAGGTTCTACGATGCCAAATTAACCCCTGCGCAAATGGAGGAAATGAAGGCTGCCCATAAATTCTCCTTTGCCCTTCAGGATAGTGTCGGGGAAATAGAATTATTCTTAACCTTAGAAAAAACAGCTGACGGAAAGATCGCATTTTCTATAATTGACGGATCAGAGGAGGCGAGGCCAAACGCAGCAGGGGATTATATATATGCCTTGGTTAATTTGCCTTTGGAATTTTTAAATAATAAAGGTATTGTTTGCCTTATGCAGGCATTCAGGGCAAGCGGCAAAGCCCAGGAATTATGGAAGAAACATATGGAGGCCGGTATAATTCAATTAGCGGCTGGCCTTGCTACTGAAGGTAGCAATACCGGGGAACCTTTGTCTTTGCCCGTTGTTCCTTTTGTAGTACCAGGCGACACCCAGCTTGGGCCTGTTGATCACACAGGCAGCAATAATGGCCCAAGGATTGCTTGCAATATTATAGGTACGTTGGGAATGTTGACTTTATTTGGCACATATTTGGATTCTACCTTAGGATTCCATTATGCGGCAGGGGTTTCCTGGCCGTTTACTACCGGGCCTCCGGCAGTAGCAGCCTACATTTCTAATATGCATCCAGTATTTTTGGCTATATTTGGTTTAGTAATAATTGCAGGCTTTATAATCTTCTCCTTAAAAGGAGTGAAAGTATGGATTGCCCTAGAACATATACTGAAAGCATGGAATACGGCTTTGAACTCGACCACCTTATCACTGTTAACCGCAGCAGTCAGGTGGTTGCGGTCACAAGCACAGGCACCTTATTTCTTCTTGATGAGGGCACAGGATGCGCTTATATCCGTTATCAAGGCAGGTGGTTTAGCCTTAATGAGTCGGAGAGTCGTACGCTTGCTGCCCACATCATCGCCTACCGCAGAAATTAGGTCTGCCGAGGACTCTGAATCCGCAAGAGAAGAAGTAAGAAGGAATAGCTCGGAGCTTTGTGATGAGAAAACTATTGGCGATAAGGGAAATTATGCTTCTTCTGCAACTGACTCTGAATCCGCAAGAGGAGAAGTAAGAAGGAATAGCTCGGAACTTTGTGATGAGAAAACTATTGGCGATAAGGGAAATTATGCTTCTTCTGCAACTGACTCTGAATCCGCAAGAGGAGAAGTAAGAAGGAATAGCTCGGAGGTTTATGATGAGAGTATTTTAGGCGGCATATTTGATAGAAGTAATAGAAATGATCATAGAGATCCTATCTCTGATTTAATTGATATTATTAAAAGCTCCGAAGTATTAGCTTTTACTGAAATACATACATTCAGATTAACATTAGCATGGTTTATTGTTTATATACTTAGGAGACTACCGGCATTAGGAATCAATGATTTAATAACTGAGGTTATTACGGTAGAAGTAGGAGATAATTGGGATGAGGTGGCGCGGGTAGTGGGTAACCATGATTTAAGCACAGGCGGGTTTATGGCATTTGAGGATTTTATCAGACAGGCGAATATAGTTAAGGAGATAGAGGAATACAAATACCTTGCCAGCCGCAAGGTATATTATGATATAGGGATGGAAAAAGCGCAAATAGGTTATTACTGGTTGAGTAAGATTAAATGGCTAAGGCATAAATTAGAAAGCGGAGAATTGCCTTATTTGTACGCGAACTTAAGGTGGCTTTCTGGTAGAGATGATGCTTTATTATTAGTTATAGTGGCAGTAGATATGGGTATCAGATTACACGGAGTTTCCGATGTAAATATGACAAACAAAGAACACGAGAACGATCCGGAGGCAATAAATCCTACAAAGTCAGCGTTAATGATTGCTGATAATACAAAAGATACTATAAAGATCCTTAAAGCAGAAGGCAAAAAGATGGCTTGTTATAACGGATATCGCCATGGAGAGGTTGAGCCTGATATGTATTTTGTTCCGGTTAGACATATTGATATTAAAGAAATGAAATTATGGGGCAGGCCTAGGACGCTTGGCGGAATTGATCTTTTGGGTGAAAATGAATCTATTGGGCCGTGGCTTAAGGGGGAGCAATACTGGCATATAGAGTTATATGTGGCTCATCCTAAGGATTTTAATGATGTTGTAGTCAGTAGGAAGGAAAGAACACTTACGTTATACGAAAGAGCGCCACACATACTGGAAATGTTAAAGAGCGGTTCATCGCTAATAGAGGTTAATGCAGAGAAAAGGACTATTACTGTATGCGTTCCGGTGGCTCAGGGCGTTTCTTTTGATCCTACTGTTCCGGTTCCGGGTGGTATTGTGGGGGGCTTTAATTCGGCAGTTACGCTTACTGCAGAAAAGATGATTGAGGCAGTGTTATTCGCGCCTGAGGCAGGAAAAACTGTTGAAGTGACCACAGAAGCTTCCGGTATTGCTGTAGAGTCTGGTGAGATTTCCGTGGAAGCAGATAGGGATGGACGTATTACTGCCGAAGATGTTGATGGTATTATCGGTTCGATGGCAAAGGATACTTTTAGTGGTACAACAGGTGGAAATACTATAGGTGGATATCGGGATTCTGATATAGAGAGAAGAAGGTCAGATGAGACTTCTGGAGAATGCGGACAATGCGGCGTTTTTGGAGATGCTGCTTCTGCGTCTGCGCGAACAGCCATAATGACAGCAGCAGGGGTTTTATCTAAAGATAGGAAAATGCCGGAATCCAGGGATTTGACCGAAGCTGTCAGTACGGTATCCGGTGGGGTTGCTGCAGGGAATAATAAAGAAACCGTTTTCTCATTGCCGGGAAGAATAAAAGAAAACGCTTCCTTCTCGCACACTTTAGCCAGGATATTGGCTCAGGCATTGCAGGTTTTGGTCATTTTAGCCGGGCATATTTCTCAGGGGTTATTGGAAACACTGCGTAAAATAACTGCCAGGGCAGACGTTATTTTAGTAGATACAGGCGGAGAAGCAGCAAGTGAAGAAGATGGTATAGAAGCCCACAGGCCTCAAGGTCCTCCAGGTGCTTCCTCAAATTCTCAAACAGGGTCAGTAACGGATGAGGAAGTAATACAAAAAGGAGGAAAAAATGGAGAGATTGGAGATGTGGGAGTTTCAAAATCAGATAAAAAGCCTGGAAACACAGCTGGCGATACAGGAGTTTCAAAGGGCGAGACATCAGCGTATGATGGAGGAAATAACGGAGCAGGTAACGGCGATGGCACAAGGATAGACTCAGCGCGCAGGTTTAATGGAGTTTCAAATAAGGAAATATCAGCAGAGCAGACAAGAATACGTAATGATTGGGGTTCTTATAGAGCGGTAAGAATTGATTTTACCGGCGTTGAAGATACATTAGCTTTTTCCGTATTAAGAAGGCTGGCCGGCCACAGGGTGGATGCATTCCTTGAGTATATTAAAGAAGCAGGCAGGACACGCGCCGGGCCGTCAAAGGCAGCATACGGCTTAATCATCCCCGCAAAAGGCTTATTTATCAATGAATCCTACCTGAACAATTCCCAAGAGTTAATCAAGACAATAATCCATGAATTAGGCGCATATATAGGCTTACCGCATTTTATCAATAAATTACTGGAAAATTTAACCCAGCCGCAAATACAGACTACCGTGGCAGGTGCTGTGCTTGCGGCTATTGTTGTTTCCATAGGCTGGCTGCTCCTCTTTCCCCAGAGGATGACCCCCAGCCAGCCTATGGAACAACAAAAACAAGGAGGTGTAAGATGGTTGCAGATATCAGGTATTCTACGCTTAGTCTTGACCATGTCGTTGTCTTCAGCGAAGAGGATACTGTCTTTGCCTGCGCAAGGGAAAACGGCGGGAACAAAACGCGCTTATTCCTGGCTTTTGGAAACGGCCGGGTATATACGCGTAACGGTATCGCTGCAAGCTGGGAGGCTCTTCATCCGTATGACGCAGACACTATCCAGAGGTTTATCCAGCGTGAAATTGCTCGCGGTATCACTGTTTACAGGTTCAACGGCTCTTGCCGCACAGTTACTGGTAATATTCCATCCAACTAAGGGGCCGCAGGATACTTCTTCTGCGGCCTCCGTTGGAGGTATTTTCACCGGGAACTTAAGCAACACATATGCGTTAAACGTTATAGAAAAGCTTAAATCGCATGTACATGTTGTATTTGGCATCGGGCTTTTGTTTGTCGCCGCCTATAAAGAGGCATACCTTCCTATGGAATTGGCCTGGTTAACCTTGGGTGTTTTTGTAACTAGCCTATTACTACTTTCTTATGCTAAAAATTCCACGAAATGGGTAAGATTCTTCTTGGCGCCTATTTGGGAAGAAGGGGTTTATCGTGTTGCTTACATTAGTGTCGCAGCTGAAATTTTTGGCTTACCGGTATTGGAAACGGCCATATTCACCAGTCTGGTCTTCTGGATGATACACTTGGACCTAAGTTCAAAGAAAATGATGTATGCTAATCTGGTTAGACTATTGGGAACGGCATTGATCGCAGGAAGCTATTGTGCCGTAGTGTATGGCTTTGGCTATTCCGTTATCCAGGGAGCTTTGGTTAGCGGGTATATCCATTTAGCTTTTAATTTGATCGCGGAGGTTATTTCCGGCAATTTAGCATTACATGCGCAGGGCCGGGTTAATCTAGGCTATGCGCTTAAGTTGGTGGCTGTGGTTTTGGCGGCTGGACTGGTATTCTTTGGCATCCCCAGCATAGCCGAGGCAGCCGGCGGACTGGCAGATATCTCTTTCAAAGATTTACCAGCACTGTTGGCAGCTTTTGGCGTTATGTGTTTTGGAATCATTCTTGAGTATCCCCACATAAAGAGTTTTGTTGCTAATCGTCTTTCTTTTGCCAGGGCCCTTTACGCCAGTCTGTCTTTGGTCTTATCGCTGTTATTAGCCATTGTTATTTATGGCGTGGCACATGAAATCGGGCATCAAGTTGCCCATTATGCTTTGTTTGAGAACGCAAAAGGGCACATTGTAATAACGTTTATTTCTAATTGGTATTATATCCCTGATAATATGGGTACGCCTAATATGATTGCCGGGGCTTTCTCTGCTTTATTCGGGGCAAGATTTGCATGGGCGGTATGGTATTTAGCCGGGGATGCGTTTTCTTATTTCACAGTAGTGCTCATATTAGCGGTAACGGCTCGGCTGTTGACTAATTATCGTTTTGTAAGCGCAGTCCTCTTTAGGTATATATCTTTAATCCTGGGGGCAGCTCCATTTGGTTACGCATTACTTAGTTTATCTATGGGGCAAGGAGATTATTATTATGCCTTTGTTCATGGGGGAGTGCCGCTTGAATATTCCATAGCAGCAACTTTTGTGGCAGAATTGGCAATCTTGTTCTTTGTATCAAGAGAAAGATTAACTTCGATTATAACGGCTAGAAAGCTGATAAGGGAAGCATCCGGGTTGTGTGATACAGAAACAGCAGCCGCGCTTTTAAATAAGAGTATAGCGGTTATACGCACAGGTTTACTTAGCAACCGCGCAATTTTGAAGGTCGTGGATGCGTTGCGCTCTTCGCCATTTGTTAAGTTCTTGGATACGGTGCCTTCGGAGTTAAAACAGGGAGATATTGTGAGATATGGGAAGAGCGGTCGCAGAATTGGTATAGTAGAAAATATAGAAGCGGACAGGGTGATTGTGCGTGAATTGCTTCTGGCTTACGGCCACAGTTCGCCTTCCTGTATAACTTGGTTAATCGGCAATATTCAGAAACTACAGACTGTAATCCGAAACCAGGAAAGGGTAGGGGATGCAGGAGTAGTTACCGTGCAAGGGAATCAAGATGGCACGATAACTTCCAACGCTGGGTTATTAGCAAGGCACGCTGATGTATTAGGGATAGTTCCAGAGCAAGGCCAGATTAATTTAGGCTATGCGCTTAAGCTGGTGGCTGTGGTTTTGGCGGCTGGCCTGGCCTTTATGTTGTTAAGCATGACCAATGCCCTTGCCTTAGTGTTGGTTGGCGTCCCGGCAGTGTTGGTAGTATTAGCTGTCAGGGCGATAATCACGGCCAAAGAAGGCCCTTCCTTTACCTTTGCCCAGCCATTGAAAAGTGGGCTGTTCCAAGAAGATATATTAAAGGAAGTGTTGGAGATTATAAAAGGCAGGGCATACCAGGTAATAGAAATTGCCTTAGACGCCAGGACAGATTTAAATAAACATATGCTTTGGTTGATTAAACCGTTGCCTGAGATTGAGGAGATAAGAAAATATAAGGATTTATTAGTGGGGATAAAAGGTGCTGCCAAAGAAAACGGCGTGAAAATCAAGGTGCACTTGCCCTGGTGCGCAGGTCATTTTGACGGCGTGATAAGGGACCTTAGCTTTGCCGAAGACTTTGCGTATTTTATGCGGGCATTGGAAACAGCAGCCCAAATGGGCGCCTGTTCTGCCGTAATACATATCGGGCGTAGGCAGACACCTGAGGAAAGGAACGCGCTGGTAGAATTGGTGAAAGAAGCACGCGATAGGGGTATTGTAATTACAGTTGAGAATGCCTTTGCGGCTGTTGGCTTGATATACAATGAGACTACAAATGATTTTGTCGGGTTTCCTTTACTGGACGCAGGAAGCCTGGATGAGATATATTTCAGGAACTTATTTATTAACATCAATGCTTACTTAGAAGAGGTAAGGATATTAACAAAAATGATAAAAGAGCAATTAGGGGAAGAGGCGGTCGCTTATTTTGCCTGCGGGTTTGATGTTGCCCATGACGGGCTATCTTATGTGCAGGATAGGCCCGCGGGGAATTATTCTAACTTAGGTTATTCTCTGCCGGGGATAAGGAACAGGCTTTTACTGAATATTAAAGTGATAGTGGATGTCATAAAGATAGCCCTGCTGGCATGGAAGTCAGGCATTAAGATAGGCGAGGTGCATTTTGCCCAGATGACTATCCCTGATAAAGAAGAGCCTGTAGTTACAGGGGATTTACATTCTGGGCTTTTATCAAAGGGAAGCGCGTTCTACTATACGGTATATTATATAATTATCGGCATATTCGGGGCATTTGGTTTATCGCCTGTTTTCATCCATGAAACAAGAGGTGAGTTTTATCCTGTAGTTGGCTCTGGCAATGCCAAGGCTGTGCCTGCGGCTATTATGAACCAGGAAGGGCAGGGGCTCCTGCAATATGGGATTATCCTCAGCGCCCTGGTGGCGATAGGTATGGTTGGCTGGATGTTTATAGGCTACATAGGCCCAGCCGTTGTATCAGCATTCCTATTGGCTCATACCGGTCTTTTAGGTTTGTCATTAGGCTCGGTTATATTAGGCGTTATCTGTCTGGTAAAGGCGCATTATGGTTTAAGGGGGAATAAGGCAGTAGAGGAAGTAGCGGTAGCGGCGGTTGAGCCCTTAAGAGAGGACACTGGCACCAGCCATACGCCGGTAGTTGAACAACATATAGATATCCTGGGGCTTCCCGATGGAACAGTAAAAGATTTCTTAAAGGCGCTAAAGTTTGTTCCTGCCAGTATGGGTGAGGTATTTGTTTTCGGAGGGGCTGTCAGGGATTTATTCTTAGGTAAGACCCGGATTCCTGAAGGAGAGGATATAGATATAGTGGTCAGGCCCAGCATAAGCCGTTTAGAAAGGCTACAGGCTGAATGGCAGGCATTATATGGGATTATTTACACTCAAGAAGAGGCAGAACATATATTTAAACATGGCAAGCCGCAGAATTTAATCGCCAGACTGTTGAATAAGCAGAATAAATATAATACGCCGGTTAAGAAATGGCAGGAAGAAGATTTAAAAGAAGACGTGGCGCAGTTAAGACATACCATATATGGTTTCAGGCGCTGGACAGCGGCGTTTAAAGACTTGGCGGCCCTTGTAAAATGGCATAGTGCTGCAGGAGATTTTGTTTTAAGAGATTCCTATGGCACAAAGATGCCTTTTACCGGAGAAAGATGGCAGATAGATTCTTATATTGAATGGCAGATAAGGCATACGACATTGGTGGTGTTACAGAAAAAGATGGACGCAATATTGAACATAATTGAGGCGTGTTTCGGCTTAAAATTAGGCTCTATTATGGATGCTGCGGCAGTAATTCCTGAAGGTATATGGATAGATTTACTCGGGTTGATTGACCATGAGGGTAACTATACAATGAGTCCTAGGTTATCCGGTGGCTCCTGGAGTCTTTCTTCAGCAGCATTGTCCATAAACCACATAGGTATTTCAAATTTAGGGGCTGTGCACGATGAACATAACGGTATCCGCGACCTGAAAGAAGGGAAATTGCGCCTGGTAGGGGCCATTGAACAAGAAATAGGGTTGGCGACTGTATGGCAGGCAATTATCGCCAGGCACCGTTTTGGCCTTGAGTTTACCCCGGAGACAGAAGAGATTGTGTTCAGTTTTCTTAAAGAGTCGGGCCGTTATGCAAGGAGCGGGCAGTGGCATAGGTGGCTTAATGATGAAAATGTAGTTTGCGGTTCTTATTCTATTCAAGTTGATCTAAACGCAGGCAAGGCCTTATCCGGTGCAGAAGATGATCCATTCGGCATAGGCGGTTTAATAAAAGATTCTTTCAGGCATACCAAGAACCATCAGGCAGTCCTTGCGGATTTAGAAAGGGCAGGCATTATTCCGATTATTGAAAAGAGCGGCATAGGTATTGAGATTATTGATGGCCAGGCAGTGTTAACGGAGATATATGCACAAGGCCTAAGCTTAATGGATATATTAAAAGGGGAAAGATATGATCCGTTTTTAATAACTCTCCGTCTGTCTTGGGCTAAAATGCTAAGTTTGATTAAAGAGGCTCCGGGGATTTATCCGGAATTTTCTGAAGCCGATAGAACGGAGTTTGAGTTTTTATTTAGTAAAGCTATGGATCGTGCCGGCAGGGACCCATTAATGCTTGGAGAACTTAAGGGCGTAGCCTGTGAAATATATAATAAGGGGGTAAGGGTTGATGAATTTATGTGGCACGTGTTCACTTTTGTTCAAAAAGCGGTAGAAGAAAGAAGTGGATTAACGAAAGCCGGAACAGCTGAGAAATCAACAGGTAAATATATACCTGTTTTACCTATCCTTATCGCAGCCAGGAATGAAGAGGCCTCAATTCAGCATACCTTAGGCACAATTGTGGCTTCTGCTAATGTTTTATTGGCTCAGCACCCCGAATTAAGAGTGGTTATTGTTGTTTGCAATAACGCCAGCACGGATAATACGCATCAAGTAGTGGTAGATTTCGCGGGCAGGAATAATGAAGATAGGATTTCTATAGAGGTCATAGACGAACCTAAGGCTGGTAAGCCGAATGCCATAAAGGCATTAATTAAATATACAGAAGAGGCATACTACGGCAGGTTTGACAGGGTTTTATTCTCCGATGCGGAAGTAGAGTGGTCGGAATCAGCGATTGCAGCGCTCTATAACCATTTAAGCAATAATGATGGTATTGTCCTTGCCGGAAGCAATATAACCGCAAGAGAAGGAGCAAATAGCCTGTTTAGTATACTGGAAACATTTGTTTATTACGGCTATGGGTGGCTGGCTCCGAGAGGGCAGGGGTTATTCATGAGATTTGTTTCCGGGATGGGCTATATGGCAAATAAGGAAGCGCTTGGGCACCTGAAAGGCATGCCGGAGAAGATGGGTAATGAAGATGTCGCTTTATCCGCTTTAGTCGGGCCGGAGAAAATAGCTATTGTAAGCGAGGCAGTGGTTAAATACGAGACCTCAAAAAGCTGGGGTGAATTTATTAAGATACGCGGCAGGCACGTAAGAGAGCTTTTACGCCTTGAAAAATGGCTGGTAGATACATACGGCAGTAAAGAAGGCAGGAAGATGACATTCGCTGTAGCTGAATCGCGTTCATTAAATATGGCCGTTGCCTGTTTTACCGCCAGCAGCAATAATCTTGAATTTTCTATTACCGGTATTGTTAATTGGTTAAGAGGTATCCCGGTATTAAGTATGCCATTTAGTCATTGCGTTGTCGGCCTCACCTTAATGGCTCCTGTTTATGCCTATTTAAAGATTAGGGGGATGAAACAAATTGCCCAAGACCCTGTTCAAACAGGTTGGGAGCCGGTGCGCAGCAATGGTGTCCACAAACAAGCTCGTCCTGCTCAGGTAGAAGTAATGGGCAGGTTGCCTCTTTCTCGTATAGCCTGCCTGGCGGCAATCTTGGCAGCGCTGTGTTTCTTCATCTCTCCTGTTGTGGTTGAGGCAGCCGGCGCTCTCTATCTTGCCTTCGTTGCCCATGCGGGAGTTAATCCGCTAGCGCAGGAGGCATCCTCTTTTACCGATGTAGCGCAGGGGGTGGCTTGGCTTGTAGCACAGGGAGTTATCTTAGGAATGGGAGGTTTGGTTATTGTAGCGACTCTTATAGAGATTTTTACTCACGGTAAAGTGAATCGCTGGCTGGCGCAAAAAGTCGATACTGGCGTAACGTCAGTCAAGCATGCCTTGTCAATTCCAAGAATAGCTCAAAGAGAAAATTCCACGGAGTGGCGGGCATTATCAGCAAATGCAAAGATGAGAAGGATAGTCAGCTCTATTGGGGTCTATCGAATGACAGCCGGCTTAACAATGGCCGCTGTCGTAGGCATTGCCCTGGTGATGGGGCTGGTGAGCGGATTCATCATGGTTCCCATGGTATATGGTTTAATTCCTTTAATTACCGCTGTCTTTATGACGCTTCTGATATGGGGTCCTCATGAGAGCATGAAGCTGTGCCAGAAGGTATATCAGGCAGAACAGGGGATATTTTCTTTTGTCTTGAGGCCTCTTGGGTTATGGGGGGTGAAGACCTTGTATATTACAGGTCCCGCAGCACATCTAGTGAATGTCGCAGCATTTGCGGTCTTGGTGCTGTATGGCGTCTCTACTCTTGCGCCGGTAGTGCTCTCTTTCAATCTTCTGAGCGTTGCCGCTATCGTACTGGGAGCGGTTATTCTTATTTATGGGGTGGAGCGCCTTAAGCAACCAAATGCCGTAATATCAACGCAACCTGCGCTGAGAAGAAAAGCAGTGGCTAAAGGCGAGTTTTATTCCATGTCCTTGACTGTGAAGCTATTCATGGTTCCCATAGCGGTACTCGTTATAATGGCGGCAACATTATTGAGCGGGACGATTGTTACGTTAATCGCAGGGAGCCTTCTGATGGTTAGCGTCTTTGCGCAGCTTGTATTCAAGAATATGCCTAAGTCATTAAGAAGAGCTGCGATTATCATAACGGTGTTATCGGTAACAGTATTTGCGGCGACTATGGCGTTTCCTGCCGGCGCTGCAGCGGCGGCAAGGGTGGCACCTGATGCGGTTCTTCCTCAGGCACCCATTGCTCAAGTGGCGGCGAGTGCAGCAGGTGAAGTAGCAAGGGCAGCGAATTCAAATTTAGCTGTAGGCGGCGCAATCGGGCCGGTGGTTGCGGGTATATTAATCGCCTTAGGCCTGCTGGTGCCGCTTGCGGTATCTGGTCATTCGCCTCCGAATTTATTTTCAAAGAAATGGGTAAAGTCTGCCATAGGTATCTCATTATTATTAATCTTTGCATTCAGTGGCGCCTATGGCATTAAGATGTTCTTTGCATCAAGCGGCGTCTCTATTCCTACGAGCAAGATTTTCACCGTAGCCGGTTTCTTAAGCCTTCCTATTATCACCTATCTGGTATTTTTTATATTAGCATCTCTTAATCAGTATATGAATGATGAAGCAGGGCAAAGTGCCTTCAAGTATCAATCCCTGGCGGTGTATTACCGTAACCGCTCGGATTATCAGCGCTCACTCGGTTATTTCAATAAGGCGATAGATGCTGCTTCGCGCGCCAGAAGAAAGACGCTGCGTTCGGCATTAAATGTGACGGGTAATAATAGTATGCAGGTGTCTAAGGAGGTATTCATTGAAGAGTGCCGGCGTTCCATAATGGCTATAGAAAGGCGTATTGAATCCGCGGGCCTAAAAGAGGCTACAGAGAGAGAAGAGGTAATTGAACAAGAAACCCGCGCTGTTGTTTCTTCTTCCGGCAGGCGTGCGTATGGTGGGTTTGCCGTTAGCAGTGAACGTCCTTTTAACAACGGTTGCGCGGCCCTGGAAATCAACGCAAATATACCTTCAGTAGAGCGCCTGTTAAGGTCGGCATTCACAGGGTTTGACCCGATGCTCCATAAGTGTTTTCTCCTGGTTGATACCTTAGATATACCGGTAGCATTGGTTCAAGTAGCT
This sequence comes from Candidatus Omnitrophota bacterium, assembly GCA_041650495.1. Taxonomy (GTDB): domain Bacteria; phylum Omnitrophota; class Gorgyraeia; order Gygaellales; family Profunditerraquicolaceae; genus JBAZLB01. Next base: position 1,996 of record JBAZLB010000013.1, on the reverse strand, counting down.
GAGTTTTCATTTTCAATAGTGGCGATACGGCCATATATGGATCTTGGCTCGCCAACCTCCTTTATGAATTATTATAAGATCGTATTTGCCTATCTTAATTTCTTCAGAGGCATTGAAAAGGAAACAGGGGCGGAAAAGGAGGCGCGGGCATCTTTAAGAATGATGTTGAAAGAGATACATACTGTTGAAGGCCCGGATGTCAAGTATTTGAGCTGGGTGAAGACCGTATCCCATTATACGCCGTTATTAAGGAAATATTTCCATATCTGGCTGCATCTGCATCCGTTTGTTATCAATATTATGCCTGAATATAAGCTTATGCATATGGCGTTAGATGAGCTGAATGAATGGGGAGAGCCAGATTTATCCGTTAAAAAAGAGGATGAGGTTTGGATTGGCGCAGAGCAGATTGAGCTTGCTATGGCACTTTGGGAGAAATACCCGCGTGGCATGCGCCAGCCGCTGCTTGAGTTCCTTATTGAAGCTATTGCCCAGAATTCTTACCTTATTGATACTACCTCAAGTGAGGACTTCTTTAAGAATATAGCCGGTTCAACAATATATAGAATGTGGAGCTCTTCTGTTTTATCTGAGGAGGGCCTGCTTGTCTCCTTAATTTGGTTATTGGCGATGAATGGCTCTGTCCTGGTCCGCGCGGCATTAGCCTCTACTGTTACAGCATGCCTGACAGACCTGGAAGTGCGTTCTCTGGAGATAAGGGAGACCGGGCAGATCAGGATAAATCCAGCGGTTATGAATCTGCAGGTGGTAACACTTAAGGAATCATTAAAGACTTTATATGCTATGTTACTGGGGGATAGTGCATCTGAGGTTGGAGTTGCCGCGGCAAAGGAAGTTCCCAGCGTGCTTATCCAGAAGATAGTAACTGGCGATGAGTTTGATGCTATACAGTCTTATACGTATAGGAATGATAAGTGGGAGGTGAGGGCAGCAGTTAGAAGCGCAGTAGATTATAACGTAGTGAGGGCAGGTAGGGGAGATAGTTGGGAGGAGGCATTAGGGCGCCTGCCTTCTGAAAGTAAGGATAAAGAGGGCCGTATCATCCTTGGTTTACCAGCGGGAAGAGTATCTCCTTTAACCCATCTTTTACAGCAGGCAGGCAAGAGCAGCGTAAAGAAATCCTCCGGGAAAGAGGGCGAATCTCAGAATGGCGCAAAACCTGCATTGGTTAATGGCGTATCTGGAATCCGTTCTTTACCGCAGGGTGATGGCTCCGATGCCGGGAAAGAAGCACAAACTAGCAAACCGGTTCAATCCCATCCAGCCCAGGCGGGTCAAGAGGCGTTAGTTGAGAGGGTGGACTTAAGGACAAATAGCAGGGAGATTGAAACATCCGGAATTATACCAAGAGATATTTACGTCTCCCAAGGCCGGGCTGTTACTATTTGGTTTGACCGTGAGCAAGAAAATGACATTAGGTTATATACAAATAATATTGCAACCTGCACAGGGTTTGCAATTAAGGGTGTAGATAGGGAAGGAAGAATTATTCTTGCTTTGGCCCATATCCGTCAAGGCCAGCTAAGGGATGACCCAAGACAACCTTACAAGGTATTTAATGGAATTATTGAAAGATTAAAGCAGGAAGGCGTAAAAGACATAAGGGCATTTGTCTATTATGACGCAGGTATCTTAGCTAAAACAGAATTTCCCTCTAAGGAAGAGATATTAGCTATGTATCCTTTTATTGAAGAGATTGTCATAAAGGCCAGAGAGGGATTCTTTAATGCAGACATGGAGTTAACCACGGCAGGGGTTAGGTTAGATTTAAAGAACATAAGAACAGGAGAAAAACACGTAGAAGAAATTATCTGGGCACCGGTTATTCCAAAGGCCGATACCCAGCAAGGACAGGCACAGGTGTCGTATGCCCTGGCTCTTGGCGTATTGGCAGCTGTTGCTTTGGTCGTTGGTTTAATTACCGGATTAAATGGATTTGATGCAGTCTTGTTATCTACCGTGGCAGGTATCGCAG
>JBAZLB010000012.1:0-39905 GCA_041650495.1 Candidatus Omnitrophota bacterium | reverse complement strand
TCCTTAAAGAAACCCAAGATAAACAAAAACACCAGGAAGGCGGTAAAGGAGTGCATCAGGACATTAGTCAAATGATAACCAAAAGGCTTCAGGCCGAATAAGAAATAATCCAGGGCAAAGGAAAGGGTTTGTACGGGGCGGTAGTAATTACAGGTTGCCTCCATGCTGAGCGTAGAAGATTTAAATACCTGCGTGGTAAACAGCAAAGGCAGGGAACGTATATGCTTTATATATTCGTTATGCACGATAAGGGTCTGGTCATCCAGGATGAAATCGCCGTTTAAGGAATTGGCGTAGATAACGCAGGAAATAAAAAGCAGGATTAGAATTGTTTTTAACCAGAGGAACCTTTGCATAGACATATTGTTTTTTATAACCAGCTTATGAATTCCCGTATCGCTTTCAGGAAGATATATAATTTTTTAAAAGAATCTATTTTTCTAAACACCCGCCATATCCTGCGCCAGGAAAAATAAAAACGCCTGGCTGCCAGCCGGCGTAAATATTTTACTTCTTTCGGGCTGATACTACCGGTATCAAGGATATAATGGTTTTGCTCATACAATTCCCAGTTGCTGCTTAGAAGCCAGCCCTTTAATTTGGCAATCTGGTAAAGAGGAGTAGACGGCCAGGGCACGGCAGAATAAATCTGGGCAAAGTCTATGTCTGATTTCACCAGCCATTCTATGGTCTTAAGGCCGCTGGACAATGTCTCTTGCGGCAGGCCGAATATCAGGTGTCCCGTAACCTCAAGACCTGCCTCTTTTGCCCAACGCAGCGCATCCTCAATCTGCCTGACCGTAATACCTTTACCGGAGGCATCCAGGACTTCCTGAGAGCCGGACTCAATACCGTAACCGATCATCCAGCAGCCTGCCTGTTTCATGACCTTAAGCATCTCTAAGTCGACCTTATCCGCACGGCTGTTGCATGCCCAGGAAACCCCTAACCTGCGCTTTATTATCTCTGAACATAACGCTATAACGTATTGCCTGTCTTCAGTAAATGATTCGCTCCAAATCAAGAATTCCCTGACCCCAAACCGTTCCTTTACATAACACATCTCATCAGCCACCTTGCGCAAGTCCCTTAAACGCAGGCTGCTTCCGTAAAATGGCTTTGCCGGACAAAAAAGACAGGAGTGCGGGCACCCCTTGGAGGTTACAATAAGTAAAAACGGTTCCTGCGATAAAGGCAGAAGATAATTATTTATATTAACAAGTTCCCATGCCGGATAAGGCAGTCTATCTAGGCTAACGTCAAAGCCCCTGTCCGGGTTGTGTATTATCTTAAGGCCCTGCCGGTAAGAAAGGCCGTTTATGCCAGTTAAATCATGCTCCCCCTCCTGCTTTAAAACACCTGCCAGTTCATCCAGGCAAAACTCAGGCTCTCCCCGTATAACAAAATCTAAAGACGGTTGTTTTAAAAAGGCTTCATCTGCAAGCATGGTCACGTGCAGGCCGAAGGCGAGGGTCTTTACGCCTGCTGATACCTCTTTAGCTGACTCAGCGCACCATAAGTCTGAATCTATCGAAGTAGTGGCTGTATTTATAACCAAAAGATCAGGGCAAAAAGCTGAGATTTTCTCTTTTAACCCCCTATGGGTTATATTTTCTACTATGCAGTCGCTTAATTTTACTTGCACCCCGGATTCCAAAAGCATAGCCCCCATAGTAGCAAGGGTGACCGGAGGCCAGACCGTAGTCCATGCGCCCTTCCTCTGCATACATCTGCCTTCCCTGACTATTTTTCTTCCGGATGAGGCCGGGGGGTTGACTAAATAAACTTTCATAGGGCGCCAGACAAGACTCTCCTTGTTGCTATTGCCTCAATGACATCCGCAGGCGTTATACCTTTAAGGCAAGCCTGGTCATTATCGCAATGGGAATATTTATAGTTTTTAACGCGCATACATGGACTGCAAGGGTTATTGCGGTAGAAAACAATGTGCATGTCCCCCTCTGGCCCGTAAATTAGGGGCGTTTCCGGTCCGAAGAAAGAAATAGTGGGAATATTTAAATATACGGCAAGATGTAAAGGACCGCTATCATTAGAAATAAATAAATGCAGCTTGCCCAATAAATTGGCCAAGTCCGGCAAGGGGGCCCTACCGGCAAGGCTATGGACGTTTTCCGGAAAACCAACCATTTTTAGTGTTTCATACACATACGGGGCATCTTCTTTACTACCCACAAAGATAAGATGGGCATTATATTTGCTTATTAACTCCTGCGCTAACACTACGAAATACTCCCTTGGCCAACGCCTGAGGAATGAAAGTTCTCCCGCATTTATATTAATGCCTATCAGGGGATAAATCCCAATAAGCCCATTCTCGTCTAAAAAAGCTTCTATATTGTACCTTGCTGCTTGTTCTATCCTTAAAATGATCCGCTCATCAGGCAAAATAATGTTTCTGATCAACAGGCCTGCCAGGTCCAAATAAGAATGACGCAGTTTCTTCTCTTCGCTGAATGCTAATTCCTGGGTAAAACATGCACCCCGCCAGGCACCGGAATATTTAAAACCCAGGCGTTTCTTTGCCCCGCTTAAGTAAGTAAAGAATGCGGAGAACCTTGAGGTAAACTCCAGGTCAAAGGCAACATCAAAAGCAGACCTCCTTATAAAAAAAACCAGCCTGATGAGCTCAAACAAGAAAAGGGGCATTTGTTTTATATCAATATCGGCTATGCCGTCGCACAAACCCGACATCTCATAGATCTTGCGGTTTTGCCTTAAGGTAACAGCATATATTTGGGCAAGGGGATAATTTCTACGTAAGAGCTGCAGAAAATCCAACGCCAGGACTATGCTGCCAAATCCCCAGAATTTTATAATCAGTATTTTTCTTACCGGTTTAGGGAGGCTGCGCCTGTAAGGAAGAAAATCAAACAATTTGATAATACGTTGGAAGCAAAATAAGACAAAGCACAAAAACAACCCTATGTATTTATCGATCCAGCGTAAGGTATGTAATCTCATCTTCTTAAAATACTACCCTCTAACGTTGACTAAATATAATTTAGCGAATTATTAGAGGGTAGTATTTTACCGCCCTTGTTATTTCCTGCCTTTTTTCTTGCCGCCTCTCTTCATCTTGGCGCAAGAGACATCGCCGCGCTTATCAAGAAAATAAAGGTAACCTACCTTTCTCTTGATGCCGCATTTGACGACCTTCTTGGGACTGCCTCCCTTGGACTTGCCTCTGGCCATCTTGGCGCAAGAGACATCGCCCTGCTTATCGATATAGTAAAGGTAACCCTTCTGCCTTTTTACCCCAAGTTTTACCAATTTCTCTGCCATAGTATTCTTCACCTCCTTTCATCTTAAATTTTCTTAAGTCCCGATACTTGCATACCCCAGAATATTCTTTAAGGCTGCTACAGCTGATAATACCGCCAGATAACTCGTTTTGGGATTATCAGGATGTACCTTGTTTTCCGTGCGCGTAAATATGTTTACGGCATCGGATGAAATTTCTATTTCGTGTATATTCCTTTTCAGGCCCGGAGAGGCTACCACGCGTACAATGGTGCGCCTCGGTCCTATGCCGGCCAGGCCCAAGGCAACTGCCACATTGACATTTTGCGGAAAGGCCTTTATTGCCTGAAGGGCATTACCTTCAAAAAGGATGGTTTCTTTTCTTATACCTTGAAGATTTATCTTCTTCCCGGATAAATAAAGATTACCTAAAAATGCCTGCGGGGGCTTACGGCTAGTCAAAACAACCTTTTTTATCTTTGTCAATGCAGCTGCTTTTAGCCCGTCCATCCCGCAGATAGCCCCGGAGGGTATGAATATACGGCCCTTTCTTTTTTCTGCCAAAGCCTTTAACCTTTCATAGCAACCGGCTATCCCCCCAACGCTCATAACCAGTATATCTTTAGAGGCAGTCAGCGCCTTTTCAGCAATCCCGGAGGATGCGGCGGCAGAGGTCGCCTCTATGATTAAATCCGAATTATCGATTACAGCAGAAATACCGGACAGGGCAAGGCTGCGCTCATGCAAACGGCAGGCTAACTTAACAGCTTTAGCAGTATCTTTATCATAAAGACCGGATAATTTCGCCCGGGCAGAAAAAATCTTCCGCACCGCCTCCGCCAGAGAAGAGCCTATTGCGCCACACCCTACAATCCCCACCCTTAATCTCCTATACATAATTCTTCACCTTTTAACCGTAATATTATCAATTAATCTTGTTTTACCTACCCAGGCTGCTATGGCAACCAGGGCCGGACCATCTATCCTTTTCAGAGGTATTAAAGTCCTGTCATCCGTTATGGATACGTATTGTATGCGCGCCTTCCCGCTAATAATCTTTCTTATCTTATTAATTATGGCCTGTGCATCCCGCTCTCCCCTTTTTATTAACCCCCGGGCGGATTTTAATGCCTGATAAATAACAGCGGCATTCTTTCTTTCTTCGCAAGACAGATAGGCATTGCGGGAACTCATGGCCAGGCCTTCTTTTTCGCGCAAGGTCGGCATAATCCTTATCTCAACCGGCATATTCAAATCCGCGACCATCCTTTGAATAATCAATGCCTGTTGGGCGTCTTTTCTGCCCAGATAAGCGATATCAGGAGTAATGATATTAAGCAGCTTGGCTACCACCGTAGCAACACCCCTAAAATGCCCGGGCCGGAATCTTCCGCACAGGACACCGCTTAAATCCTTTACCTCAACGTATGTGTTATAGCCCGCAGGATACATCTGTTTAACCGAAGGGCAGAATAAAACATCTACTGATTCCCTTAGGCAAAGCGCAGCGTCTTTCTTAATATTCCTGGGATAACGCAGGTAATCTTCTTGCGGGCTAAACTGCGCAGGGTTAACGAATATACTGACCACTACCGTATCATTATCCCTGCGTGCCTGACGGATAAGGCTGATATGCCCGGCGTGCAAGGCCCCCATGGTGGGGATAAAACCAATGGTTTCACCCCCCAGGCGCCTTGCATGAGAGAATTCCCGCATCTTTCCTGCGGTGCGTATAAATCTCATAAAATCTCCAGTAAAGGCTCAATCACAAAACCCCGGTCAAAGGCCTTAGGGTGCGGCACTTTAAGCGCGGGAGTATTGATTACCCTGTCACCGTAGAAAATGATATCTAAGTCAATCTGCCGGGGGCCGTAACGTATGGCCTTCTTCCTGCCCAGGCCTTTTTCTATTTCCTTTAATTTCCTAAGCAAAAGAACCGGACCAAGCGAAGTAGCAATCTCTGCTGCTGCGTTAAGAAACTTACCCTGGCCCCCGGGCCCTCCAATAGGCTCAGTTTCCATAAGCCTGGAGACCTTGACCACTTTTGTTGTCTCAAGTGAGTTAACTCTTGCCAGGGCTAGCCTTATATTTCTTCTCCTGTTTCCTAAATTTGAACCTATCCCCAAATAACATTTCACCATCAGAATATCTTACGCAGGCGTTTTATTGCCTCGGTAATCCTTTCCTTGCTTACGGTAAGCGCCATACGGATATAGCCCTCTCCGTATTTACCAAAACCTACTCCTGGGGTAACTATAATATCAGCCTTATCCAATAATAATCTGGAGAACAAGATGGAACTTTTTCCCTTGGGAACCCTAGACCAGACATAAAAGGTAGCCTTAGGGCTATCCACCTGCCAACCCAGGGTTTTCAGGCCTCTAACCAACGCATCCCGCCTTTGCCTGTAGATAAGGCACATATCCTTGATATATCTTTGATCGCAGCGCAGCGCGCAAATCCCGGCTAGCTGAATAGCAGAAAATATCCCGGAATCAATATTAGACTTAACCTTAGCCAGCGCCCCTATTAATTCCGCGTTGCCGCAGGCCCAGCCTATGCGCCATCCGGTCATGTTGTAGGTCTTAGAAAGCGAATGGAATTCTATAGCGTATCTCTTTGCGCCCTCAATTTCCAGTAAACTAGGCGGTCTGAAACCATCGTATGCCATTTCTGAATACGCCAGGTCAGAAATGACTATAACCTTATTCCTTGAGGCAAAATCAACTACCTTGCGGTAAAAATATTTATCCGCTACAGCGCCGGTAGGATTATTTGGATAATTTATATACACTAACCTTGCTTTACTGCGGATAGAAGAAGGTATCTTTTCTAAATCAGGTAAAAAGGAATTCTCTTCAAGTAAAGGCATAAGGTAGGGCCTGGCGCCTGCCAAGATCGTACCTCCTTTATAAGGAGGATAACAGGGGTCAGGCACTAAAGAATAATCCCCTTTATCCAGGAATGCCAAAGGAAAATGTGCGATGCCTTCTTTAGAGCCGATTAAGGGCAATATTTCTTTCTCCGGGTCAAGCCTTACGCCGAAACGCCCGGCATACCACTTAGCGATGGCCAGGCGTAAATCTAGCATCCCCTGGTCTAATGCATAGCGGTGGTTATCCGGATCCTTGGCAGCCTCAGTTAACGCCCTGATTATATGCCGAGGGGTAGGCTGGTCAGGGTCGCCTACTCCCAGATCAATAATATCCCTGCCATCCTGTCTGGCCTTTCTTTTAGCCTTATCAATCTCCAGGAAAAGATAAGGCGGAAGCGAGGCCAGTTTCTCTGATAATCTAAACATATATCGCTCTCCTTGATATGAACAATACCGCTCTCAAAGCATGCCCAGATCTTTAAGCCTGGGCCATCTTAAAGAGGGCTAATCACTATGGTTATTTTAAAACATCCTGCATTGAATATAAACCGGCAGCCTTACCTGATACCCATTTCGCAGCCTTAAGCGCTCCCAGGGCGAATAAATCCCGCGAATGCGCCTGGTGTTTTATTTCTATGCGCTCGGAATTACCGCAGAATATTACGGTATGGTCTCCCACAATATCGCCTAAACGTACGGAGTGCGCAGGTGCCTCTTTTCCCACAGCCTCCTTAATGACAGCAGCCATTTTCTTGGCAGTGCCCGAAGGGGAATCTTTTTTCATTTTATGGTGCGCCTCTATAATCTCTACATTGTAATCCCTGCCTAATTTCCTGGCCACTTCAGGTAAAACTTCAAAAAGAACGTTTACCCCTATTGACATATTGGGAGAAAAGACTACCGGCAGGACAGCGGATATCTCCTCAACCTTCTTCAACTGCGTATCGTTTAATCCGGTGGTGCCTAAAACCAGGGCCTTGCGGTATTTCGCCACATAGTCTAAATTCGCCTCTACGGCATCAGGGGTAGTGAAATCCACAAAGACATCTACCAGGAATAACCCGTCTGCCGAAGAAGAGATCTTTATCTTCCCCATCTCTCTGCCGATAGCAGGTATTCCTTTTCTTTCCAACGCCAGGGTTATTTCGAATTCCCGGTCAGAAGATGCCAGTTCAAATATCCTCCTGCCCATCTTTCCGCAAACACCTGCGATGCCTAACTTAATCATTAAATCTCCTTTTTAAAGTTTTATACCCCGCGGCTAAAAACCGCGCCCTTATGGGCACGGATGACTAGGGGCTCCATCTTTCTTATGGCTTAGCCAAGCCATAGTCTTTCAGTGCCCGCCTTAACCTGAGGAGATTATCCTCAGACATGGCTGTCAAAGGCAGCCTTAAATCCGGATGGCACATATTCAAGATGCCCATTGCGGTCTTTACCGGTATGGGGTTAGTCTCTATAAACATCGCCCTGATTAAAGGAAAAAGCGCATAATGCAGGCTGGTTGCCTTTTTAATATTGCCTTTTTCAAATTCTGCCACTAAAGACGCTACGTCGCGCGGCACAATATTAGCCACTACCGAAATAACCCCTACCCCTCCTATGCTTAATACCGGAAGTGTCAAACTATCATCTCCGGATATAAGGTCAAAATCCTTGCCGCACAATGCCTTTACGCGGGACATCTGCTCAAGATTACCTGAAGCCTCTTTTACCCCCACTATGTTTTTGCAATCGCAGGCGAGCCTTGAGATTGTCTCAGGTTCTATATTCACCCCGGTGCGCGATGCGATATTATAAAGTATGATCGGTATATCCACGGATCCGGCAATTGCGCGGAAATGGGCATACAGGCCATTTTGCGTCGGACGGTTATAGTAAGGTGCTACCTGAAGTGAGGCGTCTGCGCCTGCCTTGGCCGCCTGCCTGGTGAGCATTATAGCTTCGTCGGTAGAATTAGACCCTGTCCCGGCAATAACAGGCACCTTGCCCGCAGCAGCCTCAATAGTAATCTCAATAACCCGCTCATGTTCAGCCCAGGAAAGGGTAGCGGACTCTCCCGTAGTCCCGCAGGGAACAATCCCCGCGGTCCCGTTTTTGACATGGAACTTTACCAATTCCTTTAATTTCTTCTCGTCAATCTTCCCGTTTCTAAAAGGCGTAACAATTGCTACAATCGAGCCCCTGAACATTACCTGCCTCTCTTTCTTTTATTACGCATAAGCCATCTGCCTTAAGGCTTCTATGCGTTTCTCTACCGGCGGATGTGTGGCCAATAAATCTGCCAGCCGCCCCTGTCTTTGATTAACCGGATAACCGCGGGGATCACTGATACACATATGGGCAGTGCCCCGGATAATAGAGCGCGTAGGCCCTGTCCTTGCCTCAATCTTCTCCAAGGCAGCAGCCAGGCCTAATGGGTTACGGGTCAACTCAGCGGATGAGGCATCTGCAAGGTATTCGCGTTTACGCGAAACAAACATAGCCATAACCTGGGATAACAAAGGCGCTAAGATCGCCGTAACCAGCCATATGGCCAAAACAATCAACCCCAGGCTGCCTTGATTCCTTCTATCGCCGCGCCGCGAGCGCATGAAAAAACCCCTCGCCGCCCAATCCGCCAAAAGGACAACTGAACCAAGCAAAATTGCGATTATAAGCATAAGCCTTATATCAAGGTTCTTTATATGGCTTATTTCATGCCCGGCTACCCCTTGCATTTCATCGCGATTTAAAACATCGATTAACCCCCTGGTAACAACCAGGGAAGAATGTTCAGGGGCCCTGCCCGTAGCAAAGGCATTGGGGTCCGGGTCATCGATTATATAGGTCTTTGGCAGCGGGATACCGGATGCAATACTCATCTCTTCTACCACATTCTGCCATTGCTTTTGTTTCGGGTTATTCAAATCCAGGGAACGGGCATGGGTTGAATAAATTATGAATTTATCTCCCAGTCTGTATCCGGCATAGGCATAAGTTATACCTAATAAAAGTGCGATTACCGTAAAAACGGGGAATTCTGCCCCTATCCCATAAAAATAATCCAGCCCCAGCCCGAGAAAAAGAAAAATAAATATGAACAGATACACCAGGGCCCATGTCCAGGTCTTATTCCTGCGGGCCTGTTCATATATGTTCATAAGCCCCTTATCTACTTGATATTCAGGTCTATCTTGGGGGGTTCTTTTTCCGAAGCATCCGCCAATTCAAATAATTCCGCCCCCTTAAAGTTAAACATGCCGGATATCATATTTACCGGAAATGTCTGCAATCGGATGTTAAATTTAGTAGCAATATCATTGTAAAACTGCCGCGCGAAACTAATGCGATTTTCCGTAGAAACTAGTTCCTCCTGCAGTTTTGCTACATTTTCATTGGACTTTAGATCCGGGTAATTTTCTACCAGGGCAAAAAGCTGCCTGAGCGCTGAGCTAAGGACATTTTCCTGCTGGGCCTTCTCGGCTATCCCCCCTGCTGCAATAGCCTTATTACGCGCCTCGATAACCTCAGTCAGGGTCGTCTGCTCGAATTTCATCGCCCCCTTTACCGTCTCAACCAGGTTAGGTATTAAGTCATGCCTTCTTTTCAGTTGAACGTCTATCTGCTTCCATCCGTTTAAAACCTGGTTTTTCAAGAATACCAGGCTGTTATAAACAGCTATGAACCATAGGGACAAAACCCCCAGCAATATTAATAACACCTTTATCATCATCCCCTCCTGCGCTCAATTATTATGCATCCGTTAAATACAGCCCAGGCTTTGCCCTCTAACCAGACATCTCTAAATCCACCTGTCGTATATTTAAACTCCACGAAAAGCACTTCTTTGCTTGCCGTATGCACGGATATCTTAGCACGTAAGCCCGTCTTTAGAGCAAAGATGAGGGCTGAGGCAACCGAACCTGTGCCGCAGGCCAGGGTCTCACCCTCCACCCCTCTTTCATAGGTGCGTATCTTTATGGACTGCCTGCCTATAGTCTCAATAAAATCTACGTTAGTGCCATGCGGTGAGAAATATTTATGGAAACGCAGCTGCCTGCCTATATCCGCTACATTTATTTTCTCCAGCCCTTCGGTAAAGATTACTGCATGCGGCACTCCGGTATTAATAAAATTTACCTTTAATCTCCTGTTGTTAATATAAAGAGGGATGTCCGTTTTCATGCCCTCAGGAACGGTTAAGTGTATCTTTACCTGAGAGCCAATAACCTTAGCCTGGATTATCCCTGCCCTTGTCTCAATAGAAGAGGCCTTCCGCCCTAGATACAACGCAACACACCTGGCCCCATTGCCGCACATTTCTGCCTCTGAGCCATCGGCATTGAAAATGCGCATGTGTATATCCGCACGCCGAGACCTCTCCAGAAGAAGCATACCGTCTGCCCCTATCCCGTATTTCCTGGCGCATACCTCTTTTGCCAAAGAGCGCAGGCTTCCTGCCTTAAGACCTGTGATATCCTTGATGACTATAAAATCATTACCACTGGCAACCATCTTGACAAAACCTATCTTTATCATTTTTTTCTATGAGTAAATCTTCGCGGGGTTAATTCGTTGCGGGCTATATCCGCATAAGACTCCCTTTTCCTGATCAAAAATACCTTACTGCCCTTGACTAAAACCTCCGCCGGCCTGCAGCGTGAATTGTAGTTAGAGGACATGCTAAAACCGTAAGCGCCTGCGCTCATTACCGCCAGATACTCCCCTGCCCTGACTGCGGGCAATAATCTATCCTTGGCCAGATAATCTGCGCTTTCACAGATAGGGCCGACCACATCCGCCCTCTCCCGCCTTATCCTGCCTTTCTCTTTTTGTACGGGCAATATTTTATGAAAGGCCCCGTACAGGGCAGGCCTGATAAGGTCATTCATCCCCGCATCTACTATGATAAATTTCTTACGGGGACTGGGTTTTACATATAAGACCCGGGCAACCAATATGCCGGCATTGCCTGCGATAAACCTGCCCGGCTCCATAATTATCTTCATGCCGCTCATCTTTAATAAGGGCACTATTTTTCTGGCAAATCTTAATGCCGTTTGAGGAGATTCCTTATCATAAATAATACCTAGGCCTCCTCCGATGTTTAAATAACGCATGCGGATACCGTTTTTCTCAAGGCGCCTGATAAAACTAACCGTCTTTTTTATGGCTGAAACAAAAGGCTCGCCCCTCGTAATCTGAGACCCTATGTGGATATGCAGCCCGCATATGTCAAGAGAGGGGAAATCCCTGCCTGAGCTGAGTATTTTATAAGCATTATCAAAATCTATGCCGAACTTATTGGTAATCTTCCCGGTGGTGATAAATTTATGCGTACCAGCCTCTACATCAGGGTTGATACGTATAGCCACCCGCATAATCTTGCCTAAAGAGACTGCGATACGGTCAATATTCTCAAGTTCCGGATAAGATTCTACATTAAAGAATAATATCCCCTTCTTTATCGCCCCACTGATCTCTGCGTCCGTCTTACCGACAGAGGCGTATACTACTTTTTTGTAAGGACACCTGACCAGAGAGGCACGGTAAAGTTCACCACCTGAGACAATATCCAAGCCCGCGCCTTTATCAACCAGTGATTTAATTATCCTCAAGTTAGAGTTGGCCTTAACAGAATAACAGATCAGGGGGTTGATTTCTTTGAAGGCGTCTTTTAATTTCAGGAAATGCCCGGTGAGGGTTTTATAGCTGTAGATATAAAGCGGGCTGCCAAAACGGCGCACTAAATCCCGTATATTTATATTTTCGCAATAAAGGGAATTTCCCCTGTATTTAAAATCGTGCATATCAATTTTTACAATCTGAGCCTTCTATCCCACTTCTCCAATTGCCTGGCAACTAATCTGGAGTTAGTCCCGCCGTAAGAAGTCTTCAGGTTGACCGATGCCCAGGCATCAAGTATGCCCCTTACCTCAGGACCCAGTTTCGGGGAATATTTTTTTAGCTGCTCATTACTGAGGCTTGATATCTTCCTGCCCTTATCCAGGCAATCCCTGACTAACCTGCCCACCACATCATGGGCCTGGCGATAAGAGAGGCCTTTTTTAATAAGGTGCTCTACGATATCTACGGAAAACAGGGATTCATCCATCAGCCTTGCGGCGACTACTTCTTTATTGACCCTTATATTGCCGAAAAGCGGAATAAAGATACCAAGCATGTCTTTTACCGCGTCTATGGCATCGAATAAAGGAGGCTTATCCAATTGCATGTCGCGGTTATAAGAAAACGGCAGGCCTTTCATTAATATCAGGACGCTGGAAAGATTACCCTGGATCTTGCCTACCGAGCCCCGGATTAATTCCAGCACATCCGGATTTTTCTTATGCGGCATAATACTGGATCCGGTGCAGAAAGAAAAATCAATATCCAGGAAATTAAACTCCTTTGTGGACCAGAGTATCAAATCTTCGGCAATACGCGAAAGATGGATAGCTAAAATAGAAAGGCATGCCAGCATCTCAATCACAAAATCCCTGTCGCTTACGCTGTCTATACTGTTATCCGTAAGGCCGGTAAACCCCAATTCCCTGCGCACATAATCCCGGTCAATAGGAAGGCTGGTGCCTGAAAGCGCGCAGCTGCCCAAAGGCATAAGGTCTGTCCTCTTGAACGTATCCTTGAGCCTTTCCTTGTCTCTTTCCAAGGCCTCTATATAGGCAAGCAAGTGGTGACTTAATAAAACACATTGTGCTACCTGCAAATGGGTATATCCGGGTATGATCACCCTTTTATCGGCCCTGGCGAATTTCAATATCGCCCTCTGCAAAGATGCGACCAATCTGGTAACCAAGGCCGCCTCTTCTTTTAAATATATTTTCACATCCAGGGCTATCTGGTCATTACGGGAACGGCCGGTATGCAGCTTGTGCGCTGCCGGGCCGATTTTTTTCAACAATAAATCCTGGACATTGGAATGTATGTCCTCTGCGTTGCGGTCAAACTTAAACCTGCCTTTTTTAAGGTCAACAAGCAGCCCCTTCAGCCCCCTGACAATATTTGAGGCATCCTTCCCGGGGATTATCTTCTGTCTACCCAGCATCTTGGCGTGCGCGATACTGCCTAAGATATCATAAACAGCCAGCCTTTTATCAAAAGCAATACTGGAAGTAAACCTGTCGGCCAAGGCGCTGGTAGCCTTAGCGAATCTTGTCCCCCACAATTTTGCCATCTCTCAACTCCTTACTTCTGCCGTATATGCCGCAAATCACCGGAATGCAGCTTATCTTTTATACGGCATCCCCCAAAGCCTTATGAAACCCTCTGCTAACTTTTGGTTGAACTTATCGTCTTTACCGTAAGTACTCAGTTCTCTTTTATAAAGGGAATGGACGGATTTCCTGGCCACGGGTATGCAACTGCCCTTAAATAATTTCAGCCTTACCGAACCGGTAACGTATTTCTGGTATGAGCAGATGAATTTATCCAGCGCCTCTTTAAGGGGAGAATACCAAAGCCCGTAATAAACCAGTTCCGAATATTTAAGCGAGATTATTTCTTTAAAATGCGACAGCTCCCTGTCCAGGACCAGGCTTTCTATTTCTTTATGGGCAGCGTAAAGTATGGTGGCAGCCGGCGCTTCATAAATCTCCCGGGACTTAATCCCTATCAGCCTGTTCTCCACTAAATCCGCCCTGCCCACCCCGTACATCCCTCCGATTTCATTCAATGCGCTGATTAGGTTCTTCAATTTAGCTGCCTTGCCGTCTATCTTCCTGGGGACGCCTTCTTCAAAATATATCTCGATATATTTCGGATAGCTGTTTATATGCGTGGGGCCCTTAGTAATTAAATATGCGTCTTCCGGAGGCTCCTGTTCCAGGTCTTCCAATACCCCTGCCTCAATGCTGATGCCCCAGATATTACGGTCAACACTGTAAGGTTTCTTTTTAGTTACGTCAATAGGGATATTATACATCCGGGCATATTCTATCTCTTCCTCGCGGGATTTAAATTCCCACTCCCTTACCGGAGCGATGATCTCAAGGCGGCTATCCAATATGCCGACGGTTACCTCAAATCTTACCTGGTCATTCCCTTTTCCGGTACAGCCGTGAGCCACGGCAGCTGCCTTCTCCCGGTGGGCTATCTGAACGAGATATTTGGCAATAAGCGGCCTAGCCAGGGCCGTAGCCAAAAGGTATTTCCCTTCATATAAGGCATTCGCCCTTATAGCGGGTAAGATGAAATCCTCGACAAATTCATTTTGTAAATCTTTTATATATACCTTGGAGGCGCCTGCAGCCAGGGCGCGCGATTCTATGGCAGTAAAACTTTCTCCCTGGCCTAATCCCTGGCCTAAATCCGCGACAAAACAAATGACCTCAAATCCGCGGTCTTTCAGCCAGCGCACAATACATGAAGTATCAAGGCCCCCTGAATAAGCCAACACCACCTTCTTCATATCCTGCCTTTCCTCTTTAATTTTATCTCCTGTTAAGCAACCTGAGCAATATTAATTCCTGCGCAGCAGTTTAATCAATACCGCCTTCTGCACATGCATCCGGTTTTCCGCCTGGTCAAAGACAACGGAATGTTTGCCATCAATTACCTCATCGGTAATCTCATCCCCCCTGTGGGCCGGAAGACAATGCATGACTATCGCATCCTTACGGGCAAGGGCAAGCAGCCTGGCGTTAACCTGAAAACCCTTAAAAATATCTCTGCGCGCTGCTGCCTCATTTTCCTGCCCCATACTCGCCCAGACATCGGTATAAATCACCCCCGCCCCTTTTATGGCATCCCTGGGGTTATTAAACAACCTCAAGACGACTTTTTTTCTTCTGCAAAGCCCTGAGGCCTCTTGAAAAACAGCCTTATCCGGCTCATATCCTTTAGGTGTGGCCACATGCAATGGTATGCCTAATTTAGCACAGGCATAAATCAAAGAATTACAGACATTATTTCCGTCCCCAACATAGCTTATACAAGGGGCCTCCCCCTTAGGAAATTTCTCCCTGACGGTAAATATATCTGCCAGTGCCTGACAGGGATGAGAGAAATCCGATAAACCGTTGATTACCGGGACGCTGGAATATCTGGCCATCTCAGAGACATTCTTATGGGCAAAGGTCCTTAAGACTATCCCGTCCACATACCGCGAGAGGGTACGCGCCACGTCCTTTATCGCCTCCCGCACCCCTAAATTTATCTCTTCCGGGCCCAGATATATAGAATGCCCTCCCAGCTGATACATCCCTACCTCAAAAGAAACACGCGTGCGGTTAGAAGGTTTCTGAAATATTAACGCCAGGGTCTTGCCTGCCAATATTCTTACAAAGGCAGATTTATTCTTTTTCAACTTCCTGGTAAGGTCAAAAATCTCCGTTATTTCTTCCGCGCTCAAGTCTTTTATGGAAATCAGGTCTTTTTTCATCTTTTTAGCTATGGTTTTATTCTGCCTTATGGTGTTGCGTATTTTGTAATACATCTTCCAATATGTTTATCGCCTTATCGATCTCCTTCTTAGTAATATTCAACGCCGGCATTAACCGCAGTACCGTCTCATGGGTACAGTTAATCAGGAGCCTTCTTTTCAGGCACTCCTCTACAATAACCTTACCCGGGATATCCAATTCCACCCCCCACATCAGGCCCATCCCCCTTACTTCTTTTACAATAGAAAACTTGTCTTTTAACAGGCTAAGCCTCCGGGACAAATAGATACCCATCTTTTGGGTATTCTGCAATAACTTTTCTTTCTGCACGGCCTTGAGCACTGCCAAGGATGCCCTGCAGACAACCGGCCCGCCTCCGAAAGTAGAGGCATGCGTTCCGGCGCCTAAAATATCCGCTATTTCTTTTTTTACCACCATGGCCGCGATAGGCAGGCCTCCGCCTAATGCCTTGGCTAAAGTAATCACATCAGGCTTTATACCGTAATTCTGGTAGCAAAACATATTCCCGGTCCTGCCGATACCAGTCTGGACTTCATCTACAATCAAAAGCAGCTTCTTATCGTTACAGATATCCCGTAAAGAAAGCACAAAATCCTTTTCTGCCAGGTTAATGCCGCCTTCACCCTGGATTAATTCCAGCATTATCGCCACGGTCTTATCCGTAATTGCCTGTTTTACCGCTGCTATATCATTAAATTTTACCGTCTTAAATCCTTCCAGGAGAGGGCTGAATCCGTTTTGGTACTTTTTCTGACCAGTAGCAGAAAGTGCTCCAATTGTCCTGCCATGGAAGGAATTCTCAAAAGTAATTATCTCATATCTGCCGTTGCCGAATTTGCGGCTGAACTTAATTGCCGCTTCGTTTGCTTCCGCTCCGGAATTACAGAAGAAAACCTTTCCCGGAAACGACCAGAAGGCGATCTCTTTAGCTAATTTTGCCTGGGGGATATGGTAATAGTTATTCGGGATGAATATCAATTTCCCCACTTGATCCCTGATTGCCTGCATAACCTTTGGATGACAATGCCCCAGATTCCCTACTCCCCATCCGGGGAATAAATCCAGGTAGGAGTTATGGTGTATATCCCAAAGCCTGCCGCCTTTGCCTTTGGTAAAAACAACAGGGGTCTTTGTATAGGTCGGCATTATATATTCCTTATAAGTATCAAATACCTCTGATAACCTCATTTTCTCACTACCCCGTTTCTGTAATCTCCGCTTAAGATAACCATGGTCTTAAACTAATGCCCGATTTCAGTACCTATGCCCTGATCGGTAAATATCTCCAGTAACAGGCTATGCGGTATGCGGGCATCGATAATATGGGTTTTCCTGACACCGCTTTTTAAAGCCTCAATGCATGCCCTCACCTTGGGTATCATGCCCTGCTGAATGATACCCTCGCTGATCAGGCCTACTGCCTCTTCCGTGGTAAGGGTAGAGATAAAAGAATTAGGGTCATCGACATTACGCATGATCCCCTTGACATTAGTCAACAAGACTAATTTTTCTGCCCTTAATGCCCCCGAGACCCAGGAAGCAACCTCATCGGCATTGACGTTATAAATCAAATTATCTTTACCTCTGCCCATCGGCAGAAGCACCACTACCTTCCCTGCCTTTAATTCTTCCTGTATAGGTTCGGTATCTATGCCGGTGATCTGGCCTACCAAGCCTAAATCCACTTCCGCCTTTTTCTTCTGGACCTGTATTATCTTTTTATCTTTGCCGTTTAATCCTGCGGCCTCTGTGCCGATTTCGCGGATCTCTTTGGCAAGGGATTCATTTAAATGTTTCAGCTCTTCCTCTACCAATACCAGGGTCTGGGCATCGGTAACGCGTATGCCGTCTACAAACTCGCTCTTTACCCCACAGCTGCGCATGCGCTCGCTGATATTCGGGCCTCCGCCGTGCACCAGGACAGTCTTTAATCCCATAAAATTCAAAAAGACAACATCCTCCAGCACGCTTCTCCTGATCTTCTCATCTCCCAGGATACTGCCGCCGTATTTGATAACAACGGCCTTTTTGTGGAATCTCTTAATATAAGGCAGGGCCTCTATTAAGACATCCGCCTTCTTAATCGCATCTTCCATAAGCTAAAGATCCGCCTTCCTGCTTTTCTAATAACGGATAAAACACAAGACATAACCTCAGTTGTATGCCGCGTTTATCTTTATATACTCCGGACTCAGGTCTGAAGTGCAAACTAACGCGCTAGAACTACCCCTGCCCAAATGCACCTCTATAGAGATATCTCTTTTATGTAAAGGGCTGCTTTTTATTTTTATCTTTTTCTCTTTTACCCCGATGCGCGAGGCCCCTAAGGCAGAAACAATCCTGCCGAAGTTAGGATTCTGACCATACATGGCAGTCTTAAAAAGGCTGGAATTAGCGATATATAAGGCTGCCCTTCTTGCCTCATTAAAACTCCCTGCCCCGCAAACTTTAATCCGGATAAACTTAGTCGCCCCCTCTGCATCGCGTACAATCATTTCTGCTAACTCCCGGCACACAGCCGAAAGCGCCTTCTTAAAAACAGAAAAATGCCTGCGTGTATCTATCGGTTCGTTTTCCGCCGCGCTATTAGCCAATACCATTACGCTGTCATTTGTACTCATGCAGCCGTCTACTGTTATGCAATTAAAAGACTCCTGCACACAACTGCCTAATGCCTTATCCAGTGCCTTTAGGGTAATCTTGGCATCGGTAAGAATAAAACAAAGCATGGTTGCCATATCCGGGGCAATCATACCGGAACCCTTGGCTATACCGCAAATAGTTACCTCTTGCTTATTTATTTTGAATTTAATGGTAACTTCTTTGGCTAATGTATCGGTAGTCAGTATTGCCTTTTTTGCCTTATTTATGCCTTCTGCGCAAAGGCCTCTTACCAAAAGGGGGATAGCCTTTTTAATCTTAAGCAAAGGCAACTTTCTTGCGATAATACCGGTAGAGGCTATTAAGATGCTTTCTTTCTCAAGGCACAAGAAATCAGCTAAGCCCTCTGTGATACTTTGCGCATCTCTCAGGCCCCTGTTTCCGGTGAAACAATTCGCATTTCCGCTATTGGCAATTATCGCCTGAAAGGCAGCGCTCTTATCCAGATGGTTCTTGGTTAATATTACTGGAGCAGCCTTTATATCATTAGCAGTAAATCTGCAAGCGGCAACAGCAGGAAGAGAGGAATAAAAAAGGGCTAAATCTAGTCTGCCTTTTCTCTTTATACCGCAGGATACACCGTTTGCCTTAAACCCAGCAGGTAAAATAGCCTTTTTGTATAAGTTCATCTTATTAAGAATTAATCCAAAGGATCCTGCCTATCAACAAGACAGGCATTTATAGTAAAGCCGTCTGCTCTGGGAATTTATACATAATATTCATATTCTGCACGGCCTGGCCGGCAGCGCCCTTAAGGAGGTTATCTATAGCGGAAATGATAATTACAGACCCCGGGCCCTCTTTAATCCCTATATCGCAAAAATTGGTGCCGGCCACATCCTTTATGCTGGGATAATACCCTAGCGGCCGTATGCGCACAAAAGGCTCATTCTTATAAAAATTCCTGTAAAGGCTGATGAGATTAGGCGCCTTGAACTTCCCATTTTTATTTTTCTGGACGTATATCGTCTCAATTATACCCCGGTTTAAAGGCAACAGATGAGGCACAAAGGTCACCTTTACCTTCTCGCCCGCCAATTTAGACAATTCCTGATTGATTTCAGGGATATGTTGATGCGCGTCTACCTTATAGGCCTTAAAATCTTCGTTGATCTCGGCAAAAAAAGAATCTACGCTTGCCCTTCTGCCTGCCCCGGTGACGCCGGACTTGGCATCCACAATAATCCTATCGGTATCTGCCAGGCCTAAACCTGCCAGAGGGGCCAATGCCAGTATGGCCGCAGTAGGATAACATCCGGGATTGGCAATAAGGTTGGCCTTCTTTATCTTCAGCCGGTATATCTCAGGCAACCCATAAACCGCCTGGGTAAGGTTAGTCTTATCTTTTTGCTTAACATGATAAAACTTCTCATAAATACGCCTGTCTCTAAGGCGATAATCTGCGCTTAAATCAATGACCCTCCTGCCGCCTTTTAACAAAGAAGGGACAATACCCATAGAAACAGTATGGGGCAGCGCAAGAAAAACAGTATCGCATTTTTTAATAATATCCCTTATATCAGGCTCCTGGCAATTAAGCGAAATCCTGCCTTGAAGACGGGGAAAAACCGCGCATATATCTTGCGGCTTACCGATCTTAGCGGATAAGCTGGTTATCCGCACCTGAGGATGCCGTAAAAGGATGTTGATTAATTCCTCTCCCGCATACCCGGTTGCCCCAACGATCCCTACCCTGATTATCATCTTTGCTCCTGTTTTCTCGGGCTTATCTTTTACTTTATAAGTCATACAAACATTATAACCATAAAGGGAATAAGGTCAAGTATTTTTCTCGTCGGAAGAATAAAAATATAATAAAAAGTCCCGCTTCAGTGCGGGACCGGAATATCTTATAATAAATATCTTAAGATCTTATTTATTCTTTAATGTCCTCGTTACCTCTTTGTCCACTGGAAGCGTTTGCGTGCGCCTTTCTGGCCGTACTTCTTACGTTCCTTCATGCGCGGGTCGCGGGTAAGGAAGCCGTTCTTACGCAATGCCTCTTTAAATAAAGGGTCTATTGCCAGAAGGGCACGGGCAATACTGTGCCTTAAGGCGCCGGCCTGGCCAGTGAGCCCTCCACCTCTGATATTAGCGTTGATGTCGTATTTATCCGCAGTATTAGTAGCAATCAATGGCTGTTTAAGTATAATCCTGTCTGTCTCGCGGATAAAATATTTATCATAGGGCCTGCCGTTTACAATTATACTGCCTTTACCCGCAGAAAGCCTTACCCTGGCTACTGCCTCTTTCCGCCTGCCTACCAATATATGCGCTGATTCTTCCATGTTTAATTATACCTCCAATATAGAAGGATTTTGAGACTGATGGGAATGTTTATCGTTAGAATAAACTTTTAATTTCTTAAAAATATCGCGCCCCAATGGCCCCTGAGGCAGCATGCGTTTCACCGCTAACCTTACCACATTAGCCGGGTTCTTTTCCAGCATTGTCTGGAGGTTTACTTCCCGTAAACCCCCCGGATAACCGGAATAACGCCGGTAAATCTTCTGCTGCATCTTCCTGCCGCTCACCCTGATCTTGGCGGCATTGATCACAATGACGCCGTCTCCGGCATCCATATGCGGGGCGAATATCGCCTTGTGTTTACCGCGCAGTATGACCGCAGCCCGGACAGCAACCCTGCCCAGTATCTTATCCTTGGCATCTATCAGATACCACTTCCTTTTTATCTCTTCTTTCTTGGCTATATATGTCTTATTCATAGAAAAGTAAGTATAACATATTTCTCGTTTAAGTCAAATATTTTTCTTATATTAAAAAGGCTGAAAGAGTTTCTACGCTAGGGGTTAATAGTTGACCTTGACCAGACAAAGTCCATGGGCAGGCGCGGTAGGGCCGGCCAGCCTTCTATTACGGGAATAGAGAATCCTGCGCATGCTTCCTGCAGAGAATTTCCCCCTGCCCAGCTCGATCAATGTCCCCGCTATAATACGGGCCATATTATAAAGAAAGCCGTTTGCCTCCATATCAATATAAAGCAAATCATCCTTTTTAATTATCTTCAGGGTTTTTATATGCCTCACCGAGCCATTTTTTTTGCTTGCACGCCCCTGAAATGCCTTAAAATCATGCCTGCCCAAAAGAATCTTTGCCTCCCGGCGCATCAGGTTCACATCTAAGGGATGAGGGCAGAAATAAACGGTGTTCCTTAAGAGCGGGGCAGGATAATCCCTGTTCAATATCGTATAACGGTAAATCTTGGAGCAGGCGTTGAACCGGCTGTGAAAATCAAGGCCGACCTCTTCTATCTTCTTTACTGCTATATCATCCGGTAATAACCCGTTAAAGGCCTTCTTGAGATTATCCAGGTTAATCCTGGAATCAGTCTTAAAATTAGCCGCCTGCCCTAAGGCATGTACGCCGGCATCAGTCCTGCCGGAAGCAACCAAACGTATGTCGTCCTTAAATATCTCCTTAAGGACTCTTTCCATGACCCCCTGGAGCGTCTTTTTCTGACAGCCAATAGATTTTAAACGAAGGCCATTTTGAATCTGCCAGCCGGCATAGTTTGTGCCGTCATATTCTATTTTCAGCCTGAGGTTACGCATTAGGCGGGCGCTACCTTGTTTTAATTAAACACTCGGCGATCTGCACCGCATTACTCGCAGCACCCTTACGCAAGTTATCGGCAACCACCCATAACCAGATACCGTTTTTCACAAAAGGGTCTTTACGGATACGGCCAATAAAGGTCTCATCCCTGCCTTCCGCGTCTTTAGGCATAGGATAAAGGCTGTTGGCGGGATCATCCATAACCACTACGCCGCTGGATTTAGAAAGAATACGCCGCACCATATCCGGTTCAATATGCCTTGCGGTCTCGATATAAATAGATTCAGAATGCCCTGTCCTTACCGGGACCCGCACCGTGGTAGCGGATATCTTGATCTTATTATCATGCATAATTTTATGGGTTTCACGCACTAATTTCCACTCTTCGCTGGTGTAGTTATCTTCCCCGAAGCTTCCGATATGCGGGAAGACATTATAAGCTAATTGCTGAGGCATAGCCTTATTATCTGCTTTTACCTCTATCTGCATAAATCCCCCGGCTGCAATACGGGATACCTCATCCCTTAATTGCTCAACCGCTCCCCTGCCTGCGCCTGAAGATGCCTGCAGGGTGGTCACGACAACCCTCTTGATACCTGCCTTTTTGTAAATCGGCCATAATGCTACCACCATCTGCACAGTAGAACAATTAGGATTAGCGATTATTCCTTTATGTTTTTTGATATCTTTGGCGTTGACCTCAGGCACGACCAAAGGCACTTTTGGGTCCATGCGAAAATCCGCGCCGTTATCGATCACTACGGCCCCTCTCTTTACTGCTTCCGGGGCAAAGGTCACAGCCGCCCCCTTCTCCCCTTCGGTACCGGCAAATAAGGCGATATCTACTCCGGTAAAGGCATCCGGAGAAATCGCCTTTACAGAATAAGTCTGGCCGTCAACCTGAATATCCCGCGCAGAACGGGCAAAAATACTCAACCGCTCAACGGGGAATCTCCGCTGTCTGAGTACCCGCAACATTTCGATTCCCACAGCGCCAATACCCACTACGCATACGTTATAACGTCTCATCTTATGACAACCTCAAAGTTATCGTTTCCTACAATTTTAATGAGCAGACGACTTATGGAGTGTCGGTTTTTACACCCCCGTTACGACATAAGTCGTAGGCCGTAAGGCCGTCTGCGAATTAACCCCGGCAGCTGCGCAAAAATTTTAGCAAATTTTTGCAGCGTTTAGCTGACGGGGCTACATTAATAAAGCTATGCTCATAACCATAATTATACCAATGAGTTCTAAGCGCAAGAACCGTCCCCCTTACCGTTATCTTTCACAGAACATCTACTACTAAATCCCCAACCTCGCTAGTAGTATACCCCATCTTCCCTGCACCCAAAGACTTTAGTTTATGGGTAACTACTTTTACTACTGCCTCTTCTATTGCCCTGGCTGCCTTAGTCTCGCCTAAATTATCCATCATCATCCCTGCGGCGCAAATAGCCGCTAAAGGGTTTATTACTCCCTGGCCCGTATATTTGGGGGCGCTGCCGCCTATTGGCTCGAACATAGAAACGCCTTGCGGGTTGATATTGCCGCCTGCGGCAATACCCATACCGCCCTGTATCATAGCCCCTAAATCCGTAATTATGTCCCCGAACATATTGTCAGTTACAATCACATCAAACCATTCCGGGTTTTTCACAAACCACATGGTCGTAGCATCCACATGCGCATAATCAGTAGTTATATCCGGGTACTCTAAAGAAACCTCCTTAAAAGCCCTCTCCCAGAGGTCCCAGGCATAAGTAAGGACATTCGTCTTTCCGCAAAGAGTAAGCTTCTTCCTCCTGCCGCGCTTCCTGCAATATTCAAATGCGTAACGCAGGCACCGCTCAACCCCCTTGCGCGTATTGTAGGATATCTGGATGGCCACCTCATCCTTGGTACCCTTATCGCGGAATTCCCCCATCCCTTTATATAATCCTTCGGAATTTTCACGCACCACCACGAAATCTATGTCTTGCGCACTTTTATCCTTAAGAGGACAAAATGCGGGGTTATAAAGTTTGATCGGCCTCAAATTTATATATTGGTCAAGAGAAAACCTCAACTTCAAAAGTATGCCTGTCTCTAAGATCCCGGGCTTAACCTCAGGATGCCCTATTGCACCCAAATATATAGCGGAGTATTTCCTTAATTCCTCAATATCATTATCTTCAAGGACCTCACCCCTAGTAAGATACCGCCCGCCCCCGAAGTCAAACAACTTAGATTCAAGGGCAAACCCGTATTTCTTCGCCGCCGCATCAAGCACTTTTAATCCTTCCCTGATGACCTCCGGCCCTGTCCCGTCTCCGGGTATTACCGCTATTTTGTACATTTTTTCCTCATATAGTTCATCAATCCGCCATCATTTATGATCTCCTGCAAGAAACCGGGGAAAGGTTCGGTCTTATAGGTATCCCCTGCAGTCAAATTATTTATTATCCCCGCGGCTAAATCTATTTCCAGCAAGTCTGCGTCATTTATTTTCCCGGCATCAGCAGATTCCAGAAACGGCAATCCGACATTGATGGCGTTACGAAAGAATATCCTGGCAAAGCTAGGGGCGATCACCGCAGATACCCCGCACCCCTTAAGCGCCCTAGGTGCATGTTCACGGGAAGAACCGCAACCAAAGTTTTTGCCTGCCACCACTATGTCCCCCTTATTTACCTTCTTAGAAAAATCCGGGGCGATATTTTCCATACAATGCCTGCCCAGTTCCTGTTCATCGGTAGTAATCAGATATTTAGCCGCAATAATATCGTCGGTGTTTATGTCGTTACCGAACTTATGTACCCTGCCCTTGATAATCATCTCTTTCCCTATCTAAAAACCTGCTTCTTTGAGCCTAAATCACTGCCTAGGATAAATCCATTTTCTTATGCCACTTCCTGCGGATGCGTAATCCTGCCGGTAATCGCAGATGCCGCTGCTACCGCAGGGCCCGCCAGATAAACTTCGGATTGCGGACTGCCCATCCTGCCGACGAAATTACGGTTAGTAGTCGCAAGGCACCTCTCTCCTTGCGCCAAAATACCCATATGTCCGCCCAGGCAAGGCCCGCAGGTAGGCGTAGAAAATACCCCCCCTGCTTTAATAAATACCCGCGCTAAACCTTCTTTTATGGCTTCTAGATAAATCTTCTGGGTAGCCGGTATTACAATCAGGCGCAGTCCTTTTTTCACCAGCCTCCCCTTTAATATCTGAGCCGCTATCCTTAAATCACTCAATCTGCCGTTAGTACAAGAACCTATAACTACCTGATCAAGCTTTACTCCCTTTAATTTACCAGCCGGCTGTATATTGCTGGGCAGGTGCGGACAGGCCACTACCGGCTCTAACCGGGAAATGTCCCATTCGTATATTTTATCATAACAGGCACCTGCATCTGACTTTAAATCAAGATTCTTTAACCTGTGTTTACCGGTTTTGTTTTTTGCCTTCTGCACCCTGCGCACATAATCGAGGGTGATCTTATCCACGGCAATAATACCGGTAGCTGCCCCGGCCTCAATAGCCATATTGCACATGGAAAACCTGCCATCCATATCAAGGTTGTCTATGGCAGGCCCTGAAAATTCCATAACCTTATAAAGGGCGCCATCTACTCCTATATTGCCTATAGTATAAAGAATAATATCTTTGCCGCAAACCCATTTTTTAGGCTTTCCCTTATAGATAAACCTGATGGATGCCGGTACCTTTATCCAGCATTTTCCGTCTATAAAAGCACGCGCCAGGTCAGTAGACCCCACCCCCATCGCATAAGACCCCAACGCACCATATGTGCAGGTGTGGGAATCCGCCCCTATCACTAAATCACCCGGAGAAACCAAGCCTTTCTCCGGAAGCAGGGCATGCTCTATGCCCATACAGCCTACCTCAAAGTAATTCTTTA
This sequence comes from Candidatus Omnitrophota bacterium, assembly GCA_041650495.1. Classification (GTDB taxonomy): domain Bacteria; phylum Omnitrophota; class Gorgyraeia; order Gygaellales; family Profunditerraquicolaceae; genus JBAZLB01. The sequence goes on along the minus strand of JBAZLB010000012.1, from coordinate 14,227 downwards.
TCTTTTGTTCGCTGGCAAAAACCTGCAATATTTTAGCCTGATTAGCGCTCTTTAAATCCTTCGCCGGGGTAAAGTGGTCGGGGACAAGGGCGATTTTATTACGGTCAAACACCCAGTTAAATCCTGCCCTTTTAAACTCCTCGATTGCAAAAGGCGCGGTAATATCGTTACCTAAAGCAAGGCTTACCTTGGCTTCAATAAATTCGCCGGGTTTTATAGATTTCTTTCCGGCGCAGGACATCAATATCTTCTCTGCAATCGTATAGCCCATAATCTTTATAAAATTAGCATATCTTGAATAAAACCGCTGAAATGCTCTGCGCAGGAGAATAAAATAGTAGCTTCATCACAGCTACTGCAGGTTTAGCCCTCGAATTTCTTCACCGCCAAAGTAGCATTATGCCCGCCAAAACCTAAAGAATTAGACAGGCAAACCCTTACCTTGGCCTTACGGGCGGTATTCGGGACATAATCCAAATCACATTCAGGATCAGGATACTCGTAATTTATCGTGGGCGGGACTATGCTATTCTTTATAACCAGGCAGCAAGCCACAAACTCAACCCCTCCGGCTGCGCCCAGGAGATGGCCGGTCATGGATTTAGTGGAAGAAACCATAACCTTGCGGGCATGTGACCCTAAAGCCCTTTTAATAGCCATAGTCTCAAGCTTATCGTTCATTTTTGTCGATGTGCCATGGGCATTAATATAGTCTACTTCTTCTATATTAAGCTGCGCGTCTTTAATAGCTAAGGTCATTGCCCTGGCAGCCCCATCTCCTTGCGGGTCGGGTGCGGTTATATGATACGCGTCACAAGACATCCCATAACCTGCCATCTCTGCGTATATTCTTGCGTTGCGCTTACGCGCATGCTCAAGGCTCTCTAAGATTACCAATCCGCAGCCTTCAGCGATAACAAACCCATCGCGGTCGCGGTCAAATGGCCGGCTTGCTTTTTCAGGGGCGTCATTACGCGTAGAAAGCGCCCTTAAAGCGCAAAACCCTCCCACCCCGGTGGCAACAACACAGCTTTCCGTCCCGCCGCAAACCATGACATCAGCATCTCCCCGCTCAATAATCCTTGCGGCATCACCGATAGCATGGGAACCGGAGGCACAAGCAGTGGCTACACAGGAATTCGGCCCTTTAAGCTTAAAATTAATCGCCACCTGGCCGCTTGCTTCATTTACTATAAGCATAGGTATAAGAAACGGGGACATGCGAGAGGGGCCTTTCGTTAATAAAACCTTGTGCTCTTCTTCTATAACATACAAACTGCCTATACCGGAACCTATCAAAACGCCTATACGGCACCTGTCCTCTTTGTCCAAATCAAGGCCTGAATCTGCTATCGCCTGTTTTGCCGAGGCAACAGCGTATTGAGCAAACTTAGCCATACGTTTTTCTTCTTTACTGGATATGCCCCACTTTAAAGGATCAAAATCCTTTACCTCTGCGGCAATGCGCGAATCAAAGGCAGAGGCATCAAAACCGGTTATTTTACCTACGCCGCCTTTGCCTTCTTGCATGGCCTGCCAGAACAAATGAATACCGCTGCCTACGGGAGAAATTATCCCCAGCCCTGTAACCACTACCCTGTTTTTCTTGATTACCATTTGATTTACCATCTTTTCAGATTGAAGTATGTTTTTTTATATAGGCGCATAAAATTTACCCCGCCAAACTACAGCGGGGTATGACAAAAACCTGAAATCAACCTGACTCCTGACCTTATTTATTTGCTGCCTTCTCTTCAATATATTTAATCGCATCGCCTACGGTAGTTATCTTCTCGGCATCCTCATCGGGTATTTCAATGCCAAACTCCTCCTCTAATGCCATTACCAACTCTACCGTATCTAAGGAATCTGCCCCCAGGTCATCGATAAAAGAAGCCTCCGGCGTTACCTCTTCCGGCTTAACCCCTAATTGTTCTGCGATTATAGATTTCACTTTATCTTGAACTGCCATTCTTTTTCCTCCTTAATTTTCCCGCGCCTTGCGGTTCAGTAAATTTATCCCGAAGCGTACCCTAAAAATATCAGACGCCAAACACCGAATATTCTCAGGATGTTTTACGCGAGAGATATACTGCTTCAGGCCATTACCATCCCGCCGTCTACCACAATCGTCTGGCCGGTAATATAATTTGCCTCCTCAGAAGCCAAAAAAACACAGACACCCGCAACATCCTGCGGATTGCCGAAACGCCCCAAAGGTATAGCCCCCTGCATCTTTTGCTTGTATTCCTCAGGCAGCTTTGCGGTCATCTCAGTCTGAATAAAGCCAGGGGCCACTGCGTTAACATTGATATTACGGCTGGCCAGTTCTTTTGCCGCGGTCTTAGTAAACGCGATTATTCCCGCTTTAGACGCAGAGTAATTTGCCTGCCCGGGATTACCTATTATGCCAATGATCGAAGCTATATTTATGATCTTTCCGCAACGCTGTTTTATCATCACCCTGGATACCGCCTTGGCGCAGTTAAATGCGCCTTTCAGGTTGACGTTTAAGACCGCATCCCACTCTGCTTCGCTCATGCGCAGCAGAAGATTGTCTTTAGTGATGCCAGCGTTGTTAACTAATATATCAACCTTCTTAAATTTGTCAAGGATTTTATTTACGGCCTCAGCCACCTTTACATGGTCGGTGATATCGACTTCCAGCGCCAGGCATTTCCTGCCTAAAGCCTCTATTTCCTGTCCGGTCTCACCCGCCTCCTTCATATTCACGTCCCAGATTACCATATCAGAGCCTTCGCGGGCAAAGGCAAGCGCGATCTGTCTGCCGATACCCCTGGCACCTCCCGTAACCAACGCCACCTTATCCTTAAGCCTCATCACTGCCTTCCTTTCTTCCACACAAAACTGCGTAATCTATGCTGTCCTTCCTGCTATCATGCCTTGGATATCTTCTTTTTTTTCAATATTACTGACCTTTACCCCGGCATCTATGCGCCGCATTAAACCTTTTAAGACCTTGCCGGGGCCAAACTCAAGGTAATCTACTATCCCCTCCCGCAGGATAAACCGCATTGATTCCTCCCAAAGCACGCTGGAGGCCACCTGCCGGATAAGGTTATCCCTGATCCTTGAAGCAGAACGGCCTGGTTTTGCCGTTACATTGGAAACTACGGGTATAGCCGGTTCTTTTATCTCTATACGCCCCAGTTCTTCTGCCAATCTTTTTGATGCCCCCTGCATAAAGGAAGAATGAAAAGCGCCGCTTACCTCAAGTGATACCGCCATTTTAGCGCCTTTTTCCCTGGCCAATCTCTCTGCCTCATCGATCTCCTTGATGCCTCCGGAAATAACTGTCTGGCCCGGGCAATTAATATTTGCTATCTCACTTTTAGTCTGCCGGCAAATTTCCTTTACCTCATCCAATCCTAAGCCTATTATTGAAAGCATCCTGCCCGGGTTCTTCTTTGCCTCTTCCTCCATAAATTCACCCCTGCGCCTGACTAAATACAGCGCATCAGTAAAACTTAAGGCGCCCGCAGCAACCAAGGCAGAATACTCTCCCAGGCTCAAACCCGCCATATAGCCAACATCCACCCCATCGCCTCCTGCGTTTGCCTTAAATGCCTGATAGGCGGCAATGCTCATGGTTAAAATAGCCGGCTGGCAATTCCTGGTGCGGGTTAATTCTTCCTGCGGCCCGGTAAAACAAAGCCTGGAAAGAGAAAAACCTAAAACTTCATCTGCCTGTTCAAAAACTAAACGGCTCTGCGCAAAAGCCTCATAAAGATCCCTGCCCATCCCTACATATTGGGCACCCTGACCGGCAAATAGAAAAGCGTTCTTCTGCATATCGCTAGAATTCCCCGGCGGCTTTTAGGGCTTACGAAGCGTAAGCCTACCACTTAATAACGCAGGCCCCCCACACCAAACCTGCGCCAAAGGCATCTAAAAGTATTATATCCCCTTTTTTAACCATGCCCCTTTTGACTGCCTCGCAAAAAGCAGTAGCAGTAGAGGCAGAAGACATATTGCCGTATTTCTCAATATTAAGGTACACCTTCTTTTCAGTCAGCCCAAGCCTCTTTGCCATAGCCATAATAATGCGCACATTTGCCTGGTGGGGGATGACTAAATCTACGTCTTTGCATTCCAGGCCTGCCTGCTTTAAGGCTACCTGGGCCGCATCTACCATGCTGGTTACCGCAAGTTTAAACAGTTCATTACCTTGCATTTTTAGATAATGCATACGCTTATCAATCGTAGCATGGGAAGCAGGATTCCTTGAGCCGCCCGCAGGCATCAACAGTAAATCCGTCTTTGAGCCGTCGGCGCCCAAATAGGAAGAAAGTATGCCCCCGGATTTTACTTCTGACAATACCGCTGCCCCTGAGCCGTCACCGAATAAAACACAGGTGTTTCTATCTTTCCAGTCCGTAACCGTAGAAAGGGTCTCCGCCCCTATCACTAAAGCATTCTTACAGGTCCCCCGGGAGATAAACTGCTGGGCTACTGTTATGGCATAAACATAACCGGCACAAGCCGCGCATATATCAAAACACACAGCCTTCTTTGCCCCTAAGGCGTTTTGCACTATACAGGCAACCGAAGGAAAAGGCATATCCGGGGTAATGGTTGCCACAATTATCAAGTCTAAATCCTTGCCTTCTATATACGCATCTTTCAAAGCAGCCCTGGCTGCTTTTATAGCCAGGTCACTGGTAGCCTCGTTCTTGGCAGCAATACGCCTCTCTCTGATGCCGGTACGCGTAACAATCCAATCATCGGAGGTATCCACCATCTTCTCCAGGTCCAGATTAGTTAAAACCTTCTTCGGCAAATACTCCCCTACCCCGATTATCCCTACCTTTTTCATCTTTACCTTATTAATTTACTGCTGGTCTCATTATGCCCCCTGCCTTCACAAACTCAAAGGCTCCCACTGGATTAGACTACCTTGGGCCTTATGGCTTCCAGGATCTTTTCGTTGAACTTACGTTCCACTTCTTCTTTAGCTACCCTGACGGCATTCTTTATTGCCTTGGCATTGGAACGGCCATGCCCTATTATTACTACCCCGTCAATCCCCAAAAGCGGCGCACCTCCGTATTCAGAATAATCGATATCCTTCTTGAACCGGGAAAAACTCTGCCTCAAGAGTAATGCCCCGATTTTTCCCAACGGATTACTAAGTATATGCCTTTTTAAAAACTCCTGCATAGCCTCTGCAAGGCTCTCGGAAACCTTAAGGGCGACATTGCCTACAAAGCCGTCGCAAACTATAATATCGCATTTTCCGGAAAACAGGTCTTTGCCTTCTACGTTGCCTATAAAATTGAAACTGCCGCTTTCAAAAAGTTCATGCACCTCTTTAACAAAATCCGTGCCCTTTGTATCCTCTTCTCCTATGTTTAATAACCCGACAGTAGGATCATGCATGTTCAGGATGTAACGGCAATAGGCATCCGCCATAATCGCATATTGCAATAGCTGCATAGGTTTAGGGTCAATATTGGCACCCACGTCTATAATCAAAGATATGCCTTTAAGAGTAGGGGTTACTATGGCAATCCCTGGCCTTTCTACCCCGGGAAGCATCCTGAGGCTTAAGGTAGCGGCGCAGACCACCGCTCCGGTATTGCCGGCGCTAAAAAAGGCATCCCCCTTGCCTTCCTTTACCAATTCCATACCCACCACTATAGAGGAATTCCTCTTTTTCCTTACGCTTGCGGCGGCGGGTTCAGACATCCCGATTACCTCCTCGGCATGACAAACGGAAATACCCCCTGCGTCATATTTGGCCTTTTTTAAAAGTGAGGCCACAACAGGCTCATTCCCCACCAGGATTATCTCTATGCCGTACTCCTTAGCTGCGGCAACAGCCCCATTCACCACTACTTCCGGGGCATAATCTCCACCCATCGCATCTACTATTATTTTCATCTTTGATCACCTTTTAGCCGGTTTTGCGATTACGCCTTCTTGACAAACAAAACGGGCTTTAGCGGCCTTTTTTATTCTTTTTCTCTTTAACCTTTATCTCCACAACCTGCCTGCTGCCGTAATACCCGCAAACCTGGCAAATCCTATGCGGTAATCTCGGCTGCTTGCATTGCGGACAAGGGATGAGGTTCATCGCTGCTATTTTCCAATGCGTGCGGCGTTTTTTCCCTCTGGTCTTAGAATGTCTTCGTTTAGGTAGTGCCACAGAATATGCTCCTTTCGTATCCCGAACACAAGGCGCACCTTAAATGCATGCGCATTATGCCCTTTTTGCCTATTTTTTACAATTACATATTCCTTCGTTCAAGTCTATCCCGCAGACAGGACAAAGCCCTTTGCAATCGCTCTTACATAAAGTCTTCATGGGATAATCTAGTATCAACTCTTGCCTGATATCTTCATCAAGGCTTATTTTCTTATCTGTCTTCTCCAGCAGATAATTAAGCTGCAGGCCTTTAGAAAAATCCACCTCTACTTCTTTCAGGCAACGGCTGCAACAGGCGCTTGCCATGGCCTTAAGGCTGATATCCACAGTCAGGGCATTCGTTATTTTGGTAACCTCAGCCCTTACCCGGATAGGACCATTAAACTTTAATATTTCATCCCCCAGCCCCAATTCCTGGGCAGTCAGGCCATCTTCTAATGTAAGGCCTTCCAGGGGTATCCGGCTTATTTCAATTTCCATCTATAACGGGTTCACGTCCGCCCTTGTCTGAGCTTTTCCTTAAGCGCCTTTTCTACAAAATCCGGGACAAAATGCGATGCATCAGCGCCCAAAGAAACTGCCTCTTTTAAGAGCTTAGAGGAAAGATAGCTGTAGGACTCCTGAGGCATAAGGAATATGGTCTCGATATCCGGGGCCAGTTTTCTGTTGGTCAAGGCCATCTGGAACTCATATTCAAAATCGGAAATCATACGCAAACCCCGGATTAATACCTTGGCCTTATGGCGACGGGCATAATCAATAACTAATCCGTCAAAATCATCCACCTCTACTCCCGGCAGGCCAGTAACTGCTTTTTTAAGCATACCCACTCTTTCCTTGACATTAAAAATCGGATTTTTATGGGGATTATGGGCAACCGCCACTATCACTTCTGAAAATACCTCCTGCGCCCTTTTTATAAGGTCAATATGGCCGAAGGTGACCGGGTCAAATGTCCCTGGATAAATAGCTTTCTGACACATTTTTTGCGTTTTTAGGCCTCTTGTGCGCCTTCTCCTTGTTCCCTTTTATATAAAGAAAGCAGGGTATCTCCGTACCTAAACTGCCTGAATAAAATTAAATCTCCCGCGGTTTGCGGGAGAACATCCTTCTTAAAATGCTGCGCTGCGATTAAACCATTGGGCGCTAATATATCATAAGCCCCTAATATTTGCAAGGTTTTTTTTGCCAGGGATTGGACGTCGACAGCCTCTTTGGACCGATGAAACCGGGCTATCCCTCCATGCGCATCTGATCTGGGAATAACCGCGGGCAAAGGGGCTGTATGATAGGGAGGATCAAGAAAGATAACGTCAAACTTACGGCCTCTTTCAAAAAAAGCCTTTATAGCCTGCCCTGCCTGAAGCGGATAAAGGCTGCAGGCCGCTATCCCCAATAAGCCTATATTTTTTTCTATAACCTTAAGGCATGCCCGGTTATCCTCTACCATGGCCGATTCTGCTGCCCCGCGGGACACCGCCTCAAGGCCCACTGCGCCTGATCCGGCATATAACTCAAGAAAGGCTATCCCCTTTACGTCCCCCAGGATATCAAAGAATGCCTCCCTTACCTTATCCTGGGTAGGGCGTATCCCCTCAGGCATAATAATCTTTCTGCCCCTGAAAGTGCCGCCTATAATACGCATTTTACGTATTCGGAGATTCCTATATCATCCCTTTTCATGTCTTTCTTATGGCAAAAACCCCTGCCTGAGTATTCGGCTTGCATAAACGGCTGGGTCATTAAAGAATTATCCGTGCGGTGGTAGTGGCGCACCAGGAAGATCTTCTGGGTGCTACTGCCCAGCTCTTGAAATACCTCTTCTAACTGCTGTTTATCCGCGACCGGCGCCAAATAGATATCATCATCTAAATAATATGCCTGGGCAAAGACAGCACTGCGTATATTATAGATAATAACCGCGCTTTTATTAGCTGAAGATGCCTCCCTGTTTATCCATTCTGAAACAGCCGCAGGGGCAGGTCCAAACTGCATCCTGCCTGCCCAAAGAGACGATATTGCCATAAACGAAATGAAGGAATAAAAAATCATCCGCTTTCTGTCATATATATAACGCAAAATGTAGCCCATTATAGGTATGAAACCGATAAAAGAAAAGACCCAGAAACGCTCCTGTCTTAATAAAGCCCCGCACTGCAGTATATCTATAAAAAGCATCCCTGTAACCGGTAAAAAGAAAAGGATCAGGCAAAAAAGACACTGCCTGCGGTAACGGATAAACATATCTTTTATTGCCGGGGCTGCCATCCAAACAAACAGTAATATAATCGCCGTATTAAACAGGGCGGATATTGTTTTATTGGAAACAGGCAGGACTGTGATATAACCGATGAGGCCAAGGAAAAAAGAAGATGCCTTATTGATTAACCCGGGATAACCGAATATCCATTCCGCAAGGTAATAATTATAGCCTCTTTGCGCTACCGCTAAAACCCAGGGTAAAAGCAAGAATATACTCCCCAGAAAAAATATATAAAACCGCGTAAGCAAGGCGCTGTTCTTACGGTGCATGATTGTATAATAAAGGAATTGAGCAAAGGCAATAAATATATAAAAATAATGCGTGTAAATACCTATGGCGTTTATAAGCATAAACAACAGGCCGTCTAAGATGCCCCGGTCCTTTTCAAATCTCAAAGAAAGAAATAAAGAAGTCAACCCGATAAGCATAATCAAGCTGTAGGCGCGCGCCTCCTGGGAATACCTTACCGCAAAAGCACAAATAGCCACATAAAGAGCGCAGAAGCAGGCTGTCCTGCTATCTAAAAGATGCTTTCCTGCCTTATACGCCATGAATATAGCCAGGACCCCGCAAATGAGAGAAAAAGACCTGATTGCCCCTGCCCCATCCCCAAAGAGACGCATCCAGAAATACATCAACCAGAAATAAAAAGGCGGGTGGGTGTCCGCATAAAGCATGCCTTCTGTGACGTCGCGGATACCTTTTTGGCGGTCGTTTTTAAGAAACGCCTTAAAGGCCTGGGCCTTTATAACAGGGGGAGGTTTTCTTAAGGCAAAGGAATCCAGGAAGGGCTTCATCTCTCTGCCGTGGCCGCTTCCTAAGAAAAGCGTAAAGAATTCATCAGTCCATAAGGAGCGGCCGGATAAATGATTACCCCTTAATAAAGAACCGCACAGCAGTAAGAAAAATAATAAAAATATAAGCTTGTTTTTAGACATAATAAACCGCGCCCTAGGTTAACCCACCAGAATTATTTCTTCATAAGCAGGGAATCTCTGCAGCAGCCGTTCCTTTAAGAGCCGGTTCTGCGGCATAGCTAAAGCAGGGTCATTTTCCAAAAGCCTCATCGCCTCTTCCCGCGCCCTCTTTAACAGGCGCATTTGCGTCAGCGGATTTGCTAACTTAAGTTCCATAAGGCCATGCTGTCTTTCTCCGAAAAAATCACCCGGCCCCCTGATCTTCAAGTCGTCCTCGGCAATACGGAACCCATCGTGGCATTCTACCATTGCCCTGATGCGCGCGCCGGCCTCTTCGGTTTGGAGGTCTGAGATCAACAGGCAAAACGACTCCTCCTTACCCCTGCCCACCCTGCCCCGCAGCTGATGTAGTTGGGCCAGGCCGAAACGCTCTGCGTTTTCTATTATTATACAGGTAGCATTGGGTATATCTATGCCCACCTCCAGGATAGTAGTAGTAACCAGTATATCAAATTTTCCCTCCCGGAATTCCGACATAGTCTTTTGCGCCTGGGAATCTTTCATCCTGCCATGGACAAGCCCAAGCCTGAACTCCCTGAATTCCCCTGCCTTGAGCTGTGCATACATATTCTTTACGCCGGCAATATCCAAAGCATAAGACTCTTCTATCGCCGGGTATACTATATAAACCTGCCTACCTTTACTGAGCTCATTTTTGGATATATCCCAGGCCTCTTTTCTTCTGTCGGAAGTAAAATGCAGGGTTTGAATCAGTTTGCGACCGGGCGGGATATGGCGGATTATTGAATGATCCAGGTCTCCGTATAGGGTGATTGCCAAGGTGCGCGGTATGGGGGTGGCGGTCATAATCAGGGTATCGGGATTCCCGCCTTTCTTAGGCAAGATAGCCCGCTGGCCGACTCCGAATTTATGCTGTTCATCAATAACCACCAGGCCTAATTTTCTAAACTTAACACCCTCTTCCAAAAGGGCATGCGTGCCTATTAATAAATCCACCCTGCCTTCATTTATCTCTTTAATGACCCTTTCTTTCTCCTTACCGGACAAACTACTGACCAATAACCCTGCCTTTATTTTTCTGCCCTCCTGAGAACCCAGGGCAAAAAGCTGAGATCCGATACTTTCGTGATGCTGTCTGGCCAGTATCTCCGTAGGCACCATAAAAGCCACCTGATAACCTCCCTGGATAGCTATAAGGCTGGCAATAGTTGCCACTACTGTTTTACCTGAACCGACCTCCCCCTGCAAAAGCCTCTGCATGGCAAAGGGACCGGACATATCTTTCTTAATCTCCAGGATTACCTCCTTTTGTTCCGGGGTCAACTGAAAAGGCAATATCTCTATAAAACTGTCTACCAGATTACCCTGCAGGCAATGGCGGATGCCGGGCCTTTCTTTCTTCTTTAGTTTACGCAAAACCAGGGGTAGCTGGAAGATAAAGAACTCCTCAAAAGAAAGCCTGCGCAAGGCCTCTCCCTGCAAGGCATCATTCTCCGGAAAATGTATGTTAATAAGACTTTTAGCAAAATTAAGCAGGTTCAGCCTATTTCTTATATCATAGGGCAGGGCATCGCCTGTCTTAGGGATACATTCATCTATAGCCCGTTTAATAACCTGGCGCAGCCATCTCTGGCTCATCCCTTCGGGAAGGCGATAAATAGGGACAATCCTGCCGATATGCAGGGAGTCTTCTTTTTCTTGCTGCAAAGACGAACCTGTCCTGCCTTCGGATATAATCTCAAATTCAGGGCAAGACATCTGCAGCCTGCCGTTATAAATCTCTACCTTGCCGTAAAGTATAACAACCTGCCCTGCCTTAAAATACTTATCTAAATAAGGCTGATTAAACCAGACACAAGACAACCTGCCGCTTGCATCTTCTGCCGTAATCTCGGTTATGCTAAAGCCGCTGCGGCGCAATGACAGGCGCCCTGACTTGGCAACTATATCTGCTTTAATGGTATAGGCCTGGCCTTCTTTTAAATCCGCAATAAGGCTGAATCTCCTGCGGTCTTCATAGCGACGGGGGAAATAATACAGCAGGTCATCGGTATTAAAAATACCAGCCTTCTTAAATAATTCTGCTTTTTTAGGTCCGATACCTTTCAAGTATTGGATAGAGACAGTCTTATTTTTTATCATTTACAAATATTATACTATGGAAAAACGGCTAGATAAATACTAAAGAGTAGCTTGTCCTGATGAGGAAGGAGTATTTAAAGGGGGTGGTTTAGGCAAATCAGACATGCCCTCTTCATCGCTCTCGGCTGAAGACATGCCCTCTTCATCGCTCTCGGCTGCGGTAACCTCTATTTCAAACCCCTCGCTTTTATTGGCGGTGGGTCTCAGTTTTAGCTTTACCACGCTCGGCTCAATCTTAAACTTACCCGTGCTTTTCGGAGACAAAACAAAAAGCGAAACCAGCGTGGTCTTCCTCTGTCCCCTTGCAAATGTAACAGCGGTAGAATCACCGCGGGAAATTATATTGAACCCGCCAAAAGTAGGGATCTGCACTACGGGAAGATGAGCTTCAGAAGTCGTAACCGTAAGTTTATAGGTAACCTTGCCATTACTGGGTATGCTCACCTTATCCACTTCTGCCTTTATGGAAATTTCAGCATAAACTGGGCCTAATAATATTAGCAGGAAAATAACCCCTAAGATATATCTTTTCATAACCTTTTTAGCATACATTAAAAGGAAAACCTTGTCAATACATTCGTATAAGTAACCCCGCCATCCATATCACGGGGCAGGTCCGGAAAATATAATCACCGGTGCCTGCCCAGATAAGGAATTTGATTAATTATATGCAGCATATCATCCCTGGTCTTTACGCGTGATGACTTCTCGCGTAAGGGCCTGATTTTACGTAAACCCTTAGTATACCAGGCAAAGAACTTACGGAATATCACCACCGCATTTCTCTCGCCGTAAAAACCTATACAGCTATCCAAATGCCGTATCATTACCTCGGTTATTTCTGCTGCCTCAGGACCAGGGATAATGCTTGCGGTCTTCAGATATTCATCAATCTGTTTAAATATCCAAGGGTTACCTAACGCGCCCCGCGCAATCGCCAGGCCATCACAACCTGTCTCATCAAGCATCTTTTTAGCCAAAGGACCGGATAGCACATCTCCGCTGCCTATCACCGGTATAGCCACGGCCTTTTTCGCGCTGGAAATCGCATCATAATCCACCCCACCGCTATACTCCTGCAATTTAGTCCGGCCGTGGATAAATAAGGCCTTGACCCCGCATTGCTCAGCCAAAACCGCGATATCGCGAACATTAACCGAATTTCTATCCCAGCCAATGCGTATTTTTAAGGTAACCGGAACATGAGATTCCTGCACTATCAAACGCAGGATACTGGCTAACTTAGCCGGCTCTTTTAATAAAGCCGCCCCCTCGCCCCTGCGCGTAACTTTCTTTGCCGGGCAGGCGGCATTAAAATCCAATACATCAAAATCGTACCCCCGTAATACCGACAACGCCCTTTTTATAAAATTACCCTCGCACCCTAATAATTGCACGCCCAATGGCCTATCCTCAGCAACAACAGAAAGCATCACTTTCGTCCGCCTGCTTTTATGAGAAAGGGAACGCGCATTAATCATTTCTACAAAAGCAAACTCACAACCAAAACTGCGGTTAAACAAACGGAAAGATAAATCGCTTATCCCCGCCATAGGCGCAAGGATGAGTCCAGACCTTAACTTTAATTTACCGATCTTTAACCGGGGACGGTTCTCCTTCATCTTACCCTCTACCCTTCAATAAGTTATGGCTGCTTCTTTATTAATAAGTAGCCTGTCCCTATGGTATATAAAGCCGCTCTCATAACCCTAATTATGACAATAAGTTCTAAGCAGAAGAACCGTCCCCTTGCTCGGGAGTAATTAAAAAGCCAGCTATTCAAATAGCTGGCTTTTTAATTTAAGGGAGCGCCTATCTACTCTCACATGCCCTTACGAGCACACTACCATCGACCTTAAAGGGCTTAACTACCGTATTCGGAATGGGAACGGGTGTTTCCCCTTCAGTATGAACACTCCCAAAAATATGACAAACATATATAACAAGCCCAGCTTGATCCAGTTTCAAGGTAAACTACAATACCGAACGAATAAAAGATTTAAAGGCCAAGCCGATTGGCTGATTAGTACGCCTTAGCTCAAATCCTTACGGATCTTACACACGGCGCCTATCAAGGTCGTAGTCTACGACCTGCCTTCATGCCGCTTGCGCGGCAAGGGATACTTATTCTTGGGGTGGGCTTGACACTTAGATGCCTTCAGCGTTTATCCCTTCCGGACATAGCTACCCAGCCTTTGCCCTTGGCAGGACAACTGGAACACCATAGGTCCGTTTCTCTAGGTCCTCTCGTACTGAAGAGAACTCCCCTTCAAGTATCCTTACGCCCACACCAGATAGAGACCGACAATACTGTTACTCTCTATTCATTTGAACAGAGGGGTTAGACATTTCTGCTAACCTCTGTATATCGCTATACAGTTCGGACTGTATCTTAAGCCCTATTCCTTCGAATAGAGTTTCTGGCGTACAGTCTCTGAGGGCTCCTTTTAGCTTATCGCTTCTTACTAATTTTTATCGTAGACGATATACTAATTGGCCTTCCCTGCTGATTGTCCCCACTGAAGCATTTTTACTGGTCTGGTCTTCCATTTACAGTATCTTCAGATACATGGGATATTCCAGCATACAGCCAGATTTAAAGACAGCAACGGTCATTTTACTGTCTCACGACGTTCTGAACCCAGCTCGCGTACCCTTTTAACCGGCGAACAGCCGGACCCTTGGGACCTTATACAGCCCCAGGATAGGATGAGC
>JBAZLB010000011.1:0-43598 GCA_041650495.1 Candidatus Omnitrophota bacterium | reverse complement strand
TGTAAGTCAGAGCCATCCGTTTTAGATTTACAAAAGCGCGCATAATCTGAATATTTACCAATACAGCGCGTCTGCTACGTAGAACGCTTGAAAGCATAGCCACGCCCTGCTCGGTAAAAGCAAAAGGTAAATAACCGCCTAAACTCTGCCTTGATGGTATCACATTTTGTGATACCATGATTTTTACTCCTCACCTTGATTTTGTCCTGCCTCTAAAGTAAGTGGTCTTTCTGTGATATGCCAAGAGTCTTTTGGGGACAGGTGCAAGATTAGCTTTAGGGCAGGTGTCTTCTTGTAATCAGCTCAGGTGCCCGATTGGATTGGCAAACGGTGCTACTTGCTACAGATGCATTCAGGGTAGTAACAGATTTAATGTCCTGATGGCAAGCCGAAACACGATGAATTATCGTCCCCGTAGTAACAAAACCAGTTGCTATTTCGACCGTCTAAATAGTACTGGTAATATAAGTAATAGGCCCGAGATGTGTTCGGTGGTTTCCCCCACCAGAACACCGACCTGAATGTATGTAAATTCACGATCCACCGTTTCCACCAAGCCAGTAACTGTAGTAGAAAGAAGTATTACAAGAATTAGGGACAACTGATCCTATACCTACGTCGGCACTAGTAATGTTAGCCAGAGAACCATACTTAAAGTAATATTCCCAAACAAGCTTGCTCATTAGGACTAAATTGGTCTTGGCTTCGGCAAGACGACTCCTTTCAACGGTAGTGCTGTATTGGACAAAACCTAAGGTAGCAAGGGCACCTATAATAACAATCGTTATTATCAGCTCAAGTAAGGTAAAGGCTTTCTTCATTACTCCTTATACGCATAAAAAAATCCCAAGCGCCCCGCATTATACGGGAGGCTTGGGAGTAAATTACCGAAGAGATCAAGTAGGCGCTTTAGGCTA
Organism: Candidatus Omnitrophota bacterium; assembly: GCA_041650495.1. Taxonomy (GTDB): domain Bacteria; phylum Omnitrophota; class Gorgyraeia; order Gygaellales; family Profunditerraquicolaceae; genus JBAZLB01. The sequence goes on along the minus strand of JBAZLB010000011.1, from coordinate 42,681 downwards.
TCTGGTATTACCTTAGGCCGTTTTTCCTCTCTCTCTAAGAAATAGTGCCATCTTCACAGGTAGATTTGGATTATGGTATAGCTATATTTAGGATAGAGTTTTATTATATCATTGGTTTTGAGGATAAACAAAGGAATTTTGCAAATAGTAGTTAGGTGAGGAAAAAAGGAAGCGCTTTCTGAAAAATCCAGGCAGCCCTTGATTTTAAGTTTCTATATGGCATACTCTATAGTAGATTGAGTAACTAAAAATAGGAGGGGTGACGATAGCGAAAGCCATCGAGGTTTATCGCCTCCGAAGAGAGCTCTCTAAGAAGAAAGCTCTCTTTGTTTTTTTAGGAGGCATTCTTCTGGGCGATATCTCCTATTACCGGCAATTTAAAATACTCCCCGTTATAGGCCTTGAACATAAGAATGATCCACAGCATTGTGCTGATAACCCAGCAAACTGGGACCATGAGAACCCCTATAAACGGTATGAAAGAAACAATCACCCCGAAGCCAAACAGAAAACCAAAGGAGAGGATAGACTGCATGGCGTGAAAACGCACAAATTTGTTTTCTTTCTCCAGGACATATATAATAAATCCGGAAATAAACCAGAACAGGTAACTTAAAAGCGCCGCTAAATTGGCATCCATCCCGAGGCTGGTCCTGCCTAAATCATGCTTTTCCATGCGCGCCCCTCCTTTATTCTTTCTTTATTTCGTTGATTATCTTTGTAAGCAAGTCGGCAATCTTGGCAATGAGGTAAAAAAAGAAAAACATAAAGGTGTACATCGCCAGGACTACCAGGCCCATCCAGCGCGGGCTGCCCGCCACTAAACCCCTCAATACAGACACCCCCCCGATAATACCCAATAACAAAAAAATCCAGGCGGCTATTTTTACTACTATGCTTGAAACCCGCAAGAAACCTAAATGTTCGCGCATCTTTTCCTCCCTCTTTATCCCTTGGCTCTTATCACTTACCTCCGGACCCCTGCCCCTATATTAGCTCTTCTCTCTTATATCACTGGCCAGTATAATTGCCTCGGCTATCTGGCGCATTGACTTACGCTTATCCATACTCTGTTTCTGGATCAAACGGTAAGCCTCAGAAGGCAATATATTCGCCTCCTGAGAAAGTATATCCTTTGCCCGTTCAATAAGCTTACGTATAGTCAGGGCCTCTTCTGCGCTGCGTGCCCTCATATCAAGCTCGGCGTTCTCTATGGCAATAGCCGCCTGATCAGCCAGGGCAGTTAATACCTTCAGTTCCGCCTTGCTGAATTCGCGGCGCCGAGAGGTATAGCAATTAAGCACGCCTATGACCCTGCCCTTAACGGAAAGCGGAACGCTGGCCAAAGAACAAAGCCCTTCTTTCCTGGCAATATCCTGATTTAGATACCGGCTATCCTTACGCACATCCGGCACACAGATGATTTTATTCTCCCTGGCCGCCCTGCCGATTATACCTTCTCCTAATTTTATATTAGGTTTCTTATTGTAGGCCTCGGAAACAGACTGTGTAGCCCGGATAACCAGCTCTTCCTTATCGAGGTCAAGCAGCATAAGAGAAGATATCTTGGAATTCATCAATTCCGCGGTTACCTGCACCACCAGGCGCAATATCTCATCCAGGTAAAGCCCTGAAGTAATTAAATTGGCTATCTTAGAAATCGCCTCTATCTGTCTGAGGTAAATCTTATAGCCTGCCTTATCGGCCCTTTCTTTCCCCATCTTTATAATATAGGCAGGTACTTGTCTACTTCATACTGAGTGACCTGAGAGCGGTATTCATTCCATTCCATCTTCTTGTTACGGATAAAATACTCAAATACCTTTGCGCCCAGGCATTCCTTGATCAGTTTACTGGACTCTGTGATCTTAATAGCCTCCAGGAGATCATCGGGTAGAGACTTAATGCCTGTCTTTGCCCTTTCTTCTTCTGTCATGTTATAGATATTGTCGTTAGAGGGTTCGGGCAATTTATAGCCTTTCTCAATCCCTTCTAAGCCCGCTGCCAGCATAACAGAAAAAGCCAAATAAGGATTGCATGCCGGATCAGGAGAGCGGTATTCAATACGGGTCGCCTTTTCTTTTCCGGGCTTATACATCGGCACACGAATAAGGGCAGAACGGTTCATCTGAGCCCAGCAGATATAAACCGGCGCCTCATAGCCTGGAACCAGGCGCTTATAAGAATTGACCCACTGGCTGGTGACCGAGGTAATCTCGGGGGCATGCCGCAATAGGCCGGCGGTATAAGCCTTGCCTATAGGAGAAAGGTGGTATTTATCCTTTGGTTCGAAAAAGGCGTTCCTCTCACCCTTAAACAACGACTGGTGCACATGCATACCCGAGCCGTTAATGCCAAAAGTCGGCTTAGGCATAAAAGTGGCGTATACCCCGTGTTTACGGGCAGTTTCTTTTACCACCAGCCGGTAAGTCATAACGTTGTCGGCCATACTCAAGGCATCGCTGTAACGCAGGTCTATCTCATGCTGGCTTGCCGCTACTTCATGATGGCTGTACTCGACCGCAATGCCTAAGGCCTGCATGGTCAAAATGGTATCGCGCCTTAAATCCTGGGCCACATCTAAGGGGACCAGGTCAAAATAACCTCCCTCATCAAGCGGCTGGGGCGTCTTGGAATTAGTGAAATAAAAATATTCTAACTCCGGGCCCACGCAATAAGTAAAGCCCTTTTCTTTGGCCTCGGCAAGATTACGTTTAAGGACAAACCTGGGGTCGCCCTCAAATGGCTTACCGCCGGGTTCATAGATATCACAAAACATCCTGGCTACGCCGTAATTCTCGCTGGAATGCCAGGGCAGGATAGCAAATGTATCCGGGTCAGGCCTGGCAATCATATCGGATTCCTCTATCCTGGCAAAGCCCTCAATGGATGAACCGTCAAAACCCATACCCTCATCTAAAGCGCCTGCCAGCTCATCAACCGTAATGGTAAACCCTTTCAAAAATCCCAGGACATCGGTAAACCATAAGCGGATGAATTTTATCTTATCCTCCTTAACCCGCTTTAATATATCTGCCCTTGTTTTCTTGGCCACTTTCTCCTCCTTTTCTAAGACCTGCCCTTGGAAGGCCCCGCCTATTTCACCTTGTGTTTTTTTATAAACGACTCCATCCTGCTTAAGGCCTCTTTTAAATTTTCTAAACTGGCGGCATAGGAAATGCGCACATAATCCCTGTATTGCCCGCCGAAAGCAGTGCCGGGGACAACCGCCACCTTCTGTTCGGTCAATAGCCCCTTGGCAAATTCCAGGCAGTTGAGGCCCGTATTGGCTATGGAAACAAATACATAAAAAGCGCCCTGCGGTTTTAGGCACCGGCACCCCATCTGATTTAATCGCGTATAGACAAACTCTCTTCTTCTTTTATATTCGCGCTTCATTTCATCCACTGATTTCCTGCCTTCCTGGAGCGCTTCGCATGCTGCCATCTGAGAAGTAATAGGCACGCACATGATGGTATACTGGTGTATCTTGGTCATCGCAGCAATTATATCCTGCGGGCCGCAGGCATAACCTACGCGCCAGCCGGTCATAGCGTAACTTTTGGAAAAACCGTTCAGATAAAGGGTATTAGCCCTGGCCCCCTTAAGGCAGGCAAAAGGGGTATGCTCAAAATCGTAAGAAAGTTCTGCGTAAATCTCATCGGAAATACAGAATATTTTATGCCGCAATAATACCTTCTTTATCGCCTCCAGTTCCCTGCGGTTATAGGAAACACCGGTCGGATTCGCCGGATAGTTAAGTATGATCGCCTTGACCTTGCGGTCTATGCATTTTTCTAAAGAAGCAGGTTCAAGTTTAAAGTTATTCTTGCGGGTATCTACATAGACAGGTACACCTCCTGCCAGTTCTGTCACGGAATCATAAGAGACATAATTCGGCTGAGGCACAATGACCTTATCCCCTGGGTCAATAATCGCTCTCAAGGCCAGGTCCATAGCCTCGCTCACCCCCACGGTAATAAGTATTTCCTCATCCGCAGAGTAATCCAGGCCATAACGACGGCTCAGATAACGCTTGAGGCCCAGCCTTAATTTATAAAGCCCTTTATTAGAAGTGTAAGAAGTAAACCCCTGCTCCAGGGAAGTTATTCCCGCTTCCCTGATCTGCCAGGGGGTGATGAAATCAGGTTCCCCCACGCCCAGGGATATCACATCTTTCATCCCCAGGACCAAATCAAAGAATACACGGATCCCCGAAGGTTTTATCTTTTCTACGGTTTCTGATACGAATTTCCTCATCTCTTGTCTCTTTTTATTTTCTAATCCCGCTTAGTAGGAGATAGCAATCCGCTTATCTTCATCCCTGTGTTTCAGTATAACCCCGTCTTCCTTGTATTTCTTAAGCAAGAAATGCGTGACTACCCCTTTGACGTTTTCCATCGGCGAAAGCTTTTCTGCCACAAAACGGGATACCGTATGTATATCTTTGCCGGATACGATTACCAGCAGGTCATAAGCCCCGGATACCAGATAACAGCTGGATACCTCAGGAAAAGAATAAATGCGCTCAGCCACTTTATCAAAACCTACGTCTTTCTGAGGCAGGAGGTTGACCTCTATCAATGCCCTTACTTCCGCATCACTCTCGCGGATCAGCTCCCGGTTGATCACTGCCTTATATTTCAGGATAACCCCTTCCTTCTCGTATTTCCCGATTCTTTTCTTTATATCCTGCGGGCTCTTCTTCAGCATCTTAGCAATATCCTCGCAAGTGGCGCGTCCGTCCTTCTCTAATATCTCTAATATCTCATCCATAACCTTACCTCCCGGAAATAAGTGTAACCCTCTTTCATTCTTCAGGCCCAAGGCGCCCATTGTTAAATATAACAAATCTTTGGCCCCTGCCTCTTATGCTCAGACTTAGATACCATGAAAAATACCCTTGCTACCTTCTGCTTACCGGCTGTCTGCTTCAGCCCCTTTTCTTTGCGCTCCAGTATCTCATCCAACTGCCGATAGGTTATACCCATTTCTCCCTCATCGGTCTGTCCCGGCCAGAGGCCGGCAGTAGGCGGCTTGACAATAATCCTGGAGGGTATTTCTAATTCCTCTGCCAGCCGCACCACTTCTTTCTTAAATAAGTCCCCTAAGGGCAATATATCGCTGGCGCCATCGCCGTATTTAGTAAAATATCCGGCCAGCCCCTCCGATTTATTGGACGTGCCGCATGCCAAATAGTTGAACTCGTTTGCAAAGTAATATATTACTAACATCCGCAGGCGGGATTTTATATTAGCCCTGGTCTTCTCTTTAGCCTTTGGCATAACGCCGGCTATTTTATCGTAAATAAATGAGAGGTCTATCGTCTTGGTCCTGATACCCAGCCGGCGGGCGATAAACCTTGCATCTTCCAAATCCTGAACCTGGCTATGACAGGGCAGTATCAACGCAAGGAGCTTATTTCTGCCTACCGCCTCTTTACCTAAGGCCGCTACAACACTTGAATCTATGCCTCCGCTTAAACCCAATACTATCCCCGTAGCGCCTGCGTTCTTAACCTGCGCTTTTATCCATTTAATTATTTTGTTTTTCATCGCTTAAGCAGATAAACAGATTATATAACACCTGGCATATCCGGTCAAGGGGTGTTGCGAAAACCGGCCTCTACCGAAAAACACCCCTATCTGGACTTAATAGCCAGGACCTTAATGAAATCCGCCGCATCCTCCACCTTATCCGTAACCCCTTCCAGGTACTCGGCGAGCTGATAACAAAGGAGCAGGCTTGTAGGCTCAAGCTTGGCATGTATAATCGCCCCCACAAGGGCTTTTTTCTGGTCATCCGCTTCATGCTCGATACGATCGACCTCTTCGCAATCTCCCAGGGCTTTCTTCAGGTCATTACTAGTAATAGCCTCTATGGCTTCTTTAAGCTTGGATATGGACCTGACGATCAAGACGGTAGCGGAAGATATGTTTTTGAGTATATCCTCCGGAAGCTTCTGCTCAATAAAGCCTAAAAGCCGCGCCGCGCCGTTAGTCCAGTCAGCGATCTTATCCAGGCCCCTGACAAAATGCATCAAGTCCTCCCGGTCAGGGGGAAGCAGGAGGCTCTCGGAAAGCTCCCCCACCATCTTCGACCTTAATATATCCGCCTGATGCTCGCTTTCCCTCACCCGCTCAATCGCAGCAGTTTTCCCGGATATATCCATATGGATAAAGGCCTCCACTGCCTGGGAAAAACACTGCACCGTGTTATACGTCTCTTCGACATGCCTCTTGGCATCTTGCATTATTGATTGTTCCTCTGCCATGCCCAGCCAACCTAAGATATTACGCATCTCCTTCATCACGGCCTCCTTATGGTATTTTTACAAAAAACGTGATCACCGTCAATAAGAGAAAACCTATAACCCCGGAAATAAAAGGGGTAGCCAGCCAGCAAATAATTATATCCTTCATAATACGCATGTTGATCACCCGGCCCCCCCTTACCAGCCCCACCCCGATAATAGCCCCTACTATCGAATGGCTGGTAGAAACCGGGATGCCGAAAACAGTATATATATGCACATTAATGGCGCTGGCTAATTGCGCTGAAAATGCCATTATTGGGAGCAGGTGGGTAATTTCCGAGCCTATAGTCTCTATTACTTTATACCCCCAGGTTACAATCCCTAAGATTATTGCCGCCCCCCCGATAGCAACACTGAGCTTTGCGGAAATAACGCCTGCCCCCGCGATTACCCCGGTTGCATTCGCCACATCATTGGCACCCCAGCTATAGGCAACATAACAGCCGCTGGCAACAATCAAAAATGCCATAGTCGCCTTAATATATCTTCGCGGGACAATACGGTAGAATATATTTTTAAGAATACGATAGAAGGCATATCCTAGAATAGCTGCCCCCACCGGAGTAAAAATCCAGCAGATAAATATATCCAGCAATACCTGCCAGTTTACCGGTGCATGCACAGCTAACCCTGCCCCAGCCACCGCCCCCACTATTGAATGGCTGGTAGAAATAGGCATTTTCCAATAGGTGGCTAAGACAACCCACGCGCATGCAGAGAAGATCGCTACCAACGCCACATATAAAGACAAATTCTTACCCAATGCATCCAACGGTACTATATTCCTGCCGATGGTATTAGTAACATAAGAACCCTGTAAAAAGGCGCCCAGGAAACCGAAGACCGCGATCATGATAATCGCCTGTCTTAAGCTCAATACCTTCGAGCCTACGGCTGTTCCCAGGGAATTGGCAGCGTCATTGGCGCCAATCGACCAACCGATGGCAACACCCATGAACAAGACCAGAGGAACCAACAAAAGATACATTCAGTCAGCCTTTATAATGATACGCCTACTCACCTTGTGCTAATATGGGTAAGTGGGATGCTTTATGCTACAATAAACACGCTATAGCTTCAGGGGTTCTTATAAGCACAACGGTAATCGCCATTCCAGCTCTGATGCAATATATCCCGCAAAGGCACACAGCGGAATTCCCTTCCCCCCTTGGTTTTATGCAGCCTCAGCCTGGAGTCGTAAACATCGCAGTAATACCTGCCCTGGGCCTCTTCTTTTAGATGAGAACAAGGGTCATCACCCAGCGCCCCGCAGCAGGCACCGCACCTCCTGCAGCGCGCCTCCCATTGTCTTTCTTTATCGGAAAGATAAATACGGAATTCTTCTTCTGTTATCCCCTTATTCATATTTCATTATTATATCAGAATTGCATCCGATAACCAGTTTATTCTGCCTGCCTCTTAAGCCTTGCCTGATTTTAAGATTATATTTTTTGCCGCAGAAGCTGCTTTCTGGACATTCTTCTTCACCGCCAGAGAAATACTTGAGCCAAAGTCAAGTGCCTTAGGCTGAATAACCAGGAATAATACCTTGCAGGAAAAAGATTTTAACAGATAATCTGCCATTATACTTAAAGGCAGGGCATGGGTAGAGAAGGAAACGCCGCGGATATCGCAGGATTCGATCAATGCGAGGGTCCCTGCTTTCTTGCGCAGGTCCGCGGAATCTACAATGAGCAGGCAGGAAGGGCCGAATCTTTTGATTTCACCGGTTAAATTCTCCGGGGCAGTATAGCCTAAGAAGACCTTTACCTTTCGGCTTATGCGGCGGTTGCTTCTTAATGATTCCTGTAAACACCTGGCAAAAAGCAGGCCGGCGGCATCATCCCCTCTTAACTCAGAGCCAACCCCTAAGACCGCCAGCTTCCCGGCGCCCTTAAGGCTGCTTTTTAACTGGATTCTTAGGTTCACTGCGATATCTTACCTTTAATATTTTACGGTCTGATTGCGCTAATTCGAAACGTGCGGTATATTGGACAGCCTTTTTAGGACAGGAATCCACGCACTGGGCGCAATATATACACCTGCCTAAATCAATTTCAGCTTCGATATCGCCTTCCTCTGACTTTTTAATGATAATAGCCCCCGCAGGGCAATCCCTCATGCATATTTTACATCCGATACATTTCTTGGGGTCAAAAGATATCTGGCCGCGGAATTTATCCGGCATGGGGGTCTTCACATAAGGATAACGGATAGTCGCTGCCTTCCTTACAAGGTGGTATAATGCCCTCTTTAAGATCACACCCGGCATCCTCATCTTATGAGCACCCATTTTGCAAGAAGGTTAATCAACACCTGCAGGAAAGCCAGAGGCGCAAAATATTTCCAGCATAAGTTAATCATCTGGTCTAACCGTAGCCTCGCCATAATAGACCTGACCAGGGAAACTGCCCCGATGATAAAAACAACCTTGATAATAAATAAGGAAAAAACAAAGGCCGGCGCAAGGTCCAGGCCAAAAGGCAGAAATACCGCAGCCAATAGGCCGGCGCCTACCGTCAGCTCTATATTCATAGACATGCGGAAGAACGCCAAAAACCTTCCCCCGTATTCCGTAAAGCTCCCCGCTACTATTTCCGTTTCTGCCTCCGGTATGTCAAAAGGCACCTTCTCCAGCTTACCCAACAGGGAGACAAGAGAAACAGCGAACCCTGTCAGGTTAAATAACCAGTACCCCGGATGGGCACTGTAAAACAACGCCATACCCTCTAAGGACCAGGTATTAGCCAGGAGGGCAGAGGCTAAGATACAGGTAAAAAGCGGGACCTCATAGGCAAACAACTGCGTCAGGGAACGCACCGCCCCCAGCATCGCATAAACCGAACGAGAATACCAGCCTCCTAAGAAATAAGTCAGGGTCGGCAGGGTCAGAAGATAAAGTACTACTATTACATCGCCGCCAAAAGAAAACAGGGACTTCTTCTCCCAGATGGGGATATAAAGAAAGGCGGTGATGTTTGCAGCCAACGCAAACGCCGGCATAAGCTTAAACACCGCCGCATCCGCCTCCTGCGGCACCATATCTTCCTTTCCCAGAAGTTTGATGAAATCCGCCGCCGGCTGGTACCAGCGCGGGCCTATGCGGTTCTGAAACTTAGCATAGAGCTTACGGTCGAGGTATTCCACAGCCAGGCCAAGAACAAAAAGAAAAAGAAAACCCGGAAAAATCAATATATTAAACAATGCCTTTGCCATATTTATTTTATCATCCGAGAAATTTTTTTATTTAAGGAGGAGATATCTATCCCCTGTTTTTTATGCCATTCAATGCCGAAAAGCCTAAGCGCTTCCCAGGTCATAGTCTTTTTACGCTTAAGCCCCGGCCCATCCACAGAGACCAGCCGGTCAGCGCAGGAAAAACAGGGATCAATAGCAGCAATAACAATAGGCATATCCGCGAGGTATCTATCCTTAAGCATGTGGGTTACCGCCTGGATATTAGCCAGGGTAGGCGCCCTTACCTTAACCCGCTCTGGCCTTTCTGTGCCGTTAGCTAAAACATAATGCGCATCCTCCCCCCGGGGAGCTTCATAGCGGCTCAATGCCTCCCCTGCAGGTATTTTGCGCGGCGCTTTAATAACGATGGGCCCCTCAGGCAAATCTTTGATAATCTGACGGACAATCTTATAAGACTCCATTAACTCTTTAAGCCTCACCAGCGTGCGGCCGTAAACATCCGCATGTTTATCCGTGATTACCTTAAAATCTAATTCTGCGTAGGCCGCATAGGGATCATCTTTTCTTACGTCCCGCTCAACCCCTGAAGCACGGGCAGTGGGACCTACCGCCCCAAGCCTTAGCGCATCATCATAAGATAATACCCCTACACCGGAAAGCCTTTTGGAAAGCGTGGCCTCCCCCTCGGCAATATCAACATAATATTTAGTCCTCTCCTCTAATATATCCATTGCGCCTTTGACCTCTTTTATCTGCTCCTCTGAGATATCCCTTCTTACCCCTCCTATGGTATTTATACCGTAGTTAACGCGGTTGCCGGTAAGAAGCGCCAAGAGGTCCATCACCACCTCACGGTCGCGCCAGGTATACATCAGGAGCGTATCAAAACCTATTTCATGCCCGGCCACTCCCAGCCAAAGCAAGTGGCTATGTATACGCTCCAGTTCTCCGATAAGGCTGCGTATATAAAGGGCGCGTACCGGCACCTCTAAAGCAGCTATCTCTTCCACCGCCTGCGCAAAACAGGTGGAATGAGAATGTGAACATATACCGCATATCCTCTCAATAAGGTATAAATCCTGTATGTATGTCCTTTCTTCACAGGCCTTCTCTATGCCGCGGTGGTTGTAGCCGATTTTAATATTCACGGCGGTTATTTTTTCTCCGCGCAGGGTAATAAGAAAACTCTCTGGCTCCTTTAAGGCCGGATGCTGTGGACCTATGGGTATATTTACTTCACCTGAATCGTGCATGCTAAGCCTCCTTGTTTCTACCGGGTGAATGCCCCTTCCAGTCTTTACGCAAGGGAAACTCACCCAACGGCCAGTTATCCGCAAGAGGATACCTTAACCCTGCGGCTAAACCCTCTACCTCAAAACCCAACAGGTCCATAAGTTCCCTCTCGTAAATATCGGCGGAAGGAAACTGGGCGGTTACCGTCTTTATACGGGGGTTGTCTTTGGGGATATGCGTCTTCATGTTCAAGACTAATCCGCCTGCCCCGGCCAAATGATAGATAACACCCAGGTCCTCTCCCTCATCTAAACCAGTGATAGTAATCAAATCTGCAAAACCCAGGTGCCTTATGGCATAATCAAAAACCTGGCTAAAATATTCAAAGGGGGTATCTACGTATATGCGCCTTTGCCTTTTTACGGATACCTTACCCAGTAAAAAGCTGAACCTGGCTTCTAATTCCTGCTTTATATCCTCTTCCCGCAGCATCATCCCTCCTTATTTCTGATCCGGGCATCTTTCTGCCGGGCAATCAAAAACTAACACCGGCCTTTCTTCTCTGATTCTTCCAGGCCTGCCAGCAATTTTATCACCCCGTCAATAATTGCCTTGGGGCTGGCCGGGCATCCGGGGATATACAGAGAAACAGGTATGACAGAGTTGATCCCCCCCTCTACGCTGTAGCATCCGTTAAAGACCCCTCCCGTGCAAGCGCAGGAACCCACAGCCACGACGAATTTCGGCTCAGACATTTGGGCGTATATTCTTTTCAGCCGCGCCTCTATCTGCCTAGTTACCGGGCCTGAGCAGACAATTATATCCGCATGCCGCGGTGTGCCTTTAAGCAAAATCCCGAAGCGCTCAATATCGTAACGAGGAGTGATCGCGGCGATAATCTCTATATCGCAGGCATTACAGGCCCCGGTATTAAAATGCAAGATCCATGGCGAATTCAGCCTTCCCCAACGGACTATTTTATTTATCAGGCCCATAAAAGGCTACCTCCTTAAAAGAATGGAAAGGCCGATAACCGCCCCCCCTATATAAACCACGGCGATGGCAAAGGTTGTCATATTCTCAACAGGGACAGTAGCAATAGTCAAGGCCACCACGTGCAATATAGTAAAGAAAAAAGCAAAGGGGAAAAACTGGCTGTAATCAGGCTGTATAAGGTAGTTTGAAAAATCCTCTCCGCAGGCATAGCCCTTCCTGCCTTCCCCTGTTTTATCTTTGCCGCGGGCAGAAAAACAAGAAGATACCTTCAGTAACAATATGCTTACCGCCAACACTATGACAAAGGCAAGAGGAGGAGTAAGCAGGATAATTTCTTTCATCTTGTTTATCCTTTTAAATTGTTGAGTTTACGTGTATCGATGGTGCGATTATGCCTGAAAAGGCATAATACTACTCCCCCTGCTACCACCATAAGCACCACCTCAATGACTATCAAGGTGATCACAAATGTCTGGGCCAGAGCCCCGTTTCCACTGACATGACCCACCAGCAGGATTAACAGCGTAGCTGCCTTGACCAGGATTTCTACACCTATCAGCGCCCGGATCAGATTAAAGGTCGCCATTATACAATAAGTGCCCATTATAAATAAAAAGATAACAAATACCGCAAACGGCCAAAACATCCGCATTAATTCCGGGTTCACCTTTTTTCCTCCTTGAATAATATTACCACTCCAAAGGCCCCTGCCAAAAGCACGATAACCTGGCCTAGTAAGTCCAGGTGGCGCATATTCCATAATATATTACGGGCATCTGTTTCTTTAAGAGGCGCTGGGAACTGGAAATTTAAAGATGGCCTCCAAAAGCTAAGCAGTATGGCCGCTGTACAGATAATCAAAGGCAGATACCAGAATTTACCCATCCTCTCTTTCCTGCGCAGCTTAAGCCTTTCCTGTGTCAGGCGCTGGGTAAAACTTATCGTGGTAACAAAAATCACGGAGATCAGCCCGGCGCACACGGAAAGCTCAAAGACCGCAGCCAGCGGGGCATCAAGCTTAAACATAATTATAGAAAGTATGGCGCTGGTAATAGCCAGGCCCACCACTGACCTGATTAACCTGATAGTCATTACAGTCCAGAGGCTGGCCAGTAAAAGCGCTATAAGCAGAATAATATTTATCGCCATCTTATTTAAGTATGTTCCCTGCAGCCAATATAAAGTTACTCAGGAAAAACGGCGCAAATAAGCCTATCCCCAAAGTAAGCACAGCCAGTAAGACCTGGGGAAATATCAAGCCTACCCTTACCTCTCTCACTCCCTCAAGCCCTGAAGCAACCTTGCCGAAGAAAACATTACGCTGCAGGATAAGAAAATATGCCAGCGTCAGGACACTGGCCAACAGGGCAATGGAGGCGTAAGTATATTGCCCTGCCTGCCATAACGCCAAGACAATAATGAATTTACTCCAAAAACCGGAAAAAGGAGGAATCCCGGCCGTAGAAAGAAATGCCGCCAAAGAGGTAATACCTGTAAAAGGCATTTTAGCAGCTAAGCCGCCTAAACCTTCTATACTGCCATTGCCTGTCTTCTCCTCTACCGCTGTGGCATTGGCAAAAAGCAGGGATTTAAAAATAGCGTGGTTAAGGATATGAAAAGCGGCTCCTGCAATAGCCAGGCTGCTGCCGCATCCTAAAGCAAGCACAATGTAGCCTATCTGGCTTATGCTGGAATAGGATAGCATCCTCTTAAAATCAGTCTGGCCTAACGCTGCCAGGGCCCCTAAGACAATGGATAAGCATCCTAAAAACATCAGTATGTCCTGCAGTGCCTGATTCAGGCCAAATACGGAAACCACCATGCGCATCAAGACATAGACGCCCGATACCTTAGTAACTATGCCGGCCAGGAGGACTGAAACCGAATTGGGGCTAGAGGAATAAGCGTCCGGCAGCCAGCCGTGGAAAGGGATTATGCCGGACTTGACCAGCAGCCCGCAGATAAATAAGCCTATCGCAAGCTTGGAGAAAAATACGTGCTGAGGATTACCCAAGGCGCCGTAGATGGCCACAAAAGAGGTATCGCCTGAGATTAATAAAAACAGGGCTATAGCCGAAAGCATAGCCAGGGTAGCCGTTATCGAAAGTATGATGTACTTAAATGCCCCCTCCAGTGCCAGCTTATCTTTCTTCAGTGAAATAAGGATAAAAGAAGAAAGTGAAGTAACCTCCAGGAAAACATAAAGTGAAAATAAGTCCGTAACCATAACCGTGGCATTCATGCCTATAACGATAATCAAAAGCAGGTTCAGGAAATTAAATCTTTGCTTGTTATCCAGAAGGGTATAACGGCTGATAACCAGAGAAACAAAGGAAACAAGGCCTATAGAAAAAAGCAGAATAAGGCTTAAGTTATCCACGGAAAGCCGAAATGAAAAAAAAGGGCCGTAAGGATCAGGCAGGGCGCTCCAAAATATAAAGGGGTGCAAGGCTACTGCTATAGACTGAAAAAGGCAAAAAAAGGCTACTACCCAGAAAGATGCCCTCTGTAGTATATCCCTGAAGGGGAGATTTAAAATAATCAAAAAAGATAAAGGCAATAAAATTAACAATGAGGGCACTCTTTCCTGCTCCTGTCTTTATAACCTACTTCAAAACAAATATTAACACTAAAAATCCGCCTATTAAAGACCAGGCGATATACAGCACATAGTAACCGCTATGCGCTTTCCTTATCCTCAAAGATAATGCGTTGAAAAAACCGGGCAACAGGATGTTGTATAACCAATCTATCCTTCGGTCAACCCGCAAGAATACCTTTGCGGCTTTATCTATCAGCCAAAGGCCTGCCCTATACAAGTCAAACCGCCCTTCTTCTGCCCGGGCATACACCCAGGAAAGCAGAGGCGCATAATGTATATCATCTGCCGCCTTTAAAGGGCTGGCGGTCACTTTTACCCTGAAGATATGATGCAAAAAGGCGCCTGCTAAGACTATTACGGTCACTGCCGTAAGAAGGATATTTACCCGCATCCCTAAGATACCCGGAAAGGCTGCTTCCTGGGCAGGATAAATAAAATTAGCCAGCGCGATATCTTTACGCAGGCCAAAAAAGATACAGGATAAAGAGAGCGCCAGCATAGGTAAAAGCATAAACCAGGGCGCCTCTTTTATATCCCTGTCTTTATAAGCCTCATTTCTTTTGCCTAAAAATGCGGCATGGCCCAATTTTAAGAATGAGGCCGCGGTAAAAAATGAACCTAAAACCGCAGCCAGGTAAAAGATCCATCCCCTTTCCAGGGCCGCTTCATAAATCAATTCTTTAGAGAAGAAGCCGTTAAACGGCGGCACCCCAGAGATGGAAAAAGCAGCAACCAGAAAACAAGCTAAAGTAACCGGCATATTCCTGCCGATGCCCCCCAAAAGAGAAAGTTCGGTTGTGCCCGCCTGTTTTTCTACTGACCCCGCAGTTAAAAACAGGCAGCTTTTATAAATGGCATTATTAAACATATGGAACAGGCCCCCTATAATCCCGAGGGGTGAGGCTGTCCCTATTCCCAACACCATATAGCCTATCTGGCTTATGACATGATAAGATAAGAGGCGTTTATATTCTTTCTGTATCAGCGCCATCATTACCGCAAATATAATGGTCAGGGAGCCTGCTGCCATAAGCACAATACTTAAACCGGAATGCGCCTTCAGTGAAAACATATCCAGACAAATCCTGAAAAGTAAATATATGCCTAAGAGCTTGTCCAGCGCCCCGGGCAGCAATGCCATGGAAGGCAAAGGCGCATCTTTTGCGGCATCCGGGATCCATCCGTGAAAAGGCATACAGCCTGCCTTAGCCAAAGCACCGATAACAAGCAAGGCGCAGGCCAATATCCCCAGGCCATTCAAAGGCAGGCTGATCCGGGAAATAGTCCAGGTGCCGGCAAGATGAACAGTCAGGCCTATCCCTGCCATCATGCAAAGATCGGATACGCCGATAATAACAAAGGCCTTGGTTGCGGTCTTAAAAGCCTCTTTATTGCCGATATAAATCAGGCCGAATAACACAATCAGCAGGCCTTCCCAGAAAAAAAGCAGCATTGCCAGATTATCCGCTAAAACCGCTCCGTTTATAAAGGCAAGACAGAATAAAGTATAGGCGCAAAAATGTTTAGCATAACTCTTACCGCGCGCAAAGGCAAGAGAATAAAACAAAATAAGAAAAGTAAAACAGGCGCAGGCCAGGATTATAAATCCGCTCAGCTGATAAACCCTGAAGTAGAAATCCATGCCAAAACCTGCCCAGGGAAGGCAAAAAGACATATCCTGCCGGAAGATCAAAAGGCAAACAAAAAGATTGGCCAAGACAGCTAAAAGGCTGATTATCCAGGCTATTATCTGTCTGCTTTTAGGTACTAATAGCAGAAAAAAAGCGCAGACAAACGGAATAATTACAGGTAAAGTTAATATCATTTCTTTTATTTAGCTATTGCCAGCATTTGCTGGGCTGCCACCTGAATAAAACTGTTAGGATACTTTATAAATATGCCTCCTGCCAGGGAGAGTACTGCCAGCGCTAATACGCTGGCTATCATCGGTAAAGACGATTCCCTGGCTAAGATACCCTTACCTTCACCCATAAACACCAGGTTAAACACCCTAAAAAGATACAGGATCGTCATGCCGGCACAGGCGACAAATACAAAAGCAATAATTAACCTGCCTGCGGAAAACGCCGCGGTGATGACCATCAATTTAGCAAGAAATCCTCCAAAAGGGGGTATGCCCATTACGGAGAACGCGCAGAATAAAAAAGATACGGCCGTCAGCGGCATGGTGTGGACAAGACCACCCAGTTTTGTTATATCCTTGGACCCTGTATTTTGCTCTATGATGCCGGCGCATAAAAACAACCCTGCCTTAGCCAGCCCATGCATAAGGATATAAAGCATGGCCCCGGCTACTGCTATCTCTGTGCCTAAGGCCAGCCCAAGAAAAATAAAACCTATCTGACTGATGGTAGAATAAGCGATAATCCTCTTTAAGTCTGTGTCCAGGAGCGCTGCGCCCGCGGAAATCAAGGCGCTTGCCGCGGCAACCCACAACACCATGGATTTTAAATATTCTGCGAGTATAAAATCTGCCACAAACAGCCTGGCAAAGACATAGACCCCTATCTTAACTAAGACTGCCGCATGTAAAAGCGCAGTCACCGGAGAAGGCGCAACCCCCGCATCCGGCAACCAGGTATGGAAAGGAAGGGTGGCGGATTTGGAGAATATGCCTATAATAATAAGTAAGGCGGCTATACCTGAGACAGCATTGCCTCCAAGCGCTGCCTTAATGACCGGGATATCAAATGAGCCTGTCTGCTGATAAAGCATTAAGAAACCTATAAGCATAACCAGTGCCCCTGCCACGGTAACTAAAAATGCCTTGTCTGCGCGCAGGATATGGTTCTTTTCCCGGAAGAAGCCTATCAGGCGCCAACTGGCAATGGCGGTGATTTCCCAAAAAACATACAACAATATGAGGTTCCCGGAGAAAACCAGGCCCATCATCGCCCCTAAAAATAAAAGTACCATCAGGTAATATTCATCCTGTTCCTGGTAATGGCTGATATACCCGAAAGAATAAAAGACAATTACCGAGCTGATTAAAGAAGAGGTTGCGGCCATGAAAACCGCTAAGGCGTCAGCGCAAAAAAGAATGTTAAATCCCAATGGCAAGGCCTTGCTGATTACCAACGCCTGACCGTTTAATACCCGGGGAATGACAAATAAAGAAGATATAAAAGAAGTAAGGGAAAAGATAAGTGCCAGGGAATTCCTGAAATAAGGTGAAATCCTCGCGCAAAGGGGCAGTATAAATGCCCCAAGAAGAGGGGTAAAGATTATAATCAATAATAATTGCTCACCGTGCATGTTCTTCTCCCTTAAAACCCATTATATGGAGTATAAAAAAATATCTTCTAGCGTAGATGCTAGAAGACGACTTTGTTCTCCTAGAGACTAAGGGGTCTATTGAAAATAATATATTAGCATACCCCTGTTTTTTGTCAATCTAAAAGGTCACAAGACACAAGATCACCAGGGCACAAAGTCACAAGAAACATATGAAGGCTGACACGCTAGGATTGTCTTTTACGGGCAGGAAATGCAGGCCGACAGGCATTCACGCAAGCGCCGCAGATAAACTGGTCAACCAGGCGCTGTTTCTGAAACTGCTTTAACTTCTCAAAGCAGCGTATATGATCAAAATCCTTATTATCTTCCTTTATCGCGCCTGCCGGGCATGCCTTTATGCAAAGCCGGCAAGTACCGCAGCCTTCTTTCACCGGCTTATCCGCTTTAAGAGGCATATCTGTAAGGATGGAAACAATACGGAACTGGCTGCCTAAGTCTTTGTTCACCAGTAAATTATTCCTGCCTATCCAACCTAAACCTGCCAGATAGCCGATTTTCTTATGCGAGAGGTGCGCCGACTGCTTCTGCCAGTCTACAATCTGAGAAGCAGGCACAGGCAAGGCCCGATAGCCTTTTTTCTGAATATAGTTACATACCCTAAGCGCCAACTGGTCCAGAAAAACATTTACAGTGCGGTAATGATGGAAATACAGGCGCGTGGGTGCCTCTTTAATTTCATCCAGAACCGCCCCGGAAAGCCTCACCCCCAGGCATATTGCCTTATCAAGACATTCTTTGACCTTTGGAATAAAGATAAACTCCTCTTTTATGGAAGAAATATCCGCCACGCCAAATAAATCCGCTCCCCCCTCCCTGCAAAACTCCTCGGGGACGGTTCTTCTTAACGCAGCCATATACACCTCATAGTGTTATGACGCTGGCCTTATTTATATCCACGCTGTCTTCTTAAGATAAACCATCAATATTGAAATAGCGACCGGGGTAACGCCGGAAATACGCGAGGCCTGGCCTAAGTTAAGCGGCTTAAATTTGCTTAGCTTCTCTTTTATCTCACGGGAAAGCCCCCCTACCTTACTATAATCCATTTCTGGCGGCAGGCGTATCTTTTCCAGGTTTTTAAATCTTCCTACTTCCTTTAACTGCCTCTGGATAAACCCCGCATATTTTACCTCAATCTCTACCTGAGACAAAATAAAATCCGGCATGCCGTCTATATAGCCAAGGTCGGATATAATCTTTATACCTACCTGCGGCCGCTTCAGGATATCTTCAATAGTAACGTCTTTCTTGATAGGAGAAGTACCAAGCGCTAACAGCCTTTCGTTAATTTCTAAGGCAGGTCTTATCCGTTTCTTTTTTAAGAAGGCAATGCCTTTTTTTATCGCCTCTTTCTTCTCCTGGGCCTTCTTATATTCCTTCTCATTTACCAGGCCTATACTATAGCCTATATCCCGCAGGCGCAAGTCCGCATTATCTTCCCTTAAAATTAAACGGTATTCTACGCGCGAGGTAAACATCCGATACGGTTCATTGGTACCCTTGATGGTCAAATCATCGATTAACACGCCTATATAACTGCTGGAGCGGTCCAGGATTAAAGGCTCTTTTTTCATTATCCTTAAGGCCGCATTTATCCCGGCAACCAACCCCTGTGCCCCTGCTTCCTCATAACCGGTTGTGCCGTTAATTTGCCCTGCTAAATACAGGTTTCTCACTGCCTTAGTTTCGAGGCTGGGATAAAGCTGGGTGGGCTCGACCACATTATGTTCTATCCCGTAACCAAAACGGACTACCTCAGCCTTTTCCAGGCCTGTAATAGAACGCAGCATCTTCAATTGCACATCTTCAGGAAGACTGGTAGAAAGTCCGTTGGGATATATTTCATCTGCCTCCATACCTTCGGGCTCCAGAAATACCTGATGCCTGTCTTTATCGCTGAATTTAACAATCTTGTCCTCTATGGAAGGGCAATACCTGACACCTGTGGCCTTGATAATGCCGGTATAAAGCGGAGAACGGCCAAGGTTATCGCGGATAATCTGATGGGTATCTTTATTAGTATAGGCAATATAACAAGGGCTCTGTTTCTGGTTTATCCTCTCACTTGAAAAAGAAAACGGCCGAGGTGGATTATCTCCTTCCTGGGCTTTTAATTTAGAGAAATCTATAGATTTCCTGTTTAAGCGCGGGCAGGTCCCGGTTTTAAAACGTAAGATCTCAAATCCCAGCCCTGCCAGATTATCAGCTAAAGCAAGGGATGCCGGTTCGTTAATACGCCCGCCGCTTAAATGATTAAGCCCCACATGTATTACGCCCCCTAAAAATGTCCCCGGACAAACAACCACGCAAGAAGATGTGATATCTTCATTTTCTTGAGTGACCACCCCGCTTACCTGCCCATCATTAACCAAAAGTCTTATTGCCTCTTTTTCTTTCAGGAAAAGTCCCTTCTGTCTTTCAATCACCTTGCGCATATAGCGATTGTAGCTATATTTATCCACCTGTGCCCGGGATGACTGCACTGCTGCGCCCTTAGAGGCATTAAGTATCCTGAATTGTATCCCGCAGGCATCCGTTGCTTTGGCCATTTCACCTCCCAATGCGTCAATCTCTCTGACCAGCTGCCCTTTCCCCACTCCTCCGATAGCGGGATTACAACTCATCAAGCCGACATTCTCTTTATTCAGAGTTAAAATAAGGGTCTTTAGGCCCATGCGGCTTGCTGCCAGAGCAGCCTCAATACCCGCATGGCCTGCGCCTATTACTATAATATCATAATCAACCATTTAATGAGCAGACAACTTACGGAGCGATTATTTTATCTAGCTCCGACGTAAGTTGTAGCCCCTTATAAAGGGGCGTCTGCGAATTATCCTGATAGCAACGCAAAAGTTTTAGAGCGAAGCGATACAAACTTTTGCAGCGCTTTGCTATCAGGATTTGGTTAGTCAACAACTTATGGAACGATAGTGAACATAACATGTTTACCCCTTGCGTAAGCACTTGAAAATTCCTCGCTTTGCTCAAAATTTTCTGCGTACGCTTCGGGGTGAATTTGCTTTACGTAGGAGATGGCAAATTCAAGAAATCCACGCAGCGCTTAGCTGGCGGGGTATGAGCCCACAACTTATGGATTAAATAGAACCGTCCCCTTTTCCTCCCCTTTTCCTCTAAATACGCTGAGGAGGATGTTATGTGAATCCATTACAGAGATAAGATAGCCGAAGAAGAATTTATCTACTGCCTGCATGACTTCCTGCCTTTGACAGGTTTTCTCCTCTTTTAATCCCTGGTCAGGATATTTTATATGCACGAATAGGCAGTCGTATCTATCCAGAGACTCCAAGGCCAGTTTAGCCCATACACTATAATCCACATCCGCATGGCCGCAAGACTCAGGCGCATCCAGCAAATCTATACCGGCTAAACGGGAAATAGCGCGGCCTAAAGGCGCCTGCGTCAGAAAGGCGCATCTTAAACCGTAAAAACTGCTTATTAAAGGTACAGGCGGCAGGCGGTCTCCGGCGCCACTTGATAAAATAATATTCACCGGAAGTTTACCCTCTGTTATTCTTTTTTTATTAAAAAAAGAGCCGGAAAGCACGGCATAAGACTTACGGGTGAATTCATTCACTAAAAAAGCGGCTTCCTTGGCCTCGATATTCTCTTCATATCCGCCAAGAGGTGCCGATTCTAACAACACCTCCAAAGGATTCTCCCTTTGAATATTGAATAACCCGCGCCTTTCATAAGCAGGGTCAGTATTAATAACACACCCTGACAATTTAGAGCGTATCCCTCTAATCACCAGGGCCCCTCCCGGCTGCTCTGGGCATCCTAAATTCAATTCAAAGGTAGCGCTGGAAAGGGCCACTTGGGAATTGACCTCTTCCGCCAGTATCAATATATCCTCTTTACCTAGGTCTCCTTTAAGAAAACGGCCTTTTATACTTTTTCCATCCTGGGCGCAGCTTGCGAGGCTGACCTTCAAAGCAAGGTTGCCGTCATAAACATCCAGGCCGCAGGCAAGCGCCTCCAGGGGGCCTGAACCGGTGTAATATTTATTTACATCATAACCTAAAAAACTCAACAAAAAAACGCCTGTATCAAAGGCGCCTTCACTGCGGATAAGCTCAGACCTAAAGCTAAGAATATTTTTCTGGTTTAGTAGAATATCAGGCAGGTCG
Source organism: Candidatus Omnitrophota bacterium (assembly GCA_041650495.1). Taxonomy (GTDB): domain Bacteria; phylum Omnitrophota; class Gorgyraeia; order Gygaellales; family Profunditerraquicolaceae; genus JBAZLB01. Next base: position 20,870 of record JBAZLB010000011.1, on the reverse strand, counting down.
TCCAGGCCATCTAAGAATACAAACAATCTCTTTTTCATCTATAGGAGACAAACGGCCCGGCGTTTACTCAGGAAGGCACCTATACCCGCAGCAGGGTTAACACTTGGAGTAACCGCAGGCATGGCATTTTATGCAGCCCTCTTCATGGCGCAAGGCGCCTCCGCAGTCAGGGCATACGCCTATGATATCTCCGGCGCCCTGGGAAATATTGGGGCGGCTTGCGTCATTATGCGAATGCTTCATCGCCATGCTTACCGGCTCAACCTCAACATCCTCTATCCCGTTGACCAGCCTTTTTTCAACTACCCTGGCGATGGCGTCGGCGCAGGAGAATATGCGTTGGCCCTTTTCCCAGGAGGGAGAAGGACAGCGGATATTGCGCAGCTGCTCAATGATAGACTTGACCTCAATACCGGAACGAAAAGCCAAAGAGACAAGGCGGCCTATGGCTTCAAGCTGAGAAGCAGCGCAGCCTCCTGCCTTACCCATCTGGGTAAAAAGCTCAAAAGGCTTGCCTTCCTCGTCAATATTAATGGTCACGTACAGGTTCCCGCAGCCCGTAGCCACTTTACTGGTAGTGCCTGTAATTACCTCCGGCCGCGGACGGGGGCTGATTTTTCCGGAAACAAGAATCTGCGCCTCCGGTTTTTCTTCTTTCCGGGCTATATTTAAAACCTGCTCTTCCCGGCTGCGGTCACGATATATAGTAATGCCTTTACAACCCAATTCATAGGCCAGGAGATACGCCTGCCTTACATCCTCAATAGCAGCTTCGTGGGGAAAATTTATGGTCTTAGAAACGGCGTTATGCACGTATTTTTGAAATGCCGCCTGCATGCGCACGTGCCACTGCGGAGCAATATCGTGGGCAGTAACAAATACCTTCTTTACATCCTCCGGTATTTCCGTAAAATCATGGATAGAGCCTTTTTCGGCGATCTTGGCCATTAATTCCTGGCTAAAAAAACCTCTTTTACGCGCTACCTCTTCAAAGAATGGCTCTACCTCTACCAATTTATCATTATCCATAACGTTGCGGTAGTAAGATATCGCAAATAACGGCTCTATGCCGGAAGAACATGGCCCGGCGATAATACTGATTGTCCCGGTGGGGGCAATGGTGGTCAGGGTGGCATTACGCAGCTTCAAAGGGCTGTCTTTCTTATCGTAAATACTGCCTTTAAAGGCCGGGAATGTCCCTTTATTCTTGCCTAATTCCAGGGATTTCTTAGTGGCCTCATTCAATATAAAAGACATGACCTTCTCAGCCAATGCCACTGCCTCTTCGCTATTATAAGGTATGTCTAGACGTATAAGCAGGCTTGCCCAGCCCATTACCCCGAGGCCTATTTTCCGGGTAAGTTTAGTGGCCTTTTCTATCTGCGGCAGGGGAAATTTGTTTACGTCAATCAAATTATCCAGAAAATGGACCGCAAGGCGCGTTACATCCTTTAATTTATTCCAGTCAATCTCATAGCGCAAGGCCCCGCCGGTATTTTCTTTATACATCTGGGACAGATTTATAGAGCCCAGGTCGCAGCTTTCATAAGGAAGAAGCACCTGTTCTCCGCAAGGGTTAGTTGACTCATAAACCCCCAGTTTCGGGGTAGGGTTGAAATCATTCATCCGGTCAATAAAAATAACACCCGGCTCTCCGTTTTTATGCGCCTGCTTTACGATTAAATCAAACACGTCCTGGGCATTAATGCGTTTTACTACTTCCCGGGAATGCGGCTCAATCAAAGAATATTCCTCTCCTTTATTTAAACTATCAATAAAATCGTCGGTAACGCTTACGGAGATATTAAAATTATTTATTTCCTTATTATTTTCTTTACAGGTGATAAATTCCAATATATCCGGATGGTCGACCCTCAAGATTCCCATATTCGCCCCCCTGCGGGTACCGCCCTGCTTGACCGCCTCTGTTGCGGAATCATAGACCTTCATAAAAGAAACCGGACCGGAGGCTATTCCACCCGTAGTCTTGACTACCGAATTCTTAGGCCTTAGGCGCGAGAAAGAAAAACCCGTGCCTCCGCCGGATTTATGTATCATGGCGGTAGCCTTCAAGGTCTCAAATATAGACTCCATAGAATCATTTATAGGCAGGGTAAAACAGGCGCTTAATTGCCCCAGTTCCTTCCCCGCATTCATCAGGCAGGGCGAATTGGGCATGAATTCTAATGCAGCCATAATCCTAAAAAAGGATTCCTCAAGTTTTAAAACCTCCTCCTTTGTCCTGCCATACATCTTATCGGCTGATGCAATGGCCCTGGCTACCCTGCGGAACATCTCTTCAGGGGCCTCGGTAATCCTGCCTTTTTCATCTTTATTCAAGTACCTTCTTTCCAGGACCTTCAAGGCATTTTCTGAAAGTTCAAGCGCCATTTCCCCTCCAAAGTAAAATCGGTTAGTAAAACATTTGGTTTTGCCTGCCACTCACTATAACACCCTTAAATTTCCTGTCAAGAATAAAATACTATATGTAGTATTATAATGAGGCAAACATACCACAAATTGCGTTTATATCGACGAGTGGACCTCCCTTGAGGCTTAGCTGTTCCTTGAATTTATACGGGGCTAAAAGGCTGGCAGGATTCCCGGATGACCAGCTCTGTAGGAAGAATGATCTTTTTAGGTTTTGCGCTTTTATCCTTTTGCATCAAAAGGCTCAACTCCTTAACGCTATTCTGGGCCATTAAAGCCAAAGGCTGCCTCACCGTTGTCAAGGCTACCGGGCCGTAAAGGCCGGAGGGATTATCGTCAAAACCCACAATGGATAAATCCCGGGGTATCTTTTTGCCCAATTCCCTGGCCACTGCCATTACCTCAAGGGCCATGGAATCAGAGGCGACAAAGACGGCGCTGGGGGGTTTAGGCATTTTAAAAAGACTCTCGGCAGCCAAACGCGCCTGACCGCGTGAATAATCCGTCTTCAATACATACTCATCCCTTAAAGGAATATTATTTTTATATAATGCCTGCCTGTATCCTTCAAAACGCTGGGATGCTGCCTGGGTAATCAGGTCTCCGCTGATATGCGCTATTTTCTTATGCCCCAGGTTCAGGAGATAATCAACTGCGTCCTTCGCCCCCCCGGTATTATCTATAGATATACAATTGACCTCTAAATCCTGGACATAATTATTGATCACCAGGCAGGGTATGCCTTCAGAAAACGCGTCCTCAAGCTGATGACGGTTGCCGATAATATCCGCAAAGATTACTCCGCCTATACCTTTTAAATTAATAGGGTCCTTACTGTCGGTTATATGCAGTAAGAGGTCCAGTTTCAGTGATTCGCAAAGCGTGCCTATGCCACGGATGAGTTCAAGGGCGTAAAATGAATAGAATATGCCTTCGTAGCGCGGCATAACCAGCGCCACTACATTACTTCTGCCGGAGGCAAGCCTCTGGGCAAACACAGAAGGCTTAAACTTAAGCTTCTCTATCGCCTCCAATACTTGCCTGCGATTCTTCTCTTTAACCGAGGGGAATTTATTGATCACCCGGGAGACAGTAGTTATAGAAACACCTGCTGCCCTGGCTACATCATTGATAGAAATTGCCCTGGAGGGTGTATTGTTTTTGCGCACCATTTTCTAATGGCTGCTTAGACTGGCTTTAAAATTATCGGGTAGGAAGGGGAAGGCGGTATGATAAAGCCGAGGGTTACTTAATCCTATCCCCTACCTCTATGGACTGTGTTTCCCTTTTTATATCGCAGGCAGAAACGCTGTTGCTCACCTGTATGACCTTAACCGCCCCTATTTCTTCCTTCCCCCGGTAGACACGGTAAGACTGCCCCAGCCTCACCCCGGAACTCAGGCCTAAATCAAGGACCACATAGTTATTCTCCCTGTTTACTTCCAATACCTTCCCTATATATGAACTTTCCAGCGGCCCACCCTGGGTCAAGGCATTATCGGATGGCGGATACACCACTATCGGAGGCAGTTCTATGGATTCCCTCTTTGCCTCCTGCTTGTCTGTGCCGCTTGTGCCTATCGTATTTATCTCCTGCCTCATTTCCCCTATCTGAGAAAGCCTGCTCTCAAGCATGGTCCCCATTTCTGCGAACCTGCGTTCCAATTCCGCCTTGTCTTCTCTGGCCTGCTTCAGTTTCCTCTCCAGATTCGCCTTATAGGAACTTAAGCTCTTCAACTGCCTCCTTAAAATGGCGTTCTCTGACCTCAAGGGCTTTAGGTTGTCCTGCATTTTAAAACGGGAATTCTTCTCTATAACTAATTCCGAGTTTACGCTCTCAAACATCTTCTGGGTATATTCCAGCTGTTGCTCTAGATCCCGTTTTTCGCGCATGAGGTTTTTCACGTCCAGGTCCAATGCATCTTTTTCCTTCTGGATTTGTTCGTTATTTATCTGGATAGTCTTTAAGTCGTTACGCAGGGTATCGATTTGATATTCCAGGCTGGTCTTTGCTTTTAAGACCCCGCTCCAGTAACTATCACCGGAAGGGGAAGGAGATGAAGGAGCTGTGGGGGAGGATTCCTTTTGATAGGCCTGGCTTACAGGCGCGCTTGCCTTGCTCTTTAAGGCATCCCTTTCTTTTAATATCAGTTCATACTGTTTCTGAAGGTTGCTTTCCCGTTTTTTTATGTCCTCTTTCTCTTTGCCTAACTTATCTACATCATTCTTCAGGGCAGTTACCTTCTCGATAAGCTGCTGATTATTCTTCAGGCTCTCTTCTACTTTTTTAGTCAGGGTAGTGTTTTCGCTCTTTAGCTCATTCCTTTCCCGCTCAACGGATTTCTTGGCAATATTTACCTGCAGGTTCACGAAAAGGCTTACCGCCAATATCGCTACCAGGCCTATGATAATTATTTTTGTTTTATCCAGCATCCGGCTTCCTTTATTATAGCCCGGCGAATATCCTCTGCGTTACCAGGCTTGCCGCACCCAACGCCACTGCGTTTTCCCTCAGCTGCGAATAGGCCACCTTTAAACCTTCAACTGACTCTCTAAATGCCCAATCCCTGACAGTTGAATTGACTTTATTCAGGAAATCCTCGCCTGCCTCTTCTAAACCACCTCCAATAATTACTACTTCCGGGTTCAACAGATTAATCAGATAGGCCGCCTTTATGCCTAACCTCTTCGCAGCCATATTCAGAGCAGAGACCGCCGTCTCATCCTGCGAGCGGCTGGCAATAAATACGCTTTTTAAATCCAGATTATCAATATTGCTGGAAGTCAGTTTAAAAAATTTTTCGGCTGCCTTCGTGTCCTTCTGAAGCATTGCCCTGGTATCCTCTACTATGCCCAAATCCGCTTCCCAACGTTTCAGAAAACAGCTATTACCCAGGGCGCAATTAAATAAATCATCTTCCTTATAGTTATAGATAGAAGTCTCTCCGGCGTAACCCTTTGCGCCGGTATAAACTTCACCGTTAATCATTATACCACAACCAACCCCTGAAAACATATAAATAATATTTTTAAATTTACTGCCTAAATCCAGCCAGTGCTCGCCGAAGCAGGCGCAGGTAGCATCGTTCTCGATCAAAACGGGCAGGTTAAATTCCTTTTCTATTAATTCTACCATAGGTATATCTACTGATGCGTAAGTATAATAATGCCCCATCTTCTGCGGCCAATTAATGGAGCCGTCTTTCTTATTAATCAACCCGGCAAGCCCAAGGCCTACCCCTTTTATATCCAAGGTATATTCCTTAGAGCGCCTGAGTATCTCGCGGATAATTTCCAAAACGCATTCCGTGACTTCTTTGACCGATGCCCTGGGCTTTGCAATCTGGGTCTTGGCAATAATATTCCCCTTCAAGTCCACAAGCAACCCGACCATATTCATCAGGTTCAGGCCTAATCCTATGGTGTATCCGCCCTGAGGATTAAGGTCAAGAAGGGTAGGCCTCCTGCCGCCCTCGGAGTGATCAAGCTCTTTTTCATATACCAGGTTATTCCTGATAAAATTATCTATATAACTGGAGATAGTCACTACATTTATGCCGATTTCCTTGGAAATATCCGGCCGGCTCACCGGGCCGTGCCTCCTGAGAATCTCCAGGATATCAATATTACGCCTTTCTTTCTCAGTGAAGCCTTCTCTTTGAAAATTCACAGATAACATTATTTCCGCCTTTTTTTAAAATCTTAAGGATTATTTGGATTTTATTTATACTACCAAAGATTACATAAGTCAAGTGTTTTTAATAAGATGAATATATCGCTTCCCCAAAACTCATCCCGTATTGAGCTTACGGAAGGATTAATGGCTAACGCACGTCAGCCATATCAATATTGCGGTCAATTACCCCGGTAGGAGACACCACTACCAGGTTTATCTCTTTGGTGCCGCGCTGGTTATAGGTAGTATTAAAGGACGCCTGTTCTGGGGACGGCTCGGCAGTGCCGATATGCCCGGACCAAAGATACTGCATTTCTACTTGTACACAGCCGCTTTCAATACCATAGGGAACAGAGCTTATTAAAACACCCTGGTCTTTTTTTACGATATAGGGAGAGGTGTTTAATTCCACCCGGTTAGCCTCAAGCAGCTGCGTTTCATTCTTCAAAGATAAATCCATAAATGTCTTTAAGCTATACTCCATAGGTTTTCCCGAGTCTATCTCATTAAGCCTCTTTTTAGCGAGGGCAGCAGTCTCCGGAAAATCCTCCCCTACCCTAAGAAGCAGCTTATTATAGTATTCCTTTGCGGCCTCGTATTTCTCTTGCCACTGGCTAAGCAGGCCTAACTGGTAAATACTGGAAATGACCTGGGGGCTGGCATGCTCCTTCTGAGATAATTTTTCGAAATACTCCCTGCCGGTTTTTATATCGCCCAGGGTATAGATAAGGATCATGCCTGTTTTGAAATTTGCCTCATCTGCATGGGTACCTTCAGGATAACGGACAGTTAATTCAGCATATAAGTCCTTCGCCTCCTGATATGCCTTCATTTTCTCCAAATTGAAGGCCCGCAAGTAGATTAATTCCTCCGTAAAACTATCCTTTCCCGCTATTTCTTCTATCTTTTTAAATATTTTCTCTGCGTAAACAGGGTCATTAGGGCCGCTGCTTAAAGAAGAAAATAAGCTCCCGATATCCAATAGCTCCGTAAGTAATTTTTCTTTAGGGTATGATTTCATTGCCATCTCTATATACACATCATACAAAGACTCTGCCAGCTCCAGGTTTCCTTTCTGGTAAAATTCGTAGGCAATCTCTTTTATCTTTTCTTCCTTGAGCCCCGAAGAAACCACGCCCTGCACATAAATCCCGTATAGTTGCCTTGCCTTGGCTTTTTCATTATAAGATAAAAGCGCATCCGCTATGTCCTTGATAGCCCCCATGTCCTTGGATTCTCTTGCGTATTCCGTAATAGCGCTCATCAAGTCCGTAAGCGCTTCCTCAGAAAACACATCCTCCTGGTCCTTGTGAAAACGCCAGATGAGAAGGCGGGCGTAGATATTAAGGGCATCCTTTACAGTCGTCTCATCAATAGCCTTCTGGGCATATTCTACTATCTGAGTGCGATAATCGTTCCCCTTACTGAAATATTCATCCCAGCCTTGAGTCTCTTCCAGATATTTCAGCTGGCTATAGCGGGCATAAGCGCTATAGTAATCTATAAACGGCCCCAAGGCTATGGCCTTGTTCTTCCCGGATAGCGCCTTTAAGGCCCCGAGGAAATCCGTAAACTTGCCTTCCCTGGTATATAATTCTTTTAACTCTTCAAAATAAGATAAAAGCCCTGCCTCAGATTTGGCCTCAATAATCTGCCCGGCTAAAGCATTCACCCTGCCTTCTTCTTTGGCGCCGGCATTAGCGGATGAAAAAAGAAACAAGGCGCTTGTTATTATGGTTATCCGAATAGCCTGGCTTGCGTATTTCTTTTTCATGGCTGGCTCTTTAATTCTATTTTCTGCCCGCGTATCTTTTCTGTCTTCTTAGCCTTATATGTCCATTTCGGCTTCTGCCCCTTAATCTTCCTGTAAGGGTTCCTCCAGAATTCCCTCAACACATAATAGGCCTTCCTGGGCAGGCGCTTGTTTATGCCGTCTTCAATCTTATCTGAAAGGGCAACGATACCAAACCACTCCTCGTTCATATTCATATTCTTGGGTGCGGTGATGTCAAAATAATAACTGCCGTTTGACCAGTTGGATTCGGTATCGTGCACACCCCAGCCTTGAGGATCGGATTCATTATATTTCCACCACTCATCCGTCCATTCAAAGATCGTCCCGCCCAGACAATTGCCTACGCCTTCCTTATCATTAGCTAAATTCTGATAAATCTGACGCCACTGGGATTCCAGGAAAAACGCCTGCATATTCTGGTCTTCTTTCTTCAGCAGGGCATCATAGGCATCTGCCCCGAATTCAATAATAGCTACTGGTTTATCAAACGTCGCTTTCAACGACCTGAAGAGGTTGCCGAAGGTTTTACCGCGGTAAATAATACAGCCGATCAGGTCTATATCCACACAGGCCCCAGCTGCTATGTCTAAACCTATTAATTCTCCATTGCCTAAGGCTACGGGGTGATTAGGGTCTAATGCATGTATTTCTTTGGCTATACTGTTAATATAGGAATAATATATCTTGGCGCGCATGATCTTCTGTTTTTGCGGGTCAGGCTCTTTATCTATATCATCTGAAGACCAGGGGTTGACATGCCCCCAGCAGGAATAATTATTTTCATTGCCCAGGACCCAGAAAAGCACCCCCGGCTCATCCTTGTACAGGCTTACCATATCCAGGACTTCTTTTTTAATCTTATCCTGAAAATCCTTATCCCCGTATAAAGGGCAGGGATATTCCCAATAACCCACCCAATGCCCTAAAATAACGCGTATGCCGTAAAGGTTATATAAATCACGGATTACCTTCTTTACATCATCCGGATTCTGGCCTGTCTGATAGACCCTGATGGTATTTATCCCCATAGCCTTCATCAGCCTGCCATCAGTAATCCAGGGCTTATTCGGGTCAGACCACCAGTCAAACTCATGGTTTTTGCCTATAGGCCGGGGGCTGTAACAAACTCCCTTTATAATATAGGGCCGCTTATTTACTATTAACTGGTAGTGCCCGTTATCAAACTTGCGGATATAGACCTTGGAAACAACAGGAGCCTTGCCCATCCCCATTATGAATGCCGTGATTAATAATAAAAAAATGCCGCTATAGATTTTTCTCATAACCTTACGTTCTCTCCCGGGCCTAAAAAACAAAAACTGCCGGCCTGTTTTGCCTGTCCCCCCAATATCATTAAGGGGAAACAAACAAAACAGGCAGGCAGTAAAACGAGTTTATTCGTACTTTATTTCATCCAGATAGAATGTTGCACCCTCCGGATTAACATCAAGGTTAGTGGCCCAGCAGAAACCGCCGATAATATAGGACATATCCTTGCCCTTTAAGTCGATGGTATACTGCGTCCACTCCTTATTCAAGACTACCGGGCCGATAACACCGCTGTCAGAATCAGAAAATTCCCCCATTATACCGCCCGCCTTGAACTCTTCAATCCTCTCGCCACCCTTTGCCCCGCGCGCCCAGAAGGTAAGTTTTGTGGCCTTGGCAAGGTTAAAACCTCTATCTACCGTACCCCAGTTATTCGCCGGGTTCTGCCAATATATACCTGCCCAACGCGAGCCCTGGCTGACTTTGTTATTATATACTATCTTGATACAGCTATCCCCTAAATAAGGGTCTTCTTTTGAGGCAGCGTCACATTTTATATCCGAATAATCCCCCATATAACCGGAAGGAATAAAATGGTTATTGATTGTGGCGCGATCAGCATACACATAAAAAGGCATGGCTTCTTCTTTGCGTGCCTCAGGCTTTATATCCAGGTCTGCCTCAAATTTTATATCATCGACATAGAATATGCAGCCGTTAGGGTTTAAATCTGCGGTAGCAACCCAGCCAAAACCCCCGCTGATATAGGAAAGGTCTTTACCCGCGAGGTTAATAGTATACTGCTTCCAGGTATCGGTCAACTCTATGGGGCCGATTTCAACTTCTGCAGAGTCAGGATATGTAACCTTTGTGCCCATACCGATGCCGCCCACCTTGAATTTCTGAAGTATTTCACCGCCCTTTGCCCCGCGCGCCCAGAAGGTGAGCTTGGTCATGCCGGTCAGGTCAAAACCGCCTTTTTTAGTCCCCCAGTTATTCGCCGGATTCTGCCAATAAACGCCTGCCCAACCCTGTCCTTGAGACTTTTTGGCAGTATAGGCAAACTGGATACATGCCTTGCCGGAATGAGGATTATCCGTAGACTGGTCATTCAATTTGATGTCGCCGTAATCCCCCATCCACCCGGAAGGGATATAATGGTTGTCCCTGGCGCCTTTGTCGCTATAGACCCCAAACTCTTTATTATTTCCGGAAGCAACACTCGCCGTGCTTGCGGTATTAGCAACGGCTGGTTCCGCCGTTACAGCCGCAGAAGAAACACCTGCCTTCTCCTGGGCAAAAACAGGAGAAAACGCAAATAGTACTAATAAACTTACCACAATAAACTTTTTCATCTCTAATCTTCCCTCCTTCTTTCTTCCTATATAACTCTATGGTTTCAAACCCTGGTTTAGTCTGGAATTATCTCAAAAAGTCGCACCTCCTTTCACATCCAAAGCTTCTTATAAGTATAGTATGCCTTGCGTAATTCCCGTAAAAACGGGCTTGATTTCCCATCCCCCTGTCCGCAGACGCCAAGCCACTCCTCATGCATGGTCCCGTCAGGAAAAGGCCCTATCCAGGTGCCTTTCTTATCGTGAATAAACGGCTCATACCCTTTCCACCATTCATCCAGCCATTCAAAAACCACAGCACCCAAGGCATTACCCGCTCCGTCGCCAAAGGCCATATTGTTTTCTATATCTTCCCAGGAGCCGCGGTGATACTCTGCCTGCGCACCCTCGCCTTCTTCCATAGACTTACCTTCAAAATACGCCGGGCAGCCAAACTCAGTAATAAAGGCGGGTTTGTCCGCCTCCTCTTTCACCTGCCTCCAGAGGAATCCAAATCCGTAATCCCCCCGGTAGGCGTTTGTGCCGAAGATATCTACGTCAGGGCAATCCTTGCCGAACTTATCCAGGAACTTTATGTCGCCGCTGCAAATCGCAACCGGATGCTGTGGGTCAAGGGATTTTATGTGTAGCGCGACTTCATTGACAAATTTAAAGAAGACATCCGGCTCCCTATCAGCGTTACAGGCATAACCATATACATTCTCATTACCTAAGAGCCAGAATAAAAGATACGGCTCGTCCTTATGCTCCATGACCATCTTGGTAACGGAAGCCAGCATATTCTTCTTCTGCTCTTCATTATTATAATCCGTGCCCGGATCCCATTTGGCGCCTGAACCGAGGGCGTATTTCCCCAAGAAATCCCCCATAATCACCCGGATGCCGTAATTTTTATACATCTGGCGCAAAAGCTCTTTGTTGACCTTCTGCGGATGATGATAAAGCCTGACCGTATTCACTCCCATATCCTGCATCAGCCTAAAATCTCCCACTGCCGGCTCATCCTTATCCTGAATATTATTCCTGTTTTTGTCCACGAACGCATCATACGGCCCGTCTATCTTGCCGTTCTTGTTAAAATCCTCTTCCATCCAGTTCCCTATTGTTCCGTCATCTGGAGACTGGCCTACCTTTGTCGGAGAGTAAGTAACGCCTTTGATTATATAAGGCTTGCCCTCCACCAGCATCTGCCAATCCCCGTTTTCATATTGGACTAAATGCACCCTGCCTTTACCCAGGCGCCTTTTTACGCTCAATAAATCAGCAGATGCCTTTGGCTTTAACTTATCCTGGGGGCTTATTCTAACAAACCTGCCGGGAGTAGTAATTACAATATCGTTTGATACGTCGTTATCAAAACCGCCTACTATGCGGATATCGGCTCCTGATAATTTATACTCTAAATTAGGGTTACGGCGCAGGAGAAAATCTATCTTGGAGATCGCAGCCTGGCCCACATACCAGGGCGTCTTAAAATATGTCCAGCCATAACTGCCGGGAAAATGCACGACAATCGCATAATAACACTTGATCGCCTGCTCGATAAGCCCGGATTTTTCAAGGATCAACCCGGTATAAAATAATTTCACCCCCTGAGGCTCAGAAGACGTGGCCCATTTAAGAAACGCGGCCTCAAGGTCCGGGGAATGCACAAAATCCCATTGGCTGCCTTCCAGCCTTTTTTCTTCCTGCGCTTTTTTGTACTCAGGGTCGCGCCTTACTGAACTGGTATTAGGGTATATCCCCTCGCCTACGGCGCTGCTTAGACCCTCTTGGTCTTTTACAACATACCGGTAATCTTTGGTACCGATACCCTCAAACTCACCGTATTTTTTGTAGTCTACGATGAATTCCTTGCCGGCATCAAAAAGAACTACATTAGTAGGCGGAATAATCTTTTTCTTTGCTTCAAGCTCTATAGAGCCGGTCTCTATCTTTTTTATGCTCTGCAGGGATGCCTCTGCCACCTGCCAGTACCAGCCGCGCTGATCCCAGGCCTGCGCATAAGGGTATTTATCAATGATCAGCTGGAATATTTTCTTAGCCTGATCATACTTTTCCTGGCGCATATACGCTTCAGCCTGAATAAAATAGGCGGTAGCCACATCATTTAAGACCTGCAAAGGTTCGATCTCATCCTTGCCCTTAGGTAATTCCTTAAGCGAAGCCTGAAGCCTGCCCGCTTCATCTTTATACAACTTTATACACTCATCGGTATATTTAAAGGTAGCCTCTACATCCCTTTTACCATGCGCCTCCCAGGCCTGATTGACCAGCTCTTTAGAAGAAGGCTGCTGGCTTAGCGCATATGGCATATGGCATATGGCAAAGAATAATACGAAAATACTTACTAATAATTTTCTCATCCTAGCCTACAATCGCCCCTTCAGTTACGCCTTTAATGATATATTTCTGCATCAATATATATACTATTATTATAGGTAAGGCAGTAATGGTAAGCCCTGCCATCAACAGCGGATAGCGCGTAATAAACTCACCCTGAAAAGCCATCAGCGCCACCTGAAGCGGCATAAGAGGCTTGCTATCAAAGATGATCAAGGCCAGGACGTACTCGTTCCATACGCTTAAGGCGTTAAAGACTACTACTACCGCTAAAACCGGTTTGGCTAAAGGTAAAGCCACATGCCACCAAATACCTAATTTTGAACAACCGTCTATCCTGGCGGCATCCTCCAGTTCTTTGGGCATCTTATCAAAAAAGGTCTTTAATAAGAATATGCTCGTAGAAAGACCCACATTTATCATACAGAGGATATAACCAAGGGAGGTGTTACGCAGATGCAATTTGTTTAATAATACGTAGAGCGGGACAAAGCTTCCCGGTATAGGGATCATCATCGCTGCCATGAACATTACAAATAACAGGTTTTTACCCGGAAAACGAAACCGCGAAAAGGCATAGGCAGCCAGGGATGAGACTACCACTATTCCTAAAACTACGGAAACCGTATAAAATATGCTGTTTAGAAAATACCTGCCGAAGCCCCCTTCTTGCCAGGCCAGATAATAATTTTCAAAATGCGGGTTTCTGGGCAGAAGTGATGCATCAGAAAAAATAGTCTCCTGGGTTTTGAGGCTTGATGCGACCATCCAGATGAGGGGGAATATACAGGTAATAGCGATACTGATGAGAAAGAGATGGATCAACAGATTGACGGTTACTTTTTTAGTGCCGTAATAAGTGCTTGCTTTCATTTTCTTACACAGACCTTTAGTTATAGCGGGCCTTGCGGGAAAAACGATACTGCACAAAAGAAATAGCCATAAGTATAACGCCAAAGCTTATACCCTGCGCGCAGGCATAGCCAAAACGCGATGAACCGCGCATAGAAGCCAGTATCCTTAAAACCGGCACCTGGGTATGATAAGCCGGGCCTCCGCCGGTCATGGCAATAATCAAGACAAACGCCTGCATCGTGCCTAATACCGTAAGTATGGCAACCAGGATCGCTACCGGCACCATCAGGGGAATAGTGATCTTGCGGAAACAGACCCAGCTGTTTGCCCCGTCTACACGGGCTGCTTCATATAATTGCCGAGGTATAGTCTGCAGGCCCGCCAGAAAGATCAAGAACCCCCATCCAAAACCTTTCCAGGAGTGGACTATTGCCACAGTAGTCAGGGCAGTTGAGGGATCAGAAAGCCAGTTACGCGCAAAATTAGCCAGGCCCAAATGCATAAGCCAGTGGTTTAATAAACCATAGTGGCCGTCTAAAATCCACTGCCAGACCAGGCCTACCACTACCTCCGATAAGACCGGGGGGAGAAAGAAAATCACCCGGTAAAAATTCTTCAGCCGGATTTCCCTGTCACAGGCCCATGCTAAAAGGAACGCCAGGACATTCTGAAAAGTAAGGGCAATCAGGGTAATATAGCCTGCCTGCCACATGGATTTCCACCATATGCTATCTTGGAATATTATTTCCTTAAAATTATCAAGCCCCAGGAAAATCTTGGTGGGCAATATCCCGTCCCATTCATAAAGCCCCAATTGAAAGACCCAGACAAAAGGGATGACATAGAATATCGCAAAAATCAATACTGCGGGCAGGACAAATACGTAGTTTTCTAAAGTGTCTTTGAGCTTCATTTTTACTATTTGCTAACGCCTCTTGGACAACTGCCTTACTTTCACTGCCTGGACCTGCGCAGCTATCTGCTCGGGGGTCTTCTCGCCGATAATTATAGACTGTATGCCTTTATCAAACGCCTCTATGACCTGCGGAAATTCGGAAATACCCCAAAGGTTGGGGTGAGTGGCATTTTCCATGTCATCGGCAAACTGCGCCAATATCTTGGAGATATTACTGAGGCTGTTTTTATTTGCCGGCAAATTCTGGGTTACCTCTGCCAGGTATACCTGTTGTTCTTTTTCGGTAAGCCAGCGCAGGAATTTCACCGCCTCCTCTTTGTTCTTGGAGCGGGCATTCACCATAAAAGAAGAACCTGCCCCTCCCCAGATACGCATGGGGTACTTATCCGATGCCTGCGGAGGAAGCATAACAGCGTAATCCAGATTGGGATTCATCCCCTTATATACATTCACGCACCAGGAGCCGTTAAATGCAAAAACCGCCTTGCCGTTGGCAAACAACTGCTCTGCGGTTTTGTTGACCATAGTCACCAGCCCGTTAGCCAGGACCCCTGATTCCTGCATCTGCTTAAAGAGAGATAACACCTTTACCCAATCCGGGTCGGTATAGGGGACATCCCCCTTTATAGTGGCCAAGACCTTATCTTGACCCATAATATTAAAGGCATAGTTATTCGCCAGGCAGTCTATCATCCATACCTCGCCCCACCCGGAAACCAGGCCCTGCATATTGGCAGCCTTTATCTTCTTGCCTATCTCAAGGAACTCCTCAAAAGTAGCCGGAGGCTTATCCGCATTCATGCCTAATGCCTTCAATAAATCTTTATTGTAAAGCATCTGGATAGTCATTATGTCTATAGGCACCCCGTAGATTCCGGGATTAACGCCGTAACTATTCCCCGGGCTAAACTCGTTCAACGCCAGGGCCTTGGCAAAAAATATTTCCTTCCAGGCGGAATTTGACTCAGTCATATAGGGGGTCAAATCCAGGATATGGCCTGCCTTGACAAAAGAAGCAAAATCCCTTTTTTCGCCCAGTATACCGAATATATCCGGCAGATTGATTCCCTGGGCTGCTGCGCGCACCTTCTGGGAATATGCATCCGAAGGGGCATATAATTCAAAATTGACCCTTACTCCGTATTTATCTTCGTATCTCCTGGCCAGCTCCTGGAATGCCGGTTCACGGTCGGTCATCCAATGCCATACGCTGACCACTGCCTTCGTCTCTGTTTTATTAGGAACAGAACACCCCGTTAAAGGCAGAATAAGAAAAAGAAAAAATAAAGGCAAAATAAAACCCCTTGTTTCTCTTGCTAATGCCAACCAATAATTCCTGCTGATATACCGGAAAAACATCAATCCTCCTTCAGGCTTACGCCCCTTCAATACAAACCAAGGCAGAAAATGAACCTCTTAAACAATGATAAGTTAAATGAATACGGAAATATTTTTTAAACTTACCACAAGTTCAGGAGCGGGTCAAGGGATTTCTCTCATCAAAAAATCTTCAGGCGCGTTCCTTCAACCATAATGTCCGTGCCAGGCCCATAAGTTCCGCCTTCTCTAAGCGTATCCCCACCCGATTTTGGCTGGTACCTGCTGAGGCCTTAGACCAAACAACCTCTCCTCTGGTATAGAAGGGGTCACGGTGGTCAGGTATTGCTAACCACATCTCAAGAGCAGTGCTGGTATTCAAGCCTTCTTTGGTTATCATGCCAAGGCCGTTTGCGCTTATATCCACGGTCTCTGCTATGCCCTCTTTGCCACTAGCTGGGTCAAGAAACCTCAGAGGAACCCTTGTATCTAATCTCTCAAATATCCTCTGGTCTTCCATCTCAATCCTCCTTTCTCCGTGGCTTTTAGTAAATTTATATTAGCATAAAACTTGGTTAATTTCTACATAAATTTTACATATTTTTTAATTCTTTTTTAACTCCTTTCCTCTATATTAAGGCTATTTACCCTTATATTAAGGCTATTTACCCTCCTCGTCCCTCTGCACAATTGGCAAATCAATGGTGACTGTCGCGCCCCCCGCGTCGTTATTGACAACACTGATCGCCCCTCCATGGAATTCAGATATCCACCTGGCTTTAGACAGCCCTAACCCCAACCCCCCATACCCTACAAGAACTTCAGTCCGACCGTGCTCCAAAAAATTTATTAAATCCTGCATATAGTAAAAATCCATCCGCCTTTCAGGGGCGTTGGTGACGGCAACATCAAATATCCTTGGGGAAAAAGCCTCATCTATTCCACCGGCATTATCTGAGATTGAAATACTAATCTGTCTCTTTTTGATCCTGACAGAAATGAGTATCCGCGGCGAAAGACAGTGATTTTCCAGAAATTGAACCACTGCATTTTTGATCACCTCCTCAAGCGCGAGGACAATAAGGCTGAGATCTCCGATTAAATCCGGCATCCTATCCGGCATATCTAATTCTGCTTCTATAAGAGCAGACTCTCGATGTTCAATCGCTCCTTCCTGCCTACTTACGTATTCAATTGTCTTTACTGACGCAATAACTGAAGATAAAACAAACTGCAAGTAATCACCTCTTACGAGCCTTACTCTCCAATGATTACGCATTTCATCACCATGCAGAAAAAGACACGGTAGTTGCTTAAGTAAATAATCCAGTTCATAGGCCAGGCCATACATTTCATTGAGTGTGCGTTGGCTGTCTAAAGACGCTGTCAACCAAGGAGTCTCCAAAGAAACCCTGCTAAAAAACAAATGAAATAATAAATTTGATTCGTGATAAGGCCCCCGATATATTGCGGCTGCATCACTGACAAACCTCAAGAGGGCAGCTATAATAGCGTTTACTTTGTTCATATCTAACGTCTCCAGCCCAGACAAATCATCCCAAAAGGCACCTGTCGACACGGATAAAGAAAAAAGTTTATCGATTTCCCTCTTAAAACTCGCAAATGTTTCCGGCAGGCTCGATAGGCTTAGTATACGGTATAATTCTTCAATCTTTTTTATCTTTTCCCTTAGCGTCCGGTGCGCCCTTACCGACAGCTGCGCCATATAATATGGCCACTCTTGTGCCGACAGCGCTCTAATCTCTTTCTCCAGTTTATGCAATTCTTGCGCACGACAGGGAAATGCGACTGCTCTAATACTGCGCCCTAATAAACGGCTTCCTATAATGGGCGCGGCGCTCAGAGATAAAACAGAAACGTCCTTTAGCGAAACATCATCAGGCAGATTACTTTCTTTTAAGAAGCTCTTTACTGCCGCGGCCTTATCATCTTGTCTTTCTAAAACTACTAACCGCTTCCCATGCTTAAATTCTTCTTTTAATCCAATAAGGTCGGGATAGCTCGCTAATACTTCTTCTAAAGGAACCCCAGAATCAGAAACAATGACAATTATTAATTCAGGATTAATAAAGAGCAAGAACTGCATAGTCTCAAGAATACCGTGCAACTTTTCAGTAAGCCGGATATCTGAAGGGAAAACCATAGGAATAATAGTCCCGCACCAATCAATAGCGATGACCTTAGCCGAAAGGATAGAAGCAAAGAACGCTTCTGTATCCCGCATCGCCTCACCCACAGGGCCTATTTTGAAACTAAATGCCGATAGCTCCCCCCGCTCATTCCTAGCTAAATGGCCTGAGACAAGGCATATACCGCACAAAGCAAAAAGTCCAAGCAAGTTATATAATGAACCGGATGCATTTATAAACAAAATTAACAATAAAATAACGCCGATTAGACGGATAGCCGTATCAATCATTTCAGCAATACCTTTACGCATAGACTGATTAAGCATTCCTGGATTCTTAATTTGCCCTAAAATTGCATCAATTTGTTTTTTGGCTATTGGGGCATTTCTTAATTTACGAGATATTAATGCCAAATTATTTTTTGCCAATGTAAAAAATTCTGGAGTCAATTTTATCTCTTCTGCCCTTAACGTCTCTGCTATTTTTCTTAGCGTCGCTACCATACTATTGGCTTCTTCTTCTGCCTGAATAAGAAATATCTGATATTCACATTCCTCTTTGGGGTTAGCCTGGTGGGCCTTCTCGTGGTTTTGAATAAGCTTGATGAGATCATTGACTTCTAGTTCGGTATAGGTTGGAAGGAGTTTTCTTATAATTTCGAAGCTAATCTGGTTATCCGGGCCGCGGATACGGCCAGAGTAACTTATCTCATTGGTAGTTATATTAAAAACAGCCAGAGACTCATCCGGATTTAACCCTAAAGCCGCATATAGGGCTTCGGTTATCGCCAGTCTTCTCTTCCAAAGAACGATATCAATACCCGCAGGCGGATCATTGACAAAGCTGCGTAAATGAGTGAGGCTGAAGTTACGCGGGGAGACGGGAGGAGTTCCTCTTAATAAATCATAACCGTCCCCATTAGCGCGCCCATTAGCGCAATTAGAACCGTCCCCTTTACCACCTGCAGGA
This sequence comes from Candidatus Omnitrophota bacterium, assembly GCA_041650495.1. GTDB lineage: Bacteria > Omnitrophota > Gorgyraeia > Gygaellales > Profunditerraquicolaceae > JBAZLB01. The sequence goes on along the minus strand of JBAZLB010000011.1, from coordinate 1,795 downwards.
GGGTTATTTACAAAGCTGGTCAGGTGGGTGAGGCTGAAGTTACGGGGGGTGAGGGACGAAAAAACTTCTCTAAAAAACGCCTCTTCCTTTTCCCTCCCAGCAATCCTTAATGCATCCGTAAGAATAGATGCGGGTTGACAGTAACGATTTAATCCTGGAGTATTTTGTCTTCTGGCCCATTCAAGTTCACCTTGAATCTCCTGAGGGCTACCCTTAATAAGCCGACGCGCTCTTTCAAGGTATCCCCGGAATAGCGGTCTATACCAATAATCAGCCTTGTCAACTCTATGCTTCTCTGAAAGTAAGGCTATGACCTGCGGCTGTAAACAAGAAGGTAATCTATTATATATGGCTCTAAGCGCTTCCAACAGCCTCCTGTATTCTTGCCAATAAGCTTCTTGTTGAATTTTCTCTACTGTACCACTATGCCTAAAAATCCAACTCTCCTTCAATATCCAATCAAGCTCAAGAAGGTCTCGCATTAATCCAGGCTCTACTTCTATTTCTTTGCGATAAAGGTGCTTCCAGCGAGCAATAAGGTCTTTTGCTATACTTGCAAATCCAATCCAAGCGGGGTCGATACATGCTGTAATGTCTTCTTCTCCTAAAAAGTAGCCTCCCCTGCGCATTAACGTTAACTGCCATAACTGAACTTCTGGCGTATTGAAATAGGTAGATGATCCTTCTGCTGCTTGGCCGCGTGTGACGAAAATATCGTAACCATTTAAAAGTTCGTCAGGCCTAAAAGTAAAAGCTTGCCGACCACCATAGAAAACCACCCTTCGTGTCTTGGGCAGAGTATCCATTGGATGCCGGTAATTGAAACTAATGTAAAGCTTTTGATGAACACCGGGGTCATAAGCTATTTTAAAATCCGTTCCGCCTATCTCTTCGACCTCTTCTCTCATACGTCTCAAAACGCCTTCTATCCCTCCTGTATATCCAACAAGCAGATCAACATAGACAAAATCTGTCCCATTAGTTTCTCTCACTACAATGTGTCCGCCGGAACCTGGATAATAGACAACAATATCTCCCTCTTTATGGTCTATCAAAGTCGCTATCTCTTCCAGTTTAGTAAGTGGTACGTCGGCAGGCTCAGGCTTTGGCGCGGTAGCGCCTTCAAACTGGAGGGTATGAATACCGGCTGCTGCTAAAACCTCTTCCCACGAACCAAAATACAATCCGGGCCTGGTCAATATCGCAAAATAAGCTAAGTACAATAGATAGGCAAGGTCTCGCAATTCTCCCTCTTGCATAGCTATCCATTGGGTTCTGACAGAGTGAGAATCAAGCCCAAGGCCCTTCTCTTGCGCTCTACGTATTACCCTGACGATTCCCTCCCAAGACCGTATCCTAGTTCGTGGTTGTCTTGGCAGATTGCGTCCTGCGATTTCTACTACTTCTTCCCACGAACCAAAATACAATCCGGATTTGGTAGTTATCTCCAAATAAGCTAAGTACAATAGATAAGCAAGGTCTCGCAATTCTCCCTCTTGCATAGCTAGCCATTGGGTTCTGACAGAGGAAGGATCAAGGCCAAGCCTGTTCTTCTTTGCTCTTAATATTATCCCGATGATTGCCTCAGGAGACCGTCTCCTAGTTCGTGGCGGGATTGGCAGATTGCATCCTGCGGCCTTTACTGCTTCTCCCCACGAGTTAAAATGAAATTTGCGTTGGGTAACCGCCCAATAAGCTAAGTACAATAGATGGGCAAGGTCTCGTAATTCTCCCTCTTCCATGCCCTTCCATTGGGTTAGGACAGAGCGAGTATCAAGCCCAAGCCCCTTCTCTT
>JBAZLB010000010.1:0-52064 GCA_041650495.1 Candidatus Omnitrophota bacterium | reverse complement strand
ATCGTTGGTCCTGAGGAAACATTTTCCGTATATGGGAGATTTTATAATAATTCTACCGCTGGAGAAGTCTATGGTATAGGTCAAAGCTTTGAATTGGGTTATTGGTTCTATAGTTGGCCTGGGATGCAATCTAGATTCGATGAAGAACTAACAACTACTTTAAAGCCTTTCATAGTCGAGCCTGGTGAAAGTCTGGATTTTGTTTGGGGGATTCATAGAACTGAAGGTTCGCTTGCAAGTGGACCAATGACGTCACAACTTGAACTTACTATGTTAGATCACCGAGAATACCCCTTTGTTTACTATGGGACTGTCACCCGTTATTTTTATTGGACGGTTTCTGAAGATACTTTTCCTGGGGATGGAGGTACTGCTTCTGTCCCTGAGCCTGCCACCTTATCGCTCTTAGGGTTAGGTTTATTAGGATTGGTATTTAGAAGAAAGAAAGCAAGATAAACTTTTCCCGCCAAATAGTTTCATGGGGGCTGGACTTAACCGTTCAGCCTTTTTTGTTTGTAAAATCACCATTAGATCTCCCTATTTCTTACATAAATTATGGCAGGAGTAAGAATAGGCTTAAGTGAGGTTCAGGAGAGGTATAATATGCCTATAGCCATGTAGCGCCATACGGCAATATTAAGAAATCTTTCTTTACAGCCGTTAAGAAATCTGGTATAGTTAGTTTTCACTTCCACGATTTGAGGTATAGACTCGCTTCGCAATCGGTGATGTCTGGCATTGAGAGGAAGAACACCCAAAAATAGCTGCTTCGCAAGTATTTGAAAATAAGATAGTTGTATAAATAGGGGCCATTAGCTTAATCCTATGAAGATTTTAGAGATGTAGGATGAGCTATGGCAGGCAAGTAATAATAGGGGCCATTAGCTCAATCCTATGAGTATTCTAGAGATGTAGGATGAACTAACGGGAGATAGTTTAGTATGGGCCATTAGCTCAATTGGCAGAGCAGGACACTCTTAATGTCAAGGTCGTAGGTTCGACTCCTACATGGCCCACCAATTACTGGCCAGGTTATATTTAGTGACGATGCCGGGTGATTAGTGGGGGATAAGAATTACGAGTTTATCGAACATACCGCGGATATAGGCATCAGGGTAAAAGGAAAAGACAGCGAAGATTTATTCAAGAATGCCGCCTTGGCCATGTTCGATATTATCGCCGAGAAAAAAGATAAGGCAAGGTCCGAATCACGGCAGAGAAAAATAGAAGTCAGGCAAGAAGCAGGTAGTTTGGAAGAGCTCTTAGTCAATTGGCTGAATGAATTACTCTCCCTCTCCGCAGCAGAAGAACTCATTTTCTTTAATTTTCAATCCCTACAATTAAAAAACAATAAACTTAAAGTCGAAGTTATCGGCAGGGGTTTTGTGGACTATATAATAAAAACGGAAATAAAGGCCGCCACTTACTGTGGTTTGAAGCTAGAGCAGGTTTATTCCGGTTGGCAGGCAGAAATTATTTTTGACGTCTGATAGAACAGTTAAATAGATTTACAGTGTTGTATCAAGAAGGGTAAAAGAATATGTCAGGGGAACAACAGGTGAAAGTAGAAAAAATTGACGATTATCGTTGGCGTATACCAAAAGAGTCTAAGCCGGGGATGAAGGTTGATGGGTTGATTTATACTACTGAAAAGATGTTGAAAGATGTCCAGAGGGATAAAGCGCTGGAGCAGGTTGCTAATGTGGCGTTTTTACCGGGAATCGTCAATTATTCTTTGGCCATGCCGGATATACACTGGGGTTACGGTTTTCCTATCGGGGGGGTTGCTGCGACTGACCCTGCGCAGGGTGGCGTGATTTCTCCCGGCGGAGTGGGGTTTGATATAAACTGCGGGGTCCGCCTCTTAAAAACCGCATTATTTTACGATGATGTAAAAGATAAAATAAAAGAATTAGTATACGCGCTTTTTTCTGACGTCCCTTCCGGATTAGGTTCAAAAGGGGATATTAAAGTAGGGACAAGAGAGGAAAAAGAGATCTTAGTTAAAGGTGCAGGATGGGCGGTAAAGAGGGGTTATGGTATAGATGAGGATTTGGAGTGTACAGAAGAATATGGGGCGATATCCGGAGCTGAGCCTTCGGCGGTATCAGAACGCGCATACGAAAGGGGCAAGGCCCAGTCAGGAACGCTTGGCTCAGGCAATCATTTCCTGGAGATTCAGGTTATTGACCAGCTTTATGACCGTGATATTTGCGATGAATTCGGCCTGGATCTTGGGCAGGTGACCGTAATGATACATTCCGGTTCCCGCGGCCTGGGTTATCAGATATGTGATGATTATACGCGCAGCATGGTCCATTGTCTGCAAAAGTATAATATCCATGTCCCCGACCGGCAGCTTGCTTGTGCCCCGATTAGTTCTGCTGAAGGCAAGGCATATCTGAGCGCGATGAAATGCGCTGCTAATTATGCCTGGGCGAATCGGCAGTGTTTAATGCACCTGACGCGAGGGGTATTTGAAAGAGTTTTAGGCATACCCTGGCAGAAGATGGGCATGTTTTTAATTTATGATGTCGCACACAACATAGCCAAGTTAGAGAAATACCTTGTCGCAGGAGAAGAAAGATTATTATGCGTGCACCGCAAAGGGGCAACCCGCGCCTTTGGGCCGGGGCACCCGGCATTACCTCAAAGATATCGTAAGACAGGCCAGCCGGTGATTATACCGGGAGATATGGGGAGAAATTCATACCTGCTTGTCGGGACGCAGAGAGCTATGGATGAGACATTTGGCTCTACCTGTCACGGTGCCGGCAGATTAAAATCGCGCACAGAAGCAAGCCGTTCCATAGACACAAATGTCTTATTGAAAGAATTAGAATCTAAAGGTATAATGGTTAAAGCGTCCGGGCGTGGGACAATCGCAGAAGAAGCGCCCCAGGCCTATAAAGACGTAAACGAAGTGGTAGAGGTAGTGCATAACGCCGGGATTTCTAAACGTGTTTGCCGTATGAGGCCTTTAGGAGTAATAAAAGGATAAAGCGGAATCCTCAAAAGGGATGCGGCCGCTTTGGTCTAATTAAAGGTTAATACAAAGATGCTGGATTTGAAATTTATCAGAGAAAACAGGGATTTAACGCAGAAGGCGCTTTGTGAGCGCAATCTTAAGTTTGATTTAGATAATTTGATTTCCCTTGATGATCGTCGGCGTAAGCTCTTGAGCGAAGCAGAGGCCTTGAGGGCAGAAAAAAACAAGGCCAATGATGAGATAGCCGCTTTATTAAAAAATAAGAAAGACGCTAAGCCTAGGATCGAAGGGATGAAAGAAATTTCCCGTAAGATTGACGAATCAGAAGGGAGATTGAAAGATATCAGTGCCGAAATAGATAAAGTATTATTGACTATTCCTAATGTACCGCATTCATCTCTTCCGCGGGGGGATGCCTCCTGTAATCAAATTGTGCGTTCCTGGGGCGAGGCGCCTAAGTTGGATTTTAAACCGGCTACCCATATCGAATTAAGCCAAAAGCTGGACATAATTGATTTGCCAAGGGCTACTAAGATTACCGGTTCGAACTTCATACTTTATAAAGGGTGGGGGGCGAGGCTTGAGCGCGCCCTTATTAATTTCATGCTGGATTTGCATATTCACAAGCACGGGTATACCGAAATATTCCCGCCTTTCCTGGTAAACCGCGCCTCTATGACTGGTACGGGGCAGTTGCCTAAACTCGAAGAGGATATGTATCGTCTTAAAGATGATGACTTATTCCTTATACCTACTGCAGAGGTGCCGGTAACCAATATATTCCGTGATGAAATATTGGCTGAGGAAGTTTTGCCTGTTTATTATACAGCCTATACCGCTTGTTTCAGGAGAGAGGCCGGTTCATACGGTAAGGATACTAAAGGTTTAACCCGCGTACATCAATTTGATAAAGTGGAAATGGTTAAATTTGTCAAGCCCGAGGATTCCTACGAAGAGTTAGAGAAACTGTTAAATAACGCAGAGGAGGTATTGCAGGCCTTAGGGCTGCCTTATCGGGTAGTAATGCTTTCGACTCAGGATTTAAGTTTTGCGGCAAGTAAGTGTTATGACTTGGAGGTATATGCCTCTGGAGTAGACAGGTGGCTTGAGGTATCCAGTTGTTCAAACTTCGAGGGGTTTCAGGCCCGCCGGGCGAATATAAAATTCCGCCGGAAAGAGACGAAAAAGACAGAATTCCTGCATACCTTAAATGGTTCAGGGGTGGCTTTGCCCAGGACGGTAATTGCTATATTGGAAAACTATCAGCAAAAGGACGGCTCGGTGATCATACCTGAAGTATTGCGGCCGTATCTCGATGGGGAAGAAAGAATCAATCGAACAACAGATTAATACCGGGCCTGCCGGTATGCCGAATATCGCACAGGAGCAGGCAGGCGGTGTCCGCCCTAAGATAGCGGATTGGACCCGTCGTCTCTTTGCGGTGGTGAAGCTTATTTTAGGGCTGTGTCTTCTGCCGTTTGTGTTTTCCGTATCAACCTCTTTTATAAATGAATTCGGTTTGGCAGAGCAGGTGTTCCAAGATTATTTCTGGTCCGGGGTGTTAGCTTTTATCATACTCTACCTGTTTGTTTATGAGCCGGCTATTGTGTATAACAAAGGCCAGAGGATTCTGGAGGCAGTATTTTCTTTCTTTAAACCGTTGGTAAGAGTTGCCCCGTATCTCCTGCCCATTTATACAATTATTATATTTATTGGTTATCTTTTTTTCTCCTCAGCACTTAAAAGCAATGAACAGTTAGGTTGTATTTTGTTTCTACTGAGTTTTACCCTGGCATTCCATATTGTCTTTAGCGCCAAGTCCATACGCTCCAAACAAAGTGATTTCCTTAAGGCAAATTATATATTTGGTTTTTCTTTTATATATATCATTGATATAGTATTTCTTGTCTTTTTTTTGAATATCATTTTTGCCAAGTTATCTTTTGTTGATTTTATCAACCGTTCTTTCCAAGACGGCAAAGATATCTTTTACGCCATATTCAGGCAGCTTTTTCTATAATATAGCCATAGGTTCGACAATTAGAATAATAAACCACAGTGGTAATAGCTCTGGGTGGGGTGGCAGAGCGGTTGAATGCGGCAGTCTTGAAAACTGTTGTGGGGAGTTATCTCCACCGTGAGTTCAAATCTCACCCCCACCGCTGAATTTGCTTTCTCTAATATCATCAGCAAATTCGCCTTAGCGAGTGCAGTAAAATTATCGAAGAGAATTTTACCGTAGGTTACGAGAAGACCTAAGAACCTAATGGGGAATTTGTTTTGGCACTATTTTAACAGGGGAAGGAGGAACGGGTGATGGGAGAAGAATTTTCGGTATTTGATCTGATTAAGACCGTAATTCTTTGGCTATGCCCTCTGGTATTTGTTGAAGGTCTGCTGCTTTTATTGCTAAGAACAGATGAATATACCAAGTTGGAAAATATCCTGGGCAAAGAAATAGGGGGGATTAAGAAGAAAGTGGCGCGAGAAATCGAAAATAACATTGATTTCTTTCATTTGTGGTTATTAAGCAACAAGAATATCGTTGGTTTAATTGCGCTTATTTGTTCCGCTATTTTCTTCGTTGTTCTGCGGAAATAACACATGGTCCTTTAAGTCTTGCTTTATTATCTATAATTTCCAACCAATAAATATCGGGATTTAAGGAGGGGTACCGAAGTGGTCATAACGGGCCGCTCTCGAAAAGCGGTTGGGCTGTTTCAGCTCGCGTGAGTTCGAATCTCACCCCCTCCGTTTACTTTTATCCATAAATGTAAGTAAGAGTTAATTAAGAGATGCATGGCTTAAGAATGGGGAGATTGATTGGAGAGGTGCCGGAGCGGTCGAACGGGCACGCCTGGAGAGCGTGTGTCCTGAAAGGGACCCAGGGTTCGAATCCCTGCCTCTCCGTTTCACTTTTTACGTAAATGGTTAAATCCCTTCATAGAATCATCGATTAGCCCGTAACCTCTACAAAACACTAATACATACAATATCAACTATTGACAGATAACATCAGTTATCAGCAATTGGTAATTGACTTATTTTTGCAATTAATGTGGTGGAAATGTGGTGGAATGTGAATTATTCTCAGATATTAAACAGGGGGATAACGATGATTTTTATTAATATATATTCAAGATTGATGGTGCAAACAAGACAATTGAATATCAGCCTGTTCCGTATATAGAATTTACGATAAAAAGCAAAGGAAAACTTATTTAACTTGACGTTAGATTAACTTGAAAGTATAATCCAAACATGATACACTTATACTATTAGGGAAGAACTAAAGAGGAAAATAGTTTTTCCCTTTGTTTATCTAAACGCGAAGGGGGATAACATGTGTAGCAGGAATGAGAAAAAAAAGATATTAAAAAAAGACATGGGTCCCATTGTAAGAGCATATAGGGCTGCGAGAATTTCAAAAGAATCCATATTCCATATTTGTACAGCCAATACTATTTCTGAGGATATTAGCCTTAATAAAATAATTAATGGCCCCAAGAAATAAGTCAAAGCATCTTCTTTTTGATCCTCTCCCAGAAACAATAATATGCGATACAACCTTTCTGGTTTTCTCCCTTAATAAAACAAAAAAGGATGTATATAAAAATTTAGTGTGCAGATATTTTCTTAAAAGACTTCTAAAGAGCTCTACTAAAATTTTTATGTCGTCTTTAGTTTTTCCAGAATTTTGGCATGCCAGTTTAAAAATAGCTATAGGTAGGTTATATGATACTGAGGATGAAGTAAGAATAAATCAAATGATATCTACGCAAAAAAAGAAATGTATTCAAGAATGTTGTGATGAAGTCATTAAACAACAGAGGCAGTTTGATAAATTATTAAGTAAATTCAATGAAACGGAAAATAGGGTTTTTATAGTAGAAACATCTAAAGAAATAATGATGGAAGCCGAAAAGCATTTAGTTAAATATAGATTATTAAGTTATGATGCCATACATTTAGCAACGATGACGATAAGGAGTCCTTCTAAGCCAGAAATTAATAATATGGTCACATTGGATAAAGATATAATTTCAGATTGCAATATAGATTATAATATTTGGCACAAGGGCGCAAATTATAGTGCTATACTTGATTACGAAAAAAGATTGCCAATAGATGAATTGGAACCAGACTCAATACACAAACCTTCCAGTAAATAAGAAATCTAGTGACAGAACCTTTTAAAATGAATATAATATATTTAGTATTGGAGGATATAAATCATGAATGAGAGCAACCAGGAAAATCGTTTTAACCTTGAAGATTTCAGTAAAAAATCGGAAGCATTTTACAATCTTATTAAAGGGCAGCTTGAACCCAAATTTAAAGGGAAATATGCAGCATTAGATTTTGAATCAGAACGATATTGGATTGGTGATACACCCACAGAAGCCCTTACTAAAGCTAAGAAAGAATTTCCAAGTAAATTATTTTATTTTCTGCAAATAGGCTCACCCGCAACTTTTAATATTCAATCCATAATAAGTCGCTCATGTCTAAAACCAAAATATGATTTTGCGTGGTAGCATTGATGATAAAAATCAACTTTGGGTACCAATTACAGTAGCTGGAGAGTATGGACAACAGAAAATTTCCGCACTTTTAGATACCGGCTTTACAGGTGAATTACAATTACCCCTTCAGATTGCTGTACCCCTCGGTTTAAAACTTGTTGGAGTAGCTTCCTATAAATTAGCAGATGGTTCCGTTTCTCAACAAATGCTTTTTTCAGCATCCATAAATTGGGGTACAAAGACGCGCTTAGTAACTGCAAGCGTTGTTATGGATGCAGAAGATGTTTTAATGGGAGTTAGTGTTTTACATGGTTATGTTCTATTAGTCGATTTTCAACAAAAACAATTTGTTATTAAAGAACCCGGAACGGACGATCCTCAAGTGGGTGATGTAACACAATCTCCAGCCTTGAAATCTTAAATTATGAAATTAAATTGGATAAAATGCAGTGGTGAACAATGGTGTCGATTATTATATGTAAATTTGCTTCATCAACATTTTGATGGATTTGAAGGAATTTATATTATTTGGCATGGTCAGCCGGACCCAGCGGTTGTTTACGTGGGACAAGGCAACATCCGAGAAAGATTAACACAACATAAACAAGACCACGATATTTTAGCTTACCAAGATCGGGGATTATTAGTTACATGGGCAAGAGTAGATTCTGCAAACAGGGATGGTATAGAAAGATTTCTTGCTGAACGTTGGAATCCTAAGGTAGGACATAATTACCCATTAGCTAATCCAATATCAGTCAATTCGCCCTGGGATAAATAAAGAAATGACGGGAAGTTTTGGGTACGGATCTAAGAACAAGTCAGCTTAATATAAATTACCTCTACTAGGCGTTATGCATTATTTCTTCCAAAAAATCCCCATTAGATTTACGTTTTCCCCACGTCTATTATAGTATGAGAAAAGGGTTAAATTTTGCTGTGAATAGTAGCATAATAATTCAAGAAAATTAACATTCCTCTGATAGGCTCGCCTGAATAACGTCTAAGTAAATAGTGACCTTTAATTAGAGCAAAAAAGAAGAAATATTCTGCTTGACAAAAGAGGGATTATACCTTAAACTATGTTTAACCTTTAGTTAAAGGTATAATACTATGGATAATACAGAGCACACACAAGCTAGAGTATGGACAATATCTGAGGTTGTTGATGATCTCAGGCGCGAGGGCTTTAAAGTAACAACGCAACAAATTCGTAAATATGAAAGCCAGAAATTAATAAACCCTGTAACTAAGGATTCCTCTTCTGGGTATAGACTTTTTGGCGAAAAGGATGTCGATCGTCTCAGATTATTACTTGCTCTTAGGCTTTTTGGTTTTTCTATAAAAAATATAAGTAGATTCTTTAAGCTATTAGATATGTATCCTATCGGAAATCTCGTGTCTAAAATGGAGATGTTTAAAACAGTAGAGCCGGTAGCTTATTCAAAAGAATTAGATAGTATTCTTGATTTTATAGATGAGTTCTTAGCGATTGCAAATAAAATGAACTCAACTTTAAGAAGAAGTATGGAACAGTTTGAGGTTATAAAGAAAAAATACGAAGAGGAAAAAACCACTATTAAATACTAGTGATTTTTTTTGTGTAAACATTAAACATAGTATTAACTGTAACATTGACTAGAGTATAATGTTGGGAGGGATGAAATGCTAACACAACTAAAAATATTTAGGTTAACTAAAGGATTAAAGCTTGGTATAGTCGCTAAACGATCTGGTATTAGCGCGTCTTTTTTATTGCGCATTGAAACTGGTAAACTTAAAGGCACAAAAGAAACCAGGCATAAAATCGCTAAAGCCCTCGACGTTTCAGAAGAGATACTTTTTGGGATTAAATAAAAATGAGGAGATAAGAAAATGGAAAATGGTTTATTCTTTACGAGTGACATCTGGCTTGCTGCATTTTTGAAAGCCAAGGGTCTAAAGCTTAATAAGATTGAAGGAGAGAGTAGAAAGGCAGTATTTATTTTTGAGAATCCTGAGAACGGCGAAGATTTAATTAAACGATTCTATAACGATAGTCAAATAGGTATTCTGGCTATTAAGAACGCGATGGGGGATATAAAATCGGCTTTATTTAATATGGTCTGATAGAAGTAAGGAGATGAAAAGATGAATAATTCAGAAAGCGAAAAGAGCTTAAAAGATGCTATTCAAGAGAGTAATAAAAGAAAGCAGATTATTCAGGACGTAGATAATCTTGTCCGAGACTGGCCGGCATTAGAATTAGCTTCTGATAAAACGAAGAAAAGAGATTCAATTATAAACGATATCCCTTTATTAGCAAAACAAGATAGAGAGCTTTGTATTAAGGCGCTTGCCGAGACAGGGATAGTTAAATATAAAGAGACATATGAGAAGGTAAAAGAGCTTGCTAGGGCCCTGGGAATAGATAGAGACGAGGCACCTGTCATTAACTATGCCCCCAATTTATCTGCTATTTCTCCTACACAGCATTTTTTATCTAATGTAGCCTATGTGACCATTCCGGTAAAAGTCCTCAAGAATAACAAATTAGAAATAGCAAATTATTTAATTACCTCTGAAAGACAAAAAGTTCTTCTTTGTGAAGAAGAAGTAATAAAACTTGGTTTCTATTTGGAAAGATCACCTTATTTGCTGCCTAGATGGTTCGATAAAAGTATAAGTGATTTTCTTAACAATAGGGCAGGAATAGGGATTGCAGAGGTATTTAATGATATTTATCAGCTTGTTAAAAGATATATTGATTTTGGGAGTGATATTTGGGCTAAGTACATTTCCCTTTGGATTATGGGGACGTATTTTCACCGAATGTTTGAAACATTTCCATATATTCATCTTAACGGTGATATGGAATCCGGGAAAACGAAGACCTTAATGTTGACTGCATGGCTTGCATTTAACGGCGAATTAACATTTAATTCTTCTCCTTCTTATGTAGTAAGAGCAGTCCACAACAACCATTCTACTTGTTGTATAGATGAAGTAGAGGGATTAAAGCGTTCAGATGATCAAGACAGTCAATTATTGATAGCAATGTATAATTCCGGTTATAAAAAGGGATCTTTCTGTGGAAAATCAGAGCAGTTTGAAAAAAATGGCCAGTGGATTCCTAAACAGTATGAGGCCTATGCGCCTAAAATATTTGCCTCAATAAGGGGCCTTGATTCTTCTCTGAGTTCTAGATGTATCCCGATTATAATGCTAAAAACAGGGAATAAGGAAATCAAGAACCGTGAATTAGACAGTAATGATGAGAATTTTCAGAGAATACGCGATAAACTTTACCATATTATGCTTACTTATTTTATCCCAATCAGGGCATTTTATAAAACGATAAGCGATGAAGAAATACTAGGTAGAGAATGGGAATTATGGCGTCCAATACTTGCCATTGCCAAAGTCATAGATTCCGATAAAGAGTTATGCCTTAATTTATATTCTGATATAAGAGCTCATGCGCTTGAGATTCAGAAGCTTAAAAAGGAAGCGCGTAAAGAAGAAACACCCGTTCCTAAAGTTCTCGCTGCGCTTAAAGACGCTATTTCTTCAACTGTCTGCCTGGATCCTGATAATTTCTGGTCCACAAAAAAATTATTAGAATTTTTAAAGGATTCTGGAGAAGAAGCATTTTCTTGGCTGAATGACGATAAAAAACAGGGTAAAGGAAGGTGGCTTGGCGATATTCTAAGAAGAGCGGGTATAGTTAAAGACCGAGCGCAGCAGAAAAGAGAAGGTGACAAGAACGTCAAAGGGTTTTATATATCCTTGGAGAAAATTGAGGAGAAGCTAAAGAACTATGATTAGTGATTATTTCCTAAAGGTCGGTATACATCGGTTACGGGTTACAAAATAATCATAACCCGTTTATTATATGGATGATACAAAATGTAACCCACCAAAAACCCTTGGTTACTCTCGGTTACAAATGGCTAAAAAATGTAACCCGTAACCGACCTGTAACTGAGAGAAAAAGGTTTGGCTACGCTTTAACTATAGATACGCCAAGTAATTGTATAAAAGTGTAACCGTGTAACCCATTTTCCAGGAGGCGAAGAAGATATGGTTATGAAAAAATTAACCCCGATCCAAGCGATACGGCATAAATGTCGGGAATGTGCAGGTAATCAATATTCTTTTATTAGAAAATGTGAGCGCTCAGATTGTTCATTATTTCCATATCGTTTAGGACGTAGGCCAACAAATGACGATCTGAAAGAAAGCCAGATAGCGCCATAGTTATAGGGGGCATTTATAAAAGAAGGCCAGATAGCGCGACAGTTGTCAGCAATGATTATAAAGACAAGTAATGATATGGCTAACCGCAATAAAGCCCTCTATGGCCATAAAGAGCCCATGAAATCAACACGCTATAAAAATGGAAGCTAAATTATTAAAGGATCCGGACAACAGGTGCGATTATGTCCTTATTTCTGCAGATGAGCAGAGTCTTAGCTATTTAAACCAAGGTAGCCCGCTAAGAGTAGGCTTTTTTACGGATAACAATGAAGGCTTACCGCAGTATAAAAGAAAATCTATGGTAGTAATAATCGGTAAGGACCTTGATTTCAGCCGGCATAATATCTACAAGGAAGGTTTCTTTAAAAAGGGGTTAGTGGATAAGAGTTACCTCATTGAGTATATACAGAAGATGAAAAAGAAATTGATTCAGATGGCAATGCAGGAACTTGAGGTTTTAGATCTTCCAGGAGAGTCTATAGACACAAAGGCGATAATTGAAAATATAGAGGAGTCTCCCGAAGCGATAACTGAGCCTGGAGAATATATACATGCCGCGCAGGCGGCAGAGATACTCAGTATAGCTGCCAGTACCATGGCAAATCTTGCTAAAAAAGGATTAATTAAGGGTGAACATAACGGTTTTAGTTGGACTTTTATAAAATCTGATATTGAAAATCTTATTAAAGAGCAGCCTGATTTCTTAACTAAGATATGGAAGCATTGTAGAAACATTACCAAGGGTAGGCAATATGATAAAGAGATAATCAAGGGCGAAGATAAATACATCCACATAAGAAAGGCTAAGGTCTTACTAGCTCTCTCTGAAAACACCATTAAAAAATACGCCAAGGCAGGATTAATACAGTGTATTAAAGAGAACCATAAGAAATATTACATTTCAATAAAACATATTGAACAACTTAGGGCAAATCCACCGGCTTGGCTTAAGAAGTCCTGGAGTTATTTTGCCAAGAATAGGGTGGAGTAGAAAGAAGCGCGTAAGGAATAATTATTAGTTTTTTGAGGTACTTGAGGAAAAGTCCTCAGAAAGTCCTCAAGAATGAGGAAAAAGTCCTCAGGATGGCCTGAGGTAAAACTTGAGGACCGTCCTCAGGATGGCCTGAGGCGAATTTGAGGACTTTTAAGGAAAAAGTGAGGTGAAAAAGATGAATAAAAAAACAGGGCAGATACTTAAAGACAAAGCCAATTTACCTGAAAAACTTGAGGACCGTCCTCAGGATGGCCTGAGGTGAATTTGAGGACTTTTAAGGAAAAGTGAGGATTATGGAAAAGACTAGAGTAGTAATTTACGCAAGATGCAGCACTGATGAGTCAAGACAAGACGTAGAGAATCAGATTAGTATCTGCAAGAGGTACTGTGATTCTCAGGGTTGGGCCTATCAGATCTTTCAAGAATACGAAAGCGCGTACAAGGGCAATAAAAGAAAAGCCTTTGAGGAAGTCTTAGAGAGGGTCCGGCTTAAAGAATTTAATATTCTAATGGTCTATATGCTTGACAGGTTCTCCCGTGAGACACCTACAAAGATAGTTTCCGACCTCCACAGGATCGTAGAAGAATATAAATGCCGGTTTATTAGCGTAAAAGAGGGGATAGACAGCAACAATGATATGTGGCAGATAGTCATGATGATCTTTGCTTACATGGCTAATAACTATAGCAAGATGCTTGGAATTAGGGTCCGGGAAGGTATTAAGCATAAGAAAGAGCAAGGAAAATACAAAGGCGGCCGGCCCAGGAAAGAGATTGATATAGATAAATTGAGGCGCATTACTAAGCAAGGCAACCTGGGCCTAAGAAAAATCGCGCAAGAATATAATCAGGAATTACCTAAGAAAGATAGAATTAGCTATGGCAAGGTAAAAAGGGTGTTACAAAAACTCTCGGTAAATTCCAAGAGGAAAAAGTGCTAAAAATTAACCGTTATATAAAGACTTGTTTTTGTAACAGAAGAGATAAGAAATAAACGATTATTTGGAAGATGAGGATTGTTCTGAAGAAATATTTTTTTGAATATCAAAGCCCATCTTTTTGATTCTAGCACCGGTAATGCTTATACGATGAATATGATTGATAGACACAAAAACTAAAGCTGGAGGGTTAGTTTTTGTCTCGAAATTTATAGCGTTGCCCGCTTCAATAGTATCAAAAGATAAAGTTTCGAAACAGGTTCCGTCATCTAGGTGTATTTCTGCTATTACATCTTTTTCTTGAAGGTTCCCTTTGAGGTTTAATTCTAGCGCTTTTAATATAATGACATCCATATAATTATTTAACCATAAGTTATTCTAGGAGTCAACAAAAAGGTATGACGAGGGGGTGAGTTAAATGAAAGATCAAGAAATCTTATTCGTAGAAGATATCTCTAGACTTTTTCGCATCTCGCCAAATACTATTCAAAGGCAAAGATGGAGAGAAGAAAGTGGCATACCTTTGCACAGAATAGGAAAAAAGCTTTGTGGTTTTAAGAATGAAATTGATAGATGGGCCAAATCTAAATGAGAAACAAGATTGCAGGTGTAAGGGAAGTAATTAAGGGCGAAAAATACGAGATTAACTTTGTTGTTAACCGTAGAAGGTTTCAATATCGTATTGATGCGAAATCCCCTACCGAGGCATACAATATAAAGCTGACTCATATTACAGATAAGCGTAAAGAATTGGAAAGTCCTTTTGAGAATACAGAAAGGCTAAGCGCGAATTTCTCTGAGGCCTGGGAAAGATTAAATTCAAGCTTGCTTGCCGATAATCTACCGCCTAAAACAGTCCATCACTATAAAAAGACCTATGGCAGGATTTTTGACGACTTCCGCAATAAAGCATATTCTCATCTACAGAGTTTTAATCAGTTGAGGCTATCATTCTTTGAAGAATACAAGAGCTATTATGTAAATGACCTTGCAAGGCCAAGGGGCTGGCGCGCAGAGCTAGGATATGTAAAATCGATAATCAACCGCCTTTACCGGCTCGGGTATTGTAGTAAGGATTTATTGGAATCTTTAAAAGAGATAAAGAAACCGCAGCCGAATAAGAAAGATTATCCGAATATACCAGCGAGTAAGATTAAAGAATTGTTGCAGAGCATAAAACAAGAGGGCTCAGCTTATTACTACCCTATTTATTTTATGTGTAGGACCGGTAGAAGAGTCAATGAGGTTACTTTAATAGAGAGAAAAGATGTAGAATGGCAGGGCCTACGGCCGGTAAGAATTAATATAAGAGCTGAAACTACTAAAATGAAGGTAACCGCACCTCTTGTTAGGCTTGATTCCGAATTAGAGCAACTTGTGAAGGAATCATATAGTATGAATTCAAACCGTAAGACGGTATTCTTATTTCCTAATCGCCTTGGCAAAAAATGCAGCCCCGATAAATTAAGAGGGTATTTGAAAGAGAAAAGCAAAGGAATAGTAAGTATAAAGATTACTCCTCATTATTTTAGACATAGATTCTTAACTGAATGTGGTAAAGCAGGCGTTCCGATGGTAGATGTCATGTCTATATCTGGCATAAAAGATGTAGATGTGGTAGTTAGATTTTATAGTCATAACACAGAGGAAGGATTGTCTAAAGTGCTTGAAGTGTCTAAAATATGATACTATAATAAAGAAAAAATAAGGCTAGAAGAAGGAGGCAATAATGAAATGTCCTCATTGCTTAATTTCTATTCATGAAGCCGCAACTAATGTTATTTTACCAGATGATGTGGATTACAAATGGTACTTAACTCGTCAAATATGCCCTGCATGTAATAAACTCATACTTAAATTAATAGCATGTTGTAAAAATAGTGGTATTTTCGCACATGAGCGGTTAGTGTATCCCAAGGGAATTTCCAGGTCTCCGATATCAAATGATGTTACTAAGGAATTTGCTCAAGACTATGCAGAAGCTTGTTTAGTAATAAGCGATAGCCTAAAAGCAAGTGCTGCATTATCTCGTAGATGTCTACAAAATATCATCAGAGAAAAGGCAGGAATAAAAAAATCAGATCTTAATCAGGAAATAGAAGAATTACTAAAAACAAAATCTTTACCAACTTACTTATCAAATAGTGTAGATGCTGTTAGAGCAATTGGTAATTTTGCTGCACACCCCATAAAAAGTACTAATAGTGGAGAAATAGTTGATGTTGAGCCGGGTGAAGCAGAATGGTTATTGGATGTTTTGGAGGGGTTATTTGATTTTTATTTTGTGCAGGCTGCTGAACTAGCTAGAAAAAGAGACAAGCTTAATAAAAAACTTGCAGAAGTAGGTAAACCACCTATAAAATAGGTCTGAATATGTGGTATCATAGGTGGTGAAAGAGGCATTCTAAGTACAAAAGGGTCAATATCCCTGCCTCTCCGAAAAATTTACCGACAAGGGAAATTTTGAGGACACTAAAGCGAGCGTTAAGCGCCCCGATAAGGGGCGTAGCGAGCGTAGTGTCCGTCAATGAAGCGCTGGGCCACCAGTAAAGAAGCAACGGACTCAGGCGAGGTTCCGTCCGAGCCTGAGTGTGGTAACGAGCGTAGTGCCCGCCAGTTGAGTACATAATTTTAGCGCGAATTTGAAATTGAGTGGTTATTAGGGAGTGGAAGGGGGAAGCCCCTATGAAATTAAAAACGTTTTTAAGCTTATTAACTCTTATTCTTTTCACTTTTGTCTCTGCTCAAACCGAAGGCTTATCTGAAACTCCAGGAGAATCCATCACCGTAACTACCTATTATCCATCTCCCTATGGAGTATATGATGAATTAAAAGCAAATAAAATAATACTTGGCGAGACTGCTTTTACCTCGGTTCAGGGTTTTAATGATTGTCCTGAAGGTTATGAGATTTTTGTTGTTAGGTGGGAACCTAAGACATGTTCATCCTCACGGCCTAATTCGAATACTCCAGCTAGCTGTACAACAGAAAAATTTGTCTGGGGTAATTCTTGGATTCCCGAATGTGCATACTTCACAGGGTCAGGTACCGCTATGACTAAGTGTGTAGCTGCTAAAAAAGAGTATACTATTTGTGTAAAAATTCCTTCTTCAGATGTCCCCCCTAAATAAAGGAGCAATTTAGATGATTTTTGAAGAGGTATTTTGAGCACAAAAAGGAGGGCAAAATGGAAACCCTTGGGCCTATTTTAAAAGAACATCATTTTTTCAAAGGTATAGAACCAAAATATCTTGATTTTATCGTAAGCTGCGCTTCTAACGTTATATTCAAGGCAGAAGAGGTTATACTTAAAGAGGGGGAGGCGGCAGATAAATTCTATCTTATTAGGAGCGGTATGGTGGCGTTATATATAGCGCAGCCCCATTCAATAACTATACAGACTATTCATGATGGTGATATACTAGGTTGGTCATGGCTTATTCCGCCGTATCGCTATCGATTCAGCGCCCGGGCCGTTGAAAATACCCGTGCGATTGCACTTGATGGAAAGTGTCTGAGGGGTAAGTGTGAGAAGAATCACGACCTGGGATATGAGTTAATGAAGAGAATCGTTGGTGTTCTTACCCAGCGCCTTGAAGCAACCAGGGTGCAGCTTTTAGATATATATAAATGAAGAAATATAATATAAAAGCGCATTTTTTGTTTTAAGAAGGAGGTATCTATGGTTTTGGTAGTCATATCTATCATAATAATTGTCATAGGGTTTCTTATATGGCAGAAACATAAGACATCAAAGGTAAGCCGTATGCTTTGGGAAAAAAAGCAAGAAGAAGATCGTAAGTCAGAGGAAATAAAGAAATCCCAGGCGGAAGAAGAAATACGAGCGGGGAGGGAAAGAAGAAAACACCAGGCAGAAGTGGCTGAGATGGAGATCAGATCCGCAGAAGAAAGAAGGCTTAGAGAAGAAGAATTAAGGCGCAAGATAGAAAAGGATAAAAAACAGGGGCCATAATAACAATAGTACAGGGTTTTATTCCTGGATCCCCCCTTTATTTGATTGTAGAAGAACGAAATAATCCCGCGTAATCTCAATTCTTGCTATCTATTACCACAAAATAATCTTGTTTTTTCGTGCCTTTCCTGCTATGCAAAGACCATAGCGGATGGTATAATTAATACGCCTCTTATCAAACTGGCCGGTAAATATGCCGTAGTTTAACTAGATAAGATAGCGGGTATACTTACATCCAGCCCCTAAGATATAAAGGATGCCGGATAGCGGTTAGTTTCTAGAAGATAAGAAAGGGCGAAAAGAAGAGATGAAAAGCGAGGTTTATTTTGTCAAGTTAGATACGCGTAATAAAGAAGGCAGGGTTAATGCGCTAAAGAAGCTTTTAGCGCAGGCAGGCCGTTTTCTTATCTATAGAAAGGATGAATTTATCCCAATCAAGCTTACCATAGGGGATTCTCCTTGTGTTTATAACATCAGCCCGGAATTAGTCAAGCCCGTTATTTCTTATGTAAAAAGACTGGGAGCTAAGCCTTTTCTTTTTGATACCTCGGTTATTTACAAGGGGCAACGTCAGAATGCCGTGGACCATTTGACCCTGGCTCAGGATAAGGGGTTCGGATATAGCGAGGTGGGCGCTCCCTTCATTATAGCAGACGGTATTTTTGGCAGTGATGGCAGGGATTTCTTATTGTCCGGGCCAGGAATAAGAAAAATAAAAATCCCTTCTTTTGTGGGAATGTTGGAGAGCCTTTTGGTGCTTTCTCATCCTACCGGCCATATCGTCTCTGCATATGCCGGGGCGATAAAAAACATAGCCATGGGCATGGCCTGCCGGGCCACTAAACAGGCGCAGCATTCTTCTTTAAAGCCCTCAGTAATAGAAAAGAAGTGTGTTTCCTGCGGCTGCTGTATCGCTGTTTGTCCGGTTAATGCCATTGTTTTAGAAAGAGAGAAGGCAAATATTAATCATACCTTATGCCTTGGCTGCGGGGAATGCCTTTGTGCGTGTAAGTTTGATGCGATCTTTATTAACTGGCAGGAAGAACCGGAGGTATTCTGCAGGAGGATGGTGGAGGTAGCGCATTTTATCCTTGCAAAATTCAAGAATAAGTTCTTTTTGAACTTCGCATTTGATATTACCAAAGAATGTGATTGTATTTCTGCGCAGGGAGAGAAGACAGTAGCGGAGGATATCGGTATACTTGCTTCAGGCGACATATTAAGCCTGGATAAAGCCACCACAGATTTAGTTTATAAGCATAAGAAAGCGGAATTCTCAGGTTTAGCCCGGCACGTATACGAAGGTATGTTTGAATATGCCGCGGCTAAAGGCTTAGGAAATCTCCAGTATCAGTTAGTAACCTTATGATGAGATTTAATAACCGGTTTCATCAGAAATAGTTTATGAGCCTGAGGTAGGCAGAGATGGGCTGAGGATATACTTGTGTGCGGTTGGCGATTAAACGGTGCTGTTTGAGTATTATTTATTGATAAACCTGATGTGGGTGTTATAATTTACTTTATTAGATGAGGCTAGTACCGGTTTATGCAAGGATATTCTCCGGGAGTTAAGAGAACAGCAGGCCATGAAAAAAACAAATAAGAGAAAAGACAGGCATCAGGCGGATGGTTTGGCGCAATTAAAGGCCAAGTATGAGCTCTTGAAGGAACTTATGGATCAGATTCCCGACGTCATTTATTTTAAGGACCGCAAGGGCAGGCTGGTAATGGTGAACAAGGCTTATGCCCGGGGCCTGGGGCTTAGCCCGGATGAGGTAATTGGAAAGACGGATTTTGATATATTCCCGCGGGAACGGGCCAAGAAGATGGTTGAAGATGATTGGCAGGTTATGGTTACGGGCCAGACTATTGTAGACAAACTTGAGCGGGCTACCCGGCCGGACGGGGTGGATAATTATGTCTCTACCACAAAGATACCCCGTTATGATAAAAACGGCAGGATATCGGGCCTTATCGGGATTACCCGCGATATTACCCACCGGATGCAGGTTAAACAGCTTGAGGAAGAAAAAGAGAAGACTAAGAAGGAATTAGATGTTTTGCAGGAAATAAACAGGCTGAAGTCGGAATTTATCTCTATTGTTTCCCATGAATTAAGGACGCCCTTGGCGATCATAAAGGATACCCTGGGGGTTGTTTCCGATGGCCTTGCCGGGGATGTAAGCGACAAGCAAAAGGAATTGCTGCAAAAAGGGGATACGCATATTGTCCGTCTCCAGCATCTTATCGACGGGTTATTGGACATATCCCGTATTGAAACCGGAAGGTTGAAGTTACATTATTCCTTGATCAACCTGAATGAGTTGATTATTGATTCGGCGGATTTCTTTAAAAAGTTAGCGCAGGAGCGTGGTATAAGCTTGAAATACCATCTACCGAGCCAGGAGATCAATATATTCGTGGATGCCGAAAGGATTATCCAGATAGCCAATAACCTGTTGAATAATGCCATAAAATTTACTGAAGACGGGGGGAAGATTGCCCTGGAATTAAAGGCCCTTCAGGATAAGGTCCGCATAGGGGTAATTGATACAGGCGTGGGGATTTCAAGGCAGGACTTGCCTAAGATATTTGATAAGTTTACGCAGTTTTCTAAAAACTCCGGAATGGAAAGAAAAGGGGTAGGTTTGGGGCTTTCTATCGCCAGGGGGCTTGTGGAAAAACACGGGGGAGAGATTTGGGCGGAATCAAAGCTGGGGGTGGGGACTAAGATTTATTTTACGCTCCCAAGATTTTATTCCATCAATATCTTAAATAAGAACATAAGGGATGAAATAAATAACTTAGTGGGTACCGGAAAGACCGTATATCTTATCAGCCTCTCTATCGTTAATTACGCAGAGATAAAGGTAAAGATCCCTTCAAAAAAATTGTCCGTAGACCTGAGGAATATCATAGAGTATGTTTTTAACTCTGTCATCGGGCATTCCTCCGAAAACTTCGAGATACTTTGTATAGATGCTAAGAGGGGTGAATGTAGCGTCATTTTACCCGGGGCGACAGAGGAGAGGGCTAACAAGGTATGCAGTTTGCTTAAGGAGAGGATAGAAAACTATTTTCGGGAGAGCAATATTCGTAATATATTTATCAACATAGGCAGACTTCCCTATTTCCTTAAGAAGAGAATCAAGGATTTCCCGTTGGCGCTGGGAAATTTTTATATCAAGAGGATATATATAGGCTTGAATAAGAGAGGGGCTAAGAGGGTTTCTTACCGTGTAGAAATAGGCGTGCTTTCTGCTAGTGATGAGGCTGCTTCTGCCCATACCGTTGATATTTCCCATGGGGGTATTTGTTTTGTCTGCAATAAACTCCTGGAGGCCAATAAGCAGGTGACCATTGACCTGCGTTTGCCCAATAGAAAGGTCCCGTTGGCTATCAAGGGCCGGGTAGCCTGGGTAAGCCCTATTGAGGAGGCAAAGGGGGAGGTCCATAAATATAAGGTGGGTGTTGAGTTCATAGATCTTAAACGCAAAGAGAGAAATGTTTTTAAGGAATCGTTTAAGCGGTTGAATATGTAGGATAATATATAGGCTATATAACAGTGGAATAGCTAGGGCAACTAATTTATCAGTTAAAACTGCCATATATTCGGAAAGATAAAAAATGAAAAATAAAAAGATACTTTTGGTAGAAGATGAATCAGATTTGGCTTACACGATAAAGATAAGGCTGGAAAATAGCAGCTATGATGTTGTTACCTGCGGTGATGGATATGATGCCTTGAAAAAGGCAAAAGAAGAAAAGCCTGACCTGATTATCCTGGATGTAATGCTGCCAAAAATAGATGGTTATAAAGTCTGCCGCATGCTTAAATTCGACGATAAATACAAACATATACCCATCATTATTTTTACCTCCCGTGCGGATGATGCCAGCAGGAAGATTGCCGATGAAGTGAAAGCAGACTCCTATATCACTAAGCCTTTTGAACCTGAAACCTTGCTTTCTGCCATCAAAGGATTTATTGGCGAATAACGTAAGAGCATATTTAAGATTAGGCAATGGCCAAAATAAAGAAAAATTTGGATTTATTAGTCAATAAAGGCATAATTACCCGTCAGCAGCTGGATAAAGCAAAGGAAGAATCGGTTAAGTCAGGGCTCACTTTGGAGAAAACATTGGAGAACATGCGTGTTATCTCCGAGGTGGAAATAGCTAAGGCATTGGCTGAGGCTATGGGTATTCCTTTTATTGACCTGGATAATTATTTGATTGACCCGGAGGTAATAAAATTAATCCCGGAGGCAATAGCCAAGAAATTCAAGGTAGCGCCTTTATTCCAGGTGGGGGACAGCCTGACTGTGGCCATGGTCAACCCGCAGGACGTCTTAGCTATAGATGAGGTCAGGATGGTAAGTAAGATAGGTGCCATAGATCAGGTCTTGGCAACTCCGGATATGATCCAGCGGGTAATAGACCGTTACTATGCGGCCATGGGGAATGTGGAGGAAATAGTAGGGGGGTTGGAAAAAGACAAAACAGAAGACAAATTCCGGGCAGAAAAGAACCTTGAGGTTATTGCGGATGATCCCCCGGTCATTAAATTAGTAAGCCTTTTGATTATACAGGCAGTAAAAGACAGGGCTTCGGATATCCATATAGAGCCTTCCGAACAACGGCTCCTGGTGCGCTACCGTATAGATGGCATACTGCAGGAAGTTAATAGTCTTCCTAAGAAATTACAGGGGGCGGTCATATCCAGAATTAAGGTTTTGGCAAAGCTGGATATCGCCGAAAGCCGCAAGCCCCAGGACGGACGGATATGTCTAAGGCTGGAAAACAGAGATTTGGATATCAGGGTTTCCACCTTCCCCACCATGCACGGGGAGAATGTAGTTATGCGCCTTCTGGATAAATCATCCGTCTTGCTAGGATTAAGACAGTTAGGTTTTTCAGAAGAACAATACAGTGTATTTGAAAAGTTTATACGCCGGCCAAACGGCATTATCATGGTTACCGGCCCAACCGGAAGCGGCAAGACCACCACCCTTTACGCAGCGCTCTCCAGTATAAACTCTACTGAAAAGAATATCATTACTCTTGAGGATCCCGTAGAATATGAGCTCCCGCTTATCAGGCAGACTGCGGTTAACCCTAAGGCAGGAATCACCTTTGCCAACGGCCTGCGCAGTATATTAAGGCAGGATCCGGATATTATTATGGTGGGGGAGGTCCGCGATAAAGAGACCGCGGATATGGCTATTCAGGCGTCATTAACAGGGCATCTGGTTTTTTCTACCCTCCATACTAATGATGCGCCTTCTGCTCTTACCCGTTTGATAGATATGGGGGTGGAGCCGTTTCTGATATCCAGCTCTGTGATAGGCATACTTGCCCAGAGGTTGGTGAGGGTTATCTGTGATAATTGTAAAGAAAGGTATAAACCGGTAGCAGGTGTGCTTAAAGACCTGGGCCTGGTTGGAGATAAAGAGTTTTACCGCGGCAGGGGATGTAACCGTTGCAGGGATACCGGTTTTATGGGCAGGATAGGGATCTTTGAGCTTTTGATCATCAATGAAGAAATAAGGAAGATGGTGGATGCTAAGAAATCCGCTGATGAGATAGAAAAGAAGGGCATTGAGTTAGGCATGAAGACCTTGCGTCAGGACGGCCTGGATAAGGCCGCAAGAGGCATTACCACCCTTGATGAGGTCTTAAAGGTTACTAACGAAGCAGGCTGACATGCCTTCTTATAATTATAAAGCAAGGGATAATTTCGGAAAATTGTTTAGCGGCGGTATGGATGCGGAGTCAGATAATGAGGTTGCCGCTAAGCTCAGGCATGGCGGGTATGTAGTTATTTCAATCAAAGAAGCGCAAGTAAAGCTTTCTAAATTTAAGCTTCCCGTTTTCAACCGGGTGAAATTTTCCGACTTGAATATGTTTACCCGTCAGTTCCTCACTCTGCAGAGGGCAGGCATACCTATTCTCTCCAGCCTTTCCGGGTTAAAAGAGCAAGCCACAAATAAAACCTTACAGGCCATAATCGGTAGTTTATATTCCGATATCGAAGGAGGTTTAAGCCTTTCTGCGGCCATGGGGAGATACCCCCGTGTTTTCAGCCCTCTTTACGTAAATGTAGTCAAGGCTGGTGAGGCATCCGGCACGCTGGATGATTCTTTGGAGCGCCTCGCCCTTTTAGGGGAAAATGAGGAAAAAATAAGCATGCGTATTAAGTCAGCAACCCGCTATCCCATAATTGTGGTAATAACCTTGGGGGTAGCTTTTTTTATCCTTACCACCTTTATCGTCTCTCGTTTCGCCTCCTTATATGCTCAATTCCGCGTGAGCCTGCCTTTGCCTACGCGCGTATTAATAGGGCTGAATTATATGATTACAAAATTCTGGTGGGCAGTGTTGATTTCTTCAGGGTTTTCGTATCTTTTGTTCCGTAGATTTGTAAAAACGTCCCGGGGGCGGCTTTGGTGGGACACACTCAAACTAAAAGTCCCCGTCTTTGGCCCTTTAGTGCTTAAACTTACCATGTCGCGTTTCGCCCGCATCACCGGCACGCTTATGCATAGCGGGGTGCCGATATTGCATATTTTGGATTTAGCTATGAGCGGGGTAGGTAATGTTGTCATTGCCCATACGATAGAGGGGATTAAGAAAAGCGTAATTGAAGGTAAGGGTATGGCTATACCGATGAAATCTAGCGGCCTTTTTCCTCCGGTAGTGACCCAGATGGTTGCGGCAGGAGAAGAGACCGGAAAGGTGGATGAATTATTGTTGCATGTATCGGAATATTATGATTCTCAGGTAGATTACACTATCGGTAATTTTGTTACTCTCATCGAACCGATCTTAATTTTTGTCTTGGGTGGGTGTGTTTTGTTCATAGCCTTGAGTATATTCCTGCCGGTATGGAATTTGATGAGCTTATTCAGAGGATAAGGATAAAATCTTCTGTCTACCTATTTTAATCGGGAGGTTTACGTGGTGTATTTCAGGATAAAAAATATTTACTATTTTAAGAAAAAAGCCTATAATATATGCTAGGTATACATAATTTTTGGAAAGGAGAAGATAGATGACGAAAAAAGGCTTTACTTTAATTGAACTGATTATGGTGATTGTCATCCTGGGCATACTGGCTGTAGTAGCTATACCCAAATATTTTGATTTGCAGAGTGATGCTAAATTAGCCGCAGAAAAGGGCGTTATCGGAGGGGTAAGGTCAGGCGTTTATACTTATTACGCAAAATACAGGGTTTTTCCGGCTACCCTTGATAATGTGAGCTCCAATACTACGTGTAACAGTACTAACCCTTGCTTTGCCACTGTATTAATGCAGGGGATTACTAGCGATTGGCAAAAGGCCAGCGCTACCACTTATACCGGGCCGGCTAATACGACCTATACATATAACGCCTCTTCGGGAGAATTCAAATAATAGCTTGCTTTAGGCGTGAGCTGTTTTTTTAGGTCAGTATAATATTTATGTGAGGAAATTTATTTACCACTTTCATAAAAAGTTTATAATAAATAAAATTATTTTTAAGATAAAAAAGGAGTGGTAGCAAAGAGCAAGGATGATGGGGCAGTGTTTTAAGAATAATAGTAGCGCCTAAGATAGATAGAGGGTGCTGTTCAAGTAACGGTAGCGAAAGGAGAGTTAAGAAAATGTCAAGAAGAGGTTTTACACTTATTGAATTAATCATGGTTATTGTTATCTTGGGCCTTTTAATGGTGGTTGCTATACCTAAATATTTTGATTTGCAGAACGATGCGAAGACCGCCTCGGAAAAAGGCGTGGTGGGCGGAGTAAGGTCAGGCGTCTACACCTACTATGCGAAATATAAGACATTCCCGACGGGCCTTGATGCTTTGGCTGCTAATACCACCTGTAGCGCTACTAATGCTTGTTTTGACACGGTGTTAGTAAATGGGGTGACTGCCGATTGGACAAAGGCCACCTCCAATACTTACACTGGACCTACGAATACGACTTACACCTATACTGCATCTACCGGAGAGTTTAAATAATATTTATTATTAAAGACTGTTTTTCTCAAGCAGGCCTTCTGTTTTGTAAGCGGAAGGCCTGCTTGAGTTTAGGAGGCAGTAGAAGTTAATCCTATGCCGAGAGATAAAGCCGCCTTCAGTTTTATTGAAGTGATTACGGTAATGATACTTATTGCTATACTGGCCGTTGTCTGGGTAGCTGTGCCCATCGCCCCTAACCAGTTGATCGGCTCAGCCTACAGGATTATGTCTGATTTAAGGTATTCGCAACATTTAGCCATCACCCGGCAGGTGCCTTGCGGAGTTTCTTTTAATATTACAGGCAACAATTATTTCGTTTATATCGGTAATCTCACCACTAAAGCCACCGATCCCCTTACTGGCAATCCCCTGATCGTAAATTTAAACACCGCCAGCGAATACAAAGGCGTAAGGATTACAAAAACAAATTTCGGAGGTTTGGTTTATTTTGATTTCTTAGGCAGGCCTTATGATAGCGCGGGAACCCTTCTCACTGCCCAGGGGGTAATAGGTTTAGCAACAGGAATTTACACTCAGTCAGTTACTATAGAGCCTAATACAGGGGAGGTGAAGGTGCCATGAAGAAAAATAAAGCCTTTACCCTTGCTGAATTAGCTATTTCGCTTGTTATTATTTCTATTTGCGTTTTCTCTGTAGCGTTGATGTATCAGCAGGCATCTTACGGGAGTTTTAATACGCAGGTCATTACCGTGGCTACGGGCCTTGCCGAAGAAACTATGGAGGAAACCTTGCGTTTAGGATATGCAGGGATAAACAGTTCTAGCCCGGTTAATTTCCCCGCTCCTTTCGATAGTTACAGCCGGCAGGTGGCTGTTCATTATGTTAATCCTGCCAACCTCGACGCCTATGTTGATCCTCTACAGACAGAGTATAAAAGAGTAGAGGTTACGGTATTGCATAATGCGGTTGCCGTAGCTACCTTAACTTCTTTAGTCACAAATTACACCGGATAAGATATGGGCAGGAAGGGTTTTACCTTGATCGAGCTGATTACGGTTATTGTGATTATCGGTATTATTATAGGGATGACAGCCCCTTTTATTACCACTATGCTGGATGCCTGGGTTTTTAACCGCACAGAAAGGGATATTGTTTTTAGCGGCCGGATGTCTATGAACAGGATGGTGAGGGAAATAAGGCAGATAAGAAATGCCTCTTCCATCACTACTTTTACTCCCACAGAGTTCAGTTTTTTAAAAATCGATAATACCAGTATAACTTTCGGGCAGTCCGGGAATAGGCTTTTGTTTAATAGCGATGAATTGACGAATAAGCTGCAAAATCCCGGAGGCCTTAATTTTACTTATCTGGATGAGAATGCAAGCATCACGGGGTTGCTAAATAATATCCGCATGGTGCGCATAAGGCTGATTTTAGAATCCGGAGACAGTTCGCTGGATTTGGAATCTTTGGCACGCTTTAGGAATCCAGGATGAGATGAGAAGAGAAAATAAAGGTTTTGTCTTGGTAGCGGCTATTATTATCCTGGTCCTTTTAAGCTCCCTGGGGCTGGCCTGTCTTTCTTTGTTATCTACAGATATAAATATCGCCTTGGATACACTCAGGTCTGCCAAGGCCTTTTTTTTAGCAGAGGCGGGCATGCAGTATATTATGGAAGATTTATCCGTAGATAGCGACTGGAGCGATAACCCGGATATACTCTCAGAACCCATGGCCGGGGGTGAGTTCAGCGTTCAATACCTGGCGAAAACCCCTGCTAATGCTACTATTAAATTTACAGGTAAAGACGGGGATGTTACCCGTAAGTTCACGGCTAATTTCAGCAGGTATTCTCCTGCCTTTGACCATGTTATTTATATCGGCGGACGAATTAACGATTCGGGCGCAACCAACCTTAATATAGTGGGTGACCAGCATGAGCAGGCAACCGGGTTACCGGTTGTGGATTACGCCTATTATGAGGATATAGCAGACCAAAGGATTTATCGTCCGGGTAGAACTTACGTCTTTAATGGCGGGGTATATTACGGGATTTGGTATATAGAAGGGAGCGTCACCATCAGGAGCAATGTTACTATTTACGGTTCAGTTATTGCTACTGAGAGCATCAATATGAATAATAACAGCAATATTACTATACGCCCTACATTGCCTTATCCGGCCTTGGTAGCTAATAACGATATCAACTGCCGGCGCGCGATAAACCTTACGGTAAACGGCCTGACATATGCGGGAACAGATGGAAGCGGCACAGTGATTTTAAGGGATACCAGGACAGTCAGTATTTCCGGGACAATCATTGCTGCTGATGTTTTACGCCTGCAAGATAGCAATCACGTTGATATCTTATATAATAGACAAGATTATCCGCCTGGTTTTTCCGGTATCCCTGCTTATTCTGTGTGGCAGGAGGTAAATTAACTCATACCACACCGTCAGCACAACTTTGCCGACTGATCTTGTGCCGTAAGTTATATGTGGGTTTGAATCTGGCCTTGAGAGTTGTTGCATATTGCTATTAAAAGGCTTATAATAATTTAATGTCCTTCAAATATATGCTTAACATAAGAGATGTTTTTGATAAGGCAGCCAAGAGATTAAAGGCGGTCCTGGAGAGAAAGACAGGCAGGGTTTTGTCCATTGAGTTCGGGCGCGTTTTCTTAAAGATTGTCTATATTGAATGCTGCGGAGAATACCCCCGGCTTATTAGTTATGCCTCAAGCAGGATACCGGAAGGAGAAGGAAGAGAGCAAAAGATAACGGATTTTATTAAGGATTTCCAGAAAAATAATTCTGTTTCCGAAAAGGAGGCGTATTTTACTGTTTCAGACGCCGAAGGCATTATCATCAGGCATTTTAGCCTGCCTGACCTTCCTAAAGAAGAACTGGCAGAAGCAGTCAACTGGAAACTTAAAGAAGATGCATCTTTCGATTTAGGGCAGGCACTCCTGGGATGGCAGGTCGTCAGAGAATATACCGATGAGGAAGGGGCCAAGAAGAAGGATGTAGTTTTATTCGCGTTGAGAGGCGATTTAAAAAATAGGTATATAGCCATTGCCAGGGCCTGCAGCCTGAGCCCGTTGGGTATATCCGCAAACCCTTTTAATTACGCTAATATACTGAGGCGTTTAAAGGATGGCGCCCTTGTAAAGGCTGTTTTGGATATAGGCTATCAGGATTCAAGTGTTTGTGTTTATCAGGACAATAAGCTTATTTTTATCCGCAGGCTCACCTTTTCTTCCCATAAACTCACCCAGTCTTTAACCGAGAATATTTTTTCAGATAAAGGCATGATAGCTCTTTCTTACGAGAAGGCCGAAGGCATAAAGGAGGCCTTTGGTATCCCCAAGGATGAGGCAGCGGCATTGGTGGATAATATACGCGCGGTCCATGTTATATCCATGATGCGCCCGTTCCTGGAAGGATTGATCCGGGAATTGCGTTATTCTTTTGATTACTCAGTCTCTAATGCAAGAACGGAATGGCCTTCTGTTGTTTATCTTGCAGGCGCAGGGGGAAGATTGAAAAACTTGGATTGGTATCTTGCAAAAGAACTGAATATAAAGGTTTCCGGCCTTCCTTTGCCGGAAGAAATAAATACCGCAACACTGGAAAAGGAAAGACTGCAGGAGGAGAAGTGTCAAGTGTTAGGCTCTATAGGTGCTTCTTTACTTACCCAGGATTCAATCAGCCTTTTGCCTGCTGAATTCAAGCTGCAGAAAATTGAATCAATTGAAAGATTTTTCCTGAAGGCAGCTATTGTAGTCGTGGCAGCCGTATATCTGTTTTTTCTGTTTGTCAGCGTTGTCCAGATTCCGTATTATAAAAGCAAGGCCAGACGCGCCAGTAGTTATTTGGGGGGCTTAGGGGAAATCGTAGCAAAAGAACAGAAGGTATATCCTCTTGAGAACCTAGTTGCCATAGTTCAACAAGGCAGGGTCCCTGCCGAAGGGCTGCTGAAGGAATTAACGCTTTTGCTTCCGGAAAACGTAGTGCTTCAAGAATTGGCATTAGATCAGGATAGCCGCAGTTTATTCTTAAAAGGCGCTATTTTAAGAAACCGGGAAGGCCAGGAATATGCTTTATCTGCGTTAAAAGAGAAAATACAGACGTCGATATTTTTTGAGAAAGTAGAGATTGTATCTTCAAGGGGGGATGGCCTTTCCAGGGAATTTGAGATGATATGCAGATTAGTCTATTAAAAGATAAAATACACATAAAGGATATTCCTCTCTCGCAACGCAAGATAATCTTAATTGCTGTTATCGCTGTTGCGGTGTTCCTCTTTTTTCTTCTTGCGGTATACACTCCCGTAAAGAGGCATGTCTCTGCCTTGAAAAAAGAGGCACATGCCCTCGAGAATCAAGCCAATAGGGTAAGACTGATACTTGATAATGCAAAGACAGCTGATGCAGGGGTAAGGTTACTTGAAGATAGGTACAGAAAATTAAACAGTAAGTTCTCAGGCCGAAGCTCGGATAGCTTGAAGATAATTTTTGATTTGGCTAAAAGGATGAACATAGAGGTAGTCTCTTTAAATACGCAGCTTAAGACGGAGTTTTTTGATGCCGACAACCTCAGGATAGAAATAGAGGGAAGGGCCTGCCAGGTCAATCTGGTTTCTATTGAAATGAAATGTTTTTACAGGGATTTAGTGAAATATATAGAGATCCTGAATAAGACTTTGCCTTCTTTCGTGATGATCGAAAAGATAAAGATTACCAAGGAAAATCCCAAGAACACAAGGCTGTACGTAAAAATTGACCTTAACCTTTATTCTTCGTCCTGAAGATGATGAAGTTTGATAAAAAGACAGTGGAAATCACATTAACTTTAGCGTTAATATTAATATTGATATTATTGTTTATTAATAGTATAAGAAGAGTAGGGCGGACGAAACGCTTAAGGGCTAAGCCGCGCCTGTCAGCCGTAGATAGGTATATACCTTTTAAGAAGTCTCAACAGGGCAAGGGGCATTCTTTAAAGATGAAAGGCAGGGAAGGCGGTACCTTTTCTTTACTGACGGAAGAAACAAAAGGGCTGTATCCGGTGCGCGACCCTTTTGCCCAGGGCAAGAAAGGTCAGGAAGGCGCCTCTTCTTACAGCCTGGCCTTAACCGGTATTATCTGGGATGAAGAAAATCCCCTTGCTATAATAAATGATAGAATAGTAAAGACAGGCGATAAGGTATCCTTAAATAATGTCGTAGCCATAAAGCAGGAATCCGTTGTCCTTAATGATGGGACTAAGGATTTTGAGTTAAAATTGAATTAATAAATACCCGGGAATAGACTTATCTGTGGTGCGAGGGATTTTTAAAAACCGGAGGTTTAAGTGAGGGTTAAGGTAATCAGTATAACGGCGTTGTTAATACTTTGCCTTTCCTCTGCTGGTATATTTGCCGAAGAGGGGATGATTGAAACCTTGAAATTTCAAGATGCGGATATCAGGCTGGTGCTTCAGGCTATTGCCCAGAAAGCAACCCGGTCCGGTAAGAAGATAAATATCATTATGACCCCTGAAGTACAGGGTCTGGTGACCGTAGATTTAGAGGATATAGACTGGGAAACTGCCCTTAAGGTGGTTTTGAAGACTTACGGCTACGGTTATTCTGTTTTTGGCGATGTGATTACGATTGCCCCTTTAGATAAGATCAAAGAGGGGGAAGCTAAAGAGAAAGAAAGACAATCAACTGAGGCGCCTCAGTTGAGGGTATTCAAATTGAAATATATTGATGCCAATGATGCTAAAAAAGCGATAGAGCCGTTACTTTCCGCAGTAGGTAAGGCATCGGTACTGGAATTGAGCGGGCAGACAGGATGGGAATTCGGCACTGATTTAAGCAAAAGGGCTAAGGCACAGGGTAAGATTTCCAGGACCAAGGTCCTATTTGTTTCTGACCTGACGCGGAAAATGGATGAGGTGGCCAATCTTATCAGAGATATAGACGTTATGCCTAAGCAGGTTTTAATCAGGGCCAAGATTATGGAGGTTGATCGTAACCTGCTCAGGGATATCGGTTTTGAATGGGGCACGGGCAGCTCAGGTGCTGAGTCTTCAACTATGTATCCTACCCCTACCTCAAAGAGCAGCAAAGGCGTAGATATTACGGAGGTAGCCGGCCATGTATTATCTCCTCAGCCGTCTATCTTTAGCCCGCAGACCACAGGTTTGACTACGGATAACGCCGGCCTTAAGGTGTTATTTAAGAAACTTACCGGGGCGCAGTTTGAAATGATCGCCCATGCCCTGGAAGAAGATACCCGGACCAATACCCTTTCTTCCCCCGTTATCCTTACTCTCAGTAACCAGGAGGCATCTATCCTGGTAGGATTAAAGTTTCCCATAATAAAGACGGATGTCAGCACCGAGAATTCCAATGTTATCGGCGGTTCGCTTCAGGAATATAAGGATATAGGAATACAATTGAATGTTGTCCCGCAGGTTTGGGGGCCAAAAGATGAGTATATAAACATGATCGTTCATCCTTCAGTTACTTCCTATACTCAAACTGTTAAAGTAAAGAGCCAGAGCGGGGATACGCTTGTAGAATATCCAATTATAACTTCCCGCGAGGCAGAGACCCAATTAGTGCTTAAGGACGGAGAGACCATAGTAATGGGTGGTTTGTTAAAGGATGTGAAATCCCACCAGGATATCGGCATTCCTTTCTTGAGCAAGATCCCCATATTAGGTTTTCTCTTTAAGCGCGACGCCTCCGATATAGAGAAAATGGACCTGTTAATATTCATCACCGCTAAAATAGTCAAGCCGGGCGAGATTGTTTCAAAAGAATTAATTGATACTACCGTTGTCGGGCCATCCCCCGAGAGAAAATAAATATTTGAATAAAGCCGCATAGTCCATTAGAATAATTACAGGCATAAAATCCCCGCAGGAAGATCAAAAATTAAAGAGGCCCTATGTATTGTGATTATTACGGTTTAAAAATATCCCCTTTTAATGTTACCAGCGATCCTGAATTCTTCTTTGAGAGCGTATCGCATAAAGAGGCATTGGCCTGTCTTCTTTACGGCGTAGAGGATAAGAAAGGAATTATCCTTATCACCGGAGAAGTAGGTACCGGCAAAACCACCCTCTGCAAGGCCTTTCTAAACAGGCTCAATCCCCAGGCAAAGGTTTCCATTATATTTAACCCCTATTTTGACGAAGTGCAGCTTCTGCAGGCAATAGTAGAAGATTTCGGCCTGCGGCTGGAAAAGAAAAGCCGCCTGGACATCGCCAAGAAGCTGGATTCTTTTTTGATCGATATCAGCCTTAAAGGGGGAAACGCCGTTTTAATTATCGATGAGGCCCAGAATCTGACCGGGCATCAGTTGGAACAGATAAGGCTGCTTTCTAATTTGGAGACTTCTCAGGAAAAACTTCTGCAGATTGTCCTGGTTGGACAGCCGGAATTATCGGATAAGCTTGAGCAGTTTCACCTGCGGCAGATAAGACAGAGGATCTTTGTTAAATACAATATTTCTCCATTGAAGGAAGAGGAAGTGAAGAATTATGTGGAGTTTAGGCTGAAGAAATCCGGAAAAAATAAGATTAAAATACTCCCTGGATGTTATAAGGTCATTTATGATTTCTCCGGAGGCATCCCCCGTTTGGTTAATATGCTTTGTGACCGTGCGTTGCTTTTGGGTTTTGTACGGGAGAAGATGATTCTTGACCAGGAGATGTTTGAGTCTTGTGTTAAGGAAATCAGATGAGTATAATATATGAGGCCCTGAAGAAGATTGAGAAGAAAGACGGTAAGATAGGCCTGCCGGGCAGGAAGAGGCGTAGTTATATTATCTGGGTACTTTCTTTTTTGAGTATTGCGCTTTTTGTATTATTGGTTGGCCAGTATATCCAGAAGAATATTGTCCGTGCTCCGCGTAAGATAGCCAGGGCCAAGAGCACAGCGCGTAAAGTGGTTATCAGCGAAAAGAAAGATGCAGCAGTCGTGGATACCGAACAACCCGCAGCTATCCTGGAACTGCCAAAATTGGAAAGGGACTGGACGGTTAATTATACCTTGGAGGGGATTATTTATGACCGCGAATCGCCGTTGGTAATAATTAACGGTAAGATATTAAAGGAAAAAGACCGGATAGATAATTTTGAAATAAGAAAGATCACCCCTGACAGTATTGAATTGCTTAATGTAAAAGACGGTGCTACCGTAGTCCTTACCTTGCCAGGGGCCTTTTAGGGGACGGTTCTATTTTAGGGAAAAGGGGACGGTTCTATTTTATACCCCACTAACCCCGGAAGCTACGCAAAAATTTTAGTAAATCTTCTTCGTAGGCTCGGGATTAATTCGCAGACGTCCCTTGCAGGGGCTACAACTTATGTCGGAGCCGGATAAAATAATCACTCTTTAAGTTGTCTGCTCATTAAGCGACGGGGCAAGATGTAGATTTGCGCGCCTGTAGCTCAATTGGATAGAGCACTTGCCTACGGAGCAAGTTGTTGCAGGTTCGATTCCTGCCAGGCGCATGAATTTCCGCGTAGTCTCCGCCCGTCCTGAGCGAACACTTTACTATCAGGGCAATATACATATGATACAAGAAGGAGCTAAGATTTTGAGGGATACCGGTAAGATTTTTATGCAGGAGGCATTGAAGGAAGCAGATAAAGCCTTTGATGAGGATGAAGTTCCTGTTGGAGCGGTAATAGTTTATAAGGGCAGGGTAATTTCCCGCGCTCACAACCAGGTTGAGCGTTTAAAAGACCCTACCGCCCATGCCGAGATGCTGGCGATAACCGCTGCCGCCAATTACCTGGGCAATAAATGGCTTTTGGATACCTCGCTGTATGTTACCGTAGAGCCGTGTTCTATGTGTGCCGGTTCTCTTGTGCTAGCCAGGATTAAGAATTTATATTTTGGTGCCTCAGACCCTAAAACAGGAGCCTGTGGGTCAATATTTAATATTCTAAGCAACAAAAAATTAAATCATCGCATAAAAGTCAAGGGGGGCATCCTTAAAGAAGAATGTAGTTTTTTGTTAAAGGATTTCTTTAAGAAAAAACGCGCTGTAATAAATTAAGGTAGTTTGTTTATGAGATAAATCTTTTGGAGAGGTGGCAGAGCGGTCGAATGCAGTTGCCTGCTAAGCAATTGGCCTGGGCAACCGGGCCCCTGGGTTCGAATCCCAGCCTCTCCGCCAGTTTTTAGGTGAACCGTCCGACGAGGAGGGTAGTAAAAAAGTCCACACTAATTGTGGACGTGAACCCTACAATAATGTAACAGGAGGCAGGAATATGAAGAAGTTTATATTGCTAATGTTTTGTTTGGGGATGGTCGGATGTGCTACTGTGCCGTCATTGGGAGAAAAATCAACATCACTTAAAGTCGGAATGACTAAAAGTGAAGTTACCCAACTTTTCGGAGCACCAAAAACCACCTCGGTTAGGAAATTAGATGATGGGATTGAAGAAAAATGGTCGTATTGGACAAAAACCATTATCGGATTCACCACTTTTGATGATCCGAATATGGCTGGTACTGGCAATCGTCTGACTGTAACTTTTAAAAATGATGTAGTGCAGTCGTGGGGCGACCAATTGGATTTCGCTAATATGATGGGGCAAACCACAGAGAACATGAAAGAAGTTATGAAAAATATGCAGCCTATTCAAGTTGAGCAAAGAGTCTATCAAGGAGATAAGCCCAGTACACAAAAATGAATTGCTAGTAGAAAGAATGATGAACTAAGTTTTGTGGTTAGTAGAGCGTTAGATAACGTAGTCGTAGTAAGGTTTCGAAGTAGCTGGTTCTTTAGTTTTTGCAGGTTTGTTGAAGATGGGTTCGCCTAGGGCGATAAGCCAGCCCATGCCGCGTTTGCGATGAATTTTTATAAGTAGCGGTATTTCAAGGGGTTGTAGGGTTCGCCCTTCGTCCACGACTACCCGTAAATGAGCGCATAACTTACGGAACGCGAAGCGTGACGTAAGTTATATGCGCGAATTTATCCCGAAGCGTGCGCAGGAGATTTCGTAGAAATCTCCAAGCGTTTACGCGAGGGATACATCAAAAAACAGCGAGCGTTAAGCGTTCCGGTGAGGGGCGTAGCGAGCGTAGTACCCGTGGTATAAACCCTGCCAAATATCTGCTTTATAATTAGCACGTAGGAGATTAAAATGAATATTTTTGTAGGTAATTTATCATTTGACGCCACTGAAGCGGATCTAAGGCAGGCCTTTGCGGTTTTTGGGAGCGTTGGTTCCGCGGTGATTATAATGGAGAAAAAAGGGGCCAAATCCAGGGGGTTTGGTTTTGTGGATATGCCCGATGACCAGCAGGCGCAAGCTGCGATAGCCGCTCTGGATGGCAAGGAATTTATGGGCCGCCCTCTTAATGTCAGTCCGGCTCATCCCAAGCCAGAAGCAGGGCAGAATAGCAGGAAGAGAGCAACGATAAAATCCAAGATGAAGATTGAGGTCCAGCAGTTTCCGCGGCAGGAGGGTGCCCAGAAAAATACATGGTTTAGTCCGGTTTTTCAGAAAAGGGGCGGGTACAAAGGAGGCAGGCGCACCCGTAGTTTTATTAAGCAGCGTGCTGCAGCCGGAATTGAGGAGCGGGCGGATTTTAAGCGAAAAAATCCAGAGAATCCCATGCGTTGGCGTAAAAATAAAAAACAGCCCAAACCTTGGCAGAAAAGTCAGGCAGGGGCTAAGCCCGGGGAGAAAACCGAAGGCGGGTTTAACTCTTGGCGTCAAAGTAGTGCGTCCAGGAAGCAAACCCGTTTTAGAGGCAGGAGGAAACCAGGCCCCCTAAGAAAATGAAACTAAAATTAAACGTTTATCCGGTAATCCCGGATATGGAAAATAAAATCATGGAGATTATTCAGGAGGCGGTGGATAAACGCGCTAAGGTCCTGGAGATTGCTTACGGGGAAGCCGCTGACAGCGTCAAGAAGCACATTTTAAATCTGCTGAACAAGAAAGAAATCCGCCGGCTTTATTCCCGTTTAGAAAAAACAGATAAAGGCTGGGGCAGGATCTATCTGTATTTTAGGCATAAATAAGAAGGCCTGAATCTTCTTACAAGAAGTATAATTTTGTATTTCCAACGCAGCTTAATAATAAAACGCAGCTTGTTGTTTTATTATTAAGTTGCGTTTTATTATTTAGAGACATATGTTCCCGGACACATAAAGTAAATATTGACAATAAGAATAATATATGGTATTCTTTGTATGATAAGTAATACTTTTCATACAAGTTATATCAAGAAGGTTTTTTAAGAAGGCAGTTCAAAAGGAGGAAAGGCATGAGCAGCTTCCCAAAATTCTTCGGTAAGGTTCCTGTTGGTACAAAGGGTCAGATTGTTATTCCTGCCGAAGCAAGAAGAGCGATGAATATCAATCCGGGAGACAAGGTGATTATTTTTTCCGGGCCGCCTCATCACCGCAGGCTTGTTAGCATTGTTCCTGAGGAGGAGTTTAATAAGTTCCTAACATTATTTGAAGAGCATATATCTAGCATAAAGAACGAGTTGTATAGAAAAGCTAAGTAGCAGTATATTATTAGGCAAGAGAAAATGTAACAATCTAAACAACCCTCAATGGTTAAAACTGTACTTAAGTATCTTAGAATTTGTTTTATTATCCTGGCATTCCTGCCTTTTTCTTATAAACTGGCAGTTGCCGAAGAGGTCCTTGTTTGGCAAGATTGTCTGAAAGAGGCGGCGAAAAACCACCCTGACTTAATTGCCGCAGAGGAAGAGGTAAAACAATCAGAAGCTAATAAAGGGATCACAGCCAGCACCCTTTTTCCTCAGGTGGACAGCAGCATAAGCGCTTCAACGGCAAGGGGCGCTTCTGGTGAAGGGGATACCGCTACACACAGCACAGCTGATAGTTATTCTTACGGAGTAACCGGCACCCAGCTGATATTTGACGGGACTAAGACAA
The DNA here is from genome assembly GCA_041650495.1 of Candidatus Omnitrophota bacterium. GTDB lineage: Bacteria > Omnitrophota > Gorgyraeia > Gygaellales > Profunditerraquicolaceae > JBAZLB01. Next base: position 14,500 of record JBAZLB010000010.1, on the reverse strand, counting down.
TCCAAGATGTAAAATCTGCTTCGGAAAGTATAAAAGCGGCAAAACATAGTTTTAAATTTACCTCGACCACGGTCAGGTTCCGGCTAAGGAGCGCTTTTATTGATTTGCTTAAAGCGCAGGAAATGTTACGCATCACAGAAGAAATATATGATATCAGAAGGGGAAATTTGGAATTAATCACTTTAAGGTATGTCTCGGGGCTTGATCATAAAGGCGCGTTATTAACTGCGGAGGCGGATTTAGCCAATGCGAAATACGGGATTTCCCAGGCAAGAAGGGATATTGAGGTTGCTCAAGGGGAGCTTATAAAGGAGATGGGCAGGGCGCAATGGGCTCCTTTGGCGGTAAAGGGCGATTTTGAAGTAAAAGATTCCGTAAAAGAAAAACCGGATTTCGTATTGTTAGCCAAAAATAACCCTTCTTTGCAGCAGGTTATTTCTAAGAAAAACGCGGCGGAGTTTAGTTTGAGGTCTGCTTATGCTAATTTTTCTCCGGAGCTTTCCGGGCAGGCAGGCGCAAATAAGACCGGCTCGCACTGGTCTCCGCAGAACGATCAGTGGAACCTCGGACTTGTTTTATCCATGCCCATATTTGAAGGAGGCCTTAGATTTGCCCAGGTTTCTCAGGCCCAGGCCGTCTTGAATCAGCTTAAGGCAAGTGAAAGAAGCACAAAAGACGGTATTGTTTTGTCCTTGGAGCAAACCTGGGCAGACCTTCAGGATGCCATAGATAATGTAGGAGTCCAGAAAAAAGTATTAACCGCAACAGAAGAACGTTCGAATATAGCCCAGGTACAATATTCCACAGGATTTATTACTTTTGATAACTGGACCATTATTGAGGATAACCTCGTAAAAGCAAAGAAGTCCTTTTTGGACGCCCAGGCCAATGCCCTGCTTGCTGAAGCAAAATGGGTTCAGGCGAAAGGAGAGACATTAGAATATGAATAATAAAAAGAGAAGGCTGTTATATCTGGTTATCCCGGTCCTGCTGATAATCATCGTTTTTATCATGGCAAGGTCTAAGATGAAAAAGGATTCCGGAGAGATTGTTAAAGAGATAAGCGTAACATCCGGCACAATACAAAATATTATTTCAACAACAGGCACTGTTTTGCCTAAGAACCGCCTGGCAATAAAACCGCCGGTTAGCGGCCGTGTGGAAAGTATACTGGTCAAAGAAGGCCAAAAGGTAAAGACCGGAGAGACCTTGGCCTGGATGAGCTCTACTGAACGCGCAGCTCTTTTAGATGCCGCGCAAGGCCAGGGCCAGGCAAAATTAAAATATTGGCAGGAGGTGTATAAGCCGATAGCGTTAATGGCCCCTATCGATGGAGAAGTTATCGTGGCTACTGTTCAGCCCGGGCAAACTGTTTCTACCAGCGACGCGGTAGTCGTATTGTCGGATCAGCTTATTGTGCGGGCACAGGTTGACGAAACAGACATAGGCAAAATAAGACTTGACCAGAATGCGTTTGTCAGCCTTGACTCATATCCTGATACCAAGATTAAGGCAACGGTTGAACATTTATACTATGAGTCTAAGACTGTAAACAACGTTACTATCTATGAGGTAGACCTTATCCCCGAAGAAATCCCTGTTTTTTTCCGTTCAGGTATGAACGCTACGATAGACTTTATAGAAAATAGCAAAGAAAATATCCCAGTTCTTCCTCCGGAGGCAATATACAAAGACGAGGAGGGGGATTTTGTTTTAATCAAGCAGGACGGCAATAAGGGGCCGGTTAAACGCATTATTAAACTGGGAATTTCCGATGATAAAAATGTTGAGATTGTATCAGGGGTCAATCTTAACGATATAGTAATAGTAAGGTCAGCGAAGTTTAGTTTACCTGAAAGCGATATCGGGACTAACCCTTTTATGCCCTCCAGAAACAGAAAGTCGCAAAGCCAGAGCGGGCGTTAGATATTAGGGGCCTAATATGATAGAAATAAAGAATATAAGTAAGACCTATCAAATGGGCAAGGTGGAAGTCAAGGCCCTTGATAATGTTTCTTTGAAGATTTCATCCGGGGAATTCGTGGCTATTATGGGCGCTTCCGGTTCAGGGAAATCTACCCTTATGCATATACTTGGCTTGCTCGATAGGCCGGACTCAGGTTCTTATTATCTGGGCAATAGAGAAGTAACTAACCTTTCCGATGAGGAATTAGCAGCGTTAAGAAACAGGCTCATCGGTTTTGTTTTTCAGCAGTTCCATTTGTTGCCCAGGATGACTGCCTTGGAGAACGCTGAGCTTCCTTTGATATATGCAGGCAAGAGGCACTTAAAGGAAAAGGCCAGGCAGGAAATAGAAGGCGTTGGTCTGGGGGACAGGTTGTCGCATAGGCCAAATGAGATGTCGGGGGGGCAGCAACAGAGGGTTGCCATTGCCAGGTCTTTGGTTAATGATCCCCTGATAATATTAGCAGATGAACCAACAGGTAACCTTGATTCCAAGAGCAAAGAAGAAATCGTTGCCATACTAAGAAAACTCAACCAGCAGGGGAAGACCGTTATTATCGTTACACACGAAAGTGAAATCGCCTCTTACGCCAGGCGGATAATCCAGATGCGCGATGGGGTTATTACCTGCGATAAGCCGACAGAAAATGGCGATAAGGCCCCTGTCTTAGATTCCCTTGACAAGGGGAAAGTAAATGGCATTTTGACGGGCCCCCATAATATGGCCAGTGAGACAAAATTCATGGATTATTTGCGGCAGGCGATATTTGCAATGTTGTCCCATAAGATGCGTTCTTTGTTATCTATCCTGGGTATTCTAATCGGTGTGGCAGCAGTTATTGCCATGCTTGCTATTGGACAGGGCGCAAAGGAATCTATTGAGAAACAGCTTGCAGACCTGGGGTCTAATCTTCTGGTGGTCAGGCCCGGTTCCGCCAGGTTGCATGGCGTTGCCATGGAGGCAGGGGCAGTCACCCGTTTTACTTTCCTGGATATAGCGGCCATCAGTAGACTTACCCATGAGGTAAAGAGCCTTTATCCTTCGGTAACGGGACGCGGGCAAATTGTTTATGCCAATAAAAACTGGAATACCCAGGTTGAAGGAGTGGGGGTTGATTACGCTCAAATGAGGGCAGCCGTGCCTATTGCCGGGAGGTTCTTTACGGAACAGGAAGTAAAAATGAGGGATAAAGTGATATTGCTTGGCAGGACTGTAGCCATAGAACTCTTCGGAGATTCCGACCCGGTGGGCAAAACCATAAAAGTCAATCTGCTCAATTTTAAAGTTATAGGCATCCTGCCTGTAAAAGGCGCTAATGCCTTTCATGACCAGGACGATATAGCCGTTATACCCATTACCACTGCTATGTACAGAGTCTTTGGTAAGCAGTATATAGATTCTATTTTTGTAGAGGCTAAAGGACCGGACTTACTGGATTCGGCCCAGGAGTCCGTGAAAAAGATTATTATAAAACAACACCACCTTAATGAAGACGAAGAGGATTCTTTTCAGATACGCAATATGGCCGACATCAAGAATATGCTTGAGTCTACTACCAAGACCATGTCTTTACTGCTAGGCTCAATTGCCGCAATATCGCTTTTGGTCGGAGGCATAGGTATTATGAATATAATGCTTGTGTCGGTGACGGAGCGCACGCGTGAAATCGGACTGCGCAAGGCAATAGGGGCGAATAACCAGGATATCCTGGTACAATTTCTTATTGAGGCTGTATTGATGTCGTTTATCGGAGGTATCGCGGGTATTTTACTGGGGGCTGGTGCATCGGCGTTGATTACTATCTTTGCCGGATGGGCAATAAGGATTTCTTTGCTCTCCGTAGCGCTTTCTACGATATTTTCCTTAATCGTGGGAGTAGTATTTGGCCTTTGGCCGGCCCAAAAAGCCTCCAGGCTCGACCCTATTGAAGCGCTTAGATATGAATAATAGCGCGTGTAGCTAAATCTTATGATTTATATGCCAAATGAGTTGCAATATCCTGCCCCATTGTTTATAATAACATCCAAGATGGAAAGGTTGATAAAGTATAATCATTAACAGGAAGTTCAACTTTGGCGTATAAAGCGAGGCATATCTATATGACACCCTGTCACATCCGGGTGATAGAACGGCCTTTAGTGATATTGTGTATATCAGGCAACTTTTAAAGAAAAGGAGTTGCCTTTTTTTCTGTCAATACGCGATGGTTAAGAAAATATTATTTTCTCTTGTAGTAGTAATTATATTCCTGGCCATTTTTGAGATCATATCCCGTTTTTTGTTTGATGCCGCGGTAACAAAAGTCATATATAGAGGGGATGCGCTGGGGACAGAAAATTCTTTATTCAAGTTTTCCAAAGACCCTGTCTTATTATACGAAAGAAAAGATGCGCCGCAGGTAAGCGCGGATAAGAAGGGGGTTTTTAGGATTATTTTCCTGGGGGATTCGGTTACTTACCGCGGTTCCTGGGGCATGAGAGAGTATTACCCTGAGATTTTAAAAGGGTTGTTAAACGAAAGGCACCCTTCTTTAAAGTATGAATTGGTTAATGCGGGAGTGCCCGGGTATAACACAATACAAGAGGCAAGGTACCTGGAGAAGAGGCTGCTTGGTTGCCCTCCTGATATGGTTGTCCTGGGGTATAGTTCCACAAACGACAGAACGCGCATTAGAAAGGTATTTAAATACGCAGATAAGCTCTATTGTAGTGACACGATTGAAAGCTATCCTTATGTTATAAGGCTGCCTTCTAATGTAAATGCGTTCCTGTTGCACTCCAGTTCGCTTTACCGGTTTATAAATTATGCCCTGGCCAGTATTATCAAGAAAAATAAGTTAGGATCTAAAATGTTGAGGATCCAATACTTTGACCTGACTTATGAAACGGATAGCGCTATTAAAAAGATAAAAGAGCTTTCCTTGAAACACAATTTCCGCTTGTTGTTTGTCATATTCCCTTTTTTGGGGGAGGGGGCAGAGCAGGAATGTGATTGGATCATAAATAAATGCAGGGAATATGGCGTAGACTATATAGAAATGCGCATGACCTTTAAAAAAACAGGATATGATAAACTGAGGATATCCGATGATGACTGCATACATCCTAATAAACTCGGACATCAGCTGACGGCAGAGGAGATTTTTAGATATATGAAGAAGAAAAATGATTTCCCGGGATTAACGGGGGATTGATGCACGTATGACTTATTGGGTGCATAAGATAAATAATTCTTTATTTTGAAGGGTTTACTTTTTAAAGCCTATGCGTATATTATTGATTAGCCCTCCTTTTTACCGGCTAATGGGTTTTTACAACCGTTATTTTCCTTTTGGCGCTGCCATAATTGGCACGGTAATGCAGGGGGCCGGGCATAAAGTCCGGGTTTACGATTCTGATTTTACGCAAAACCCCCGATACCTTGATTATTCACGCCTGCCTGATAAATATCCTGTTTATTTATCTTCTTTCAGGGATAGAGATAACCTTATCTGGAAAGAGATGAGAGAGGTGATTTCAAGTTTCCGCCCGGAACTTGTGGGTATTTCTGTATTTACGGAACTCGCCGCCTCCGCTTTTTATATAGCCGGAATAGTTAAAGAGCTAATGCCTTCTTGCCCGGTGGTGATGGGTGGTCCGCATGCTACGGTGAAGGCAGAAGAGATACTAAGGATTTCACCTCAGGTAGATTATGTAGTCAGGGGGGATGGAGAAGAAGTCTTTCTGGAATTAGCCGGGTACTTAACTAATACTGATCCGTCCCTGCCTTTTATCGAGGGGCTTTCCTACCGGGATAATCTCCTGATAAGGCATAATCCTGCAAGGGCCGCGAAAAAGAACCTGGATGCAATTCCCATAGTGAAGCGCAGCCTATTAATTAATGAAAGAAAATACGCCTCAGAGGATATGGGGATGATTATGGCTAGCCGCGGGTGTCCTTATCACTGTTCTTATTGCGTATCTTCTAAGGAGTTACGTTGGCGGTCCGTAGGTAATATCATGGAAGAGATCTCCATAGTAAAGGATAGGTATAAGACTGTACAGTTTACTTTCAAAGACGACTCATTTGTTATCAACAGGGGCAATGTAGAAGATTTTTGCGCCAGGCTTATAAAGAGCCGGATGAAAATTAACTGGGAGTGTAATGTCAGGGCTAACCTTATAGATGAGCGCTTGCTTAAAGTTATGAAAAGGGCAGGGTGCAATTTCATAAAAATAGGAGTTGAGTCAGGCTCTGAGCGTATGTTGGAGAGAATCGATAAAGGCATTACGCTTACTCAAGCCAGAGAGGCGGGCAGGATTCTCAGGAAGACAGGCATCCACTGGACAGGCTATTTTCTCATCGGGATGGTAGGAGAAACAGCGGGGGATATCCGAAAGACAGTGGAATTTATGTATGAACTTAGGCCTGACATAGCGCTTTTGGGCGTTTATGAGCCTTTTCCGGGCACGGCTATGTTTGAAGAGGGCATCAAATGCGGGCTGGTGAAGCCGGACATGAAGTTAGAAAATTTCTATACGAGCCTCCCGAATAACTACTATAAACTTGACCCCGGGGTACAGACGGATAAAATCGGCAAGGAAGAATTCGTTAAGTTAGAAAAAGAAGTCAAAGACATATTCCATATGTATAATCTTAGTTTTAAGAATGTAATAAGGACGGCGCTTGCAAAATCAATGGTATACCTTAAGGGCCCTGGCGCGTTAACGGGAGATTTACGGAAATATATCAAATACAGGCGCAATATAAATTGAAAAATATGGACAGACATACCTTTGCCGTTGTCGCATATAAAGATTCACCTTATCTTGAGGAATGCCTTCTTTCTTTACTCAGGCAGACGGTGAAGAGTGAGATCTGTATATCTGTTTCTACCCCTTCTTTATCTGTTGATAGATTGGCAGAGAGATACAATATCCCCATTTTGGTCAATACTAAGGACGGGGGCATAGCTTGTGATTGGACATTTGCTTACAATAACTGTAAAACTAAATATTTAACCTTGGCGCACTACGATGATATCTATCTACCAAAATATACCGAGCGGTGTTTATCCGCGGCCGGAAATAAGCCTTTTTTGATAGCATTTACAGATTACGCTGAACTTATGCCGGATAATACACTAAGAAAGATAAGCGTAAACGCCTTAGTCAAGGCTGCGCTTAAAACCCCTTTTTTAATAAAGCGCCGGATAAGCAGCGGGGGGGTGAAAAAAGCCGTTTTATCTTTCGGTAACCCTATTGCCTGTCCTGCGGTTATGTATAACAGGGAGGATATCGGTTATTTTGAATTTTCAGGAGATTTGTCCTATAATATGGATTGGGACGCATGGCTTAGACTTAGCTCAAGGAGAGGTGATTTTGTTTATATCAAAGACAGGCTTTTGTTACATCGTTTGCATAAAGGCTCCCAGACTTCTCTTTTGATAGAAAATAAGGTGCGTAAACAGGAAGAGCTCTATTTGTTCAGAAGATTATGGCCAGGGCCCGTAGCCAGAGTATTATCGGATGTATACAGCCTTGGCGCAGGCTCGAATAAGGTTTAAATATGATTGAGCCCATTGGCCCCTTGTGTTAATACTTGCCGTGTATAGTGTTTTTACCATACAGGGCTGTTGTTTTATGAAGAAATCTTTTATATGAAGACAATAGTCATTATCCCTGCTTATAATGAAGAAGCAAGGATAGGCGGGGTTATCAGAGGTATCGTGGGCCTGGATATTGGTTTGGATATCGTAGTGGTGAACGATGGCTCCTTTGATGGGACCTGCGGGTGCGCCAAGACAGAAGGTGCGGCTGTGCTCAATCACCCGATCAATATGGGTTATGGCGCAGCGCTTCAGACCGGTTATAAATATGCCCTGGAGAATGGCTATGATATAGTAGTGCAGATGGATGGCGACGGACAGCATGACCCTAAATATATACCGTATATGCTCGATGCCTCATCGAAAGAGGATGTGGATGTGGTTATTGGTTCGCGTTTTAAGCAGGACAGCGGATATCAGGCCCCTGTCTTAAGGCGTTTGGGGATGATTTTCTTCGGTATCCTGGTAACACTGGTAACGCGTAGAAAAACCACAGACCCTACCTCAGGTTATCAGGCGATTAGAAGAAGGGTGCTTCCTTTTTTGGCCTCAGAGGAATTCCCTTGCGACTATGCGGATGCCGACCTGCTTATAATGCTGTATTATAATGGTTTTACCACTGCGGAATTTCCTATGCAGATGTACCTGAACGAGCGCGGAAAGTCTATGCATTCCGGCATACCGGGCAATCTTTATTATGTTTTCAAAATCTGCCTGTCCATATTCCTTACTGTGGTCAGGGAAAACCTGAAAAGAGGAAGGAGGGAAAAATGCCTCTAATACAGAAGGTATTCTTTTATATAGTGGCCTTATCTATTTTTGTCCTTGTCCTGAACCTGGTCAGAAAGAGGCAGCTTAAAGAGAGCTATTCCTGGCTCTGGATTATTATTTCTGTTTCATTGTTTCTATTGATCAGCCAGTATTCGTTGTTAACGCGGGTTTCTAGGGTCCTCCAGGTGACCCCGTCCATCGTAATCTTATTTATGGGCGTGATCGCGCTTTTACTTTTAGTATTACAGCTTTTTCTGATAAATTGCGCGCAGTCGGTCCAGATTAAGAATATGGCCCAGAGGATGGCCCTTTTGGAAGAGAAAATGGACAGGGATAGGAGGGAGTAATTATTCTATTTTATTTTCTGTCTAAGCATGGTAGAATGACATCTTAAATAAGAGCGATATTAAAGGGGATATATAAATAAGGCTAAAGCAATAAAACTTCAGGAAGGAGAGCATGCATGAGGGGCAGGTTAATATTGCTATCGGTATTATTTTCTTCGTTCATGGCATCTTATTCTTATGCCTCTTTTAATAAAAAGCCTGAATTGCGTTGGCAGAATACTTTTCGTTACGATACGCGCGGAAAACACCAGGACCTGTATATTAGCCGGTTATCGGGGCGTTTTACCTATAATGACACTTTAGATAAGCAATTATTCAAGCTTGAGCCTTTTTTTGAATCAAGGCTTAATACCAGCTGGGATATCTGGGAGAGATATGAATTAGGCTGTGAAATAGGCAAGGATATATTTCCATGGTTTTATATCGGGCAGACCGTCCATCAGGCCTGGGTCAGGGAGGATTATAAGCATTATAGCCGTAATAAAAGGAGGGATTATACGGAGGCAAGGACCAGGATTTTATTCTCACATGACCTTTTTCCGGTAAAGAATGTTATGCTTAAAGGATTTGCCCTGGCTGAGTATAATTATGACCTTAGTGCGGGCGCAGGTGTACGTAACGAAGTGGCTATCGGCACCACTGCTCCTTTATGCAAGAATCTTGAGGCAACCCTTAACTGGCGCCACGTTGACCGTATCCACGATTTTGACACTGATAATATCGAGATATCCGCAACCCTAATTTTCTAAGAAAATGCCATATTTAGTCTTTGCATTAAAATGGCGGCCTAAGGTTTTTGATGAAGTAATAGGTCAGCCTGGAGTCATTAATACCTTAAAGAGCGCTATTCAGAAAGACCGGCTTGCCCATGCCTATCTTTTTTCAGGCCCCCGCGGAGTAGGCAAGACTTCTGTGGCCAGGATCTTAGCGAAGGCGCTTAATTGCAGTCAGAGAAAAGGGGTCAACCCCTGTGGAAAATGCCCTGCCTGTGTTGATATTAGCCAGGGGCGCAGCCTGGATGTTATTGAAATAGACGGAGCCTCTAACCGCGGTATAGATGAAATAAGGGCATTGAGAGAGAACGTAAAGTTTTCTCCCGTTAACGGCAAATACAAAGTTTACATCATTGACGAAGTACATCAGATTACTCCTGAAGGATTCAATGCCCTCCTGAAGACGCTGGAAGAGCCTCCGGAATTCGTAAAGTTTATCTTTGCTACGACCCATCCCCAGAAAGTGATGCCTACAATTCTTTCCCGCTGCCAGCGCCTTGATTTTCGCAGGATATCGGTTATGGAAATCATAACCCAGCTGGAGAATATCTCATCCTCAGAGAAGATTGATACGGATAAAGAAGTCCTGGCGGCAATAGCAAGAAGCAGTGACGGCTCATTGAGGGACGCGGAGTCTGTATTAGACCAATTGATTTCTTTTGCCAAGGATAAAATATCGCTTGCGGATATCGTTTCCATGCTTGGGATGGTAGAGCAGGATATGCTTTTTGCCGTCACCGATAAGATAATCCATAAAGACGCCCGGGGAGTTTTAGACCTGCTTGATGAAATGATCAATCAGGGCAAGGATGTCAGCATGCTATTACAGAGTTTGATTGAGCATTTCCGTAACCTGATGGTTGCTAAAGTTGCCCGGGGAGATTCCCGCCTGATAGACTTGCCTGAGGATATATGTAAAAGGCTTTCTGCGCAGTCCGGGGACTTGAGTTTAGAGGAAATATTCAGTGCCTTTAATATACTGGTCAATACGCAGGAAGTAGCCAGGCGCATTGAATCTTTGCGTATACCTCTGGAGATAGGGTTGGTAAAATTGGCGCATGATAAAAAGGGCGCACGAGTGGAGACCGCACCTTCTAAACATCCCCCACATACGCAGCAGATAAAGCCGGATACCCTAAAAAATGATTCCGTTCTGCCTATACCTGTAGAGATAAAAAAGAATCCGGATAAGCCGGATGGGCCTGCCCCGGAGGAAAAAATTATCTCTTTGGATATGATAAAAGGCGTCTGGAATAATATTATAGAGAATATGTCCAGGGTTAAGATGTCGGCTGCAACCTATCTTAATGAAGGGAGCTTGGTGAAACTGGAGAATAATACCCTGACTATAGCCTTCCCCGTGGATTATTCTCTGCATAAAGAATCCCTGGAGCGCAAAGAAAATAAGGCGATCATAGAGAAGATAATAGACGGTGTATTAAATGCTGATTTGAGAGTGGACTTCATTCTCACTAAAGAGAAGGCCAGGGGAGAGGATAGCGCGGATGAGCGTTTTCTTAAGAATGTATTGCATACCTTTGAAGGCAGGGTGATTAGAGGGGATTAGCCCCGGAGAAAGGAATCAAGTGCCAAGTTATACGGAATCTATTGAAAGGTTGATTGAGAGACTTAACCGGCTTCCCGGTATTGGCAGACGCAGCGCTGAGAGGATAGTAACGTATATACTGACTGCTTCTGCGGAAGAAGTAAAGATGTTGACCGAGGCAGTATCTAAGGTAAAAGAGAGCGTGCGTTTCTGCCGAATCTGTAATAATTTGAGCGAGCAGGATTTATGCCGCATATGCCATGATGAACGCCGCAATAAAGAGGTTGTCTGTGTGGTAGAAAAGCCGGCAGATGTAACCGCGATGGAGAAATCCGGACGTTTTAACGGCGTATACCACGTGCTTATGGGCTCCATATCTCCTTTAGAAGGCAGGGGGCCTGGAGATTTAAAGATAGACAGTCTTTTGAGCAGGATAAAACAGAACAACATTAAAGAGGTCATTATCGCCACTGACGCTGATACTGAAGGAGAGACTACTGCCATATATCTTACCAAGTTAATTAAGCCCGCTGGGATAAAAGTGATGCGGTTGGGTATAGGGATACCCATGGGGTCAAATCTTGAGTACGCCGACGCTGCTACTTTATCCCGGGCGCTTGATTCCCGTCAACCAGTATAAAATAGCCTGTGATTACCATATCTAGCCTTTCCAAATATTACGGAAAAAAAGTACTTTTTGAGGATATCTCGCTATCCATAAACAGGGGAGAGAAGATTGGACTTATCGGTCCCAACGGTGCAGGTAAGACTACTCTTTTTTCTCTTATTTTAGGGGAGACCGAGCCTTCTTCCGGGGATATACGGGTAAATAAGAATATCAACATAGGCTATCTTCCTCAGGAAGCGCATTTTCATTCTGCAACTTCGGTTATTTCGGAATTAACCGAAGGCGACGAAAGGATCCTCAGGCTTAAGCGGGAAAAAGAAGAGCTTGAAGTTAAGAATGAGGCTGCCTCCCGCCGCTACGGAGATATCCTGCATAACCTGGAAACTTTGGGTTATTTTGAACTGGAGCATAAGGCAAAAAAAGTCCTGATGGGGCTGGGATTTAAGGAGAGGGATTTTAACCGTCTGATAAGCCAGATGAGCGGAGGCTGGCAGATGCGCACCCTGTTGGCTAAGCTCCTTGTTTACCAATATGATATCTTGTTGCTGGATGAACCGACCAATTACCTGGACCTTAATGCGGCAATCTGGCTGAAAGACTATTTATCCGGTTTTGACGGGACATTTATTATGATCTCCCACGATAAATCTTTCTTGACGGACGTCACCAACTACACGTTTATTCTTGAAAACGGGAATATAGCCAAGGTGCATGGGAATTATGAAGATTATGAGAGGATAAAAGAGGAAAAACGCAAACACCTGCAGAAACAGTTTGAAGAACAAGATAAGAAACGTAAGCAGTTGCAAAGGTTTGTTGAGCGTTTCCATGCCCAGCCTAACAAGGCTTCCTCTGTGCGGGCAAAACGCAGGGTTTTGGAGAAGATGGAGACGATAATTGTTCCTCAGGACCGCAGGGTGAGCATTAAGAAATTCTCCTTTCCCCAGGCTAGAGAAAGCGGCCAGAGGGTTGTTACCCTTGAGGGGATAGCCAAGTCTTACGGAGAAATCAAGGTTTATAAAGATCTTGATTTTGAAATAGAAAAAGGCGAGAAGGCTGTTTTGGCGGGGGAAAACGGAGCGGGTAAATCTACTTTGCTGAAGATCCTTGCCGGTGTAGTGGATATCGATCATGGCCTACGCAGCGTAGGGCATAATGTGGATATAGGGTATTTTTCTCAGACACGCCTGGATGTTTTGAATCCGGAGAATACGGTTCTTAAGGAGGCTTATTCCGCTGCCCCCGGCTATATGTCAGAGGAGTCTATCCGTACCGTTATCGGCGCGTTTTTATTCACCGGAGATGACTCTGACAAGAGAGTCAAAGTGCTTTCAGGAGGTGAGAAGAGCCGTCTGATACTATCCAAACTAATGATTAACCCCCCTAATTTCCTTTTGCTGGATGAGCCTACTACCCACCTGGACGTGGACGCAGTAGAAGCCCTGGTTAAGGCATTAAAGGAATACAACGGCACCCTGGTTTTTATCAGCCACGATATTTACTTTGTGCGTTCGGTGGCCAATATTGTCTATGAAGTCAAGGAAGGCAGGGTGAGGAAATTCCACGGTAATTTTGATTATTACCTGGAGAAAAAAGAACAAGGGGAGGCTGTTATTGAATTAAAGAAGCCTGGTTTAGCCTTAAAGAAGGCCAAGCTGGATGAAGCTAAAGAAAGAGAAAGAAAGGCAAAGGAAGAGGAAAAAAGGCTCAAGGAAGAAATAAAGAAACGTAAGGCCTACAATGCTTCTTTGGGTACACAGATTAATAAATTGATGAAAGATATAGAAAGATTGCGCCTGGAGAGTTATGCAAAGGCGCGCGCACTCTCCAGCCCCCATATATATCGCGATGAAGAAACGGCAAAACAATACGGCCGCAGGATGAAGGAAATAGAAGCAAAAATCTCTGCTATAGAAATTGAGATTAAGAACCTGGAAGGAAAAATGCTTTAATGAGAGCCCGGGGCTTTTTACCTTGACTGTGCTTCTATTTGTTATAAAATAATACCATTCTTTGATATATTCCCCCTTAGCTCAGTTGGTAGAGCGAGTGGCTGTCAAATCCGCCTTCGGCGGATTTGACTCCGAATTCAGGCCCAGAGGATTCCGAAGGAATCCGACGGCCGCTTTGAATTTGGAGTTAATCATGGCAGCTTCCATGGGAAACCATGGTTGGAACTGCGGGAGAATTGCTGGAAGCCCTGCTGGAATGAGGGTAATCAGCAGCCGAGCCCTGGCAGATGTCAGGGAAGGTTCAGAGACTATGCACCCGCTGCCTGTGGCGCAAGCTATGGCAAAGATATAGTCCACTTCCGAAAGTAATTTCGGGTCAAGTGTAACCACCAGGTCCGAGGTTCGAGTCCTCGAGGGGGAGCCATCTTTAACGTAGCCCTATTGCTAGCAATAGGGCTATTTTTTTGAAAAGAAACCTGAACTGCTGGGTTTGCGGCCGGGCGCGGGCGGCCGCAAACCCAACCGTTTCGCCCAATTTTTTGGCCCAAAAGCCAAAAGACCCTATTCCTAGGAATAGGGTCTTTGAAAAGATGGCTCCTCACCAGAGAGATCAACGAACCATTGTCATAATCTTACCAAATACAATTCACGGCTGTAAGAAGAAAGATTTATAGGCACCGCGCCTTGGGGCGCTCCCGTATCTCGCTTGCACCAGTCGGCCTTGCTTAGGGCAAGGCCTCCTTTGGCGCTCGCTTGGCCGCTTGCTTCCAGCTAATGCGGTGCGTGTTCAGCTCGGCTTGGGGCTGGCGGCTGGGCGGCAGCCGCCAGCCCCAGCGTCCTCACCAATAAGTTATTATAAGAAGAAAATCAAAGTTTATAAGGGTTCGTCCGCTATGCCGCAATCAACAAAAAAACTATGCGGTGCGGCAT
>JBAZLB010000009.1:0-67364 GCA_041650495.1 Candidatus Omnitrophota bacterium | reverse complement strand
CTGAGCTTGAGGTCGCCTTTGAAGATGGCAAGCCCATAGACGTAAGTGTCCCCACCAAGACCAATGCCGATGGCAGCAGTGAAGGCATCATCAGAAGGTATAATAACTATACAGACCTTGAGAAGGCCATCACAGCAGGCAGCGTAGCTACCGAAGGGGCAGACTTAGGCGCTACCTACACCAGGACACCCATCACCTACAACGGAAAAGACGCCATACTCCTATACATGACAAAAGGCCCATATCATAAGGTGGAGGTCCTGGGCAAAACCTTAGATACCAATAACATCTTCAAGGTCGTCCCTGAGCTTGAGGTTGTTTTTGATGAAACCAAGACTACAGAAGGCAAGCTTATTATTGATGTCTCTGTCCCTGATGACAGCGCCAATACCAGCGGCAAGGTTTACCGCTATGAGGATACCTCTGGCGCCAAGGCTGTAGATTTATTGATGGCAGATATCCTTGCTGATAAGGTAAGGGTTGACGCAAGTGGCAAGCTTTTAGGAAGCGGCATAGATACTGGCATAACCTATACCAGGGATATAATCAATTATAAAGGCAAAGAAGTTGTCTTCTTGCACCTTAAGAAGGGTATATACCATAAAATAGAGGTATTAGGCTCAACTGTTGACGTGGATAAGAATCCCTTTAAGGCCTTGGCTGAGCTTGAGGTCGCCTTTGAAGAGGGGAAACCTATAGATGTCAGCGTCGGTTTATCCTTTGACCCCACCACTAAGGTTACTAGCGGCAAGGTTTACCGTTATGATAATATCGGGCAACTCAAAGACGCCATTGAGAAGGACCAGGTAGCGGATCCCAATAGGGATACCAAGATAACCTATACTAAGAAGGATATTTCTTATAACGGCAGCCCTGCTGTTTTATTGCATATGGTTAAAGATGTTTACCATAAAATCGAGTTATTGGGTAATACCATTGATGAAAATAAGAATCCTTTTAAGATTATACCGGAATTGGAAGTAGTGTATGAAGCTGGTAAGCCCATTGACGTAAGTGTTCCAACCAAGATCAATGCCGATGGAAGTATTGAAGGTAAGCTTATAAGATATAAAGATGAATCTGCGCTTATTGCCGCCATAGAGACAAGCACTGTAGTTACCGCAGGCCAGGATTTAAACACTACCTACACTAGGGAACTTATTTTCTATAACGGCAGCCCTGCTGTCTTATTGCATATGTTTAAGGATAAATACCATAAGATTGAAGTATTAGGCTCAAGGTTAGATACCGATAACCCCTTTAAGGTTATCCCTGAACTGGAGCTCATTTTTGATGAGAATCAGGATATAAGCGGTAAGTCTATATTTAGCGTGGATGTTGATGATAAAGAGCAGAAAGCAAAAGATAAAATAATCGGCAGGATTTACCGTTATGACAATGTGGCTTCTTTAATGGATGACGTAAGAAAAGCTTCTTTGGGCAAGAATGGTACTGAGACGCACATCCGCACTATCAAAACTGACGGGCCGGGCAAAGACGAGAAATCCGTGTTGTTGCTTCTTTATACGGATGATGAAAAAACCATAATATCTTCCCGCGAGGAAGTAATTTCTACTAAGCCAGGAGAAATAGAGCCAGGTACAGTATTCAAGGGCAAGGTCAGAGCGACCTATTATGGCAAATATGAAGGGGATATAGAAACAGGCACATTCAAGCGCATTTTAATTGAGGAACGTGAATATTTAGGCAAACCCGGTGAAGAAGGCATTGCTACAACGAGCAACCTTTGGTTGTGCGATGCTTCAGGAAATAAAGATGCAGCGCACCGCATAAGCACTACCACTCTTGTTGATAACACGGGTAGCGTAATTAATGATTTTGCAAGTATAGATATGAAGAATGTGTATGACGGCGCAGGCAATATCCGTATCCGTATAGACGATATCCGTTATGGTATATACGAACAGTTGATTGATACAAAGAGGGTCAGCTATAAAGGGATACCTTTGGTTTGGGTTAAATACGAAGGCCGGGTGGATAAAGGCCAGTTTGTTACCGAAAAGGAGACTGTATTCAAATATGATAATGCTGACTGGGCTTTATACAATGTAGCCTCTAGCGGTGCAACTTATTTATACCTTAGCTCCGGAAAGACTTTATTCAGCAACTCAAAGACCATAGATTTTACTAATGGATTGGCTAAAATCCAGATAACCGAAATAGAAGGTAATCTTACCTGGCAGATGCAACTGGATAATAAAGGTAACCCAAGAATTATCTATCATGGATTCCTTTCTGACCCGACTAAAGAGGATTCATTTATTCCTTTCTTGGCGGAGGAACGTTCCTATAACGGTTTACCTGGTTTCTTAGATATCGCCACTTCAAGTATCACCAAACTGTCCGATCCTAACGGTCATTTGTGCGGGGATAAACTGGGTTCTTCAGAATTACGTGATAAAGATGGTCAACAAATTGCCGATATGTGGAAAGTTCCTCTAGGGCAATTCCTTGATAAAAGCACAGTTCGTGTCCAAATGACGGATTACCTGCGTAAACTCACTATCCAGAATGTATTGGATCTAACGCATGGCGAACGCTTGATTAAAAAATACGAAGGCGAATTAAATGACAAAGATCAGCTTACAATCCTGCGTTATACAGACTTTGTATATAACGATGCCGCTAATCCCAATAATAATTCTGACTGGGCTATTTACAACATAGCCTCTACGGCAAAGTCTTATGTATTAAAATCCGATGGCAGCAAAGAACTATTTACTACCTCTATCACAGTAAAATACGAAAAAGGAGACTTAACTACCCGGATGACTAATGCCAAGACCAAGATTACTATTGAGCAGGTCAGGGACAGGCGCGGACGTATAGTTGACATATACCACGGCATAACGGAAGGCGCAGAATTTAAAGGCGATATTATGCAAAAAGGAGTATTTGTAAGACAAATTAGGGAACGGAATAATTATGATAACGGCGTCTTGGGCGTATTAGGCATAGCGCATTCTTCTACTACTCATATTACTGATAGGGCAGGGAATATCATTGACAGCTCTATGCCCGTAAGCCGCGGCCACCTCCTTTACAAGGACAATCAGCCTGTGGATATAAATAAGGTAAGTATATGCGATGTCTTTGATGATAGGGGCAGGATTAAATATCAGGGGCTTGAATTATATTATGGCAAAGACAAAAGGCTTACCGGGGCTATGGGTTACCGGGAAATGAAAGATAACCGCGGCCGCGCCATCGAGCGCGATTTAGGCTATTTCAAAGAAAAAGATGATGAACGCACTGAACTTACTGTGGAAAGCAAGATTTACAGCTTTTATAGCCCGAATACGCAACTTCTCAAAGATAATCCTGATAAAGATTATGGGCTTTTTGATATCGCCAATGTGACTGTTACTACTTTGGTCATTGATAACACGGAGACGATCTATAGTCATTCTATCTATGATGATATCAGTTTGGAGAAAGGGGACATCTATTATGGCATTAGAGAGGGGCATGCGGTTATTAGCGGTGCACCGGATGCAGTGTTAAGTTATGATACGTTAAAGGACAATTTGGATAACCTTAGCTTTATATACATCAGCAATGCCTGGAGAGAAATCAAGGCTGGCCAGGGAAGATTGATTATTATCGAGAGCGAGTTTCCGGCAATTAATCCTGACACAGGATTTGTAGCCGGTGACCCTTACTACATTACTTTTATGGTCTATCCTCATGATGGCGATGTGCGTGTGTCTGATCAGGGGTTAACCTATGTATATGTCCCGGGGAAAAAGAATTATGAAGCCGACTATAAGGATAAATGTCCGTTGGTTGCGCGGGTGGATAATGTCAGGATAGAGCATAACACTGGAATCAATAACGGCGTAATGATTTACGATGTGGCAGACACGCGTCGCGGTATGGTTTCCACCAAACAAATGGCTCTGCGGTTGGACGGCAGGCGGTATTATTTGGAGCATAGAGGCAAGTGGTTTAGAGACGATCAAACTAGGCTTTATTTTAACGAGCGACAGCTACCAGATAAGACTTATAAAATCAAAGGTAAATATGCATCACCATGGTCATCTACTTTGGAGGAGCTGGTTTATGACCATTATGTGGTGTTCTTTAAGGAAAAGAATAGCGAGGGTGAATTGGTAGTACAGCCTGCGCGCTATTGGCTTTGGAATAAGAGCGTTGCCGGCAGCGACCCACTCTACTTTTTGAATGACTTTGTTGATGGCAGGCAGACTCAGATTACCAAGGATGATAAGCGGTTTATGGACGGGGGCGTCCTTATACTGGACTCACAGGAGGAAGCAAAGAGGCTCGGGCAGAGAGACGGCAGTTATTTTGAATATGGCTCACAGATTTTTAGCGTTGAAAACAGGTTTACCCCGGTGCTATGGAAGCATTATCTAGGAGGAATAAAGGAATATTTTGAGGTACACTTTAAGGAACATTCCCAGAATACGTGGTTATATAACTTATTTGTTGAATCAACGGAAAGAGGAACCATGCTGCCACTATCGACGGTTATTATCGCAGGTGTACTACTCATTTGGCTTTCGGTACCCTTATTGTTGCTTGGATTAACCCGTTATTTGGCAATAGCTAATTTTAATGCGAGAAAACAGTGGTTTGACTGGTTGGTCGTTGTGGCATTTAAGTTGGTGGTCCCCCTTACTTTCATAATTATCATTTCCAATCATTGGTTTCTGTTTCTTCCGTTTACACTTATACTTTTCGTACTCGGCTCCTTTAATATTCAATCAAATAAAGAGTATGTCAAGAAGTTAGTATTCGGGATGAAACTGTTCGCTGTAGTCGCATTATTAGTTTTGCTTATCTTAAACTATGGGCCGATGGCAATTATACCTTTTATACCTTTAATCCCTGTTAATTGGATAATGGGACTTGCTAGCCTGCCATATAAGCTTATCTATTTCGTATATCTCACCATAAGATATAGACTTCGCGCCTTAGAAGCAATCATCGGAAGAAAGGACATCGATCTGCCAGTAAGTGTTCATTTCCGACAAGATACTTTTATTAAAGACGAAATAGAACCCTTATTGCGTAAAATTTACAATGGACCATCGGATAAATTTGATATCTTTGCGAGAGAATGGTTAGAAGAGAGAATATTCAGGATATCGAGGATTTTGCCTAAGTTAGACGTTCTCGGCCCATTAGTCTTTTATCTTATCAAGCTGTATGCTGAGGGAGAACAAACAAATGGGCTCCAGATCCTCAAGGACCGTTTTGGTATCACAGCCACTCAGCGGGCAGATAGGGTGGGCAAGAATAGAGACCAGCCTGTAAGTGATGCCTACAAGAAAGGAGTCGGGATCATTCTTACGCCGTTAGAGGAATTAGTCATTGAGCCTATTGCTTCATTCTTCCTTGCTATAGTAGCTCAGGATTTCGCTACCTGGCAGGATTATTATAGCCCTGGCCGTAAGAAAATGACTAAGGATACCTTTTTGTTCACCGATAGAGAGTTAAGGCGTTTGTTTGAATTCTGCGCAGAAGATGGTATCGATCCAATTGTTGCCCCGAGATTCAAGTTCTTTGCAGAATATCAGACAAAAAAGCCCACATTATTCCCTGATATTGGAGCCGGACTTGTATATTTGCCCGAAGTAGAAAAAGCTCGTAAGGTCAAGGCTATCCGCGGCGAATGGGAGGCATATCTTAAGGAACAATACAAAAAGAAAGGATTAGAATTACCGGTCTATCCCTATATGTCACCGCGTCTGCGCAATATAATCACGACAGTGATGGTAGGAATCATGGTCGCTACCTTGATACCCCTCTGGGGCGCTATCCCTGGATGGGGCATAGGGTTCATCGTTGTTATTTATTACTTTGTTGCTTTGGACATGCGGCGTATGCTGCCTTATTGGAAATTCCATATCCTGTATTGGACAAAAGCCATGGATACCATCTATATTTATCGCAACAGATATACAGGAAAGAAGAATTCTCCTGAAATACAGGAAAAAATTGATTTCTTCCGTAAATACTTTAACTGGTGGCTAGGATTAAACTTCCTCTTAGGTGCGGCATGCCTCTATTTCATCAACGGAGTCTTCCAGGTATCTCAGATTGCGCTTCCATCTGTTTTCTTGATATATTTCCTTAATCTCAGGGTAGGCATGCGCACTTGGTGGTATTTGATGATTGAGGCTAAGAGGCTCAGTATAGAAATCAACGAAGAATGGGATAGTATTAAAGCTTATGACAGGATAGGAAGAGAACGCGTAAAGAACGAAACCCGCTCCCTGATTTTCACGCCTACTGGGGAACTTGAGAAACAAGAATCAAAAGCAGGAGAACTTAGCGCAGAAGAACCTAAGGCACAATCTCCTGCAGCCCAGGCTGTTGCAGAAATCGAAGCAGACATCAACCAAATAATTGAAGATTCATTGCCCAAGGGGCAGGCGCCTCCAGTAAGGGCTGCTAGGGTTGAAATAAGGGATGGCAATAAGGTTCACGTAATCCTGGATGCAAACATCCCAGCTGGGCAGAGGAATGGTGTTGAAGCCGGCTTAAGGGGTCGCCTGATCAATGGCACTCTCAAGATTCAATTACAGGATACAAAAGGCAGGATCATCAGCGTTCCTGCAGATGCCATTATCATTGAATGGGGTAGCATTCATCTTGTCATAGACCTTGCAAGGGTTGGTGGAGCAGTTCCTGTCGGAATAATCGTTACTTACTCTCGTGTAAACGAAAGCCTTATAGATATAGTTAGAGGCGATAGGTATCTAAGAGACGCATTTAGAACTATATTAGTTGAAGAGACATTGCAACGTTACCATCTGATCACTCCAACTGAAGCACGCAGCCTTAAGGAATTCTTTGATGGTACTGAACAGTCCCTTCCTAAAGTAAGTAACCCGAGGGCGAGAAAGAAAGTAGTAGAATTCTTTAACACGGTTAGGCTTTATAAGCCGGAAGATCTTTCTAGAATAAAGCAACTCATCTTAGAAAACGATGTTGCTTTTGAACGGGGAGAAGAGCCATCAACGCGATTATTGTCTATGATTGCCAAGATAACCGGCTTTACACAAGACAGTTTCCCTAAGACCGATGAGTTAGATAGTGAAGATGCTATCAAGAGTACCTTTAGGCTAATCAAAGAAGCGTTCCATGGAGATTGGGAGATTTATTTAACCTGTATCTTAAGCGGGGAAAGTGAAGGCTTGACAGAGAAAGTTATCAACAGATACTTTACAAGTTTAACAGGCCCGCAGCGAGCTAGCTTACGAGCTGGTTTATCAAGAGATCAAGTTAAAAAGTATATCGTTCAATTAAGCGATCCGAAATTGACCTTTACTGAGACTGTAGAAATATTCGCTAATATTTTAGGGCTCCAGAATCATGTGCAAATTGAAGAGCTTTCGGATATGATAACTTCAGAATGGATCGTATATCGCGTGGATAACATTTATAAAACAATCAATTTTGTACAGAATACCTGTTATTTCGCCTACAGAACATTATTGATGCATGTTTATGGTGACGACGAGGCGAAGGTAGAGCAAGTGATAGATAGATATTTTAGAGCAGTGTTGAGTTTTTGGTGGCAGAGATCGCGGGCACGAGGCGAGGTACTTTATGAAAGGCTGTATGAAGGCGTGGTTGCAAAGGTAAGATTTTTCGATTTCCCAGAGGCTTTATTAAAGAGGCTGCATGAAGCTGGATTCTTTGGTTCTACCCTTGTAACTTTTTCCGAATTCAAAGATAAACTAGAGAAATCCAAGGAGTTTACGTCGCAAGAAATCAATGAAATTTTGAGTGTTATTCTTAGTTCTTATCTCAAATCTTGTGAGAGGTCTTCTTTCCCCGCCGGAGATATAGATGTTTTAATTAATGAGAAAGTATTAATTGAGGTTCCCTCTAGTCAAACGCAAGTATTCTGGACGCATACATCAGAAAAAGGCTTAAGAAAAAGATTAGAAGGTCTCAAATTAAATCCCGTTAACATTGATACTATTCTCGGTATTTGGAGAGCTTCTCAGTATCGAAGTAACTTACTACAGAGATTAATAGATGATGGAATCGTAAGAGAGGAAGAAAGAGGGGATTCGGAAGGGAGATTCATAGTTTGGGCATTTTCAGATAAGGCCACGTTAGAAGGGCGCCTCGTCTCGTCTGGCAGATTTACATCCGCCGAAATAGAACACATTCTGATCATCTTTGGAAGGTTCGGTAATCGCTTGACTCTGAATCCTCAGGTCTACGATAAGACGGGTGCGCGGATTTATTGTCCTCGGACAGTTGCTGATTTTGGTGACGCCAATTATGCCGGTGATGCTTGGGCAGCAAAGGTTAATTCTTGGGGATTTGCCCTGAAGTTTGCGCCTGAAGAAGATGGGGTCATATTCAACCTTGACTGGGAGCATACCTTATTCCCTTCGGATGCCTTCTTGTTGCCTTTTATTGCACTTAAATTTAGCGAAGACCCGGACTTGGGAGTAATGCTGACTAATCTGCAAGTAGCTGATGAGGGGATGACTCCTACTAGCAAAGATCAGACCATTGCAGAGAATAACTGGAATACCAGAGTTTTGCCTGCTGAGGCAAGAGTCGGTATCACTAGCTGCTACGGCCCGATGATTATCAGATTGTCCACGATGCGCTCTTATAGCGTATATATGTCAAACATCGAAGACTCGGCAATGGGCAACGAATTAGCTAAGGCAGGATACAAGACGGGGTATACCCCGTTTATTACTTTGGGTAGGGCCAGGGAAAAGGAGAACTATGGCATGTCTCCTTTCGTGGATAGATTCGGCAGCTTGGTACTTGATGATACCTTGACTGTTCATTATCAACAGATGCTGAGGAGTGAGAATATGCACTGGACAGAGAAGCTCACGCTCTTTATGAATAATGACTTCTACTTCAATGAGCCGGTCATTCCTCGTTATAACCTTGTCATTTTCTTACTTGCGTTCTTCTTATCATTCTCGCCATTCTCTTATTTAGCCGTGCCTCTCTTCTTTATCGGCTTGCAATATACCTTTACCCAGGCAATTACTGCTGGAGGCGTTAGAACCCAGACTAGTAAACAAGGTCTGTGTGCTGGTTATGGCGCTTATCTTGAACGCTTCTGGTCATTGGCTTTTACCTTCCTACCGCTGAATGCCATTCAAGAGAAAAAGATGCGCGATACCTTAGAAGGGGTGAGTGGTGAGTTTGACAAAGGCGCCAAAGGAGCGATAGTGACTGACCAGAAGTTTTCAGCGCTATACGGTTTGTTCCGTCCTTCTATTGCCTGGGGCGTGATCCTTCTGTTCATTCTTTTGCTTGCGCCTGCGCATCCTTACGCGGTAGTGGCCCAGTTCTTCTTCTTCATTTTTCCCATTGCCTATATCTTTGGCCCATTTCTGAAGAATGGCCATTCAATACCCGCGGTTCCTATCTCTCTTCTTAGCGGCATATTGGCTTTGGTGGGCTATCATGTCGCAGCCGCATTTCTGCTTTTCTTACCGGCTATGCCTCTTGTTATTGTGGGTATAGCATTACTGGTTCTTACTGGAATCTTTGTAGCAGGTGTTATAATAGGCGAAAAATACACTAAAGGCATAGCTTTTGGTCTTTGGGCAATTGTATATTTCCTTATCAGAGACCTTATCATTAAGAACGTTATCTCTCTTATTGTAATCGTTATTTTAAAACTACATATCGCAATACGAATCAGTCATCTGCCTAGGGGGTACCGCAATGTCTTTAATGGTGAAATCATCCGGGAATTGGAAATTAATAAATTCTTCCATATTAGAAGAGTATTATCTAATTATGCAACAAAATTACTACGAGCAGACAGTATTGATCTGGGCGGATTTAAGAATGACCAGTCATATGGAATTCTATCAACAGGGGCATTTATCGCGGGTTTAAAAAGAGACCTGGATTTCGCCTTGAGTAGAATCTTATTCGTGAAAGCGCAAGAATTGAGGCTAGACCGTAATCAGGGAGATGCTCAGCTACTATATCAATCAGCCAATAATCTTTATAACGAAGTCAGCGCGCATGTCCAAGATAAAAATGGACAAAAGAATCTGGAGAAAACTTTAGGTAAAAGTTTGAAAGGAATGGCAAGTGATTTTGGTGTTGCTTCTCCCGCTGCACCAGCTCCAGCGCCTACGTCCGCACCCGTTCCTACACCTGCTCCCGATAAGCCTCAAGATGCTGGCAAGAAAGATTCCGCCCGTCCCATTCCTGGCCGCTCCATGCCTAGCAAGGAAGAATCCAATGCTTCGGTTGAGGCAGTAGGTTGGAAAAACGCCCAGGCACTTACCGTAGATGCGCCAGAGGTGCAGTTGGCTATCGGCTACCTGCGTTCAATCGGCAGGAACGATATAGCTGACTACTTGGAATACTTGGCCAAGGCAGGCCTGATCAGGGCAGGGCCATTTGAGGGCTTCTTAGCTGTTACCTACACTAATATCCAAGGCAACGAAGGCATTACCTTAAGCAACCAGCACCCCCTGCATCAGAGCCCGATTGAAAGAGCCGCTTCCTTAGTCCATGAGATAGGGGCGACCACAAGGTTTAACCTCACCCACCAAGAGAACACCTTAAGGGAAATATCCTTTAAGAAGTCCTTAAGCGGAAAAACCTATAAAGAATCCTACCTGCAAGAGATTGCCCTCATGGAAGCCCAGGGCTTAATCCGTAAGATTACTCAAGACAGTTTACGCTTTGAGCTCACCAGCGAGGACATGGTAAGATACATTGCAGCCATACAGGAAGTCCTGGTTGAACAGAATCAGTCCGTAGTGACCCCGGCTATCCTGCACGAAGCAGCCAAACGCTCCCTTGCCGGCAGGACCTCAAACATAAAGGCTAAAGTAGCCCTGCAGCCGGGCACCATGAACCCCTTGACCTACGGCCACATTACCGCAGCACTTGCTGCCATCATTGACAAGGATATTGACCGGGTCATCCTGGCTAACGGCGGAACTGTACCTGATAAACCCTACGCCGCCTCTGCCACTATCCGTAACCAGATGGCCAACATCGCAGTCCGGGAGCCCGGGGTAAGCAGCTGGCTCTTAGTTACTCCTGCCAGAGCCCAGGTCGTTGAGATGTTTGAATCTCATGATGCCTTAAGCTTAGCCGGAAATGATGAGAACACCAGGCGCTTCAACATGGATATGGCAGCCTTCATTTGGCTCTTCACAGCCAACCCCAATGCAGAATGGTTCTACATCGTAGGTGCAGACAAATTAGCCGAGTATGGCAAGAAAAACGAAGTTAATCTTTTACAAAACACCCTGCATCCTGCAGGGGTCAAGGTCCTATACTTCGGCAGGGAAGAGGGCAGTGACTTCTCTTACGACAAACACATCAAGACCTTTGCCTGGTTAGACAAACTCTGGCAGGAAGGCCTCTTTGTGGCTGCTGCTATACCTTCTTTTGAGGACGTCTCAGCCACCAAGGTCAGGAGGGCCCTTGCCCATGGCCAGGGTAAAATATCAGGCGTAGCTTTATCTGAGATGGTACCGCAGGGCGTCATCTATTACGTACGGGCAAATAAAGAGTTACTTAGTCTCTATGCTATAGAGTTCTTAGAGAAAGAAGCTGACACTTTAGTAAAACAAATCCGTCGTATAGCCGCAGTTAGAAAATACCACCAGGCCCTTACCATGATAGATGATTTAAGCCGCCAGGGTAACATTACTACTCAGGCAAGTTTCGATATATTAAGGGAGAATTTAGCAAATAAATTAAAGGCAGTTGCGTTGAGTGTTGTATTTATCACTTCAGAGATCACTCCTTTCTCCAGAACAGGCGGACTCGGCGATGTCAGCCATGACTTACCTATAGCGCTATCTAAGTTAGGGATAAACGCCGCCGTATTCAGCTTGAGATACAGTAATATACCTATGGATAATTTAGAGTTTGTTGATACAACAGAAATGTCCATTCTCGGGGAGCGGATGGTAATAACTATTTGGAAAACAGAATTAGAAGGGGTTACCGTTTATTTATTAGAAGATGATACCGGGTATGTTTCAAAAATATACCAGGGAGATGTGCTCCGCCAGGCTTTAATTTTGTCCGAAGGGACATTCATGGCTATTGAAAAATTGCATGCAAAAGGCCTTATTGTCAGGCCAGATCTCATGCACGCCAATGATTGGCATGCCGGTCTCGTACCCATATTCTTAAAGGCAAAATACAGCACCCACCCGTTATTTGCCGAAACTGCATCTGTCTTTGCTATTCATAACCTTGCTTATCAAGGAGGAAACTTCAATAGATTTTCAAATGATAGATTCCCCGAATTGGGCATTGTTTGGGAGCATTGGTTTGGTTTAGCTGCTCCTAATGACCCCAGCAGTTTTAACATCATGAAGGGTGCTATATATCACAGTGATATTATAGTAACCGTATCTCCGACATATGCCCGTGAGATCATGGGAATTACTTATGGAGAAGGATTGGACAGCTATTTACGGGAGAGGATATATGATTTGGTAGGGATTATAAACGGAGTTGATTTAAGCAGTAGTGACATCGAAGGACCTGATTCAAGGCCGGAGTATAAAACAAAACTTCAGAAAGAATTCCGGGTTATGATAAACCCCAGCATTCCTTTATTAGCAATGTCTACTTCCAGGATAACTAGTCAGAAGAATCAGCTCTTGACTTTGAGAGTGGTCGAAAAATTGCTGATTGAAACAAGCGGCGGGATCCAGTTTATTCTTACCGGTAAAGGTCATCCGGATGATCTTTACTTTACCAAGGTTAAGGAATTGGCAGAACGTTTAGCAGAGGATTGGCCGGATAACGTGGCAGTCCACTTTACCAATGAGCGTAAAATTACGACCATGGTGTTTAAAGGAGCCGATATCTTTTTGATGCCTTCACAATTTGAACCGGGCGGTTTGGCTCAGCAGGTAGCGATGGCTTTGGGTTGTATTGTTGTAGCCAGGCACACAGGCGGCCTAGCCGATACAGTCAGGGAATTCAATCCTTATACACAAGAAGGCAATGGTTTTGTATTCGACAACGTGGATGAAAACGAATTTTTTGATGCTATCCGTAGGGCTATAAGACTATACAGGAAGCCGGCGTTATGGCGTAGAATAATAATAAATGCTCAATCTGAAGACAGGACTTGGTATTCGTCCGCAAAGCAGTATCTTGAAGTTTATTTTACCGCCATAAGCAGGAAGGCAGAATACACTTCTAGTTTAGCGGTTCAAATTGGCGTCAGTTCGCCTTTCGATTCTTCTCGTCCCATCCCAGGTCAGTCTATGCCCACAAGAGAAGAAGCCAATGCTTCGGTAGAAAAGGTAGGTTGGGATAATGCCCAGGCAATAGGTATAGATAGGGTTGAAGTGCAATTGGCTGTAGCGTATTTGCGTTCTATCGGCAGGGATGATATGGCAGACTACCTGGAATATCTCGTCAGGGCAGGGTTAATCAGGGATGGTCCTTTTGAAGGCTTCCTCGCGACATCTTATCAGAAAGGTATTGCTTTAAGCACCAATTATCCCATCTACAACACTACTGTCGAACGCGCCGCTTCGTTAATCCATGATATAGGAGCGACAGAGCAATTCAATCTTACCAATGAGGATAATGCCCAAAGAGAAGAGGCATTCAAAAAATCAAGAAGAGGACATTTGTACATTATTGACCAGAAGAATTGGACCCTTGTTCAAGACGCTGGAGATGGTTATGGTGTTGATTGCGATACAGGGACTACGGTTTATTATGGAGAGGCGGCAGAGGAATTTCTAAATAAGACTCAGTTTTTTGAGAATGAGACACAGGTAATTCTGGCTAACTTCAGCAGGACCACTATTTATGTAGACGAAGAACAATTTTCTTTTATCGGCGCAGGCGCTATCCTCATCAATTCAAAGACCGCTGCCCACGTAGAAATAGAAGGAGATGTCCTTGTGGTTACTACAAGGAAAGAACCGTATTGGTATCAACGTTATGGACCGGAAGGTGACTTCGCTTCTTTGTTTAGACAATTAGGAGGATACAATAAGACTGGCGTAGTCTGGGAGAGAAGGGGTGTAACCGTCCACATATTATCAAAGGAGCGTAATCTTTGGGATCAGAGCCAAGGCACAGAGTGGATTACTAATTCCATGAGTTATACAGGGGCAGATATCCCGGCACCGTTTATTGGGGCTTCCATTGTGACTTCTCCCATCAAACAAAAAGGCATACTTTTCCGTGAACTTATGAGACGACCGGAAAAGTTCCACAAACATCCGGTGAGAGAGAGGGATAAATACCAATTAGAATTATATGTACTCGTGCGTGGGAGGATAGGGCTCCTCGTGTTGCAGGACGATGTTCCGCATCTATGCGTGCTTAATCCCGGCGATATGGCGTTGATTATGCCCGAAACAGTGCATACCATACTTGTAGTCGACGGACCCTACGAGCACATCGTAGTTCAAATTCCCGTAACGTTCCAGTATGGCTTTTGGTTCAAGGAAGAATTTGAACACACCCAATTTGGTTCTCTCTCTGATTTTACGTACATAGTGAATGCATCCATAAAAGTATTAGAGAAGGGGATTGCAGGGGTCCGGAGTCTTATCTCCGATAATGCACGCCCACTCCCAGGACAACCCATGCCTTCAAGAGAGGAAGTCAATGCTGCGATTCAACAGGTAGGCTGGGATGGTGCTAAAGTAATTAAACGTTACGCTCCCGAGGTAATTATCGCTGCTGCGTATTTAAGGAACAGCGGCAGGAAAGACATGGCGAAATACTTGGAATACCTTGCTGAAGCAGGGTTAATTAGGGATGGCCCTTTTGAAGGCTTCTTAGCTGCTGTTTACAACAGGGGCATTGCCTTAAGTACACATTATCCCGCCTATAATACTACTTTAGAGTTAGCCGCTTCCTTGGTTCATGAAGTCGGCGCAACCGAACAATTTAACCTCCCCCATGAAGAAAACGAAAAAAGAGAAAAAGATTTCCGCCAGAGCGGTGACTTAGACATTATGCCGTTTATCAGTTATGCTGAACTGGAACAGGTAATAACAGAGAGTGTGGCTGTTACTATGCGCTGCGGAGCAAAGAGTTTTGCCTTTGGCTTGTATCTGGGTTATCCCGCGGCAGATGCAAATATTTTTGTAGAAAGATCAATTACCTTGGCGCTGGAAGACAATGTGCTGGTGCGTATATATCCTAAGGATCAGCGCTGGGTCAGTGAGGATGGCATACCCGACTTTCTTGGCTTCACAGATGATTCAGAACAGCTGCTTCGCTTGTGGGCACGCGGGGTCTCTTATACCCAGCAGATTATCCGTGAAGGCCTTGAGGTTGCAAACAGCAACTTCTCTGACCTGGAGCTTAACTCAGATAATATCCAGCTTTTCTGGGATTTAGTCGCAGAACTCAGAGAGAACGGTGATGAAGAGGCCCTGCGTTATCTGGCGGATGCCTGGGAGCCGACCCTGAACGTATTTATTATCGGATTAAGAAAACCTGCCTATTATTGTTTCGGCGGAGAGAAAGAGATTATCGATAGAATCTTACAAACAAGGACTATCTCTGGATGCAAGGAATTCCGCAGGTTAGATGGTGTCGGTGGACAATGTATTGCGGGCAAGGTGATTTACAGGCCTGTAGAGATAGTTAAAATTATTTGTGCCCAAAAAGAACTCCTTGCGGACTGGGGTTATTCCCTTGAGTTTATATTTGACCGTGACGGGTCCAAACGGGCAGAGAAGAGAGAGCTGGCGGTACTTGCAGTAGAGAGAGCCTGGGAGTGCTTGAAGGATAACATTGAGGGGTTTGACACTGAGGTTGCTTTAAAGAAAGAATCTTTCCTTGCCCGGTTTTACCACGCTGCTAGCCGGACTTTCGAAGAAATTACCGCTAAGGTCAGAGAAGGCCGGATAGATCCTTTTGTTGCAATGGAGACTATGAAATATTCTCCGGAGATAAATGATGAACGCCTGCATGACCCCAGGAGAGAGTTACGCGTCGGGTTCTTGGCTATTGCAGGCAACCCGCTTAACTGGGGCCATATACTTATTGCCTTGATGAGTTTAAATGCCTTGGAAGTGGATACGGTGATTATTCGTGTGCAGGGAGAGATTTCTTATAAGGGCCTGCTGGCGTCTGAGCGCGTACCGGTTGCTGATAGGCACCTTTTAGTCAGAGAGGCTATTAAGGGGCTTTATCCGCTTATACGCTACACTGATTTGGGCAGCGAGGATAACAATGAATGCGAAGGCGCAGAAGAAGTCCATCGTCTTCTGGCTATGAACAAAGGGCGGCGTATCCGTATGTATTATCTTTTGGGCGCAGAGAATGAGGCGAGGATGTGGAAGTATATGCGGCAGCAGTATGAAATGTTCAAGAAATTTTCCGGGTTACTTCAGTCGTGGCATCATATTATCTTTGGGGTCATACAGCGAGGGGCATATGGTGCCACCGTTACCTTGGAAGAACTATATGCGATTGCAAAAGCGACCCAAGAAGAGGCAGGGTGGTGTCGGCCGCTGGACATCGCTTTAATCAAGGACCAGGATATTGACTTAAATGTCTCTTCTACTTACTACCGTACTACTCAGGACGGTGCATTTGTACCCAAAATAGTCCATGAGTTTGCCAAGGCCAAAGGCTATTATGGCCATCCGCCAATCGACCCCATGACCGGCCAGCCTGTTACAGAAAGCCAGGAAAAATATTTCAGGATGCGCCTTGAACCGGTATGCAGGGCTATAGCCGGACAGATAGGCAGTGTAATTAAAAAGGGTGTACCGGGGAATACGCCGCTTGTTTCTTTAGACGGCGGCTCAGGTTCAGGAAAAACCACTATTGCCGAGGAGGTTGCCAAGTATTTAAAAGAACAGGGAGTGGGCACTCTAATTATCGGCCTGGATATGTTCTTAAAAGATAGGGCCTGGCGTATGACTGTTCAGAAACTGGTTACCGGTAGAGAACTTAGCGATAAAGAAAAAGCCCTCATGGGAGACTTAACAAGTCGGATTCAACCCAGGCGTCCTTATGTTGATGAGGAATTATTCTTTGAGCAAACAGCGATTTTGGACATGCTTAAAGAGATTGCCGAATTCAGAAGGTCAGGAGAAGAAACACACGCCTTAATTATTCCTAATGCCTATGACCAGCAAACTAAGACTACTGGCCCCAGAGAATTCCATTTGAAGAAAGGAACGGTGATAATCTTAGAGGGTAAATATGCCAACGAAGAAGATTTGCAGGGATATTATGATTTACGCTACCGTTTGCACGATGCGCCGGATAGAACCGAAGCGCGCTTTCAAATACGCTCAAGAAAACTGAGCCCCAATGATGCTGATATGCAGATCATCTTTTACGATATATCCCTGGTTCCTTCTTATGAATTGTATGATGGGAGGACCGAATCAATAATTCATGGTTTTATTGATTTAAGAGGAGAAGATTGGTATTTAGTAGATGGAGAGGGGGTAAATGGTTATGGGCATAGCAAAGGCCAAGTCAAGACTGCCTCCTTCCGCACCCGCCCAGGCAAGACCACCCCTACTCAAGAAGAAGTAGATGATACATTAGTAGTGATTAAGGAGCAGTCTGTCCGTCAAGATTCTTGTGGTACATCTACCGAGTCAGTAATTGACGATATTGATATACTTATTGCCAGAGATGTGCCAAGCCAGTTGCATGCAGGTTTCCGAGTACCCAACTTGCCTTTACATCTTCACGCAGAAGGCCCGCAACTAATAGACCATCTACAGGCGATGTTAAAGGTTTTAAATAATCCATATGCGTATGAGGTAATACCTCCTTTCTACCAGAAGATGTTGGCCGATCCTTCCAGAAGGTTATTACATCAGTTATATATCCTCTACCATGATATAGGCAAAACGAGGATAGAGTCTCAGTCTATTGTCGAAGAAGGTAAGGTGTTAGCGCTTTATCCCAAACATGAGGTAGAATCATTTAATATGATGCAAGAGAATCCGCTTTTGGCAGCAGGCTTGCCAAATAGAGATGTTTTGACGGAGGTAGTACGGTTGCATGGTGAGGTTTATGCTTTGTCTGCAGGAGAGATTTCTCCTGAAGCATTTGAAGCGTTTGTGCGCAAGATTAGAGTGCAAGAGCATAGCGATGAAGTGCTTGAGTTTTTAATCACCGGCGGCTTCTTGGATACTATTGCTACTCAGAGGGTTGATCCATGGTATCCTCGTGTACAACGGTTTGCTCACGCCTACCAGTTGTATAAATTACACAAGATTTCCGGTAGCCAGTTAATAGAAGATCTTGGTTTGCCTCTTGTCAATCAATCGGCAGTCGTCAAAGCAGCAATAGCGCTGCGTCAGATAGGGCAAGATGCCGCAGCCATACTCCTTGAGAGACTGAGTAAGAGTAATCAAATTCTGGCTCCTCCGGTAATAGGTGCTTTTACCAGAGTCTTTGACTTAGTCTCCCCACAAGACGCTATAATTAGCGAAGAAAACCTTATTATTTTTGTCCCTCAAGATATTGCCGGTGAAAACCACCCTGAAAACCTATCCACTTTAATACATGTAGCAATAGAGGCGCATTTAAGAGTTGGAGGATTCAGCATTGAAGATGCCCATTCTCAAGCAGAACTCAGAACTACTCTACTTGGAAAAGGCAATTCCCAGCCTATAGGGGATCCTATTATTCAAGTAAATCCTCAAGACAAGCAGGAGATTGAGTTTGGCACTGAGGGTTGGCGGGAGGTTATGGAGGATTTTGCAGGGCCATTTAATATCCCCAGGGTCAGGCTTGTGGCGCAGGCAGTTGCTAAGTATATTCTTGATACAGGATTACCTAAATCTATAGTTATCGGTTATGATACCAGGTTTAATTCTGATGTTTTTGCTCAGGAGGTTGCCAAGGTAATGGCTGCCAATGGCATAAAGGTTTATTTAACCGGAGATGATAGCCCTAGTCCTTGCGTAGTGTTGGCAATGCGTAATAAGCAAGCAGCTGGCGCAATAATGATTACTGCTTCTCATAACCCTAAAGAATACAACGGCATAAAGTTCTTTGATGGCAGAACCCTAGGACCGGCATTACCAGAGGTAACTAAAGCTGTAATTAAGAATGTCCAGGAATTAAGAGAGATAAGCATTTTAGATTCTCTGGAATCAGAAGGCATTGAGATATTCGACCCCCTTCCTGATTATATAAAGTATCTCAAAGAAGAATTAAATATTGATTTTGATTTAATTAAAAGGTCAGGGTTAAAGATAGTTTTTGATCCTCTTTTTTCCACAAGTAGAGTCTACAAAAGAATCTTGGGAGAATTCGGCATTGATATAACTATGATTCATGCAGAAAAAGACCCTAACTTTGGCGGCCTAAAGAAACCCGATGTAATTGAAGAGGCTCTTCAGGATTTAAGACAAAGGGTATTAGAAATTAATGCAGATATTGGTCTGGCTACTGACCCCGATGGAGACCGAGGTGGAGTGATTTTAGATGGTGGCACTTACTTAGGGCCTAATGAATACTGTGCGCTTATTGCCTGGGAGACCTTAAGAGAATTAGAGAAAAAACATGGTCGCCAATGGATAGAAGATAACTGTGTTATCTGTGCTACTGTAGCCACCAGTACCCTTATTGATGATGTGGCAGGATATTTTGGTATACCTACTGATGGGGTAATTGAAACGGCCGTGGGATTTAAAAACCTCAATCAGGCAATAAGAGAGGCGCAGGAGAAAAATCAAGTAGTAGCCATTGCCTTTGAACACACAGGAAAAGTAAGCATTATGGGAAGTATTCCTGAAGCCGATGGTATGGCAGTAATCAGTAAAATAGCAGAAATGGCAGTTAAGGCTAAGAAAGGCAATAGGAAATTGTCAGATTTATTTAAAGAGATGCATACCAGGATAAAGAGAGAACATTTCTTCAAAGAGACATCAGTGAGGTTAAATATAGAAGGAAAAGAAAGAGAAAGGGCATACAAGGCCCGGATTATGGGCCATTTCCGTTGGATTTGGGTAGTGGCAGAGGAAAGAAGGCGTAGCAGGGTAATTGGCGACGTTAAGATAATTAAGGTTACAGGCATTGATGGGGTAAAGTTTATCTGCGCCGATGGTTCATGGGCAGGGGTGAGGATTTCTGGGACTGAGCCAGTAATTAGAGTATATGGCGAGGGTAATTCTCCAGGGCGACAAGAAGAGATGAATGCCTGGGTAGAAAGGATAATCAGGGATTATCAATGTTTAGCCGATTTTGAAGCAGAAAAGCATTTATCTGATGAATTAATGTCCCGCATTGTACGCTGGATGGGACCACAATACGAGAATAGCCGTGATGAGATTATGCATTTACTTCAGGAAGGGAATTGGGATGACTTAGAGGATAGTTTCAAGGAGGATATTGATTTTGGTACAGCGGGTTTAAGGAGAAAAATGGGGCCTGGCCCAGGAAGGATGAATATCTACACAGTAAGGAAGGCGACCCAAGCGCTAGCAGAATATCTTAAAGAAAGGTATTCCTTAAGAGATTTGATAAGAAGAGGAGTAATTATTGGTTATGATACGAGAAGAAATTCACGTATTTTTGCTGAGACAGCTGCCTGCATCTTGAGCGCAAATGGAATAAAAGTTTATATTCCTAAGGAAGGAGAAGTATTATCTACACCCGAAACCTCGTTTGGGATTCTAAATTTAGGCACAATTGCCGGGGTGATTATTACTGCCAGCCATAATCCCAAAGATGGTAATGGTTATAAACTAAATATCTTTACCTCTGGTCAGGCAATAGATGTGGTTACACTGAAGATAAAAGAAAAAATGCAGGATGTTGGAATTAGCGATGTTTTAAGCATTTCTTTTAAAAAGGCACAAGAAAATGGATTAATTAAAGAGCTTAGTCCAGAGTTTAATCGAGCTTATCGAGATTTGATAAACAAAGCAATACTTAATCCTGAATTAGTAAAGAGAGAGGCAAGACAGATAAAGATTGTTTATACGGCAATGTGTGGTGCAGGATATAAACAGGTACCGCACATATTAAGAGAATGGGGATTCCAAGTCTTTACTGTGCCTGGTCAGGATGTAGCCGATGAGAATTTTAATGGCCTAGAAAGGCCCAATCCCGTTGGCAATGCACTTATAAAGGCAATACAATTAGCCCGAGAAGTCAATGCAGATTTAATTGTGGCTACTGATCCCGATGCAGATAGAGGGAAGCTAATTATAAAAACAAGAGCCGGGGAATGGCTTGAATTAAATGGCAATAAAGCCTGGTCTTTAATCTTAGCATATCGTCTCCAAGAGCTTAAAACCCAGGCAAAATTACCACGAGGTGGCGTGGTGATAAAATCTGAGGTTACCACGGGACTTATCGGAGCGATTGCCAAGGCCTTTGCTCTGGAAATAAGAAATGTTCCTGTGGGTTTTAAGAATATTGCAGCTGAGATGGCAGGTTTAGATAGAGACACTGGTGAGATTATAAAGCCGAACATATTACAAAAGGGATTTAACTTGGGAAGATTTGTCTTTGGTTGTGAGGAATCTGATGGAATAACCGTAGGTGGGCATACCTTTGAGAAAGATGGAATATTAGCCTGTGTCTTGGCTTGTGAGTTAGCCGTGTTTGCTAAATCTCAAGGAAATACGCAAGACCAGATGCTCGATGATTTATACCGTAGATATGGATATTGGTATAGCGAAGAGCCCAAAGAATTGCGCTATGAGGACATAAGAGAAAGAACAAAGATTTACCGCATAACGCAAATGTTAGGATTAGAGGCAATAAATAAGATTGCTGATATTGATGTGGTCAATCGTCAGGTGGAGAGAAGAAATGACGAAGTTAGGATGGCGGTTTATTATTTAGCCGATAATACCAGGATTATAGTCAGGCCATCAGGAACAGAGCCATTAATTAAATTTTATTTTGAGAGTAATGCTAAGGTGACAGTGAAAGGAGAAGCCGATGATTTAGAAGAAGTAAAAGCTCGCGTTGATGCGTCTATTGAGGGGGTCTGGAAATATTTAGAAAATCTATGTAGGGAAATTGGCGATGAGAAAATAAATATTGTGGACGGTCAAGTAGTATCTAAAGAAGAGAGTTTTGATTTACATCAAAATTCTTCCTCGGCTTCCCCGGAAGCGCGGGGAAACCAGCCATCTTATTTTATCAAGAGATTAGAGGAGCGCTACAATAACTCCCGGCCTCTCTGGGGATTACGCATAGTCTCTTTGCCTGTAGTATTGCCTCATGAAATGGGGAATCTTATTCAGGCAGCTGTTACAGGAAGGCTCTCAGAGTTAGATTTCAATATATTAGATTTATTCGCTGGCCTGCATTACAAAGAAAGGGCTCCTCCGTGCATCGGAGGCATCATAGCCAACATCATCTTTTTTGCTGTTCTATTTTTCTTTCTGCCCCAGACACCATTATCTTTCCTCATTGCCTTTGCACAACTCATCCATAGCCTTAATGACCTCCTTAAAATAGAAGATTTATCCGCAGTTAAGGGGGATAAAATGTTGCCTGAAAAGAAAGCGCTTGCCCAGGGTTGCCTATATGTAACGATAATCCCTAGTTTAATCTTAGGCTTGTTAACGTATATATCGACTTGTGATATTTCAATCGGTTCCGGCTTAGCTGCCGCGTGCTCTAACCTTCCGTGGCTGGTGGGGGGCATTTTAGCGGCGCTAGCCGGAGCTGTTTTATTAAGTCGCAAGTCGCAAGTCACAAGTCACAAGTTAGAAGCAAAAGATGCGCCTGTTTCTAGAATCATACTGCCTTTATCCGGGGTCTTAGTGGGAGTAACTGGGCAGAGGATTACTGCTCAATCAATACGTGATTTTGCCGCGCGGTTTACATCTATTAATCCCGAGCTTGCCCAGCAGTGGTTACGGTATGCCGATGCATTGGAGATATTGGAGCAACACTTACGACAACCAGCGCTTGCCACCGGCCCGCCGGATGCAGAAACATTAAGCATTGACGGCAGGCTTGACGCAGAAACAATTGAAGGCGTTTTGCGCGAGCATGGTTTCGATTTCATGGGTTTTTCCGTTTCCGACTTCATCGGATTCATAGAAGATAACAGGAAATTTCACCTAATCGCCCCGCGCTTATTTGAAGAAGAAATCCTCGCCATCCAGGTGGCGGGATTCAAGCCTGATCATTTTGAAAGTCTCTCATATAAGCATTTCCTCATTAGCCACCTCACTGCCCAAAAAGCACTAAATATCGTACAGCTCGAATATGAACTCCATGTCCAACTACCCCGCAGAGCCTATTTATTCAAATACAGCGAAGCTACTCTTGCCCAACGCGTAACAGTTCTTCATGAGCAGGCGCAAGGCAATTGTTCTATAAATTCGAGCACCTTATACCGTGCAGGGAGAGTAAAGGCAACGGCTGGGGACACAGCGGTAGCTGCGTCGGTTACAAACGCGGTATCGAACGCTGCTGTAAGGCGCATCTTCTCTCTTAGGGCAGTATTAATGAGCTCCACGCTCATGCTCATTTGTATAATCTCACTTTTTATTAAATCCGGTTTGACGTATGCGAATGGTCCTGTGGATTCAGGGAATTTCGTAAGCGCACCGCTTGTCACGTCAGTATTACTCGGATTGCTTATCGTTTTAATCCCCGTAACAGTAGCGTTAGTTATTGTATATGTGGCTCGGAAACTTAAAAATAAATCCTCTCAATCGTCAAGTTTCATACCGCGTAGAATAGCCCAAGATAGCCGTACGGATGCATCCGTTACAGCTCCGTTTAAGTTCGGGAGTTTAATAATACATCCAGGGGCACCGGCGGTTAGTCGCCGGGTGACGGCTGCAGAAGCGCCTATAGTGTCAGCAGCGTCTCGTCCAGGTGACACAAGGAGTGATTCCGCGAAAACTGCACATCGGGCAATCTTGGGGAACCGTCGTAATGTGATATCAGTTGTAGTAATTTTCGGTTGTATCAGTTTAGCTTTATTGGGTTTTAGTTTTAAAGGATTAGCAGGGCTTGCCAATCAGATAGACACAGTATTAGGAATGCATAAATGGCTTATTTATTCGGCATTTATTTTTTGCTTAATTATTTCTTCGTTTTATGCCAGCAGTAATTTTACACGAGTACAAACAAGACTCGGTATATTTTCTGTTATCGTCAATCAAACTATCAGTAAAACCGGCGCGGTTTGTCAACGCGCAGTCGAACCAAGTTTAATAGGCGTCTTTGGGGAGAGAACGGTAAACTGGGATAGATACAAGAATGCACTGGTTATTGTTATTAAGATAATCATTGCAGCAGGGGTTTTCCTGCTAATATTGCGACTCGAACGGCATTATCTTATAGGATTTTTTAATGCCCGATCGGACTTCGCCCTGTGGTTTTCGAATCATCTCAGTGTATTGGACTTGTGGCAAAACAAGCTGGTCATTTTTAAACAAATCTACACCTTCGTAATTACGGTCACTGTATTATTGCGTTTCGGTCTCTCATTATTTTATCAGGCTCCTCAGGCAGCTGGTTATTATCCAACGATAAGTATATTCATCCCAGTTCATAATGAAGAAGACAGTATAGAGAGAACCGTAGATGCTGCTTTGAAAACGGGGTATCCGGATGAAAAGGTTGAGATAATTATTATCGATGACGGTTCTACGGATAGGACCTATGAAAAAATGCTTTTAATTTCTCGAAGATATCCGAATGTAAAGCTTATTCGATTTTCTCCTAACAGGGGTAAGCGTGCGGGAATGTTGGCTGGATTCAGAGCAGCTACGGGCGACATCGTTGTGTCGATGGATTCAGATACTATTCTTCAACCGAATGCCCTCTATAATGTCGTGCAAGCATTTGCTGATCCCTATGTCGCTGCGGTTTCAGGCAGGACCGATGTCGCCAATTTTGATGAGAATATGCTCACTAAAATGCAGGAGGTGTGGTATTTCATAAGTTTCCGTATTTTAAAGGCCGCTGAGAGCGTAACCGGGTCGGTTACCTGTCTGCCAGGATGTTTTTCTGCTTTTAAGAAAGATTTCACGCTGCAGGTCTTAGATGAATTTGAGGCGCAAACGTTTATGGGGGTACCATGTAGTCATAACGGCGTTGACCGGGCGTTGACCAACTTTTTGCTAAAAAAAGATAGAAAGTGGAAAATTATTTATGCGCATAATGCCGTTTGTGAGACTACAGTTCCAAATAATATGCGGCAATACCGCCGGCAGCAATTACGTTGGAAGAGGTCATATTTTAGAGAAGCACTCACCTGTGCGTCTTTCTATTGGAAAAGAACGCCTGTGTTATGGTTTACTTTCTATATCGCGGCCGTGCTCATGTTTTTTGCCCCATTTATATCGGTACTGCAAATATGTATTTTCCCTCTTATCTTTGGTAATGTTCTTACGGAGGTCTATTATTTTACAGGTCTTCTCTACATGCCTATTCTTTTTGGATTTTGTTATGCATTAGCCAGACACAGGGTGAATTTTCTCTACTGCCTTCCCTATGTATATCTCTATGTATTCATTCTCGGACCAATGAATTATCAGGCAGTAGCGACTATGCATAGTAATAGTTGGATGACTAGAAATTCTGATGCCGGAAAGGATACCATTTCTCCTGGACAGTACATTAAGAATAAGAGTTACTTCTTGGGAATGCTTTGTGTTGGTTGTAAGTGTCTGACAATAAAATTGTATGAAATGATAGCTCTTGTTTTTGCTAGTATCAGCAGGCGATTCTCTTTAAGTTCGTATGAAGGAGAAAGCATGAAGGCGAGGGGTTGGAATTTAATAAGCAGCAATCTGCATCTTTTTATATTGCTAGGGTTATTCCTGTATATGATTATCAGCCGGGCAACGATAAACCGGCAGATTAATCATGATTTTGATGAAGTATTACGCCTTGAATTAGGTTTGGATTATTTTGAAGCATTGATGCATAAAGTTAATTCTTCAGGAAACATACTACTTGATGCCGTGCATATGAGCCAATCCCTATTTCAGGTCTCACTGCATCCCCAATATAACTGGGATACGGGTTTTGCTCCCTTGCGTGCTATTTCTACCATACCGTATTTTGTGACGAATAACCTTTTTCTTATGAGAGCTTTCTCATGGGCTATGGGCATTATTTCTGCCTACGCAACGTATCAGTTCGTCATTACTATGGTTATTTATTTCAGGAAAAAGATTGATAGTTTGAAGACGATATCAGTCAATGATGTCAGGGTTGCTTCGGCTGTATCTTTATTGGTTATTGTTATGACTCCGGCATTTTTGTGTCCGACTTTTCTCATGCTTGATGCCTCGGTTGCGTTCATGCTTTTTGCGATAAGTCTTAGTTTACTGGCTAAGGGATTAGTAGAAAATAGCAATAAGCATGCCTTCTATTCCGGCATCGGATTTTGTGTTGTAGTGGCGATGACGTACCAGTATATTACCTTTATACCATTTTTGTTTCTATTTGCTTTATTATTTTTCAATTCTGCTGCGCGCACTTTTCTCTTTACTTACGTCGTTTCATTCGGATGTTGGCTGAAGTATTATGGTATGTCGTTTATTGCGGGATTGAGCCACACTGTAGGAGTCGATACAACTACCTTGTCGGGATGGAACGTTGGCAATAAAAACTCACTCTATGATTTCTATAATGTGCTGCGCGGTCTTGTAGATAAATTCCAAATATCTGATCTTATATCAGAATTATTCGCTTTTAGGCTGTTTTTTATTCTACCGGCGTTGCTCAGATTTGTTCGCTCGAAAGACGTGGCATTCTTCGGATTAAACACGATTATATTCGGGATTATTATCCCGCTCGCGCCTTATGTCATTACGACAACAAATGCATTTTCAGTTATTAAGTATGGGGCACCCGTAGTTATGATTGCCTCGCCTATGATTGCGTTGGGTATTGTTGGGATTATATCCCCTCTAGCGAGAATGTTGACGGCTTTTCTTGAAAAACTGCATCATAATAGGATTCAAATAAAGGTTGTGATTAGCGAAGTGATACTATTGTTATGTATTTATGTGACCCTCTCAAGTCATGTCGCGAGCATTCATTTCCTTGCTGCCTACGAAAAGGATAGAATTACGGCGTATGCCGATACAGTGGAGATATACAGAAGAGCGGTATATCGTTATAATCCTACCGATAGAAGAGATACTGCAGCATGCCTTCTCTATATCGATCAGCCTTTTATTGACCGTGTACTTAATGCCAACATAGATAATGAAAGTATAGACCGTAAAAGCAATCTTCCGCAGGATGCCGGAGCAGTCGCTTATTTGTACCGCAGCGGAGATGAACGTGACGACTACATTAGACCGGAGCTTCAGCCAGATATTGAGGCTTTGAAGAATGATCCAATGACGTTGCAACAACGTGATAAGACCGTAACTAGGAGGAATAATACTATAACTGCCGTTATCAAGGTCTATGGGATTAGTATAGCTGTTCTAGGATTAATGGTTTGGTTGACAAAACGTATTGTTTCCGGATTTGTCAAGGAAATAATGGGCGGGGTAACGTATGCTAAAGAGAATACTGTTTTGGTAGATAGTGTTGAGCAAGCGGCAGGTCAGTATACGGGCTGTTTTAGATTCCGTAATATTCAAAAAATATTTGGAATAACAAGGATGAGTATAGCAGTTATTTCTGCCAAAATCCAGTCGGGTAAACGATGCGCTTTTATCGTTACTAAAGCCATCCCGCGCAAGCTGGTTGTTCTTGTTCTGACTTTAATCATTACTTTTAATGTTTTAATGCCTACAGGATTGTTAAAAAATATCACAGGCGCTGCGTCATATTTCTACGATGCTCCTGTTATGGTAGAAAGTATAAAGGGATGGCATATTCCCGATGAATGGACAATAGATAAGAATGGTCATGGGGTATTCCCGGAAACTAAGTACTCTTTACATGTAAGAGGGAGCGGCGAGGCCTCGTCTTCTTTTATTCCCGTCACTCCGAAAAAGGTATATGTCTTTCAAGGTATGGTGGATGTACAAACGTGTGACCAGTGCCAGCTTGATATCAATATTAATGAATATGCACAGCGCGCCGGGAAAATGCAGCTCGTCGGTACTCGTTCAATGGTAAAAACTAGTCAGACAGGTCCACAATTTATTACAAAGGTATATATTCCATTCAGACAGGATATAGTCGCGACTACGGTAGAGGTGAGTGCTGATGAATCGAGGTCCCTTAATGCCTATGTTGATGGATTAAGTTTTGCTAAGCCAAATGAATCGGCGGACACAGATTTTGTGAAACAACCGCATGTCATCATCAGGTTTGATGACGGACATATCAGCACTATGGAAGCATTAAATTCATTAAAGGAATTTGGTTATCCTAGTGTTATTAATGTTATTAGCCGGTATGGAGGATATCCCGGCTATTTATCATGGGGAAAAATACACGAGATCCAAACCAACTTCCGTGGGCAGATTGCTTCGCATTCCCGAATGCACGAGGATTCTATAAAGAATGAAGATTATGCGAGACGCGTCTATGAGATTGCTGGGTCATATATGGATTTTGTGTTTCAGGGCTTTAACCCTTCTTCGTATTGTTCTCCACACCTCGAAAACGACCCTGATGTATCCGGCATAGTCATGCGTAATTATAATAGTTTTCAGATAGGTAACGATCAACTCATCAAATTCCCCATTAATCGCTATGCGCTGTACGCTTATTCAGTAAGCAGAGATACCCCTCTGCAAGATGTGTTCGCCTGGATTGATAAAGCCGTCAACAATCGAGATACGGTTGTATTAGTGTTTCATAGATTCTCTGATAGCCCGACTCTCGCCACCGAACAGAGTCTTCCGTATTTTAGGGCCATCCTTGAACACATTAATGAACGCAAGATTAATGTTACGACATTTGATGAATTGTTAAGTAAACAAAAAAAATCTCTTAATGAACTATTGATTGGCGGTGATTTCCAAATAGATAGACGCTCTGTAACTGAAAAAGGAACAGTAGCCATTGGTATTATAATGGCAGTTTTTAGCGCTACCTATGGTATCCCTATGGTTAAAAAATACGGCAGGCGAGGAGCAGCGGTTTTTGTCCTGTCATCAGGCATACTTGTCGTTTGTTTGCTTAATTACTATCTGCCGGTAAACTATATTAATGAAAGTAATAATAATGATTCGCAGCAAGAGGACGCCTTTAGAGTTCCACTACCTACACAGTTATTTACAGCGGCTCCTACAGTCACGGCTATCCAGAGAAAAGCAGTAACTGTCGCTATCCCTCCTCCGGCAACACAAACGCCGACACCAATCCAGGCAGCCACTGTTACGCCGCAACCAACTCTAACCACAACACCGGCTGCGGTATCATCCGACATCTCTGACGCATTCGGATCAGCATATGCCGAGCTTTGGAGTGATCTTAAGTCCGGAGCCAAACTTGCTCTTGCACCGCTGCCGCCTACGCCGATAGCTGCCGTGATCGCAACAGATAGTCCATCACCAACAACTACGTTAAGTCCAACAAATGCGTTTATATCATCGCAGGTATTGACATTGCCTCAAACAATAAAAAATCCCACAGTATCGGAAGACGCTTCTTTAAGCCCCAACCCCATAGAAGCGATAATCGGTATGCCTACTAGAGAAGTTTATGTGAGCGGGATAAAAACAACAGTACATGTACCCTTTATTAAAATACACGATTTGCCTCGATACGGACCAAAATATTTCATCATGAGTGCTCCAGCATCAGTTAAAGTAACTTTAGAACCGTATTTTCAGATTAGGGATGCTAATGGGAGCATTGTCTATAACGGAAAGATAGCGGAGCTAGGAGGTATGATACTCGATGAGTTAAAGACGAAAGAGACGGCGTGGTTAATTGATTTTTCTGATGTGGATTCTTCTGTGCAAGGCGATGGCTTTGTCGTTGAAATTATGGCGCGAATCCCTAATGGACAGAAAAGGTTCCAGTCGGCTCCGTTTGCTATTCGAGAGGGAAATTATAGTGTGATTTCCGATCAGTCTAATAAAACGACGGATGTGCGGATAATCGGTTCAGTAACGAAGTGTCCAACACAGATTAAAGTATATGGAGATCAGAAGAATGACGATGGGAGTGTTACAGTAGCCCCTTCTGGAGATATGGTGAATATAGTAGATGTGGAGCCGGACGATGGTAATGATAAAGTTTTTGTAAACATAAAAGCGCTTACAGCAGAAGAAGAATTGCGATGGGTTGGACAGGGGATGGTCACGTCAGCT
The DNA here is from genome assembly GCA_041650495.1 of Candidatus Omnitrophota bacterium. Lineage (GTDB taxonomy): Bacteria > Omnitrophota > Gorgyraeia > Gygaellales > Profunditerraquicolaceae > JBAZLB01. The sequence continues at coordinate 37,179 of JBAZLB010000009.1, read as the reverse complement.
GTTCCACATAACCGCCGCCAACTCGATTTTCTTCTTTCTGTCCAGACAAAACAGGGTGCTTTTTATGAAGTAATTGGTGCTAAAGAGAATAGTGATGCCACCCTAACATTACAGCAGTATGCCGGAGGTTGTCAGAATACATACGCATTCGGAGGGTATGCGACAGATACAGCAGCCAGCGCTGGGGCGGCATTAGCAAGGGGAGCTGTGGTGTATAATGATGAACGTTATTATAGTGCCGCGCAAAATGTCGCAATCTATTTGGAGGATAATCCGGAATTTACTGGATGGACAATGCCCGAAGGAGTTGCAAATAGTTCATATTTCGGATATACGGATGTACCTAACCGAATTAATTTCTATGCAAATTTTATTCGAGCCCTACATCATTTTAATGAAGCCCCGGAGCTCATTGATTTTTATGTCGGTCAATTAGATGAATTAGTTTCGAAGGAGAACTCCTTAGCCATGCATCAAAGAAGATTCTGGGAAAAAAGACAGTTCCTTGCGGCTTTGGGTATTCTAGATTTACCGGATGAAATAACCGGGATAAGCATCTTAAAAGATAACGCACGCGAAAGCCTTTTCAATTATGGTGAGAATCTTTTGGACATAAGTAGCAAGAATATCTATCGGATACCACTCAGGTCTGGAGAATTTGGTCTAGCGTGGGGGAACAGGGATTTAGCAGAATATGCGTATAGTTTCTTGGAGCTTTATCGTGTATCACGAGCCTCTGACAGTGCAGGTGTCGGAGATATCAGATACTTACATGCTTCGCGGTATATACTTGATTACTTAACTGGGAGTAATCCCATTAATCAAGATTTCGTTGTCAGAGATAGGGGTGTCAAAAATCCATATGATCAGCTTTCCATCGCGTATCAAGATCAGAGTGTTTATCCGCTTGGATATTTAGTCCCCGGATTTGCTACATCTATCGTTCCTACTTGGAATGAGGATCCGTCTAAACTTATACTAATCTCAAGGGATATCTATCATGCCTTTCAGGATTATCCGCTTACTGAGGCGCCATGGCAGAACTGGAAAATGTTGGAGTCAACAGCGGATTTAAATGCCGCATTCAGAATAACTGCTGGAGCGATTGAGGGATATTATAAGCAGATAGTATTTAATACATTACAGTCGTCTGTGTTGCCGGATGTTCTTTTAAGCGACAGAACAAGTCTACCCCAGACTGCCAGTGACTCCTCTGCTCAAGGCGTACCCGCTCCGCTGATTGATGCCGCCGTTTTCATTTCTCAGAAACTCGGCGGGGATATCCGTGGATGGGCGGGTGTGGATATCGCTATTGCCGATATAGACCAGGCAATTCGCGTAGTTGCGCGCCAGATGCGTGTCAGAGAAGGTGAAATCAGGGTTCAGTTGGCTAAACAGAAGGTTGTTTTCGCCCTGGCGCCGCCGCCTGTTGCGGCTATCTGGAATCTTCTCGGCGTTGCTAACTACACCGGGAGAAACGGCATCACCTACATCATCCTTTCTGAAAGTGCTTCATCCAATTCAATCGCCCACGAAATCCGGGCGGTCTTACATCCTACAGTTTCGCATAAAGATAATCCTTTCAGGTATGATATTTCAATCGGCTCCGGCTTAGCTGCCGCATGCTCTAACCTTCCGTGGCTGGTGGGGGGCATTTTAGCGGCGCTAGCCGGAGCTGTTTTATCAGTATTAACTAACTTATTTATTGCTTTAGGGTTCTTGGTGTTGCTGGCAATCTCAGTAAAAGGGGCTTCGTTATCCGGCAGCCGTGCGCAGGCGCGTAAGCAGCCTTATATCGAAACAAGGGTGCTTGTTGAGGCCGGAGAAGGTGAAATTGAAGTAGAGAATATAGGTGATGAGGTAGTGATTACCGTAAGATTTCCTCTTCCATCCAGTATGGAAATATCATCTAAGCCTTCTAGCAATCTGGTCCGTTGCAGCATATTGCCTGTGTTTGTTTTACTTATGGTTTTGTATATGAATACAGGTGATCTATTGCGCCTGGTAAATTTATTGGTAATGGCGGCTGTAGTGGCAGTTGTTTTCTGCGTAGTGCGGTATTTGGTGGTGAAAATAGGAGTAAATCTTAGTATCATTATATTGAGAAATAACCGCTATAATGGCCGCGCTCAAGCTACCAGGGCATTAGGCAGATTACATGGTTTAAAGGCATTTGGGCTTTTGGTTGAGGTATTAAGGAAAGATAAAGATCCCAATGTCCGCGCCTCGGCTGCTTATGCCTTAGGCCGGCTTGGAGACCGCAGGGCAGTTATGCCTTTAGTTCAGGCGCTTGGAAGTAGGATCCGCCGCGATATCCGCCTTGAAGCCGCAAAAGCCTTAGGACAGCTGCGCGACGTAAGGGCATTATCGCCTCTCATTCAGGCATTAATGGAAGATGGAAGCTGGGGAGTGCGTTTTGAAGCCGCCAAGGCCTTGGGACGGCTGCACGATATAAGGGCAGTTGAGCCTTTAATACTGGCATTGAAAAAAGATAAGAGCCGCGATGTCCTTTTTGAGGTGGTCAGAGTATTAGGTGAATTAGGCGACCCCAGGGCAATTGAGCCTATAAAGCAGGCATTAATGAATAATAAAGATTTCCTGGTTTGCCAGGAGGCTGCCTTAGTCTTAGGGAAATTAGGCATTCGTTGGACGATGGGGCTAAATCCGTCTTTACCCAGGCGTATTGGCATCCTTACCGGAGGCGGGCCTGCATCAGGGCATAACGCGGTGATATACGCGGTAGTTGAAGCTGCATCTAAAAGAGGCATTGAAGTTGTGGCTATAAGGGACGGATGGAAGGGGCTGACTGATGATAATCTAGCAGCGAACGCGCAACTTCTTACTTTGGCAGAAGCGGCAAAATATCGGTATGAGGGTGGGACTATGTTAGGCACCAGCCGCCAGAATCCCTACAGCGGGGATAATATGGCGTCATGCGCCCCGGCTAGATTATGGAATAATATCCACATGTTGGGTTTTGACGGCTTGATTACCTGCGGCGGAGACGATACTAACAGTGTTTCTTACTATTTACAACAGGAACACCCTGAATTTCCGATTATCGGCCTGCCTAAAACAATGGATAATGATATCACCCTTCCCGATGGCGCCCTTACTTATGGTTTTGACAGTTTTGTCCGTGCGGCTGTGCCTTTAGTAGAAAGCGGCAAGGTTGATGCCATCAGCACCAGGCGGGTTATGGTAGTTGAGACTTTTGGCAGAAGTGCCGGCTTTGTGGCTTTACGTATAGGTGCTCATACTCAAGCCACCTGCACACTTATACCTGAAGAGGAGGATATAGATTTAAAAAGATTGATTTTTGATGTGTTGGAATATTACAGACAGCATAATTATGCCCTGGTAGTTGTTGCAGAGGGCATAAAGATAAGAAGAGATTATGCTTATAATGCCAGTATACTTGATACAGCCTTTAGCAGGTATTCTAAGGCCAAGCTTGCCTTTGAGGCTGCGGAAGCAGGGGAGAAGGATGCCTTCGGTCATCCTAAATTAGAAGACGCAGGGTTAATAATCGCATCCGTCTTAAAGGCATACCTGAAGCAGGATAAGATTGAGATAAGCCATGCCGGAAAAATAGATTACCTTTTCAGGTCCGCAAATACTTCTGTGGATGACCTTGTTATGTGCACGGCGTTAGGTAGGGCGGCAGTTGAGGCTATATTGAGGAGAGAGAAGAACCGTATACTTTATTTCCACCAGGGCCGCATCGGGTATATCCCGTTAGCCGCAAAGCTCGGAGGAAGAAAGGTGGATTATAAAGGCAAGGACAGGCAGGCCTATTTAATGGCAAATCAGGGCATAAACAGGGAGGAATTAAATCCCGGCACACCGTTTTTGACTCGCTGTAGCATCATACCCGTGGCTATCTTAGTTACATGCCTGTATATGGGAGGGGGGACAGCTCCGGTAATAGCAGGATTGTTTATTACCTTGAGCCTGGTTGTTGCTTTGGCTATTCCAGTAGCCTTAGACCAATCCAGTATTCGGGACGGAGTAGAATCTCTGATTGATTGGTTGGAAGATGACGGTCCAGGAAGACATGAAACTATTAAGAAAGAATTAATCAATATGGGTGCGCCTGCGGTTATTCCCTTGGTTCACGAAATGAGAATCAGGGATGACGAGGAGTCCCTTTCACTTATTGCCGAGGCCTTAGGTGAAATCGGTACACCTGCGCTTGAGCCTTTGATTGAAGCATTAAAAGACAAGAGTGCTAAAGTACGGTCTTTAGCCGCTCAGACATTAGGCATAATTTGCGATAAAAAGGCAGTTAAGCCGTTAATTAAGGCTTTAAATGATCCAGAGTGTCGTGTTCGCCAGGAGGCTGCGCAGGCCCTGGGCATGATTTGCGATTCAGCGGCGCTTAAGCCTTTGATTAAAGTATTAATAGACCCGGATAATCATGTCCGTGCATCTGTAGCTAGCGCCTTAGGCATCTTTCGCAGTCCGCAGGCCATTAAGCCTCTCATCTTGGCATTAGGAGATTCAGAACAGGAGGTCAGAGACAGTGCAAAAAGTGCATTAGTCATGATAGGTCAGCTTGCAGTTAAGCCTTTGATTGAGGCATTGGAGGATTCAAACCGTATGGTTCGTAAATACGCGGTCCGTGTTTTAGCTGACCTTGCTAATGCGCAGGCACTTGAGCCTTTGATTGAGGCGTTAAAAGACCCGGATAATGGTGTCTGCGAGGAAGCTATTGTGGCTTTAGTAGGATTCGGCCCGGATGCCCAGGATAAGTTAGTGTCTGCTATTCTTGATTCAGAAAGCGTTCAATTCATCGAGTATGCTGTAACCATTTTTATAAATGTGAGTATTTATTCGGGGGTGGATTTAATTTTTGTGCGGATGATAGAGAGATTTATAAGCGGTGACCCGGTGCTAAGTAAGAAACAAATTAGCATATTTGCTCCTTTGTTTGGCCTGGCGGAATTCGGAAAAAACACCGGGTATGCCGGTTTTCAAGTTTCTTTAGAGGGCTGGCTTGCCAAAAGGCTGGCTTTTGAAGAGACGGTTGTGCCTGAAGAAGAAACAACCTTAGCCTGGGGCCGTTCGCGGGCTGTTAGGAAAGAAGGAGGCGCGGTGGTATTTAAGGGCATAAAGGAAGATGAAAAAATAGGGCTGCAGTTGGTGCGTATGTCTTTGACTGCCATTCTTCTTGCGGCAGCAGGCCTGCCTATAAAAGAGTTGCCTTTGCCGTATAAAGTAAACAGGTGCGACGGGTATGCTTACGGGACAAGCCAGAAGAAGCCCAACCTAAGGGTTACCGACACAGGAGTCAATAGTAATATCCTCAAGGCTTTAAAAACTGCCGCAAACAGGATAGCGCTTTTATTTTCAATGGGTATGTATTTGACCTTAGTTCCGGCTACGCACTCAGGTAGAAAGAGACAGGATTCCTCTACGGGAACGGTGATTGTTGAGGATTCTGTATTATGGCAGAACGGACCAGAGACAGATGGCGATATATTCCATCAAAGTCACGATCTTTTAGATAGTTCTTTATTAAACCCGTCTAACGGAGATATTACCGATCCCTATAGCCTTATGCGCTATGCCAATATCTTTAGGGACGGTAGCCTTTGTGACTGGGAAGACGCCAGGCTGGGAAGCGGGCCATGGTTGCCGACTTCTGTTGCCCGCCGGGCAGGCCAAGTTGCCTTTGAATTTACCTGGATAGCTATCAGGGCCATAGCCCAGAATGACAATCATGCCCGAAGGGCGCTGGAAAGAAAGGATACTTCCGTATTGATCAACGGGATCGTTTCGGCATTAGGATACCTTTGGCAGGAATTTATAGGAGAGGAGATGGGCGAAGATAAGAAATTCGGAATCAGATGCCAACTGAAGAGTTATCTTCAGGATAGCGCTAATGCCTGGTTATATGAGGAATGGATTTTTGAAGGGAATCTTCCGAGGCTCTTTTCGAATGTGCCGGAATATATTCTTACTTGTCATTACTACCAGATATGGAATATCGCCAAGCTATTTGCCGATGAGATATATAGAAGAGGAGAGGTAGAGCAGCAGGCGATGATGCTGGAAAGAGTAAGGGCAGCTTTGATGGTTATAGAAAGGTTCTTTAAAGAAAATTCTTCACAACAACTCCTGGTAAATGAGGAGTTATACCGTAAAGTGCAGAAAGGTGTGGCTGGAGAATTACGTGTTTTCATTCCTCCTTCTACCTCCCGCATCAAAGTCAATAACCCCGAAAACGAGGCTGAGCTGGGTGAATTAACCGTATCCTATGACTTAGCCAGCGGAGAAGTCAGCCTTCCTGAAGGGATGAGTATCCCCGGCCAGCAAAGAGCGGTAGATTTCTTAAGAGAAAGCAGACAGGAAGTGGTTAAAATCCTTCAGACATTAGGTTACGCTGGCCTAAGCGGCAAGGTGAATATCAGGTTTACCTCTGCCATAGACAGGTTAGGTATGGTAGGTCATAATCCCATGCTTATCCAGCTGCACTGGGCAATAGTTACCCGCGCACCACCCCTTTTAGCCTATCTTACCCTCGCCGAAGAAATCCTGCATTACCACCTCACCGGGCAAGACGATTTAGTGCACGCCTTGATTGATGGATATATCGCAAACAATTGCTCCCAGGAATATACGGATGCTCTTCAGGAAGTAGAGAAAAAGGGTACCGCCAAGGAAAACGAGGCAGTTGATCCCGCCCGTTCCCTTCCGGATGAGCCTATACCTTCCAGGGAAGCGGTGAACGCCGAAGTACGCCGTCACGACCTGCTGCAATTTGAAATGATCATCCTTGATTCTCCTGAATTCATCATAGCTAAGGAATACTTACTTTCCATCGGCGAAACCGCCATGGCTGAATACTTAGAGTATCTTGTTAAGAGGGGGTTGGTCAGGGCAGGGCCGTTATCCGGTTTCTTAGCTACTGCCTATACCGACCAGAGAAACAAGGAAAGCCTCCTTTTATCCAATCTTTATCCTAAATACAACACTACCCTCCAACGCGCCGCATCCCTTATTCATGAAATAGGAGCAATCGCTAAGTTCAAATTCTCTGACGAGGAGAATGCAGTGCGCGGACGCACATTTCTTACCTCTCGTTCGGTTGAGCGTATCCTGCACCACAGGTTTTTTGTCTTTGAAAAAGACAAGGCTTATGCAGCCGCAGAATTAAGGAATATCGTAGAGGCATTAGGTGGCTCATTAGAGCACTACGGTATTGAGGAGATATCCATTGCTCTTGATAGGGTAGAATCAGAAGGTAATTTTGGCTCGGTAGCCCTATACCGTGATTATTTGCCTAGGCTGACAGAAGGCGTTACTCTTCTATCCGATAGAGGCGTTACCGATACGCAGGTATTATTGGCCGTTATACGCTCAATCAGTAATATGGTTTCTCAGATAGGACGGATTCATTTCGGCACGGGTGAGCGTCTGCCTGATGTCATTCCCGCATTCTTGGCCTGGATAAGTCCCACCGACTTAGGCAGGATAGACGATTTAACTTTTTCTCTTGCGGTTATGACCAAGCGTGATTGTGGCCCGGTCATTGCGTTTATAGAGGGCCTTCCGGCCATTATGGCAGGAAATCCGCAGGGATCCCTTGCATGGCTTCTACAGGAATTTGAAAATAGGCGCATAGTCGGCTATCAGGAGAGCGAGCTTAGGCGCGATAACCGCCGCATTTCAAGGGAAGAGGCACAGGCATTAATCATAGCCGAAGAGGCGATCCTCCGTGCTGAATTCAAGACGAGAGATGCCCATCTTGATTGGCGGAATGAAATCCGTGATACATTTTCGCAACGTTATGCCCTGACGATATCCGAAGTCATGGATAATCTCGCTTTGACCAATCGCGACTACAGGTTGGTACACGGCCTTATCGACCATATTCATGGCATAGAAAGCGAGGAGGACGCTAAGGTAAAAGTGGCCCGCATCGCGGTTTTCCAGTCCCTGCTTTACATTATCCGCAAGGCCAGCCGCAGACTATCGTTTACTCCTTTTACCCTTAGGTATATCCTTACTACCCTCTTTCAATGCAAAGAGGAACTTGCGTATGAACAATGGATGTATTCGGTCTTTATTCCCCTCATTAGGGATCAATTAATCGTGCAGGGAATCAGCTTAGGGAGCGCAGATTACCGCCAACTTCTCATGTTTGCTGTCTCCGATGAGTTCAGCGATGGCCGGAATACGGTCTTTGCCGTTCATGCCGTAGAGAAGATCAGGCTGATATTGAGGCACCAAAAGTTAAATGAGGATGACTTCCGAGGCTTTTTGTTGGGGCTGGTGTATGCAGACTGCCTGCGTTTCTTCCCCGCAGCCTTTCTGAAGAAAGTTCCTGAGTCTTTGGCAAGAAGCCACAGGTTTACCAGCATTAACATTTGGTTTGCCTTGAGAAGTAGCAATGCCTGGTCAAACGCCTACTTCAGCTCAGGGTCTTTGTTGAGCAAACCCCACATCGGGTTCAATCTTCTCGGGCTTACTTCGGAGCTCGGGCACTTGCTTGCTTTCATAGTGCGCGGGCCACGTACCAAAGAAGAAGAAAAGAGTGATACCTTTAGCGGTGTGCGCAGCGAGATGTATGACCGGATGTTCGTCCTGACTGCCAAATCGCCCGCGCTTCTTACCGAGCGCGCCGCAGAATACTTTTACCATTACTACAGGTATTGTGAGGAATTGCGCGATGCCCTCGTTTCACTGCCGCACAATGAAGGAAGCGTAGAATTCTTATATGAATTGATTTTCCGCCTTGGTATTCCCGATATACACCGAGGAGAAGTAAGAGAGATATTGGAATCAGGTAGAATGCCCGAGATGGCCTCGCAGCTTTATCCTTCACAGATCTATATCCTGCCAAAGCATATCGCCGCATGTCAGCGTTTCATGGAGCTGGGGATTTACCGCGACATTATACCAGTCGTTAGGGTGGATTCTGCGCATAAAGCGGCCTGTGATGTTATAGAGGAGGATGCGCGCGCGCATAACGAAAGCGATCAGCTTGCGCGGGAAGTCGCATATCTGACGAGTATCATGACCTTATCTCATACTGAAAGGGCGGATTTTGTAGGCCTTGAGGAGATATTGCTCGATACGGAGAGTAAAATGTACGGCGGAGAGAAGCACTATTTCGCTGAGCGGATCATGTGCGATTTCATGATTCACTTCGTGGTTACCATGCACGAAGCAGGTATCTCCTCCAAGTTTCAGCCCTATGTTATTCCTTTTGCCATGGTTTACCTGATTGACCTTTTTGAGGAGCAGGAGGCCGGACTATTGGCAGTCATTGCCGGTATCCAAACCATAAACACCGGGTATCTCAATAAATGGCTTGAGGCAGTACTGCGGGAAAACGGCGCAGGCTCAGAGACGTCAGTGGAGGTGCCTGAAGAGGGCGCACCTAAATCAGAACCATTCTGGCGTAGATTGTTCAGGCCCCGGAGCAAAGAGGTACCGGCAGATAAGGGAATATCTGCCGCCGTAGATGCAGCTGAGGTACCCTTAGTCGTAGATTACTTGAGGCCAATCGGAAAAGAAGATATGAGTGTGGAGCTGTATGCAGAAGAGAGGCTTATCGCGCTGATGGGGGATACGGATAGAGAATTATTATACCGGGTATTGACTGAAGGCACAGCGGATGAAAAGCAGCTGCAAGGATTAATCGCGGAGTCAGATGAACAATTGTTTTATTGTGACGTTGAGGGTGGTGTCAGGAAGGACAAAGATACGCCACCGAGAGTGTCTTATATAGGCAAGCGCGCCAGGCTTAAATCCCTTGATAGGGAGGCAAAGAAGGCAGTTGTCATTGATTCTAAAGGAGGCGTGCATCAGCTTAGCCTTGATGACAGAGGCAAATTAAATGTATCGGTGCTTGTCTCTTGGGTTGAGTCTGAAGTAGAAGATAATAACTCAAGGGAGGCCCTGTTGGCTATGCTCTCTCTCCTTGAGAAATCCCCTCCTGAGCTGTTTGGTTTCTCAAACCTCATAGAGGACCTCTTTGGTTTTGCCGCATCTAACCACCACGCAATTGCCCTGCACGATTCTATCCTTGAAAACCCCCTTGCCCTGCTCCATGAAGCAGCTGAACTCCTTATAGCAGAAAAACAACTATCCTTATCCCTGGGAGGAGATAATACCCTGCGTATATCCTTAAAAGGTACTACTGATATCATAGCCTTATCCGCTACTACCCTTTCTTTTATCACCACAGAAAACTGGCAGGAAGGTTGGCAGAAACAGCCTCACTACCTCTTAAGGGTATGGCAGAGAGAGGTCTTAGGCAGACAGGATGAGGGTTTAAGGGATATATTAAAAAGTAAACAAAGAGATAGAAATAACTGTCTGTCTTTAATGGTTATGCCTGTTCAGGCACTATCTTTGTTTAATAGCCCATCTGCTACATCGGATGAAGGTCAGTCAGTCGTAAATGGATATTCAGAGAAAAGATTGCAGCTTATGGATTTTTTAAGAGATACGTTTGAAGAAAACGTAGTGGTTACTTCTACTGAGATAAGAAGAGAGATGCCCGCAGCATTATTAGAAGAGATAACTGAGCAGGAAATGGTTTTTCTCCTGGATGACGTATGCCAGACAGGCGCGATAATAAAACTGAACCAAGGAGAGAATACATACCTTCTTTTTGATTTGGGGAATTTCCCTAACGAGAGTCCATTGGGTTATAACATATGGGGTACGCTGCTGTGGACCTTTACCGCCGACGGTATGACTGATATTTTAAGGAGCGGGCATCTTTCTTTTCTGCCTCGTAATGCCCGCGGCGATTATTTAAGAGAAGAATATTTGCGGCTTAACCCGTTAAAGCAGGCAGTGGTAGATATTTTTATTGAGGCCTACATAAAGATGGCCAGATCCACAGAACCACCGTTAAGAGAACAATTATCCCCGGAATTTAGAGAAGAATATCAGGATTCTTTTGTAGAAAATCTGCTTTCTGAAGAGGGGTTGTCCGGTATGTGGCAGGCGCGGCGTAAAATCTTGGGGTTGGCTACGGATAGCCCTATGAGTGATGAATTCAGGGATAGTTTTGCGGCGTTAGCGGGTTCTTTAGAGATGGTTAAAGAGATATTTTCTTCTCTAAATGAGGCCTTTCATGTAATACGCCTCAATTTACCGGGCATAAAGACTTATGGCCAAAGGCGTATGTTTTTGTCTTTCCTGGAGAAAAGCATGTATGCGTCATTGGAGTATCTCTTAAAGGCACAATATGCAGGTCTTGATATTTTAAACGAGCCGCTTATTGAGGACATCCAGGATTCGTTCTATGCGCGCCTGGTGCATTTTTACGCGGAGATATTCGCGATGATTTATGAGCCGCTTTATGCCAATAAGCCGACCTTTGTTTTGTATTATATGGCTGAGCAGGAAAGGCAGAGGCTTTTTGGCTCCTCAATGGATTTCTATAGGCAGGATAAGGAAAGGGCCAATCAGGCAGCGCTAAAGATATTCCCTGCTTTCTATCAAGCCTTTGCTGCCTTTCTGGGCTGGGATATCCCTGAGCAGGGTGATGGCAGCAGGGCATTAGAAGGGTGTTTAGCCGGTGACTATATAGGGCAGGCGCAGGTCAATGCCGAAGTGCTCTTTTTTAGTTATATGAAAGAAGGAAAAATACTTTCGGTAGTTGAGAGTGTATGGGAAGAATACAAAAAGGGCCTGGACAATAAAGACCATCTTACTGACGCGTTCTATTTGTATTATTTGTTAATTATGCACCAAACCTTAGAAAGGCTTGCTCTTATCTGTGCTGCGGCTAATGCCATGGATTTGGGGGATAGACGTTTTCAGGAAGAAGCCAGGCGCTTAGGGTTTAGTGAAGAGAGCTGGCTTGTTGAAAAGATAAGCGGCGTGTTGTTAAATGGGTTTCAGGTAAGCCATCTGGATGAATTCTTTGAGATTTTAGCTTTGGGGCTCCTGGATTTATTTAAGTCGGCTAAAACAGGGGATATAATAAAGGATTCCCAGCGGCCCCGTTTGATTATATTGACGGATAATGCCGGGGAGACGGTTTTGGTGATGCTTTTGGTTAAGTTTTTGCTGGAACATGGATTTAACATTACTATTGCCAGCCGTGATGTCCCGGTTATCAATGATATGACCAAGGCTGATACAGAAGAATTACTGCAATTACTAAAGGCAGGCGGCTACTTTACGGAATATGGCCCCGGCCGCCTTAAGGTTATTTCTTCAGGAGCCAGGATATTCGCTACCCCCGCCAGCACTTTTAGTGGTGATTTTCTTGAGGAATCCGAGAATCAACATACGGTAGCGTTGATCGCTATGGGCCAGGGTAATGCGGAAAGCCTATGGGCAGGGAGGTGGACCAAACCTGTTGTGCATATCCTGATGTGCAAAAACCCGCCTAAGATAGCGGAGTTTAGCGGGGTCAAGGCGCATTCGGCCATGGTCCTGGTTAATCCGCCGGTTGATATAGAAGAGATAAAGGCGAAAGAGATATATACGCAAGGAGAAGTAACTCCTCTTAGCGGGCGCCCCGATGTGTTTGCTGCTTTAATATCCTCAGGCAGCAATCCGATTATAATCGGTATGCATAATATCTATATATATACCGCTGAATTTACGGGGAATTTAACGGAGGAATTTGCGCGTTGTTTTAAAGGAGAGGGTATAGTCTTGGATGCTTCATCTGGGCCCATATACCTGGGGAGGGCAGAGATAGGAGAAAAAGCATATATTATTGGAGAAGGCGGGGTGGTTATCCGCGGAGGCGCTAAGGTAGGCAGGGATTGCTTGGTCAGAAATTCAGTTATTGTTTCCGCTGAGATTAAAGATAGAGAGATAGTATGGAAAAGGAGGATAGAGATAGTTCAGCAGGGGGGGCGCTTGCGGCAGCAAAGGCATTACCGCAGGAATGAATCGCATAATTCTATGCCGGGTCAAAAGATTAATCGTCCGGGCATAGACGCATTATCCGTAAACAAACCGCTTTACGCTTATCTTATAAGGCAGGGGGTAAGAATATTAGGGGACTTATCTACTATCTATATCGCAGAAGGGGTAAATATAGAGGAAGGCGTAGTTATACATTCCGGCGTTGTTTTATCAGGCAGGACTTCAATCAAACGGAATTCAGAGATAGGGCCTTTGGTGGAATTAAATAATACAATCATAGAGAGGAATGTCCGGGTTTCGGGACTGAATGCGCTAAACTGCATATTCCATCAGGGTGTTGAGGCATACGATGCCGGTTTATTTGAAGACGAGGAAATATATCGACCTACGGACATGCCTTTGGACAAGAGGCCTACCGGGGTAGTGGTTGATACGGCACTGGAAAAAGGATTATCCGGGATTATGGCGGTAAGAGTTAAAGCAGGGTTACGTTTTAGCCTGTTAGCTGCGGGCAGGGTGTCTCCTGAAATGGCCTTTAAGGATATCAGAAAAGAAAATCCGGGGCTGTATGCATTTTTATTACATAGGATAATTCAGAGCATTGAGGCGGTCAGAGAATTGCGTTTAAATATGCACCAAGAGATGGATATCCCGGTTTCTCTTGCGGGTAGAATCATGGATACCTTAAATATATTACTGACAAGCCAGATTTTAGATAATCTCACCTTACATGAAGTGGAAGGTTTAATTTGGCAGATAATCTGGGCTTATGCTAAGTTTCCTTACCGGTTAGTGAAAAAGCGGGCTGACGAAGAAGCCATGCTTATAGTGGGTTATTTGATAAAGGCCTTGGATAAACTGGGTACGGAAGGCGAAGAGGCGCTTAGTATAAAACGTATAAGCCTGGCGGCAGAGATAGCTGCTTTAGCTAATCTCAATATCTTTGACCGCAGGCGAAAACAAGAACCGCAGGATAATTTGAGCCTTGCCCCGGCCAGGTTTAAGCGCGTCACAGGGGCTATCTGTTCAGGGAAAGGCGTGGATGATTTATTGGGATTGATACGGGATTCAGGGTATATAGCCGTAGATCAATCAGAGGAGATAGCCAAACGTCTCTTGTCTGTCCCCCGGGTAGAAAGAGGCGGGAGGAGCGTACTTTTCAATATTAATAATGCCGGTGAGGTAGTATATTGTTTAGTTTTAATCCGGGAGATCCTAAGGTTAGGCTATAGGGTTGTCATTGCTGCGAATGCCATGCCCGTGGATGATAATTATGATATTAGGGATTTGGCGAATTTACTTTCACATTCAACAGTAAGGGCCGCTGGGTTTTTAGGGGAATTCTTGACAGATGACAGGGTAAGGGTTATTTCTAATGGCGCTTCTTCATCCGGTCTGGATTTAACTAATGTCAGCAGGGTATTCTATGGGGCGGTTATGGATAAAGATACAGTGATGATGTTTTCCGTAGGCCATGACTTAGCCAAGGATACATTAGCAGAAGACTTGCCTTTAGATTCTGTTTGCATGTCTTGGGCTAAGGCCCCGATGAATTTGGCAGATAGAGGCATAACCGTAGAAAGAGGACAGGCGATGGTAATATTTTCCAAGAGATGGCATGATCAAGGAGCTTATGCTTATCCTGTAACAGGAGATAGAGGCGAGAATATTATCAGTTTATCTCAGGAAGGGCAAGAGGCATTGACGTGTAAAGGTAAAATGGGCTGGATTCTTTCCGCCTTTATAAGCCTGCCCAGAGGGAGATTCACCTTAAAAGAATATGCCCATAGGGCAGGTGTTTCTTATTCTACCGGATGCCGTTGGCTGGCAGCTATGCAGGGATTGGGACTGGTTATCCGTTGTCAAAATAAAGGGGGACGGGCAGCTGAGTTTGAGGCGGTCAATATAACCCTATTACGCCTTGCTCTTATAAGCTATCTTGAGGGGCGTCATAAAAGGAAAGATATGGACGGGATTAAGAGGGAAATATATCAAAATATCCTTCAGCCTTTATCCCGACAGCAGGAAAGACTGGGAGGCCCGCTTTGGTGGACAAGTAACCCCGTTTTCTTTGTCCCCGGCCTTTATTATAGGCATATGGTAAAGATGTTGATAACCCCGGATGAAATATTGAATGCCTTGGCCAGCGGTATAAATAGGCCGTATTTCTCCGTTTCTTTGATTGACCTTCTACATTCCCAGACAGCAAGATCAGGGGTAGGGTTATTATTGAGCGTAAGCGACGACGGAGTAGCCTTGGCCAGGCCTGAGAATTTAACCACCGGCCTGAAAATGGATTTAGGCGGTATTGCCCGTTTAAAAATGCACTTAGCTAATCAAGGAAGGCCGTCTATAGAAGGCCCTGATGAACTCCTGGGGTTAAGTATTCCCTGGAATCAACGGCAAGGGGAAGACAGGCTTTGGTCGCTTGGAAAGGATTGGAACGAGGTAGTTGTGGATACCGCAAAGGCTAAGATTTCCGGGATAATAGTTAGGGTTCCATTCTTAGATAATTTTAGCTGGGGGTATGAAAGCGGGATAGCGGCATTAAAGGCATTCTTTGCCGAGGTGTTCTCTATTGCGGAAGATTTACCGGTAGTGGTATTGCCGGGAATGGGCGAAGATGCGCTTGCCGCAGATATAATAGAAGATACAAGGGTACAGGCAAGGCTTATCCGTGATTTGATTGAAGATACGCGGTCAGGAGTTTTACTGGCTAAGGCCTTTCCAGGGGAGGATGCAAACGGCGATACGGAGCACATTATTGAAGAGAATAATTTATATTATATGCTCCTTAAATCTTTAGGGCTGGAGCATTTGATTAAGGAGAGGCTGGATGTTTTACTTAATGAGGCATCTATCGGGGGCAAGGGCTTTGTTGAATTCTTATTAAGCAAGATAGAGTCTTTAGGTTATCATGCGCAGGCTATCTATATAACGAACGGCTATCCCCTTTATTCGCATCCTTACGATATAGATATCAATATTCTAGTTAAAGAAGAGGTTGGGGATACGCATCTAAACGAAAAGATAAGGGCAGACTTAGGGGGAGGCAGGCAGTTAAAATGTGATATATGGTTTATGGGAGAGCGTAACCTGAGCCGCGGCATTTCTCAGGGGGCATTATTATACGAAATGCATTTTTACCGCCGGGCCTTCCTTTTATGGGGCAAAGGTTATTTTACCTGGCAGCCGCCTAAGGATGCTCTTCAGGAAGTAATCAGGTCTTTGCGGGAAAACTGCGTAGATACACCAGTCAAGCGTATACACAGGCAGATAGATGCCTATCTGTTACAGGGCACTCTACCTGGCAATGAAGAGAGCTTTAAGGAGGCAAGGGAATTATTTATGAACCTGGAGGGATATACTGATTCTGGCCGCACTGACCGGCCCTTAAATCAAAGAGAGATGGAAAGACTGGAAAGCATTATTCGGGAAAATAGGGAGGAAATTATTGGTTTTACCCCTTATGGGCCGGGCCTGGAAGAGAAGGATACGGCAGTAAGGGCACTTGAGGCAGCAGGTTTCTTGCGTATCGCGCAGGCATTAACCGGATCCGTGTCGGCGCGCGCGCCTCCGAAATCAAAACTAATGCAAGATATCCGCGCATTTGAAGAGAAATACGCAGTAAAGGTATATGCTGTTAACCTGCACACGCAAGACAGCGGCTATATCGTA
This sequence comes from Candidatus Omnitrophota bacterium, assembly GCA_041650495.1. GTDB lineage: Bacteria > Omnitrophota > Gorgyraeia > Gygaellales > Profunditerraquicolaceae > JBAZLB01. Next base: position 20,643 of record JBAZLB010000009.1, on the reverse strand, counting down.
ATCATTGAGCCTTCCCTATTGATTTTATCTTTTATACATGAAGCATCCGCCTTATGCGGTAATTCCGATGAAACTAGCCGGGAGTTAGAGAATAAGGTAGCCATATTTTTGAGAAAGAATACCAAAGATTCTATCCTGGGGCTTATCCTTGGCGTAAGCCTGCCTGATGCGGCTATGGCATTAGGTAAAGGAGGAGTGGTTACGCTCGATAAAGAAACGGGTATCGCCAATATAGAAGGATTAATTGGGGATTTTGCCAGGCTGGGCATACCCGGTATATCTTTTTACCTTTTTGGTCTGTATAGGCCTTCATTAATCAGCCGGTTAGTCCACGGGATCGACTGGGAAGAGCTTACTAATAGCAAAGATATGCCGGAAGGCGGGCTTAAAAATGCTATAACCAGGCAGATGATAGCCTGGGGTATGAGCAAAGAAGAAATAGATACCCTTGACATTCAAGCTAAGGCCTTAGGCGGCTTTAGGATTCTCCTACGTTTAGGGGATATAGCCTTAGTCATAGGCTATCCAACTAAGCATACCACATATGAATTTGAGGGTATGGTTATTAAGCATAACGAGACATATGGAAATATATTTTCTCCCGCAGGGTGCATTGAAGAAAGGGTGCCTTGTTATGGTCAGGGTAGTGTTGTAGAAAACAGGTGGCTGGTAGCTCAGGCGCATGCAAAGGGCATATCCGTAGTTTTGGATTTTATTCCCTGGACAGCCCCGGATGCAATTACGAAAGAAAATTACCGGTATCATTCTCATACGGTAATAGAAGTTTGCGATGAACGCATTGAGGGCGCTCTTATGCAAAGTGCCTGCAACGGTTATCCTACCTCTTTTATCTTGAGTCTAGACGGTAAGAGGAAGGTTTTAGTTGAACACTTAGATACTGGGCTATCCCGTTCACAGGACCAGGTCCGCCCGGATTTAGGGGCGCAAAAAGAAGATGGTAGTTATTATTGGGAGGGCGCCTGGTTTTCTCAGCTTAAGGATGTAATAGATAATTACGGCCCTGATGTCTTCAGGGTGGATTTAGCGCATTTGCTGAACAAGGACGGGGATTATTCTCTTATTAAGAGGGTAATCTTCGCAGCCATAAAATACGCCCAGGATAAATACGGCCAGAATATCCGTTTTATCTTAGAGGTTTACAGCTACGATGACCGCTGCCGTTTTACTGCCTGGAATGAAGAATTAGGTTACACCGCTTTCTATGTATATTTTCCAGACGTGATGAAGGACGCCCTGGTTAAGAAGGATCCTTCTGCGTTAAAAGGCTCTCTGGGTTATGCCTTAACATGCCTTTCTCATCTTATCTACCTTTCTAATTATGATGAAGCCAGCCTTATAAGTCTAGCGTCTAATCAGGAAGCGCGCAGGAAGATTATGGAGCTTTTTCTTTTGTTGGGTTTGGCAGGGGTTCCGGTTTTTATATGTTGGAGGGATCTGGTAGAATTCCAGGGAGAAGGTATTCCGGTGGTAGGCGGTAGAAAAGAGGGAGACGCCTGGTTAAGCCACTGCCATCTTATCCAGAAGGAATTTGAGATGAGGGTGGGGAGTTCTTTATCCAAGATAACACAGGCTTCTTACGCATATAAACTGCTTTTAGATATATCACAGCGGACAGAGAAAATAGAAGGGGCAGGGCTTGAGGGTCAAAGATTGATTATCTGGTTGACTGAAGGATGGGCTAAGATATTTGACCTGACAAAGATATTAGATAACTTTTCATCTGTTTCTAGTGCCGGCAGAAATCATTCAACTTCAGCAGTTATCGCGGCCTCTATATTTTTATTGATTTTCAGTCTTTTCTTTACTCCCCCTGTCTTTGCCGATTCGTTCTTGCCTGCCGGGGAAGAAACAGTTTTTCAGGAAATCCTCCCGTTTATTTATTTTACACTGGCATTATTTCTTATCCGTCACTTAGCTAAGTTTTATCTTAAGAGCCAAAGACAATTAAGATTCCTTCGGGAGGAGCTACATCAAAGTGGCGCAAAGATAGATAATTTATCCGGTAAAGAAGCAATAAGAAAAATAGCATCTAGGATAATGCCTATACGCCCATTGAATATTCTTTTTGTCTGTAGTGAAGATGTCAATCGTGCCGCTTCCATGCACTTATTTACAGCCGATTCCATATCCAAGAAATGCCTGAATGGTATTATTTCGGTAAAATCCGGGGGGACCTTACATTGGGAGTATAGGCAGTTAACCGGGTTAAAAAGAATATTTTTATTTAAAATAATCAAGCAAGTCAGAAGGTTTATAGGGGTTCATATCGTGAATCCATTCATCATTAAAAGGGGGGCTGCCAGTCTTGGGGTGGCCAGGGCTGTTATAGATAGTTTCAGGCCTAGGCTTTTAGAGGAAAATGACATTTTGGAGGCTGATATTATTATTGTTGCCGCAAGAAAACACAGGGACTTGATATTATCGTGTTTTTCCGGGGTAGAACAGTCCTTGGTTACGGAGAAAATATTTTTATTCCATGATTTACTGGATAAGAAAAACCATTTATACGGAACAGATTTGCCGGACAAACATAATTTAAGGCATATCCAGGAGGTATTATCTGCAAGTGTTTTGTCTGTGCTTTGGGAAGAGGCAAGGCGTATTTCCGCAGAAGTTATAAATAGGTCTGCAGAAGCAGATATTTTTACAAAAGCGGCAATAGGGTTTTTGAGAAAAGAAGGATTCTCGCGCATTGGCCTGAGTAATATCGCAGAAGCCAGTGCCCGCACAGAAGATACCGCCAGTAAGGGAGCGGGCGGGCTGATGATTAATCCTTTAACAGGCAGGATAGTTATTTCGCAGCTATGGCGGGCAGCCAGAAGCCAGCCATGGCCTTTTGATTACAGCCGGCGACTTAAAATTATTCCGGCAACGGTTTATAGACGCCTACAGGCAAAATCAGGAGGTTTGTTGTGGTTTGATGAGCGCTATGTGCCTATCGCAGGAGACGATATATTGCATATTGACGGCAGGCCTTTAACAGATGAGGAACTAAGCAGGGCGGGCCTTGAGAGGGTTTTTGATGCCCAGGGAGAGCCGGTGAAGATAAAAATGCTGGTAACCGGAGGCCGCGTTTTTGCCCTGGCCGGGCCATGGGTTGTCCCTTATGTACAAGAAGGAGAAGGCATTCGTATTTTAACTGATCTGGAACAGATAGGTGAGATCTCAGGAGAAATAGTTACTTTTGATAATTTAGCCGAGGTACTTATAAGACTTGCTGAATCCGGCATAATAAATATGCGTCTGGCAGCGGCCCTGGAGTTTAAAGGCATAGGGGCCAAATTGACTAAATTAGGCGCAGGTGTTTCTCAAGGCCTGGAAGGGTTTTTGGGCAAATCGGCTTATATCCCGGCAGGAGATTTTAAGACGATTACAGGAAGAAATGACCCGGTTTATGGAGGAGTCGGCGCTCTCAGGAGGCAAGAGTCCGAAGCAGTAAGCAATGACCGTTTATTGCGCGCTAAGGGAGCCGTGCTTCTTTGCGATACCGTTGCTTCTTGCCGGTTGTTTGATGAAGAAACACTCCCTGAATTAAGCCAGGCAACTTGGAATGAGGTATGGTATAGCCTGCGGGTGAGTTACAATACATTACGTATGCGGGCGTTTGTTTATAAATGGCATGACTGCCCACATACCTGGCCGCAAGCCAATGCACAACTAGCCTGCGCTTATTACAACGAGTTATTTGAAAGACAAGGAGCGGAAGGCATCCCTTATTACGTTATTTCTTATTTACTGGCTAATTTAGCCGAGAATATGCGTGCCTGCTGGCTGGCGCATATAATGCGTAGACCTGAGTCTAATATAGAAAACAATTATGGGCCCTTGGGTGAATTGATCGATACCGGATCAGAAAGCCTGCGTTCCTTTGAGATGGGAAGTGAGGGTAGGTATTTCTTCCGCAGTTTCAATGAGCCTCTTTCTTTCATAAGCGCCGTTATACATATGTTGTATCCTTCAAGCGAATCTCCGTATGATAACTTATACCAGCTTGTCCATCATCCTTCCTTTAAAAGAGATTATATCGATACGTTAATACGCGAAGTCAGCGTAGCGCAGAAGGCATATGCGGAATTTCTAAAGGCCTTCGCCGGTTCTCCTGAGCAGAGAAATACGCCTGCGTCTTTAGATGTCCTGCGTTTCTTAAGCCTGAGCCAGGATTTTCTGCAGAGAGAGTCTGTTTCTTATCCTGTAAGCACCGGATTTTTTAACAACCTTAATAATGAGAATACTCTAAGAGTAGTGGCTGCAGTAAGCGAGGGGAGATATTCTCCGCTTACTATATCTTCTCAACTGCCGGTTGAAATAAACGGTATGCCGGTTAAGTTTTATGTTTTAACTACCCAGCCACAAAGGGCGCCGCCGGTATTTATTTATGCCCGAGTATCAGGCGGCTCTTTAGATATTTATTTTTCTAAGCAGGCCCTTGAGTTGTTTAGAATATTCACGCCAGAGGAAACCCCCGTTATCCTTTCTATAGTAGCCCGTCATGAATACGCAGAAAAAGTAGAAAAAAAGACCCACAACCAGGCAATAAGGGAGCAAAATAAAGTGGCCGGGTATAATAAAATCAGGCCCGATGTATTAAGCCAGGTCCAGGGCCTGAAGTTAGAGGCCTTTTCTTTGCGGGGTATCCTAAAAATATCCTTGGGGTATATCCTGTTCTTTTCTTCTTTAGCCGGCATAAGTCTTGTTCTCGGAGGTAGTGAGAACAATTATTGCTTATTCTGGATCGTTCTTAGTCTTTTATTGTCTCCTGCATTTCTCATACACGAATGCGGCCATTGTGCGGCCGCGCACCTCCTGAAAGTCAAATGTAACTTAGTCATTACCAGCCCGCTTATGTTCTTGTATAGCCTGGGGCTTGTGATAGAAAAACCTGTCTTTCACTGGCAGGCTTTATTGATATACCTTTGTGGGCCTTTGGCCTCCGGCTTATTCTGGTCTTTAATGTTGGAAATATTGTCAGGAGGAAACGGGGCGGAGTTAGAGATAATGCTTGAGGCAAAAGACCCTTTAAGCCAGGCATCCTTTGTATTATTGCTATTGACTTCGGTATTTCAGTTTCTGTCTTTGCCGTTTTCTGACGGTTTAGGCATCGTAGTGCAAGATATTGCTTGTATTAGGGGTATCCTCACGCACTTAAATAGAAGCGATAAGAGAAGCCAGGTTTTATTAAGGATAAAATCAATACTCTTAAAAGTGAGAATAAGTATTTTGCATACATTTTTATTCTTGTATGCCGATGAAAGAGGAAGCGGGCCTAACCCTATAGTCCAAGGGGGCGACGAATGGCAAAAGAGGGGTCGAGAGTCTTTAGCTTTGATTGTTAGATTAGAGAGGAAGACAAATGCTTTGTTGAGCTTTGTAGCTCAAATAAATGGTATCCCTATTGGTGTTTTGGAGGCGGCAGTAAAGAATATGGTTAAGCGGGGTGTATTTAGCAAGGAGATGATTAGAAGTGCTTTAGGCGGAAGGATAGATGATAATTGCATAGTTATACTTAATAAGGTTTTTGAGCTTTATGTTTTAAGATTAAAAATAGAGCAAGATTTAGAAACAGTCCGCATGAAATTATTTGAAATTTGGACAGAAGAGGTGTTTTCCGAGGCGTTAATTGAGCAGGCGTTGCTTGAAGCATTGGAGAAAGCAGGATATACAGTAACCGATGTAAAAGAACTGAGGGCGCTTATTGTTGTTTTATCCGGTATTCTCGCCGATTCAGTAAAAGAAGAAGAAAGGCAGAAACAACTGAGCCGTAACATAGATAATTTAGTAACTCTTATTTCTGCTACCGCGCGCCGGGGGATAAAGAGTATTCTTTCGGAGGGCATTACTATGGATTTGGACCCGCAGGTTATTCAGCAAATCCCAGCGGTGTTGTTTGCCATAGGGCAAGCAGAAGGGGCGGTAAAATTCAAGCAGTATTTAAAAGATAATGGTTTTGATGCCCATCCTATTTATTCCGTAGTTATCTATAAAGCAGCGGAGGATAATCCGGATGCATCCGGTCTCTGGAGGTTGGCGGATATGCTGGTTTATTTGGAGGAGTATTTAGCGCGTTCAGGCAAGACTTGCGGCCCGCCGGTTGCTGAGCGTATTAATGGTAAAATTGTCTGGCATTTGAACTGGCTTAGTATTGCCATATTACTTCTTAAGGCAGGGTATTCCTTAAGGGATATCATATTTCTCATTTGGCAAGTCAACCTCCATGAATCTTATCCTACCGAAGAAGAGGCTATTTCGGCCCAGGTAGATTCTCTTTCTCCTGGCAAACAAAAGAAAGATATAATTAGCAGAATTTGGTTTAGGCTTGTAGTAGAGCCTATAAATGCGGCGGCGGAGCCGGCTTTAATCAGATTAAGCCCTGAGGCGCTTAAGGAGGAAATTTCCGTTGCTCTAGAAGGAATTTATGCCCAAACCGTCGAAAGGTTGAAGAAATACGAAAGGTATTATCCGAATACAGCACAGGCCGGTATTTTAAAAAGCAGGTATCTGGATTATCTAAAAAGGAACCGCCGCACGATGCATCCTTCCTGGCATATACAGATGAAGCGCATTATTACCGAAGGTATCAGCGACATCCGCCAGAGGCAGAATGCTTTGGTGGATGTAAGTTTCTTATGGATGGTTAACACTGCCTTGGACCGTTTTGAGAAAAAAGGCCTTGAAGGATTAAGGGATTATTTAGGGAAGAAAGAAGAGGCGGTAAAAAAGGTGATTGCCTTGCATCTCGGGTTTTCTGAGCAAGATTTAGCAGGTTATTTGCGCAACGATGCGGGCATTTGTGTTGCGGTGGAGGCACAGTTAATTACTTCTCCTGTTCTGCCGGATTCCTTACGAAATATATTCCAGGTAGAAGCAGGCCGAAGGCATAAAAAAGGAGAATTGAACCTGTTTGTTTATTTCAGCAGCGGAGAGAAAGATATACAGGAGAGGATGGATTTGGCAGTGCGCCGGTTTTATGCCTCGGCGCGTTTCTTCTATACATTGCATAATATACCGGGGTTTGGCAAGGAAATAAATACCGTTAAGGAGGACATATTAGTAGGCATCGGCTTGGCTTTACCTTGCAGAAGTAGGCCTGCCTCCGCCCCGCCAGAAACTTACCCGCTTCCTGTCTCTCAGGAGGCCCAGCAGCAAGCAGAACAGGAATTTGGCAAGAACTGGACATCGCAAGCTTTTACACTCCAAGACCTCCATGACGGCAATCTCACTCACGGCCTCTCACAAGATCAGGCAGCGGTTTTCCTGGAAAGGCTAAACGAACTATTAGAGGTAATTACCAAGACCGGTCCTCCTGGGTTAACCAAGAGATTGAATGAGCTACTGCCTCAGCTAAGATTCTATCTCTCCAATAACCCAGAGAAATTAGGGAAAGACCCCGTAACCGGCCTGCCTTATATTGCCTCCGCAAGAATTCAAGAACAAGAAGCCTATTTCCACGTTGTAGATTTCTTCAACCAGTCTCCTGATAAGCAATTGGAAATCCAGTATCACGAAGTGGTAAGCCATATTGCCAAGGGGATAGCGGATGAAGACGAGGCGGTATTGGATACTATTGCTTTTTTTGCGCGTCCTAAAGTATTCGGGGAGAGTGTGGGTATTTTGAAGGTTATTCCTAATGTCGCTACCAATTATATGGATCTTTTTTCGATAGAAGATTATGAAATAGTAGCCGTTGATTCCTATCCTACTGAAGACCCCGGATTTAAAAGGCCGATGGCAATCATAACCTTCAGCGAATCAGCAGTATTATCACATGCCGAGGTAAGGGCGCGTTTCTGGGGCATACCTCATATAGTTGCTGATAGCCCGGGTGCGCTCAGGGCATTAAACGGTAAATGGATTTATCTTAATTCTACGAAAAAGGGAGTTATATTAAGGCCGGCAACCCCTGAAGAGATAGCGTATTACCAGCGTTATAAGCCCGCAATGCCAAGGCCTGTCCTTTCCGAAGTAGATTTAACAACCGCAAGTACGATATTGAGATGGTATGAAACAGGAGACCCGGCACAGGCAAGCTTCAAATTTGCCAGCCTCTACATCTTAAACGACGCATTGATAAAGGAGCATTTACAGCCTTTGCATACGCCTACTTATGTGATTAGTTCCTGTGTTCATTTAGGGGGCGTAATACCATATGCCACCTTTATGAAGGTGTTGGCTGTCAACCCCCAAATTATAGGACAGATAAAGCATATATTAGAAAGTATTGATAAAGAAGATATTGATGATATCCGATTGAAACTTAGCCGTATACAATCATTAATTATAGAGGTGCCGGTTCCTGAAGAAATCTGGTCAGGGGAGGCAGGGGAAAACGATTATGATAGTATAGAAGATGTAATAGAGAATGAGGCGGTCAGGGGCGGGGTTTTTATAAGGACAGGTACTAATGCCGAGGATTTGCCGGATTTCCCGGGCTTTGGGGCGGGGCTTTATGGGACATTTCCTAATGTCAGCAAGGAAGATGCGCGGGATGCTATTAAAAAGGCATGGGCTTCCATATGGGGAGTGGGTGCTTATCTTGAAAGGGAGAAATTAGGCATAGACCATTTCAATGTGTATCCTTCCATACAAATTACGAGGTCGCTACAGGCACAATATGCTTTTGTAATACATACTGCAGACCCTGAAGGACATAATACAGATATTATAGTTATTGAACTGGTGCAGGGGTTTGGAGAAGGCCTTGTAGGCGATAAGTACCGCGGGAAGCCGCATCGGTATACATACAGTAAGTCTCAGGGTAGAATATTGGCATTTGATCCTGCGACTAAAGATGAGAAGGCTGTGCTTAATCCTTTAGGCGGGCTTATGCGTGTTCCCGTTGACTACGGGGATGATATGTTCATGAGGGATAGGGAAGAGGCAAGTTTAGCGTTATATTTAGCGCATGATGCAGAAAGAATAGAGAGGGCATTTAACAGGCCGCAAGATATAGAAGGCGCGATTGAGATTGATGATGTGGTAATAAAGATCGCATATGTGCAGTCAAGATCACAGGTGGGATACGAGCGTTATCCTTCTTCTTGGGAGGATTACTATAGGAGCCATCATGCATGGGCGCTGGGAGTCCTTAAGGAGTGCGCCCAGCATGCAGGCGGGCTTGTTTTCCTGCGGTCAGCAAAGAGTATAATTGATAATATCATGACTACAGATGATATTGATGTTTTTAAGGCAGAGCTTGAAATCACAAGGTTGCTTCGTTTATGCGCTTCTTTAGGAGAAGAGGGGCTAAAGGTTGCAGGTATGTTGCTTATGTGCGGGAAAGGGATCCATCCGTTGATGCAGCGCGTCTTTATGCAATTAGATCAGGAAATCCAGGTCAAGATTTTAAGCGCAGCAGCATGCGATTACAAAATGCTCGCAGGGCGGGATTTATTATTCTTCAATGAGATAAGCGCATTTACCATAGCCAGGATCATAATTACTCAGGGAGAAGGAAAAGTAAGAGGCCTTCTTGAACGGATGCCTTCGGATAAACTGGTCTTTCTGTTAGAAGAGATCTTTGTTTTTCTGGAGCAGGAAACGGATTTTGGTCAAGGCGGAATTAAAACTGACGAGGCGCAAATGCGCAGGATAGCGATAGATATATATGCAGCGTATTCTCCGGAAGATAGATTAGAATTTGAAAGACTGATTTCCCGCGGGGCGGGTATAGCTATTCGTCAATTGCAGGATTTAATAAGCAAGCCAACAGGTCTTGCCTTAGCCGATACAACTAATTTGCAGCCGCCTTTGTGGGTTGATGAAGATTACCAGGCCCTGGCAAAATGGAAAAAGATACGCAGTATGTTAAGAGGCCTGCTTGATATTTATCTGTTAAGATTACGACAGGAATTGGATAAGCTCATCGGAGTTTTACAGATACACTTGAGTTTAAGCTGTGATGAGCTGCTTGTTGAGGCAGACCTGGAAGATACAAGAAAGATGTTTTCAAGCCTCGCTGATTTAACACAGGAAAGATTAAACAGGATTAGACAACTCAGCAAAAGAGCAGAGGAAGTTGCGAGAGAGGAATTAAACAACTCGTATATGGTGACATCTTGCTGCGGTGCGCTAAACTACCGGCTAGCTTTACTGCGCAAAGTTCTGGTTGCGTTAGACTATCTGCAGACAAAGGGAGCGGAGGTATTGGACAGATACCTTAAAGAAAAAGAGGCGCAGAGAACTAATAGATCCAGTCGGGAACTAATAAAGGGGTTGAGGACAGTTCGTCTTGATATAAAGTGGCTATGTGAACATCGCATAAAACATAGCAAGGTGCAGAAAATATTTAAGCTTATAGAAATAATTGAAAGATATATGCCTGTTCCTGTGGTAATCGCGGTTGAGCTTTCTGATACGGCAGCTATTATCGAAAAGGGCTTGGATATTCACCGGATAACCAATGCCTTAGGGTTATCTGCGGCTGAGCGCAGGCAGCGGTTAGCCACCTTCCCATCAGAGCAAAATAGTATTTTACTGATTTCTCTAAAGGCGCGGGATGAGGCATTGGCAACTATGGAGGGAGTAAATTTTCTCTTTGTGGAAGAGGCAGCAGATAAATGGCAATTGACAATGCATAAGCCTGGCAGTCAAACAGGCGACAATATGGATATCCGCGGCCCTCCAGAAACTGAGGGCAGGCCTACCCAACTGACTCTTTTTTGCGCTTCTCCCACAGTTATTATAGCCATTTTCTTTGTTGTCCTCCTTCCTTTATTATCTTCTACCAATTATTCCCGGTTAATCGCGGAGTTAAAAACATGGATATTATCATTTATCAAGAGAATCTCCCGCTTGAAAAACGCTCATGGTAGGTTGTTTGGAGATGGTCCTTCTCAAGAAGTGCCTATGTGTAGTGATGTGGCGGTAATTGCATTTGGAGGCAATGCCTTTGAAGGCAAGACTTATGCGCAGCAGCTTCTTAGTTTGCGGAGTATGCTTTCACCGGTAGCAGAGATGATTGCCAGAGGACACCGGATATTGCTTACCCATGGCAATGGCCCGCAGGCAGGGGAGGCGATGCTACGCGATGAGTTAGGCGTAAAAGAAGGGTTAACCAGTTTTCCTTTGGATGTGTTGGGCGCCTCTACTCAAGGGTCTATGGGGTATATTATCATGAGAGAGCTGGCCAATATACTTAGCCGGATGGGTATCAGAAAAGACATAGTGCCTTTGGTTACGGAAGTATTGGTAGATAGGGATGACCTAAGTATACTAAGTCCGAATAAGCCCGTAGGGCCATGGTATACAAATGAAGAAGCTGATAGGTTAATCCAGGAAAAGGGGTGGGTAGTGGCAGAGAAGAATCGCCCGGGCCCAAAACACTATCGAAGAGTGGTTGCTTCTCCTATACCTGTGGATATTATTAATATAGATGCGGTGAGGGCTGTCTTTGAATCGGGGGCCATTGTGGTTACCTGCGGAGGAGGAGGTATCCCTGTGGCTTATGCGCAAGAAGGAGGGCTTGAGGGTTTCGAGGGGGTTATTGATAAGGACAGGGCCTCGGCATTATTGGCGTATCTTATAGGCGCAAAGACGCTTATCATTCTTACTGCCGTGGATAAGGTATATCTTAATTTTAATACCCCCGGCCAGCAGGCGCTGGATATCATAACTGTTAATCAGGCCCAGGAATATATGGCAGCAGGCCATTTTGAAGAAGGCAGTATGAAACCAAAGATAGAGGCAGCTGTTGATTTTATAAACAGGGGAGGCCAGCAGGCGATTATTACTGACGGCAGGCATCTTTTAGATGCCCTGGAGGGTAAGGCAGGGACACGGATAGTCCCGGCGATTGCTATTAAGTTAGGGGCTAGACTTAAGGTCACCATTCCCTTTTTAAGTCCCCTTGCAATCATCTGTTGCGTTTTGGTGCATATTAATTATTTTTTCATCCAGGGTATGCGTATTGCCTTGGAGAATAATCATCAGCCGGTTCCTTTCTATGTCAAGCTTCCTGCGGCGTATCTCTCAGATGCTGCCGGAGGGATTTTTTATACGGTTATGTTAAGCATAGCCGCTCACTACATCTATGCCGGGGTATTAAGAGTGATTAAGTTTACCTCGGGATGGGGGAGGCTTAATTCATCTATGAGAACCCAGTTATATCATTATGTGGTTAGTTTTAGAATGCGGACATACACTGAGTGGCTCTATACGCTTGTCATCTTCGCAATAGCCATCTTTGGCTTTACTGAAGCCTTTCCTGCTATGATGTATAAGCTGGCTATATATAACACCAAAACATATCCTTTCAAAACAACAGGCATCTACCCTTCTTTATCTGATTTTATCCTGGAGATTGTCGTTGTAATCTCTTTCTTCATTTTAATTACGATGCGCGATAGGCTGAATGATAGTAAGGTAGCAGTGTTTTTAAAATGGTTATTAAGCGATATTACATTACCGCAAACACTGAGATTTATCAATCGTTTATTTCCTAAAACAGTTGCTCAATCGCAGACTACGGATGCGGGCAGTATTATGTATACTCATAGAATGGATTGGATACATGCGGCAATAGGGATGAGTTTTGGGGTCCTGGCGTTCTTTGTCGTCGTCTTCAGGGCTATACCGCGTTTAGGAAAGTATGTCAATTCAAATAACAACTTTTTGGATTTATTTAAAGAAAACTGGATTGGGTTGGTGGCACTTGGAATCCTAATAGTGGTTCCGGCCATAGTAGCATACATAGATTATATCTATGAATCCCGGAAGAGTAATGTTCACCCGGCCAGCAAAGACATCACAAGTGCTTCTTGCTATTTAGCCAGCAATCAGCGAGGGGGAGTAGCGGCATTTAGTTTCAAAATAGGTTCTGTGGGTGAAGAGTTATGTAGCGGGACAGTATTTACAGAACAGAAGTCAAGCTATAAAGACAGGGTGCTTAAGTGTTTAAGGATTTTATATGAACGTTATGGCCCACTGCCATTTATTCTAGTCAATGAATTTGAGATAGTGCCTGTAATTGTAGAAGGGAGCCTGGCGCGCATAGAGCGTAATAGAGTTATCCTCAGCTGCGCTGCCTTTGAAAGTGATTATCTGCTTTTTTACGTGATATCCCATGAGTTAGTTCATGCGGTAGTATCGCTTGTTGAGGGTATTGTAGGTATTCAGGAGGTTGTGGCGATTTTAAAGAGTATCCGCCTCTTCTTTGAGCCAAATCAGATTAATGCCTTGCGTACAGACAGCGTTTTCCCTGTAGAAGAATACAGAGGGGCAATTCAGGCAGCTGCGGATGAGCGGAATCCGATTATGAGCAATATACATAAGAGTATCTCAGGCGGAAAGGGAGAATATGTTAGGGCAGAGGGGATGCTGGATAGCGATAACTTAATTAAAGGCATAGTGCTTGCCCTTTTTGTTGAATTACTACAGGACTCATGTGTTACCGATAAACAGAAGGACAGGTATACATTGGTACGCAGCAGCCTATCATCTTTATCCCCGGAGATAATTTTAACTATGGCCAAGCAGGCAGAGCAGGCAGTTGATGTAATGCTTGAATTAAGCCAGAGATTAGGTATGGAGGGATTAAGGGGGCTTGCGATTTGTGATGAAAGTGAGTTAGCGCATAAATCAGACAGCTTAAGGGTTTTGGTAAAGGGGATGGTAGCGCAGTTGATAGGCACTGATGGCGTTGATATTGATTTTATCGCTATGACTGTGCAGTCATTTATCAGTGCCTGTAGAGGAGAAAAATTATCCACTGCCCGTGGACATGCGCCGTCAGTCGAAAACGCTGCAAAAGGAAAAGAGTGGTCTGTTGATGAGATTTCTTGTCGTGAACGATCGCCAGTTCATGGACTCATAACTGATTCGGATACCCAATGGAGGAGAGCTGATTCTTTAGTTCTTAAGGATCTTCCCGTGGGAACTATTGTATATCTCGGCGATACAGGACAATCCATAGGGGGAGAAGAAGGAGGCGTAGGCTATTCGATCAGATATATCGTAAGGATTGAAGAAGGAGGAATTATCAAATTGTGGTTTAGGAATAATACCGGATGTTATGTAGGGCCTGTAGAATTATTGGGTTCCATTGTATATATTCACAGAGAAGCAGAATATCTCCCGGCTCAACTGCGAGCAGGAGCCTTTATCGATATGCCCTATTTTAAATGGGGCCCAGGAATAGGGTTGTTACCCTTCACTAATCGTGAAGCACATGAATTAAGGTGGACTCAACGTTTTCCATTTTTTAGGGTTTTATATCCGCAGGAGCCAAATTCATTACCGCTAGCCGTTGCCAAAGCCCCCACCGCGCCTACCACTGTAGTGCCAGAGGTTGAAGTTGTATCAGCCACAGAGCAACCCAGAACTCGCTCCGCCGCCTCGGCTGCGGTTGATTCTGTTAGTTCGCAGACAGTATGGGGAGGCAGGGTTATATTTAACTCTCACTTAACCAAACAACAGATACATGGACTTCAACAACAGGGCGGCATAATTATAGATGATTCCGGAGAAGGAAAGCTTGAGATTAGACTGGGTTTTAAGTGGTGGCTCTCATCCGCTACTATTTTGAGAATTGATTCGGCTTTTCAGAAGATATTAGGAGGTCATTCTGTATCTTCCCGGATCGTTGAACTAGCAAAGTCTAGAGGCAATCAACCGGTTTATGTTTTGGAATGGGGTCCGGGTGACTTAACTGCAGTAAATGGGTTGAATGATATATTAAAGAGAGAATTAGGGCCTAATCATAATGTTCGGATAATAGCTTTTGGAGATACGTATTACACTGCCGCTCATATTGCGGATAATGTTTTATACATTGTAGATACATCGGAAAATCTTAGAAAAAAAATAGAAGAAGTTACTGAGAAGAGAGGCATAGATATGATTTATAGCTTCAGTGGTATTTCATACCTCTTAGGGGGATCTCCTAGAGAAAGATTCTTGAGACACTTGATAGATTTAATAAATCAGCTTTCTAATGATGGATTTTTTGTTTTTAATTTATTTCAAGAAGATATTACTTTTAGAGCTCTAGTGGCCCAAATAGAAAAGGAAACAAAGAGAAAAGTAATAAGGCAAGTAGATACGACTACGTATAATGTGCTTATTTTTGACCCTAGTCTTTATGTAACATTCAACTTATCTGTCTCTCAGGAGGCTCAAGAGCAAGCAGGGCAGGGGTTTGGCAAGGGCTGGACGTCGCAAGCTTTTACACTCCAAGACCTCCATGACGGCAATCTCACTCACGGCCTCTCACAAGATCAGGCAGCGGTCTTCCTGGAAAGGCTAAACGAACTATTAGAGGTAATTACCAAGACTGGGCCTCCTGGGTTAACCAAGAGATTGAATGAGCTACTGCCCCAGCTAAGATTCTATCTCTCCAGCAACCCAGAGAAATTAGGGAAAGACCCCGTAACCGGCCTGCCTTATATTGCCTCCGCAAGAATTCAAGAACAAGAAGCCTATTTCCACGTTGTAGATTTCTTCAACCAGTCTCCTAATAAGCAATTAAAAATCCTCTACCACGAACTCATCAGTCATATCGCCAAGGGCATAGCAAACGAAATCCTGGCAATGCTGGATACAGAATTATTCTTTTTGGCATCCTTGGCTGGAATATTGGTAAGAAGGATTGCCTTATACGCACAGTCTATTATGGTTATTGGAATCATGCGCTCTCAGGGACGGCTGTTTCAAGTTGCCATAGTTATTTTAATCTTAATCTTGTCAGTCTTTATCTTCGTCTTTACGGATAGGATAATTGCGGGGTTAGGCAATTTAGGGTATGCCGCTGCATTTGCGATTCCGTTCATTAGTAGCTTAACCATTATCTTTCCCACTTCCGGCCTTATTGCGGTTATTCAGCTGACAAAGGCGTTAAATCCTTACGTGATAGGGATATTAGCAGGAATTGGCGCAACGCTGGGCCAGCCTTCAAGTTATATCTTAGGGGCAAGCGGCCAGTTTATCTTTGATAAACAAAATCCTATGTATACCTCTCTACAAAGAAGGCTACAAAAATGGGGTTGGCTGTTTATCTTTCTTACCTATGCCAGCCCTATCCCCATTGCTGATTTTACAGGAATTGCAGCAGGATGTTTAAAATACCCATTTTTAAAATACCTGCTCTTCTCGGGGTTAGGGAATATTATTAAACATATCGGGTATGTGTTAGGCGGGTTATGGGTGCTAAATTTTATCGCGCCCCGCTACTTCTGGATGGGCTCAATGGTTTTTATCACCTTGGTGTTTATTATATGGAACATGTATTCAGATAAGGGCATAAAGACACGGGCGTTATTGGCAGCTACTTTTGCTAAAGACACAAAACGTGTGGCCGATTTCTTTGGCCTTTCGCATCCGCCAGCGCCACGCAAGTTTAGCCTCTTTCACTTACGTAGCTTTGTAAATAACCCTCCTGCAGGCATTGATATCTCTTTTTACAAGAGGATATTGGCGATAACCGAAAACCTGTATAAGATTTTAGGCTTAAGTCAGGATGAGCCCTTGGCCAGCTTTGATATAGCTACTAAGGGGATAACCTACTCTGGCCGTATCCGTGGCCCGGATAACCAACCCAACTTTGAAGTCATAAGAGCCCTTCTTCCTGCCACCTACAAGGATTCAGAAATCGACGACTTCATCCAATTCCTGCAAGACCACGAGAGGACCCATCAGGCTAACCCCAAACAGGAATGCGAATATCGCATATTTTTCACTCAGGCATTAAGGTGTGTAGGTGTAGATAAGGTAAGTGTTAATAATGCCAAACCAGCCGGGGGGCAAGCATTAAGAGAGTATTTGATGGGTATTGCCCAAGAAGCAAGCGGAAGGCAAGATATAGTAATCTTGGATGTTGCCCTGCAGGAGTTGGCAACTAAGTATGGGATTACAAGACAGGCGGTAAGTCAGCTTCTTCAACGCGTAAACAAACTCTTAGAAAAGAGAGGATTGCCAAGAATTATAACGAGGCAATCATCATGTTCATCACAGCAATCATCCCGTTCACCGCAGAATCTAACTCGTGATGATATTATCAGGGCAATTCAAGATGCAGAACGTCTTGGCTTGAGTCTTGATGCCGGAGTCGTTTGCTGGGGTTGGGAGCAGCGACATCCAGAATTGACTGTGGCACAAAAAGAGGCCTTAAGAGCTCTTAGGCAAGCATATAGAATTTTTAAGAAGTTTTTTGTTTCATGGAAAGACGCATTAGAAGCGGCTGGAGTTGATCCAGGGCGATTCCATCTTGGAAATACAAGGTGGTCTCGAGAGAAAATAATCGGAATAATTAAAGCAGCTGCTGCGTCAGGGCTTGGTTTGCGTTACACAGATATTATGCGTCAGAGGGAGCAAGAAGAGGACAAAGATGGTATAGCACATCAATTGTATAGAGCTTATTTTGTGGCAGGTCGGTATTTTAATTCGTGGGAAGAAGCAGTATGGGCCGCAGGATACAGTCTGTCAAGACAGAAACGAACCAGGATACGGTCTTGGGAGGAAATCGTCAGGGTAATACGAAGAGCAAGAGAGAAGGGGCTTGGGCTTGATCCTCAATCTGTAATAAGCCAATGGTGGGGTATGGAAGAGGGAGAGTTACGAGATCTTGCCTATAGATTGTACTTAGTCTATTTGGCGACAATCGCCGAACCCAGGTTGCATTTTAATTCGTGGGAAGAAGCAGTATGGGCCGCAGGATACAGTCTGCCAAGACAGAAACGAACCAGGATACGGTCTTGGGAGGAAATCGTCAGGGTAATACGAAGAGCAAGAGAGAAGGGGCTTGGGCTTGATCCTCAATCTGTAATAAGCCAATGGTGGGGTATGGAAGAGGGAGAGTTACGAGATCTTGCCTATAGATTGTACTTAGCTTATTTTGCGATAGGTACAAGAGGCGGATTGTATTTTGATTCGTGGCAAGAGGCTTTAGCAGCAGCTGATAATACTTACGCCTCATCAGTGGTTGGCCGCAGGATGGAGCCGGCAGCAGCAGTCCAGGAAGCTAAAGAACGGACCCTCCAGCTTGAAGGCGCTGCCGCTGATATCAATACTGAGTTTGCCTCAGAGCTCGCCGCCTCATTGACTATAACTATAGCTCTCTTACAACATGGAGACCCATTGTCTTTTGGCGCGTTGACAACGGCAATAGATTGGATGTTACAGCCATACGGAGCATCATCTGCCAAAGAGATTTTCTCGGCGTTTCTTGAGAAAGGGTGGAATGAACTCAGTGCTACCTATAGAGAATTAGCAAAGAGTATAAAATCATGCTGTACGGAACAAGAATTAATTAGCATTCAAGAAGAGTATCTCTTTTTTCTGTCTGGGTGCATACAAGCCTTGAATTCCTTAAGAACTTCTCTGAGCTTAATAGTTGACGCCCTTGCGGAGGATAAGCGGCAAAAAGACCAGGATTTTCTTCAAGGGTGGTGTCAGGTCTTTGAGGCACTGTTGGTTTTTCTCGTTCTTCCCCAAGATATGCAAACTTATCTTGAGCCAGTCGCATTGGATAAATGGTTACCTACGGCTCGGTGGGAGTCGAAAGGGGAAACGTATCCTGTTCAGATTGAAATAGGAAAAGGCCCTATGCGGGCACTGGTTAATCGCGCTTTACTTCATCTTGCCCTTGAGCGCCTCGTCTCCAATGGCTTTCATGCATTAGAGCGTGCGTATATCAGCCGTAGTGACGGGCAAGCAGAGGTAGTGGTGCGAGTCAGTCGAAATGGCCCTAACGTTGATATTACTGTTGAAAACCCGGGAGAAATAGAAGAAGAGAGGCTTGCTATTGACCAAGCGACAGGTCAGCAGGCTATCTTCACCTTAGATACCAAACGCAAAAATTTCGCCTCTGGGATCGGATTGCCATTCGTATTGAGGGCCGTGCAAAGAATGGGCGGCCATATAGTTATCTGGAATGATACGCAAAGGGGAGTCGTTATAGCTAAGGTCAGTTTCTTAGCTTATGATGATTCATTACCTATGCCGATAATCACCCATCTGGATACAGAAGGTTCGGGCGATGCCGAAGTTTCCAAGAGCCCTGAGCAAGCGATAAGAGCAAACGAGAAGACCGATGTAACAAATGGGCACGCCGCGGCGAAGGCTTCTATTCAAGAGACCGCCTTGGCTGCAGTTTTTGCCGCTGGTTTGGCTGTGGCGGCTCTGTTTTTGTGTAAGCCTCTGGCTATCGTTTTTGCCTGTACCGCGGCAATGCTTTTTGCGCATGCGCTCCTCGCCCGGAAATCATTAAACGAACTTTCGCCCCAGGAGGCACGCGCCGGACAGTGGTGGGGTATCTTTGCCGATTCGCGCGAGATTGCGCGATTTACTACCTTCCTCCGATGGCGGCGTGATGTCAGCGAAGCCTGGCGCAACTCTAACTACAACAGGCTCTTCTGTCTCCTCACCCACGAATGGCTGCATGGGTTCATTAAGAGCAATCTCATCGTATATGCGATTCAGATAATTATTATAGCTACGGGCTTCCTGTTCATTCTTTTTTTCATCACCGCCCTCCTAGACTGCCACGCGCTAATCCTTGCGTTTTCGGGCGAATCCTACGGGTTCTCCCCGGGGATAGATTTATCTAAGGCAACGGGTTTACCGGCTTCTTCCTTTAAGGATTTGTTTTGTAACCTTTTGCCATGCTATGGATTAGTTGCAACGAGGGTGCCTGATAAACTGCCACGAGGATTAACTCCCCTAAAAATACAGATTTTAAGGTTGGTAGGGCAGGGCCTTTCCAATAAAGAGATTGCCTTTAGGCTTGGGCGTGGTAATAGTACACAGACTATCAAGAACAATATCTTGGAAACAACTAGGGCTCTAGGTGTAAAAGGGCGCCATGCAGCATTCAGACATGCTGTTAATTTAGGCCTGCTTCCTCGTCCTTCGTCTCCGGATATAACACCAACAGATACCCAATCCTTGAGGCTTTACCCAAGACAAATACAAATAGCCTTGTTATATACTTTATACATAGATAACCACACTATGGCTAGGATGTTAGGCATCTCCCTGCATACTATTAAGAATACACTTTCTAAAGTTTTTGAAAAGTGTGGTTTGTATGAAAATGGACAGCAATTCCAGCTAAGAGCAATACTAGAGGAGCTTGGTTGCTTCTGGACTGATATTCAGACAGCATCAGATGAGCATAAAGACATCTTATGCTACACCTTGAGGCTGTTAAAGGAATATTACCAGGATGCCCTTGAAGCCTATCTTAGCGGTTACTTTGATGAAGAGACCGTTAAGGCTTTGATTAATATGCCTGTAGAGGATGCAGGGCATAGTCTTCCGAGACGTATGAGCTGGTCTCCTGAGGAAATCATAAGAGTAATACAAGAAGCCCAAGAGAAGGGGCTTGGGCTTGATACTCGCTCTGTCCTAACCCAATGGAAGGGCATGGAAGAGGGAGAATTACGAGACCTTGCCCATCTATTGTACTTAGCTTATGTGACGGTTATGCAACGCAAATTGTATTTTAGTTCGTGGCAAGAAGCAGTAAAGGCCGCAGGATACAATCTGCCAATCCCGCCACGAATTAGGAGCTGGTCTCCTGAGGAAATCATAAGAGTAATACAAGAAGCCCAAGAGAAGGGGCTTGGGCTTGATACTCGCTCTGTCCTAACCCAATGGAAGGGCATGGAAGAGGGAGAATTACGAGACCTTGCC
>JBAZLB010000008.1:0-90157 GCA_041650495.1 Candidatus Omnitrophota bacterium | reverse complement strand
ACAAGAAGGCCGCTGACCTAAGCGGCCGCCAAGCGACCCCGAGCCCTAAGCGAGGGGGAGCGGAAGACCGGGCAATGTGGGAGCGCCCCCAAGGGCGCGGTGCATCATAGCTGTTTCCTTAGAGACCAGCTTTACCCGGGTATTAGAGACAGAACGGCAAAATTCGGGGCAAGCACCCTGGCCTATCGAATGGCTAGGCACCCGGCCATAAAGGATAGGCCGGTGTCCTGCCTTCTGCAGGCAGAGGTTGTTTCTGGGATAGATTTTGTTTGCAGGGGGGCGCGGGATAGAGGGATGTTTCAGGGCTTTACCAGGGGGAGAAAAAATTGAACGCTATTTCGCAAAATTCTTTCGAATTGAAGAGTAATAAGGACCCCATTTTCTATTTCCTTGGTTTTCGACGATGGAGCGCCAGGGATAACGGTATGAAATTGCTAAACTTCCGTTATTCAGGGATATGTTCGAGCCACAGCTGCGCAGAAAATCGCGCTGGGCTTCGAAATTTGCCTATAAAAGTTTTTGGGATTATGATGAATCCCAAAAATTTTTATTGTGCGCCGCAAGCGGCGCACCCGCTGCGATGCAAACGCCAATTCTAGACGTAAGCCGTCGCCAATTTTCTAAGGAGGTGTAGAGATGAAATATTTCCTGTATGCGCGCAAGTCTACCGATACAGAAGATAAACAAGTCCTCTCTATTCAGTCGCAACTCACAGAAGTTAGGCAATACGCAGTTCAACAAGGCTTAGAGATAGCGCAAGAATTCCAAGAAGCACGCACGGCGAAGTCACCCGGACGCCCGATATTTGACGAGATGATAAAACGAATCGAAAAAGACGAAGCGTCCGGCATAATCTCCTGGCATCCGGATAGACTTGCGCGCAACTCGATAGATGGCGGAAAAGTTATTTATTTAGTAGATACGGGCAAGATTACTGACCTCAAATTTCCTACTTATCGCTTCGACAGCAGCGCACAAGGCAAGTTTATGCTGAACATTATCTTTGGCCAAAGTAAATACTATGTTGATAATCTAAGCGAAAACACTAAACGTGGCTTGCGCGAAAAGGTTAGGCTTGGCGAATACCCCAGTTTTGCGCCGATTGGCTACACAAACGACAGAGGTAAGATAATCGTTGATGAAGCAAACGCACCTTTAGTTAAAAAGTTGTATGCCTTGTGCGCTGAAGGCAAGTATTCGCTCCTTGAGCTGAGAAAATTGGCGACGGCTTTTGGCTTGGTGAGCAAGAGACAGAAGAAACCACTCTCTTTCAGCAACGTCCATAGAATCCTGACGAATCCCTTCTATTACGGCCTCTTTGTGTATAAGGGCGAGATTTTCCAAGGTTCCCACTCCCCTATTATAGACAAAGATTTGTTTGATAAGGTGCAAGAGGTAATAAAGTTTAGAAGTAAGCCGATACTAAACAAAAATCATTACTTCGTATTTCGTGGGTTTATAAGGTGTGAGGAGTGTGGCTGCCAGATAACAGCTGAATTCCAAAGGGGCCACGCTTATTATCACTGCACTAAGAAGCGCGGGCCTTGCGCACAGTCAAAATATGTCCGAGAGGAAAATCTCGCCCAACAAGTCAAAGAGGCCATCGAGAAGGTTGCGCTGGACGATGGGCTTTTTTCTCCAATGATGAAAGAGCTTGAGCGCGAAAAAACGCTGCTTGAAGCGGATAAAATTTTTGCTAAGCGTAACGCTGAAATTAAGCTAAAGGAAATTGAGGAAAAGTTAAAAACTCTGCTTGATCTGTTTATGGATAATACGATTTCGGTTGAGGAGTATCGGGAGAAAAAAGCCCAACTTCTTAATCAAAAAGTTGAGCTCGAAAGGAACCCTACGACCCAGGACGGAAAATGGCTCGAACAGATGAAAAGTTTTCTAACTCTTGCTCACCAAGCCACTTGCATCGCAGCGGAGGCAAATCTCGAAGCCCAGCGCGATTTTCTGCGCAGCTGTGGCTCGAACATATCCCTGAATAACGGAAGTTTAGCAATTTCATACCGTTATCCCTGGCGCTCCATCGTCGAAAACCAAGGAAATAGAAAATGGGGTCCCTGACGGGGCTCGAACTAATACTTAATCCTGTTGCGATTTGTTGCTTTATTCTTAATTAAACTTAACCCTTCTTAACCCAACCTAATCCTTTTTAACCTATTCCTCGGCTGAAAGTCGTAAAAGTTCAACTTCTCCTGTAGATTCTATGTCTTTAATAACTTTACCTCACCACCTACCCGGGGAACGCATAAAGAATAACGAACCTGCCCTCTCACAGTTTTCTTAAAAAACTAAACTATTTTACGCTCGCACAGTGTGAGCATAGAACATTTTACCTAGAATTATTCCAAAATATAAGAATTTTTGTATTTGACTTAAAAAACTGTATTTCCTTTTTTCACCGCTGTTGCCTCGGATATCCTGTATAATTCAACCAGTTCGCCATCCTCATATTTAGGCTCAATTCTTAATACCCCTTCCACTAGGACTTGAGGAGAATATGGCTGTTTCATTTCCTCACCCTTTTTAACCCTAACCAAAACAACATTAAAGACTGTAGGCGGCGGACCCCAGCTACAACAAAAACAACCATAGGGATTCTGAGATACCGCGAAAAAATCTATCGGCTTATCAAGTTGCCAAGCCTCAGTCGGAATGAGTAAAGAACCTCTGATCCTTACTAACTTCCCGTTCATGCCTTTGAGTTTATCGGGAAGCTTCGCTACGTCCTCTGGCTTACCCTTCTCTAAAACCGGCTTGGCCTTTAGGAGAAGACTAAAAGACAAATTCCTGGCCTTCTGATCCTCCTGTTTTATCTCATCAATTTCTGCGGCCCTTACCACAGAAGCATACAACAACATAATTATTAAGGTAAAAAGTATTGTAACACTGTTTTCGGCATTCTTCTTCATTAATATTCCCTCTTCCTATCTTTTGGATACAAAGAGAACAATTTTTGCAATGCGGTTTGCTCTTTCTCTTTTTGATTAAGCCCGGAGTAACATTCAACCAGCATACGTAACGCCGAATGATGATAAGAAACAATCCCCAGGGCAGTTTGTTTTTTATCATCCTCCCCTAAATCGGAAATGATATTAAAATATTTAGCGGCTTCTAGGAAATTGGCTTCCTTAAAATAAAGCATGCCTAGCTCAAATATTGCCGCTTTATTCCCTGGGTCTAACCGTATCGCTTCATGGTAAGTTTCTTGGGCTTTCTCAATGTCATTCTTACTGCGATAAACATACGCAATCCCTGTATAAAGGCTGCTGTTAGACTTATCCAGGAATATGGCTTTTTTGTACTCCCTTACAGCTTCATCATACAGCGGATACGATATGTAAGTAACTGCCCTATTGGTAAGCTGACGGACTATTACCGGCTTAAAAAGATAAAACGAACACAAGATGAATAGAATACAAAATAACCACCTTGGTAATATCTCGCATGCCTTGTTTGCGTTATCCCAATGCTTTTCTGTACAACCACAGGTATGATTAAATTTATGGCTCATCGTTTTTAAGCGATTAAAATAAAGAATAACCCTAAAACTATCAACATATTCCCTGCCAAGAATTGAATACCTGCCTCATATTTCTCGACCTTGGGCGCCAGATATTTGATGAATCCCGCCGAGCAACCAGTCAAGAAAATCGGCAGGCTCTGGCCAACGGCGAAACTAATGAAAACAAACAAAGAATATAAAACTGATCCCTTAATTGCCACTAAGCTGACAATAACCAAAAGAACTGAACCGCAACATGGGCAGCCCGGCATCTCAAAAAAGGCAAAGAGTGCCCCAAAAAGAAAAGTGCCGATGGCGCCAAAACGCTTGAAATGATTAGTAACGGCAAGGCACTTTTGCATGAACCGTGTTTTTATGAGCCCGGCAACCAGCAAACCCGTAAAAAAAAGCAATATACCTGAAACAAAGAAGATGGGTCTGCTCCATAAGATCAACTTGCCGGCTAAATTCGCCACCAAGCCAAAAGCTATGCCGATAATGGTATAGCTGCTCATCAGCCCTAACGAAAATAAAAACGATAAGAAAGCTGCCCTCTTTCTGGACCCGGATGCCCCGGA
Source organism: Candidatus Omnitrophota bacterium (assembly GCA_041650495.1). Lineage (GTDB taxonomy): Bacteria > Omnitrophota > Gorgyraeia > Gygaellales > Profunditerraquicolaceae > JBAZLB01. The sequence goes on along the minus strand of JBAZLB010000008.1, from coordinate 86,068 downwards.
AACAATCCCAAGGACTACCGGAATCCTTACGATCGTGCATGAACTCAAAGATGAAACAAATCCGGCGCACAAAACAATAAAGATGGCCAAAACAGACGTATCAGAAAAAGCATTATAAAGTATCTGTGTCATCCTCCATTAACTCCTGTTTTCCTAAAGGCCCTGTTCAATCTTCGTCCTATTGCCGCCAGGAATGCCGCGATAGATGTAAAAATAAGCCCGATAACCGCTGCAATTCCCAAACCAGCCGGGCATCCCTGTTTTCCACAACAAGGACAAGTTGAAAACATAGAATAAATCGCCGTGATCATAAGCCACTGGCGAAATAACATTGACTTAAATAAACTTAGCAATCGTTTCATCCTTTTATCCTGCCATACAAAAACGCAGCTATAAAAAAGATAAAATTGATCATAACTATCGTGGCCCCTGAAGGAAGATTCAAAACATACGATGCGAATATACCAATGACAACCGAAACAACCGCGAATACTCCGGCAATGGCGATTGTCGCGCGAAAACTTTTTACTATCTGCAAAACAGATACCGCAGGCAAAATAATTAAACTTGAAACCAACATCGTTCCGACAATCTTAATCCCCAACACGACGATAAACGAAGTTAAAAGTATGAGGATTTTATTGACCATTTTTACCTTGATGCCGGAAACATAGGCATACTCCTCATCAAAAGTAATGGCAAATAGGTCGTGGAAGAAAAGTACTATCGCCAAAGCCACTAATAAAGAAATAACCACTGTCATCCAGACTTCAAAGCTGCTTACTGAAAGGATATTCCCGAATAAATAGCTGAATAAATCAACATTAAACCCTCCGGCAGTACTGGCGATTATCACGCCTAAAGCAATACCAAATGATGAAACCAACCCTATTGCCGCATCGCCGTAAACTCGGGCTTTCTCGTTAAGCTTTAAAATAACCAGCGAAGCTAAACCTACAAGCGGAATTGAAACAACCATCGGCTGGGCACGCAGCAGAAGCCCGATTGCAACGGTAGCAAAGCTTACATGGGCAAGGCCGTCTCCGATGAGTGAAAACCTGCGCAAAACAAGAAATACCCCTAAGAATGAGCACCCCAGCGCCATAAAACATCCGGCGATTATCGCCCGCTGGATAAAAGCGTATTGAAGCGCTTCCTGAATTTGCTGAAATACATTCATCATATCAATGCCTGTGGCAGATATTGTGCTGTCCGGAGCCGAAATAATCTGTCATCTCCGGCGACTTACAAAACTCCTCAAATGTCCCGTAAAAGATTAACTGTCTGTCTAAATACAATAATTTTGACGCGTATTTACCTACGGAACCGATGTCATGCGAAACCAAAAGAACGGTAACCTTGTTCTCTTTATTAAGCTTTTGCACAGTCTCATAGAATGCTTGACGCGATTGAGGATCAAGGGCAATGGTCGGCTCATCAAGGATCAGAATCTCAGGCCGATGCACCAGTGCCCTTGCCAATAAAACCCGCTGCTGCTGGCCGCCGGAAAGCCTTCCTATAGGACGGTCTCTAAGGTTAGAGATTCCGAGAATCCCCATGGCCTCTTCAGCTGCCCGATAGTCATCCTGGGACAGATGTTTTGGAAATTTCTTACAGCAATACACCCCGGAAACAACTATCTCTTTAGCGGTAGCTGGAAAACGTTGATCAAGAAAAGATATCTTTTGAGGAAGATATCCTATATGCTTTTCTTTTGTAAGCAAAGATAAATCTCTCCCAGAGAAATAAATCTTCCCCTCATAAGGCACCAACTCTAAAAGCGCTTTTATCAATGTGGTCTTACCTGAACCGTTAGGCCCCACAATGCCGATATAGTCGGCAGTGTGTGCCTCAAAGCTGACGCCCGAAAGCGCTTCGATTCCTCGGTATTTGACGGTTAAATTTTTGACTTCAATTATGCTCATTGACACTCAAGCCCGACTCTTAGTTTCTTCAGATTATCTTCCATGATATCAAGAAAAGTCACTCCTCTATTTAGCTCCTCTTTACTGACGTTGTGCGCCCCATGAAGCAATTCAAGCTTTGCTCCGGTTTCCTGCGAGATTGTCCGCGCGACTTTAGGATCAAGCAGCTCTTCATAATAAATATACTTCATGCCCGATTGCCTTAATTTATTGATAAGCTCGGCAATCGCCTTCGGGCTTGGCTCGGCATTCGGTGAAAATCCGTCATAAGGCGAATCATGTTCCAAACCGTATCTCTTCGCGAAATACCCGAACGCAAAATGTCCGCCATAAATGATCGTCTTATGTTTGGCGGTTGATAGTGTTTCCTTGAAGCGGCGATCAAGATCCGCCAGCTTAACTTTATATTCTTTAGCGTTATTCAGGTAGAATGCGCTGTTTGCCGGGTCTTTTTCTGCCAGCGCTTTTGCAATCGTATCAACCATGGTCTGGTCATTAGCTAAATCGACCCAAATATGAGGGTCTTTACCGCCGTGATGGTGATGATGGCCGTGCTCATCTTCCTCGCCATGCTCCTCTGCCTCTTCGTGATGTTCTCCCTCATCATGCTCAGCTTCTTCATCACGGCCTTCTTCAGCCATCAGCTCAATACCAGTACTAGCGTCAACAACCAACAGGTTTTTATTAGAAATGCCTTTGAGCATATCCTCTACCCATGGCTCCATGTACTTCCCAGTATAGATAAACATATCCGCTTTATTGATCTTGACTATATCCTGCGGCTTGGGCTCGAATGTGTGCGATTCAACCCCCGGCGGCAAAAGCAAGGCAACATTGACCTTATCTTTACCGATCTGTTTTGCGAAGTCATATGTCGGAAAAAGGGTTGTCAGGACCTCTATCTTTCGCGGAGCATCTTGCGCCATTGCACAGACCACTACTAACGAAAACACAAAGAATATACCTATGATCTTTTTAAACATGTTAACTCTCCTTCTATCAGAAATCAACCTGCGCCCTCATACCTCCTACAAAGATACCGCTTGTATCATCTGCAACATCCTTGCCGAACGGATTCCAGATGTATTGGAAATCAGGGCTAAGCGATAAATGGTCGTTGACATGAATCCTATAATACGCCTCCAGATGGCCTTCGGGTTTTGCCTTCGGATCCGTGATCTGGGTCGTGTATTTCTTATAATCCTTTGAGGGGATAGCCTGGCCGACCGCAAACGCGAAAACGTCCTTTTCCCTTCCCCAAGGCTTGCCTTCTACCTGTAAGCCAGCGCTCCAGGAATGCTCAAGGGAATAATTCAGCTCGCCTGTTGCCATAATGTCGGGGTTGTAAACCTTCGGATTCTGCCAGCCATAACGAGCAAATAGCGTTACGATATCGGTAACTTTCTGGTCAAAGCTTAAGCCAAAACCGTAGGCAGCCTCTTTTGTTTTTTCCGTATCTATCCATTTAGTATGGTAGACATTGTTATTCCAGCCGTAGAAGCGGTAATTACCGGGTAGGTTGAAGAGATTGGTCTTAAAATGCGCCTGGCCGATATTAAACAGGTTATCTCCGATTTTCTCCCAATCACTATTTCCGTCAAAGACGCCGTAACCTAATTCCAGCCATTCAACCGGCAAATAAGCAAGCCGGATACCTGCGGTGTTGTCCGGAAACTCAATGGTAGGAGAATTGCGGAAAATCCTGCCTAAGAATTGCGTAGTTTCGTCATTGGCGACTTCACTTTGATCAAAATAGGCCGTGGGATCAAGCTTACCAAAAGTTAAGGCTAGCTTGTCTTTAAACATTCCCTGCTCATACCAAAATTCTGTTACCTCTACCCTGGCCGAGCTGTCACCTGCATCGCGGTTGACATTGCTATAGAGAACAAGATTATCCTCTAAACCTGCGCCCTGCCCAGCCTCTAAATGCAAGAATGCCTTTCCACCTACCTCTTTAAATTCCTTACCTAAGGTTATATCTGCCGAATACGAGCCGTCGGTGCATGATTCTTTTAATGTGTGGCCGTCGCCATTGTAATTGACATTATCGGCCCCCTGCACGATCATTGTTCCGCCTGCGCCAAGCTCAAGGCCTTCCATAAGCTGCATCGGAGCGCCCGGCATACGATGAAGCTTCTCTTCAAATTGCGATAATTGCGATTCATAATCGGCGATCTTGGCCTGCTGGCTTTGCGATGCAGCGCTTTGCTGAACAATATATTTATCCTGATCAGCAACTTTTTTCTCTAGGGCCTCTATGCGTGACTGCATTTTGCGAAGAGTTTCCTGAATATCACTGTCATCCGCATAACATAATCCGGAGAAAATTAAAGTAAATAAAGAAACCAAACATAGCAACTTTCTAAACCACATGTTTCCTCCTTCAATAAGCAATATTTTAAGCGGTTAAGCTATTTAGGCGGTTAACGATAAAATTGCGGCGGGGCGCGGGCAATGCTAGCAAAAATGGCGTCCTTAAATAATGGTACGCACAGCAGCATGAAAAGACGCAGGATAACGTGGAATAAAACACTGAAGATTATTAAAAAGAATAGCGCAATGACAGCATGGTTGAGCCAAAGACAAATGGGGCATTCGTGCCCGTCATCACTATCATGATGTAAACCGTGCGAAAGCGGATGAAATATAGCAATTCCAAGAAAAATAGCAAATACAACCAGCAATAGAATAGAGGATTTCTTTCTCATTTGCATTTTGAGCATAACCCTTCGATTTGCAATTGATGCGCTTCAACTTTGGCCTTAAGATTCTTTTCAATAAACTTCGAGACTTTATTAAAATCACAGAATGCCACCTCTTCAACCTTCCTGCATTTCCGGCAGGTAAAATGATGGTGATGTTCTCCCGGCAATGCACAAAGAGCATAACGCAGCTGGCGATCTTCAGATAACGACTTCACTAAAATACCCACTTTCGTAAATTCGTCTAAGATGCGGTATACTGTCGGCATCCCTATTACGGAAAGCCTATTTTGAAGTTTTTCATAGACGTCGTAAGGCCCCATCTGAATACCCTGCTTCATAAATAAATCTATGACTGCCTTACGCCGCGGGGTTATCTTTAACCGGTTGCTTTTTAATGCCTGAAGATACAGCTCCATTTTATCCCTCATAAACAGAAATCATTTCTGTTTAGAATAACACAAAAAATAGGCTCATGCAAACAAAATCTTCTTACCTCCACAGGTATCATTCTTACAGGAACGCCGGTTGAGTTACTACACACACCGGGTCAGGTCAAGGTGAGGGCTGATTATCTCCATTTAATGCGCTATTTCGATAGCGAATTTACGCAAATATCGTCGAAAATAGCATTAAATAGCCGACATTAAATACAAGAGGTTTTTGGCCTATTTCAGAGAAATTCTCTCTATAATTTGCTATCTTTTCCGTAGTAAATCTTGTTATAAAATATTTCAAAATTCTCCGACGGAAATAATGCCCCAACTCCTAGGGGCATCGCTACATAAAAAATCTCCGACAGATTTCTCCGTCGGAGACTTGTCATAACTCATTGTGCCACATAGAGATAGGAGATGTTGGGGTTCCTGACGGGTCCCGAACTCACAATAGGTAAATCCTCTCAACCCCCATGAAGGGACTCGAACTCCGAACGTTATTCTGTAGTTTTACCATCAAACTCTGCTTCGTTAGCTTCGGCTTCTTTCTTGGTTTCCCGAACTATACCGTCTTTGTGATGCGGCGGAGAATAGATGGTATACAGCTTTAATTCTTTTGAATCCGATACATTGATAATATTGTGTTTCGCTCCGGCCGGAACAACTACCGCTACACCATCGCCAACCCCATATTCGTTACCGTCAATAATTACTTTGCCTTGTCCTGCCTCAAAACGGAAGAATTGATCATTTTCCGGGTGAGTTTCCATGCCGATTTCTTCCTTAGGACGAAGACTCATTAACACCAACTGGCTATGAATTCCTGTGTATAACACTTTACGAAACTTTCTGTTCTCTAAAGTATCTTTTTCGATATCCGTTTTAAATCCTTTCATAAGCGCCCTCCTTTCTTATTAAAAGGTAATTACTTTATCACTTTCTTTGACGATTTCGTACATATCCTTCATGGTTGAAATCGGACACATTTCCGAACCTTCCTGGTTGCGGGATTTGATACATGTCCCGCAGGCTAATATTTTGCCACCTGAATTCAAAAACTTATCCGCTTGCTCTATAGTATTAAACTCATCAGTACTGACCTTCTGATACTCTACGCCCTTGCCCATAAAGAAAACCTTGGTTTCGTCTTTCTGATCGAGGCAGAAATTAGCATACCGCAGGGCATTCCAGCAGGTTTCCGCATCGTTACTCGAAATAATAACCCCTATCTTCATATCGGACCTCCGGGCTTAGACGATCTTAATTGCGCTGACTGGACAAACCTTTTCGCATCCGCGCAGACGGTCGCATTTTGATTCGTTCTTAACCTTACATTTTCCGCTTTTTTCATCGATGTACAAGATTTTATTAGGACAGAGCGACACGCAAGCGCCACAGCCAATACATAATTCCTCATTAATAAGCACTATTTTATTCATAGCTCTATGCTATCTCCTTCCTTAGCTCTTATAAAATCATAACCGAACGCATCGCGTATCATTCTTGTCGCATGTTTTCCGGTGCAATGCATTGGGACGATCTTACGGATACCGATATCTTTGAGCTCTTTGATAATATTCATATTATCTTCATTACTATTATCTTTTAAATGAAAACCTCCCAGAACGGAATAAACTTTCTCTCGCGAAAAGTTGCCTTGAACGGTATGAATAATATTGACGATCCCTGGATGGGCGCAACCCGTAATAATGGTTAAACTCTTTAAGAATTTTATAACCAGCACCTGTTCGAAGATCGTCTTATCTTTACAAGAAACCTCAATTTGGCCGCTTGAAAACATATCTTCTTTAATCGCCATAAACGGCTCGACTTCAACGATGCGCACCCCAAAAGAAGCAATTCTATCTTTTACCTCCTGCTTAAATCCAGGACATATATAGACTGTGATATCCGTGCGATTTGGAATTAGATACCATATTCCTGAAATATGATCCCAATCATCATGCGACAATAAAATATGCTTAATCTTGGAAACATCTACATCAAACTTTTGCATATTCTTTAAAAAAACACCCGGATCGCCGAAGGTGTCAAAGAGCACATCTTCTCCGATTAAAAATGAAACACCCCACCTGCAGATGAACCGTTGCCATTTACTTGAGCCAACGGCAATAATTTTAATTTTCATAGTTTAATGCGCTATCGCAGCAGCAAAATACATAAACGCCACACCAATAATAAAAACTACCATTGAAAGCGTAGCCTTCTTAATATCCTGCTGTTTATGTAACTCTGGTATAAGGTCGCAACTGGCAATATAAATAAAACCGCCTGCCGCCATAGGCATTAGCAGTTTCAAAAAATTATCCGACATATTCGCAAGGACAAAACCAATACAAGTACCCAAAATAGCTGTTACTGCTGCTAAAAAGTTATAGAACAATGCCTTATTTTTACTTAATCCTCCGTAAACTAATACGCCGAAGTCGCCTATCTCCTGAGGAATTTCGTGCATAATAATCGCAAAAGACGTAGCGATACCGAAAGTAATGTTTACCGCGAAAGAAGAACCGATAATTAGACCGTCTATAAAGTTATGAATACCGTCTCCGACAAGATTGAGATAGGCAAACGTGTGAATTTCGCATGCTTCCTTGTGGCAATGCCGCCAATGTAAATACCTCTCTAAGATGAAAAAGAAAATAAATCCTACAATGACAAATAAATACACTTCTCCATGCCCGCTCTTTTCTGCTGCCTCGGGAATAAGATGGAGGAATGCTCCTCCGATCAATGCCCCGGCAGAAAAACTGATCAGCAAAAGAAGGATTTTATTTAACAGGTTTTCTTTCAGAAGCAGACTAATAACCCCTATAAAAGAGATTAAGCTTACAACAATGCTAGCGCCAATTGCCCAAATAAGATTCATTTATCCCTTTCGTTTTCGCTCAATCTCCATAGACTCAACGAAAAACTCTTTATCCATTTGGATATTAATATCTGCGCTATTACAAAAAGGACAGGCAAATATTCTCTTAATAATTCGGGTGCTGCGCTTGCAGTCTTTACATTCTAATAAGATCTCAAGAGGTAAAATTTTGAGGCTCACCTTCTTAAAGCTCTCCCCCTTTATCAACTCCTTAAAGGATCCCTGCAAGCTTTCGGCACCGACATGGCTAAACGGGCTTAGACGGACATTAACAACGACCTGCTCCGTATCTGTTTCTTTAGCCGGCCTTTCTCTTAAAACAGCAAATATTTCATTAATAAATCTTGTTTCGTGCATACTTAATTATCTCTTAAGTAAATAATCCGCTATCGCCCTATATAGCGTACTCACAGAAAGTATAGAACAATGTAGATGATCTTCGGGCAAACCCTTCAGCCTTGTAATCACTTCTCCCGCAGAAATCGAAAGCGCCTCTTTAATAAACTTGCCCTCGGCTAATTTCGCTACCATAGACGCGCAGGCGCGTGTGGCCTGACATCCGTCTGTATAATATTTAATCTGAGTTATCTTACCATGCTCTATTACCAGATAAAACTCCATCGCATCACCGCATGGCCCCTTCAAATACGAAGAGCTCACCGGATCATTCATCCTTCCAAAATATCTTTGATTATTGATAAGATCGATTACCTCCTGAGGATATTCAGCAAGTCCTTCTTCCCCGTTATTTTTCATCGTAATTCCTCCCAAATATTTTTCACTTCATCTGCTGCCGGACACGCCGCATATTCAACAATGGTCTTGCCTTCTACGAGTGCCTCCACGACCGTCTTATCAAAGGGGATCTTACCCACGACCGGAACGTCTAGTTCTCGACAAAACGCCTCAATCTTTTCTGTGACGGCCGTGTTTAAGTCGCATTTATTCACTACTAGCTTAACCGAGATATTAAAATGCTTAGCTACTTCCATAACGCGCTCTGCGTCATGCAACCCGGAAAGCGTCGGCTCGGTAACGATAAGAGCACAATCAACACCTGACAATGACGCAATAACCGGGCACCCTATACCGGGAGGACCATCAATGATAACGTAATCAAGCGTCCGCTTCTCTGCTATCTCTTTAGCAATCTGCCTAATTTTTGCCACCAGCTTTCCGGAATTTTCTTCGGCTATCCCCAATTTAGCATGGACAAACGGGCCGTAAGAAGTATCGGAAATGAACCACTCGCCGGCTGCATTCTCTTCCATGTGAATAGCCCCATGCGGACACACATGGCTGCAGAGAGCGCACCCTTCGCAGGAAAAACACTCAATCACATAATCATCCTTTATAGCCCCAAATCTGCATACGGGGATGCATTTACCGCATTTCTTACAGAGTTTCTTATCAATAACAGCGGTTTGCCCGCTTCTGAACTCATGGCGTTCTTTAATCGTAGGATGCAATAAAAGATGCAGATCTGCGGCATCTACGTCGCAATCAACCATGATTTTATTTCTGGCTAACGCAGCAAGAGAACCGCTGACTACGGTTTTTCCGGTCCCGCCTTTTCCGCTAATGACGACTAATTGTTTCATTTTTTATTGCACAGATATTAAAATATAAGTTAATGAATTTATCCTGATACGAATTGTCTTTTTTTACTATGGGTACGCCTTCAGAATAACTAACCGCTATTTCTCTGCTAAAGGGAATTTTCATCAAAATAGGGATATTCTCTTCCTTACAATAGCTATCAACCTTACCGTCTCCGATATCGCAACGATTAATGACTACGCCAAACGTTATCTGTAACTTTCGTAATACCTCAACCGCTAAAACAAGATCATTCAGCCCAAAAGGTGTCGGCTCTGTGACTAAGACGCAAAAATCGCTTCCTTTAACCGCAGTGATTACGGGACACGATGTCCCGGGAGGAGCATCAATAATCACTGTCCTGTTAGGATTAATATATTTTTTAACCTGCCGGATCACGGGTGGAGACATTGCCTCTCCGATATTAAGGCGACCATGGACAAACTGCATATGGTCTTTCTCGCCGATTTCTATAACGCCGATCTCTTTATTGACTTCCTTGATTGCCGATTGAGGACACAGTAAACTGCAGGCGCCACAGCCATGGCAAAGATGCGGGAATATTAAAACACTTCCCTTTTTGACTTCGCTTCCCGGTAATACGGCAATCGCATGATAGGCGCAGACCTCGCGGCACTTACCGCAATAGTTACATTTTGTCTCGTCAACTTCCGGCACGGGAATACAAGCTTTTACTTCTTTTTTGATACGCGGTTTAATAAACAGATGCTCATTCGGTTCTTCCACATCGCAATCAAGCAGTTGAATATTCTTAAGCGATAGCGCTAAGTTAACCGCAACCGTAGTTTTTCCTGTCCCGCCTTTTCCGCTGGCAATTGAAATGATCATATTAATTGATGGTAGGCAATTAAAACTTCCTGAAATTTGCTGCTTGATCTAGTAATCCTAAAGCCCTTCCCTATTAAATATTCTTCTGCATCCGCCAATGTGGTTTTACCGACCTCATGTTTATTGCCTTCGCTGGCATGGATTTTATCCATGAGCGCAAAGCCTTCTTGAGTAAAGTCGCTTAAGACAAGCTTTCCCTCAAACGAAAGTACGCGTAAAAATTCATCGATAACCTTGTAGGGATTAGTTAAGTGGTGCAGGGTGTTAACGGAGAAGACTACGTCGAAGCTCTTATCCTTAAAACTTAACGACTCGCCGTTTTCGATGCGAAAATCAACCTGCTTATCTAAACCGAAATAGCGTAGATTAAGCTTTGCAAAGACCTGCTCGGTTTCCGAGATATCGAAGGTAGCGAAACTATACCCCGCCTTTGCCAGCTCAAGCGCAAAATGGCCCTTCCCCGTCCCGGCTTCAAGGATATCGCCGTAAAGAGGCTGAGCCTTCTCTAAAATGAAGACCCGCTCCTTATCGACATCATAACCAAGACTGCTATATAAGGCTTTGCGCTCTAAATAGCGCTTATGATTCGCTAAAAGCTCTTCTTCCAAAGCGGCTACTTTCCCATACCGAACTTAGAGCCGACGCTTGGGCTTTCGGTTATTTTTAATTTCCCGCTCTTATACGATTCAACGGCTTCTTTAACCGTACCGGATACGCCGGTATAAATCTGGATACCTGCCTTATTCAAGGTTTCAAAGGCATTAGGTCCAACATTACCGGTAAGCACTACCTTTGTGTCTTTAGAGCTTACCAGCTGGGCTGATTGAATCCCCGCGCCTCCCTGAAACTGCGCGTTGGCATTCTCCTGCGTTTCGAACTTCTCTGTGTCCGTGTCAAAAAAGATAAAATTCTGACACCGACCAAAGCGTGGATCAACTTTCGAATCCAAAGTTTTACCTTCTGCAGTGATACATACTTTCATATTTAAACCTTCTTTCTTAATGACACCCGCTACCTTCCCCATGACCCTTATGATCCTTGCAGGCATCCAGACCACCCAAGGCATTGTTCATAAAATCATCAAGCGCTTTTTGCACATTGCCGGAATATCCAAATACTTCAACCCCGGCTTGGGCGAATTTCTGTTGCGCGCCCATACCCATACCTCCGGCTATAACATGGGTTATCTTATACTTTAGAATCTCATCAACTGCAACGCATCCGCCTCCGCCATGCACCGCTGTATTCGGAACAATACGAGTGCTGGTTATTTTCTTCTTATCTTTATCAATATCCGCTAAGAAAAAAAACTTGCACTGCCCAAAATGCGCGCACACATCACCATGTACTCCATTTTCATCTTCCAACACGACTCCCACTCTCATCTTTAACACCCTCCCTTTCGTTGTATAAACCTACGGTTACTTTTTGTCGGATTCCTGCTGACTTGCCATAGATTGAATGCGCGCCTGCGTATCTTCAAGCTGCTGCTTTAAGAAATCAGCTTGGCTTTTTAACGCTTCCACTTCATCTTCTTTAGATATTGCTCGGCCAAAACCGCCAAACGCCTGCATTCCCTTTTGTACCCTCATCCAGCCGGGAAGCCCCGTGGCATAGAAACAATTACGCCGGCCTCTGCCGCCGCCCCTTACCCCAACAGACCCTCCTCCGGATTGCTTTCCAGCCTCACCGACAGGCATAGCACAATAGCCCCTTCCGCCGCCTGTCATTGCTCCTTGACCTCTTGGTCCTGTCCCGTCAAAACCTGGCATCGTTACCACCTTCCTTTCTATTATTGAAAATCATTTCCATTATCAGAGAAAAAAATATAGCGGTTATTTCTTATCGCTACATTCCTGGCATACTCCGTAAAACTGTATAAGGTGATTGGTAATCTTAAACTTATATTTTTGCCCCAATCCCTTCTCTGTCTGATTAAGAAGCTCTACTTCATCATCAATAAAATCAGTATAGTCAATTATCTTATGGCATTCGGTACAAACCAAGTGATGGTGATGATGCGCCCCTTTTGGCCCTTCGGCAAACTCATACCGCGCTCTCCCATCTCCGAAATCGAGCTTATAGACCATACCAAGATTAGATAAAACATCCAGAGTACGATACACCGTCGTTAACCCGACATTAGGGCACTTTGGGTGGATTTTCATATAGATGTCTTCGGCGCTTAAATGGCCTTCGGCCTTCGATAAGACGTCAAGGATAGCCTCACGGCCTAGGGTAAGCCTGTATCCGCAACCCCTGAACTTACCGTGCCACCAACCTTCTCCTCTACATTCGCCTCTTGGCATATTTCTCCTTAATGAAAATGGTTTCCATTCTTAAATATATAGTATAGAGCTATTCTTGTCAAGCTTTTTTTTATTATCACAAGGAGAATATTAATAGGGGTCTTGCTTTTAATAATTAAAAACAAGGCCCCTTTTGGTAAACCTAGTAGGCCTCTGCAAACTTTGCTCTTTTGCTCACTGTTGTGGCACTGCCACCATTACCCCTCATATTAGTACAATACAATAGCCAGGGTCATCGGAACGCCCATTTTCTATTATGAACATATGTTAACAATATAAATAAGAGAGGTTTCTGTCAATATTAAAATATTTGCGCTTATTTTAGAGATTAAGAGAATATTGGCAGAAGGAAAACAGCGAGAAAATATGGCGCATTTTTTGGTGAGGAATGGCTATCTCTATTTAATGCGCGATTTTGGTCGCGAAATTTCGCAAATATCGTCGGAAATAGCATAAAATAGCGACCATAAAATACGAGAGGATTTGACCTATTATAGAGAGTTCCTCTCTATAATTTCCCTATCTTCCCCGTCGGAAATCTTGTTATAAAATATTTTAGAATTCTCCGACGGTAATAACACCCTAACTCCTAGGGACGTCGCTACATAAAAAGTCTTCAACAGATTGCTCCGTAGCAGACTTGTCCTAACTCATTGTACCACATAGAGATAGGAGATGTTGGGGTGGGTAACGGGGATCGAACCCGCAAACCTTCTGAGCCACAGTCAGACGCTCTGACCAATTGAGCTATACCCACCATAATTACTAAGCATGGATAATGGCATGACAATTACAACAAAGCCGTTCCAAATTATCAATTTTATTATTTCTACGATTACCATCCTTATGATGAACTATAAGAACTCTTTTATCGGAAATACCGCATCTTCTGCATTTAACCGGTATTCTATATCTTCGCATTAAATCACGATAAGCAGTTTCCCCAGAGATCCAATTTGGAGCATTACCACCGTAACGAATATTCTTATTCTCCTAGGAACAATGACAAGCTACGCTGCCAAAAAATTTATTTCTTTTTGACCGCCTAAAATCTTTTGGCGTCCTCCAAATCTTTTTTCCGCAATAATCACACTCCAGCCCATCTGCCTTTAAACTGAGCTTTAGTGCGACACCCTATAGAACAATATTTACCCCAGCCTCTTTTTAAATGGGAAGGCTTTACATAAAACTCCCTGCCGCAAATTTTGCATTTTTTATTCGACATAATGTATGTCTATCAAAGAGCGATAAAAATGTCAATACAATAAACTGGTTCACAGTTAAACGCTCTAACCAATTGAGCTATACCCACCATCGCTTTATTATAGCTTATATAAAAACTGATAAGTGTCAACTATAAACTAATCTTATTAATTCTCCTTCTTAAAAGAATCTTCTGCCGTACTCTTTAAGATGGTACCTATGCTGAATACCCCGCCGATAAGGGCAGTGGATACTTCAGTTGCGCCTTTTAAGGTGCCTATGACTATATTACCGGGTAAAAATATGATATCCTGCGCCTTAAAACCACCAGCCATTCCCTTCTGGATCTTCCCTTCAAAGGCGGTTTTCACCGGCCCAAGGCCGACTTTCGGCTTATTCATCTTGGTCCTTATGTTAAAATCCAGGACGATCTTGCCCTGGTCCATAGCTTTAAATATATCCATTACCGCATCGGTTATCTTCTCCATCTTATCTGCCGGTTCTTCTTTAGGGCGGGGCTTACGCACAATATCCGTCAATTCTATACGGCAATCGGCATTAACATCATTATCTATCCCCCTTATACTGCTGATAAAATTAAGCTTTGCCTTCTCTATACGCGCCTTATCCAGGTCAAACCAGGCAGAGTAATAAGGATACAAATAAATCCCGTCTATCTGGCTGATCTTTAAGGTAGCCTGCATATCTTTTTTATGGGGGTTAAACCAACCCTCTATATCTATTTCCCCCTCTTCCTGGCCTTCCTGCCAGGGGATCTTCCCTGTTAATTCCAGGTTGGCAATGACCGAACGCGGATAGATATACAGGTTCTCCAGCTTGCAATCAATATCCTTAACCGTTATCTTTATGCCGGATGGGCCTACGGTCTTATCTATAAAATCAACCTTGCCCTCTTTTACATACAGACGCCGGAATATAACGCGCGAGAGGTATTTATTTTTCAGTCTTGATTTAATACCGGATAAAGAAAGTGCGTTGGCTATAGCTAAAGGGGTGCGCCGGATATTCTCCGGGGTCCTCTCATAAGTAATCTTGGGCCTGGTAACTTTAAAAGTATCCAGGACCAGGGTGCCGCTTAAAAAACCCAATATGTTAGGCCTTATATCAATACTCTCTATCTCAGCCAGCCCTTCTATGTTCAAGTTCTTTATCTCAATCTTAAGCGGCGGACTGACATTGAAATAACCTATGGTAACCTTTTTTTTAGTTATCTCCTGCAGCCTCTTGATAGTTATCGCCTTACCCCAAATAAGAAAAAAGAGATAAGTTGAGCCCAAGAAGACAACTAGAGAAATCGTAATAACAAATAATATTCTTTCCCGCAGTTTCATGGTCTTAAAAAATGCGCCTGGGCTGATTCGAACAGCCGACCGACTGCTTAGAAGGCAGTTGCTCTATCCAACTGAGCTACAGGCGCGTCGTTTTAAACATCCCCGCCGTGTCCCCTGCGCTTAGATTTCGAAGAAATCTGCAGGGGGCAGGCGCGTCGTTTTACCGCCTAGCAAGATGTGCCTCGCAAATTCTATCCCGCTTCGCAAGATGTGCCAAAATTCTCTTTGATAATTTTGGCACGCTCAGCGGGACGATTTGGGTACGTATCTTATTTAAACCAAATCAGTCGGGGCGGACAGACTTGAACTGTCGACCTCTTGCTCCCAAAGCAAGCGCTCTAGCCAAACTGAGCCACGCCCCGCAAGCCTCTCTATCGCCACAGCGAAACCTGCTCAATCACAAGGGGAAGCGATTTAATTATAACATGCAGAAATAACTTTTCAATCGGTAAGTTTTAGAGTAAACTATCCCTTACCATGAGAAGAAATATAATCATTGCGATTATTCTGTTTTTAGTGGCCGGGGTTACCTGCGGCATAATCTACCTGAATAAGGTATACCTGCCTACTAAAATAAAAAACCAGCTCATCAAGGGCCTGGAAGATTCATTAGGTTATAATGTAGAGATATCCCGGGTAAAATACAGCATCTTTGAAGGGATAATCATAGAAAATATTAGCGTATATGATAAGGTAAAAGATAAGGCAAATACCGTCCTGGAAGTGCCCCGGACATCATTTAACTTCCTGCTACTGCCAATCCTGAAAGAAAAAAAGGTCATCATACCGGGGATCCATATCAAATCCCCCAGCCTTTATATCCGCTACCAGACAGACAACCAATTTAACCTGAGCCGGATATCCGCGCATCCGCCAAAGCAAGGGGAGACGGGAAAATCCGGATATTCCTTCCTGGTATATAAAATAACGATATCCAAAGCCAGCGTGATATTCGAAGACGAACACTTCAACCCCAGGATCACCAGGGCGATCAAGGACCTGGATATAAACCTGGGGATAAGCAAATTCACTAAAATCGCATTTTCTGCCAAAGGAAATATAACGGGAGGTAAAGGCCCGGTAAGTAAATTAGCCTTAAAAGGAGACTATAACTTCCTTGCCAAAGAACTTAACGCGAAGTTAAACCTCGCTAACCTGGCTATCCCTGACCTTAACCCTTACCTCTTCCTTCTGCCCCTTTACATCCCATCCGGCACTATTACCAATGCTGACCTGGGTATTAAATTCAAAGATAAGATTGCAGGCCTAAACGGCTCAATGGACATAAAAGAGCTCATCATGCACCAGGATAAAACTATCTTTAAAGGAGACATAAATATCTCACCCAACCTGAATTACAGCTTGGAGAAAAAATCCTTGGATTATAAAATACGCCTTAATCTCCTTAAAGATAATCTAAGCGGCATACCCTATGTGGATAAACTAAATAATGTCTCAGGATACATTGATATTGCACCGGACAGGCTCTGGACAGACAACCTGAATCTCCAAGTCTTAGATGCAAATCTGGCAATTAAAGGCGCACTGGATAATTTTAAGGCCCCTTACCTGAAGGTAGAGGTAAGCATACCGGAAGTGAAATTAGAGAATATCACCCCCTTATTCCCTGCCTTCGAGAAAAACATCACTATTTCCGGAAATGCCAAGGCCCATATCAATATGGACGGAAATATTAAGGCCCCGGGATTAAATATGAAGGCAAGGCTGGATGTAGCCAATGCAAAACTGGAAAACACAGCCTTAAAAGAACCGGTAAGCGATATCAAGGGGACAATCAACCTGACTTCATCCACGGCATACTCAAAAGGCCTTACCTTTAACTACCGCGGCACTGCCTATAATCTTGACGCAGGGGTGATAGATTTCCAGGCGCCCCGGGTAAATCTTACCCTTACCTCGAAAGACATGAATTTAGAATCCGATATCAAAATCAAAGACAAACTTGTCTCTATAAATAAACTGAACGGAAAATACATTGATTCCGCCTTTGATATCACAGGGGACCTTGACATAAATGACAGCACTAACCCTTTATTCAATCTCTCGACGAAGATAAAGGTAAACAGCAAGGATATACTGGTATTCCTGCCCCAGAAGACCTCTGATAGCCTTGATAAAGTGAAGCTGGAAGCAGAGTTAAATATTGCCGGCACCCTGCAGGGCAGGGCCAAGGATTATAAGAAATGGGAAATAAACCTGGAAAACAGCAAGGGCAATTTCTCGCTTTATAACCTGAAATTCAGCGATTTATATTTTATTCTCAGCCAGAAAGACGGTTTACTGAGTATAAGCCAATTCTCTGCCTCCGGATACTCCGGGATACTGAAGGCAGGATTTGCCGCCAACCTGAATGCCGCTACGCCGCCATATACCGTAAAATTAGAGCTATCGGCCCTGGACCTGGCAAAATTAAAACCGGACCTAAAGATCAAAGAGGATATTGCGGGGATACTGGAAATACGCGTTGACTCAACCGGGAATTTTAAAGGGACAGAACAGATAAAAGGCAGGGGTTATTTAACCGTCAAGGACGGAAGGCTCTGGAAGCTAAACTTGTTTAAAGGCATAGGCGAATTATTATTCCTTCCGGTATACGAAAAGATCGTCTTCAGCCAGGCAACGGCAGATTTTGATATTCAGGACAACTTTATTCAAACGGATAACCTGAAGTTAACCAGCGACATGATGGCCTTAGACTGTAAGGGTAAATTGGGGTTTAATGGCGAGCTGGACTTTACGGTTTATACCCAGGTGAATAAAGAATTGATCCGCGATTCATCCGATATGAGAAAATTTGCCACCGCAGTATTAGGCCAATTAGGCAGCGCCCTCACCATACGTATTACCGGGACAATCCAGAAACCCAGCTACAAGGTCATACCGGTAGCAATGGACATCATCAAAAGTATAAAGGATTTTATTTCAAGTAAGTAGCCAGGACCTTCTTTGCTTTCTCCAGGGCGCGGAAGCGGTGGCTCATCTTGTGTTTTAACTTAAGGCCAAGCTGGGCAAAGGTCTTTTTGTAACGCGGGATAATAAACAACGGGTCATAGCCGAATCCGGATTTTCCGCGCATAGCAAAGCCGATAACCCCCGGGCACCTGCCCTCAACCTGCCTCAAGGAACCATCCTTATCCGCCATAGCTATGGCACAGACATAATAAGCCTTGCGCCCGGAAAGCGGCAACCCCTTAAGTACCTTTAAAAGCTTCAGGTTATTCTTTAAGTCATCTTTATCTTTGCCTGAAAAACGCGAGGAATAAACCCCCGGCCTGCCTCCTAAGGCACGCACGCAAAGACCGGAGTCTTCTCCCAGGGTAAGTTTCCCGGTATAGCCGGCAATAACCCGCGCCTTTTTTGCGGCATTCTCAGCAAAGGTCCTTCCATTCTCTATTATCTTCGGCGCGCGGGGATAATCATCCAGAGAAGTGACCTTAAAATCCATCCCGGCCAGAAGGTCTTTTATCTCTTTAAGTTTCTTTTGATTCTTTGTGGCTACGACCAACTCTTGTTTCATCTATCAGGATTTTATAAAACACCTTTAAAAATATTCCGCTGGATATCGATCAATTCTCCGATGCCTTTTTTAGCCAGGGTGAGCATCTTATCCATCTGGCTGTTATCAAAAGTATCGCGCTCCCCTGTCCCCTGTATCTCAATAAACCTCCCTGCCCCGGTCATAACCACATTCATATCCACTTCTACCCGGGAGTCTTCGGCGTAACTTAGATCCAGAAGCAGCTGGCCTCCAAGCACCCCGACGCTGGTGGCAGCCACAAAGTCTTTTATGGGGATTGCTGAAATCAGGCCGTCTTTTTTTAGTTTATGAAAGGCATCAACCAGGGCGATGAAGCTGGCGGTTATGGAGGCAGTGCGCGTGCCTCCGTCTGCCTGAATGACATCGCAGTCCATCCAAATAGTGCGTTCCCCCATTTTCTTCATATTTACTACCGCCCTAAGGGACCTGCCGATGAGACGCTGTATCTCATAGGTGCGGCCGGAATCCTTCCCCCGCGGGATACGGCTCAAGCAGGAACGGGGAAGCATGCCGTATTCGGCGGTTATCCAGCCGCTGCCGCTTCCTTTCAAGAAAGGCGGGACGGATTCCTCTACCGAGGCAGTGCAGACAATACGGGTATTACCCAGCTCAATCAGACAGGAGCCTTCGGCATGGATTATATAACCCCGGGTAATCCCTACCCTTCTTATTTTATCTGAACCCCTGCCATCCAAACGCTGCATACCATGCCTCGCTTTCTTTAAGGTTATACCGCCTGATAAATATTCCTGCCTTTTGTGTCTATGCCGACAATCAAAGGAAAATCCTTTACCTCTAACTTATAAATTGCCTCCGGCCCTAAATCCGCGAAGGCAAAGACACCTGCCTTTTTTACCTGTTTAGCCAGAAGCGCTGCGCATCCGGCATAAGTAAGAAAATATACTGCCTTATGCTTTCCTGTTGCCTTAATTACCTCCTGAGAACGCCTGCCTTTGCCGATCATAGCCAAAAGCCCTTTCTTCAATAATAAAGGGGTAAATTTATCCATACGGGAGCTGGTAGTCGGGCCGCAGGAACCGATGACTTTGCCTCTGGGCGTTTTCGCGGGGCCGCAGTAATAAATAATCTCATTACGCAGGTTAAAGGGAAGCCTCTGCTTTTTAAGAATGGCCTCAAAAAGGCGCTTATGCGCCTGGTCGCGCGCGGTATAAATAGTCCCGCTTAATAAAACCGCCTCTCCTGCCTTTAAAGAGGATACATCTCTTTTCTTTAGGGGGGTAACTAATCTTTTCATTCTTACAATATTGTGCCGGCACTGCGCAGGGCGTGACAGCTGATATTTACCGCTACCGGCAGCCCGGCAATATGGGTAGGATAAGTCAGTATCTTTACGCCTAATGCCGTGGTCTTACCGCCTAAGCCCATCGGCCCGATACCTAAGCTGTTTATCTCCTTCAATAATTCATCCTCTAACTTTGCGTTCCGGCCGGAATTCTTCGTCTTGCCACAGGTAATATCTTTAAGCAGGGCCTTTTTAGCCAGCAGAGAAGCGTATTCTGCGCTGCCGCCTATACCCACCCCCACCACATAGGGAGGACAGGCATCCGGGCCCGCATCTTTTACCGTCTCAAGAATAAATCTCTTTATTTCAAGAAAACCTGCGGTCGGCTTAAACATACACAGCCTGGATTTATTTTCGCAGCCAAAGCCCTTAGGCAAAACGGTAATCTTCATTTTATCTCCCCGGACAATATCCGCGTGGATAAGCACGGGTGAATACTGCGGCCTGCCCCTTGATAAAGGGTCCCTGATGACGGAAGGCCGGAAATACCCTTTTTTATAGCCGTCTTCTATACCTTTAGTTACTGCCTGATTGACATCTCCCCTGATATTTACCTGCTGGCCGACCTCCAGGAAGACTATCGGCATACCGGTATCCTGACAAATCGCCAGTTTTTCTTTTTTGGCTATGGAGGCGTTCTGAATAATCGCCTCTAAAATATTCCTGGCCCCTGCGCTGCTTTCTTTTTTTAAAGATAACTTAAGGGCTTTTAAAACATCCTTCCTTAAGATGGTATTAGCCTTTATGCATAAATCCTCAACCGCCTGCCTGATTGTTTTTGCCTCTAATCTTCTCATTTCTACCCTGACTTTTATTTACCCCTTTTGAATTCCCTGGTTACCGTGGTCTTTATACCGCCGCGGGGATTAAATTCACCCATTACCTTAGCCCAGCGCGGCTTGCAGGCTGAGATGAAATCATCCAGGATCCTGTTTACCGCGTGCTCATGGAATATTCCGACGTTACGGTAGGCAATGATGTAGAGTTTAAATGACTTAAGTTCAATGCAGTATTTATCCGGTGAATATTCAATCTTAATAAGCGCAAAGTCCGCAAGCCCGGTCTTGGGGCAGAGGCAGGTAAACTCCGGGACTTCAAGAGAAATAGTGTACCTTTTATCCGGGTACTGATTCTTCCAGGATTCTATCTTCGGCAGGCGCAATCTGCGTATGTGCCCCTGGCGGCCTTCATAATTACTTTTTTCAACCGGCATCTATTTAATCCCTACCTTTCTATGGATCTGCGGTATGATGCAGGCGGTTATCCCGTGCTTATCGCAAATCTCCTTACAATATTCCAGCTTCTGCTTAAGGGCCTCATCTTCTTCGCTATCCGGCTGAAGGACTAAGAGCGCATACTCGTTTACCTCTTTGATCAACTTCAGGCCTTCCACTAGATCTATGCTGCAGGTATCATGACAGATGACTGCCTTTAAAAAAACTTCTTTACGGGAGGCGATTTCAAGGAACTTGCGGTGCTGTTTCCAGAAACCGTATAAACCGGTCGAGGAAGGTAATTTTAAATCCATAGCCACGATATCTATGTAATCAATGACCTCAGCCAGCTCATCAGGCAGGGTGCCGTTAGTCTCAAGGTAATTTTTATACCCCTCCTTATAAGTCAAGGGCAGGACCTCTTTTAGAAAATCCTTCTGCAGGAGCGGCTCTCCTCCGGTAAAAGAAATGGAATGATGCGGCCCGCTGTATTTCTTTATCTCAAAGATTAATTCTTTAGGAGTCATTTCCTTGAAAGAACTCAGGCGCGTATCGCAAAATTTACAGCCTAAGTTGCACCCGAAGAAACGCACAAAGATCTGTTTTTCCCCCAGGTAAATGCCTTCTCCCTGCAGGCTCTCGAATATTTCGTTTATCCTTCCTTTAATCATATTTTTTACCTACAGATCTAAAGGGTCTTTTACCCCTGCTTCCTTAAAACCCTTGGCCCGGAAATAGCAGCTCTCACATTTACCGCAAGGCCTCAGCCCTCCCTTATAGCATGACCAGCTCAGGTGAAAAGGAACGCCTAAGCTGATACCTGTACGAATAATCGAGGCTTTACCTCTATTCAAGAAGGGGGCCCTGATTTTGACGCCCCTGCCTTCTACTCCGGATTTTGTCCCGCAGGCAGCTAAACGCTGAAAAATACGGTAAAACTGCGGCCGGCAATCAGGGTAACCGCTGTAATCCTGGCTATGCGCTCCGATAAATATTGTGCCTGCGCCGCTTGCCTCGGCATAGGACAAGGCAAGACTTAAAAATATAATATTCCTTGCCGGCACATACGTCGAGGGAATATCCCCCTTGCCTTTCCTGGTTAAAGGCACCTCTCGCTGCTTACCCAGGAGGCTTGAGCCTTCCCGGGGAAAGGGTATTTTCAGCACCTTTGCACGGCAGCCGGCTGAGGCGGCTATGCGTCTGGCTGACTCGATCTCTCTCTTGTGCCGCTGGCCATAATCAAAGATAAGACAGGAACAACTAAAGCCTTCCTTTTTAGCCAGGTATAAAACCGCGGCTGAATCCAGGCCTCCGGATAAAAGTACTATCGCCTTTTTCATTCCTGATAGGTAGCGGCGCTGGCAGAGTTTTCCCAGACCGTAATAGAGTTAAGATCAGGCGTGCTTGCCTTTAAGGCCTCATATATATACCTGGCGATATTCTCCGAGGTAGGATTAACTTTTTTAAAATACGGGATATCGTTGAGGTATTTGTGGTCTAATCTCTCAAGGACCTCATTAAGCTTATCCTTCAATTCCTTAAAATCCATGAGCAGGCCGTTCTTATCTAATCTCTCTGCGCAAAGCGATGCCTCTACCTTCCAGTTATGGCCGTGCAACTCTTCGCATTTACCTTTATAACCCCTGAGGTTATGCGCGGAACTAAAAACTGCCTCGATCTTTATGGTATACATCCTTCACCCCCGGAAATACCGCGGTTTGATCAATGCCTTTAAACTGCCCCTGCCTTCCTGACATTTAGCACGGGATTACCCAGAAAACTCTTAGCCAGCCCACGGAACCATTCTGGGTTATCGCTGACATAAAAGGCATGCCTTCCTTTACGGCCATTACTGAGTGAGCCCTCCTGCGCCAATATCTTCTTTACCTCTATGGCTACCTGCTTGGCAGAATCTATCAAATTAACCTTATTGCCCATGACCTCTTTTATCACCGGTTTAAGCAATGGATAATGAGTACAGCCTAAGATAAGCGTATCCACCCCTGCCTGCTTAAAAGGCTTAAGATATTCTTTTGCTACTTTTAAGACCACGTCTGTGGACAGCCAGCCCTCTTCTACGAACGGCACAAATAAAGGGCAGGCCCTGGATAAAACCCGGGCATCAGGGGCCAGCTGTTTTATCTCCTGTTCGTAGGCCCTGCTTTTTATGGTGCCGCTGGTGCCGATGACGCCTATGCGCTTGTTTTGAGTAGCGTAAACCGCCTCTCTTGCCCCCGGGCCGATGACGCCGACTATGGGTACCCGAAAGTGGCTCTTGATGACCGGAAGGGCAACGCTGGATACGGTATTACAGGCGACACAGATAAGCTTAACACGGTGCTTTAAAAGGAATAATATATTTTCAATGGAAAAACGTATCACTGTCTCGCGTGATTTTATGCCGTACGGCACGCGCGCGGTATCTCCGAAATAAACAATATCTTCTTTGGGCAGCTGACGCGCAAGCTCCTTGACCACGGTAAGCCCGCCTACCCCCGAATCAAATACGCCTATAGGCCTCATTATTAAATAACCTCCTTAAGATAAGGAATCGTTGCCGTAATCTCTTATGCCTTCTACTATTGACTCGGCTATCTGCTGACGGTAATAACTGTTTCTAAGCAGTTTCTCCTCTGCGGGATTGGATACAAACCCCGTCTCTATTAAAATAGCCGGGGCGGAAACTCCCTTTAATACGTAAAAAGGCGCTCCCTTTACCCCTATGATCCTTGTATCCATGTTCCGGCCTGTGCTGCGGCAAATAGCGCGCGCCAATCTTATGGACTCGGCGCGGTTTGCGGTATAAACCATATCCCAGAGTATGGCCTTTAAATTATAAGAGGGGTTGCTTATTACGGAACAAACGCCTACATCCGGCATACCGTTCTGGGCAGCAGATGCCGCCCGCTTGCTGTCGTTGACCTTAGGAGATATATAATACACCTCAAGGCCGTTGAGGCTGCGCACACGGTTGGCATTGGAATGGATACTGACAAAAAGATCAGGATGCGCCCTGTTGGATATGGCCACTCTCCGGGAAAGAGAAACAAAATTATCGCTTGAGCGGGTCATGATAACGCTCACCCCGGAAGCACGTAAAAGAGTCGCCACCCTCTTGGCGATATCCAGATTAATATCTTTTTCCTTCAGGGCTCTCTTGCCTATGGCCCCCGGGTCATTCCCGCCGTGGCCGGGGTCAATAACCACTGTTTTTATCCACGCCGGGATAACAGGCGCCCTGGCAGCGGCAGGAGAAGGCGCTTTAAAAATAACATCAAATATCTGCTCTTTGAATTTATAAGGGACAGCTATCGCGCCTTGATGGATAACTACCGGGTGTTTCAGATAATAAGAACGGTTATCAGCCATTACCATCTTTTCCCCTGCCATCAGGATTACTTTGTGCGCATCTTTAGTGAGCGTAAGTTTACGCGTAAAGCTGTCGTAATCCCAATCTACTGAACGCAAACGGCAAAGAGATACCGCGGGTATATAAGTGAGGCCGCCTATATTGTAAGTGGGGAAGTTATCGCGGACTGAAACGGTAGCGCAGCCGGCTAAAACCAGGAGACATACCCCCAGGATAATCCCCTTAATAAGATTACCCGGCCCTGGAGTGCCAGGCTGCCTTTTTTCTTCCTTCCTTTGTATTAAACTAATGATTTTCCCCCTTTTTTAGTCTTACCTTAGAAAGTGGAGGTGGGCGGAATTGAACCGCCGTCCTTAAGTAACCAAATAAAAGCCGCTACATGCTTAGCCTGTCTTTTATTCTTTGTCTCATCCGGCTCCGTCAGGCGGGATCCGGAAAAGACGCAGCCTTAAAACCGCTCTCGTCACGCGCCCAAAGGCAAAACGCGCAACCAGCCTAGAAATCGCCCTACCTAACCCCCAGGCAAGGGTTAAGAGAGGCCCAACCCTTAATTAAGGACTGGGACTTGCACGCCAGCCGGGACAAATGTCGGCATTACTGTCGACACCGGTCTCAGCCCTACTGTTTCGTAGTTGGCATTTGTATTTTGCAAGGATTGTTAACGCGGCTCACCTCGCATCCGCGGCATGCTGCTCTTACCCGGCTTACCCAAGTCGAGCCCTTTCACCCCCTAAATCCTGTATCTTATCTTACTTATTCCTGGCCCTGGCCTTAAGAATACGGCGCATGGTCAGATCGCTCTCGCGGCGTTTAATATCTTCTCTTTTATCGTATGACTTCTTGCCTCTGGACATGGCAAGTTCTATTTTTGCAAAACCCCGCTCGTTAAAATAGGCCTTAAGCGGAATCAGGGCAAAACCTTTCTGGGCTATCTGAGCAGCGAGCCTGTTTATCTGCTTCTTATGTAAAAGCAGCCTCCTCTCTCTGACCGGATCAACATTAAGATAGCTTGCCTGCGCATAAGGGCTGATGTGGGCATTATATAATATTATTTCTCCGTCCTCTATCCGGGCAAAACTTTCATTCAGATTGACCTGGCCTTCACGCAAGGATTTAACTTCACTGCCCTTTAATTCTATGCCGCACTCAATTGCCTCTATAACCGCATAATCCCTTAAGGCCTTATGGTTGGTAGCGATAATCTTACTCATAATGAGCACGCAACTTTAATGAGCAGACGACTTATGGAGTATCAGTTTTATATCCACTACGACATAAGTCGTAGGCCGTAAGGCCGTCTGCGAATTATCCCGCCGAATACGCTAAAATTATGGTCCCCTGAAATCGCTAGGCGATTTCGGGGATTTAATCCCGGAAATGCTTCGCATTTCCCGGGAAACAGAATCTTAGCGTGGTTTATGAGGCGGAACAACTACCACAACTCATGCCGCATTTATTTTATCACGGCCAGCATAAAATACAAACTCAAAAATAATGGCAGGCTGACTAACCCTATAATATGGCCGAAGAATATGCCCTGGCTGATAAGCAGGTCTTCTTTCTTATAGTGGCGGACAATCACAGAAAGCGATGTCGCCGGAGGCACTGCCAGCTGCATGATAATCAACAGGCCTATCAACGGCGGCAGGCTTACCCGGGATAAAAACCACAGGCCTAAAGCCGGCAGTATAAGAAGTTTTGCCAGGACCAGTAACAGCATCGCCTTATTATCTGTATGCCTGATGCGTAACAACGAGAGGCTGCCTCCTACCACCATCATAGCCAAAGGCAGGGTGCAATCCCCTACCATGCTCATGGGCTTAAGAAGTGCCGACGGTATGAAACTGTTCAGGCCCAAGAAAACAATCACCAGGCTTAAGATAATAGCGATAACCGCAGGGCTAAAAAGGCTGCCTAACTCAAATTTCCTGCTCTTATGGAATGAAAGCATATAGACGCCAAAAGACCACATGACCAGGTTAAACCCCAGAAGAAACAAGAATATATAAATAAACATGGTATCCTTCTGACTCCCGGGCAATAATGCCGCAATCAAGGCCAGGGGCAGATAACCGGAATTCTGGAAAGTGACTAAGCTCAGAAACTGCGCTTTGTGTTCGCCCCCTTTAATAAAGACGGATAAGATATAACCCACAGCCAGGCCGAGAACAGTCACAACCAGGCTTATGAGAGGAAAAATCCACCACTGTGGATAAATATTAAAACGGAAATCCCTGATCAACTGGCAGAATATCATCACCGGCAGGGTAACCTCAACCACCAGGCGGCTTAAAATATCCAGCCCTGCCTCGCCTAAGATATTCTTGCGCATTAATATATATCCTAATGCGCCCAGCACAAAAATCTGCACAACCGCAAGGCCTGCGGTCTTAAAATATTCCAGAAACATAAAGGCCTCCTCCTAGAGGTGTTATATTATAACAGCAAATAAAAACAACCGCAATTCTTTATCTGATGGGCATCGGCCAGGCTTTATAGAAGAATTGACAGAATAAAAACTCTAAGTTATACTTAGGGTTATCTCGCGGGGGTGGCGGAATGGCAGACGCGCTGGTCTCAGAAGCCAGTGCCGCAAGGCATGAGGGTTCAACTCCCTCCTCCCGCATTAATCAGCACTGTTTGCCAATCCAATAAGACTAGAAAACCAGCAAAAAATTATGTTAGATTTTCCCTTCTTTTGCGTCTATTAATAGTAAGAGGGGGGCAAAATGTCTGATTTGATTCCTGCGGCAACAATAGCCACAAAAATTTTAATCGTTCGAGGTAAAAGGGTTTTGTTGGATAGCGACTTAGCTATACTCTATGAGGTAAAGACAAAACGACTCAATGAGCAAGTGGCAAGAAACAGAAAGAGATTCCCTGAAGATTTTATGTTTCAACTCACCGAGGAAGAATGTGATTTTTTGAGGTCGCATTTTGCGACCTCAAACCGAGGCGGTCGGAGATATCTGCCGTATGTTTTTACGCAAGAAGGCGTAGCTATGCTCTCAAGTGTCTTGAACAGTGAGCGGGCGATTATGGTAAATATTCAGATTATGCGTGCTTTTGCCCAATTAAGACGAATGCTTTTAACTAACAGAGATCTCAAACGTAAGATTGAAGAAATGGAGAGAAAATACGATAAGCAGTTTGCTATAGTATTTAAAACAATTAAACAGCTTTTAGAACCACTTCCCGTTAAAGAAAAAATCCCAATAGGTTTTCATCCGGAGAAAAGGTAATGCGTACGCTTAGGGATAATTCGCGCAAATAACTAGCATCTAGCCCCGCAGCTAAGCACGTCGTAGATTTCTTCGAAATCTACTCGTAGCAGCGGGGATTAATTCCGACAACAACTTACGCTCGCTTCGCTCCGTAAGTTGTGTCGTCATTAATCAGAAACTCAATTCCAGCCGGAATTCGGTATATAGGCCGTCTTTAATCGTAACTTTACCCAGGTTGTCGTCGCGGTACTTTATGGAACGATTAAACATACCTCCGACAGAAACAGAACTATTAATATATTTATTCGGTTTATATTTGAGGCCCAGACCTGCGTGCATTTCATTATACTCAATTATTACATCCTTAAACGTGTCTTTATCCACCTCAAACTCACTTGAGGACATATCTGCTTCAGCAAAGACCGTAAATTTATCATCTAAGGCATAGGAAATCTCCGGCCTCTTGGGAATGATATTAAAAGTCAACCGGTCATTGGGCCTGTAGATAAAACCTAAAATTGGAACAATATCGTCATCATAGTCCGGAAATACTGCAACGCCAGCAATAAACGTCCATTGTTCATTCGGCTGATGGATTAGGAAATAACGCTGCAGCATACGAAAATGCGAGGAATCAAAATTCCAATCATCACCCAATAAAGACGGGGCAAGCCCTATAGTCAAATAAGTCTTATCAATATTAAAAAGAGGGAATGTGGTTTCCGCGCCGAAAGCTACTCCGGTCAAATGCGCCGGAAGTTTTACGACAGTAGTATTATCTATTCCCAAATAATCAGCCCCTACCGCAAATTCTACCGGCAATTTACCAAAGGCCTTGGTTTGATAGCTGTATTCAACAGCTGAATGAATTACCCCGACCTTTCCTGACTGCGCATCCACTCCCCGGGAAGGCATATACTGCACAAAAGAATCTATCCCTTGAGCAAACTCTTCTTCCTGTATAACTACCGTCCGTCTTAACCTCTGACGGAAGTCTTCTGCGGTAGGAATTGATGATTCCTCCGCCTCTTTAATCGCCTGTTCCTGCGCCTCTGCCCTTGCCTCATCAGCATAGGCATTGGATAAAACAAAGGGGGACAAAAAGATAGATAAAAATAACGCGGGTAATAACCTTGATCTCTCAGCTTCTTTTATGGACATGCCCTTTCTCCTTTTCTAAATAATAGCACCTGAGGTATTTTTTGCAACTATAATTAACCTGCCGCCCGCTTATATACCTACGGGCACCGGACCTGGCGTAAAAACTCTGCCGCCTCCTCAGCCAAAGAGGTATTAATAAACATCCCGCTGCCCAATTCAAATCCGGCAGGCTGGCTTAAGCGCGGGATAATACCTATGTACCAATGGAAATACTCTGCGCCGTTCTCTTTTACCGGGATAGAACGGATGGTATAATTAAAATCCGGGTTTTGGAGGCCGTAATATAATTTCTGAAGAGTGCGCCTTAAGTTGCCCGCTAAATCGCCTATTTCTCCGTCGCTAATCTCGGCGAAAGAAGCCATATGCCTGCGGGGAAAAATCCAGGTAACAAAAGGAGCTACCCCTGCGTAAGGCACAAAGGAAACAAATTTATCCGTTTCAAAGACAATCCGCTGTTTTGCCTTAAGTTCTTCCTTGAGTGTCTGACAGAAGACACAGTTGCCGGTAAGGTCAAAATAACCTGCCGCCTGTTCTATGCGGCCTCTTATCTGCGGAGGAACGATAGGGGTAGCAATAAGCTGTGAATGAGGATGCTCCAGCGAAGTGCCTGCGCTGGGGCCGTGATTTTTAAAAATCACAATAGCTTCAATTCCCTGAATATCCTGAATCGACAGATAACGATCCCTGTATGCCCTTATAATATTTTCCACTTCTTCTTCGCTCATCAAGGCTATGGAAATGTTGTGCCGGGGATGCTCGATAATCACCTCATGGTTTCCGAATCCGTTCATTGATATATACATCCCATTGTTATCCCGGGCCATCTTTTCATTCGCGGAAAGCGCCCCGTAAAGATTATAAACTGAACGCACCTTCCATATATTCTTATCACCCAAGCGGAATGTCTCCTGCGGAGTCTGACTCTCATTTCCGGGACAAAAGGGACAGTTGTCTTTATATTCAGGCACTACTGCTTCTTCCTTCTTTTTCTTTATAAAATCCCTGGGGCGCTTTGCCCTCTCCGTAGCAACAATTACCCAATCCCGGCCAATGATGTTATACCTTAATTCAGGCATAGCTTCCTCCTTCTTAAACTGACGGATATTATCCACCCCGACCCTCCCGTCAGAAATGTTACTCAGTACGGGAGGAGGTTTGGTAGGTGAAAAAAGACGGCTTCCTGGAGAAATCCCAGCGCACCAGGCCGAAATAATCTATGCCGTTATCCCAGTGCCCCCGGCAATCCCTGAAAAATGCCCAAAAGACTTTCTCCGCTGCATTATCTTTTAATAATGCCTTGAATACTTCCTCCAGCCATCTTGCCTGCTGTTCTTCGTCGGGATTATCTCCCAGCCACCAGTTCTTGGCCGAAAGGCCTTTCTTTATCCCCGGGCATCCTATCTCGGTTATCCATACCTTCTTGTCAGTATCTTTATTGCGCGACATCACTTTACGGGTAAGTCTAGCATAAGCCTTCACTCTCGCCAACGCCCCGGGCGATAACGGAGATTCAAATATGTGGATATTTAGAATATCAAAATATTCCTGCGCACCGTTATCATAAAGTTTATTTACGCTGGCAATACCGTTAGCCAGGCCTCCGTTTAGGACCGCACAATCCGGGTCTATTCTTTTAGCGGCAATATACACCTCTTTAAGTAAGACACAATAGCTCTTAAGCCCATCCTGCCTCACCCAATATACGGCGGAATCCGGTTCATTCCACACTTCCCAGTATTTCACCTTATCTTTATAACGGCTGATCACTAAAGAGGCATAATTAACAAAAAGGCTGTTGTCTTCGGGCGGTGAATTCCATTTGCCATCTGAAGCTGCCCAATCCGTGCTGTAATTAAGCAACCCGAGTATCTTTATATTATAACGGCTTAATAAATCCACTATTTTATCGTATCTGTCAAAAACGAACTTTCCTTTTTCCGGCTCAATATCCTGCCAGAGAAAATCCATCCTCACCCAGCCTACCCCTGCCTCTTTCATTAAGGTGACGGCCTTAACAAGGGATTCTTCGGAAGGGTATTTATAATTATTCCAGGGATGGTTCCAATGCAGGAATTCCAGGACCCCAAAGCGGCTCTGAGTTTTATCTTCAAGTCCGGGCATCTCTTTCTTCATCTGTTTATTTGCAGTGAGAACATTACCGGCTGATACCGTTGAATAAATAAGCCCTGTCAGGATGAAAACAGCCGACAGATACAGCCTTTTATTCATGAGGTTTATCCTGGGTGTTGATATAATCGTCAAAATCTATCTTTTGACCCAACTCCTGCTTTACTACCCTTACCCTATCCGGTACATAGGGGTGCGTCTTGTAATAGGATTTAGGGGCAAGGGGTTTACGGCGGTTAATATCCTGGAGTTTTTTAAGAAAGGTAAGCATGGCCTGGGGGTTATAGCCGGCTGCCTTAGCATACCTGGCAGAAAGCTGATCAGCCAGTAACTCATCTTCGCGGGAATAACCTAAGATTATTTCAGTAAAGGCTGCGTCTGCCGCAGCGCCTGCTTCCCCTGACTGGGGAGCGGCGGCCACCAGTATCCTGAGAATAGAGTAGCCGGAAACCGCCTGCAGCTTCTTTATACTGTGCCGCGCCACTATATGCCCTACTTCATGGGCTAAGACCCCTGCCAGCTCATCATCATTATCGACTTTATCGATCAGCCCCTTATTAACATAGATGATCCCTCCGGGCAGGGACGCGGCATTTACTTCATCGTCATCCAGGACCCTGAAGGAATAATCTATATCTTTACGGTCGCATACCGCTACTATCTTTTCCCCTATATCTTCTACGCGTTTTTGGATAAGCGGGTCACTGACCAGTTTATACTGTTTTTCTACCTGCCGGGCTATAGAAAGCCCCATCTGCACTTCTTTTTCCGTGCTGTAATTATAATAAAATACCTCCTCCTGCTTAGTAGCCAGATTATATTCCGTCGAGCAGCCCGCAAGAAAAAAACACAAAACAAGGCCAAAGACCTCAACCCCTAATACCTTAAGCATGCGATATAGCCTCCTTAAAGGTAAACCCACGACATTATAAAAACACCCCTCGACCCTGCGGATAAAGAACGCGCCTTTGCCCTGGATATCAAAACCCCCTGCCTTATCCAGCGGAGAAACCCGCAAGAAGTATTGCCTGATCTCCTTATCCGTCAACCTGTCCATGTAAACCCTGGTCTTCTCAAATCCGACTTTTATTTTGCCTTTGTTTTTATCGATAACCGCTATACCCGTATAGAGCCATTGAGGTTTACGCGAAAGGGCCTTAAGCATACGGTGAGCCTCCTTTAAATCAGCGGGCTTTCCGAACACCTTATTATCCTGCACAGTAATAGTATCCGCGGCAATGATTATCCCGTCCTTTACTCTCTCAGAAACACACCTGGCCTTAGCCAGGGCATTTGCCTTGACTAACGCAGGAAAAGACCGCTGGATCGGCTTATCTAATTCAGGGATCCGGCTGGGCAGGACTATGAATTTAAGGCCAAAGATGCTGAATAGTTTCCTGCGCGCTTTAGAATAAGACGCCAAATATATCTTTGCCTTCTTCATTTTGCTGATCCGTTGTTTTTTAACTTAAGGCAGCACTTTCCCCTGCCAGATATCCGGTAGAGAATGCCGCCTGGAGATTAAAACCTCCGGTATCCGCGTCTACATCTATCATCTCTCCGGCAAAATACAGACCCCTGATCAAACGGGACTCCATGGTGCGCGGGTTTATATCCTTCAAGGAAACCCCGCCCCGGCTTACCATAGCCTCCTCAATAGGACGGCTGCCCTCTATATCCAAACGCATCCTTTTCAATAAGCAGACTATCCGCTGCCGTTCTCCTTTAACCACATGGCTTACCTTTTTAAAGGGATTGATTCCGGCTGCTTCCAAAAAGACACCCGCCATGCTTAAAGGCAGAAGACTCTTTAGGGTGTTTTTTAAGTTCTTTTTCGGGTTCTCCTTGAACTCCCGTAATATCCTGGCCTCCAGCTGCCCTAATGATAAACCCGGCTTCAGGTCTATCTCTGCGTAAACGCTCTTTCCCTCTTTTAGCCAATCCACTACCCTTGCGCTTAAAGACAATACCAGGGGGCCGGAAATACCAAAATCCGTAAATAACAACTCCCCTACATCCGAAGTTATCCGTCTCTCTCCATCCGAAAAATTAAGGCGTATATTCTTTAACACCAGGCCTTTTAATATCCTGCCGTATTTCTGCTTTGTTACCAGGGGGATAAGCCCGGGGAGCAAAGGGACGATACGATGGCCTAATTTTCCGGCTATAGTGATCCCTTCCCCGGTTGAGCCGGTCGAAGGATAAGACAGCCCTCCTGTTGCCAAAATAACCCTATCAGCAGGAATCACCTTCGCGCCCTTAGACAGCACCGCCTTTATTTTATCCTCCTGAGCCAAGACTTTATCCAAGGGCATACCGTAAAGAACCCTGACCTTATTTTTCCTAAGTTCATTTTCTAATATTTTCAGGATACTGGCTGACTTATTGCTGCAGGGGAAAACCCTCATCTGCCTTTCCACCTCCAGCTTCAGACCCCTTTCCTGGAAAAAATGCATCATTTGGGAATTAAAGAACTTTTTAAATGCATCGCGCAGGAATTGGCCGTTATGGGCGAAATGCGAAAGGAATGAGTTTAAATCGCAGGCATTGGTAAGATTGCAGCGGCCCTTCCCGCTTAAAAGAAGCTTAAGGCCGGGGTGGTTGTTTTTCTCTATAAGGGTTACCTCCTGTCCAAGGACCCCCGAGCGGATGGCCGCCATCATCCCGGCAGGACCGGCACCCACCACTACTATCTTTTTTATATCCACTTAATCCCGGAAGGTTATGTTTATAACAAGCTGCCCTTTATTCGACAACTTCAAAAGGAAGGGTCTTCTCAGCGCTTGTCTCTCTTAGCTTATCGTTTATCACCACCTTTAATACATATTTACCGACAGGCGCATCCGTCATATCCAGGGTATATTTAAAATAAAGGTCAAAAACAGGAGAATAGGTATTCAGGTGCATATCTGTGGCGTTTTCCTTGGACATGAGCACCTCTTGGGCCTCGTTCAAAATAAACATATCCGCGGAAAGCCATATTTCATACATCCCTTCTCTTTTATTAGTGAAAAAATTAAGCGGCTCAAAATAGGTATAGAAGGTGCCCCCTTTTTTTACCTTTGCTTCCGGTAAAGGCACATAGGTGCCTAAATTCAAAACCTTGGAACAAGCTACTAAGTCTGTAATGCCTAATTCCCCCTGGTTTTGTAAATCAATGATCTGATTTTTTAGCTCAACGATTTTCTTGCGGGTCTCATCCGTAGATGCCGCGGCTATCGATACGCACAAAAACAGAAAAACATAGGCGAGAATGACCTTTCTCATAAACCGTTCCTTCCTTTCTATTTTTTAAACCCCCAGTTCCTCTATTTCAAATATTGATTCCAGCCTAAGCCCTGCCGCAGACAGATTTTCCCTTGCCCCTTCTTTTCTGTCCACAATCACTATGGCCCTCTCTACGGCTATACCGGCATTATCTAATGCCTGCTTTGCCTCCAACAGGGCCTTGCCGGTAGTAGCCACATCATCCACCAGGAAAACCCTGCTGCCCCTGGCTAAAGGCGGGCCTTCAATCTGCTGTTTAGTGCCATGCCCCTTGGCGTCCTTACGGACGATGAAAGTCTTAAGGGGAATATTCTTAATATGGCTTAATACGGCGACTGAACCGACTATAGGGTCTGCGCCCAGGGTAGGGCCCCCGATAGCCTCTATTTTCTCGTCTTTAACCAGTTCCAGAATAATACTGGCCACTAGATATGCCCCCTCGGGGGTAAGGGTGATTATCCTGCCGTCAAGATAGTAATTGCTCATCTTTCCTGAAGATAACAAGAATGCCCCTTTTTTCAGGGCATCTTTCTTTAAAAGGGCGAGTAACTTTATTTTCAGTTCCTTCAATTCTTCTTTTGGCATAGTATGATTATTTTACTATCTTGGCATATACCTGTCAAATACATTCGCCACGTAAGGTCACCAGGACACAAGGTCACAAGGACACAAGACACACAAAGTAACAAGATGATATATTGTAATAATTTGACAAAATATAATTTCACTGTTATGATATGAAGAGTAAGGATAAGATAACTTCTATTCTAAGAACAGAGGGGCCTCAATGAAGAGGCAGTCCCCCGAAGGAGGATAAAATGGCTAAATTTGACCAAAAGGACAATTTAGTGATTCCAGGGGGGGTCAATGCCCCCGGCCATAATAGAATCAATCCGGGACAAAAAGGTATCTTTAATAACCTCCTCAGCGGCCTCAAGGATATAGTCTATCCCAGAATCTGCACGATATGCAAAAAAAGCCTCAAGGATACGGCATCTCTTGATGAAGTTATCTGTGCGCAGTGCTGGGGACAGATAAAGAAAAACATACCTCCCTTCTGCCACTCCTGCGGCAGGCATCTGGAAAGGAATAATTTTATAAAAAATATATGCCTCACCTGCCTCAGGCAGCCTTTGTATTTCGACCGCGCCTTCAGCCCTTGCGCATACGATGGGGTCCTCAAAGACCTAATCCATGATTTTAAATATAAAAATAAAGATTACCTCGGCCAGACCTTGAGCAGACTGATGATTGAATTCATCAAAGAATATAACTTACCCCTGGACCCCCTTGATTATATCATCCCTATGCCGCTCTATAGATCCAGGATGCGGGAAAGGGAATTCAATCAGGCCCAGGTATTAAGCGAACATATTGCCGGGGAATTCAACAAAGAGGTGCTGGATAATATCTTAGTGCGCACGCGTTACACCAGGACACAGACAGAGCTGGAAACTCAGGAGCGCTTTATGAACGTCAAAGACAGCTTCTCGGTGACAGATGAAGATGGAATACGCCACAGAAACATACTGCTGGTTGATGACGTGCTAACTACAGGGGCCACCTCTTCTGAGGCCGCTTACGCCTTGAAGAATGCCGGAGCTAATATAGTCTTTGTCCTGACCCTGGCTAACTAAACATAAAAAACAAAAATATGCGGCATAACCTTTTGGCCTGCAGCAAGAACATGCAGGCCATTTGCGTATAATCCCTGCCGCAAAAAGCCTAAAATGAGAATACTAAGGACTTATTTCCTGAAAGAATTCATCGGACCGCTCTTCCTGGCCTTAGGGGTATTGACCTTTGTCATGCTTTTAGGAAACCTGATTAAAATCGCAGACCTGGTGATCAATAAAGGGGTAGATTTCATCAACGTATCAAAGCTCTTTCTCTTTATGGTGCCCTACCTTCTTACCTATACCCTGCCTATCGCAGCGCTTACCGGGGTCCTGTTATCCCTGGGCAGGCTTTCCGGAGATAATGAAATCGTGGCTATAAGGGCAAGCGGTATAAATATCTTCAGCCTGGTAGCGCCCCTGCTTATAGTAGGCATAATCATCAGCCTGCTGCTTGTAATATTCAACGATAAATTCATACCCTACGCGCATTATGCCTCGAGAAAGACCCTGATCGAGGTAGGCATAAAAAACCCTACTGCCATGCTTGAGCCGGGGGTATTCATCAATTCTTTCGAAAAATACGTTTTGTTTATCTACCGTATAGAACAGAATAAACTTATCAATGTGCGCATATATGAACCGCAGGGAGAAGATAAACCCACGCGCACGATAATCGCCAGAAAAGGAGAATTCATTTCCGTCCCCGGGACAAATATGATAAAACTCAAGCTTATGGACGGCACATCGGATGAACCGGACCCACAGAATCCTTCTAATTTCTATAAACTTAACTTTAAGACTTATTTCATGACCCTTAACCCGAACCAGAACCAGGACAAGGGAAAGATAGAAAAGAAACCCAAAGATATGAGTATAGCGGAACTGCAAAAAGAAATAGCCAAACTCAAAAAAGAAAATATCGACCCCACCCCGATGATCACAGAAATCCACGCCAAGATATCACTGGCTTTTTCCTGCGTAGTCTTTATACTCCTGGGAGCGCCCATGGCTATAATCACCCGAAGGCGCGAAAAATCCATTAATTTCGGGATAGCCTTCCTTATAGTAGGCGTATATTACCTGCTGCTTATCGGTTCAGAGGCCCTGAGCCTGCAGGGCTATCTTAAGCCGATTATCGCAATGTGGCTGCCCAATATCATCTTAGGGATCATCGGCTCATTCCTCACCTATAGACTATGCGCATCCTAGACCGCTATATCACCAAATCGGTATTTTCTGTCTTTTTCGGCTGTCTCACGACCTTCCTTTTCCTTTATGTCATCATTGACATCTTTTCCCACTTAGAAGACATATTAAAACAACTGAGCAACTGGAATATTTTAGGGAAATATTACTTATCTTACATGCCGATTATCTTCGTGCAGGTCTCTCCTGTCGCCTGCCTGATCGCCACCCTCTATACCTTCGGCGCGCTCAACCGCAACAACGAAATCATCGCCATGCGCTCATCCGGCTTAAGCATATACGACATATCCAAATCCGTAATCATATTCGGGATTATCGTCAGTTCGCTGGTATTCTGGGTAAATGATAAATTTGTCCCCGGTTCCATGGCCATCAACCAGAAATTCAAGGAACAGATGGAGACCCAGAGCAAAAAGACGCATAAAAAAGAACGGCAGGTCATCACCAATCTTTCCATCTATGGAATAAAAAACCGGCTTTTCTTCATCAACAGGTTTTACCCCGATACCAATACCATGGAGGGCATAACCATACTGGAACACGATGAGCAACAGAATATTACCAGGAAGATAGTGGCAAATAAAGGGGTACACAACGAAGGGGTATGGAAATTCTATCAGTGCATCACTTATAACTTTGACGAGAATGTCCAGATCAAAGAAGAACCTACCTATTTTGAAGAAGAAACCATGACCATCCCGGAAACCCCTGCCGACTTCCTGAATCAGAGGCTGCGCCCTGATTTAATGGACATAGCCCAGATTGACGAATATATGTGGCGGCTTTCTAAAAGCGGGGCTACTACCGTAATCCGCAACTTAAAAGTCGACCTGTATCAAAGATTTACTTTTCCCCTGACCAGCGCGGTGATGATGATGCTGGCGATACCATTTTCCCTGCGGATGAAAAAACGGGCCACCGGGCTTTCTTCGGTAGGGTTATCGATTATGGTGGGTTTTCTCTATTATGTATTAAACGCGGTTGGTATTGCCTTGGGCAAAGCAGGCCTGCTGCCACCTGTTCTTGCCGCATCCCTGAGCCACTGCATTGCCCTTACTGCAGCCTTATATCTTATCCGTACCTTGCCGTAGAGTTTCTATCAGCCTTCGTAGATACGGGGTACACGGCTTCCCAGGCCGCAGACTATTTCATAGGGGATAGTCCCGGACAAAAAAGCTAATCTTTCTACACTGACACTTCTCTTCTTTTGAGTCCCGATAAGCACAACCTCATCCCCTAATTTCACAGGCATATTCCCCACATCAACCATTATCTGGTCCATGCATATTCTCCCGCTTATATTAAAGGACCTGCCGCGGATAAGGACAGGGGCTTTATTAGAAAGATTACGCGGATAACCGTCTCCGTAACCAATAGGGATGGTCACAACGGTAGTTTCTTTCTTGGTGATATAGATATGGCCGTAACTTATGCCGCAGCCTTTAGGCGTCCTCTTTAAATAAACCACCCTGCTTTTCAGGCTTAAGGCCGGCCTTAACTTAACGCCCAGCCCCGGACGCGGATAAAGGCCGTAAAGAATCAGACCGGGCCTGACCATATTAAAATGGCTTTCTTTATAGCCCAGGATGCCCATGCTGTTTGCGGCGTGGATAAGCCGGATATGAATTCCTTTTTTCTTGAGCTTAGCTATCAATCTATTGAATAACCCTATCTGATAGAGCGTAAACTTCTTATTCATGTCCGCAAAGGCAAAATGCGTAAACAGGCCTTCTATGTTTATAAACTTCATACGGTGTATACCCTCAATAAGTTTATCCGCATCTTCCTGCAATACGCCTATCCTGCCCATGCCCGTATCCACCTTGACATGGATCTTAAAAGGCCTGCCCTTCTGAGCAGCCATTTTATTTATAACAGAGGCCAACTCCTTCGTGCAAACGGTAGGAATAAGGTTATACTTAAAAAGCGGGGCGATATCACCTTTTAGTATCAACCCCAGGACCAAAATCGGGATTTTAATCCCTATTCTCCTTAACTGGATACCTTCATCGATGGAAGCCACCCCGAAATAATCAGTGCCGCAGGCTGCCAGCCTTTTAGCTACCGGCATGAGCCCGTGGCCATAGGCATCCGCTTTTACCGTGGACATAATCTTAAGCCCGGGTGAGAATTTATTCCTTATCTGTGCAAAGTTATAGGCGATATTGTCCAGATTC
Source organism: Candidatus Omnitrophota bacterium (assembly GCA_041650495.1). Taxonomy (GTDB): domain Bacteria; phylum Omnitrophota; class Gorgyraeia; order Gygaellales; family Profunditerraquicolaceae; genus JBAZLB01. The sequence continues at coordinate 46,575 of JBAZLB010000008.1, read as the reverse complement.
ACCTGCGCCCATGTAGGACGATAACCAATAGCCTTGGATATTTCTTTCATCTCTTTCTCCTCGGCTTTATATTTTCTCTGATCTGGCATTCTTTCGGATAAAGATATACGGGCTTTATACTGTAGGCAGTATCTATCTTCCTATCCTTAATATTATTCAGCGCAGAGCGGATAATATTATGCCCTTGAGGATACCAATAATCTGCATCTAATATAACAGCCTTGGGCATATCCCGGGTAATCTGCATCCGGTATTTAGTTAAGGCATCACCAAGGACAAATACATTGCCTTTAAATTTCTTACATAATTCCCCGACACCCAAAAGCATATAAGGCATTACCCTGCTCAAACTCTCACCCCTAATCCTGAAGGCGCTGGCGTAAACAAGGTTTCTTTTAGCGTCAATAACGGGAATAATAGTGCCTTCTTTAATCTTAAAATTCCTTGCTATTATCTCAAGGCTGGATACGCCTACCAGCGGTTTTCTTAATGACCAGGCCAAGGCCTTAATAGTAGCCATGCCCACGCGTATCCCCGTAAATGAACCCGGTCCGATTCCGCAGGCAAAATAATCAATATCATCCAGGTCCCAGCCGAGTGCCCCGGTGATCCTTTTTATTGCCGGTACAAGTAAAGACGAATGCCGGACCCCTGCCTGCAGGTTATAATCATAAATCCTGCCGTTATCATAAGCCCCCACGCATAGAAATTTGCTGGTAGTATCAATTCCGAATATCTTCATATATCTGCCTCAAGAGTCCTTTATAGCGGTTACCCTGTGCGCTGAATTGAAGATAACGCCGGTTTAAGGATGGCATACTTAATTTTACCATAAGATACTCCTCCGGCATAAGATAACTTAATCTTTCCGGCCATTCAATGACCGTTATCCCTTCGTCATAAAGATACTCTTCGTAGCCTAATGCGAGTATATCTTGGGGAGAGTCCAGGCGATAGAGGTCAAAATGATAAAGGGGGATGTTACGGCCTTTATATTCCCTGATCAAAACGAATGTCGGGCTGATAACTGCTCCTTGTTTTATGCCCAGGCTCCCGGCAATACCTTTAGCCAAGACAGTCTTGCCGGAACCTAACGGGCCGGTAAGACAAACAATATCCCCCTTCTTTAACCTCGCGGCTAATCGCCTGCCTATCTTTATGGTATGGTCAACTGAATTAGAAAGTATGCGCATATTAGAAATGACAATACCCATGCGGCTTTATAACTTCCTCCCTGCCGCCTCTACAAACTAACACCAGCTTCTCAGACTGAGCAGTTATATATCCTATAGGGGAAAAAATGCGGCTCTTTTTATTAAGCAGCCTGCCTGCTTCCTTAGGTGAAAGGCTAAAGAGCAGCTCAAAATCCTCCCCGCTATAAAGCGCATCCTCTATGCCCCGGCAGGATTTATCCTGCGGTATCAGACGGCTATAAACTACTGCCCCTGCCCGGCTTTCTTTGAGAATATGCCCTAAATCCTGGGCGAGACCGTCGGAGATATCTATCATAGAATTTATTTTGAAATTTTCCGCTAGATACCGCGCCTCGTTTATGCGCGGCCTGAATTTAAGATGCCTCCCATTTATAGAACCGCCAAGCGTGCCGCTGACAAAGATTATATCCCCAGGCTTTGCCCCGCAGCGTAAAACCAGACGTTTCTTTTCTACCAGGCCCAGGAGGCTAAGGTCGACAGTAAGGCGGCCTGAGCGGCTTATATCCCCCCCTACTATGTCCACCTTGAATTCCCGGGCAATATCTTTTAACCCCTGTATAAATTTATCAAGATAGGACACGGTGGTTTTCTCAGGTATACCCAAAGAGATAACCGCATAACGCGGAATCCCCGCACAGGCGGCGATATCGCTAAGGGATACTGCCAGAGATTTCCTGCCTATCAAATAAGGCTTTTGCCGCGCGGTAAAATCTACCCCTTCCACCAGCATATCGCAGGTAAAAAGCTGATACCTGGACTTATCGAATTCCAGGACCGCACAGTCATCTCCGACCCCCTTCACTACTGTCTTGCCTGTCTTAAAGGATTTTTTTATCCGTTCAATCAGGCCGAATTCCCCTAATTCAGTAATCTTCATTTGCGCTTATCTATTTTATGGAGCTTTTTTTAATTTCAGGATATTTTTCCGGTATGGCGGACGGATAATGCCCTTATCGGTAATGATCGCACTTATCAGTTTAGAAGGAGTAACATCAAAACAGGGGTTAAAAACCTTGACCCCCGAAGCCGCGATAGGCTTGCGAAAAAATAAACTGGTAAGTTCCTCTGCCGGGCGCTCTTCAATGGGAATATGAGTGCCGCAAGCCAATCTAAAATCAAAGGTAGAAACGGGGGCTGCAATATAAAAGGGGATATTGTGGTAATGGCTTAATACCGCTAGGTTATACGTACCGATCTTATTGGCAGTATCGCCGTTTAAGGCGATCCTGTCAGCACCGGTAATGACCTTATCAATCCTTCCCTGCTTCATCAAACAGGCAGCCATATTATCGCAGATAAGAGTAACATCAATGCCTTTCTTCTGCAACTCCCAGGAAGTAAGACGCGCGCCCTGCAGCATCGGCCTGGTTTCGCAGGCAAATACTTTTATACGCTTACCTTCCTGCTTTGCTTTATAAATCACCCCTAAAGCAGTACCGTAATCAATAGTAGCTAGTATCCCGGCATTACAAACAGTCAATATCGTATCATTGTCCCGGATTAATTTTGCACCGAAGTACCCGATCCTGCGGCAGACAGTCCTGTCTTCCTCAATTATATTATTTGCCTCCTGCCATAAAGCCTTTTTTATTTTCACAACCGGTTTTGCCTTATTTTCTTCAGCCAAACGCCTCATCCTCTCCAGGCCCCAAAACAGATTTCTGGCCGTGGGCCGACTGGAGGCTAAATACTTAATCACCTTATCCAACTCTCTCTTAAATTGGAGAAAGTTATTTGCCCGCGAGCCCCTGATACCTAAGTATACCCCCAAGGCTGCGGCAGCCCCTAACGCCGGAGCACCTCTTACCTGCATTATCTTTACCGCTTGCCACAGGTCTTTAAGGTTATTGATATACAAATAACGCAATTCACCCGGTAATTTTGTCTGATCGATAATTCTGATAGCATTATTCTGCCATTTTATAGTCGTAATCTCTTTCATCCTTGCTCCTTTTAACGAGCCCACAACTTATGGAACGGTAGTGAACATAAGTTGTCTGGGCGAATTATCCCGAAGCCTGCGATGAAGATTTCGAAGAAATCTCCAGGCGCTTAGACAAGGGATACACGATCCACGCAGCGCTTAGCTAACGGGGATAGATTAAATAGAACCGTCCCCTTTTTGTTCTTTAATCTCCTTGATTCTTTCCTTCACCTGTTCTCTTATCTCAAGGCAGGTATCCGGCTTTAATAACTCCAGGACCTTTTTATAAGCCGCCAGCGCACCCTGATAATCCGCGAGATTAAACAAGGCATCCCCCAGATTGTCATACGTTACCGGCCTCATCGGCTGCAGGCCCAGGGCCTTGCGGAAACATTCTATTGCCTCTTCATATCTGCCGATATTATTCAGGAGCCATCCTTTATTATGGTAAATAGTAGCATAATCAGGCTCTACTTCAATGCCTTTATCAAAATAATAAAATGCCTTATCAATAATCCCTAATTCTATCATGCACAAGGCCCGGTCATTATAAGAGGCGCCGTCTGCGGGGTTATATTTTATGGCGGCATCAAAATGCTCAATGGCGCTGTTATATTTTTCATGCAGGATATCCAGTTGCCCTTTGAAATATTCTACTTCTCCCGGATAGCCTTTCTCCTCGGCTTCCTTAAGGCCTTGCAGGGCAATCTCTAAAGACTCCCGGTAAGTGCCATAGGTAATTGCATCATCCAATTTAAGCCTTAACCCAAGAAGCCCGCTGTCACCCATTACTAGTCAATCCTCCCTGGAAAATAATCCCCGCAGCCTAAAAGGCCAGGAATTTATGCGCAAGGGACTACAGGCCCATAACCTTTGCCAGTATGCTTTTTTTCACCCTTATGGCAGAAGCAGGACAAGACTCCTGACAGCAAAAACAGGAGATACAGCCGCGGTAATCAATGACAATACCTCTATCTCCCATAGAGATAACCTTATTAGGGCAGGCGATGACGCAGTCCCCGCAGCGCAGGCAATTCTCGGGTATCAGTTGGGGGTAAAGTTTAAGCAAGCCCCAGGCAAATGCCACTATAGGTGCCGGTAATTTATAAGTCAAAGAAGTAGCGGGTAATTTAAAAGGTTCACCCCGCACGTCCTCCAGCCTCTCCCCGCATACCTCTATGGCCTGAATATCCGAAGTACCCAGGCCCCTTCTTGCCGCTTCCCTTGTAGTAAATACGTCTTCGGGCTCAATCCCCATAATCTTCGCCAATACGCTATCCAAGGCCACACAATCTGAACCGGCAAGCAATATACCTGTATTGCGCAGGCTCCCGCTGGTTGCCGGTCCGTCTCCTTCCATGGCTACAATCCCGTCTATAACCGTAAGGCTAGGCCTTACTTCGGCATAAATATCCGTAACGATCTTAGCAAAATCCAGAAGGCGGTAATATCTTTTATGCAATTCTGCCTTATAACTGCCGGATACCAAACCGTAAGAATTCTTAATTGCCCCGGTCAAAAGGGTCATCCCGTGCGTTTTAAATTTAGGCACGGAGACCAGATAATCACAATCATCAAGCCAGGTAGTAAGGGGAAACTTACCCCGCCAACGCCTTTTATTAAAATAAACCAATTCTACCCCTTCTTCCCCGGCTACTGCTGCCATCCCGGAATTTAAATATGCATCCTGGACCTTTCCTGCCCCTTCCACCGAAGCACAGGGTCCATCCCCCAAATAAATACGGCATTCGTTTTCCTTCAATAGCCTGACCACTGCCCGCACTACTTCAGGATGAGTGACTATGCCTGACTCAGGGCCCTTGGCCATTAAAAGATTAGGCTTAACCAGGACTTTTGATTTCGGCTTTATAAAAGCAGAGATGCCGCCTAAGAGCCCTACGGCCTTTTTAACCGCATCAAAAACTGCCTGCGGATCATAGCTTGCGCATTTTAATAAAGAAACCTTTGCCGGCATAATTAACCTTGGTCTACCCGGGGTTTTATTGCCTCCAGGCTAAAGAATGCTAAGGCATTCTCAGTGGTTACCCTGGCAACTTCCTCCGTGCTTAATCCTTTTAACCGGGCAATCTCTTCTGCCACTGCCTTCACCTGCCAAGGGTCATTTCTTTTTCCTCTTGCGCCCTCAGGAGGTAAGAAAGGCGCATCCGTCTCAAGAAAGATCCTCTCCAGCGGAGCCTTAAGGACAATACGGCGCAAATCACCGGATTTCTTGTAAGTAATATTGCAGGTAAAAGAAAGGTAATAACCGCGGCTTAAACACTCTGCCAGGAAGGCCTCATCCCCGGAAAAACAATGCAGCACTATTCTTTCTACGGGGTTTTCCTTTAATATCCTTAAGGTATCTTCCTGTGCCTGACGGCTGTGTATAATCGCCGGTAACTTTAATTCAGAAGCCAGAGCCAATAACGAAACAAACAGGTCCTTCTGATTTTTAGGAAGAGAATAATGCCGGTAATAATCCAGCCCTATTTCTCCGATAGCCACTACCTTTTTATTCCCGGCTAGTTTTTTGATCTCTCCTCTTATGTCAGGATGTAAGCATGCGTCTGCCTCATGAGGATGTATCCCCACTGCTGCATAGATAAAATCATGGCGATGAGACAGTTCTAAAGAATCCTTTGCGCCTTTAATACTGGAACTGACGTTAATGATATAACCTATGCCTTCTGCCCGGGATTTCCTGATAACCTCTTCTCTGTCCGGATCAAAATCCGGAAAGTCCAGGTGGCAATGGGTATCGATAAACATAGGTTTATTTACGGGTTTTATCCTTCGGGTGTCTGCCTTCTGGTTTAGCAGTCTCTATACGGGGAAATAAAGGGCGGCCTTTGTTGATCTTGCCTTCGCCTATCTGTTGTTGTATCAAAACCGAGGTTTCCGGAAGAAAAGGGGAGGCCTCATCCGCCACCTTCCTGATCACATCCACCAAAAGAAGAATAAAAGCCTCAAGCTCCTTGATTTTATTCTCCTTTAACAGATTCCACGGCTTCATATCCTCGATATATTTATTGGCCATGCCTATCAACGACCATATCTCTCCTAATGCCAGGCTAAAGTTAAAATCTTCCTCTGGACGCATATATCTTTCTATCTGAGAAGATAAGGCCTCCATCTTTTCTTTTATCGCCTCTGCCTGGTTGTCTCCTAGAATACCCCTCTCCTTCTTAACGGGTATATCCCCTTGAAAATATTTCTCTACCATCGTAAAGGTGCGATAAACAAGATTACCCAGGTCATTGGCCAGGTCGCTGTTAAATCTTTTGACTATCGCCTCCTCCGAGAAATTACCGTCTGCGCCAAAAGAGATATCCCGTAAAAGGAAATAACGGTAAGTATCTATGCCGAAACGCTTGATCATATCAAGAGGAGAAACCACATTCCCCCGCGACTTAGACATCTTGCTTTCCCCTATCATCCACCAGCCATGGGCAAATATAGTACGCGGAAGAGGTATACCTAATGCATAAAGCATGATCGGCCAGTAAACCGCATGCTGCCTTAATATGTCCTTGGCCATAAGATGCAAATCCGCGGGCCACCAGGGAGAATTATACCTGCCCTCTTTATCAAATGAACCTACGGCGCTGATATAATTTATCAAGGCATCAAACCAGACATAGGTGACATGGTCTGGGCTAAAAGGAAGAGGGATACCCCAGCCCAGCCTCTCTTTAGGCCGGGAAATACAAAGGTCGCTTAATTTATTCATGGTCAGAAAACTTAAAACTTCATTGCGCCTTATCTTTGGCCCGATAAACAGGGGATGTTCCTGGATATAGGCAATAAGCCAATCCTGATACCTGGAAAGACGGAAGAAATAATTGACCTCGGATATCCTTTCAAGGGGCCTGGCACAATCAGAGCAGAGACTGCCTGTGTCCACCTGGGAATCCAGCCAGAAGGTCTCGCAGGGGGTGCAATAAAGCCCCTCATAGCGGTCCTCATAGATATCCCCCTTCTTATGCAGTATCTCTAAAACCCTGTTTACCGTCTCAATATGCCTTTTTTCGCTAGTGCGGATAAAATCGTTATGGGTAATACCCAGCGACTTCCATAGCCCCTGAAATTGTATGACCATCTTATCCACGAATTCCTCAGGTCTTAATTTCAAATCAGCGGCTGCCTTCTGTATCTTCTGCCCGTGCTCATCCGTACCGGTCAGGAGCCATACCTTATCGTAGCCGATCCGCCTTCGCATATACCTCGCCAGGCAGTCTGCGGCGATATTAGTATAAGAATGCCCGATATGGGGAGAGGCATTTACATAATAAAGAGGTGTTGTGATATAGAATTTCTCTTCCATTGTTCAGGGGTATTTTATCTCTATCTGTTTTCCGTCTTCAAGCAGGATTGTGGCTTTGCGCCGGAATACATTCACGCTTATGACCTTTCCCTTACCTTCCTGGGTATGCACGTTCTCACCCTCCTTGGGCAGGCCCTTAGACATAATCTTATAGTTCTCGTATTCAAAATAAAGGCAGCACATCAGCCTTCCGCAAAGGCCGGATATTTTAGGCGGATTTAAAGGCAGGCCCTCTTCTTTGGCCATTTTGATGGTAACCGGCTCAAAGTCTTTGAGGAACTTACAGCAGCACAGGTCCCTGCCGCAGTGACCCAGCCCTCCGAAAAGCCTGGCTTCATCCCTGACGCCTATCTGGCGCAATTCAATACGGGCTCGGAATATCTTGGCCAGGTCTTTGACGAGGTTACGGAAATCCACTCTGCCTCCCGCAGTAAAATAGAATACGATCTTGCTGCGGTCAAAAGAATATTCTGCCTGCACAAGTTTCATATCCAGCTTATGCTCGGCTATCTTTTTCGTGCAGGTACTAGATGCCTCCTTAGCCCGGGCCCTGTTATCCTCAACCTGCTTTAAGTCCGCCTCCGTAGCCAGCCGCACTATCCGCTTCAACTGCTCTTTGGATTTGGCGTCCGCTAGCGCATCATGGGAAGGGATGATCTGGCCGTAATCAAGCCCGCGGTCATGCTCGATAATCACGTAGTCCCCTTCCTTGACGTCCAGGTTAACGATTTTATAGGAATATGTCTGCCCGGAATCTCTCAGTCGAATCAAAACCATGCCATCCATAAGTTTTTCTCCATATATTCTTATCCGCCAACCTTAATGCAGGCCTTAAGGTTAGACAGCAGCAATTTTATGTTAACGTTGTGCTCCAGGTAGAAAAGGGCATCCGAAACGGAGGATATCGCTCCTTCCAAATCCATCAGCGTATAACGGCCCATCATCCGCAATAATTCCTCCTTACGGTCATAATTAATGAGCTGGTGATGAGGTACGCCTACTTTTAAAAGGTATAAATCCCTGAACCACCCGGCCAATATGTTCAGGCTGGATGATATATCCCCTCTTTCCCGCAGGGTGATGTTTTCAAAGCTCGTATCGGAAGAAAAAACAAACCTGTCAATAATCCGGTTCTTCTCCTTAAGAATTTCGGAATCTTTCAGGCTTAAGGCATAACCGATCCGGCCTTCTGCGTAATAAGCCAGGAAATGCGCATATTGGCTGTCCAGGAGATAATCTTTTTGCAGGATGCAGGCGAGTTCTTCCCTGGGCAAAGAGGAGAATTTCAGGCGCTTGCAGCGGGAGATAATAGTAGGAAGCAGCAAAAGCGGCTTTGCGCTGATTAAAATGATAGCTGTCTCCCCTGCCGGCTCTTCCAGTATTTTTAAAAGCGCGTTAGAGGCATCATCAGTCATATTATGGGCGTTATTTATAATAAAAAACTTCATCCTGCCTGCATAAGGCTTAAGGCATACATCTTTTCTTAATTGCCTTACGGCTTCTATTTTTATGGATCCGGAATCTGCCGTATCCAGGATATGCACGTCAGGATGCTGATTACCTGCAATCTTAATACACTCAGGGCACTTATCGCAAGAATCAAAACCTGCTCCTTGGTCTCTACAGTTAACAGCCTTAGCCAAAACAGTAGCCACCATGCGCTTACCTATAGCTTCTTGCCCGGTAAAAAGATACCCACCGGCAATACGGCCATTCTTAAACTGCTCCTTGAGTATATCAATAGGCCTATCCTGTCCTTTTATATCTTTAAATGCCATATTTTCCTATTCTAAAAAAAACACCGGTTTAGCGCTTAAGTAATACTTAAGAGGCTATCCACTAATCCCCTTATTATTCCTTGAGTCAAACTCTTATGCTCCTGTACACGCACGGTCTTTATCCTTTTAGGCTCCCGGCGCGCCAGGCTTAAATAACCCCTTCTGACCAACAGATGGTATGACAGGGGCCTTTGTTCTATGCGGTCCTTTGCTGCCTGGCGGTGTTTTAAGCCTTTCTTTACCGCTAAATCCAGCAGTATAGTCAAGTCCGGTTTTATCCCGGCGCTGACAAATTCTCCTATAGCCTTGATATAATGCATATTTACACCCAGGCCATAACCCTGATATACCAGGGTAGAATCCATAAACCTGTCGCAGACAACAATCTTGCCTGCCTTCAGGGAAGGCCTGATAAGTCTTTCCACCACCTCCGCCCGGGCAGCCATGTACAAAAGCGTCTCGCAGGCGGAAGACATGGTCTTATTGCGGTTATCTAAAAGGATACCTCTGATCTTCTCGCTTATTTTTACCCCTCCTGGCTCGCGTAAAAATACCACGTCATACCCTTTTTTCTTCAGGTATCGGTACAGCATCCGGGACTGCGTGCTCTTACCGCAGCCTTCCGAGCCCTCAAAGGTAATAAATTTTCCTTTCCGCGTTCTCCCTTCCTGAGCCATATTATAATCTCCTGCGCCAGGTGGTGCCTTCTTTGCTATCCTCCAGGATTACCCCCTGGCCTTCCAATTCTTTCCTTATCCTGTCTGCCTCTTTAAAATCCCCTATTCTCTTGGCAGCGCTACGTGCATCTATCAGCTCCCGTATATGCGGGGACAATCCAGCGAAAGAATCCCCTGTTTCTTTTAAGCCTAAACCAAAAACAGAAGATAATTCAAGCAGCAGGCCCCTGGCGCTTACGGTAAATGAATGGTCCTTAATATTCTTATTGGCAATATTCACCAGATCGAACAGGACCGCCAGGCCCTGGGGCATATTAAAATCGTCATCCATCGCCGCAGTAAAATTATTCCTGGCCTCTTCTAACTGCGCATAATCCTTATTTTCAGCCTCTCTGGCCGCAATCCCTTGAGGTTCTTTACTTGCCTTATCCAGAAAGATCAAGATCCTCTCCAGCGCACTTTTTGATTCTTCTATCCTTTCCAGGTTAAAATCTATGGGATGCGAATAATGCGCGGATAAAAAGAACAGTTTCAGTATATCCGCGTTGCGGTACTTAAGCATAAAATCTTTGATGGTCACAAAATTACCCAGGGACTTGGACATCTTCTGGCCGTTAATGGTAAGCAGGCCGTGATGCAGCCAGTATTTGGCAAAGGGTTTGCCCGTAAAAGACTCACTCTGTGCGATCTCATTTTCATGATGAGGAAAGATAAGGTCCCTGCCTCCGGCGTGGATATCGAGGGTATCCGTCTTAAGGAATTTGGTGCTCATTACCGAACATTCAATATGCCAGCCCGGCCTTCCTCTGCCCCAGGGGCTCTCCCAGTAAGGTTCGCCTTCTTTGGCGGTCTTCCATAAAGCAAAATCCAGCTGCTCATGCTTCTTCTCATCGACTTCAATGCGGCTGCCTTCTTCCATCCGGTCTATGCCCTGGCCGGATAATCGCCCGTAACCCCTGAACTTACGCACGCTAAAATACACCCCGCTCTGCGTGCGGTAAGCAAAACCTTTATCTAAAAGGCCCTGTATATAAAAAATCATATCCGGGATATTATCCGTTGCCCGCGGCTCATTATCCGCCTTATCCAGATTCAAACTGGCCATATCCTCATAATATTTTTCTATATACATCTTTACTAAGTCATCCCACTTGATATTAAGCTCGCGGGCGCGGTTTATAATCTTGTCGTCTATATCGGTAATATTGCGCACAAAATTTACTTTAAAACCGCGGTATTTAAGGTACCTTTTGATGACGTCAAAGATATAAAGGCTGCGGGCATGTCCTATATGGCAGTCGTCATAAACGGTCACCCCGCAGGAATACATATTGACCTGCGAAGGCTTTAAGGGCAGGAGTTCTTCTTTTTTCCTGGTGAGGGAATTATATATAAAAATAGCCATAAAATGTACCTGGCCTTGATTCTAGCCTTTATCCTTCTCTATCTTTTCTATCCTTTTTTCCAATTCCTCGATATTCTGCATGATGGGGTCAAGTATATGGATATGATCAAGGCTGACGTCGATCTTCCTGCCATCCTGTTTAGTGATCCTGCCCGGGACCCCCACCACTGTGGAATTAGGCGGCACGTCCTTAACTACCACGGCGTTTGCTCCGATATAGGAATTATCCCCGACGGTAATATTCCCCAGGACCTTGGCCCCTGCCCCGATAACCACGTTATTGCCTATCGTAGGATGCCGCTTGCCTTTTTCAATACCGGTCCCGCCGAGGGTGACCCCCTGATACAAAAGCACGTTATCCCCGATAATAGCAGTCTCACCTACCACCACCCCCATCCCGTGGTCAATAAACAAGCCTTTTCCTATCTTTGCCCCTGGATGTATCTCGATACCGGTGATAAAACGGGAGAACTGGCTGAGCATCCTTGCCAAAAAGAATAGACGCATCCGGCATAGCGAATGCGCAATGCGGTAGGTAATCACCGCATGCAGCCCCTGGTAAAGTAAAAGCACTTCCAGAAAACTCTTGGCTGCCGGGTCTTTAGCCCGCGCGGAATTTATCTCGTTACGGAAAATGACTGCAATTAAAGATATTTTTAAAACAAACAAGGCGATTATTACGCCCAGCACTTTTAAAAGAATCACCATTTTCTCTCCTTATTCCTCAAGGCCGGATTGAGATAGCGGCAATTGCCCAGCAGGCAACCGCCTTCTTCCTGCCTACCTCACCTAACCCTTCATTGGTTTTAGCCTTTATATTCACGCAGCCCTCTTTTATATTGAGAATACCGCAGATATTCTTTCTTATCTTATCTTTATACAGGGTGAGCTTCGGCTCCTCGGCAATAACCACCGTATCTATATTGCGAATGACAAAGTTTCTTCTGCGCAGGATCCCTGCTACCTCTTTGAGCAACCCACTGCTTGAGGCGTCTTTATACCGCGGGTCGGTATCGGGGAATAATTCTCCTATATCGCCTTTACCTAACGCCCCCAATAACGCGTCACATATGGCATGCAGCAGGGCATCTGCGTCAGAATGGCCAAGCAGCCCCTTACTATGAGGAATATCCACCCCGCCTAATAAAAACCTGCGGCCTGAAACTAGACGGTGTATATCATAACCTATGCCTATCCTGTATTTCATGCTTTGATTTAATATGTCTTATATAGGCTGCCTTTCAAAACGCCTGCATAAAGACTGCGCGATAATCAAATCTTGCGGGGTGGTTATCTTTATATTATAGGCCCCCCCTTCAACCACCGTCACCTTTTTTCCCATCCGCTCGATAAGCATCGCCTCATCCGTGACGGCAAGGTCAGCGAACCTGGCGTATGCCTTGCGGATTAAATCATGCCTGAATGCCTGCGGCGTCTGTATCTCCCAGAGGTTGTCTCTCTTGATCGTCCTCTTTACCGATAAGGTATTGTGCTTAGGGATGAGGTAAACCTCTTTAATAGTATTCTTTACCGGCATACCCGGCACAGCCGCCCCGGACTTCTCTGCCGCAGCTATTACGCGTGAAATTATCCCTTCATCTATAAACGGCCGGGCCGCATCATGGATTAAAACCAGGCCATCCCTTTTATCCAGGGCCTTAAGGCAGTTGCCTACCGAATCCTGCCTTTCCTTGCCTCCTAAAACCAGGGCAGCAATCTTCTTTATCCGGTATATCCTGATGAGCTTGCGGATACCTTCTGCGTTGCCTTTATTCACCGCCACCACAATTTCCCTGACCCTGGGGTATCTTGCGAATACCTTTAAAGAATATATCAAAACAGGGCTCCCCCCGCAGCGGATGAGCGGTTTGGAAACCTTCGATTTTAACCTTAGGCCCTTGCCTGCGGCAAGGACTAAGACGGAGACCTGCGGCATGGTATCGGCGATTATTTAATCTTGGTAAAGATCATCCTGCCGGCCTGGGTCTGCAGGACCGACGTCACTACCACTCTGACTTCATGGCCGATAGACCTGCGCGCATCCTCCACTACCACCATAGTCCCGTCATCAAGATAGCCTATCGCCTGGTTATGTTCTTTGCCCTCTTTGATCAATTTGATCTGCATCTCTTCTCCGGGGAAAACCACCGGCTTTAGGGCATTGGCCAGTTCATTGATATTGAGGACCTTGATGCCTTGCAGGGTAGCCACCCGGTTAAGGTTGAAATCTACCGTCAATATCTTAGCCTCCAGGAGCTTAGCCAGCTTTACCAATTTAGCGTCTACCTCGGCTATCTCAGGAAGCTCCTCCTCATGAAGCATAATATTCTGCTCCATATCCTTCTGCAGGGTATGCAGTATCTCAAGCCCCCTGCGGCCGCGCTGGCGCTTGATGGGATCGGTTGAGTCGGCGATCTGCTGCAGCTCCTGCAATACAAATTTAGGGATAACCAGCTTATTCTCAACAAAGCGGGTCTTACATATATCCACTATCCTGCCGTCGATAATCACGCTGGTATCCAGAAGCGTCAATACCTCAGACTGGTCCTGCCTGCGCAGCCGGACATAAGGTATGATCAGGTTGAATTCATCTTTTCCGCGCAGGGCCATAATCATCCCCAGATAACAAAAAAGCACGGTCAAGGCAAAACGTATCACCGGCATGTTTACTATCGCAACCGGGAAAAGGCTAAAGGCATCAATGACCAGTTTAGCCATAATCAACCCCAGGATGAGCCCAAAAACGGTACTGGAAAGACCGCGCATGGATACCCGGCGTATTGCGACTTCGGTAATAATGATAATAATGCCTCCCGCTGCACCGATGATTATACCTAAAATTCCCCCTCCCTGCTGGCTGGCTACCTGATAGCCTATCAGGGAACTGGTCAATACAAAAAGAAGACGTAATAATAATAAGTTCATTTTCCCCTTTCCTCCATTCCTATTAAGACGATTATGCAGGTCTGGTTGAGCTGGCCCTACTTAATACGCACCTTAACTAAATCTTAGTATCGGCACAAGCCTTATTGGTAACCCCTGCCTTTACCGGTTCGCTCATCAGGATATCCATGGCCTCTTTTAATGTGGCTACCGGCAATAATTCTATCGCGCCTTTCTTATAGTTTAAATTCCGGTAATTATTCCTGGGCAGTACACAGCGTTTAAACCCCAGCCTCTCGGCTTCATTTATGCGTATGAGCGCCTGCGAGATGCTTCTTATTTCCCCTCCCAGGCCCACCTCTCCTAATATTGCCGTGTCCGAAGAGACATTATGTTCACGGAACGCCGAGGCAACTGCGATGGCTACCCCCAAATCAGCTGCCGGGTCCTCCACTTTTATACCGCCGACCACATTGACAAATATATCTTCCGCCTCAAGGTGCAGGCCGATTCTTTTCTCAAGGACCGCGACTAACAGACTGAGGCGGTTATAATCAAACCCCTCTGCCCGTCGGCGCGCATAGCCAAACCCTGCCCTGCTCACCAAAGATTGGATTTCAACCAGAAGGGGCCTGCTTCCTTCCAGCACTGAAACTACCACCGAACCCGATATATCTTTCATCCTCTCGCAAAGGAATATTTCCGAGGGGTTAGCCACCTCTTTTAATCCCGCCGTCCCCATCTCAAATACGCCTATCTCGTTGGTAGAACCAAACCTGTTCTTTACGGCGCGCAGTATCCGGTATAATGAAAACCTGTCCCCTTCAAAATAAAGGACAGTATCAACAATATGCTCTAAAACCCGCGGCCCGGCTAATGAACCTTCTTTGGTGACATGGCCGATGATAAACAGGGCTGTGCCGCTGGTCTTGGCTAACTGTGTCAGCAGTCCTGCGCACTCTCTCACCTGGCTTACGCTGCCGGGGGAAGAACTGATAGAAGGCTCAAAGATGACCTGTATGGAATCAATAATGACCAGTTCCGGCTTAAGTTTGCGTATATATTCGGCTATAAGAGAAAGGTCAGTCTGATTAACTATATAGAGATTGCCTTTTTTCCCTGCCTCAAGGCGTGCGGCCCTAAGCTTTGTCTGAGCCACTGACTCTTCTCCGCTTACGTAAAGGACGCTGTGGCCGGCCTGGGTCAGTTCATGTGATACCTGAAGCGATATGGTAGATTTACCTATCCCAGGGTCTCCTCCGATTAAGACGACTGAACCCCTGACTATGCCGCCGCCTAAGACGCGGTCTAATTCTTTGATGCGCGTCTTAATCCGGCTGTCTTCTTTTACTGCTACGTCCCTGAGCAAGACCGGCTCCTCTTTATACAGGGCCGCCCTTTCTTTAGGCCTGGATGAAGGGGCTACATAATCCTCTTCCACAAAGGAATTCCAGCTGTTGCAGTCAGGGCATCTGCCCAGCCACTTAGGAGACTGGTACCCGCAATTCTGGCAGCTGAATACTGTCTTAGTCTTCATTGCTTCTTAGGAGGGGCCTTCTTCTCTTTGGTCTTGAAGAAAAGTTTCCATGGATTACGCCTGATATCGGAAATAAATGCTTCCAATTCATTATAGAGCGCATCATCGTAAAGAAGCTTACCGATAGTGCCTTCCTTATTTTTAACTTTGGTGATGATCGCGTCAAGGTTATCAGCAATATTTTTAGCCAGCCGGGTAACCTCATGCATGGCCACCGGGTCATTGCCGACAATAACCTGGTTAGCCTCAAAGCAGTGCGCGTAATCGCTGCCGGGAATAATCTCTACGTATTTTTCACCTAAAAGCCCCAGCGTATTTATCCAGATCCGGGAATCGCTGGGGATCTTTATTTCCTTTCTCAGCCATCCCCTTATAATAACCTTGGTCTTATATTCTTCCGGCACATATACAAAATCAATGCCTTTTACTTCACCCACATCTACCCCGCAAAACCTTACCGGAGCGCCTACCTTGACGCCGTTGGCAAAATTAAATGAAAAATTCATCCGATAACCTAAGGCCCAGACCCTGAAATCTCCGATAAGCAGGACAAAGGTCATCAATATTACCAACCCGATAAAAACAAAGATACCCACCTTGAATTCCAATCTTGATTTTCCGAATATCATCTCCTGCCTCCTGATTTAGAAGGTAAACAACTACTGCCTGTTCTTCAGATGTTCCACTGTTTCGGTTATCGGACCTTTGGCTAATCCGTTTATAAACTGATGCACCACCGGATGCTCTGTCGCCTGGATCTCCTCGGCTGTGCCTTCTGCAATAATCCTGCCCTGGTAAAGCATGGCAATCCGGTCTGCCACGCGATAAGCGCTCTTCATATCATGCGTAACTACTATAGAGGTGACCTTTATTTTATCGTGCAGGCTGCGGATAAGTTCATTTATACTGTCTGCGGTAATGGGATCGACTCCGGTAGTGGGCTCATCATAAAGTATGATATCCGGCTTAATGCATATCGCTCTGGCAAGGGATACGCGTTTTTTCATGCCGCCGCTTAATTCCGAAGGCATAAGGTTCTCTATCCCGCAAAGGCCTACCATGCAAAGCGCCTCTTCTATCCTTTCCAGTAATTGCTTCCTTTCTATATGGTCATGCTCGATCAAGCCAAAACCCACATTCTCTCCGACATTCATGGAATCAAACAGGGCCCCGCCCTGAAAGACCATACCCACCCTCATCCTTACTTTATCCATTTCGCTTTCCTTTAACTGCGTGACATCCTGGCCGTCAACGATAACCTGGCCGCTATCCGGGCTTAATATACCCACGATATGTTTTAAGAGAACGCTTTTACCGCATCCGGAACGCCCGATAATGACGCAGGTCGAACCTGTATCGACTTTCAGGCTGAGGTTGTTTAAGACTTTTCTCTCGTTAAAAGATTTATTTAACCCTATTATTTCTATCATGTTGACCGGATCTTAAATACGTTTAGCCCTAAGGGAATATAAAATAAAACAGGGCAGTAAAGAAACAGTCTGCAGCGATGATCATGATAAAGGTGGTCACCACAGAACGGGTAGTAGCCTTACCCACACCTTCTGCGCCGCCCTCTACGTTAAAACCCTCATAACAACTCACAAAAGAGATAATCATCCCGAAGAATATGGTCTTAGCCAGGCCGGTAAATACATCCTTGAATAACAGGGCATCAAAGGCGATATGCAGGTACATACTGGAGGTAATGCCCAGTTTATAAACGCATATAAGGTATCCGCCGAATATACCGATAATATCCCCGTAGAGGGTAAGAATGGGCAGCATTATGCTCAAGGCAATAAACCTGGGGACAACTAAATATTTTACGGGATTAGTCGCCAGGGTCTGCAGGGCATCTACCTGTTCGGTAACCTGCATAGAGCCTATTTCGGCGGTAATAGCAGCGCCCACACGGCCGGCAACTACAAGGGCTGTGATAACCGGGCCTAATTCTCTGACCAGGGAAAGAGCGACAATACTGGCGATATACATCTCCGAACCCAGACGCTGCATCAGATAGGCGGTCTGAAAGGCCATGATTACGCCGATAAAGAAGGTAATCAGGGAGACTATAGGCAGGCTATCCACGCCTGCCTTCTTTGCCTGGATAAAAACGCGCTCTTTTTTAATGGGCGCGGTAAACGTCCAATAAAAAGTCTGGGAGACCAGGTTAGCCAGGCCTCCGGAAAAATACAGAAAGGATGTTACCTTTTTACCTAAGATAATAAATAATTTTTCCATTATTCGAAAATCAGTTCCGCATTTTTACAGGCAACCTTGACAACAGAACCGTCTTTAAACTTTTTAGAGATAATATTCGAGGCTAAAGGGTCCTCCATAAAACGCTGTATGGTCCTTTTTAAGGGCCTGGCGCCAAAGACAGGGTCAAACCCCTTTTCAATCAGGAATTCTTTTGCCTCAGGGGTTACCTCAAGACTTATATTCTGCTCTTTGAGCCTGGCAGCAACAAAACCTATCTCAATATCAATTATATGGTGCAGGTCTTCCCTGCTTAATGACCTGAAGACAATAATATCGTCTATGCGGTTTAAAAACTCGGGCTTAAAGGTATGCTTTACCTCCTCCAGGAGTTTTTCTTTCATCCCCTGATAGGTAACCTCTTCCTTATCGCTTTTAAAACCCAGGGAGCCGGTCTTGCGGATAGTCTCAGCCCCCACATTAGAGGTCATCAGCATCACGGTATTCCTGAAATCCACTTTCCTGCCAAAACTGTCCGTAAGGTGCCCCTCTTCAAATACCTGAAGGAGCAGATTAAAGACATCAGGATGGGCCTTTTCTATTTCATCCAGGAGTATAACCGCATAAGGCCTGCGCCTTACTCTTTCGGTAAGCTGGCCCCCCTCTTCATAACCCACGTATCCGGGAGGAGCTCCGATAAGCCGGGAGACATTGAATTTCTCCATATACTCCGACATATCCAGCTGTATAAGCGCATCTTCGTCTCCGAACATAAATTCTGCCAGCGCCCTGGCAAGCAGGGTCTTACCTACGCCGGTAGGCCCTAAGAAAATAAAAGAACCTATGGGCCGGCGCGGGTCCTTAATGCCGGCGCGGGAACGCCTGACGGCATGGGCAATAGCAGAGATGGGCTCATCCTGGCCGACCACGCGCTTATGCAGTTCTTCTTCTATCTTCATCAATTTTTCGGATTCCTTCTCCTCTAACCTGAAAATAGGTATACCTGTCCATTGCGAAACTATATTGGCAATCTCTTCTTCGCCCACCTCCGGCCGCATCTTATCCTTGGCCTGGCTCCATTCCTTATTTAAACGCTCTAATTCCTGCCGGGTCAGCCTCTCCTGGTCCCTTAATGATGCCGCCTTCTCGAAATCCTGGCTTTTGATGTAAGACTCCTTCTCTTTCTTCAAAGACTCTACCTTCTCCTCCAGTTTCTTTATATCCGCAGGTACTACCAGCACATTCAACCTGGCGCGGGAGCCTGCCTCGTCAATCAGGTCAATGGCCTTATCCGGCAGGAATCTGCCTGAAATATAACGGTCTGATAATCTTACCGCTGAGAGCAGGGCATCATCTTTAAAGGTAACGCGGTGATGCGCCTCGTATTTATCACGCAGCCCTTTTAGTATATCCACTGCCTGTTCCACCGAAGGTGGCTCGACCATAATAGTCTGGAACCTGCGTTCTAAGGCCGCGTCCTTTTCAACATGTTTCCTGTATTCATCCAGGGTGGTTGCGCCTATACACTGGATCTCACCGCGGGAAAGTGCGGGCTTTAAAATATTAGAGGCGTCTATTGCCCCCTCTGCAGCGCCTGCCCCTACCAGGGTATGCAGTTCATCGATAAAAATAATGACGTCCTGCGAACGCTTTATTTCCTCCATTATGGCCTTAATCCTCTCTTCAAACTGACCGCGGTATTTTGTGCCGGCAACCATCAAGGCTAAATCCAAAACAATAATGCGGCGGTTACGCAGTATTTCCGGGACATTGCCGTTTACGATAGCCTGGGCCAGGCCTTCTACTATAGCAGTCTTTCCTACGCCTGCCTCCCCCAGCAAAACGGGGTTATTTTTGGTGCGGCGGCTTAATATCTGTATCACCCGGTCAATCTCATTGCGCCGGTTAATCACCGGGTCAAGTTTGTTCTCCTTGGCTAAGGCAGTCAGGTCCCTGCCGAAGGCATCCAGCGCAGGGGTCTTTGTCTTTGCCACAGACTGGGTTGATCCGGGAAGTGCTGAACCCAGCAACTCCATCACTTCATTCCTGACCGTAGTCAAATCCAACCCCAGATTCAACAGGACCTGTGAAGCCATGCCTTCCCCTTCCCGGATAAGGCCCAATAAAAGGTGCTCTGTGCCGATGTAGTTATGACCCAAAGACCTGGCCTCTTCGGCAGCAAGCTCTAAGGCCTTTTTTGCCCGCGGGGTAAAAGGTATATCTCCGATAATCTGGGTAGCCGGTCCCGGCTGGACTAATTTCTCGATCTCAAGGCGTATCTTCTCTAACGATACCCCCACCTTCTGCAAGACAGTAGCCGCCACCCCTTCCCCTTCACGGATTAAGCCCAGCAGTATATGTTCGGTACCAATATAATCATGATTAAAACGCCTGGCCTCTTCTTTAGCCAGTATAATCACCTTCCTTGCCCTCTCCGTAAACCGGTTGAACATTGTCCCTCCTTGAATTAATTCTGACTGTTTATTAATTTATTCCTGATAAGCTGCGCCCTCTCAATATCCCTTTCCTGAGAAGAGAGCCTGCCTTTCTTTATCTTCTGCAAATGGGCCGGCTGGGTAATGATAAAGAGTTCATTGACGGTGCTGCGCTCCAGGTTATTTAACACGCCCAGGTCCACCCCCAGCCTGACCATAGATAACAGCTCTATTGTCTCTTGGCTGGAAATAATACGCGCGCTCTTTAAGATGCCAAAACTGCGGTTAATCCTGTCCTCCAGCATAGCCTTATTCTGAGAAAAAAGTACCTTGCGCGCCTGGTTCTCCTGTTCAATAATCTGCCGGATAAGGCCGTTGATGCCTTCAATAATATCTTCCTCGCTGTTTCCCAGTGAAACCTGGTTGGATATCTGAAAGAAATTACCGCTTGCCTGTGTTCCTTCACCGCAGAGGCCGCGCGTAGTAAAACTCAATTTAGCGATTGCCGCCAATACCCGGTTAATCTGCCCGGCCATCACCAGTGCCGGAAGATGCAGCATCACCGAACCGCGCATGCCCGTGCCTACGTTAGTCGGACAGGCGGTAAGATACCCTAAATCCGCACGAAAGGCCAAACGCAGTTCTTTAGCCAGGGCATCGTCTATATTATTAATGATATTCCATGCCTCAAATACGTTAAAACCCGACTGCATTACCTGCATGCGTATATGGTCCTCTTCATTGATCATAATGGAAACGATCTCTTCGTCATCGATGATCAAGGCCTTATTCTCCGGATGCTGGGCATGCTCTAAAGACATCAGGTGGCGTTCGACCAGAAACTGCTTATCTACATTGTCCAATTCCATAAGCCTGAAGGTCGTGGCCTTCTTTAAGTAACTCGCCCCACCTGCCGCCTCCAATACCGCATTCAATACGTTCTCACCCTGCTTTTTATTAGCCAGGTGCGGAAAGGGAAGCTTATCCAGATTCCTGGCCAGGCGGATGCGGCTGGAGATCACGATATCGGAATTAGGGCCCGTGCCTTTGAGCCATTCGCTTGTATGTTTCAGGAGGTCGTTTAGCTTCATTTACCCTCCTTGGTATCTCTACCTTGCGTCTGCCCTTTTTCCATTTCTTTTATCTGGTCGCGTATCTTGGCCGCCTCCTCAAATGCCTCGGCACTAATGGCCGCCTGAAGCCTGCGGCGCATTTCCTGCAGGTCAAATTCATCGGAAGTTACGGCTGCGGCCTTTTCTCTCTTGGGCATCTTGCCGGATGAAAGCGGAATCTTACCTACATGCATATTCGAGCCGTGGATACGCTTTAAAAGCGGCAGGAGATAACCTTTAAATGCCCCGTAGCATTCGCTGCAGCCAAGCCTGCCTATCTTCTGGAATTCCGCATAGGTAAAACCGCAGTTAGGGCACTTAAGCAGGATAGACTCCGCTTCTTTCTTGGGCTTTTCAAATTCAGCCAGACCCGCCAAAAGGTCGCTTAACCCAAACTGCTGCTCCATCTGAGCGCTCTTCTGATGCGCGCACTCTTCGCACAAGTGCAATTCCGTCATCTGGTCATCCACGATTTCAGTAAGATGCACTGTCGCTGGTTTTTTGCCGCAAATATTACAAAGCATACCTTGAGCCCTCTTTACGGGTGAGTTCCTTAAATTTCTTCATCAAACTAAGGGTAAGCTTCCCGGGTTTACCTGTGCCGATAAGCCTGCCGTCAACCTTCACCACAGGAATAATCTCTGCCGCTGTCCCGGTAAGAAAACATTCATCCGAAATGTAAAGTTCATGGCGGGTAAGCACATGCTCATGCACACCGATTTTGTTTTTCGCCGCAATCTCAAGGACCGTATCGCGCGTAATGCCCCTTAATGTCCCCATGCACTGCGGAGGGGTATAAAGCCCCGCGCGCTCGACAATAAAAATATTGTCCCCGGTGCATTCCGCAACATAACCCAGGGAATCCAACATAATTGCCTCGTCATAACCTAAATTCACCGCCTCAATCTTAGCCAGGATATTATTCAGGTAGTTCAACGACTTTATCTGAGGATTAAGCGCCTCAGGAAGATTCCTGACTGTAGGCACAGTAATAATCTCAAGGCCTTTCTTGTAGAATTTATCAGGATAAAGTGATATGCGGTCGGCGATGATAATAACCGTAGACTTACCTTCGCATCTACGGGGGTCAAGACCCAGGTCGCCCTCGCCGCGGGTCACTATTAAACGGATATATGCGTCCCTGAGCTTGTTTTCTTTAAGCGTGCGGATGACCGCCCTGGTCATCTCCTCTTTGGTCAAGGGGATATTTATCATGATCGAATGCGCGGATTCATACAAACGCTCAATATGCTCCTTGAGTTTAAAAACCAGGCAGCTATAAGAACGTATGCCCTCAAATACCCCGTCACCGTATAAAAGTCCGTGGTCAAAAACGGATATCTTAGCCTCTTCCTTTTCGTAGAATTTACCGTTGATATATATTTTCATCATGACCTCCTTAAAATTTTATAATTATTATGCCTTTTACTATCCGATATCCTAGGAGCAAAATACCCCGTCGCTTAAATGATATATACGCTTGAAATCTCCAGCCAATTCCAGGTTGTGCGTCACCAGCACCACCGCCATATTGCTCTCTGAGCTTATCCTCTTAATCAGAGAAATCACCTCTTTACCGTTGTAAGAATCAAGGTTACCCGTAGGCTCATCGCATAAAAGGACCTTCGGCTTATTGATCAAGGCACGCGCAATCGCCACCCGCTGCTGCTCGCCCCCTGAAAGCTGCGTAGGAAAATGCCCCATCCTCTCGGTTAACCCCACCTTTGCAATAAGACCCCTGCCCTCTTTTTCAATCTGAGAATAAGAAGCTGCTGCCGGGCATCTTACCAGGGCAGGCATAACTACATTCTCAAGCACGGTAAATTCCGCTAAAAGATGATATGACTGGAAAATAAAACCGACTTTTTTACTACGTATCCCGGATAGTCCGTTATCGCTTAAGGTATAAATATTTTCCCTTTCCAGGACTACCTCTCCTGCACTCGGCTCATCCAGGCCGCCGAGTATGTGCAGCAGCGTGGACTTACCCGCTCCGGAAGGCCCTACCACCGCAACAAGCTCTCCTTCGGCTATCTTTAAATTAACACCTTTTAATACCTCAAGCTGCTTATTGCCGTTATAGTAAACCTTATGTATATTCCGGGCTTCTAACATCCCCAACTTTCATTTAACAGCAAGGCTATTCATACCTAAGCGCCTCTACCGGTTTTAAACCGGCGGCCTTGATCGCAGGATAAACGGTTGAGATCAAGGTAACCACAAGGGCAGAGAAAAGAATTAAAACAATATCCGGCCATAAAACAATGGAGACGGGAAGACGGTCAATGTAATATATATCCTGGGGCAGCTTTATAAACTGGTATTTCTTAAGCAGAAAACAAAGCAGTCCCCCGCCTGCGCCGCCAAGAAGGATCCCCAGCCCCCCTATAATCAGCCCTTCATAGATAAAAATACGGCGTATACTCCCGCAAGTCATGCCGATGGCCTTCAATATCCCTATATCCTTGGTCTTCTCTACCACCATAACAATAAGGGTGCTGGCAATATTAAAAGAAGCTACCAGTATAATCAGGGTAAGGATAATAAACATAGTCAATTTTTCAAGTTTCAATGCGGCAAAGAAATTCCGGTTTATTTCTGACCATGTCTTCAGGCTAAAATCAACTCCCAGGACAGAAGCCAATTCCCCTCTTACCCTGTCCGCAGAATCAAGATTATCCAGTTTGATGCCTATAGAGCTTATTTGTCCAGGCATGCCTAAGATATCCTGGGCGGTCTTTAATCCGGTAAATACCAGGTTCATATCATATTCATACATCCCGGTGTTAAAAATACCGACAACCCTTAAAACAAACTGTTTTCCCTGCGGCGAATATACGGCCATGGAAGAACCAACATCAAGGCCCAGATACGCTGCTAATTCCTTGCCGATAATGATAGCTGAGGCATCCAGGGATTCAATACTGCCCCTGGTCAGGCACTCCTTGATCTTGCTTACCCGCACCTCTTCCTTAGGGGAAATCCCTTTTAAGGAAACGGCAAAAAATCTATTATCCTGCATTGCCAACACCTGGCCCTGCAGGTAAGGACTGACCCCCACCACATGTTTATTGCCGTAAATCTTCTCGGCCAGCTCAGGGTAACGGCTGTCTTCTATAGCCTTATAGCTGGCAACAGTAAGATGGGAATAATTGCCTACTATTTTTTCTTTCAGGTCTTTATCAAAACCGCTCATTACGCCGATAACTACCATCAGGGCAGCCACCCCTATAGCTACCCCGGCGATGGTAATAACAGAAATAAGAGAAATAAATTTTTCTTTCCTCTTGGTGAATAAATAACGCCGGCTGATAAAAAACTCTACACCCATTATTTCTGCGGCCTAAGCAGCGGAAAAAGAATTACATCCCTTATTGAAGGCTGGTCTGTAAGCAGCATCACCAGCCTGTCTATCCCTATACCCAATCCCCCGGCCGGAGGCATCCCGTGCTCCAGGGCCTGGACATAATCTTCATCGACTGCCTTCTTTTCATCGGCATCCAGCTCCTTGATCTCCTCCTGAAAACGCTGCCTCTGTTCTGCGGGGTCGTTTAACTCGGAGTAGGCATTGCCTACTTCCAGGCCTGCCACATACAGTTCAAAACGTTCGGAGATCAAAGGATTATCAGGACTGGTTTTAGCCAAAGGGCAAAGGCTGGTAAAATAATCAGCCACAAAAACCGGGTCCATTTGCATACCCTGCTCAAGCACATCCTCTATGATCTTATTTACCTGGGAGCGGCTTAGCCTTTTTTTATCCAGGGCGTAACCTTTATGCTGCAGTTTCTTAAGCATTGTTTCAACCTCATCCTGCGGCTCAATGCCAAACTTTTCCTTGACCATACCGGAAAAAGAAGAGACCTGCCAGGGGGCCTTGAGGTTTATTTCTTTGCCCTGATAAGAAAAGTTCATCCCGCCCTTGACTACCCTGCTTACCGAGATAATTAAATCCTGGCACAACTCCATCATATCCTTAAAATCGGCATAAGCCGAGTACACCTCCAGCATGGTAAATTCCGGGTTATGCCGGGTGGATACGCCTTCATTGCGGAAACTGCGGTTTATCTCATAGACCTTGTCCATTCCGCCGACGAGCAGGCGTTTCAGATAAAGCTCGGGGGCAATCCTTAAATACAGGCCCATATCATATTCATTATGATGGGTGCAAAAAGGCCTGCCGCTGGCGCCTCCGGCAATGTCATGCATCATCGGGGTTTCCACCTCCTGAAACCCTCTTTCTTCAAGAAAACTCCTGATTGCCCGGATAACCCGGGAGCGCGCTAAAAACACCTGCCTGACTTCTTCGTTGGCCAGCAAATCCAGATAACGCTGCCGGTAACGCAATTCTACATCCTTAAGGCCGTGCCACTTCTCAGGCAAAGGCCGAAGCGCCTTAGAAAGAAGGGTGATCTTTTCCACTTTTACCGAAGGCTCACCTGTATGCGTCTTAAAAAGCTCGCCCTCCGCAGTAATAATATCAGCTATATCAAGGCTATCCATTAAGGAAAAATAATCCTTGCCGACAATATCCTCTTTGATATAAAGCTGGACCTTACCGGTGGCATCGCGTAAATCCATAAAGACGACCTTACCGTGCATACGCCTGGCCATAATCCTGCCGGCAAAAACAAAGCGTTCCCCCTCCCGAAAGTCCTTTAATGCAGGCCCTATATCCTTACGGCCGGCCAGGGCCTTGGGATAAACAAGGATGCCCTTGGCTTTCAAGGCGTCTAATTTCGCCCTTCTCTGTGCGATAATCTCGTTTAGTTCCATAGATTTATGATTATATAGTATAATTTGACGCCTGTCAATAAAATCAGCCCTGTATCCTGCCTGAAAGCGAGCATAAATTGGCTTTTACAGACACTTAAATATAAAGAATGGCTATCCTCTAGATAAGATTAAAGACTAAACAAGGAAAGCGGGATTTTATCAGTCTTGATACTGGGAAAGCTGCATCAGGCGCTTAAGCATATTAGGATGAGTGCTGAGAAGTTCCAACAACCTTTCTCCTAAGTTAAGTTTTATCCTGCCTTTTTTTAGACGTTCCAACTCCGAGGCTCCGATTACGCCGTTCTTATCCAGGTCGATTTGCCTTAATTCCCTGATTTCATTCAGGGCCTGCGAAGGGTTATTGACAAAAAACGCCTTTACCCCCTCTACCTCTTTTAACGACTCAGGTGTTACCCGCGCTGACGCCTGGCTCAGTTTGTATAAACTGGAGGCAAGGCTGGAGGGATGATTCCCCAGCTGTACAGAGCCGCGATCGGCAAAATATTCCCGTATCCGGGAGGCATAAAGGACCAGCAGGTTGGTGATAAAATAGAAGACAAAAGCCAGCAAGCCGATAATTGCGGTATTATTTCCCCTTTCTGAATCCCTGCGGCGGCCGTAAAATAAGAACTGCCAGGCTAAGCGGTAAAGAATCATGGGTATGACCGAAAGCAGGGTTATAGTCAGGACATCCCGGTTCTTCAAATGGCTTAACTCATGCCCCAAAACCGCCCTTAGCTCTTCTTCGTTTAATAACCGCAGTATCCCTTCGGTAACGCATACCCGTCCGTCCTTAAGTGTGCGGCCAAAAGCAAAGGCATTCGGCAACTGAATAGCGGATATGCCTATTTTAGGCATAGGGATTCCTGCCTTAGCGGATAATTCTTCTACCATGCTAAACAGTTGAGGGTATTGCTGTTTACTCACATACCTGACACGCATGGTCCACTCTACCATTTTAGGCCCGATAAGATACTGGACAAGAATCATGGCCAGAGATAAAAATAGGTAGAAATAAAAATTCGTAATCCCCAGGTAAGAACCGACCATAACCATTATGGCATAGATAATCCCAAAAAGTGCCCCCAACAAAAGCCACATCCTCAGTTTTAAAAAAAACATCCTTCTACCTCCTTTAATGTAATGAGCAGACAACTTACGGAGCGATTATTTTATCCATCTCCGACGTAAGTTGTAGCCCCTGTAAAGGGGCGTCTGCGAATTATCCCGAAGCCTGCGAAGAAAATTACTGAGCATAGCGAAAGTAATTTTCGAGCGTTTAGGCAAGGGATACACGATCCACGCAGCGCTTAGCTAACGGGGTATATTTAATGAGCAGACAACTTACGGAGCGATTATTTTATCCATCTCCGACGTAAGTTGTAGCCCCTGTAAAGGGGCGTCTGCGAATTATCCTGAAGCGTACGTAGAAATTTTCTGGCGCTTGCGCCAGGAAATTTCAAGTGCTTACGCGAGGGATAAACTTGCCCCTAAGAACACAAATAAAGCCACGCTCATAAACTTAATTCTGACAATGAGTTCTAATCGCGGGGAACGTCCCCTTAGCCCTTAGTCCTTCGACATCTCTGCCCTGATTGTAAAACGTAAAATCGGATTATCCGGGCTGTCGGTGTTCACATAGACGTACTGTTTACTCTCGCCGGTATATCCTGCGGTATTAAAATTCACCGCCATAGATGTACTTTCGCCTGGCGAAAGGACCTTCTTGGCTATTTCAGGAACAGCACAACCGCAGGAAGTAGTAATCTCCTTGATGTGCATTACGTGTTGCGAGTTGTTCCTGACGATGAAATCATGCGACAGGATAACCCCGGTCTTTACTTTCCCGAAGTCCCAGTAATATATCTCCGCTTCTTCCTTTGTTTTATCCAGATATGGATTTTGCGCCTGGCAGCCTGTTAACAGGAAAAAAAATAAAAAGATGCAACAAAAAGGCTTCTTCATGTCTTCCATAATAAGAATACCCCTAAGCCGAAAAACAGAAATGCCATAGCTATCTTTACCTTAGAAAGGTGCCTTTTTAGGAGCCTTGAGAATTCAAGCGATGTTACTCCTAACATGGCCAGGATAAAGATTATAACCAGGGGTGCGATAAACATGAGATTATAAAGCAAGAGATAGCCTAAGGCCTGTATCTTTAAAGGGGTGGCCTTTAAAACAAAGACTATCGTCGGCAAATACACCTGCCCTGTGCATACCGATTCCAGCAAAGAAACAAGAAACCCTGTTGTAAGGCTGGCTATCATAAGCCCGAAGATGCCCTTCCTCTCTCTGCCTGCCTCATTTTTATGGCCCTTGCGGTAATGGCTGCCGATTAAGGTATGTATCCTGTTTTTTATCGCCTGAGGCAGCTTTAAAATCAACCCTTCGGGGCTTTTGTCTTTCTTGAATTTAAAATAATCGTAGAGTGCAGCAAACCCTAAGGCTATACTTAAGACGCCTACAGATATATTTACTACGCGCGAAACCATCCAGAAAGAGCGCAAGCGGTAAAGAAACCCAAATATACCTACCCCGATAAGGATATATGTCAAGAATACCGCAAATATAAACAACAGCCCTATCAAAAGGAGCTCTCTCTTTCTGTATCCCTGCAAGGCAAGGAAAGAAACGAAAAATACTATCACCGTAAACGCGCACGGATTTATCCCGTCCACCAGCCCTGCGCTGACTACAGCCATGGCTTCAATATTCCTGAATTTTGCTACCGGGTCTATCGGCGCAACCTTAGTTTCGTTTCTATCCGCATGCCCCTTAAGGGCGTTTAGAATAAACTGTCTCAGGCCCTCCTTATTTATGTCGCCGCTTAAAAAATGCCCCTGCAGATACAAAACCGGCACGGGAGTATCATGTTTTATGCCGTATTTCTCCTTAAGGCTAAGGAGTAACTTATAATTCTGGATATCCGAGATATCAAGGTAGTCAACCGTTATTCTGCCCTTAAATTCACTTTCTATTGCCGGAATTATTTTATGGTTTATATTCAAGCATTTATGGCAGCTCTGGGAATAAAAAACCTTAAGTCCCTGCACAGGGCTTTCGCCTTCCTGGCCATAACTGAAACCATAGCAGAAAGCAATAAAGACAAAAACAATGGTTAAGACCCCCGCCTTTTTCATACCCGTCTTAGCAAGTTACGATTTTTCTTCCTTAAGTTTATTGAATAAATCAAATGCCCGCTCAGCCGATGCCTTGTCGTGCACAATACTGCGTATGGCCGAGATCATCGCTATTGGCCAGCGCGACTGCCAGATATTTCTGCCCATATCTACGCCTTTGGCCCCCTTTTTTATCGCATTGTAAGTCATCTCCAGGACATCCTGTTCATTTCTTAATTTAGGGCCGCCTGCGATTACCACCGGCACAGGGCATGAATGCACCACCTCTTCAAACCCTTCGCAATAATATGTTTTTACTATCTGTGCGCCTATCTCTGCGGCAATACGGCAGGATAAGGCAAGATATTTGGCGTCGCGCTTCTCTAGTTCCTTGCCTACCGCAGTTACCGCTAAAACCGGCATACCCCAATTCTGCCCTTCATTAATAAGCCTGGCCAGGTTCAAGAGGGTCTGATGCTGGTGTGGTGAGCCTACGTAAATGGATAAAGCAACACATGCTGCATTTAAACGTATGGCATCCTGAATAGAGGTAATAATCCCCTCATTAGAAAGATCCTCTTCCAATATGCTATTGCCTCCGGAAACCCTTAATATAACGGGAACATCATAACCCGGATTTATGCAATTACGCAAAAGCCCGCGCGTAACCATTAGGGAGTCCGTATACGGAATAAGCGACTCAAGTACACCAGCCGGCTCTTCCAGCCTGCTTACCGGACCTAAGAAATAACCATGATCTGCCGCCAACATTACCGCCTTACCGTCTTTTTTGAATATCCTCTGCATCCTGTTTTTCATTCCCCAGTCCATATTACCTCCTCTATTCCTGCGGATGGATTATGATTTTAATTGAATTCGCGCCTTTCGTAACCAAATAGAAACCCTTTTTGATCTCTTCTAACTTGAAACAATGGGTTATCATATCCTTAACTTTAAATTCCCCGCCGGCTATCAAGCCCAGGGCCTGCCGATAATCGGCAGGACTGCCCGCATAAGAACTGACCAGCTTGTTTTCCGTACGCCAGAACAATTCATTGAAAGGAAAAATTATTTTAGCGCCTTTTTCTGCCGGAGCAAAAAACAGGATCGTCCCTCCCCTGTCTAAAGAATCAATGGCCTGATAGATTGCGGGGACTGCCCCGGTTGAGACTATGACCAAGTCCGCGAGGCGACCTTCATTCAATCTCCTGAGCAAATCCAGCGAATACTCCCTGGCATTTATTACTATATCTGCCCCGAACCTTTTTGCCGCCAATAAGCGGTAATCCGATAAATCCGTAGCAATCACGCGAGCGGCCTTATTTATCTTTGCCAGTTGAATATGCATTAGACCGGCGATGCCGCTACCTAAAACCAAAACATTCGTCCCCGGTTTTATACCTGCAAGCCTCTGGCCGCGCAATACGCAGGCCAGGGGTTCTACGAATGTTGCTTCATCGAAAGAAACGGAATCGGGCAGAAGATAGACGCCCTTCTCTACATTAATAGTAGAAAGGCGGATAAATTCCGCGAATCCTCCGGGGTAAAAGTTAGTTTGACGCAAGGTATCGCAGACGGTTTCATGCCCCCCAAGGCAATAACGGCAACTCATGCAGGGGACATGGTGTGCACAAGCCACCCTCTGTCCCGGATGAAAATCTCCAACCCCCTCGCCAACCTCCTCAATAATACCCGATATTTCATGGCCCAATACCAAAGGCGTGCGGTTAATACGATACCACTCCATTACATCGCTGCCGCATATGCCCGCGGACTCTACGCGCACAATGATTTCTCCCTTGCCCACGGCAGGCCTGGGCAATTTCTCAACCCGGACATCATTATTGTTATAATACATGCCTACGCGCATATACCCATCCTGTTATTCATCGGACTCATTATTTCAAAAAGATTTTATACTGCAGATAACAAAAATGCTCTGCGGCAGACATTTCTTGTTTCCCGGCTCAATCTTAAGGCGGGCCCTTATCTTCCCATTCCGGATACGCCTTCATATTTTATCACTTATTAAGGATTTTTCAACAAAAACAGCTTAATGAGCGCATAACTTACGGAGGGCAAAGTCCCAAAAAAACTAAGTAAATCCCAGCCGGGGACAGACCCGCATAATAAAGGGGACGGTTTCCGTCCATCACCTTGTCCCTTGTGCTCTTGAGAAAGATTACCACAGATTATATTTGGATTGGTAAACGGTATTAGAAAAGAGAGAAAGATATTGCAAAAAGAAACTTGCTGTGATAAATTGACAGTCAACATGGCAAAGAAGCTCTGGCAGTTCATAGATAAAGAAGGCACATTTTCCTCGGATACAGCCGATAAGATAAAAACGCTCTATTTCCCCATCTGTAATTCTTATCCCCTGATGTCCTCGCTTTCCCCTGACTTACACGGAGACATAAAAACGGGTTTTCATGCGTTTTTATTAGAGCCTGTTTCCCGCCAATCTCTTGTCAATTCCAGGGCCAGCCGTAATTTCTGGATAGACACGCACACCGGCAATCAAAAAAGGACCCCTGAAAAAATATGGTCGGCAACGGGCGTATCAAAAAATGCCAGGCAACTTAAAAAAGACAGATTTAATCTCCAGGCAGGACTACTCTGGCATAAGCTAACCCGTCAAAACAGCAATATCGGCCTTAAGGCAGAAATTACCTCTTTTGTCCCGGCCTCAGGAGAGCCGGTAGAAATAATGTTTGTACGTATTACCAATGTATCTTCTAAAACTATTAATTTTACCCCTACAGCTGCTATCCCCATCTTCGGCAGGTCCGCTCATAACCTGCATGACCACCGCCAGGTAACTTCGCTTCTGCAGCGCATAGATAAAAATAAATTCGGCGTTATCACCTCCCCCGCATTGCTATTTGACGAAGCAGGACACAAGAAAGACACTACCTCTTATTTCGTTTTAGGCATAGATACAAAAAACGGCTCACCCCAATATATATACCCGACACAGGAGCAATTTACCGGCGAGGCCTCAGACCTGGAAGCGCCGGAATCTATATTCCGCGGATATCCGCCTGCCAAGAAGAAAAACAACCACGGTAAAGAGGCTATGGCCGGGCTAAGATTTAAAAGTATCCGGCTTAAGAAAAAACAAAATACCGCTTATATCATCCTCATGGGTATTGTAAAAGATAAATCAGAAATAAACCCCATCCTAAAGAATTTTAATACCGAAACCAAAATCCGGGATTCCCTAAAAAATACACAGGGATACTGGCAGGAAAAAAGCACCCGGATTGCCGCTGAGACGAATGATCCCCTTTTTGATAACTGGATACGCTGGGTGAATATCCAGCCGGCTCTAAGAAGAATATTCGGCTGCTCTTTTCTTCCGGACTTCGACTACGGCAAAGGTGGCAGAGGCTGGCGCGACCTATGGCAAGACTGCCTTTCTCTTATATTGGACAACCCCAAAGAAGTAAAGACACTTTTGGTAAATAATCTTGCCGGCGTGCGCATAGACGGCTCCCATGCTACCATTATCGGCAATAATACAGGCGAATTTATCGCCGACCGCAACAACATCAGCCGCGTATGGATGGACCACGGCATCTGGCCGTTAATCACTATACAGTTTTATATTCACCAGACTTCCGACATAGATATACTCTTTGAAGAAACCACCTACTTCCGCGACTATCAGATGCACAGGGGCCTGAAAAAAGATACGCGATGGCAACCGCAGGAAGGAAATTTCCTGCAAACCAAGTCAGGAAAGATTTATAAAGGAAGCCTGCTTGAGCATATACTGGTGGAAAACCTGGTGCAATTTTTTAACGTCGGTCCCCATAACCATATACGCCTGGAAGGCTCAGACTGGAACGACGGGTTAGATATGGCTCCCCAGCGCGGAGAGAGCGTTGCCTTCAGCGCAATGTATGCGCAAAACCTAAAAGCAATCTGCGGACTGCTTGAGCGCCTTAATACAGAAAAGATACCCATCTTCCGGGAATTAACTACGCTTCTTAATTCTGCCACCAGAGAAAATACAAATTATTCGGATGTAAAATTAAAACGCGAAATATTAGACAGGTATCTGGGAGAAACCGAAGATGGGGTAACTGAAAAAAGAATAAGCCTGCCTAAAGAAGAATTAATTTCTTCCCTCAAAGAAAAGGCAGACTGGATGTATGGGCATATACGCAAATCCGAATGGCTCAAGGAAGGATTTTTCAACGGATATTATAATAATGACGGGGAACGGATTGAAGGCGCTACCGGAGGTTTAATGCGCATGACCCTCGCAGGACAAGTCTTTCCTGTCATGAGCGGTATCGCAACCACTGAACAGATTAAAACCATATTTTTAAACACGCAAAAATACCTGAAAGATAAGAAAACAGGCGGCTTCCGTCTGAATACCGATTTTAAAGCAGAACAGCTAAACCTCGGCCGGGCATTTTCTTTCGCCTACGGGAACAAAGAAAACGGCGCGTTCTTTAATCATATGTGCGTGATGTTCGCCTACGCCCTTTACCTGAGAGGATTTGTCAAAGAAGGATACGCAGTAATAAAGTCTATATACCGCATGGCGCTGGATACGCAAAAAAGCAGGATCTACCCCTGCCTGCCGGAATATTTCAACGCCGAAGGACAGGGTATGTATAGCTATCTGACCGGTTCCGCCAGTTGGTTTATGCTTACCTTGCTTACCCAGGTATTCGGCATCAGGGGGGAATACGGGGATTTGATAATCGAACCTAAACTCACCGCTGAACAATTAAACAGCAGTAATCGGTTATCCACAACCGCATCTTTTGCCCAAAGGCCCATCAAGGTAGAATTTTTCAACCCCCGAAGAAAAGATTTCGGCAGGTATCGGATATGCAAGGTGTCCATAAACGGAAAAACCGTTGCCGAAGGTATCCATAAAGAGAACTTTCACATCTCCCGCAGTTACCTCCTTTCTGTCACCAACGCCAAAGACAACCTTATCCGGGTTACCCTGGATTAAAAACTCTTAAAAAGGCTGAATTGACCCCCGCCCATCAGCAAAAGGGCAAGGCAGGCGCAGGCAATAAGCAGGTTATATTCAAAACCTCCGTTAGCCAAAAAGAACCCCTTGGCAAGATGGACCTTGATTGTAGCTACCAGCATAAGTACAAGCAGGAAAAAGGCGGAGACGCGCGTAAGTATGCCAAAGATTAAAAACAGACCGCTTAATAATTCAACATAAGCAGCGATATATGCCCAAAACACCGGAGGATAAAAGCCTAGCCCTGAAAGCATCTTGGAAAAACCGCTTATGCCTGTCCCGGTAAACACTCCGAATGCTTTCTGTAATCCGTGGGCCATAAATATCGCCCCCAACCCTAACCTTAAAACCAGAAGCCCAGTATTCAACATAGCACACCTCCTGAAATAAGGTCCTTAAAGACCCCCCATTTATTATAAAGGCCCCGCAAGCGGTAAAGGCACATAGCATAATGTAATATAAGGGGAAAACGCCCATTTACTCCGATGCCCATAATTATGCCGCAAGCCCTGTTATTGGCCATAGGAATGATATACCCTAAATCCCTGGGCTTATATTTTATGATCCTCCTGCCACGGATGCTTCTTACAATGTTTAAGGCGGCAGAGGACCCCTGGGCAATAGCAAACTGCACAGCCATACGCAGATACCCGTCTTTATACTTAAAAAGAGCGGCATCCCCTGCGGCAAAACAGCTGAGATCCAGCCTTAGGTATTCATCCACTAATATCCGGCCCTGGGGGCCCTTTTCCGCCTTTAAGCTGTCAAGATAGCCGGAGGTTTTTACCCCCGCAGCCCAGATAACCATAGCGTTTCTAAAGATACTGCCGTTGCTAAGATATACGCTTGCTTTCTCTAATTTTACTATAGTAGCCCCGGTCAATACCTCAATTCCCATATTTTTTAGGCTGGCCAAAACATAACCCTTCATCCATTCCGGCAGCGGCCCTAAAATAGAAGAGGCACGCTCAACAATAAATATCTTTATCTTTTCCTGCCTGCGCGTAAAATACCTGTAAAGATTAGAAGCTGTCTCAATGCCGGTATATCCTCCCCCGACAACTAAACAGCAAGCAAGATTCCCCCGCCCTAAGGCCTCAGATATTACCCGGGCATCTCTACTATCATCCAGCTTAAAAGAAGCCTCCTTTATCCGGTCATTTCCGTAAAAGTTAGTTTCGCTGCCGCTGGCAATAAGAACATAATCATAGGTAAAAATACCTGAATCGGTAATGACCTCTCTTTTATCTAAATTTAACGAAGATACGGCGGAATGCACGAACTTAAACCCCGCCTCCCGGCATATTTGTCTAAAATCGCAATCAAGGTATAAGGGCTTTATCCCCCTGCCGATAACATCGGGAAGCAGAGGAAGAAAGCTGGATTCTGTATTTCTATCTATTAACGTAACGTCTAAGTCGCCGCGGAACCTGCGCAGTGTCATCAGGGCAGTAATACCGGCTATACCTGCGCCTATAATGATTATCTTTTTCATAGAAAAAGGCTTAAGATTAAGATAATGCCCGCCATCGTATGCAGCAATATAGTAAGTTTAGAGGATTCCCTGAACCTGATCTTACCCCCTGCATGATCCCTGAGGATGCCCGCCGCCTTCATCCCCGGGAAAACCAATACCAGCGATAAAAGTGCAAAGTTACCCAGGTACCCGAAAACAACCCCCAGTATAATTGATAGATACCCCAAGGCTAATAAGATTATATACAGCAAAAAGGAATTCTTTGGCCCCAAAACAGAGACCCAGTTCATCTTGCCTGTTTTCCTATCATCGGGATAATCCGGGATTTCGTTGGCAAATAATATGGCGGTGGTAAAGAAACCGAAAGGCAGGGAAAGCAAAAAACTCTTTAAATCCGGGAATATCTTGTTTTGAATAAAATACCCTCCCATAACCAGTGCCGGGCCAAAAAGCAAGAAGATTACCAATTCACCCAGCCGGCGGTAGGATAGCCGAAAAGGCAAACAAGAATAAGCCCACCCCAGAAAGATTATGCCGGAGAAATAAAACAGGAGTGAAGGCTCGCCTAAGGCAGCTGCCAGGGAAACGGTCGATAAAAAAGCGATGAGAAAAAAAATAAGCGATGCCTTAAGATAGAACCCCTCGGAGAATACGCCTTCCTGTATGAGTTTCGAGCCGCCGAAGAAACTATAGAAATTATTGTCCTGCCAGTCTGCCCCGCTCTTAGAATCCGCGTAATCGTTCAACAAGTTAGCAGCCAGGTGTGTCGAGATAACGGAAATTATCCCTAAGAAAAAAGGCAGCAAAAGGAAAATATCCCCGCACAGAAAAGAGCCAAAAATGAAAGGCAGGATGCTGACACTTAAAAAAGGCAGCCTTAATGCCCTGATAAGATAACCTTTCTTACACAACATAACTGCCCCTGCTTTAGTTCTATTATGTTTGTGTTTGGCTTCTTTATATGTTATCATAAAATTATGTTTACTAAAATCAAAAATAAGCTGGATAAGGAACTGCACAAGTTTGTCGGCGATATCAATAAAAGCTACTCCCTTAGCCGGCTATCCCCTGTCCTGTTCCTGCATATAAAAGATTTTATTCTTAGAAAAGGCAAGCGGGTCAGGCCCATACTTTTTATCATAGGATACCTTGGTTTTGCTAAGAATCCGGCCAGGGGTTTATTTAAAAGCGCTATCTCCTTAGAGCTCCTGCATGATTTTATGCTCGTCCACGATGACATTATAGATAAATCGGAACTAAGGAGAGGCAAGCCGTCGATGCACCGTATGCTTAATAACTACCTAAAAAGATATAAGAATATCAAATTTAACGGCCAGGACCTGGCTATCGCTGCCGGAGATGTAATGTACGCTATGGCCATAGAAGCGTTTTTATCAATAGAAACAGAGGCAAAGCGTAAAGAAGAGGCCTTGAAGAATTTTATCCGGGCGGCGGTTTATACGGGCAGCGGCGAATTCATTGAACTCCTGCTTTACAGCACAAAAGACATCAGAGATATAAAGAAAAAAGACCTGGTTAAAATCTATGACCTTAAGACAGCGCATTATACCTTTGCCTCGCCCCTTGCCACGGGAGCAATCCTTGCCGGGGCAGGCAGAGAAGATATAGACAGGATTTCCCGCTACGGCATGTGCCTGGGCAGGGCCTTCCAGATAAAAGACGATATCATAGGGATGTTTAGCAACGAAGAAGAAACGGGTAAACCTATGCTCGCCGACCTCAAAGAAGGCAAAAAGACTATACTGATTTGGCAGGCTTACCGCAAAGCCTGTCTTGGCGACAGAAAAATAATAAAAAGAATATTTGCCAAGAAAGATACCAAGAAAAAAGACCTGTTGGCGATGCGTAAGATCGTAGATGATTCCGGCGCGCTGGATTATGCCCGGGCAGAGATAAAAAGATTGTTGCGCAAATCATATGCTATTTTAGCTCCTTGCCGCATCAATAAAAAATACAAAGACCTGCTCAATGCCTACTCCGCAAGGCTCCTGGAAATATAAGCCATATATTACTGCCTAAGTATATCCCTACTTATAAGAAGCTGCCGTAAAACTTAACATTTCAAAATAGTAACATCAATTATTTATTTTTCTCTTGATGGAATAGCCATAATATGATATGCTTTCACTCAATTAAAAAAAACATAAATAAGGAGAATACATGGCTAAATGCCCTAAATGCAGGAAAGATATTTCACCTTACGAATTCTTCTGTAACGGCGGATGGTCATTTATAAGATGCACCCAATGCAATTCTAAACTCCTGGTCAAAGACAGGGATTTCTACGCGTGGTTCCTTTCCTTTTTTATATTGTTATTTATCGGTGGGATCATACTGATAAAATACTTCAATTTCCGGCCGAACCTGATAGGTAGCCTTACCATTATGGCAACACTCTGCTGTTATTTTTCTTTAGGCTGGCGTTTTACCACATTAGAAAAGAAATAAAACGAGGATGATGCCTTGAGGGATAAGGCGTTATCTTTCTTTCTGACTTCTCTCCGCCTGAACCTTTGCTACGATCTCCGAAGGCACCTGGGTATATTTGGAGAATTCCATTGAGGCGTTTGCCCTGCCGCTGCTTAAAGAACGGAAATTTGTAGCATAGCCAAACATCTCAGCCAGAGGCGCTTCCGCAGAAACTATCTTCTGTTTTCCCTTCGTCTCCATATTGAGAATCTTACCCCGGCAGGAGCAGATATATCCGATAACGCTGTTTACGTATTCCTCGGGAGTAATCGCCACTAAAGACATGGTTGGCTCCAGGAGTATGGGATTTGCCTGCATGAAGCCATCTTTAAAACCTAATATAGCAGCCATCTTAAAGGCCAATTCCGATGAATCAACTTCATGATAAGAGCCGTCTATGAGGTCTACCTGCACGTCTACGATAGGATAACCCGCATAAACCCCCTTTTGCATTGCTTCAATGACCCCCTTCTCTGCTGCGGGGATAAAGGAGCGTGGTATTGCCCCTCCTTTTATGCTGTCTATAAATACCAGGCCCTTGCCTGCCTCAGCCGGCGAGATCTCAAATACTACATGGCCATATTGGCCCCTGCCGCCTGACTGCTTTATGTATTTACCTTCTGCCTTTGCCGACTTCGTTATAGTCTCCCGATAAGCGACCTTAGGCTTACCCACTATCGCCTCTACCCCGAATTCCGTCTTCAGCCTGTCTACGATGATTTCCAGGTGTAACTCTCCCATCCCGGTCAGTATAGTCTCCTTGGTCTCCTCATCTGTTTGCACTAGGAAAGTGGGGTCCTCCTCTGCCAATTTGGCTAAACCTTTGCCGAGCTTATCCTGATCCCCCCTGCTTTTAGGCGCCACACTTAAAGAAACCACCGGAGTAGGAAACTGTATAGCCTCAAGCAATATCGGGTGCTCAGGGTCACAAAGCGTATCTCCGGTAATAGTATGGCTCATGCCTATTAAAGCCACGATATCTCCGGCAAAGGCATTATCTATATTTTCCCTCTGGTTGGCATGCATCCTCAGGATCCTTCCTATCCTTTCTTTCTTGTTTTTACGCGTATTCAGCACATAGGACCCGGTCTGTAATACTCCGGAATAAACCCTGACATACACCAGTTTTCCCATATGCGGGTCACTCTGGACCTTAAAGGCCAGGCCGCAAAACGGCTCGCTGGCATCGGTTTTCCTGGGTATAATTTTTTCGGCATCCTCAGGATCGCTTCCCTCAACAGGCGGAAGGTCCAAAGGAGAAGGCAAATATAATATTATTGCATCCAATAGCTTCTGCACGCCTTTATTCTTAAAAGAAGCGCCGCATAAGACAGGGACCATTTTATTGGCGATGGTACCGCGGCGGATAACCGCTTTTAATTCATCCACTGTAATAGAATCCGGTGATTCCAGGTATTTTTTCATTAATTCATCATCAAAGGCTACTGCCCTTTCAACCATAATATGATGGTATTCCTCGGATGTTTTCTTGAGCTCCTCAGGTATATCTTCTATCTTATAATCTTTGCCCTGTGTATCATCCAGGTATACATATGCCTTCATCTCAATAAGATCAATTACCCCTCGAAAATTATCCTCGCTTCCAATGGGGATTTCCAGGGGGATAACATTTGCCTCCAGGTCTTCCTGTATGCCTTTTATTACAGCAAAGAAATCCGCGCCTGTACGGTCCATCTTATTAACAAAGACCAGCTTGGGGACATTGTATTTATTGGATTGGCGCCATACCGTTTCAGATTGAGGTTCTACCCCGCCTACAGCACAGAATAAAGCCACTGCGCCATCGAGCACCCTTAAGCTGCGTTCTACCTCTGCGGTAAAATCCACATGCCCAGGCGTATCAATAATATTGATCTTATACCCATTCCAATAACAAGTGGTTGCCGCAGAGGTAATAGTAATGCCCCTTTCCTGTTCCTGCTTCATCCAGTCCATCTGGGCCTTGCCGTCATGGACCTCGCCTATCTTATGCGACTTTCCGGTATAAAAAAGAATCCTTTCGGTAGTGGTAGTCTTTCCGGCATCAATATGCGCCATAATGCCGATATTCCTTGATTTTTCCAGGTTGATATCGGCAACCGGCTGCCCGGAGACCTGCTGTTCTTTTGTTTCTTCTGAAACCTTGTTATCCGCCGCTTCGGCCTGTATCTGGCCTTCGTCTTTAACCTGGCTAGCAGGGACTTCTTCTGCCATAGGTGCTTTTATTTGAGAATCATGAGGTCCCTCAACAGGCTCTTTGCTTTCTTCAACAGGAAGCTGCCGGATATCGGCAGGAGGAGTTTCCGCCTCTAAAGGAAGGGATTCTAAAACAGGCTTCTCTGCTTCCGTAGGAGGGGACTCTTGTATTTCCGCAGGATGGATTTCCTGCTCAATAGGTTTTGGCTCCTCAATAGCCTTATCAGGTTCCACAGGAAGAGACTGCTGCATATCACCGGGTTGCTTTATTTCCTCAACGGGATGGGCCTCTTCCCCGGGCTTCTCAGGCCCCGCTGCTTCTTTAGGCTTAAGTTGGCTGCGCAACTGCGCCAACTCTTCAAATAGTACCCTTATTTTCTCATCTCTTGCTTCTAATTCTGACTCTAATTCACTGTATTCTTCATTGAGCTTATTAAATTCCTTCTTAGGGACCCATTCGCTCTGCTCATGCTCTCGTTTCATATCCGCAATTTCTTTGGCATAAGAATTTGCTTCTTTTGTTTTCTCCTGGATTTCTTTTAAATTCCTCTCTACCTGGTGTTTGAGTATTTCAATATCCGCGGTTTTCTGCTTACCCTCATTCTCTATACCCTGCAGTTTGTCGTTTAATTCGCTTATCTGCCGGCTTAAATCTACATTCTTAGAGAATTCCTGCTGTATCTCTTTTTCTTTATTAGCCAAACGCCTCTCGAAATCCAAGTTCTGCTCTTTAATTCTCTTTACGGCCTCATCGCTTTTAGCAACCCACTCCTGGCGCTTATCCAGCTCTTCTTTTAAGGAGGCGCCCTCTTTCTTGGACCTCTGGGCCTCTTGTTGTAAGACGGCGCATTCTGCTTTTATCCTTTTTAACTCCTCCTGATAACTACCCATCTGTTTATGCATATCCTGAATCTTCTGGTCCTTAAAAGAAACAGCCTGGTCCTTGAGAGGAATAAATTCTTTCTTCGGCTTTTTCTGCCTGCCGGATGAGCCCTTTGACATAGAAATGGCGTATAAAGTCAGCCCTATTACCCCGGCAAAGATCCCCCAAAATAACATTTCCATATGATCCTCTATAGCTTATCTGTTCCTATTCGCTGCCTTTTATCTTGCGGTAAAGATAAGAACGGTAACCCGGCCCGGAATATTCAGAAGGATAATCCACCTTCCAATACGAAGCGCTCCCTGTCGAAGAAGACATATAGGGCACAAATTTGATTATCTTTCCTTTGCCGGGTTCGAGGCTTAAGTTTACGCTTCTAGGCGCTGCCCCATCACTGCCAAAAGACAGGATGTATTTACCTGTCTTTTCGTCAAAAAAGGCTAATCCTACTTTTTCTACCGTATCAGGATGAGTAGCGTAATATTCCTGTAATTGCTTGGGAGAGGCATCTATGTCATACACCAATTCTGTACTGTCCTTTTCTGATGCAGAAACAATATTTTGTTTTGGAAGTTCAACAGCGCTGAAGCTTGACTGGTCTATCTCCCATCTTGCCCAAGGAGAAGATTTCTTTGACATGGTCACCTGGCAGATCTTGCCTCCGGGCACCTTGAGGGTAACTAATATATAGTCAACCCCCGATATCCCGTGCGTATCCATGTTTACCACATCTATGATCTCAAATATGCCTTCGTGTATATCGAGCCTCTTGATTAAATAGGCTATGAGCCCTCTTTCGATTTCCGGGTCGAACAGCCGCAGCTGGCTGCTTATCAAGCCAGGTCTTTCCAAAAGTCTGCTGTCTGTTTTATGAAAACGGGAGGAATAAAAGAAAACCCCCAGGCAGATAAGAAAAGTTACCTCCAGCAATAAGAATAACAAACGCCTCATCCGTACTCCTTAGGCCTCTATAAATCTGGCAGGCATTACAATTATATATTATTATTAAGACAAATTCAATTTATAAAAAAGGGCGCCGTTATTATAAACGGCGCCCCTGATAAAATTACAATGATTTTTGTCTAATTTATTTCTCTCTGCCTGAAGCCTTCTTCAGCCTGCCCAGGAAATCAGAATCAATAACCCCTCCCAGGGCCTGTGCCTTATGTATATCTTCCCAGGCCTTATCATATTGTTTATTGTGAAAATAGGCGACGGCGCGGTTATAATAAGCACCAAAATGCCCGGGCTTTGATTTTATCTCCTGGCTGAATACAATAATTGCATCATCAATTTCCTTCTGGTCAGCTGCCTTAAGGCTAGCGGAGACCTTCTGTCCACAGGCAGGCGCCTTCTTCTTTTCGACACATACCTTCTTCTTCACATCTTTACAGGTCGTACAGCCGATCAGTCCGACACACAACAGAACCACCAGTATTTTCTTCATTTTTCTGTCTTCTCCGGCTTAATAAGGTCTATTATATTTTAGGCCTAAATTATTCAACTTGCAAGACATTTCTGTTGCTGAAACCAGCCTTGATATATGTTTTTTACCTGCCGGAGTCTTCTTTGCCTTCATAGTCAGGACTGGCACCTGTCCCGCCCTTAGGGCCTGGAGGATTATTATCCATATCTTGGTGTCTCCTGCGTTCATAGCTGGCGCCTATCCCGCTCTTAGGGCTTGGAGGACTCTTGTCCATATCTTTACGATGTTCTTTTATCTTCTCTTTCTGTTCCGGTGTCAGGCTATCCTGCCTTTCCTTATTATCTTGCTGCAATTCTTTCCTGGCTTCGCGGACTTCTTTTCTAGCCTGCTCTTTCTGCTGAATATTCTCCCGATGGATGGCCCGTAGCTGCCCCCTGAGTTGATCGGCTTTTTTTGTATCTCCTGCGGCCATCGCATCCCTAATTTGCTGCCTTAGCTTTTTTTCTTCTGCCCTGGATTCCCGGGCATTTTTCTTCATTTCCATGTGCTTTTCTTTGATTTGCTGCTTATCGGAACTGATCTCCTCTTTCCGGCTCGCCTTCGAAAGATTCCCTTCTTCTGCATAGATTCCGCAAAAACTGCTCAAGAGAAAACAAAAGATAGCGCCTGTAAATATCAGACATATCTTCTTCAATTCCCTTTCCTTTCTAAACAGGCAAGCTAAACAACTCACCCGTTATTTTTTTGACAATAACTTATCCCATGATTCATTGGCTTTATTTATATATAACTCATCAGAAATAATCGGTTTGTTAAGCAAGGATATGGTCTTATCGG
Source organism: Candidatus Omnitrophota bacterium (assembly GCA_041650495.1). Lineage (GTDB taxonomy): Bacteria > Omnitrophota > Gorgyraeia > Gygaellales > Profunditerraquicolaceae > JBAZLB01. The sequence continues at coordinate 2,881 of JBAZLB010000008.1, read as the reverse complement.
AAAGCCTTAAATCCTCAACCACTTCTCTGCCTGCAGTCCTTAATATATGCCTGTAATTCATAAAGAGCGGCTCCAGGACCAAGGGGTGGTCTCTCAAGATTGCCCCGCCTCCCCTATATATTTCAGCAATAACCTCAGAATGCATGTTCCTGGCGAACCTTTTGAATGACAGACTTATAACTTGAAAATGGCTTTGCTCGGGAAACCCGCAATTTGAAATCACGATTATTTTGGGGGATTTATTCTGTCTTATTATATGCCTGCATTCTCCTCCTGCATCCTTTTCAAAATGCGGGTCTGCTAAAGGAATAAGCCTGTCTATAAAGTTTTTCATTAAACCGGTTACATTATCAACATATACAGGTGTAGCAAATACCACTATGTCCGAAGATACGAATTTTAAAAGCAATTCTTTCATCCCGTCATTGATAACGCATTGCCCGGGAGTCTTGACCCAACAGCTAAAACAGCCTAAACAGTGCCGTATATTACACTCCCCAAGAAATATGTTTTCGACCTCAGCTTTAGCGTCTTGCGCCCCCTGAAGAAATTCTTTTACCATAACGTGGGTATTAGAATTTTTCCCTCGTGGGCTTCCATTAAAGACTGTTATCTTCATTCTTTGTGTCTGTGCCTTTTAATAGCGGATTATACCCCAAATAAAAACCCCTGCAAGTATTCCTAGCGGCAAGCAAACTTACAGAGTTGGACGAGTTTCACAACTGGTTATGCCCGGAAGAGAGAAAAAACTATACAAAGAAATACTTAATATCTATCCAGGTCATCTACCAGGAACATTTAGCAGTTTTGTTTTCTTCTTTAATATCAAACATGTTAGATATATGGTTAAACCAACTATGAAGAAATATATCCAAGACCTACGGGCTTCAAATTTGCCATAAATTAATAAGTTAGTGCCAACTTCTAAGAAAAAGAAAACAGCTACGATCGAAAAAAAAGTAGAAAATTCTCTTCTGATTACTGTTTTTAACGAAAAGGGTAAATCCGGCTTCTTCCAGTTACTAAAACTGGGGATAAGAATAGGGGTTTTATTTGCCCATTCAATAAACAAAACCCCAAACTTCTTTCTTAAGAATTCCTCCTCTGAAAAGATTATCCTTTCATAATACAGCCAAAATCCAACCCATACTATTAAAGCGAACCACCATACTTGAATAAACAATGTAATTCCAAAAACTATAGTAAAATTACCCATATAAAGAGGATTTCTTGTGATTGAATACATTCCAGCCGTATTTAAACTTTCCGCTAATTGCGATTTTGTGTTTCTGCCTGATGTCCCCCTCGGAACATATCCAACCGTCAGGCAACGGATACCTAATCCTAAAAATGATATACAAATTGATAAATCCTCCCAGTAATCTGCGGCCCTATCCCCAAGAATATGTTCAAGCACTTTAGCCTGCCGCAAAGCAATAAGAAATAAAGGAATTACCAATAAAGGTAAATAACTCCTCCATCTAAATAACCAATTTCCCTGCTTTTCTATATCTTCCCTTAAAGCCATTCTTACCTTATTTTAATTATGAGTTAAGTTTATTATATCCTAAGCAAAAATCCTCCGCAAGTATTTTACTAACAGCGAGTTGCCTTCTTCTGCCAGGGTTCGATGTAGAATAAAAAACCCAGTAATTTTACTTACTGGGTTTTTTATTCTAACTCCCTTCATCAAAGAGTTCAGAACTTGGTGTATGACGGAAAAGGCAGAAGAATTATCCAAAGAGGCTATTTATATTTACCAAATAGCCAGGATTAAACAATGCTTAGTTTTTTAGGTATAGCCGCGGTACCCCCGGGACAATCCTTCCGGTAATCTCAATTATACAGTGATTTTGTCAAATTCCTCAATACTGATTGCAGGGAAACTGGTAAAAGCTATGCCGGTCAGCTTGTTTAAGGCGATGGATGCCTTCATCACGTCTGCAAGAGCCGGAAAATCCGTTATCAACACGATATCGTATTTGCCCAGAAGCGCATACATTGAATTTACCTTACCCCCGGATTTTGTTATCAGATCAAGCGCCTTTTTCGTCCTTTCGGCTGAGATGCCGTTTATCGCCTCCTGCGAATACTTTCCGTACATAAAAAATTTTGCCATAAAACACCTCCTTTTGGATTTTATTCTACTCCAAATAAAAACCCCTCGCAACATCTTTTTGTAAGGGGTTAAAATTAGTGGCTCCCTCGAGGACTCCGGCCTTCGGCATAGAACCTGTCGTCGCTTCACTCCTCCCTATAGGGGCGCTGCCCCTCTGGCACTCCTCATTTCGTTCGTCGCTGTCACCCCTTCCTTAGCAATCAAAGAACTAAACCTTAAGGGGAAAACAATCTTTTCCCCTTAATAATCCCCTTTCTGCAGTTCCTCGGTTCTTCGTCCTCGGGGGAGTTTCCGACAAAAAAGCCCCGCTATTTTAAATAGCAGGGCTTTACGATATAAGCTCCCTCTAAGCGATGATATCCGAAATTATTTTAAAGGAACGATGGTTCTTTGATGCACCGCGCGCGGTGCGCGCTCCCGTATCTTCCGTGTCCCATTCGCCCCGCTTGGGAGCGGGGCTCATTCGGCGCCAGCCTGGGCCGGCTGGCTTCTTGCTAATGTAATGCGTGTGCGGCGCAGTTGGGGCTGCGGCTGGGTGGGGGCAGCCGCAACCCCCAGCGTCCTCACCAATAAGTTATTATAAGAAGAAAATCAAAGTTTATAAGGGTTCGTCCGCTATGCCGCAATCAACAAAAAAACTATGCGGTGCGGCATTGCTGCGCCTCTCCCAGATAACGCTTGAGAAACACCGGCAAAATTTGGTGCGGGCAAATTTTGCCGCTTCAAAGAACAAAAAGCTTAAGGGGCAAAAATTAGTTTAAA
>JBAZLB010000007.1:0-90989 GCA_041650495.1 Candidatus Omnitrophota bacterium | reverse complement strand
CGAAGATGGCTACTACCGCGAACAAACATACAAAAATTGTCTTCATTGCCTTCCTCTCCCTATAGTTATATATTTCCTTATTATATTCCTATGCTTATTCATATGCATAGCATTCTCCGTGCCAACTGAGAAAATAATAAGGATTTTATAAACAGAAAAGGAATAAATGTTAAATCCGGCACCTGTGGAACTATGGGCGGTAAAGTTTATCTGGCTTTCTTTCTTCTCAATACCAATCCTAATAAACCTAATCCCAACAATGATAAAGTGGCAGGCTCGGGAACAGCAGCAGTATTTTCAGAAACCGTCCAATGAAAATCGCGGTAGATAGTCCCATAGGTAACATCGTAGTTCTTGGAATCTCTCATAGTAAGTTCAAAATTTGACGTCTGTGGTTCACTTAAAGCTGTAAAAGGACTATAAGTTGCAACAACAAAATCCATAGTCTGACCAGCATAGACTGTTTGAAGCCCTAAAGTCTCATATACCTTAAGCGTGGTATTATAGCCAACGGGCCAATTATGGCTATAACCATCCAACTCAAAACTTCCATCAATACCATAGACTTCTCCAGCGGTAGAATTATTATAAAATCTCCCATATACGGAAAATGTTTCCTCAGGACCAACGATTACATTGTCATTAAGAATCTCCCAGTCCCAAATAACCTCAGCTTCGGCTTTCGCCATTATGCCGAAGATGGCTACTACCGCGAACAAACATACAAAAATTGTCTTCATTGCCTTCCTCTCCCTATAGTTATATATTTCCTTATTATATTCCTATGCTTATTCATATGCATAGCATTCTCCGTGCCAACTATAGTATTTAACCAAATTATTCTCAATTGGTTATGATAACTTTAAGTATTTCAGATAGTTACGAACAAAGGTAATTTTTGTCTTAGGCGGGCTATTATCCTATTTCATTGGTAAGTGTTGAATTGTGTAATCAACTTGTGTAATTAGAGTGTTGAAATGCAACATTTTCAAATCTTGCCCTGTGCTAGAAAAACATCCTAAATTGGCGTTTTCCTGGAATTATCCGCCTTTTTAAAAAATATACTTGTTTTGCCTTCTTCGTTTACCCCTGTGATATTAAGATCACAACCCTCATAACCCCATAAGTCCGGAAGAAAGATCACCTGATAGTATTCTGTTCAGGGAATTGAGCGAATTAATAAGAAAGATCCCTGCATAGTAACTTAATATAAAAGCAACAATAGTTACGATTATCTTAACCTTAGGGCTAAAACGCGGGTTAAGCCAAACCAAGGGCAAAGCCAAAGGGCCGACACAAAGAAAAGCCGTTATTAGGAAAGTGGTTTTAAAATACCATTTCTCCTTCTCTTTAGGCTTGTAAAGTATCTCTCCGCAATACCTGCATTTCACTGCTTCTTCTTGTATCTCTTCTGCGCAAAAAGGGCATTTTTTCATGCTCACTCCTGATCAAACTCCTACTGATTATTTTTAGCAAACAAATTCGCTTCGCTCAGGACGGGCGGAGACTACGCGGAAATCATGCGCCCAGCCCTTCGCTTCGCTCAGGACGGGCGGAGACTACGCGGAAATCATGCGCCCAGCAGGAATCGGACCTGCAACATTCAGTTCCGAAGACTGACGCTCTATCCAATTGAGCTATGGGCGCATAAAATAGAACCGTCCCCTTTTATATGCTTTTACCTATAGGATTTCGCAGGTATCGCCTATGATTTTCCTGATCTTCTCCAACTTTGCTTTCGGCACAGCCAAAATATTGCCTCCGGATGCGCTGCGCACAGGGGAATTCAATTGCACCTTGTCCGGCCTTATCCTCTCTACCGCCTCTTTTATCTTCCTGATATGTCTTAAGTCATCATTTATGCCTTTAACTAACATAACCTCAAGCCAAATTTTACCAGAGAATTCCTTCTTTAATGAGACCATTGAATCTATTATTCTTTCCGGGTCAATATTAACTGCCGGCCGGTCTATTGCCTGAAATATCCGCGGGTCTACCGCATCTAAAGAAGGGACTATAAGGTCTGCGGCTTTTAATTCTTTGCGCAGCACAGGATCTATCAAAAGAGAACTGTTAGTGATCACAGCTATGGGGGTACTTACAAGTTTCTTTGCTTCCAGAATAAATTGCCCTATGCAGGAATTAAGAGTAGGCTCGCCTGAACCGGCGAGAGTGATATAATCAAGTTTACCTGCCTCTGCTTGATTATTCTTCAACCAGGAATTAAGTTCTCCTAATATGTCTTTGCAGGGACTGTATTCCTTCCTTATTGTTGTTTTCTCCGTAGTACCTCCCAATTGGCAATAAACACAATCAAAACTGCATATCTTATAAGCAATTAAGGAGACCCCCAAGGAAAACCCTAACCGGCGCGAATGTACCGGGCCGTATATGTATTTCATCTTTAATGCCTCTTGCTAAAAATAAAAATCCCCCCAATTTATTCAATACCTCTGAGCATAAACTGGGGGGAATAATTTATTTTATATCGATGGTGCAATTATGGGTACCGAAAGTATTTGTTACGCAGGAATGGCAATTAGGGTCATTCACCCAGTTGCCGTCTACGAACATTTTATATTCGTACTTGCCCGGCTTCAGGCTTGCCTTAGCTATCCAGTTCCCCTTTAAATCCCTCTTCGCCGGAAGTTTATCCGTACTCCATCCATTAAAAGTCCCGGCGACACTGACCTTTCTTGCCTGCGGCGCGTGGAATTTGAATTCTACAGACTTTGCCTTCAATATCCTTGCCATGGCAACCTCCTCCTTTATTTTATATTAACTTACACGACAAACCAGCCCCTGTCAAGAATTTTTTGGCAAGCCAGGGTCCTATACCGCTACCACTGTAATCCCCTTCTGGTCAGCCAGGGCAATACTCTTTTCTTTATCTATAAAAAGCGTCTTGGCTGCCTCTATAGCCAGGCAGCGGGCACTGGCCTTCACCAGGTTCTTTACCGTGTTTAAGCCTACGACCGGGATATCAAAACGGGTATCCTGCTTGGGCTTACTCACCTTGACCACAGTGATGCCTGCGCGGGCAATCCTGCCTGCGCGGCGGATCAGGTTATCCGTCCCCTCCAGGGCTTCTACTGCTACTATGGCCTTGCCTTTAACAGCCACAGCTTGTCCTATATCCAAATAAGCGATTGCCTTGGCTATATTCAGGCCAAAATATATATCTTCCCAGGTATCAAAATCAGGTTGAGAGACAGTAATAACCCCTTTTTTAGGCAGAAAATCTTCCAGATAAGTAGTAGAATCAACCAGCCTTAAGCCGTGATCTTGTAGCCTTTTAGCTATTGCGCCAAAAATAGTATCCGCCCTCTTGTCTTTTAACCCACGGATAATATCTTTTAATTCCTTGTCTTTTTCTATTTCCCGGCTGAACAACCTGTGCGGGCTTATCTGTCCTGCCATAACCACATCAGTAAGCCCTTCCTTCTTAAATATATCAAACATCCGGCTAAACTCATCCAAACCCAGCCAATAAACTTTATCCGCGTATTTACTCAGCTGCCGGCTGGTATCCCCTTTTATGGCTATTGCTATTACCTGACAGCCTTTTTTACGCGCTGCCTGAGAAAAGAGCAGGGGGAATTTACGATTTCCGGCAATCAGGCCGATTTTTTCCATAAGTCAATCTTTGCTTACGAATTATCTTTTCTACGGCAGGAACGGGCAATACCTCTCCGTGAGCCCTTTATAAAATTGATAAGATAGCTGACTTCCTTGCTATCCCCTATCTCTTTTTCTGCTTTCTCCAAGGCGTGCTTGACGGGAATACCGGAATTAAAGAGTATTTTAAAAGCGTGGTTTAACTGACGTATGGATTCTGCGCTTACCTTATGGCGCCTTAATCCTATAAGATTCAATCCGTAAATATATGCAGGATGCCCGTCACAGGTAGAAAACGGGGGTATATCCTGGACTACCTTAGAACAGCCTCCGATAATAGAAAGAGAGCCTATCCGCACGAACTGATGGATAGCTACTAAACCGCCTATTACCGCCTTATCTTCAATCGTGACATGGCCGGCAAGGGTGCCGCCATTGGCAATAATACACTCATCCCCCACCCGGCAGTCATGGGCAACATGCGAATATGCCATAAAAAGATTCCCCCTGCCGACAATTGTCCTGCTCCCTTCCTCTGTCCCGGGATTAAAGGTGCAATATTCACGGATGATATTGTTATCCCCTATATCAAGAAAACTATTTTCTCCCTTGTATTTCAAATCCTGGGGCCGGCTTCCTATTATCGCCCCGGAAAAAATTTGACAACCAAGGCCGATACTCGTATTACCCTCAATGACGCAATGCGCCCCTATTACCGTACCTTTGCCTATCTTGACATTATCGCCAATGGTACTATAGGGACCGACTCCAACTTCCTCTCCGATCAAGGCATCATTAGAAACTATCGCTGTCTTATGTATAAGCATCTTCAAGACACAACCAATGCAAACATCAAATCCGCCTCTGCTACAACTTTGCCGTCTACAAAAGCCTTGCCATGTACCTGTCCCGTTCTTGACTTGATCTTACCGGCGGTAATATCGAATACCAGCTGGTCTCCAGGGACGACGGTCTTACGGAATTTCACGTTATCCATAGCCATAAAATAAGCCAACTTCCCCCGGTTTTCCTCAGCCGCCAGCATCATCACCCCGCCTACCTGGGCCATCGCTTCAATAATCAGGACTCCCGGCATGACCGGCTTTCCCGGAAAATGCCCTTTAAAGAAATAATCATTAATAGTAACATTCTTTATCCCCACGGCATGCTTGCCTTTATCCAGGGAAATAATCCTGTCCACAAATAAAAAAGGCTCCCGGTGCGGCAGTATTTTCATGATCATCTCCACGTCCAACTGCTGGCCGTCCTGCGGATAATAACTTATTCCTATTCCCCCTAAGGCATATTTTTGTTTCTGCTGCGCAACCTTCTTTAGAAATTTGAGGTTCAGGGAATGCCCGCTCTTTAAGGCTATAATATGGGCCTTTAAAGGGACCCCTAATACATACAAATCCCCTAAGAGGTCTAAAATCTTATGCCGGATAAATTCATCTTCGTAACGTAATTTATTCTTGATTATACCGTTTTTACCGACTACCAGCGTATTTTCATAGTTAGCCCCCAACCCCATACCATGGTCTTGTAATTCAGAGGCTTCGCTCTCCAGGCAGAATGTGCGTGATGATGCCAATTCCTGCTTGAACATACCGCTGTTGATGTTTACCTCCATAAACTGTGATCTTAAGAATGGATGATCGTAACTTAAAGTATAAGATATTTTATATTCCGGACAAGGAACCGCTACTATAGAAGCACTGCCATCTTCAACAAACACCGGTTCTCTGAGTATATAAGGCTGCCTATCCTTTGCCTGAGGGATGATACCTACCCCTTCCAATAATTCGATAAATTTCAGGCTGCTTCCGTCCAGCCCCGGCACCTCATTATTATCTACCTCTATATTCACGTTATCTATCCCCAGGCCCACCAGCGCTGCCATAAGATGCTCGATAGTATGCACCTCGACATCCCCTTCCCCTACCGAAGTACGCCTGGGGCTGCGCAAAGGCGAAAGCAGATTCTGCGCACATACCTTTATCTTTGGCCTTTGCGGCAGATCCGTGCGTATAAAATTGATGCCCTCGTCAATCCCTGCCGGTTTTAATATCATGGTTACCTGGCCTGCGGTATGCAGCCCAAAACCTTTTATAACCGCTTCTTTCTGAATCGTCCTCTGCGCATCCATTATTATTTAGTCCCCTTTTTTATTTTTTTATCTTCCTGCCTTCTTTCCATATCTTCTATCTTCTTCTTAAGTTCAGAGACAGCATCATACAACTTAGGCAGATTTTGAATGCAGGCGTTAACACGCCTGGCTGTTTCATGCGGCCTGGCAGGATAACCCGATACCATTACTCCCGCAGGCACGGATTTTGTCACCCCTGCCTGGGCTGCCACTACCGCGCCGTCACCTATGGTGATATGTCCGACCAGGCCTGCCTGGCCAGCCAAGGTTACCCCGTTTCCGATTATAGTGCTTCCGGAAATGCCTGCCTGGGCTACAATAATGGAGTTCTCTCCCACCTCTACATTATGGGCAATCTGGACAAGGTTATCTATTTTCGTCCCACAGCCTATAACCGTCTTATCAAAACGTGCGCGGTCTATGGTCACATTCGCCCCTATCTCAACATCGTCCCCCACCTCTACCGTCCCTATCTGAGGTATCTTATGATGCCTGCCTTCAATAGAGGCAAAACCAAAGCCGTCTGAACCGATAACTGTCCCGCTGTGTATGATCACGCGGTTGCCAATAACGGTGCGTTCACGTATGGAGACATTGGAATAAATAAGAACATTATCCCCTATCTTTGTCTGATAGCCGATGTAACAACCGGAGTAAGTTACTGTTTTATCCCCTAAGCATACCTCATCTTCAATAACCACATACGGCCCTATGGCCACATCCTTACCTAAAGAAACACCCTTGCCTATTATCGCAGTAGGATGTATGCCCTTTATACGGTGGGTATCAGAAGGCATAAAAAGAGAGATGACCTTGGCAAAGGCAAAGGAAGGGTTCTCTGTACGGATTATCGGTTTATTGGCGCTCTTTATATCAAAAGAGGTGATAACTGCGGATGCCTCTGTTTTATCTAAGAGCGGGGAATATTTAGGATTTGCCAGAAAGGTAATCTCACCCTGCCGGGCTTCCTTTATGCCGGAAATCCCGGTGATGGCTACATCCAAGCTACCCACTACTTCCCCGCCGATAATTTCGGCTATTTCTTTTAATGTCTTTTTCATCCCACAGGCCGCTTAATTTATACCGATTATGACAGTCCTAACCGCAAGCGCCCCCCACGGCAGGGTTATCTCTCAAAAACGCAGGCGCCACCCTGTTTATCTCTTAGCCCCTTTATTCAGGATATCTATGATCTTATCGGTAATATCCATGCTCTTATCCTGGTAAACAAGTACCCGGTCATTAAGCACCAGGGAATAACCGGACTTCTCTGCATACTGCTTTACTACTTCTTCAATATCTTTAAGTATCTCCTTCATTTTTTCATCCTGCTCTTTACGCAGGTCGGTCTGTTTCTGACGGTCAAACTCCTGCAGCGCCTTAATCCTGGTCTCCATTTCCGGCTTCTTGGCCTCTTTTTCTTTTTCGCTAAGAAGGTTCAGCTTATCCTGAAACTGCTTAATCTCGTTAACCTTCTTATCCCTTTCTGCGCTATAGCTGTTCTGTTTACTTGTCAGCGTCTTATCGTAATCCTTGGTCTTGGTGTAGTCGCTGAAAATCTTGCTTAAGTTTACGTAAGCAATCTTATCCGCTGCACCCGCTGTCCCTGCGCATAACAAAAACAAGGCCAACGCTGATAAAAATACTGCTGTTTTTCTCATTTTTTACTTCCTCCTTTCACAAAACAGCAGGCCGCTCTTCTTTGGCCTGCGGTAATGTAAGATTATACCGTTCGCTTTTTTAATCCTTAGAACCCGTGGCTCATACTGAAATGCAGGCGGCCGGTGCTCTTTCTATCTTCCCCGGGCGCTTTATCAAGAGGATAACCGTAATCAAGCATAATCGGCCCTATAGGGGTCCTAACCCTCACCCCTAGGCCGATGCCTGACTTAAACCCGCCTGTATCATTGACGTCATTATAATCTTTTGAAGAACCGATGTCCTTAATCTTATCCCAGACATTACCTACATCATAGAAGGCAGCGAGTTTAAGGAAGCTGAATATGGGATAGGTATATTCCAGGTTTCCGATAAGCATAGATTTGCCGCCGAGGGGATCTTTAGAGTCTTTGTCTATAGGCCCGACCTTTCTTTCTTCATACCCCCTTATCGTATAAGCACCACCGGCAAAGAACCTCTCGTAAATAGGCACATCATCGGAGTCTCCGTAAGTATCAGCAAGGCCAACCCTTAATTTAGCCTCCAGCACTGAACCGTTGAATAGGCCGATATAATGCGAGGCACGGGCGGAGTATTTATAGAAATCCTTATCCCCGGAGAAAATACCTCCGGCATAAGTAAAGTTATTAGTCAAGACATCGCCTCTTGTGGGGTCAAATACATTATCGCGGCTGTCATAAGTCAAAACCAGCTCAGCACTGCTAATGACATTAGTGCCTTCCTCTTTCTTTAACTCGTTGCTGGCGTTATCGGTGATGTTGTCGATCTTTATATTGTCATAACGGTAAGTCAGGTCTGCCCGGATATACTCAGATAGTTCCCTGCCCAGGCGCAAATCCCCTCCGGTGATATCTTCGTCATAACCGTAACCTATATCGCTCTCCCTCTTATGGGTGTTTTTATATGCGTCAAAACCAAAGGTAACGGGGTAATCAAACATCCACGGCTCGGTAAAACTCAGGCTATAACTATCGGATACGCTTCCGATTGCAGCGCGCAGTTTCAGGTTCTGGCCTCCGCCGGTAAAATAAGGGAAGTTGCGCCAGTCAAAATTCTTCTGTTCAATTTCCACAAAACCCACCAGCTTATCCACGCTGCTGTAGCCGCCGCCAAAACTAAAAGCCCCTGTCTTAGACTCCTTTACCTCTACCACCAGGTCCTTCTTGTTAGGCGCTGTTGTATCCTCTGTGTCGTAATTTACTTCCTCAAAAAATCCCAGGTTCTGCAGCCTTTCCTTACTGCGCCTGAGCTTATCTCCGTCAAACTTATCCCCCGGTTTTATCCTGAGCTCCCTGCGGATAACCATATCCCTGGTCTTTACATTCCCCCGGATCTTGATCTTGTCAACATAAGCAACGTCGTTTTCCACGATATTATATATAATATCGATACACCCGGTATAGGGATTTAAAGAAGTGGCGTCCTGTATCTGAGCGAATATATACCCACGGTCAAAATACAAACTCTGGATATTGGAAATATCCTGCTTCAAGGACTCCTGACTGAAAACCTTTCCCGGCACACACGCCTTTAATCTCCCCAGTATATCCTTGCGGTCTATCTTCTCATTGCCTTGGACAGTTATATTGCCCACGAGGTATTTCTTGCCTTCTTTCACCCTTACCATGATATAAAGAAATGGCTTTTTCGGGTCAGTCTTTACCTCATAATTGACCTCTATATCGGCAAAGCCCTCTTTGCGGTAAAAAGACTTGATACGTTCAATGTCTTCTTTTAAAACGTCATCCTTTAATACGCCGGCATTGAAAAACCAGGCACGCTTTGTTTTCATTAACTTAAGTATGCGCCCCTGGGGAAAGGCCTTATTGCCTTCAATCTCTATATCTTTGACCCTAACCCTTAAACCCTCATTGATATTAAATTGCACTTTAGCCTTACCGGTTTCCTTATTGATGTCTACCTTATAATCTACCTTCGCCTGGCTGTAACCGATCTTCTCGTACATCTTCTGCAGGGTACGGGCATCTTCAGAAATATTGGGATAATCCAGATACTGCGTCTCTTTTGATTTAAGCGATTCTTTCAGTTTCTCTTCTTTCATTGTCAACCGGTGTATACCATCAAAAGTAATCTTTTCTATTATCGGCCTCTCTACCACGGTAAGGATTATCTTAATGCCGTCTTTATAATCTTCAGTATCCGCCTTTATATCGCTGAAGAAACCCAAAAGGTAGAGCCGTTTTAAATCATCACTGACGATATTTTCCTGGTAAGGACTGCCTATACGGGTTTTCATCTTCGAGATAATGTTATTAGCGCTTATAGACTTATTTCCTTTTATCTCGATAGCGGTAACTTTTTTAAAAGAAGCGGTCTCGGCAGACAAAACCTGCGCTGTGCCTTTAGCCTCAAACCCTTCTAATTCATCCGCCGGATTAACAGACTGCTTCTCCGCGGTTAAATTACCGGTATCCCCTGACTCGGGTGCTGATGAGGCCTGAGCAGGAACAACGCCTTCTTTAGACTGGGGGTCTGCTGTAGAAGATGTTGCTAACCCCTGATTGTCCGAAAAAGCGGCATTTAAAGAATAGGGGGATTCCTCAGGTTTAAGCTTATCCGTATCTTCTTTCCCTTGGGCAAAAACTGAAATATAACCGCCTAATATTAAAATAGATACGATAATTATTGTTTTGCGCATTTTCACCTTTTTATTTATTCGAAATTTATGATTTTTATTAGTATAACACAAACTAAAAGGAATGCAAATTATTTTTGCTGCAAAGGGGACCCCTCAGATATGATTTTTACGAATATATCCACCAGGTCAGGGTTAAACTGTGTAGAGCGGTTATTCAACATCTCCCGCACTGCCTCATCCTTGGATAAAGCAGGCATATAGTCCCTGGCGGTAGTCATGGCATCATAGGAGTCAGCCAGGGCAATAATCTGGCTAGCCAAAGGGATATCATCCCCTTTTAATCCATCAGGGTATCCCTTGCCGTCCCATCTTTCATGATGATGCAAAATCCAAGGAAGGATACCGGCTATGTCCTTAAGCGGCTTTAATATCTTTACGGAAATTAACCCGTGCTTTTTAATAGAAGCGTATTCTTCCTCGGTAAGACGGCCTTTCTTATGAAGAATGATATCCGGTATACCGATTTTACCCAGGTCATGGAAAAGCGCTGCCTTCTTTATCCGCTCCTTCTCCTCTTTATCCCATCCCAGCCTGTCGGCAATCATAAGTGAATAATCAGAAACTCTCTGCGAGTGGCCTTCGGTATATGGGTCGCGCGCCTCCAGCGCAGCAGCGAGCGAGGCAATTACGTCGAAGAATGCCTCTTTGGCCTTAGCCTGCTCTTCCTTAAGGCTTTCAATAAGAGAAAGGAGTTGTTTATTTTTCTCTTCAATATCCTCATCCAACGCCTCCAAGAATATCTTTTTTCTTGCCTGCGGGTTAACCGCTACAGTATCCTTAAATAAACTAGTAATTTCATTATCCCCCAAGAAAAAAACGCCGCCTTTCTCTTTTTCTAACCTGGAGGATAGATGAAAAAATAATTCTTGCAAAGGGTATCCTGTCTTAAATCTAAGATAACCCAAGCCCAACTCAGGATGAAATCCTTCCCTGGCGAACAACGCCCCTAATTCGTCCCTTAGCTTATCGACAAATGCGGATATTTTGTCCGGGGGATAAAGCAGGTAACCGATGACTTCTTGCGGAGAATAAACAGACCAGAAGCTGCCTTTATGCCGCAGGAGTAAAGAAATCTTATCCCAGAGTTTATATATTTTATCTGCGGTCATCTCTTCTGTTTCTGCCTTCAAGGCACCCATCCGGATGAATACCAGGAAGACCCCCCTGCTCAGGTAGATCTTTTTCAATTCCAGCCCCAGGCGATAGTAAAAATACCTTAAGGTAAAAAGCCCGCGCAGGGGGTCAATGGTGGCCTTGTTTTTTATCTTTAAAAGCTGAGCCAAAAAGCTGGTATATTTATAAATACTGCCGGCAGTAAAAAATAATGCCGCTGCAAAGAAGGTGCGGGGATAATCAAAACGCATGCCGCTTGAGCCTAATAAAACTGCCGCCCAAAAATTAAACAAAAGCAGCCCGGATGCGAATACCCCCCCTAAGGCAAAACTAAAATGCGTAAGCAGGTAAAAAACACAGGCTAAAGAAAATAAAAGAAAAACGATTGTCAATATATGGTTGTCTTTCAAAAAGCGCCCTGAGATTATATCGGCTATCCCGTTAAGGTGAATGATCCCTCCGGACATCCTTCCTAAAGGGGTAGGATATACATCATGAAAAATATTCGCCTCAGGATATACAACCACAAGCGCCCCGCGCAGAAAATCCTGGCCGTAGCGTTTCTTTAAGCCCGTAAGGCCTTCCAAGACATCATAGAAACTTACCCTTAAGATATCTTTAGAGTTAAGCAGGTAATTTATATAGAAGGTTTTGTCTTTGAAAAGCGGTAAAGATTCAGCTAAGTCTTGCGGGTGCCTGTTTAAAAAAACGGCGGAAACAGCCAGAGGAAATGAATAGTAGGATTTATTTTCTACTTCAATAAACCCCCTTAACCGCCGCACCTTACCGTCTTTATCCATAGGGGTATTAATCATGCCTAAAGAATAACACGGGGTATTTTCCTGCATAAGCGGAAAGACAGGAAGGGCCTTTTTGTAATCAAAGAAATACGCCAGCACTGCACGGCAGGAAACAGAGCATAAGGTATCCCTTAACGCCGCATCGTCTTCCTTGTCCTCTGACTTGCCTATAAGGGCGAGGTCTATACCTACGGTATTTACACCTTCTCCATCCAGTATTCTTATCAGGCGGCCGTAGACAGACCTTTGCCATGGCCAGCGCCGGGATATCTTATCCAAAGAAGACTCATCGATGGCTATCCCGATTAGTTTAAATTTTTCTGTGGGTTTTTTAGAGAATGAGTAGGTATAACTGGAAATAAGGTCATTGATGCCGGATAAGACACCGGTGGGCGCAAGAAAAGTAAAGGCTAAGACAGCCGACAAGATCCCTATGCACAGGAATCTGATTTTTTCATTATTTATTTTCAATTATAGTATCTTTACTGAAAATAATGCTGATGCTCACCCCTAAAAGACTGAAATCTGTTTATTGATGACCATAGGTGTGCGTCCCAGGCTTGGTTTTCTTAAACGGGCTGTATACGCCTTCTATAATCGGATCCTTACCCTTACTTATTGCCTGTGCGTAAGGCTGAGCGATAAAGAAAACGAAGTGGTTGTGCCTTTGCGTTAAATCGGAGTTGCTAGAGAAGGCCGGCTGTGCGCAGTCTCCGATTAACACCATATCCGCAGATAGGGCACGGTATCTGCCTGAACTCATATTTGCCAGTAAAGAATTCATACCATAGGAATTCCCTCCGGCAGCAGGAGGGGTGCTATCTTTGGGGCAGGTAATAAGCTGAATATTGCCCTTTGCCAGCGCCCTTAAGAAGGAATCGGCATAGGCAAGGCCTGATTCATCCCAATCCGCAACTAACCTGGCTAATTTAATGCCCCAGCCCTGCTTACGCATAACCTGCGCATATGCCTTATCTATATACTGCTGAGGAAGCTGGCTGAGGCTTGCCGGCATGATGTCATGCTCTAAGGCATATACGTCCAAAGCAGTAACCAGTGTCTCCATATTCGCCCGGCAGATCTTGGCCTTGGAATCTTCTACAAAATTCCGGTAGCTAGAAATACTTACGGTCGCAAGGATACCTACAACTATCAACACGACCATTATTTCCATCAGAGTAAAGGATGTCTTTCTCATAACCTGTCTCCTTTGTCCAGTCTATGCCGGGGTTAAACATATTATTCTATGCGCGCGATGTTTTCAAACCGCGTGTATTCCTTGATAAAGGCCAGATTCATAGAACCCACAGGGCCGTTACGCTGCTTGGCGATAATAACTTCGGCTATCCCCTGGTTATTCGGGGAAGGGCTATAATATTCCTCCCGCAATATCAGCATAACCACGTCGGCATCCTGTTCTATGGCCCCGGACTCCCTTAGGTCAGAAAGCTGCGGGCGATGGTCAGTGCGTGATTCAACGGCCCGGGATAGCTGGCTTATAGCGATAATCGGGACATTCAGCTCGCGTGCCAGGGCCTTTAAAGAACGCGAGATATCGGAAATCTCCTGCTGCCTGTTTTCGCTATTGCCTGAGCCGCGCATCAACTGTAAATAATCCAGGATGATCAACTGGATATCATGCTGCGTTTTGAGTCTGCGCGCCTTGGCACGCAGTTCCATCACGGAAATAGCGGGGGAATCGTCTATAAAAATAGGGGCCTCAGAGAGCTTGCCTGCGGCTGCGGTCAGATGCGGCCAGTCCGAAGGAGAAAGATACCCGGTCCTTACCTTGTGGGCATCAACCTTGGCATGCGCGCAGAGCATCCTCTGCACCAATTGTTCTTTGGACATTTCTATGCTAAAGAAAGCTATGGGGATCTTTTCAATTACCCCTGCGTATTCGGCGATCCCTAAGGCTAGAGCGCTTTTACCCATGGAAGGCCTGCCGGCAATTACAATCAGATCAGAAGGCTGCAGGCCTGCCGTTTTTACATCCAAATCAATAAACCCGGTAGGCACACCCGTAACATGGGCCTTCTTTTGGTAAAGCCGGTCTATAGTCTCTATGCTGTCTTTAATAACCTCCTTAAGGGATATATAGGAACCCTGGACCTTTTTATTGCTGACTTCAAAGATGAGTTTCTCCGCATTATCCACCACATCATCAATATCGCCTTCGCTGCCGTAACAGAGGGATGCTATCCGGGTAGCGCTATTAATAAGAGACCGCAGGATGCTTTTTTCCTTTACGATATTTACGTAATGATTGATATTAGCTGCGGTAGGAACGGTATTGACCAGGGCGGTCAAAAAGCTCACCCCTCCCACTTCCTCCAGCATAGCGCTTCTTTTTAGTTCATCGGAAAGCGTAATCAGGTCAATCGCCTTATTGGCATTATAAAGAGAAAGGATCGCCTCGAAGATCTTACGGTGGGAATCGCTGTAAAAAGAAACAGGGTCTAATAATTCTATGGCTACGGCAATGGCGTTTTCATCTAAAAGCATTGAGCCTAAGACCGCCATCTCCGCCTCTAAGTTCTGAGGCGGCATTTTTTCCAGGATTTGTTCCGCCATTTTTTATCAAAAACTAAAAACCTGTTGCTGAGTTATTTCTTTACAATCCAAACCTTGATTTTTGCCAGGACCTCTGGATGCAGCTTTATCGGGACTTCATAAATCCCCAGGCTTTTTATAGGTTCATCCAAAAGGATACAATCTTTAGCGATATCAAAACCTTCTTCTTTAAGGGCACCTGACAAATCCGCCACGTTGATGCTGCCGTAAGGTTTGTCTTGTTCCTGGGTCAAAACGGGCATGGTTACGGATAAAACGTCAAGCCTCTGTTTTAACGCCTCAGCTGCCTTTTTGACCTTTTCTACTTCATGCGCCTTTCTTGCCTTTTCTTGCTCTAATTTCTTAAGATTGCCTTCGGTCAATGGTACAGCCAACCCCCGGGGGATAAGAAAATTACGGGCAAACCCGTCTTTGACCTTCAAGGCCTCACCTGCCCTGCCTATCTTCTGTACATCTTTATTTAAAATAACCTCCATTATAGCCTCCTGGAAAAAATACGGGTGAATCTTAAGAGAATCCTACAAGCGCGAATAAGGAAGGAGCGAGAGATACCTGGCTTTTTTAATCGCCTCCACAACCCTCCTTTGATGTTTTGCGCAATTCCCCGAAATACGGCTGGAGATAATCTTCCCTCTGTCCTTAATAAACGCCTCCAGCCTCCTGACATCCTTATAATCTAAGGCCTTTACCTTGTCCACGCACAAACGGCAGAATCTTTTCCTCGCAGGAGACAATACGTCTCTTTTCTTTCGTATGGGCTTTTTTATTTTAATTCTCATTTGGGTTATCCTCGCTTTCTTCAAGCCATGCTGTTTCCGTAGAAGCCCCCGCAGACGGCGGCTCCGCAGGCGCTGCCTCTACCGTCTCAATTATGCTCTTTGCAGGCGCTGTGCCCAAAAACTGCACCCGCTCTGCCCTTACCTCTATAACGCTGCGCTTCTGGCCGCTGTTATCCTCCCAGGAACGGGACTGAAGCCTGCCTTCGACAAAAACAGGGCTGCCTTTATGCAGATACTGATTGCAGGTCTCAGCCTGCTTATCCCAGACTACCGCCGTAATAAAACAAACCTCTTCCTTCATTTCCTGGTTCCTGTCTTTATACTTCCTATTGACGGCAAGCCTTAAATTAGCCACTGCTGTCCCTTGCGGGGTATAACGAAGCTCCGGGTCCTTGGTAAGGTTGCCTATTAACAACACCTTGTTAAAATTAGCCATAAATACCCCCTATGCTAAGAAAACCTGAACAGAAACGCTATTCCAAGACCGTGAATAATACCCTGAGTATATCCTCGTTTAAATTATAGGCGTGGTTTATCTTGGTTACGGCTGCCGCAGGAGAGGTAAAACTAATAAGGTAATAAATCCCTTCCCGGTATTTTTTCATGGGAAAAAACAACTTGCGTTTTTCCGCCCATAGCGCAGACTGAGACACATTCCCGCCATTTTTAGTTACGGCGTCGCTCAACTGCCCTAATAAGACATTTTTCCCATCTTCCGATAAATCCGGCCGTATAATCACCATTGCCTCGTATCTTTTCATCCTCAAACTCCCTTCCTTACATTTAAAATCAGGCTGATCATAAACTAACCTTTCTCACTTCTTAACTGTCTCTACGGTTATAGAGGTTCATGCTTCTGTCTATCCCGTCTTTAACCCAGGACTCTGAACATGCGCAGGCATCTTCAACCACTTGCTTCATGCATTTATTTTCTTCTTTATTAAAAGGCGAGAGGACAAAACTTGCAGCGTCCTGTTTCTCTCCTGCGCCTATGCCTACACGCAAGCGGCAGAAATCCTGCGAACCTAAAGAACCGATAATGGATTTTAGCCCGCGGTGGCCTGCGGATGAGCCGCATGGCTTTATCCTGAGCTGTCCAAACCCCAAGTCCATATCGTCGCAAATAACCAGCAAATCCGCTAAGTCTATTTTATATTTTGCCACCAGCGCCTTAACGGTTATACCGGATAAATTCATAAAGGTAAGCGGTAAGGCGATAGTAATATTTCTACGGCCGATACTGCCGCTGCCGTTCAAGGAATGGGTAGCTGAGCAGTTTTTCAAGGGTATCTTGTAAGCCTTCGCTAACGCCCGGGCTACGGAAAAACCTATATTATGCCTGGTCCCTCTATAGTAATCACCGGGATTGCCCAGCCCTACAATGATACGCACTATTTATCTTTCTCCCCCTCTGACTTCTCCTCTGCCGGGGCTTCTTTCTTTTCCTTAATTACCTCCGGCTCCGGTTTCTCAGCGCCCTCTACCGCCTCTGCCGGCACCTCTTCTTTAATCGGCGCGGCTATAGCCAAAACCGCTGCATCCGGATTATTCAATACCTTGACTCCCGCAGGGGGCACTATATCTTTTACCAGTATAGAATCCCCTATTTTCAACTGGCTTATATCCACAACAATCTCCTGAGGTATCTGTGTAGGCAGACATTCCACTTCCACCTCCCAGAGGATGTGTTCAAGAGAGCCGCCTTCTTGTTTTACGCCCGGGGAGTCACCCTTAGCCGATACCGGCACATTGACCTTAATGGCCTCAGTCAGCGAAACCTCGTTAAAATCAACATGCAGGATATCGCTGTCCACCGGGTCGTATTGTATTTCCTTCACCAGGCAAGACTTGGATTTCTGCTTCTTATCTTCCTTAACATTGAGGTTAATAACCGTGCTTTCCAGCCTATGCTGATGCACCAGGCGCAGTAATTGCCGATGGGATACCTTTATGTGCAGGGATTTCTTTCCTGCGGCATAAACTACCGCAGGGACAAACCCTTTGTCCCTTAATCCTTTTATCTTGCCCCTGCCGATCTCTTCCCTTAATTCCGCATCTAAAATTATCTCTTCCATTTCTTTACGCTCCGTATATATTTATTTTAGTCAAATAGGCTGCTTACCGATTCTTCGCAATGAATCCTCTTTATTGCCTCTCCCAAGAGGCCGGCAACGGATAAAACCTTAACCCGCGAATGCCTTTTATGTTCTTCTAAAGGTATGCTATCCGTAATCAAAAGCTCTTTTAGGTCAGTGCATTTATCAATGCGCTCTATGGCCGGTCCCGATAATACCCCATGGGTAATCGCCGCCAGTATGTTTCTTGCCTTGGCCTTCTTCAAAGTCTCGGCCGCCTCCACAAGTGAACTGCCGGTAGCAACCAAATCATCGACAATCAGGACATCCTGGCCTTCTACCTCCCCTAAAATATGCAAGACCTCTGCCTTATCAGGAGAAATCCGCCTCTTATCTATAATAGCCAGATGCGCAGAAAGCCTTTTGGCATATGCCCTGGCCATCTTTATGCTGCCTACGTCAGGAGAAACCACCACTAAATCTTTGAATTTCGTCTTTGCGACATAATCAATAAATACCCCGACGGCAAACAGGTGATCTACCGGTATATCAAAAAAACCCTGGATCTGGCCGGCATGCAAATCCATGGTCAATATCCTGTCTGCCCCGGAGATAGTCAGGAGATTAGCCACCAGCTTTGCGGTAATAGGCACACGGGGTTGATCCTTTCTGTCCTGCCGGGCGTAACCGAAATAAGGGATTACGGCGGTAATACGCTTGCTGGATGCCCTTTTGAGGGCGTCGATCATAATAAGTAATTCCATCAGATTATCATTAGCAGGAGGACAGGTGGGCTGGACTATGAATACATCCTTGCCCCTTACATTCTCATTGATTTTTACGCGTATCTCGCCTTCGCTAAACCTGCCTACAAACGCATCCGATAATTTAATCTTTAGATACTTGCAGATATCTTCGGCTAACTGCGGGTTTGCATTGCCGCTAAATACCGATACCTTATCCATTTGGCCTCTTCTCCTTAAAAAATAAAAACAATATTTATTATTTGCCTTTACGGCTAGTTTTCCTAACCACCCGTGCAGGGATGCCTGCCACCACAGAACCGGCAGGGACACTGCCCCTTACCAAAACCGACCCTGCCCCGGTCTTGACGGATTCCCCGACCCTTACCGGAGCAACCAGCACAGTATCCGAACCGATAAATGCCTTGTCCCCGATTACCGTTTTATTTTTATCCTTGCCGTTGAAATTTGCCGTAACTGTGCCTGCCCCTATATTAACAAAGCGGCCTATACGGCTGTCACCAATATAGCAGAAATGTTTGGCTAGGGTATGCCGAGAAACCTCCGAGCGCACCACCTCAAGGAAATTGCCCAATCTTACATCATCCTTAATGCGGCTTCCTTCCCGTAAATGCAGAAAAGGGCCCAGAGAACAGCGTTTTCCAATTTTAACATCTCTTTCGATAACTGTAAAGGGATAAATAGCGGTATCTTGGCCTATTTTCGTGCCGTAGGCGATATAAGTCGCCTGCGGGCTGATTATAGTTACTCCGCCCTTCATAAATTCTTCGTTAATCCTGGCCTGCATAATGCTATTGGCACGGGCAAGGTCCTGGCGGGAATTTATCCCTAAGGCCTCATTGACATCGGCGATCTTTACACCGTCCACTAAAAGGCCTTTTAGATAAAGTATGCCTATGGCATCCGTTAGATAAAACTCTCTCTTCTGGTTATTGGGCCGGATATGCTTAAGGGCAAAGATAAGCGGCTCTTTCTTAAAACACATGATGCCTGTATTGATCTCTTTAATATCCTTTTGAAAATCATCCGCGTCTTTTTCTTCAATGATACCGCTTATGCTGGAATATTTATCCCTTAATATCCTGCCATATCCTTGCGGCTTCTCAACCAGGGCAGTCAAAAGAGTAACATCAAGGTTATTTTCCAGGTGATATTTAAGCAGTCTTTCTATTGTCTCTTTCTTCAAGAGGGGATTATCCGCATAGAGTATCAATACCGTGCCGCGAAAACCTGCCAGCGCAGGCAAGGCCTGTTTTATGGCATCGGCAGTGCCTAAAAGCCTCTTTTGCATGACAACCTTTGTACCGAAGGGCAAAATCTGCCTCACCTGCTCAAGTTTATGCCCCAATACAATCACGGTCTTTTTGACCTTCAGGCCACGGGCCAGGTCTAAAACGTACCCTATCATCTGCCTGCCGCATATCGGATGCAGGGCTTTAGGCATATCTGATTTCATCCTGCTGCCCTTGCCGGCAGCTAAGATTATTACGGCTATGTCCTTCTGCATTTTAATCCTCTTTTCCTGTCAATTTTCCATTGCCCGGTGAGGAGTCGAACCTCAACGCTCAGACCCAAATTCTGATGTGCTACCATTACACTACCGGGCAGTACCCCTGACCTTCCTTCTTCTTCCATCTATGCCCAGAGCAGCGCCTGCCGAAGTGAAACCGCAAAAGAAAAAAACAACGCCCCACGAAGAAATTATTCTTATATCATTTTTATTTAACAACCAGCGGAAAGATTTCTGCTTAGGGTCTCAAACCACATCCGGCTGCCCGGAAGAAACAGGGCCTCTGGTTTTTTCCTGTTCATATGCCTCTAAAATCCTCTTCTGCAGGTATTCCCTGAAAGACTGTGTTATGGGATGGGCGATATCTTTATGCTCCAGCTGAGCAGTTCCTGCGCTTCCGTCCTGAGAAACAGGCTGGGGGGCCATTGGTAATTGCCCTGCACACTGATTGCAGTATTTGCTGCGCACCTCGTTTTTAAAATTACATTTAGGGCAGGGCTGTTTTATCTTGCGGGAGGGCATGGCAATAAATAAACCGCTAGTCCCTTCTATCACCTTTATATTCCTTACCACAAAGGCATTGTCAAAAGTCACCGTTACATATGCCTTGAGTTTTTTATCCGGCGAGTCCTTTAAGAACACCCTGACTTCAGTTATCTCCATCGGTTTACCTCCTTGCTGTAACGGCTTAACGCGTGCACACCGTAAAAACCTGCCAGGCCCTATTCTTCTTTCTGAGCCTGCCGGATAAAGATAAGGCCTCTTTCTTGAAGGCGCACAGGCCGAATACCGCCGGCCCGCTGCCTGACATTAAAACAGATTCAAGGCCTGAATTCCTGATCTCCTCTTTTGCCCTTCTTACCTGCGGGTAGAGCCCGCAGGTTACCTCTTCCAATCCGTTAAAAAGATACCTGTTTATAAAAGATTTATCCCTTTTAGCTAATGCTAAAGTCAATATTTTAACATTATATTTAGGCCTTGTCAACTTCCGCTTTAGCCTTAATCTATCCCATTGCCGGTATATCAAAGGCGTAGATACCCTTATTGCAGGCATGAGCAGGACATGCCAAAGCCTTATCCTTTTTAATGACTTAAGCGGGATAATCTTATCCCCTCTACCCCCGCCATAAGCAAAAGGGCTGTCATAGAGAAAAAAAGGCACGTCGCTGCCTAATTGAGCGGCAAATCTAACAAGCCTATCTTGAGTAAGATGCAAACCCCAGAGCCTGTTTAGGCCCGAAAGGACAGATGCGGCATTACTTGAGCCCCCGCCAAGCCCTGCCCCTACCGGGATACGCTTGATTATATTGATATCCACTCCGGAATCCAGACCCAGACTATCCTGCAATAATTTTGCGCTTTTCCAGGCGAGGTTATCTTTATCTTGGGGCAATGCGTAACGGCCGGAACAACTGAGGCGGATTATTTTATCCCTGCGGCAGGTAAGGATTATTTTATCACAAAGACTTATTCTCTCAAAAACGGTTCTTATATTATGGTAGCCATCCGAGCGCCTTTGGGAAACCTGAAGGTAAAGATTCAACTTGGCGTAAGAATCAATGGTTAACTTATTCACGGCAGGAATACCGGATGCCCGAAAAATATGTTTCCTAAGTCAAGCTGTTTAAGGCCGCCTTTTCTATATCGTCACTGGTAAGCCCATATTCCCTGAGAAGCTCATCTGGTTCGCCCGACTGGCCAAACCTGTTTTTTATCCCTACGCGCATAACTTTAACGGGAAAGTTCTCCGCTACTATCTCATCGACGCCGGAGGCCAGGCCCCCGATAACCGTGTGTTCTTCACAAACCACTATGCCTCTGCTTAAGCGTGCTGCCTCCAATACCGCCTGGACATCTAAAGGTTTTATGGTGTGTATATTAATTACACCTGCCTCTATGCCTCTTGCGCAGAGGCTGTCTGAAGCCCTAAGCGCTGCCTCTACCATTACCCCGCAGGCGATAATAGAGACGTCCTTGCCTTTACGAAGGACCTGGGCCTTGCCGAATTTAAATTCACCCTTATTCTCTATAGTCTCAACCTTAGGCCTGCCCAAACGGATGTAAAAAGGGCCCCCTGTCTCTGCGGCTGCGATAATCGCTTCGCGCGCCTGCGGCCCATCACAAGGGACAATTATATTCATATTCGGTATCACGCGCATCAAGGCTACGTCTTCCAGCGCCTGGTGGCTTGAGCCATCGGGGCCGACGGTAATCCCGGCGTGAGAAGCAACTATCTTTACATCCAGATTATTATAGCTGACAGTATTCCTCACCTGATCCCAGGCCCTGCCGGTAGCAAACATGGCAAAGGTAGAAACAAATACGGTCTTACCGCAACTGGCTATACCAGAGGCGGCTGCCATCATATTCTGTTCAGCTATCCCGAAATTAAAAAATCTCTCCGGGAATTCCCGCGCAAATAGCACGGTACGGGTTGAACCAGAGAGGTCGGCATCCAGTACCACTATATCTTTATTTTTCTTACCCAGTTCAGCCAGGGTCTTACCGTATACGTCGCGTTGATATAATTTCTCACTCATCTGCCACCAGAAATAAGGTTTTAACTCTCCAATTCCTTAAGCGCCTGCCTTGCTTCTTCCTGCGTAGGGGCCCTGCCATGAAAATCCACTACATTTTCCATAAAAGAAACCCCCTTGCCTTTTACGGTATGGGCAATAATTATGCTGGGGGAACCCTTTGTATTTTCTGCTTCGTTATAGGCGGATAAGATCTGCCTAATATTATGCCCGTCTATCTCAATAGTATGCCAGCCAAATGCCTGCCACTTGGCGACCAAAGGCTCCAGGTTCATAATATCCTGCGTCCTGCCGTCGATCTGAAAACCGTTATGATCAAGTATGCCGCAGAGATTATCGCATTTATAATGGCTGAGCGCCATAGCAGCTTCCCAGATATTACCTTCCTGTATTTCCCCGTCACCCATAAGCACATAGACGCGGTAACTTTTATGGTCTAATTTCGCAGCCAGGCTCATCCCCAGGCCTACGGATAACCCCTGCCCAAGGGAGCCTGAAGCAACCTCAACCCCGGGCACACGCCGGTCAGGATGCCCCTGTAATACAGACCCCATCTGGCGCAAGGTCTGAAGTTTATCCAGCGTAAAATAACCGGATTCTGCCAAAACAGCATACCATAAAGGACAACAATGCCCTTTTGACATATGAAACCGGTCCCGCCCAGGCCATAACGGCTCTTTAGGGTTATGCCGCAATACAGCAAAATAAAGCGCCGCAATCAAATCCGCAGAAGATAAACTGCCGCCGGGATGCCCTGAGCCGGCCTTGGCCAGCATCTGAACAATCAGCCGGCGTATCTTCCTGGCCTTCTCCTGTAACTCTTTAACCTGGGTATCGGTGTATTCCATTAGTTTACGGCTGAGCCGCTATTTAATTCCAGCCCCTCAATCTTGTCTTTGACCCCGCCCTGGCTGGCATCTAATCTTAAAGAATTCTGCCAGTTCAACCTGGCATTTTCTGTATCGTTCATCTTATAATAGACATCACCGAGATGCTCATATATCAAAGGATTCTCAAGCAGCCGACTTGCCCTTTTTAACTCCTGCGCTGCCTCTTTAAGCCTGCCCTGTTTAAAATACAACCACCCCAGGCTATCCAGATAAGCCCCGTTAAACGGCTCCTTTTCAAGCGCCCTTCTTATCATTAGACCTGCCTCATCCAGGTTTATGCCCTTCTGCACGTAAAGATAACCCAGGTAATTGAGGGCCTGATGATAATCAGGGTCTATGCCCAATACTTTCTTTAATTCTTTTATGGCCTCTTCCTCATTCTGTGATTCATCCGCCAGTAAGGCAAGATAGAAATGCGCTTCTGGGTCAGTGGCCGACAAATCCGCTATCACCCGGAATACCCTTTCTGCCTCCCGGTATTTCTTTTGCGCCAGATACACCACCCCCAGCCTCTTATATATACCGATATTATCAGGATGAAGCTTAGAGGCGTTTTCCAAGGCAAGCTCATATTCAACGGATGCGGATTCGGTATTGCCTTGCAGGGAATACAACAACGCCAGTATCGCATGCGGCTCCACCTGAGCCTGAGAGAGGCCTGCGGCGAGCTTTGCTTCTTCGATCGCCTTTTTGATTTCGTTGTTTTTTACATAACTTACGGCGAGGGAAAGATGGATAGCGGCGTTATTACGTTCTATTGCCAGGGCCTTCTTGTATTCCCTGATTGCGTCTTCTATCTGGCCGAGGTGTTCGTATACGCCGGCTACTATATAATGGCTTAACGCCAATGAAGCCTTTTTATCATAAGCTAATGCCTCTGCCTGCCAGAAAATATTTGCTGCCAGGCACAAGAAAACCCCCTGCTTTACCCGCTCACCCAAAGAGGCCATAGCTATTGAGAATTATAGACTTATCCCTAACCCCAGGCTCTCTTCTTCAGATGACGAAGACGACGACGCATCTTCTTCCTCTTATGGGTCCTGATTTTCCTAAGCTTCCTCTTTCTGCCACAAGGCATTTTATCCTTTCCTCCAATAAAAAATAGGGGATACCCCTAGTATATTAATTTATTCAAAGGATATTCAATAATACCGCAGGCGCCCGCCCTTTTTAATTCGGGTATCAAGGTACGTACCACCTTTTCATCAATTATGGTCTCTACCGCAAACCATCCCTCTTTAGAAAGACCGGATATCGTAGGATTCTTTAAGGCCGGCAGCAAAGAAATAACCTTCTTCAGGTCTTGCCTGCGCACATTCATCTTCAGGCCTGCCTTTTCTTCCGCGGCAATAGCCCCCTTTAAAAGAAGGGCTATCTGCTCCATCTTGCCCCTTTTCCATTTATTTCTATAAGCGATATTATTGGCGATAAACTGGGTGGTGGACTCGCAAAGAGTGGCTATCTCTGTCAATTTATTCGCCTTCAGGCTCCGGCCTGTTTCCGTCAATTCTACAATCGCATCTACTAATCCGGAATTTACCTTTACCTCTGTCGCCCCCCAGCTAAATTCTAGAGTCGCCTCCACCTTGTTCCTGCGGAAATAATCCCTGGTTACGCTCAAAAGTTCGGTGGCAATACGCTTACCCTTAAGCTGCCTTACGGATTTGATGCCTGAACCTTGCGGCACAGCCAAAACCCATCTCACCTTACCCAGGCCCTGTTTGGCATACACTAAATCAGTAATCCTGGCAACCTTGGAATTATTCTCCAGTATCCAATCATTCCCGGTGATGCCGCAATCCAGGGCCCCGTCCTCAACATACCTGGACATCTCCTGGGCGCGCAGAAGGACCGGCTCTATTTCCGGATCGTCTACGGAAGGAAAATAAGAACGCTCGGAAATAGACAGATTAAAACCTGCCTTGCGAAACATCTTAAAGGTAGATTCCTGAAGGCTTCCTTTAGGGATACCTAATTTCAAAACATTCTTTACGGATATCTTAGACATTTTTCTGGCTTTGCCTCCTTGATCTTAGCAGTAAATTAGGCTGGTTTTTTATTATACAGAGCATACTTTACTTTGTAAAGTAAAAAATAAGGCTGTCCTCAAATAAATAATTGCAATGCCCATATTTTTCATTATAATTGACCTACGCAGGCAACCTTGCCAGCACCATGGATTATAAATTTTATAATAAGGAGGCAAAAGATGCTCAGCAAACTACGCAATAAGAAGACCGCAAAAAAGATATGGATTTTTCTGGCCATTTTAATATTGCCTGCCTTTATCCTCTGGGGTGCCGGAAGCATAACGGGTGAAAAAGGCACATCCGGATATGTAGGGAAGGTGGCCGGAAGGAAAATAACCTGGCTTGAATATAAGGACTCGCTGGATGCCGCCCGTAATGAGGCCATTATCCAGTTTCAAGACAGGCTGCCTGAAGCAGAAAAATACCTTGATTTAGAATCCCAGGCCTGGATGAGAATAATACTGCTTGCGGAAGCCAAAAAAAGAAAAATAAAAGCCACTAATCAGGAAGTGATAACATTGATCCAGGCATACCCTTTTTTTAAGGGCAAAAATGGGCAGTTCGACCAAAATATGTATTCCCAGACCTTGCAATATGTTTTCCATACTCAAGCGCGCATATTCGAAGAACAGTTACGCCAGGGCCTGATGCTGGCAAAGCTTTACCAGGCAGTCACCGATGAAGTAAAACTTACAGATGAAGAAATAAAAACAGAGTACCGCAAGGCCAACGAACAAATCAGCATTGAATACATTGCCGGGCTTTATTCTGAATTCGCAAAAGGCATTGACCCTTCCGGGGATGAAATAAAAGATTACTTCGCATCCAACTCCTTCCGTTTTAAACAGCCCCTCTCCTTTAACCTGGAATATATTGCAATCATCCAGGAAGCCAAAAATAACCAGGAGGAAAATCAGCAGGCAAAGATAAAAGGCATATTCCTGCGCCTGAAGAAAGAAAAAGACCTGCAAAAAATAGCCAAGGAACTTAACCTGGAGGTAAAAGAAACCGGCTTATTCGCGCAAAACGATGCCATACCTCAACTGGGGTGGTCACCGCAAATAATCAGCCTGCTGTCCCGCATGGAACCCGGAAGATTCCTGCCCCCTGTCTCTGTTGATAAAGGTTACTATATAATGCGCCTTAAAGAAAAGAGGGAGCCTTATATCCCTCCTTTGGAGACAATAAAAGAAAAAGTAAAATCAGCGCTCATCCAAGATAAGGCAAAGGGTATGGCTAAAGAAAAGATAGAGGCATGCCTGAAAGACCTAAAGAATAAATACCTGGCAAAAAACAGGCCTGTAGATTTTACCTCTAGTGCCAGGGCCTTAGGACTAAAGGTAGACTACACTGATTTATTCGGCTGTGGCACTTATATTGAAGGGATTGGCGCTTCAGACAGCTTCTGGACGGCGACAGAAGGCCTAAAAGAAGGCGGGGTGAGCGGCATTATTGAGATGCCGTCGGGATTTTACATTATTAAACTAAAAAACAGGGTCTCCGTGGATGAAAATAAATTCGCTAAGGAGAAGGAAGCCTTCTCCCATAAATTATTACTCCAGAAAAAGGAAAGGTATTTTGCTGAATTTGTATCGGACTTGAAACAAAAAACGCAACAAAACTTATAAACTATCCTACCTTAATGGAATTTACCGGGCAGGAATCCGCTACCTCCTTCAGGTTATGCACAGTGCAGAGCTGAGCCTTCACATGGGCTATACCGTCCCCCCCCACCTCAAATACCTCAGGGCAGGACTGTTCGCATAAACCGCACCCTACACAGGTTGAAGTATCTACGCTTACCTTAGCCATAATATATTCCTCCTTTAACAAAAACCCTGCCAAAAGAAATTACTATTTATCTTATCTTTCCAGCAGATTCTCAAAGATCTCTTCGTGTTCAACCTCTTCGGACAAGATATGGGTGACAAGCTGGTAGGTTACGTTATCTTTACCCAATGTCTTCTTGGCGATTTTATTATAGACATCAATGGCGCCTGCCTCTGCTTCGGCAACAATACGGATTATCCTGTTGATGTCCGCGGTATTCTTAGGAGGCATCATATAAGGAGAATTAGCATTCTTCTCTAATTCCATGGGATTGGCTATAGGCAGCCCCCCTAGTTTAATGATCAAATCCGCCAATTCCTGGGCATGCTCCAATTCATCCTTGGCGATCTTATTAAGAAACTCCTGGATATCCTCATATGCCCTTCCGGATACGGTATTGGCCATATACCAATAAAGATAAAAGGCCAGCCATTCGTCAGCATACGCCTTGGTCAAATCCTTGACCAGTTCTTTAAGGCTTAAATCCACTATTGCCCTTGCTTGTTTTCCCATTTTACCAACACCTCCTTTAATTAGTCGGGGCGCTTTCCGCCCTAAGGCTGTATTTCTGTATATTGTTATCCGCTATTTCCTGTATCTTCTTTAACGCCCCGGGGTCATTCAAAAGATGTTTAAACCTGCCCTGGATTTTCAGGTATTCCTCCACCGGCTTAGGTTGTATTTTTCTGACCGCCGCAAGACTGCCATTTTCATATTCAATCATAGGATAGAGCCCTGTTTCTACGGCCATTTTAGCCACCTGTAAGGCAAGTTTAGATTCATGCCTCCAGCCCAAAGGACAGGGCACGTGTATCTGTATGTACTTGGGGCCTTTAATGGATAAGGCCTTCTTGACTTTACGCTGTATATCCTGCGGAAAACCCGCAGAAGATGTGGCTACATAAGCTATCCCGTGGGCATTAGCGATTTCCGGCATGGGTTTTTTCGGGCGTATATTCCCTGCGGATTGCTTGCCTACAGGGCTGGTGGTCGTATTGGTATCAAAAGGAGTCAGGCCACTGCGCTGAACGCCCGTATTCATATAAGCCTCATTGTCATAACAAACATATAAAATATCATGGCCCCTCTCCCACATCCCTGAGATAGCCTGCAGGCCGATATCCGCC
The DNA here is from genome assembly GCA_041650495.1 of Candidatus Omnitrophota bacterium. Taxonomy (GTDB): domain Bacteria; phylum Omnitrophota; class Gorgyraeia; order Gygaellales; family Profunditerraquicolaceae; genus JBAZLB01. The sequence continues at coordinate 62,857 of JBAZLB010000007.1, read as the reverse complement.
GTTCCTCCGTCTCCCCCCTGGGCAATAACATTAGTACTGTCCTTCTTTCCTAAATAAATAAGGGCAGCCTCTATGCCAGAGGCAACCGCGGCAGAATTCTCGAATAAAGAATGTATCCAGGGCACCATCCAGGCGGATTCCGGATATTTTGTGCTAAAGACCTCCAGGCACCCGGTACTATTTGCCACAATAGTATTGGGTCCTGCGGTATCAATGACTATACGCGCAGCCAATGCCTGGCCGCAACCGGCACAGGCGGTATGCCCGGGACGAAACAAGTGCTCACTCATAGCTGCTCCTTAAGAAGCTCCGGCTTTAAATCAATGAACTCGCATGCCTTTTCTTTAGTATTAAGCATACGAAAGATCTCTTTTATTGAATCCTTGGTAATATCCCTGCCGCCTAAACCGGCGACAAAACTGCTGATGACCTCAGTTGTCTTCTTTTTCCCGGAGAAAATCGCCTTAACCTCAGCGGCTAAGGGGGCATAGGAGCCTAAAGACAGCGCCTTATCCAAAACCGCAACCTTAGGGACACCTTTTAAGGCGGTATAAATCTCCTGGCAAGGCAGGGGCCGATAGGTAACAATCTTTAAAAGCCCGACCTTCTTACCTTTGGCCCTGAGTTCATCCACCACCTCTTTTACTGTCCCGCACACAGAACCCATGGCCACAATCACGCGCTCAGCGCCCTTGACCTGGTACTCCTCAATTAAACCCTGATATTGACGACCGAACACCTTGGCGAATTCCGCGGTTATTTTCGGTATCAATTTCAGCACATCTTTATGCGTCTGGTGTATCGCATAACGGGCTTCCATATAATAATCCGGGTCGGCTAAAGGACCCATGGTCAGGGGGTTTTCAGTATCCAATTTATAAAGCGGCTTGTAGGAAGGCAGGAATTTATTTACCTCATCCTGCTGGGGCATATTTACCGTCTCTATGCCGTGGGTAAGTATAAAACCGTCCATGCAGACCATCACCGGAAGCATTATAGATTTATCTTCGGCCAGGCGGTAGGCGAGCAAATGCAGGTCTACGGTTTCCTGTATATCCTCGGCATAAACCTGTATCCAGCCGCTGTCGCGCAAAGATACGGAGTCCTGCTGGTCATTCCATATATTTATAGGCGCTGATATCGCCCGGTTTGCGCAAGTCATTATAACCGGCAGGCGCATACCGGCAATATTAAACACTACCTCTGCCATATAAAAAAGCCCCTGGGAACTGGTGGCCGTATAAGACCTCACCCCCGTAGCAGAGGCGCCCAGGACCACAGAAGCAGCTGAATGCTCTGACTCCACATTGACGAATTGCGCGTCCAGTTCTGCGTCCGCCACCAATTTCGCCAGCTCTTCCACTATATGCGTCTGGGGAGTGATAGGATAGGCCGAAACAACTCCGGGGCGGCACAACTTTATTATCTCGGCAACCGCCAAAGAACCTTCCAGAAATTCTTTCATCTCTTAATCCTTCGCTTCTTCTTTAACCATCACTACATCCTGTTTAGGGCAGATTACCGCGCAACCGCCGCACCCCTTACAGTAGAGATAATCACAATGGTATGTATTCTTTTCCGTGCCCTCAATACAACCTTCCGGGCATACCAAAAGGCACATCTTACATCCGATACAATCCTTCTGCAGGAACTGCGGCCTTAACTCAACGCGCCAAGAACCTGTTTTGTTATTCTTGCTGGTGCCTGGTTTTACTATAAGCGGGCCGAACATCCTTTACACCTTCAATCTTTCCTTTACAAATTCATACCCTTCTTTGACCGTGGCGACATTCGCCTCCTGCGCTTTGCCTGTAAACCTTTTTCTTACCGCCTCAAGAATGGTCTCTAAAGCGACTTCTCCTGTTGCCGCGCCAAATGCCCCTAATAAGGCGGTATTGCCCAGGGGGCGGCCTATATTCTTCATGGCAATCTCATTTGCCGGCAGGATAAAAACCTTCTGTCTGGGCTTAAGTTTTGGGATCTCTGTTCCTTCCTTGCCGCTGACTATAGCTACGCCGTCTTCCTTGAGCCCGGAAAAACAATTAAAACCCCTCATCAAGGTAGAATCTACTATTATGACATAGTCCGGCTCATAAATCTGGCTGCGCAGCCTTACTGGTTTTGCGTCAACCCGCACAAAGGCATTCATGGGCGCCCCCATCCTCGCCGCACCGAAATGCGGAAAGGCATAGGGATACATCCCTTTTAGAAAATAGGCGTAACCCAACAAGGCTGCCGTAGTGATCGCTCCTTGCCCTGCGCGCGCGTGTATGCGTATTTCCTTCATCCTAAAAACTCTCCTTAGCTTAAAATAGACAAAAGCAGATATCTATCTTATGATTTCCTGCCATATTTGTCAAATGTTTTATTTCTTGAAGTGTTTTGCGGATAAGTTATTCCTTACACAATGTTTCTCTTAATAAACCGGAGGTCTGGCTAAGGAGCGCAAATATTTTCTCTGCCTTTTCATCATCCAATGCCCCTAAACCGCAGGCAGGGCTGATAAGTAATCCCTTTGCCAATAAATCCGCATCCAGGCCTTTTTTTACCAGTTTAGATATACCGCCCTGGATCATCTCCAGTAACGACTGCGGGGTTTCTCTCCCGGTAAAATCCTGGGTAGGGACTATACCCCAGCAGATAATCCCTTTCCTGGCAAGAAACGCCTTAATGCTGTCCGCATAAAGGATAAATTTATCCAGAAAGCCAAAGGCATCAAAATTAATGATATCTATCGGGGACTCTATAAGCATTGGCCAGTCGGTATTGCCGCAACAGTGTATACCTATCAGGGCTTTTGGATAAGCAGATTTTATCTCAGCGATAAACTCTGCCAGCCCGTTGACCACGTCTTGCCTGTTTATAGGCGTATATGCCGAGCCAAAACATCCTAAATAAGGTTCATCCACAAAGATTATAATATCTTTACCGAATTTCCGGAAGAAATCTATCTGCCAGCACGCCTTCTTCGCCAGGCCTTTAATCACTGCCTGAAGGAAAACCTCATTATGCAAAATAGCCTTGCCCCCGGCGTCCTTTACGCTAGCAGCGAAGGTAAACGGGCCGGTAATATGGCATTTGATAAAGTTTGCCCTTTTTAATAAGTGCGGCTCAACGGATAGCCTTTGCGAAAAGGCGTACAAGCCTCGGGCAAATTCTTTGCTGATTTGAAAATAATCCAGGTCAGCGCTTATAATCTTGCCATAGAAGGTCTCAAGCTCTTCTTCTTGGCGGGATAAATCCAGTATTATGTCCTTACCCTGTTGTCTTAAGCAAGGCAGGTTCTCGCTAAACTGCGCAACCATGCCCTCCTGCGGCCTTTGGCTTTTGGGGAGCTGCGGCCAGAAGGGGATTTGCGGGACATACTTAAAGATCAGGCCCAGGGCATCTTCTTCCCCTTGCGTATACGGAAGGCTGCCTATGCCAGTGGCTAACCCGCTTAAAGGGCGCATACGCCCTCTCTTCTTATCTCTCCGCAGGGCCCTATCTCTACAACCTCATTAATATTTATCTTTAAGATAACGATTTTATCCGTTATCGCCACCTCAAAATTCTGATGCCTCTTTTCCCTGGTCACGCCCTCAATAACCCGTTTGGCAGATAGGTCTATCTGTTTATTTAGGATTTCCCGCTGTATTTTATTATAGAGGGCGCCTGCGCTTATAACCTCTGCTGCGCCGTTTACCTGATAACCCATCAGAGAATCGGTATCCATAAAAGAAAGGGAAACCCGGGGGTTAATCTTCAGATTATCCCAGGTCCTGCCCCGGGTATAATCAACAAGATAGATAGATTTCCCCTCTATTTTTAGAAGAAATTTGGGGACGGCATTAGGCCTGCCCTCCAGGTCACAGGTAGCCACGCTGATGAATTCCCTGTTTTTTAAAAGCCTGTTTAAATCTCTAAACATACCAGGTTATGGTTTATATGATTACGGCCCTGATTTACCTTTAGGATGAAACTAACCGTTATCCTTCGTCAGGCTGTTTTGCAGTATATTAGAGAAGGCCTCATCAAAGTTATAAAGATCCTTGAAATCGCTCAGGGAATCGGTATCTGTCTTAGAGAGTATCTTTTTGCCTATAAGATTAAAGACAATATTGCCGAAATCATCTGTTTTAAAAATACCCCAGTGGTTAAGGACAGCCTTAGCCAGCGGGCCGTACTGCTCGATGATAAATTCCCTTATACCCTCCAGGAGCTCCCTGCCGCCTATATGCCCTTTTTTATCTAATTTTCTCTGGGTATAGTAAAGCGCATGCATCAGGAATTCATAGCTATCCGAGCGATAGCGCTTATCCATTACGCAAATCTCTTCAACCACTCTATAAAAATCCCTCTCTTCTTCCATCTTAACCTAAAAAATTCCTATCCTGCTGGTTAAGCTTTGTTTTCTTATCCCCCAGCGGCCTGCCGCAGGCTGAACAGAGGTATTCAAACAAATAGCCGTCCGGCAGGATTAAAAGTAATTTCTCCCTGACCGGCATAGACCCCTGACAATGGTTGCAATAAAGATATGTGGCCTGTAAGTCGTCGTATTGTTTCATAAGCCTTCGCTAAAGCCTTTGGTTATGCGCAGAAACTAGTATCTCTATGTCAGGCCCGGTATATCAAAACCGGTAATACCACGCATCTTACTGGAAGCTATTTCATGAGAGTGTTTGATTGCCTTATTATAGGCGTCTTTAGCGGCATTTTCAAGTTGAGTTTTATCCATACGCTGGATATCGCCCTGAACGGACACCGCCTCTACCTCCTGAGCGCCGTTCATGGTAATCTTGATTATACCATCAGGGCTGGTAACCTCAAAATGGGTATTATCCAACTCTTTCTTCATTTCCTGCATCTTTTTCTGCATATCCATCAACGCCTTCATCTTATCGAACATCTCTTTATCCTTTCCTGTCCTAAAAATAAAGCTGCCCAAGTCAAAATCCCAGATTTTCTCCTACCAGGATCACCTCTAACCTATCCAAAGAAACTTCTGCCTCCAAAATCAGTATCTGGCAGCACATCCTTTTATACTCCGGAAAAAGGCATATTTCTTTTTGGCATATCCCGTCTTTAAAACAAGGGGTATCATAATTAAGGCGCCGGCAATTCATGGGGGTGGCGTATTCCCTGGCACGCCTCAAGGCGCTATCTACGTCTGGGACAATTTTATTTATGCCTGCTACTACTATCACCTTTCTGGCATTAGCAATGCCGCAAGTGCGGTTTCCGTAGGCGCTGAAGAAAACTAATTCCCCTTTTTGGGATATGGCATTAACCCCGGTAAGATAGAAATCTGCAGATGCGCCTTTTTGCCTTAACGCCATGCTTTCCTGCCTGTCTATGCCGCTTCGGTATTGGTTAAACACCTGATTACCGCGGCCTTCAAGGCGCCTGACTATCTCTATCTGATCTAATGTTACAGAGCCGGAAATACCGACGCTGGCAGATAACGGGATTGCCCTAAGGATTCCCCCGGCTGCTTCTTCTTTATCCTGGCAATAAGATCCGCGGATGTTTCTTTTCTGCCAATTTTCAATCAAACCGCTTATTTTTTCTTCCATGTCTTAAGCGCTACTGATTCTTTTTGATATCCCGGCGAAACCCCTGCGCGAGCCTTTTTAACCCCGGGCTTATCTCAACAGGATATTTGTCCTTGGTATGAATATTTTTATAGCGTAACGCAAGGAGGGCAATTTCTCTTTTTGCATACCCCCTTGTTCTTTCTAACGCAGGTATTTTACAAACCAGCCTGCCTTCCTTTATTACCCGCCTTAAAAGTGGACGGCCTTTTATCTTTTCATTCTCCAGGCCTATAATATCCCTGCTAAACATCCCCTTGTTGTCAAAGATGCGGTAAACCTGTTTCCTGCCCGGATAGGTGATTTTACCGCGGCTGAGTTTCATAGCGGGCAGGAAATTCCCTTCCTCGTCGGTTACTTCGCTCAATTTATATACAACATCCAAGTAGGGCGCATCAACACTGACGCCCATATTGGTCCCCACCCCGAAGCTATCTATTTTAGCGCCCCTATCTAAGAGGTATTCTATCTTGAATTCATCGAGGTTGCCGCTGGCGAATATCTTCACATCAGAAAGCCCTCCTTCATCCAGCATCTTCCTGGCCTTTCTGGATAAAACGACTAAATCTCCGCTATCAAGCCTTATGCCTAAAAGAGGATGCCCCTTCTCTTTAAGGTAACGCCCTATTTTTATGGCATTGGCTACCCCCTTAATTGTATCATAGGTATCCACTAATAAAACGCTCCTGCGGGGAAAAATGCTTGTATAAGCAAGAAAACTATCCAACTCCTTTTTAAAAGACATCACATAAGAATGGGCCATTGTGCCTGAAACAGGTATGCCGTAGATTTTCCCTGCCAGAACGTTTGCCGTGCCTGCAAATCCGGCAATATAAGCTGCGCGCGCAACCTTTACACCCGCCTCTGCCCCGTGGGTCCTGCGCAGGGAGAAATCATAAACCCGCCTGCCTGAAGCCGCCAGGACCACGCGTAGGGCCTTAGAGGCAATCATCGTCTGCAAGTTTACGGTGCTCAACAGGAAGCTTTCAATTATCTGCGCCTCAATAAGAGAGGCGCTCACGCGGATAACAGGCTCTCCGGGAAAAAATACCTCCCCCTCCGGCATCGCCCAGATATCTCCATGGAAACGCAAGCCTTTCAGATAACGCAGAAAATCCGCAGAAAATATACCCTGCCTTTTCAGATAGCCTAAATCATCATTACTGAAACGGACGGAGCGGATATAGCTTAATATATCCTTTAAACCGCAGAAAACTAAATAAGCGCGGTTTAAAGGCATATCCCGCACAAATAAGTCAAATGTGGCTAAAGCCTCCCTCCTATAATTAAAGTAGGCCTCTGCCATCGTAAACTCATAGAAGTCTGCCAATAAGGCAAGGCTGTTTCCCATATATTTATCAGGGGGTTAGTTTTTTGTAAGTATCTTTAGAAAAAAAATGGGTAGTATATATAATATACCCTTCTTTATTAATGAAGATATAGGTGGGCACTCCAAAGACGTTATAGGAATCGGAGACAGAGTTATCTTCATCCAAGAGCGCCTTTAAGGACAATCCGCTGCTTTTTAAGAAACTCCTTGCTTTATATCCAGACTCTCCGGCATTCACCGGAAAAAACTCCCAGCCGTCCTGTCTTAGCTCATCCGTCATATTATTGATGGCCTTCAGTTCCTTACGGCAGAAAGAACACCAGCTGGTCCAAAATAACAATATAACCCCATTTTTCCCCCGATAATCTTTCAGGCTGATGTAGTTGCCATCCAAATCAGCCAGGTTAAATTCCGGGGCAGGCCGGGGATAATCCTGGGCCGTCGCAATACCCGAAGAAAAAAAGAGAATGAAGATTAAACTGAACAATAAAGCCCTGGCGTTGTTTCTCATATTATATTCTCCTAAAAAGCGCTGACAATAAAATATATACCCGTGGCTATTAGGATCACGGCGCAGCCTTTCTTTATATAATTCATCCAGCGGCCCGATTTAGGTAAACCGGCCAATGCAGCACTGAATGTCCCTGTGATCAACAAAAGCAGCCCCATCCCATAAGCAAAACTCAAAAGAAGGCTCGCCCCGTAGAATATATTCTTCCTGGTAACCAGATAAGACAATATCGCCCCCAATACCGGCGTCACGCAAGGGCTCAAAACCAAACCGGAGGCAAACCCCAGGAAGAAAACAGAAAAATAGCCCTTGCCCTTTCCAGGAAAAGGCCTTCTCATACCAGGCAATGGCATTTTGAATACATCCAGCATGGACAGGCCAAAGGCTATGATTACCAACCCCACGGCCAAATGCATCTCTGGCCTTGAGCTTAATGCGCCGAATATGCCTCCGGTAAGAGATACAAATATACCAAGCAGTGAATAGACAAGCGCCATCCCACTGACATAGATAAAACTAAAGACAAAACCTTTCCATTTAGAGCCAGCTGCTTTTATACCTATGTAGCCGGCTACCACCGGTAACACAGGGTATACGCACGGGGTAAGGCTTAACAGGATACCGCCTAAAAAAGCTACCAGGTAATCAAAGGGGGTCCCGGACAGATGCATTCAACCACTCCATATATCTTTTTTCGCCGGCCTGAATAGGCAGGGCGATAATCTCCGGTACTTCGTAACTATGCAAAGACTTTACCATCCGGAAGATCCGCGGCAGTTTATCCGCCCTGGATTTTATCAATAAGAGCGCTTCTTTAGATTTCTCTACTTTACCTTCCCACCTGAATACAGATTCAATCTGCGGGATTATATTAACACAGGCGGCTATTTTTTTTTCAACCAGGAATGCGGCTATCTTGCCAGCTTCTTTTTTATCCTTACAGGTAACAAAGATGATTATTTCTTTCATTTTGATTTTACCTGCGGATGAATCTTCTTTATCAGCTGAACCGTCCTTTCACCTAACCTCAGACACTGTTTACTGGCTCTCCCGTCGGGGCTGCCGATAGCAACCGGGCCGTAATGGTCGCCTTGAAAATCCCCCTGGATAATCATCCCGTGTATCAGAAAGGCGTTTAATATATCTAAAATCGTAGTCTCATTTCCCCCTGCGATATTGGCGCTGGAGGAAAATGCCGCCCCTACCTTTCCCTCAAGCTTCCCATGATACTCTACCGATGCATCCAATAAGGCCTTGACCTCAGCGGCCATTGTCCCGTAATAGGTAGGCGAACCGATAATAATGCCGTCGTATTCCAGAAGTTCTTCTACCTGGACCTCTTTAATATCTTTTACTACCGCCTCAGCCCCTCCTTTTTTTATGCCCTCAGAAACATAATCCGCCATCTTGCGGGTATTACCGCTGCGGGAATAATAAGCGACTAATATCTTGTGCATACTGCCTCCTTTTTTAGGTCATCCTTCGGTTACCTTTACTGACCTAAGCCTGCCAAACTGCAGGCAGCTGTCAAAAACAAGGATGGGATCCTGGGTATTTATGCGCACGCGCAGGTCTTCGCTCTTTGGATCATTATTCTCAGCAAGCAAAAGGACCTCTACCTCATCGCCGAATTCTATGATTGAATTTCTGATTACTTCAAGCGCAGGCGGGGCATCCTTATGTATATTCAAAATAAAATCCATCCGGTACCTGGGCATAATCCTCCTTTTGAGTAAGGCCTATCTTAACATAGCTACTGATATCGTCCTGCCGGCGTCTTGGCCCTGCCTGCGGTAAGAAAAGAATTCCTCGCTGCGGCATGAGGTACACAACATCGAATCCACGATCCGCGCTTCTCTCACCCCCGCCTCTTTAAGCTGGGCGGCATTTATCTTAACTAAATCCAGGTAGTAACGCTTATCCCTTTCTAAAATCCCTGTCTTGAAATAATCATTCATCCTGCCGCCTACTTCGTAGCAACAGCTCCTTATAGACGGGCCAAAACCAGCGCATAAATCTTGCGGCCGGCAATTGAATTCCTTTTTCATCGCCTCCACTGCCTTTGAGGCGATTCCTTTTTGGCTACCCTGCCACCCTGCATGCACCAGCCCTATTGCGGGGATTTGCGGGTCATAAAGGAAAATAGAAAGGCAATCCGCGGTAAAAATACCTAAGGCGAGCCCTTTTTCAGAAGTGACCAAGGCGTCTATATCGGCTATCGCACCCGCTCCAGAGAATGCCCCCCTGCCTTTGTCCTTGAAGGTAACGCAGGCTATGCCGTCACCATGTGCCTGCCTTGCGCAGACTAACTCCTGCCAACTCAATCCTAACGCCCCCAAGAAATCCTTACGGTTAGCCAGGGTATCCCGGATATCGCCGTAATCAAAAGACATGTTCTTTAGCGTGCGGCTAAAAGTGCACAGGGCGCCCTTTTCAAATAAGGGGCCGAATTTGTAGTATGACGCAGGCTCAAGGAGGGGCTTTTTAGACACCAGATACCTCAATTATTTTCTCCCGCGCAGAATGCCCCTTTACAATAGCGATGCGGTATTTCTTTACCTTGAAATAATCCGCAAGGACCTCGATCAATTGTTTATTAGCCAGGCCGCCTTCGGCAGGCTTAGTCAGATGCACCTTCAGGCACTTGCCTTCTCTTTTGACTAAATTACGGCTTGCACGCGGCAGTACCCGGACGTTGAGGATCATCTGTTATGCGCCACTTTAAAGGCATCCACTATGCTATATATACCTAAGAAGCAAATAAAGAACAGCCCTATGCTGGATAAAACCACCCCTATGATTAATTCTCCCCCAAAAATAACCCTGCCCAACAACCAAAAGGCAATCAGGATACTTCCCAAAAGGAAGACAAGCATGCTTAGGGAAGAAAAGAAAATCAACAAAAGGCCCTTAGCGATCTGGCCGTTATAGAGCTGCCCCAAACCATTAAAAATAAAAGAAAGGACCGCGGCTACCCCCGGGTGACAGGTAATATTACCTGTTGGCATCTTTTAAGCCTCCTTTTCTTCTATCTGCGGCGCGTGCGTGGTAGAGATAAGCCTATCGCTGAATTTTTCCATCTTCATACGGGCATCCTGATACTTAGAGGAGGCATCCGTAAGATGCCTGCCCACCAGTTCAAAATCACCCTGGAATTTCCTAAAATCTATTTCCATCCTGCCTAGATCAGCAAAGATCTTCTGGATATTTTTCTGGATATTCACCCCCCGCAGGCCATATAATAACGCCTGAAGATAGGCATAAAAGGTATTAGGGGAAACAAGGATCACCTTCCTTGACTTGGCATAAGAACATAACTCTTCATCCCTGCTTATCTGGTAATAAACCGCCTCAGAAGGGATATACATCATGGCAAAATCAAAGGTGCCCTCATCAGGCAGTATGTATTTAGAAGAAACTTCATCCACCCGTTTCTTGACATCCCGTATAAATGCCTTATACAATACCTGTTTTTCCTCATCGCTTGAGGACTCGGCCATCTTTTTAAAATTCTCCAGGCTGAACTTGGCATCTACCGGGATCAGGTGCCCCCCGATAACTACTGCCGCATCCACTATATCCCCGCTCTTAAAGCGGTGCTGGATTCGTATATTCTCCTTAGGCAATATCTCTTCCAGCAATTTACCCAATAGGCTCTCCCCTAACTCTCCGCGGAATTTCGGCGCGCGCAAAAGCTCCTGAAGGCTGGATATATCTTTACTTATATCCAGGATGTGCTTGTGTGTTTCCTCGAGCCTGCCCAGGCTTTTCTGTATATCCCCGAAGACCCGGCTTGCCGAATCCAGCCGCTCTCCCACTGTCCGGTGGGTATCCTGCAGGACGCAAGAAGTCTCTTTAAGCCGCTCGTTAACCTGCTGGCTGACGGCATTTAACTGCTGGTTTAACTGGGCAGATATCCTTAATACCGCCAGTATCACCCCTGCCATTGCCGCCACGAACATTACCACTACCAGCCAGATCATTTTTCTTTCTCCTGCCTTTTAAATATGCCGCTATTTACTTTTAGTATACCACTCTAAGGGATATAATTAAAGCAGATACTCTTTTTTTATCCTCGTTACGCTGCGGAATATGTTGGTCTTGACATCCGGGCATACCCTTTTTAAATCCGCAATAATACCGGCGATCTTGGTGCGGTTAGAAATCATGGAATTAGGGCAGCGGCAATCAAAAGAAGGAAATTTCTCTTCTCTGACGAACCGGCTGATCATATCCTCCTCCACATAAGCAAGGGGGCGGATAAGGGTAATCTTACCCCTGAACAATTCCTGTTTAGGGGCCATAGCGGAGATTTCACCTTGAAAAAAAAGATTTAACAGGATGGTCTCTATAATATCGTCTTTATGATGCCCCAGGGCGACTTTAGGAAACCCCAGGCGGAAAGCAGCCTCAAAAAGCGATTTTCTTCTGTTCCAGGAACACCAGAAACAGTTAATATCCTTTTTTCTGGTGCGCCTGAGGACATCGGATTTTTCTATATGATAGCCTATCTTCAATTTCTTAAAATACCTGCTTAATTCAGCGCAACAGGAACGGGGATAACCTAAGTCCACGTGGATTGCCAACAGCTCGTATTTTATTGGGACAAAGGCCCTGCGGTCATTTAAAACCTTAAGGAGCGTAAGGCTGTCCTTGCCTCCGGAAACAGCTACTGCTACCCGGTCGCCGTCTTTAAGCATTTTATAGTCCATTATGGCCCGTCCTACCCTCTTAGAAATATAAAACTCCTTACCCTCTAACACGCTCATTTATTGACTGCTCCAATATTAAAAACAGAGGATGCCTCTTTTAAGTTTATCAGGGAATAACCAGGGCCTTTCTTTCACAGAGAGGGAATAAAAAAACAGACTATCTTATTCCCCCACAATAACGAAAGGATTGCGGCTAAGGCAAGGAAAGGGCCGTAAGGAATGACGTGGCTTTTTTTAAACAGGAGGTTTAAGAAGGCTATGCCTATGGCCAGGAAAGGGGCAATAAAGAAAGTAATCAGGGCCTTCTGCCAGCCCAGGAATGCCCCAATCATCGCTAATAATTCAACGTCTCCCATGCCCATAGAAGAAGTCTCTCCTTCCACGGGCGGCCGTTTTAGTATCTTAAAATACACCAGATCAAAGAAAAAACCCACCAGATAGATTGCGCCCCCCCCGATGATGATCCCGCCAAGGGAATTAAGAAGAGGGGCAGAATCAAAAGAAAGGGGATGCCAGTTAAAACCCCTGATAGAGCTTAAGATGAAACCGGCAATGATGCCTCCGATTGAGATCTCTTCGGGGATAATGCGGTGTTTAATGTCTATGAATGCGGCCACGATTAACTCAGAAATAAAAAGGGTATAGAAAAAGAACTCGTAACTGAGCCTGTAGATGCCAAAAAACATCACAAAAAATAGCGCTGTCAACAACTCGACCAAAGGATAACGCAGCGAAATCCTCTGCCGGCAAAAACGGCATTTGCCCCTTAAGATTATATAGCTTAGAAAAGGGATGTTATCGTATCCGGGGATCTTCCTTTTACATTTGGGGCAATGCGAACGCGGCCAGACCACGGATTGCCCTTGCGGCATGCGGTGGATACAGACATTCAGGAAACTACCGACAATAGAACCGAAAATAAATACGATTATCCTGGAAAACATTATCTCTTGACCTCTTTTTTTAACGCCAGGGCCTTGCGCATCTCTTCCATAGGCGCAGGGCATCCCATCCAGCGCCCAAAGGCATACGCCCCCTGCTGCAAAAGCATCCCCAATCCGTCTGCGGCAGGAAGCCTGAGGCTTAAGGCGTCTCTGATTAAGGCTGTTGTATGTTGACGGTTATAAACTACATCATACACGGACAGGCCTTTATGTAAGAGCCCCTTATCTATGACGGAAACGTCGTCTCCTTTCATCCCCATAGGCGAGGCATTGACCAATAAGGCACACCCTTCAATCACAGCAGGTATATCTTTGCCCCTGACAAAGGTTAATTTTCCTATCACCTCTGGATAGCCTGCATCTAAAAAATGCCTCCTTGCCTCATCCATGGCCTCTTGCCTGATATCATGGACATAAATCTTCTCTACGCCTGCGCCCTGCCAGCTTAAAGCAGATATTACTGCCCTGCCTGCGCCCCCTGAACCTATCACCAGCACCTTCTTTGAGCGGGGAGAAAATTTTAAGTCCTCCTGCAGGGATTTCAGGAAACCGGGGGCATCGGTATTAAAATACCCGCATTTACCCTCCTGCCTTTTTACCGTATTTACCGCCCCGGATAATTTCACATAATAGGCGTCCTCTTCACTCAGGGCATTTTCTATATCAGGATACTGCGCCTTCAATATCTGCCTTGCCCTTACCTTATGCGGGATGGTTATATTGAAACCGTAAATATCCGATTTTAAGACGGCCTCACCTTCTGTATCCTCAACCGGGGCATCACCGAGGAGGAAATCTTCTAATTCTTCCGGCCTTACTTCAAAAAGGAGGTATCGGGAATTTAATTTTAGCGCACGGAAAGCGGCATTGTGCATTAAAGGAGAAAGGCTATGCCTGGCAGGATAACCGATTAATCCGTATATTCTCGCGGGCTCTTGTCTCTCCATCGGGGTTCTCAAAAAAAGGGGCCTAAAGGCTTTCTATCTTATTAAATGCATTGATATAAGCTCTGATCGATGCCTCGACTATGTCGGTGCTTGAGGCGCGGGCAGTCACTATCTTGCCCCTGGCTTTAATCTTCAGCCCTACCTCACCCAGTGCATCCTTACCTTTGGTAACCGCCCCGATATGATAATCCTGCAATTCAGCCTTTGTGCCGGTGATCTTATCGATAGCCTTAAAACAGGCGTCCACCGGGCCGTCTCCGGAAGAATTGGCGTTATAAACTTTGTTCTTGTGTTTCAGGCTTATCACAGCAGAAGGGCTGATATGCGTCCCGGAATTTATAGAAAAGCTCTTCAGTGTCCAGGTGGGCTTGACCTTACGCACCTCATCATCCACGATAGAGGCCAGATCATCGTCAAAGATATCTTTCTTTTTGTCCGCAAGCGCCTTAAAACGCTCATTAACCTTATCCATCTGGCTGGCGGAAAGAACAAAACCCAATTCTTTTAGCCTCTCTGCCAAGGCATGCCTGCCGGAATGCCTGCCTAAGACAATACCCCTGCCCAGAAAACCGACATCTTCCGGACGGATGATCTCATAGGTAGAGCGCTCCTTAAGCACACCGTCCTGGTGAATGCCTGATTCATGCCTGAAGGCGTTGCCTCCGACAATAGCCTTATTAGGGGCGACGGCAAACCCGGTCAATCTGCTGACCAGCCGCGATATCTTGCATATCTGGTTGGTTTTAATCCGCGTCTGTAGGCCTGAGAATATATCCTTACGCGTCTTCAGGGCCATGACTATCTCTTCCATAGAGGCATTGCCCGCGCGCTCGCCTATCCCGTTAATGGTGCATTCCACCTGCCGGGCTCCGTTTTTTACCGCCTCCAAAGAATTAGCCACCGCCAGGCCTAAATCATTGTGGCAGTGCACGGAAATAACCGCCTTTTTTATATTGACAACGTTCTCCCGAATCGCCCTGATCAGGCCCCCGTATTCACTGGGCTCGGCATAACCTACGGTATCGGGTATATTCACGGTAGCGGCGCCGGCGTCAATAACCGCTTCCAGCACTCTGAAAAGAAATTCCCCTTCCGTACGCGAGGCATCTTCCGGAGAAAACTCTATATCATCGCAAAGCCTCCTGCCATACCTGACCCATTCCACAGCCAGCCTCAATATCTCATCTTCGGCCTTCTTCAACTTATATTGCATATGGACCTTGGAAGTGGCCAGAAAGATATGTATGCGCGGCCTCTTGGAATATTTTACCGCTTCGTAGGCGGCATCTATATCCGCCTTGATGGCGCGCGCCAGCCCGCAGATAACCGGCCCCTTAATAGAGCGAGCAACCTGCTTAACCGAATCAAGTTCGCCTTTGCTGGAAATAGGGAACCCCGCCTCGATCACATCCACTCCCAGGCTGTTTAAGGAATGGGCGATCTCTATCTTTTCCCGCGGGTTCAGGCTTGCGCCCGGCGCCTGTTCTCCGTCGCGCAGCGTGGTATCAAATATAATTATCTTTTCGGACATTATACCTTCTTCATCCAAGGCATCATCTCTCTTAACTGCCTGCCGACCTGCTCAATGGCATGTTCATCCCCTGACTTTAATAATTTATTAAAGTTAGGCCTTGCGTTTTCATTCTCCCTGATCCATTCGCGGGCAAACTTTCCGGATTTAATATCCTTTAAGATTTTCTTCATCACCTTGCGCGTCTTCTGGGTAATGATCATCGGCCCGCGGCTCAAGTCTCCGTAAGTAGCGGTATTGGACACCCTGCGGCGCATCCCGCTTATGCCTACTTCCTGGATCAAATCCGTAATAAGTTTCAACTCATGCAAGACCTCAAAATAGGCGATCTCAGGCTGATAACCGGCCTCAACCAGCGTATCAAACCCTGCGCGGATTAATTCCGTTACCCCGCCGCAGAGGACTGCCTGCTCGCCAAAAAGGTCGGTCTCTGTTTCTTCGGCGAAGGTAGTCTCAATCACCCCTGCCCTGGTTGCGCCTATCGCCTTTGCATAAGCCAGCCCCAGCTGTTTTGCCTGGCCGGTGGCGTCCTGGAATACCGCAAGCAGGCAAGGGACACCCTTACCTTCCTCATACATGCGCCGCACCAAGGCCCCCGGGCCTTTAGGGGCTACCATAAAAACATCCACATTCTTCGGAGGCTTGATTTGTTTAAACCTGATATTAAAACCATGAGAAAAACAAAGCGCTTTTCCTTTTTTCAGGTTAGGCTTAATGTGCTCCTTATAAACTTTAGCCTGCACATGGTCCTGGGTAAGGATCTGAATAATATCCGCTCTTTTTGCTGCCTCGTCCACGGAAAGGGGCAGAAAGCCGTCATTTTTTGCCTGTTCGTAATTGGCTGTCCCTTCCAATTCAGAAACCACCACCTGGCATCCGGAATCCTTAAGGCATAATGATTGACCGCGGCCCTGTATACCGTAACCGACGATCGCGATAACCCTGCCTTTTAATAGATCTAAATCCGCGTCCTTATCATAATAAATCTTAGCCATTGTAAAACCCCTCCTTTTTAAAAGGTGCACGGCTTATCCAGGCCCACTCTTTAAAACCCTTTAAGCCGCATATCAAAAACAATTGTTATGTTGCAGCAAGAAAAAATCAACAGGCCATGGCTATCTTACCGGTGCGTAATAGTTCCTTGATACCGCAGAGATTATTCAGGTTTTCCAACAGCTGTTTTATCTGCTGCTGTTCTCCTATTGCCTCGATAATGGCAGTATCGCCTTTATGCTGTATGATCTTGGCCACGTATTTACTCAAAACAGAGCCGACCTTCTCTTTGTCCCTGGTTGAATAATTGATCTTGATTAAGACCAGTTCCTTTTCTACATGCTCGCGCTTGGTGAAATCCGTAACCGTGATCACGTCAATAAGCTTATTCAGTTGTTTCTTAATCTGCTCCAGTATCTTCTCGTCTTTTGCCTCTACCACTATGGTCATATAAGAAATCGAAGGGTCCATGGTCTCACTTACTGCAAGGGATGAGATATTATAACCCCGCGCGCTGAATAATCCGGCTACCCGGGCCAGTACCCCGAATTTGTTTTCTACCAAAACAGATATGGTATGCCTCATTGTATCCTGTCCTTGCTTAAAAAACCTAAACCTTACGCCAGGCCGTCCAGCATCTGGTTAATCGCCTCTCCTGCCGGGACCATGGGGTAAACATTCTCTTGCGGTTCAATACGAAAATCTATCAGGACCGTATTGTCCAGCGCAAGTGATTTATCGATTGCCGGACGCACCTCTTCCTTTTTGGTGACCCGTATGCCGCAGGCGCCGTAACTCTCCGCCAGCTTTACAAAATCAGGTGAGGTTATGGAGGTATAAGAATAACGTTTCTTATAAAACAACTCCTGCCACTGCCTGACCATCCCGAGGCAGCCGTTATTCAATATGGCCACCTTCACATTGATCTTATTTGCAACACAGGTAGCCAGCTCCTGTATGTTCATCTGTATAGAGCCGTCTCCTGCGATATCAAAGACTACCTTATCGGGGCAGCCAACCTTAGCGCCCATGGCTGCCGGAAAACCGAATCCCATGGTGCCCAAGCCCCCTGATGAAATAAATGTGCGCGGGCAGGTATATTTATACCACTGGCAGGCCCACATCTGGTTCTGCCCCACCTCAGTGGTAATGATCGCCTCACCCCTGGTCGCCTCATAAATCTGCTCAATAACATACTGCGGCTTAATCTTCTGGCCGTCTTTATATTTCAAAGGGTATTTTTTCTTTAACGCCTCTATCTCCTTAAGCCACGCTGTCACATCAGGGGTTTTCTTTAACTGCTCCAACAGCTCCCCTAATATATTCTTGGCATCGCCTACTATAGGCACATCCACCCGGATATTCTTACTGATAGTAGCCGGGTCTATGTCAATGTGGATCACCTTGGCATACGGGGCAAAGGCGTCTATCCTTCCGGTAACCCGGTCATCAAAACGAGCGCCCACGGCAATGATCAAATCCGCCTGCATGATCGCATGATTAGCATAGGCGGTACCATGCATCCCCAGCATCCCCAAAGAAAGCCGGTGGGTATCAGGGAAGCTGCCCATACCCATAAGGGTCGTTGTCACCGGTGACTGGATCTTTTCTGCCAGGCTCCTTAATACCTGATGCGCTCCGGAGGTAATCACCCCGCCGCCTGAGTAGATAAGAGGCTTCTTGGACCCTGCTATAAGTTTAGCCGACTTTTTAATCTGCCCGGGATGCCCGAAATAAGTAGGTTTGTAACTGCGTATATCCGCTTCCTGCGGCCAGACGAAATCTGTTTCCTGATTTTGTATATCGAGGGGTATATCGACTAAAACCGACCCGGGCCTGCCGGTTGAGGCTATATAAAAGGCCTCAAATATGATCCGGGATAAATCTTTTATGTCCTTGACCAGGTAATTATGCTTGGTTATGGGCCGGGTGATACCGGTTACATCCGCCTCCTGGAAGGCATCATTGCCTATCAAATGCGTCTTTACCTGCCCGGTTATAGCGACCATCGGGACGGAATCCATATATGCGTTGGCAATACCAGTGACCAGATTAGTCGCACCCGGGCCGCTGGTTGCCAGACACACACCCACCTTGCCGGTTGCCCGGGCATAGCCGTCAGCGGCATGGGCAGCGCCCTGTTCATGACGCACGAGGATGAATTTTATATCCGCATCATAGAGGCTGTCAAAAATAGGCAAAACCTGGCCGCCGGGGTATCCGAACATCACCTCTGTGCCCGCGCGTTTTAAACTCTCAATTAATATCTGTGCACCGGTCATGATTAAAATTAACCTTTAGCTTTAACTTAAGATTGCCCCTTTATCCGCGGAACTGACCAATTTTGTATACCGGCTGAGATAGCCGGTTTTAATCTTCGGCTCAACAGGCTTATACCCCTTAAATCTCTGCTTGATCTCACTAGAAGTAAGACAAACCTCCAGTTTCCTCGCGGGTATATCTATGGTAATTATATCCCCGTTTCTTAAAATAGCAATGGGACCTTTACTGGCTGCCTCAGGAGAAACATGCCCTATGCAGGGGCCTTTGGTCCCGCCGGAAAATCTCCCGTCGGTAATCAGGGCTACGGAATCGGAAAGCCCCATCCCTACAATCGCAGATGTCGGGGCAAGCATCTCGCGCATCCCCGGCCCGCCGGCAGGGCCTTCATAACGGATGACTATACAATCGCCTTTCTTTATCCTGCCTGCTAAAATCGCAGCCATAGCTTCTTCTTCGCGGTTAAAAACCCTGGCCTTACCCTTAAAACGCATCATGGCCGAGTTGACCGCAGACTGCTTGACCACGGCACCCTGGGGGGCAAGATTGCCGTAAAGAACAGCTATGCCTCCCTGTTTGTGATAAGCCCGCGCGAACGGGCGGATAACCTCTGCATCATAAATCTCAGCGCAGTTTGCAATATCAAATATCTTCTTGCCGCTTAGCGTATTCACATTATTCAACTTATCCTTTAGCCGTTTAAGGACCGCCGGGATACCTCCGGCATATTCCAGGTCTTCCATAAAATAATCTCCTGACGGCTCAAGGTTGGTAATATGGGGTGTGGCCTTGCTTATTTTATCAAAAGTACCCAGGTCTAATTTTATCCCGGCCTCATTAGCTATGGCCATCAGGTGCAGGACCGTATTGCTTGAGCCGCCTAAGGCCATATCCACAACAATGGCATTTTCCAGGGAACGGCCGTTAATAACGTCCAGCGGCCTGATATTTTTCCTGGCCAACTCCACTATCCGTTCCCCGCTAGCCTGGGCAATCCTGCGTTTTTTGGCGGATACTGCCAGGGCAGTGGCGCAACCCGGCAAGGACATCCCCATTGCCTCAGTCAGGCAGGCCATAGTATTTGCGGTGTATAACCCCTGGCAGGAACCTGCGCCAGGGCATGCCTCCATCTCAAGGCAAGCCAATTCATCATCTGAGATATCGCCTTTTTTTGCCCGGGCCAAACCTTCATATGTATCATGCACAAAAGCAAGCTTTCTCTGGCGCAGGCGCCCGGAAAGCATGGGGCCTGCGGTCACAATTATCGCCGGGATATTCAGGCGCGCCGCTGCCATGAGCATACCGGGGGTGATCTTATCGCAATTGGTAAGGCAGACTACTGCGTCTAACTGATGGGCGTTACATACCGTCTCTACCGCATCCGCTACCAGTTCTCTTAAGGCTAAGGGATAACACATCCCGAGGTGCCCCATAGCCAGGCCGTCGCATATACCGGGTATCCCAAAGAAAAACGGCACCCCCCCTGCGTAACATACGCCTCTTTCAATATAGCGTTCCAGGTCACGCATGCCGATGTGCCCGGGGATAAGGTCGGTAAAAGAAGTGGCTACGCCTATAAAAGGCTTATCCAGGTCCTTACGGCTTAATCCTGTTGCGTGCAGGAGCGCGCGGTGCGGGACCCGCTCCAGGCCCCTTTTAATCTTATCAGAACGCATGATTTTTCTCCTTTTAGCTGGAAAAATCCTTTTCTAATCCGCCCCTTCCGTATCATGCACAACCTGAGCCTCTTCTTCTTTTCTTTTGCGGCTGATCACGCGTTTTAGGGCCACATACTTATCAACGAGGTCCTTGTTGTTTACCGCATTCAGCTGTTTAAAAAGAAAATCAAATTTGTTCTCAACCTCAAGCGCAATCGCGTCCCTTACTTCAGGCTCAAGGCCCATAATATCCTTCTTGAACGGGCCTAAGGCCTTTTTGCGCGTCTTGTAGAAAAACTGCTCTTCCGTTTCTCCTTCCTTCTTCTCCGAAGCGGCATTATCCTTTAACCAGGCATATATCTTATCCTTCAGGCCCTTAGGGAAATGTTTGCTTTCATAAATCATGTTCTGGAATTCCGTGGCCAGATGCACCTCGCAAGCCTGGCATTCGGGAAATTTATGAAAGGCCTCTGCAGGCAGGGTAGATGCGCCATGCTGCACCGCGCCGCCCAGCCCGAATTCACTCCTTGAAATCTCAGAGAGGTTCTTTAAGGTATCAAAATCAAGTTTTACCTGGGCTACTGAGCCGTCCGGCAAGACTACCCCGCCATGGGAAGTGCCGGTCTGGACGGATATCTTGCTTATGCCTATCAATCCTTTACGCAGCCTATTTTGATATCCTGACATAAACGCCCTCAGGTCTTCTACGGTAGAATTCTTATGGCCTACCTCGCCTATCTCTCCTCCTACCGACACTGTAATACCCTTAGGCTCTATACGGCGGATAAATTGCGTAAGCTTAGCGCATACTTCATAATTAAGGTACTGCTGTTTTTTTATATCCGTCTTGGTAAGGTCAACCAGGGTTGAAGAATCTATATCGATATTATAGAAACCGGCGCCCACAGCCTCGCTGATCAATGCCTTGAGTCCTTCTATTTCTTTGTCCGGATTTTCCTGAAATTTCTTGGCGTTGGCCTGAAAATGGTCCCCCTGGATGAATACTGCCCCGGAAAACCCCTCCCTTATGGCCGCTGCCAGCACTACCGCAGAATACTCAACCGGGGCTTGTGCGGTATAGCCCATTTCAGACTTGGCGATCTCAAAGATAAAGGCCCCGGAGCTGTTCCTTTTGGCCACCCGGAATATCGCCCGTGCCAGGTCATAAGTCATACTTCTTAAGTTTATCGCAGGGACCGTAAACCCGGAGAATTCATTCTTACCGCGGGCAATATAGAATTCGTGTATACTTGCAGAATAGATCCCTTTCTTATATGCCATATCCGCTATCTTTTTAGCCAGCTTCTTTTTTAAAGAAACATCCTCCGTCATCACCAGCTCCATCACAATCTTATCTACATCCAGTGGCTTTCTTCCCATGTAAATATCTCCTTTTTAGTCTTTTGTTTATACTTGCGCGGCCTAAATCCGCAACCCTTTAGGGTTGCGAATAAGTTGTGGCCGCTTTAAGTATTCCGCCCTTAGAACCCGCAGGCTAAAGCCGCGGGCGGACTCCATACAAAACCCCATTAAGTTAATACCTTGATCAGATTAAGCCAGACATCTATTTTCATTTCCTTTTTGGTTATCGCCTTCTCTAAAGGCACCTTGACCAGTTGGCCGCAGCAGAACCCCACGGCCTTATCTCTTTCACCCATCGACAGGCATTCCACTGTCTCATAACCCAGCCGCAAAGCCAGGTCCCGGCTAAAAGCAGTAGGCCGGCCCCCTCTTTGGACATGGCCTAAAACCACCGCCCTGGTCTCAAGCCCGGTTATCTCATTTATGTTCCGGGCGATATCTTCTGCGTGGCCGGCACCTTCAGCCACCACTATAATCCAGCTAATCTTACCCTTAAGGTTACCGTTTACTATATCATGGCAGATAACCTCTAGATCATATTTTCTTTCCGGGATAATCACGCCTTCACAGCCGCCGCCTAAGGCCACGGAAAGGGCGATAAAGCCGGAATCGCGGCCCATCACCTCTACCACAAAAACCCTCTCCATAGAAGTAGCTGTATCGCGTATGTTATCTATGGCATCCAGGGCAGTATTTACTGCCGTATCCGAACCAATGGTAAGGTCTATACCGTTTATATCGTTATCAATGGAGGCGGGAATCCCTATACAGGCAACGCCGTATTTCTCCCCGAAGATATGCGCAGCAGCGAAGCTCCCGTTCCCCCCGATAACCGCAAGCCCTTCAATGGAATATTTTTTTATAGTATTAAAAGCCCTGTCCTGGCCCTCAGGCTCAATAAACTGCGGGCAGCGCCCGGTCTTTAATATTGTCCCCCCCTGATTTATGATACCTGAAACAGAACGGTGGTCCAGCATTTTTAACTCTTCGTTAATCAGGCCCCACCACCCGCGGAATACGCCCATCACCTCTATCTTCTTATTTATGGCCGTGCGCACCACCGCGCGTATTGCCGCGTTCATCCCCGGCGCATCTCCCCCGGTAGTCAGAACGGCAATACGTTTTATCATGTACCCATCTCCCAGCTGGCAAGGTATTTTTTCTGCTCAGGGCTAAGGGTGTCTATCTTAACACCCATAGATTTCAATTTTAAATCCGCGATCATCTTATCTATCGAATCAGGGACCCTGTACACGTCATTTTTCAATTTCTTATGGTTTTTTACAATATACTCTGCGCTCAAGGCCTGATTGGCAAAAGACATATCCATAACCTGCGCAGGATGGCCTTCTGCGGCAGCCAGGTTTATCAGCCTGCCTTCCCCTAAAAGGTAAATCTTACGGCCGTCCTTTATAGTATACTCCTGAACAAATTCACGGATAAGCCTTTTTTTACTGCTCATCTTCTCAAGGCCTTTGATATCTATCTCTACGTTAAAGTGCCCGGAGTTAGAAACAATGGCGCCGTCTTTCATGATCTTAAAATGCTCGCTGCGGATAACGTTAATGTCCCCGGTTACAGTCACGAATATATCCCCGATCCTGGCTGCCTCTCTTATCGGCAGCACCTCAAAACCATCCATAGTCGCCTCAAGGCCGCGCAAGGGATTTACTTCGGTAACAATCACCCTGCCCCCCATACCCCTGGCGCGCATGGCTACGCCCTTACCGCACCAGCCATACCCGCAAACTACAAAATTAGACCCGGCAATGAGCTCGTTGGTCGAGCGGATTATCCCGTCTATGGTAGACTGGCCTGTGCCATAACGGTTATCAAAGAGGTGTTTAGTCTGGGCGTCATTAACGGCAACGATGGGATAACGCAATTTCCCTTCCATGGCCAAGGCCCTTAACCGGATCACGCCGGTAGTAGTCTCTTCCGTCCCGCCGATAATATTATCGTGCAGAGAAAATTCCCGCTGGTGTATACTGCTGACTAAATCAGCTCCGTCATCCATGGTTATATGAGGCTTTTCCGCTAAGGCCGCCTTGATATGCCGGTAATAAACCGGCGTTTCTTCCCCTTTAATGGCGAAACAAGAAACCCGCAGGTTAGCGACTAAAGAAGCAGCCACATCATCCTGAGTAGAGAGAGGATTAGAGGCGCACAGGAATATCTTCGCCCCCCCTGCCTTCAAGGCCTCCATTAAAACCCCTGTTTCCGTGGTGACATGCAGGCAACAAGCCACCTTAAGGCCCTCTAACGGTCTTTCCCGGTTAAATCTTTTAGCGATCATCCCCAGGACCGGCATGTTCTTGGCTGCCCATTCAATCCTCAACTGCCCTTTCCTGGCTAATCTTATATCTTTTATATCATAATCCATACGGTCTCCCTTGGAATTTAGACTGCGTTATAAAAGTAATTACAGCCTCGCTGCCTGTTTCTTCAAATATGCCGCCTTATCCGTGCTTTCCCAGCTGAACTCAGGTTCTGTCCTGCCAAAATGCCCGTAACTGGCTGTTTTGGTATATATAGGACGCAGTAAATCTAATACACGGATCATGCCCGAAGGAGTAAGGTCAAAATTCTCCCGGATGAGTTTCACAAAGGCCTGTTCCGTAAGTTTTCCGGTACCGAAGGTATCCACCATGATAGCCAAAGGATCGGCTCTGCCGATAACATAAGCCAGATGCACCAGGCATTTATCCGCAAGGCCTGCAGCGACTATATTTTTGGCGATATACCTGGCCATATAAGCTGCGGAACGGTCTACTTTAGTCGGGTCTTTTCCTGAAAATGCACCGCCCCCCGGAGCAGCCACCCCGCCGTATGTATCGACAACGATCTTACGGCCGGTCATGCCGGTATCGGACTGCGGGCCTCCGATGACGAACTTACCGGTCTCATTGATGTAATATTTTGTCTCCTTATCTATATATGCCTTAAGGATGGGCTTGGCAATCACATCCGCCATCTCCTGGCGCGCCTTCCTGGTAATCTTCTCTTTGGTAGAATCCAGTATTTCTTCCGTATGCTGGCAGGCAAGGACCACGGAATCTACCCGTTTGGGGTGGCCGTCATGGTATTCCACGGTAACCTGGGATTTGCAGTCCGGGCCAAGATACTTCAGTGTCCCATTTCTCCTGACATCTGCCATACGCTTGACTAATTTATGCGCCAACATTATCGGCAAAGGCATAAGCTCTTCTGTTTCACGACAGGCAAAACCTACCATAAAACCCTGGTCGCCCGCCCCTCCTTTATTGACCCCCTGGGCTATGTCGGGAGACTGCGTGTGTATGGTGTTAATAACCGCGCAGGTATGATAATCAAAACCGTATTTGGGATGGCAATAGCCTATTCTCTTTAAAATGTCGCGGGTTACATTATTTACATCTACAAAGCCGGTGGTGGTAATTTCACCGCCGACAATCAAAAGCCCCATGGTAACATACGTCTCGCAGGCTACCCTCCCGTAAGGGTCCTGGCGCAAGACATCATCCAACACAGCATCGGAAATCTGATCGCATACCTTATCCGGATGCCCCTCTCCTACCGACTCGGACGTAAAAAAATGTTTACGTAACGCCATCACTCCTCCTTTTTTATTTTTTATGACAAGAAAACACCCTCTGTGCCTCGTTATAGAACTTATGGTCGCCTATATCATACCACTGCTTAGTAAATCGAAAACCGTATACCGCCACATTCTTACGCAGCCAATCTATATAAAGGCCGGTAGCATCCTGTGCATGATAGTTAAGACTTATATATTCCCTGATAAGCCCCAGTATCTCCTTAGGGAAATAATAAAGGCACATGGCAACCAGGGTAGAATCAGGCCTGTCTGGCTTCTCTTTAAAATCAATGATCCTTGCCTTTTTGTCTATTTTAGCTACGCCATATTTACCGGCGAGGGACAATTTCTTTATATCGTATAGGCCTATCACAGGGCTCGCTCTATGCCTGCGGGTAAAATCAATAAACCCCTTCAGGTCTGCGTCAAATAAATTATCTCCGCCTATCACCAGGAGGCCGGTTTTAATCTTCTCTTTAGCTAAGACAAAATTTATATCGCCTATCGCCCCCCGCCTGTCAGAGAGGGTAGAGGTAAGATCATCTACTACCCTGATCGGTTTTCTGCCTATTTTTCCCTTGGCCCACCCGCGGAAATACGAGACAAATTTGCTGTTAGTTACGACAATAATCTCTTCTATGCCTTTTAGGCCGTCTAATTTAGCGATAATATAATCAATTATCGGCTTGCCCCCCACTTCTAACAGTGGTTTAGGATATCTCTTTGTTAAGGGGTAAAGCCGAGTAGCATAACCCGCAGCCAAAATCAGTGCCTTCATCTTTATTATATTATTTGCGCTTCGCCAGCTCGTTCTTCAGGTACGTTACCCTTTCTACCGGTGTAGGGTCTATACCGTATAATACCGCCAGATAAAACGATATGAAATCACCTATATATATCAAAGAAAATATCCTGCTCAAAAGGTCTTCTGCGCAGGACCAGATCTCTACTACCTTCACCTTTTGTTTTTTCAGTATATCGCGGGTAATATCCATCCTGGCAGATACGCGCGGATGCATCATTTTATCCCTGAGAAAAATAACCAGGAAGTCCTTGAACAACTTCCCGGGATGGTCCCAGCCCATAATCTCATTGTGGTTCATCTCCGGAAAGGTATGGCTGGAAGCCAGGGATTTTGAATTCTCATTAAGCTGGCCTTTGAACCTGGTGGCTACCATATCAAAATGCACGGAACCTGCGTAGATAACCGCGAACTTACCGGTAAGTTTTATGGCTATGCGCTTGGCAATATTCTCTTTCTGCCCGGCATTGGGATTAAGGATATTCCCCTTCAGGCCCTCAAGCGTATCCGCCATACGGGTAACGGCAACCCCAGGATCCTTAATCAGGCCCAGCCGCCCCAGGGCACATAACGGTATAATACTCATATACCCCAGCGCGCAACGGGGCGGAAGGCCGCGCGGTATCTCAATAAAAGTAACCTTATCCCTCTGGGCATACTCTTTTAACGCCCCCCCAGAAGACAGCGCGATGATAGTTGAGCCTTTAGCCCTGGCATCATTATAGGCGCTTAACGTCTCCTCCGTATTGCCGGAATAACTGGATATGAAGACAAGGGTCGAACTATCCACGTAAGCGGGCAATTCGTATTCCCGCAAAACGGAAATAGGCAATTTACTTTCAAAATACAGGTATGACCTTACCAGGTCAGCTCCGATGGCCGAACCGCCTAATCCGGCAAAGGCTATTTTGGTGAAATCCCTCCTGGCAAATAGTATCCTTATAGATAAGGCGATACCCAGGGCATCCCTGCACTGTGCCGGAAAATCCAATAAAAGGCTAAGCATATCACTTCTATCGGTTTTTTTTATGTTCGCCAGGCTAAGGCTTGTTTTCATTTTATAATCTCCTTGAACTTCTTCAGGCTGAATTCCTCAACCTCTGTTCCGGTAGATAACCTTAACGCCTCCAGGGCAATATCCTGCATACTGCGCATATCTACCGAACGGATTATATATTTTAATTCCGGGATAAAAGATGGCGGGACACTCAGTTCATCTAAGCCTAAGCCCAACAGTATCAAAATCAGGCTCGGCTCACTGGCCATTTCCCCGCACATCCCTACCCAAATACCTGCGTTATGGGCGGTATCGATTATATTTTTAATCATCCTCAATACCGCCGGATGGGCAGGCTCATACAGGTAAGCCACCTTTTCATTGGTGCGGTCAACCGCTATGGAATACTGGATTAAATCATTAGTGCCTATGCTGAAAAAATCCGCTTCCTTGCTTAAGAGGTCGGCGGTGATGGCCGCAGAAGGGACTTCGATCATCACCCCTACCTTTATGCCTTCGTCAAAAGCAATGCCTCCTTTGCGTAATTCTTCTTTTACTTCGTTCAGTATCTTATTTGCCTGTCTTAATTCCTCTACCCCGGAAATCATCGGGTACATCAGGCGCAGCTTCCCGTGGACAGAAGCCCGCAAGATACCCCTGAGCTGCACCTTGAATATGTCGGGCCTGGCCAGGCAAAATCTGATAGCGCGCCAACCCATAAAGGGCTGTATTTCCCGCGGCACCGCGAACTGAGAAAGAAACTTATCCCCTCCTAAATCCAGAGTACGAATAACCACCGAATACGGGCTCATCTCTTCCGCCACATACCGGTATGCCTGGTAATGTTCCTCTTCCGTAGGAAAATCCCTGCGGTTCATATAAAAGAATTCCGTACGATAGAGGCCTATGCCGGCAGCGCCGTGAAGTTTAACCGAAGGCACTTCTTCCGGAAGTTCTATATTCGCATTTACCTCAACAGCCCTTCCGTCAATCATAACCGCCGGAAGTTCTTTTGATACCAGAAACTTCTCGGCTATACCTTTAAGTTTTTCTTCCTCCTGCCGGTATATACTTAAAGTTTCCTCGTCAGGGTCGATAATAACGGTGCCGCTTGCCCCGTCCACTATAAGGGTATCCCCGGTTTTAATACTGATGGTCGCTTCTTCTATGCCGACTACCGCCGGTATCTCCAGGGACTTAGCCATGATTGCCGTATGCGAGGTCTTGCCTCCGATATCCGTTACAAAGGCACAGACATTGCGCTTATGCATGGCCGCCGTATCCGAAGGAGATAAATCATGCGCCACAACTACCACGCTTTCCTTAAATTCTTCAAAACTGCGGCGCTCTTTCCCCAGGATATTACGCAGGATCCTCCTGCCCACATCGTTGACATCGGCCATGCGCTCTTTCAGATATTCATCTTCTATATGAGAAAATACGGCGATATATTTCTTTAAGACTTCCGAGAAGATATAGGCGACGCATAATTTTTCCTGTTTAAGCCTGAGAATTACCTCCTCGATAAGCATCCTGTCTTCCAGGACCAGAAGGTGGGCATCAAATATTTCCGCCTGGTCCTGCCCCATTTCCCCGGCAATCCTCTTTTGCAGCTCTACGATCTCCTTGCGGGTCTTAATAAGGGCTTCTTCGAATAATTGTATCTGAAAAGGTATATCCTCGGTTGCGATAGCCTGCCGGGGGACAATAAACTCCTCCTTGCCTATTTTATAGGCCTGGCCTATGCTTATACCGGATGCCGCAGCTATTCCTTTAAGTTTTATCATCGCTATTCTTCCTTACTGATGACAGTCTCAAGCTCTATTATGGCAGCGCCGGCATCCTCGCCCTCAGCTTCAATAATTATCTCGCTGCCTTTTTCTGCTCCCAGCATCAATACCCCCATGATAGACTTACCGTTGACCTTCTCCTTATCGCGCCTAAGCGTAATACGCGCATCGAACTTATTGGCCACCTGCACAAATAACG
Organism: Candidatus Omnitrophota bacterium; assembly: GCA_041650495.1. GTDB lineage: Bacteria > Omnitrophota > Gorgyraeia > Gygaellales > Profunditerraquicolaceae > JBAZLB01. The sequence goes on along the minus strand of JBAZLB010000007.1, from coordinate 33,651 downwards.
CAGCCGGCCTGGCATGCAATCCCTGTTTATTCTTTATGATTACCTTCTTCTTTACTAATCCCATATAAACCTTCTTAAGAGGCGGGTTAGACTTCTTCGATCAGCCCAAGGATAATCCTGGACAACTTTAAATGGTCGTGGCGGATAACCGTATCGCATACCACCATATTGTCTTCAATTACGCGATAACCCATACCCTCTATCGTCTTTTTATCGTTTATCACAGGGTAAGAATTCTGCTTTTCATAATTCCTGAGTATTTCCCGCGGCATCTCGCCTGTGTTTACTATGCAATAATCAAATACGCGCGGATGGCTGTGCGCTACAAGCGTCTTTATGTGCTCGGATACGGTATAGCCTTCGGTTTCACCCGGCTGGGTCATGACATTACATACGTAAACCTTAATGGCGTTGGAAGAAACAATGCTGTCCGTGATTTCTTTTATCAAAAGATTAGGTATAATACTTGTGTAAAGCGAACCCGGGCCCAAGACAATAATCTCAGCCTCCTCTATCGCCCGGATAGCCTCCGGCGTTGCCAGGGGCGAAGCAGGCTTTATATACAAACTGCTTATGGGAAGATGGGCCTTGCCGATATTGTTCTCCCCTTGCGTACTTGAGCCGTCATTATGTATGGCTACCAACACTACATTATCCAAAGTGGAAGGAATAACCTGCCCCTTAAGGGCAAGCACCTTGCCTGTCTCTTTAATCGCCTTCTCAAAATCTCCTGTCAACTTGGTCATTACGGTAATAAAGAGGTTCCCGAAATTATGCCCGGCCAACTCCGTTGCGGAACTGGCGTCAAAACGAAACTGGAATAAATCGCGCATCAACGTCGGGGCATCTGCCAATGCCACCAGGCAGTTACGTATGTCTCCGGGGGGCAGGATATCGAATTGCTGCCTCAGCCTGCCGGATGAGCCGCCGTCGTCAGCCACCGTCACAATAGCGGTGTTATTGGAGGTGTATTCCTTAAGCCCGCTTAAAAGAACGGATAATCCTGTCCCGCCGCCTATAGTAACCACCTTTGGCCCGCGGCCAAGGTATTTACGCTGATACAAAATATCAACCAGGCCCTTATCTTTAACGGAGGGCATAAATACCGCTATAAAAGCACGGATCATGTGCCTTATGCCTAAGATCAAAATAATTATACCGGACAATACCACTATGGCATCTAAAATCTGGACTATCAGATATTCTTCGGTCCTCAGGCGCACCGAGCCGATAATAACCAGGATAACCCCGAATGCGCTGACAACGATCCAGCGCTTTATGCCAATACCGGGATATAACCATTTAAGTATGGAAAGGATCTTATTTTTCATTATCGGGTTACCGCCTTTAAGCCCTCTTTTCATCTTCCTGTTCAATTATGGAGATAATGGATTTTGCATCAGTAGCCGAACGCAGTGCATCACGGAAATACTTATCTTTGAGCAGGCGCGAGATGCGTGCCAGGGCCTTCAGGTGCGGCCCGGCAGAATCCTGGGGCGCGACTAAAAGAAAAAATATGTAGGCCGGGTCTCCATCCAAAGAATCAAAATCAACCCCCTTACGGGAAATACCGAAAGCGGCGGTTAATTTAGTTATGCATTCTGATTTTGCATGCGGTATAGCTACCCCCTGGCCTATGGCGGTTGAACCCAGAGATTCCCTGGCCATCAACGCCTCAAAAAGCTTCGCGCGGTAGCCCTTTTCAATTTCTCCGGATTCAATAAGGACATCCACTAATTCCCGGATAGCTTCCTCCTTCTTGGTAGATTTAACATCCATGAGCATTGCCTTTTTTGACAAAAAATCCATTATTTTCATTAATTACTCCTTTCACTTTCTCTTGAGCCGATTACTTAATCTAAGCCTTGAATCCCGGTGGTGGCAATTTATTTTATAAAGGGCTGGATTTACTTCTTGTAAAATGGTTAGTTAATCTAGCGCTACCCCGTGTCCAGGGATTTATTATACTCTTAAGTTATCCAGGGCGCAGAGAGTATAAATAATAAGCGGGAGACGGGATTCGAACCCGCGACATCAACCTTGGCAAGGTTGCGCTCTACCAACTGAGCCACTCCCGCATAATTGCACTGTCAAATTGCTTCTTATCCCCTGCTTATGCGTTTTTGTACTTGTCTGCCTAAACCGCTTGCCGCGGTTTTTTATGTTCCTCAAGTACACTTTAAATTTCTCTTGTCGAGAAATTTAAAGTGGGCGGAAGAGGATTTGAACCTCCAAGGGTCGCCCCAATAGCTCCTAAGGCTATCGCGTATGCCAATTCCGCCATCCGCCCGCGTCACTCATTATAGGCAAACCCAATGGTTTCCCCTCCGGCGCCGCCTCAGTATCAAGGTCTTAGCCCTAAACGTCTTATACTGATATTTTAATGAGCCACCAGAGACTCGAACTCTGCACACGCGGCTTAAAAAGCCGCTGCTCTACCAGATGAGCTAGTGGCCCAAATCTAAAGACAAAAACGAAACCCTAAAAAGTACGCCTTTAGAATTCGCTTATCTCTTTGTCTTTGGTTTTTAATATTTCGTCTATCCTGGCGATATATTTATCGACAATCCTCTGCAGGTCGTCAATACCACGGAATTTATCGTCTTCGGATATGGCCTTGTCCTTCTCCATTTTCTCCAGGGATTCCTTGGCATCCCGTCTTATAGTACGTAAAGAAACCCTGCCTTCTTCGGCCATTTTATTGACAATCTTGGCCAATTCCTGCCGCCTCTCCTTAGATAAAGACGGAATGGAAAGCCTGATCTGTTTGCCGTCATTGGAAGGATTAACCCCCAAATTTGATTTTATGATGGACCTTTCAATCTCGACTATGGCATTTACATCCCAGGGCTGTATGGTAATCATATGCGGGTCAGGGACAGATATAGAGGCCAGCTGTTTGATCAGCATCGGTGTACCGTAATAATCCACATGCAAGCCCTCTACGAGGCTGGGGCTTGCCCTGCCTGTCCTTATTTCGGAAAATTCCCTGGTCATGGCTTCAAGCGCCTTCTTCATCTTCTCTTCCATCCCATGGATAACCTCTTTTGTGGTCATATCTCTACCTCTTTCTTAATAAGGATTAGCCGTTCGCTTGCCTTTCAAAAGGAATGGGCAAAGAAACGGCTTTATTTTACGATAGTCCCTATCTTCTCTCCTAAAACTACCCGCCGGATATTCCCTTCCCGATTAAGATTAAACACCACAATGGGCAATTTGTTGTCCATACAAAGACTTACGGCGGTGGCATCCATGACCTTAAGCCCTTTCTTCAAAACGTCTATATATTTAAGGATAGAAAATTTCTTTGCCTTCTTATATTTCAGGGGGTCGGCGGAATAAACGCCGTCCACGCGGGTTGCCTTCAAGATCGCATCCGCATTTACCTCCATTGCCCTTAATGCTGCGGCGGTATCGGTAGTAAAATAAGGGTTGCCAGTGCCGGCAACAAATATCACCACCCTGCCTTTCTCCATATGCCGTATCGCCCTCCTGCGTATATATGGCTCGGCGACCCTCTGCATTTCTATGGCAGTCATTACCCTGGTCGGTAGACCCGTGTTCTCCAGGGCATTCTGCAGGGCCAACCCGTTTATTACGGTGGCCAGCATCCCCATATAGTCGGCCACGGACCTGTCCATATCCAGGCCCCGCGAACCGCTATTCTCCTGTCCGCGGAATATATTCCCGCCGCCTAAGACTATGGCCACGTCCACCTTCAATTCTTTCAGTTCTTTTATCTGACGGGCAATAGAAAGCAGGACCGCCTGCTCAATCCCATGGCTCTGCTTGCCCTGGAGGGCCTCTCCGCTCAGTTTTAAGACTATCCTTTTATAAACAATATGAGGCATTTCTGAAGTCGCTTATTCTCCGATTTTATAACGCGTGAACCTGCGGATAGAGATATTTTCTCCTATCTTGGCGATAATACTTACTAAATAGTCTTTTATGGCCACAGAGGTATCCTTAATAAATAACTGCTCCAGCAGACAATGTTCCTTATAGAACTGCTCTTTATCTTTTATATGGGCTAATGCATCTTTGGGGACATCTTCCCTGGATAAATAAAGGGGGTTACTGGCGGCTACCTGCATAGCCACATCTTTAGTAAACTGGCAGAATTCGCTGTTGCGTGCCACAAAATCGGTCTCGCAGTCTACCTCAATCAATACCCCGATTTTATTGCCCATATGCACGTAAGCCTCAACCCTGCCTTCTTTAGCCGCGCGGCCCTGTTTTTTAGCGGCAATCTCAAGGCCCCTTTTACGCAGTATTTCTACCGCTTTCTCCATACTACCGTCTGCCTCCTGGATTGCCTTTTTGCATTCCATTACGCTGGCAGAGGTCATCTCCCTTAATTTCTTAACTGAATCCAAAGATATCTTCATCTATCATGCCTTCTTTCTGAATTTTTCTTTTATTTCAGAGGACAATTTTGACCGCCCCTTCTTCAGCGTCTTGCCGCCTTCATCGGTAGCATCGCCGATCTTGACGTTTTCCTCGATTTCTTTGATCTTTATCTCCTCCTCGGGTAAAATAACATCTTCCTCCCCTTCTTTATGCTCGGGGGATACTGCTACCCCTTCCTTAGAAAGATAAGACAGGAACCGCTTGCGGCCCTCAATGATACTGTCGGCAATGAGACTGGTAATCGTGCGTATGGACCTGGTGGCGTCATCGTTACCGGGTATAGGATACGCTACCTGCCGGGGGTCGGAATTGGTATCTATAAGAGCGACCACGGGGATGGAAAGCCTCTTTGCCTCTTTGGCCGCCGTGTCTTCCTTCTTGGTGTCCACGATAAAGACCGCCTTGGGCAGCTTTTCCATATTGACAATGCCGGAGAAATTCTTCTTAAGCTTAGTTAATTCCTTCTCCAGAAGAGCTATCTCCTTTTTGGTGAAATTCGCAAATGTGCCGTCCACCTTCATCTGCTCTATTTCTTTGAGGCGGTTTATGCTCTTTTTTACCGTAGCGAAGTTAGTCAGGATGCCCCCCGGCCAGCGTTCAGTGACGTAATACATGCCGCAGCGCAGTGCCTCTTGTAAGACAACCTCCTGCGCCTGTTTTTTGGTGCCGACAAGAAGCACAAATTCACCCTTCGCAGTTATATCCAAGAGGAAATCCCTGGCCTTATTCAGGCACTCCTCTGTTTTTTCCAGGTCAATAATATATATCCCGCTCCTCTGCCCGAATATGAATTTCTTCATCTTAGGGTTCCAGCGGGAAGTCTTATGCCCGAAATGCACACCTGCTTCTAAAAGCTGTTTAATTAATTCTGTAGACAAAATCTTACCCCCTTCCGGTTACAAAAAGCGATTATTTAAGAAAAAATGCTTCACCCAAAATAATTGGTTAGTATATCACAAAAGCCCTATTATATGCAACTTATTTTTGGAAAATATTATTGCGGCTGGCTTACGTCAAGGGGCATAAACAGGCCTATTTCTGTACCTCCTGCATATGGTAAAGGCGGTTGTAAAGGCCGTCACGGCTAATAAGTTCCTGATGAGTCCCTTCCTCCACAATACAGCCGCCGTCCAGCACGAGGATATAGCTGGCGTTTTTAACGGTTGAGAGGCGGTGGGCTACCACAAACACGGTCCGGCCCTCAACAAGGCGGTTTAAGGCATCCTGCACCAGGCGTTCAGACTCTACATCCAGCTGCGAGGTTGCCTCATCCAATATTAATATGGGGGGGTTTTTCAGCAGGGCCCGGGCTATGGCGATACGCTGCCTTTCGCCTCCGGACAGCTTGATACCCCTGTCTCCTATAATAGTAGCGTAACCTGCGCTTAGATGCTGTATAAAATCATGGGCATGGGCCTGGATTGCCGCATTTTCTATCTCCTTGGCAGAAGCGGAAGGTTTGCCATAAGCGATATTAGCCTTAACTGTATCATTGAAGAGTATGGTTTCCTGGGTTACGATGCCAATTTGTTGCCGCAGCGACAAAAGGGAAACCTCTTTTATGTCCCTGCCGTCAATCAAAATCCTGCCCTTATTAGAATCATAGAAACGGGGGATTAAGTCTACCAGCGTAGTCTTGCCTACGCCGCTGGGGCCGACTACCGCAACCATGCTGCCCTTCTTAACTGATAAATTTATCCCTTTTAATATATGTTTTTCACCGTAATTGAACCAGACATCCTCATATACAATGCCCTCTTTAAAGCCCGGTAACGCTGTTGCGCCTTTAAGCTCTTTGACAGTAGAGACAGTATTCAGGATTTCGTATATGCGGCTGCTGGCTGCCATCGCCTGCTGCATAATAGAGTTTACCTGGCTTAATTTCTTAAAAGGCCGGATAAGCGAAAGCAGGGCCGCCATAAATAAAGCGAACATGCCAAAAGAAATCCCCCCCTGGATAACCTGCCTGCCCCCGTAGAATATTATAAAAAGCGCAACCCCTACCCCGATCAGCTCGGTGACTATCCCTAAAATCAACATGCGCTTAATCGACTTCATCGCCAGTTTATAATAACGCTGGTTCTGGCCGCCGAACTTGGCTATCTCGGCATTCTCCATACAGAACGCCCGGACAATCCTTACGCCGATAAATGTCTCCACGAGCAGGGAATTGATATCCGCCATCTTCTCCTGCGAACTACGGCTTAATTTACGCAGGACCCGGCCCACCGACACCATAGGGATCGCTACCATAGGCAAGACCACTATGGAAATAATAGCCAGCCTCCAATTTATAAAAAAGGTAAGGAAGGCAAAACAAATGACCTGGAAGGACTGGTATATTAAGTCCGTAAGGGCGTAAGATACCGCGTTTTCTATAAGCTTGACGTCGTTAGTAATGCGCGAAATCAGCTCCCCGCTTCTTTTCTGGGTAAAGTAATCCAGGGAAAGGGCCTGGATCTTTGCGTATACCATATTGCGGACATCCCGGATTACCTTCTGGCCCACGTCTGCCATAATATAGGACTGCAGGAAATCGAATACCGCCCTGACCACCAGGGCCACAGGCACCACGATGAGCAAAAGGAGGAGGACGTCCATGGGGCCCAGGGTATTAAGTTTATTCAGCGCGCCCTCCACAAAGGCCGGCATTTTCCCGCTGGTAAATACTATCGACTTATTGCTGAATACCCGGTCCACAAAAGGCACGATGGCGCTGAGGCGAAAAACATCCAGCAAAGTCACCGCACCCATAAAGAGACCGGATATGACAAGTAAACCGTAATACGGCCGGGCAAACTTGAATAATCCCTGGTAATCGCGCATATGTATATCCTATTTTAATTTTTCCTAATATAACACATAAGACAGGCTTTGTCGAGTATTAGTATAGAATGCATTGACTTTTAACGGCCTTTGTGTTATTTTATGTGAAACCATCAACAATCAAAAAGGGGGAAATAAAAATATGGATTTCAAAAAATCGCGCGTCTATATAAAACTGCACTGGATGGGGATTCTGCTTACGCTCTTCCTGCTTACCATCGGGATATTTACCGCCATCGTAATCATTGCCGGGATTAACGCAATGATCCACATGGAATCATTCTACAAACAGCTGCAGTTTTCCAGTATCCCGCTGCAATTCTTCTTTTCTATCGTCACCGCCATAATCTTCGCCTCTATATACACCATATTCAACTACTGGTTCTTCTTTAGCGGCGGCATGACCAAGTTAGGGCAGAAAAAGGTCAAAAGCCAGGAAGTAAACATAAAATGGAATGAAGTCATCGGGATGGATGAAATCAAGCGCGAGGCCTGGGAGGTAGTACAGCTGCTCAAGGACAGGACAAGCCTGCAGCGGGTAGGCGGGCAGGTAATCAAGGGGCTGCTCCTCTTCGGCCCCCCCGGCTGCGGAAAGACGTACCTGGCCAAGGCTATCGCTACTGAAGTCAAGGTCCCCTTCTTATCCGTGGTGGGAAGCGAAATCGAAGGCATAATCGTCGGCTTGGGGGCAGCCAAAATCCGCTCCCTGTTTAAAGAAGCAAGGGCAACGGCAGAGCTGCAGGGCGGATGCATAATCTTTATTGACGAAATAGATTCCGTGGCCAGGCCAAGAAGAGAGGATATGGGCTTCGGCGGCCAGATGAGCGCCAACGCAGCAGTCAATCAGCTGCTTACGGAATTAGACGGCTTAAGAAAAAGAGAGAATAATATAGTAGTAATAGGGGCTACCAATGTGGAGGAGCGTGAACTTGATGCAGCACTGATGCGCGCAGGAAGGTTTGACAGAAAGATTTATATCGGCCTGCCCGGGCTAAAAGACAGGGAGCATATCTTCAAGTTTTACCTGCAAAAGATAAAATACGACCCGGGGATAGACCTGGCTGTGCTGGCACGTAAAAGCGTATATAAGAGCCCCGCGGATATATCAAATATAGTCAGGGAGGCCAGTATTATTGCCGTGCGCAATAAAAAAGAAAAGGTCGGCATGCCGGAAATAAGCGAGGCGATGGACAGGATCGATTTAGGTTTGAAAAAACCTATCGAGCTGAGTGAAAAAGAAAAGGAACAGACCGCCTACCATGAAGCGGGGCACGCTATTGTGGCCTATCTCCTGCATCCTACCGACGACGTATTTAAGGCAAGTATCATCCCCAGGACCGTAGGTTTTCTGGGGTATGTCTATCATCGCTCCCGCGAAGAACTGCATATACACAACCGGGAATATTACCTGGCAAATATAAAAGTATCCCTGGGCTCCTATGTGGCCGAGAAGTTAAAATTCAACACCACCACCTCCGGCGTAGATGAGGATTTTCACCAGGCGATGTGGTGGTCATATAATATGGCCTGGCGCTGGGGCATGGGCCCTTCCGGGCTAAAAGGCAACTTCAAGGCCCTTGAGAAATCTTTCGGCTCCAGCGGAGGATGGGCGCCGTCCACTTACCTCTCAGAAAAGACTAAAGAAAAACTGGACGATGATGTGCAAAAAATCCTGCAGTCATGCCTGGAAGAGACAGAAAACCTCCTGGCCAAGGAATCCGCACTTTTGGATAAATTTGCCCAGGAGCTGATAAAAAAGCAGGAACTCGACTACGATGAGATAGAAGCAATCTTCAAAGAATGCGGAAAAGCCCGGCCTGCCTCTTCTTAACCTTAACCCCCTGCCTGCTTGCCTTTTTTCTCTGCGGCTGCCAGCCTATAAAACCTACCTATACCAAAGAAGACATAACCGCCTCCGTCATCTCGCTATGCAAAAAGGAATACCAGGTTGAACCGAAGGTATGGCTTAGGGGTGAGACTGTCTGGATATATTTATCGCTGCCCAACCTTATCACCAAAGAACTGCAGGTAGAAAAGACAACCGCGGAAAAAATCAACAAGGTGATTATGGGCGCAAGCCGGGTTATCCTGAGCATGAACCCCCGGCCGCAGTTTATCGCCATAGTCGCTTCCGATACGCAGGAATACGGCATAGACTATACCATCATCAACTGGATCCCCGATATCGTAAAATACCAGCTGCAATTTATATCCCGGGATGAATTCTTCCACCGCACGCTGATCAAGACAAAGCAGAATTTTTATGCCCTCTACGATGATGAAGGCGAACACATTGAGAAAACAGACATCGCCTTAAAGGATTTCCTGGCCGAACAGATTATGCAACGCACACAATTGATGTTCCTTCTTGAACCTGAATATAAAGGGGATTTTAAAGTGAAAAAAATACAGGCGGGCTGGAAAGAGACTACCTTAAGTATTAACGCCGATATCACCCAGGTAAAAGGCAGCCTCCCGAAACAATTTAACATCCGCAGGGAAATAGCCAAGATCGCCGCTTATACCTTCAAGGCTTATGACTTTAAGGATTTTTTGGCGGTGGAAATAACAAATACGGACGGAGAAAAAGAATCTGTTTTTACCAGGATAGACTTAAAGAGGCTGCTTTAATCTACTTGCCAATCTTTACCTTCCTGCCCTCTAATTTCAACTTCCCCTGCGCATACAACCTGATAGCCTCAGGGTAGAGCCTGTGTTCAAGGCGGTGGATTTTCTGTTCAAGAGAGGCCTTTGTATCCGTTTCTTCTATGATTACGGGCGCCTGCAGGATTATGGGGCCGTGGTCCATCTCTTCATCCACAAAATGCACGGTCACCCCCGTAACTTTGACCCCGTAAACAAAGGCGTCTTTTATGCCTTCTGCGCCCTTAAAGGAAGGAAGAAGGCTGGGATGGATATTTAGGACTTTATTCCGGTAATGCCGCAGGAAATCAACGCTTAACAGGCGCATATAACCGGCCAATACCACTAAATCAATATTGTGCCCCTTAAGGCATTGGATAATAGCCCCTTCAAATGCTTCCCTGGAAAGATAGTCTTTCCTGAGGAATAAAGCCGTTTTAATACCTGCCTTGGCGGCGCGTAAAATCACCCCTGCCTCAGGGTCATCGCAGACTAAAAGCGCGATCTTAGCCTTGATCTTCCTTTTTTCTACTGCCCTGAGAATAGCAGAGAAATTTGTCCCCCGGCCAGAAGCAAAAACCGCTATATTCACTCCTCACCCTGCCTTTCCTTAAAAGTTATAATCTCTTTCTGCTTAAGCCTGTATCCTGATAGTCTTCATCGGGCAGACCTTTACGCATTCCCCGCATGAAGTACACTTATTATAATCTATAACCGCCAGGTTGTCTATAATCTGGATGGCTGATACAGGGCAGACTTGTTCGCACTTGCGGCAGGCAATACAACCTACCGGACAGGCCTTTATGGTATCCTTGCCTGTATCATGAGAACTGCAGGCAATATAAACATTACTAGCCCAGGGGATCAAACTGAATAATTTTTTAGGGCAGGCCTGAACGCATTTATTGCAGGCCTTGCATCTTGCCTTATCCACGGCCGGCAGGCCTTCACCTGTCATATGGATAGCCCCAAAAGGGCAAATCGCCGCACAACTGCCATATCCCAGGCAGCCAAAGACGCATTCCTTCTCTCCTGCCAAAGCAAGGTTTGCCGAAATACAATCTTCTATCCCGTCATAAAGAAACCTGTCTTTTACTTTTTTCCCTCCGCCGCAATGTAGGATCGCGCTTAACTTAGTATCTTTCTCCAGCTTCTTTCCCAAAATCCTGGCTATCTCTTCTTTTACCCTCTCCTCACTCACCCGGCAGGCAGAAACACTAGCCTCCCCCTTAAGCAATTTATCCGCAAAACCAAAACAACCCGCCCCTCCGCAGGCGCCGCAGTTAGAGCCGGGCAATAACCCGTGGATCTTCTCAAGCCTGGGGTCTGTTTTAACCGCCAGCCTGCGGGAAGCAATCGCCAGGCCCACCCCGAACAAAAACCCGAGGCCCCCTAAAATCAACACCGGAATCAATATATCCATCTTTGTCAAAAAGGCTAAAACTTAAAACCGTTGAAACCCATAAATGCCAGGCTCATCACCGAGGCGATAATAAAGGATAAGGGAAAATCCTTCAGCGCCTTAGGTATATTGCAGAATTCAAGCCTCTCTCTTATGCCGGACATAAGAAGCATGGCCAGGGCATAACCTAAGCCTACGCATAGCCCTTGAAAAACCGAATAATAAAAACTGCCGGGTGAGGCCTTGCCATTCACAAAGAACATATCCGAATTTAAAACCGCTACCCCTAAAACAGCGCAATTAACGGTAATCAAAGGAAGGTATATCCCGAAAAACCGGTAAAGGGCAGGGCTGATCTTGCGTATAGCCATCTCCACAAACTGCACAAAGGTAGCAATAACGAGTATAAAAGATATGGTGCGCAGGTAAGTAAGGCCGAAGGGAACAAGCAGGAGCCTGTAGATAAACCAGGTAATAATTGATGACATGGTAATTACAAATATCACCGCCAGGCTCATAGCCATGGCAGGCCTGGTCTCTTTGGAAATCGCCACAAAAGAACAAAGCCCGAGAAAGCGAGAAAGTATGACGTTGTAAATAAATACCGAAGAAATAAATATAGTCAAGAAGTAGCCCAGGTTCATTTCTCCGTCCTCCTGTCCTTTAACAGGTTAAAAAATCCCAGGAGCAGCCCGATGACCAGGAGCGCTCCCGGAGGCATACTCAACACCAATACAGGGTCAAAACCTTTGACCAGGCTATAACCAAATAACCTGCCTGCGCCCAGCAATTCCCTTATCCCGGAAATAAGCAAGAGCGCCAGGGTAAAACCCGCCCCCATCCCTATACCGTCAAGGAAAGAATTAAACGCTGTTTCCTTGGAGGCATAGGCCTCGGCACGGCCCAGCACTATGCAATTTACTACGATCAAAGGCACGTATATCCCCAGGGCGCGGTTTAACGCCGGGCTGTATGCCTTCATTAAAAGTTCGGTAATAGTAACAAAGGTGGCAATAACCACTATATAACAGGGTATCCTGATGCGCGCGGGGATATAATTCCTGATAAGCGAGATTATGATGTTGGAGCCCACCAGCACAAAGGTCGCGGCCATACCCATGCCTAAGCCGTTAATCAAAGAAACAGAGACCGCCAGGGTGGGGCATAAACCTAAGACAAGGACAAAAGTAGGATTTTCCTTTATAATACCCCGGGATAATTCCTGAAGCGCCCTTTTCATATATTACCTTGTCCCGTAAATACGGCTTTTAGTATAGCGGTCAATCAAAGGCACTGCCGCGTTCATCATTAATATGGCATAAGATACCCCTTCAGGATATCCGCCCCAAAGCCGGATAACCGCGGTCAGCAAACCGCAGCCTATGCCGAAAATAACCTGTCCCTTGCGGGTAAGCGGAGAGGTCACGTAGTCCGTGGCCATAAAGAAAGCGCCCAATACCAGGCCTCCGGATAAAATATGGAATATCCCATCTCCTCTAAATAGGCCTTGAGGGCCTAATATATAAGTAAATAAGCCTACGGTGGCTATATAACTGAAAGGTATATGCCAGGATATGTATCCTTTCCATAAAAGGAATGCCGCGCCCAGAAGCAACGCTATTATGCAAACCTCGCCAATACAGCCCCCTCTTTTACCAAACAATAAGTCCATATATGAAGCCGCAGAAGCAATATCCAGGCTCTTTCCTTCTTTCAACAAGGCCAGCGGCGTAGCGCAGGTAACAGCGTCATAGGAAAAAGGGCGGCTGAAGACAGTCATGTATTTTGGCCAGGAGGCCATCAAGAAAACCCTGCCTACCAGGGCGGGGTTGAAAATATTCTGGCCCAGGCCGCCAAAGACCTGCTTACCTACGGCAATGGCAAAAAACGACCCCGCAATAGGAAGCCAAAAAGGCACCCCTGCCGGCAGGTTATAGGAAAGCAGCAGCCCGGTCAAAAAAGCGCTGCCGTCTAATAAAGTAACTTTACGGGCGGTAGATAACTGGATAATCCACTCCGCTAATAAAGCAGAGGCAATGCTCAAGGCAATGGTCTTAAGGGCTGCCTGGCCAAAAATAAATACCCCGGCCAGTCCCGCAGGCAAAAGGCTTAAAGATACTGCCCACATGATCTTAGATACGGAATCCCCCTTATGGATATGCGGAGAAATAGAAACGGTAAATTTATCGCTCATTCTAAAATAACCCTCTGCATCTGTTGTGCCTTTTGCCTGACGGAATTTATCACAGCCTGAGAAGAAATAGTAGCTCCGGTAATGGCCTGGACCTTATCTAATCCCGCAACATCCTTACGGCTGAACTGCCCGGAAAATTCCGGCTCAGAAACCCTGCTGCCTAAGCCGGGGGTCTCATTCTGGCTTAAAACTTTTATGGCGGTAATACTGCCGTCTCTGTCCATACCCACCATAGTCTCAATAACGCTGGAATATCCTTTTGCCGAAGCCTTAAAAACTACCCCTATAAATTTATCTTTCTGATCATATACCTTGTAATAAGCAATTTCATCGCCAATCCTTTGGGCTTGAAAACGCTCTCCTTCCGGCATGACCTCTTTGACCGCGCCTTCCTCTTCAGCCTGCGCCTGGGCCATAATCCTGGCCTTAGTCAAAGAATTCATACCCGCCAGGAGGCCGCTGGCAATAATACATATGACAGCTAATATAACTCCGTAACGCACCATTTCTTTCACCTGGCTGCCTCCAGTTTCACCCTTTTGATTAATTGCACAATCCTGCGCCTTGCCGGACAGACATAATTGCATAAACCGCACTCAATACAATCCATGGCCCCGTAGAACTTTGCCTCCTGCCAGGCCTCCTTTATAGCGGCCAGATTAATCAAACAAGGCATGAGCCCCGCGGGACATTCTCTTATGCAGGCGCCGCAACGGATACAACTTAATTCCTCAAGCCGTATTTTCATCTGCCGGGTATCGAGCAGCAGGACTGCTGTCGTAGATTTAATCACCGGGGCCTGAATATCAAATTGCGCTATCCCCATCATCGGACCGCCGATAATAATTTTCTGAGGCGCTTCTTTTAACGGGCCGCAAGAATCAATAAGCTCTTTTATTGGCGTGCCTATGCGCACCAGCAAGTTTTTTGGATTTGTAATACAGCCGCCTTTCACAGTTACTACCCGCTCATAAAGCGGCTTACCCAGAAAGACCGCCTCATAAACGGAAAATGCCGTAGCTACGTTCTGCACCACAACTCCCACGGCAAAAGGAAGCCTGCCGCAGGGGACCTCCCTGCCTAATATATTCTTTATAAGCTGTTTTTCTCCCCCTTGGGGGTATTGCGATTTTAGAACAGACACCTTAAAAGACGCCGGGCATCGGGCATGTCCCCCTTTAGCGCAGACCGAATTAAAGACCTTAATGGCTTCAGGTTTATTGTCCTCAATAGCGATAAAAACCCGCTTTACCCCCAGGCACCTGGCAGATATTTCAATCCCCTGGCAAATCCGTCCTGCCTCTTCTACCATCAAGCGGTAATCGCCGGTAAGATAAGGCTCACATTCGGCGCCATTGATAATCAAGGTATCCACAGGTTCAAGAGGGTTAAGTTTTATATGGGTAGGAAATGCCGCCCCTCCCATTCCAACAATCCCTGCCTGAAAGACAATCTGCCTTATTTGAGCGGGGGTAAGTTTATCCGCCTCCCCCTCTTTTAAAAGGTTCCGGCGGCTTGGGGTATCTAGGCCGTCTCCATCAATCACTATAGCCGAGGCCCTTCCCAAAAGCGGATGCGGCCATTGTTCTATCGCGGATATTTTACCTGAGATAGAGGCATGCACAGGCGCATAAACTGCGGCCTCCACGTTGCCAATCTCTTCTCCTGTTAAAACTTTATCTCCTATTTTTACTTTAGGAAGGCAGGCCTTGCCTAAATGCTGGGCTAGCGGTATATAAACGCGGGAAGGTAAAGGCAATTTCTCTATGGGCTTACCCGCGGTATCATCTTTGTGTTCTGTTAATTTCATCATACCCTTGCCTAAAGGATACTAACCGCTCCAGTGTATCTTGCGGTTATAGAAGAGGTTTAAAACTCCCAATAAACTCATCAAGCAGCCCACCGTTACCAGGACGATTATATGCGAAAATTTCTCTGCCAGGAAACTACTGATAAACATAAACAGTAAAAAGCCAAAATGCATAACTATTTCCAAGGAACTGAAGATCTTACCCATCATCTGGTTATCGCTGGCATTATGTATAATGGTATTGGAGGCGATCATAATCGGTGAGACCATGACCCCTAAGAGCGCTGAAAGCAGCGCTGCAATCAAGAAATAAGGGTACCGGCTTATGATAACGGCAAAAGATACCAATGCTATCCCGCTTAAGGTCAGAGAAACAAAGATGGTCTTATAATGCGAAAACCTTTGCCCGAATTTACCGTAAATAAGAGACCCCAGAAAAAGCCCCAGGCCTAAAAACATAGCCAGAAACCCCAGGTCCTTGGTAGCCGAATGCAGGGTCCTCTGCACGAAGACTATCATCACTACATAAACCGCCCCCAGGGCCGACCACAAGATAAAGATAATACCGGCGGTAAACCTGATGCTTTTATTACGGATGAAATACAAAACCCCTTCCTTGATTTCCTGCAGGACAGACTTCCTGATCACCTCCACTATTTCCTGGCTTACCCTCTTTATGCTTATAGAAGCCGCTGCCTTCTTGGCGATAAGAAGTATCAATATTGCGGAGGTAAAAAAACTCAAGGAATCCAGGTAAAAACCGCTTTTTGCACCCAGCCATTCCACCAGAATACCGCTTGCCCCGAACCCTAATACCGCCGCGATCATACCGGTTATATTAACCAGGGAATTTGCCATTAAAAGGTCTTTGTTATCCACCAGTTCCGGCAGGATGGATAATTTAGCGGGGATAAAGAAACGGCCGATAGAAAACACTATGAATATTATCAGGTATATGGGAAACAGGCTGCGGGAATAAAAAAGGAATAAGGGTATGCTTAATACCAAGGCGGCGCGCAGAAGATCGCAGGTATACATGGTCCTGCGCCTGTCCCACCTATCCACATAAACCCCGGCAAGCGGCCCTATCAGGAATACCGGGATAATAGTGAAGGAAAGCATCTTTGCGACTTCTATGGTAGAACCCGGGGCCCTAAGATAAATAAAGGCAATCAGGGCCATCTGGTCCAGCCTATCCCCCAATTGCGAGATTATCTGGCCAAGCCAAAGCAAGAAAAAATTACGGTTCTTCAGGACCTTGCGGAATTTGGGCAAATTCTCTCCCCTTCCCTCACTTGCTAATTTGAAGATATACGGCTTTAACATATAAGCCGGCGAAAGGAGTTGAACCTTCGGCCCGCGCTTTACGAAAGCGCTGCTCTACCAACTGAGCTACGCCGGCAATAGCAAAAACTCTTCTTTAAAATATGGTTATAAGGCTAAACAGGCTCTCGGGGTGAAAATACCCCTTTTTTCTTGCAAGACGGGTTATATTATATCCATTTACCCTGATATAGTCAACGCAAATAGATTAAGCTTAATTTTAAAAAATACATTGACAAACCGGGAAAAAATGCTATACTTGTTTAAGTTGCAGGATATTAAGGAGAACAAGATATTGTCAAGGCTAACCAACCGTAAAGCGAAGAGAAGGAAGAGTGGGCTTTACGGTTTTTTTTATCGTGAGGGAGGTGAACAGTAACAGATGGCAAGAGGTAAAGTGAAATGGTTTAGTAACCAGAAGGGTTATGGTTTCATTACCGCTGATACCGGCAAAGATGTATTCGTACATCATACCGCTATTAAAGGTGACGGCTATAAAACCCTGGAAGAAGGTCAGGAAGTCGAATTTGACATTACTCAAGGTCCAAAAGGAGATCAAGCGACGAACGTCGTTAAATTATAAATCTTTTTGTGATTTAGAGACACCTTCAAATAAAAACCCCGCAGGATAAAACTTGCGGGGTTTTTTTATAACCTGATTAAACAAACCTAGATACATCCGCCCCGGGGCATTGAGGCGTCTTTATTTTCTTAAGATAAATATCAGGGAAAAACCGAAAATAGAAATATATTTATAGCAGTTAATAAACGTATCCGGATTAAAACGCATAGGCAGGAAAATAATGGCATAAAGGATCACCGTGGAAATAGATACTATCATCCCCCATCCGACTATCAGCTGTTTCTTATTTAATCTCATCTTTATTAATCTATCCTGTCATTGTAAACCCGGTAAGCTTCTTCCAGACTCTGAATGGCATATTCAGGTTTCATAAGGGGCTTATTGTATGAAGGAATAATAAAGGTCGCCGTATCGTATACGCCTACAATGCCGCGCAATAAACCTGTAAATAAGCCCTGAAACATACCCAGGGAGCAGCCTAAAATCTCCCCCCTTTCTTCGGCGACACGGAACATGCTTGCGGGGACTTCAAGATAAAAGGTAAGGATGTTTGCTACGCCACGGCATAACTTATTTAGCGGGGTTTTCCCGTACCTCATGTCCGCAGTATCAATAACCGCCCCTGATTCATCCACCTGAGAGCTATTCTCCTTGCTATCTAAAGCATATACCCTTGAAGAACTGAATAATAAAATGGCGCCTAAACAAATAATCAGAGAGGTTATCTTCATTTTCTCTTCCTATTCCTGAAATTACCCTAAATATCCAAGATTATACACTACCCGAACAAAATGGTAAAGGGTTTTAATGGCATACCTTCTAACGGTAGTTGCAGAAGCTAAGCGGTATAGAAAAATCCAGCCCCTTCAAATGCGCAATAACTGCCTGTAGGTCATCTTTTTTTAGCGAGCTGACCTTTATTTTCTCCCCCTCAATCTGGGTTTGCACCTTTAAACCAAGCCCTTTTATAATGCCTGTCAGTTCTTTTGCCTTTTCCTTATCAATACCCATGCATATGTCTACTGCCTGGCGAAGATAGCCCTCAAAGGCCTTCTCTGGTTCATCAAATTTAAGGGATTTAAGGGTAATGTTTCTTTTGGCCATGCGGGTAGTCAGGATATCGGTAAGGGCGCGCAGCTTAAAATCGTCATCCGCGATCAAGGTGATCTTCTTCTCTTTGCGGTCATAGGCGATAGAGGCCTTGCTGTTCTTGAAATCATAGCGCTGGGCCAGCTCTTTGTTCGCCTGATTTACCGCATTATCCACTTCCTGCAGGTCAACTTCAGAAACAATGTCAAAGGAAAAACTTGCCATATTTAACTCCTCCCTAAGCAGACTTATCCGCAACTATAACCGCTGATTAATGTTTTCTATAATGACAGGGCTATCCCCTATCAACCCACAGCGCAGGTACCGCCGCCTAATTTAGTTTTGTATAGTTTTTTGTTATAAGGCAGTTTCATAAGGAGCAGGCCCATAAGGCAATTATCAGTCAGGCCGGCATAAATCAGGCCGCAGCAGATAAATACTGAAATAAATATAAACCCCCAATGGATGAGCCAGGATAATATTATCCCAAGCAATACCAGGCTTCCGGCAATCATCCTTACCTGGCGCTCAAGCGATATCCCGCCCTCACCCTTTATCACAGGAAGCCCCTCTTTCTCCCAGCGGCTGATGCCGCCGTCCATTATCTTTACGCCCTGGACCCCCGAATGGATCATCATATCAGCTGCCATAGGAGAACGATTCCCGGCGCGGCATAACACAATATATCTCTGCCCTACCTTGCTTAAATCATTCATTCTCGCATAAAGCATATCAATTGGGACATTGATTGACTCCTTGATATGTTTATCGCTATACTCTAAGACGGAACGTACGTCTAGAAACTTTACACCAGGGTCTTTTGTCGATAGTGTAAGGGCATCATGCGGTGAAATCATTTCCAGGGAAACCGCCTCTCCTGTTTGATTCACGCGGATGATATTATCAATATTAAACGGCTTCGCTATGACCTTAGAGCGCATATTGCTGACAAAGGCATCCCTGTTGGTTTCTTTCAAGAACGGGTTGTTCTGCTTTTCCTTTGCGATAGTGGAAGAGCGTTTTCCGTGGTAGTCATGCCCCGGGAAAACAATTGTAACATCAGGCATGGCCTTTAATTTCTGCAGGGTATCGAACATGGATTCCGGCGAACCGTTCTGAAAATCCGTCCTGCCTACACTGCCGATTAAAAGCACATCTGCGGTAAACAATCTTCCTTCTGCGTATATACTTATCGCATCATCCGTATGCCCGGGAGTATATATTGCTTTCAAAGTAACAAGGCCGATCTTTATTTCATCATTATCCTTAAGACGCCTGCCTGCCACAGACGATATTGCCTTCTCATGCATCAGGACAGGCGCGCCAAATTGCTTTTTGAGGACCGCAGCAAGAGAAAAATGGTCCGCATGCGTGTGCGTATCGATTATTAATTTAAGCGTAAGCCCGCCCTTCTTCAGGTAATCAACATATTCCCTAAGCAGGCTTATATGCGGGTCAATAATCAAGGCCTCATTCTGAGAACTTAAGATATACGAATAACAGCTTCCTGCAGCGAACTGTTTTACCATGAAATTTCCTGACATAGGCCCTCCTGTTTCTTACGCTATTTTTATCTCTATTTCAGGATTATTCTTTACGGTATTGTGCACAGGGCAGTTCTTCACAAATTCAAGCATGGCTTTGAGCCTGCGCTCATCAAGTTGCGCCCCTTTTAAATCCACATACACGTTTATTTGCTTAAAACACACCGGGGGTTCTTTACTAAAGTCCGCCTCTACCTTTATACTGAATTCCGGCAGGGCAAGCCTGGCGCTATCCGTATATTTACGCAGATACACGCCAATACATGTGCCAATACTGGCAAGCAGGGTATCAGGAGGCGTTATACCTTTGCCTCTTGTATCAACAACAAACTCACAGTCTTCTGATTTGACCTTAAAAACATAATCACCCGCATTGGTTATATCCACATGATACATAACTATCCCCCTCCCCCTATATATATGCCCATAAGCAAGATGATATGAATTACAGTTGTTTCTCTAATTATACTACTTTCATTGAAAAATGATAAGAGTTTTAGGGAAAGTAACGGGTGCAAGGGACAACTGGCCTTTTTCAATAAGAAGGGCTGGACTTAACTGTCCAGCCCCCTGGGAAACGCCCGATTTCTAAATGTTAATAAATCCTATCTTTTCTCTCTGTAAACCTCAAGCACTTCACCGGTATCCTTATCAATAAACACCCAGATATCCGGAAGCGGCTCTTTAAAATCAAAGAAGACTATCTTGTAATTCTTAAGGAACCCTTTTCTCATGATACCGTGATTGGGCGATTTGTCTTCTGCCGCAAGATAACCTATCTTTTCATTCCAGAGTCTTCCGCCTTCGTCATAAATAATACTCACATCTTTCAATTGAAAGTTCTTCCCCTTTACCGCTTCAGTAGCTATATCAATAACCTCACTCTTTGTTTTCTCTTTGGCATACAGTAAAGGTACAGCCGAGAACAAAAATGCCGCCGCTAACGTCATTACTATAAACTTCTTCATCTCACCCCCCTTTCTTAATAGTTTATCATAGTAGATTATCCCTCAAACAACAACCTCCTGCAATATATTTTATCATGCTGCCTACTGATATACCAAGATAGCGCATCGGGTTTTAAAATCCCTCATAAAACCCTGGCCATTTCTTTAACTCTTCCGGCAATAGAAAAAGCGCTGCTCAGCCCGGGGGATTCAATACCAATAAGGTTTATAAACCCGCAAAGGCCATCCTCACTCTCGTTTTTAATAATAAAATCCCTGAAGCCATCTTGCGGGCCTTGAAGTTTTGGCCTTATGCCTGAGGTATCCGGGCTAAGGTCTTCTAACCTGATAAAAGGTAGAAAACCCCTGGTGTTTTCATAAAAAACTCTTACCTTGGCTGCATCCACATTGTAATCTATTTTCTCTACATACTCATCGTCCGGGCCTAAACGCAAACCGCCGGCTAAATCCAGCGTCGCATGTATCCCTAATCCTGCGCCCGCTCTTTTGGGGACAGGGTATATCAACCTACTGATTAATCCTGCCTTGCTCCGATTAACCCGCAAGTAATCACCTTTACAGTATTTCAATTTATATTCATCTTTTGATAAACCGGCCATAGCAGCTATTTTATCTGAATTTAAACCTGCCGAATTAATGAAAATACGGGTAAAGAATTTAAACACCTCGTTTCTTTTATCCTGCACCGTAACTTCAAAGCCTCCCTGGGCCTTATCAACTCCTACCACTTGCGTATTATAGGCTATGGTCCCCTTATTAATCTCAAAATGTGAAGCCAGGCTTTCCATTAAGCCGTGAGAATCTACGATCCCCGTAGAGGGAGAATATACCGCCGCTTCAGCTTCCACGCAAGGCTCCAATGCCCTTGTTTCATCCTTATCAAGCAATCTCAAATCTTCTACGCCGTTTTCTAAACCGCGCTCAAAAAGAGCTTTCAAGTCTCTGGCCTCATTATCATTGTTGGCTACAATGAGTTTCCCTGTCATTTTATGGGGGATACGGTTTTTTGCGCAAAAATCATAGAGCATCCTGCGCCCTTCAATGCACGTCTGCGTCTTAAAGGAATCTTTGGGATAATATATCCCGGCGTGGATTACTTCGCTATTTCTTGAGCTTATGCCCTGCCCGAATGAATATTCCTGTTCTATTACAAAGACATCTTTATAATTTTTAGAAAGTTCCAAGGCAACGGCCAAACCGACAACTCCGGCCCCTACAATAGTAATTTCTATTTTTTCCACAGGTTACTTAGTTCTCCGTATTTTTATAGTATATTCTTAATTATATCACCGTGGTTTGAATATGGTAGGAATTTAATAGGCGTGTGGGTACTTCTATTTCTTAATCATCATGAACCGAAACCCAATTATCTTTTTCCCTTTTGCCGGTGGCGGCTCAAGAAGCTGTTTGATGACTTCAAATATTGCCTTTATGGCCTGATCGTGCTCAGCATACTTCCTTTCAAGTGCTTCAATCTTTACGGCTAACTCCTTATGGGTTAAAAGAATTTCTTTTAACTTAGTAAAGGCGCGCATAATTTGTATATTGACCATGATTGCGCGCTCGCTATTTAATACGCTTGAGAGCATAGCAACACCCTCTTGAGTAAACACGCGAGGAAGCTTTCTTACGCCGCCCCAACTTGAAGTCGCAAAATGCGATTTCAAGTTTAGAACCTCTTCTTTGGTAAGCTGAAACATAAAATCCTCTGGGAACCTTTTAATATTCCTGCTTACCTGTTCATTTAATCTACCTGTTTTTACACCATAAAGCACGGCTAAGTCACTATCTAACATAACCCTTTTAGCTCTTATGATTAGAATCCTTGCAGCAATTACTTCTACGGCGATGGCGTTAGACATTTCTATTCCCCCCTTCTATCTATAATAGACGTAGAAAGTGGCAAAATCTAACAAGGATTTTTAAGTCAAAAGGTGGATTAATAAAGGAGTGGGGAAGAAGAAAAGAAATTACTTGTTTTTGATGTTTCTACATTGGATGGGCACATTTTGGGCACAGGAATAAACTAATGATCAGAAAAAAGGCTGGACATGAAGTCCAGCCCGGGAAACGTAACTTTAAAACGAAAGGATGTATTAGGAGTGCTTTTTTCTCTTTAAAAAAGGGATGCCTAATAAGCCTAAACCTAAAAGCAGCATTGAGGACGGTTCAGGAACAGGAGATAGGTTTACGACGTCATTCCCGCACTCCATCGTCCAATGTATCCAAACATTGTTTGCGTTTTGTGCATTAAGGCCTAAAGCTGAAAGGGGGATTTTTACTTCCATAACATAGTGAGAATTTTGCGCAGTGCCGTTTGAAAAGAAACTTACATCAGGGTTATCAATTAAAGTACCATCTTCCGCCATTATCCAGGGGTCTGCGGACTCATGCGAAAACTGCGGGTCTGAATTAATTGTGGTCCCCACACTATATAATTTACCATCCTCTACGTTGATAGCGTATTCGTATTTACTTTCATCAAATGTGGGAGAACTTGAAGACTGGTATGTGCCAGTATCAATAAATATATCTCCGTAAGCAGTGTGATCGCCGTATGGCGAGTATGCCGACCAGTCTTTCGGCGTGCCGGTGATTATTGCTATGTAGGCGTATGTATAAGTATCATCAATATCAAAATAAATTGCCTCTGCATCGCTAGTATTTTCATGGCTGTAGCCGGGATCAACAAATTTATAAACAGGGTTCCCGGACCAGTCATCATCATCTGTAACATATCTCAGGTTAACTCCGCCTGATGGCAGGTTTGTGTTTAAGAACCCTAACTGGTTGGCATTTGGGTCTGAAAGATACACGCCCCAATCCGACACATCGCCATTAACGGTATAGGCATATAATGCCGGGCAATTAAGAATACAGGTTACCAATGCTACTAAAATTGTCGCAATTATCTTCTTCATTTTCAAAGTTCCCCCTTATTTTCTATAGTTTTATCCACTTTCTCTATACAGAAGCATTTTTCGTGCCAATCTCGTAACCCAACCTGACCTTTAGTTAATACTCTAACTGTATTTAATCCAATGGGTTAGGAGACTCAAGACAATAGGCAGATACGGGTTAGCACGTTGGCTGCTTGGATTTGTTGATATTAGTAAACAGAGGTTTAAGTTTTGTTGCGGAATGGCGCAATAGGCTTACCAGGGCAATATTTGACCCTTGAGGTATAGATGCCTTAGGGGGGAATCTCTGGCGGGCACAAAATATTACTGTCTACCCCAGTTCTTCAGGATGATGTTTCACAACCTTGCCTTCTACCATATAGACCACATCTTCTGCGATATTGGTAGTGTGGTCGCATATCCTTTCCAAAAACCGGGCTATCAATAATAACTGGACAGCTCTTGGCGCGGTAGCGCCGTCTTTGACCATGTAATCTTCAATAAGTTCTCTCTGTATTTCATTTCTAAGCTGATCGGCTTCGGAATCGGATAACAAAACCTTCCTAGCTAAGGCGACATCCCCTTTCACAAATGAATCTATGGACATCTTTATCATATTCTGCGCAACAGCCGTCAGTTTAGGTATATCAATCAACGGTTTCAAGAGAGGCTTGTCCATTATCTCAAGCGTGCGTTGGGCAATATCTACCGCAATATCAGCTATCCTTTCCAGGTCTGTATTTATCTTCATGCCGGTAGTGATAAAACGAAGGTCTTTAGCCATCGGCTGAAAGCGGGCTATCAAATCAATGCACTTTTCATCTACGGCTAACTCCAATTTATCAATATTGGAATCATTTTCTACGACACCCTTAGCCATATTCCTATCCCGGTTCTTCAGCGCTTCAACAGATTTGTAGATAGCTTCCTCTACCAAGGCGCCCATCTTTAGAATATCCTTATTCAGTTCTTTTAGCTCTTGGTCAACGTGTCTTTCCATTTTATGCCCCCTTATTTTCGCTATATGTATCTTTAATTAATTGTTCTATTCTATATTTCAGTGTATCCCTCGCCTTTCTGAAAGAATCTATATCTTTGCCCTTAGGATCATCAATATGCCATTCAATGTGTTTTTCTGCCGGAAAAAAAGGGCAGATATCCTTACAACCTAAAGTTATTACATAATCAAAATCCCGTATTGGGATTTCATTAAAGCCTTTAGGCTTATACGATGAAATATCAATACCTATCTCTTGCATGACTTTTACGGCACTGGGGTCAACCCCGCCTTTAGGTTTTGAGCCGGAGCTGTAAACTTCAAGAATTCCTTTTCCTAAATGTTTGGCGATACCCTCTGCCATTTGGCTACGGCATGAGTTCTCCACACACACGAACAGTATTTTTTTCAGCATATTATCCATATCGGCCCGTAATATAATCTTCGGTGCGTTTGTCCTTTGGTTTTGTGAATATATCTTCTGTTTTTCCGGATTCTATTAGCTCACCCAAAAGCATAAAACCCGTATCATCCGAAACGCGCGCCGCCTGCTGCATGTTATGAGTAACTATTATTATAGTATACCTGTTTTTCAGTTCACGCATTAATTCTTCTATCCTTGCGGTTGCTTGCGGGTCTAAGGCAGAACAGGGCTCATCCATTAATAATACATCCGGCTTAACAGCAATAAGCCTGGCAATGCAAAGCCTCTGTTTCTGCTCCAATGAAAGCCTTAAGGCTGATTCATTAAGCCTGTCCTTCAATTCATCCCATAAAAGAACATCCCTCAGACTTCTCTCTACAATTTCATCCAATTTATCCCTTGTGTTATCATCCGCGTGGATCCTTTCTCCAAAAACGATATTTTCATAAATTGACAGCGGGAATGGATTGGGCCTCTGGAATACCATCCCTACCTTTTTACGCAAGGCTACTAAATCTGTGTGAGAATTTAAAATATCAGTACCGGCAATGAGGACCTCTCCATTCGTACGCACGCCTTCAATCAGGTCATTCATACGATTAAAGACCCTAAGCAAGGTGGATTTACCACACCCTGACGGCCCGATTATGGCAGTGATCCTATTGGCCTCAAAAGATGAGCTTATGTCCTTTAAGGCATGGAAGGTATCATACCAAAGGTTTAGATTTTTAGTTGTGATTTTTGCCAGTGGAGCCCCCTTTTTCTGTCGTGCTCACTCCCTATCCGAATTTTCCTCTAATATATCCGTCCGTGCGCTTATCTTGCGGCGCGGTAAAGATTTTATCTGTCTTATCCAATTCAACGAGTTCGCCGTTTAAAAAGAATGCTGTTTTATCTGAAACCCTTGCAGCCTGCTTTACATTGTTGGTTACTAAGACTATGGTAAATTTCTCTTTAAGCTTGACCATTGCATCTTCTACTTTAGCGGTAGAGATAGGGTCAAGCCCTGAACAGGGCTCGTCAAACAAGATAACCTCTGGCCCTACCGCTAACGTCCTGGCAATACAAAGGCGCTGCTGCTGGCCTCCTGATAATTTAAAAGCCGATTCGCTTAACCTGTCTTTAACTTCCTCCCAAAGATATGCCTGCTTCAAGGTCTCTTCTACTTTCCCCTCCAATCTTCTCTTCCCTCTTTCCCCGTGCATTCTTACTCCATAGGCTACATTATCAAATATAGACAACGGAAGAGGCAAAGGCAGCGCAAAAACCATGCCTATCTTACGGCGCAATTCTTCTATCTCAATCCCGCGGACATCTTCTCTTTGAAGCTCTACCGCTCCGCTCATCCTGTAATTAGCATTAAGCTCATTAAGGCGATTAAGCGTGCGCAGGAAAGTTGTCTTGCCGCTATTCGCCGGCCCTATGACGCCTAAGATTTCATTAGATTGGACCTCCATATTAACATGCTTTATGGCGTGCACTGGGCCAAACCATATATTTAAATCGTGTATTTCAAATTCTACCATTTCTTTCTTTTTCTGAACTTATAGCGTATTATTATAGCCACTAAGTTCATAATTAAAACGAGCGCCAGCAAAACAAACGCGGTCCCATACCTTATTTTCTCATCAACGTTTGGTACCTGCGTGGAAATGACATAAAGGTGATACGGCAATGCCATTGCCTGATCAAAAATGGAATTAGGCAGCTGCGGCAGATAAAAAGCTGCAACGGTAAAAAGAATCGGCGCTGTTTCTCCCGCCGCCCTTCCCAGGCCTAAGATGGTCCCGGTCAATATGCCCGGTATGGCATTAGGAAGGACAATGTGCCTTATTGTCTGCCATTTGCTGGCGCCTAAAGACAGGCTTACCTCGCGGAAAGAATAGGGCACGCTTTCCAGGGCCTCGCGTGAAGTAGTAATGATTACGGGCAGGATCATGATCCCAAGGGTAAGTGAACCGGAAAGAATTGATGCGCCGAATTTAAAAAATACTACAAAAAGGGCTAAACCAAAAAGCCCATAAACTACCGAAGGCACGCCCGCCAGATTCACGATCGCTAATTTTATAAGCCTGGTAAATAGATTATCTTTTGAGTATTCGCTTAAATATATGGCTGCAAGAAGCCCTATGGGCAAAGCGAATATAATGGCGCCCGTAACTAAATATACCGTTCCTACAATTGCCGGGAATATGCCGCCTGCGCGCATTCCTTGCCGCGGTATGTCCGAAATAAATTGCCAATTAATAGCAGGCAGCCCTTTCTGGACAATAATGACAACAATCAGTCCTACGGGGATTACTATTAAGAGTGTGGCTAAAAACAAAAAGGCGAAAGCAATACTTTGTGTTCTATAAGGATTCTTCATTGCTGCCTTTTATGCAGGAATAAATCCGCAGTTACATTAATAGCAAAACTAATAACAAATAAGACTATGCCAATGGCAAATAAAGCAAAATAGTGTTCACTGCCTACGACCGCTTCACCCATCTCAGCCGCAATTGTAGCGGTCAAAGTCCTGACCGGCACTAGAATACTCTGCGGTATGACCGCGGCATTGCCTGTGATCATCATTACCGCCATTGTCTCGCCAATGACCCTGCCGATCCCAAGCATGACCGCGGCAAGTATCCCGCTGGATGCTGCCGGAAGCATTACGCGCCATATTGCCTGCCAGTGTGTCGCCCCTAACGCAAGGGCGCCTTCTTTATAATGCCTTGGGACTGAATAAAGCGCGTCTTCAGCGATAGATACAATGGTAGGCATTGCCATAAACGCAAGCATTATTGACCCCGATAGGGCAGTCAGGCCTGTGGGCAGATGGAATACGCTCTTTACCCAGGGGACGAGTGTAACCATGCCGATAAAACCCAAGACTACGCTTGGTATTGCCGCTAGTAACTCTATGCCGCTCTTTAAGATTTCTTTTATCTTCGGATGGGCGACTTCGGAGATATAAACCGCGCAGGCAACGCCTATGGGTATTGAAATAAGGGCAGCTCCCAGCGTAACCAGCAAAGAACCTACTATTAGAGGCAATATCCCCAGTTTCGCCGGCTCTGAAATGGGGTACCAGTTTCTACCGAAAAGGAATTTGAACGGGGTGACGGTCTTAAAAACAGCCAGCCCCTCCTTAAGGAGAAAAATAAATATCAAGGCTACAAAGAGTATTAAGGCAAACCCGCAGATAAAAATAAGCTTTTCAATGATAAATTCTTTGGTCTTGCGCATGCAGTCTTTATTTATTCAGGGGGACAAAATCAGTCTTTAATACTATATCCTGCCCTTCTTTGGAGAAACAGAAATCAATAAACTTTTTTACTGGTCCTTGCGGCTGGCCGTTTGTATAAAGAAACAAAGGCCTTGATATGGGGTATTTCCCGTTTATTACATTTTCTATGGTAGGGGCCTCATATTCCGACTTATCATCCCTTGCCACCATTATGGCTTTCTGCCTGCTTGAAATATAACCCATACCGTAATAGCCTATCGCGCTTGCGTTTTGCGCAACCTCATCCGCAATCGCCTGGGAAGAAGAAAGCATCAATGCATTCGCAACAAATTCTTCCTGGGAATCGGGGTTATTTTTCCTCAGTATATGCTCCTTAAAATAAACGTGCGTGCCTGAGTTCACTTCGCGGGAAAGAAGAACGATCCTGGAATCCATGCCGCCTAATTCTTTCCAATTCTTGACTTTACCGGTAAAAACCTGCGCAAGCTGCTCAATCGTCAGTTTACTTACGGGGTTATTGGGATTGACCACGACCGCAAGCCCATCCAAAGCGATTTTAATCTCATATGGGTTAATCCCCTTTTGTTCTGCCAAAGAAACCTCTTTATCTTTTATATTTCTTGAGCTCATGGCTATATCGCAGGTCCCGCTGATAAGGCTGGATATCCCCGTCCCGGAACCGCCGCCTGTAACTGCTACGAAATTAGCAGGATTTTTCTCCATATATTTCTCAGCCCATGCCTGGCCTAGATTTACCATCGTATCCGAGCCTTTAACCTGTATTGAATTCTTATCTTTTGCCGCAAATGCAGAAGTTGCAAACATGACTGCTATCAAAACTAATAACCATTTTCTAAACATCTTCTCCTCCCAGTGTAGAGACACACCAATTTATCCTTTAATTATCTACAGTATATTTTACCTATATTATGCCCATGTGAAGCTAATGTAAAATCTATGTAAAATCTTAAACCTCCCCTTATAGACATGTAGGAGGTTTATCCTTTAGGATTAAAATAATAATTTTAGCTTAGTACCTAATACATTGGCATCTACCCAATTATTTCCGCTTCTAGAACTCTGCAGTAGATAATAAATTTCTCCCTTTAGGTTCTTGGTAAAATTCATGCCAAAACCTGAATAAAACCTATTTCGGCTAAATGCCTTATTTTGAAAATCCAAAAATATCTCATCGGCTAAATATGGCTGGATTTCTAATTTAGTAAACTTCCACGGAAATTTAATGGTAAATTTATTGCGATACCGCCAAGAATCGGCCTGATAGTCAAAATGCCGGTATTCAATGCGGCTGCGGTCGTCAAGCCTGAATCCATAAAAGTCATATTTCAGGATAGCATTCAGGTGTGGGCGATTTTCCTCTTTAAATTTTCCATTCTTCTTTTCATAGACCTGCCTGTAGTTTACTCCGAGGTCAAGGTGCTTATTTAAGCTATAGACAAATCCTGCATCATAATGTTGATAATAAAATTCGCTGGCGTCATCGCCCCATCTAAATTCCTCCTCTAAGGTTACCTTTGATTCTTTGTTAACTTTAAACTCCTGATTTTCTGTATGCCATACTTGAAAATCTCCATCATCGTAAGCATAAACTCTGCCTGCTAACATCAGCATAAACCCAATCAGCATAAAACTTATCCTCTTCATTTTCTTTCCTTCCGTAGTAGACGGAACACCAATCCATCCTATAGGATTGGGTGTAGCAGTAGACGAAACACCAACCCATCCGATAGGGTTGGGTGTAAATTCCTATTTTCTCTTAATTCAACTAACAGCCTAAATACATACAACAAACCAAACTCAATCAATATACCACCTCCTTTCGTAAGATGCGAAATACCGGACAATCCGATATGGCCGGGTATTTCTTTCAATCATCAAAAGGAGTATATAATGAAGATATTAAATCTGCTTCAAGGGTAAGTAAAATGCGGGTAAATCTTTTTGCGGTATTTTTTACTACTTAGGGAGGATAAACCAGAACTTTGAACCGAGGCCTTCAGTGCTTTCTACGCCGACACTGCCGCTATGCAGCTCAACAATATGCTTTACAATAGAGAGCCCAAGGCCGGTCCCGCCGAGTTCGCGGGAGCGCGCCTTGTCTACGCGGTAGAAACGTTCAAAAATACGGGAGATGTCTTTTTCGGGGATACCGATTCCTGAGTCTTCTACAAAAACCTTGACCTTCCCGTCTGCTTCCCGGGCATATATGCGTATGGCCCCTTTTTCTTTGTTAAATTTTATCGCGTTATCAATCAGATTGGTAAGTACCTGTTCTATCCTGTCTTTATCGGCTGTTACAGAAATACCTTCAGGTAACTCATTCTTAATCTCTATGCGGCCCTTCTTAAGTTGAGCCTTAAATGCTGAGATGACTTTTTCAAACTGCTGCCTTAGATTAAGGCTTCTCTTGTTAAGCACTATTTCCTTTGATTCAAGATGCGACAAAGAAAGCAGGTCCTCAACCAGGTTATTAAGGCGCTCGGCATGGTCTTGGATAATCTTCAGGAAATTACGGTTATTCCCTTTATCATCCAACGCGCCTTCAAGAAGCGTCTCAATGAAGCCTTTTATAGATGTCAGGGGTGTTTTTAGTTCATGGGAGACATTGGCCACAAAATCGCTGCGTATGGTCTCCAGCTTGCGGATTTCCGTTATATCGTGTATAACTACCAGGCACCCATTTATAACATTATTATCAAATATCGGAGCGGCATTGACCTCGAATATCTTACGTACCGGTAAAACAAGGCTTATCTCTACAGACAAAGGTTTCCCATTTTTTAAGACACTATTTATGACTTCATAAATGTCATTGTTGCGTATAGCCTCTATAAATATTTTTCCTTCCACTTCTTTTTTGGAGACGTCAAATATCTTTTCAATCGTAGGATTTACGGAAATTATGCCGCAGGACTTATCAATAACAATTATGCCTTCAATCATACTGTTAAAGATGGCGTCAATTTTCTGATTTTGATCCTTTATCTCCCTGACTTTATCTTCCAGCCCTTGCGCCATCTTGTTTAAAGTCACGGCAAGTTCCCCGATTTCATCGTTAGAGGATTGTAAAACCCTGCGGCTAAAGTCTCCTTCGGAGAATTTGCGCGAAACCTGGATCATCCTCTTAATCGGCCTTATGGCTTGAGATGCTATTATTGAGCCTAAAACAATGGCAAGGGCCAAGGCAAAGATTAGGCCGAGCAAGACTGCCCTGCGGATCTCACTCAATGTTCTTTCTACGCCCTCAAGGGGAAGCGCTAACCTCACCACTCCTATAATTTCCTTATTTTCTTTTATAGGTAGAGCAACGTAGAGCATATCTATTTTTAGTGTGGAAGAATATCGTGTGTCAATGCCGGGTGCATCAGCCAAAGCTGTCCTTACCTCCGGACGATAAAGATGGTTCTCCATCTCTGGAATTTCTTTTTGGGGCTTTTCTGAATCAGCAATAACTTTGCCAAGATTATCAATAACGGTAATACGGCATTTTATTTTCTCGCTTAAACCAGTAACCAGCGGATCTAAACGCGCAGTATCGTTTTTCTTAATATTCTCGGCAGTAATCTTATTTTCAACCAGGTAGGCCTGATTGGTTAGAGAGGTCTCAATATTACGCAGGGAGTTTTCTTCTAAGTTCTTATCCAAAAAGAAGGCGACAAACCCAAAGGAGAATAAAACTACGAAGATATACGAAAAGATCAGTTTTAGCTTAAAGCTCCTAATCTTCATACTCAAATCTATACCCGTAATTTTTCACGGTAACAATATGCCTTGATTCACTCTTCAGCTTTTTACGCAATGTCCTGATATGCACGTCCACGGTACGGGTCTGTATCTCAAGGGCATGGTCAAAACCCCAGATATTATCAAGAAGGTAGTCCCGCGAAAGGACCCTGCCCTTAGCCCTTATCAGCGTCTTTAGAAGCTCAAACTCCTTTGCCGTAAGCTCAACCGCCTTATTTTTAACAGTTACCGCGATCTTAGAAAAGTCTATTGTCATTTCGCCGATTTTCAGCACCTCGGGTAATCTATCTTTTTCCTTCACGCGGCGCAATACCGACTTTATCCTGGCTATCAGTTCCCGTAAACTAAACGGCTTAGTCACATAATCGTCAGCTCCTAATTCAAGGCCTATCACCTTGTCCGATTCCTGGCTCTTGGCAGTAAGCATGATTATCGGGATAGAGGCGGTCTTCCTCTCTTTTTTGAGCGCCTTACAAACCTCTAAACCATCCATGCCGGGCAACATCAAATCCAGGATAATAAGGTCAGGGCATTCCCTGTTTGCTGAATCCAGGGCGTCTTCCCCGTCATGAACAGACAGGGTCCTAAACCCCTCTTTCTTCAGATTATATTCCAACATTTTGACTATATCTTTTTCGTCCTCTACGATTAATATCTTCTCTTTCATTCTATCTCCTGATAAATAATAACGGCCCTCTTACTATTATGCATTTTAACAAACAATTCACCCCAAGGCAACGATATTAAATAGGCATACATTCCTAAATATTGTGCCATTAGCGTGCCATTTGGCGCAAGGCGACGCCTTCTCTCTAAACAGCTAATGTGAAATTTGAGCGGTATTCCTACCTAGGACGCCCATACCTTGCCATAAAGGAATGGCAAGTATGCGGCTTTCTGCCGCAGAAATATGGCGCGATAGAAAGATTCTCTGTATACAGGTAGGATATAAATTGGAAGAGGGAGGAGTTCGACTACGCCCCTCTTCAAGAAGGAGTTAACCCGAAGCAACCTTCGGAGGTACCGTCATCGTAATAACAATGCCAAATAATCCGGTCAGTGCCTGGATAATATGTTATGTAATAGACATACGGTCTTGAGGCATTTGGTGTCTTCCCACCACTCGTGCACCTAACCCCACCCATATTCACCGATGTTGATGTTTGAGTTCCTGTCCTGTATTTATAGTAATTGGAAGTATTACAAGTAATGGGACCGGGGAAACAGGAACCTACACCAACGGAAGCATTTGTCATACCATCCAGCGAACCATACTTGAAGTAATACTCATAGGCAAGCTTACGCATCAAGGCTATATTGGCCTTGGCTTCGGCAAGACGGCTCCTTTCAATGGTGGTGCTGTATTGGGTAAAGCCTAAGGTAGCAAGGGCACCTATAATAACAATCGTTATTATCAGCTCAAGCAGGGTAAAGGCTTGTTTCATCTCTCCTTTATTGAGGGAGTTGGGGTAGGGTTAGATTATTTACTAGTTTACCCCCCCCCCCCCCCTTTTTTTTCAGGTTTTTTTAATAATAAAAAG
>JBAZLB010000006.1:0-127352 GCA_041650495.1 Candidatus Omnitrophota bacterium | reverse complement strand
TATCTCCAGCATCTCTTCCAGGCTTAGTTCAGGCATAATGGAAGGTATTCTTTTGGCGAGCATGGTTTTTCCTCCCCCGGGAGGTCCGATCATCAGGATGTTGTGGCAACAATACGCTGTCAGGAATTGAGTTTGAGCTGATGGTGAGTATAGCCAAATATCCTTATCATTTTGCAATAGGCGTGTTATAATCAAAAAAAGAAAGGGAGTGCATTCTTAATATATTTATGAAAAGCCTGTCTTTAGTTATTCCCGCTTGGAACGAAGAAGAAAATATCCCCCGCCTAATTCAAGCGATTAAGAAAGACGTCCCTCTTTTAACCGAGGATTTCGAAGTTATCTTTATTGATGATGCCAGCTCTGATACAACGCCGAAATTATTGGATGATTTAAGCAGGTTCGATACGCGAATCAAAGTAATCCACAATAAAAAAAATATAAAGCTAGGCGGATCCTTGCGTGAAGGTTTGAGAATCGCAAGTAAAGATATTATTCTTTATTTAGATGCGGATTTGCCTTTTGATTTAAAGGAAGCAAAAAGAGGACTAAAGGTTTTAGAAAAGGAAAACGCCGATGTTGTTTCCGCTTATAGGATCAATAGGGGTATAGACGGATTAAGGAGGACCTTATATAGCATTGTTTACAACTGTTTGGTTGATGCGTTGTTCCATTTGAAACTAAAGGATGTCAATTTTTCTTTCAAGCTTTTTAAACGAAGGATACTGGAAAGGATACCCCTGTATTCCGACGGGTCATTTTTGGTTGCGGAATTATTGATTAAGGCTAAAGCCAACGCGTGTAAAATAGTGCAGATACCTGTATGGTACACAAGTCGTAAAGCTGGTCGCTCTAGCCTCTCAAGTTTCTCAGTCATTAAAAAGATAATTTCCGAGCTGATTACTTTTTATTTTGGGATCTTTCAATGGTACTCTAGTAATAATGTAGCCATTAAGACTCTGGCGCCGTATTATGAGAATGCCCCTTTTTTAAAAAAACTTTACCTGTATTTACGGATCAGTTCCTGCCCTTTTGATAAAATCGAGAAATATGTCCCGAGAGAAGGGCGGATAATCAATATGGGGTGCGGAATGGGAAGTTTTTCTCTTTTTTTGTCCCGCCAATCCGATAATCGCGACGTAACCGCGGTGGATTGAAATAGTGATAGGATAGCTTGTAATATGGAAATGGTTAAAGCGAATAATTTAAGCCTAGACTTTATAAAATCAAATATTGAAGATTTTGCTATTCCGTCTTGTCAGGGTATCGTTATAACCGATGTACTCTATTCAATCGATAAACGGCGGCGCAACTATCTTTTATCCCGGTGTTATAACAAGTTGGTTCCCGGCGGAACGATCATCATTAAGGAGATTAAGCGCGGACTATCGTTAAAATATGCATGGTATTTATTTCAGGAAGTTTTTATGACCAAGATAACCAGGATAAACCAGTCCATAGGGTTGTATCATATGGACAGTGGTTGTTTTATGGTTGTTTTACAAGATGTAGGATTCAAAACAACGATGATAGATTGTGGTAAGAGGTTTATGGAGCCCCCCTGGCTTTATATCGGTCAGAAGAATTAACGCCTCAGGCCAATGCCAAAAGTCTTATTTATCAATCCCAATCTAAGCCTTAACCAGCGATATGGTTTCCCTGAGAGTTCAGGTGGAGTTGAAGTTCCTTCTGGAATTTGCTGTTTAGCCGCTTGTCTGCGTAGTAGTGGCATATCAACAGATATTGTCGTGAATAGGGAAATAAAAGATTTATTGGATAAAAAATCTATATAGCTGCTTAATTTTCTGCAGCTGAGCGAAGAAAATGGATAAGAAGATTACTCGACGACTTATAGTCATTGTGGTCATTTCCGCCATCACATTGTTCTATGTGGTGAATAATTACCTTTGGGTTCATTTTAACAATATTCCCCCGTACAATGATGGGGCGCACCACCTGACAAATTGCTGGCGGTTTATTAACCTGTTCAGTACATTTGATCTAGAATGGTTGCGCGCTTATCAACAAGAGAGCTACCCACCTTTTTACTATATAAGCAGCGCCCTAATATATTTCCTGTTTGGGAAAACATTATTCGGTCTATTGGCCCCGAATTTGATATTTTTTGTTGTGCTCTTATTGTCAATCTATGCGATTGGTTCTAAAATTGATAATTGGATTACGGGTATAATTGCTTGCGTGCTATTTTCTCTTTACCCGCATATGTATGCGGTGGAAAGAATAATAACTATTGATTTCGCGCTTATATCCATGAGCACACTCAGCATCTGTTTATTATTGTATTCAGAGGCGTTCAGCGTGCTTAAAATGAATGTTTTGTTTATAGTTTCCTGTTGCCTAGGTTTTCTTACCAAACAGTCGTTTGTTGCCTATATTTTTGGACCTCTGGTAGTAACTATTTGGCTCTACGTATGGCTTAAGCAGAAGAGTGAGAAGGCTAAAATCCTTTGGTTGATAATCATTGGAGGGGCTGTTATCTTTCTTCTGGCATATTTATTTTTTTACTTTAACAGTAGCGTTCTCTTGAAAATACATTTCCGTGATGCGTATCTTTACCGCAAAGATAATACTGTTTGGGGTTATTTATTTTATTATTTTTTTATACTGCCCCAACAAATCGGTTGGCCGGCGTTGATCGTATTCATTTCTAGCATAATATTCTATCTCTCCACAAAACCAAGATATAAATTGTTTATGTGCGCTTGGTTTTTTGTTTCGAATATCATACTTATACTGACCCCCCTCAAGCTGCCAATCTATAGCTCGCCATTACTTCCTGTTGTAGCGATACTATCAGCGTGGGGTATCCAGAGGGTGCGTTGGGCTGCTGTTAAGATTTTCGTTTTGACGCTTCTCATCATGTTTAGTCTGGCGCTTCATTATATGCTATTGTATAACGTATCAACAAAGCTGATTTTGAATATCCGCAGTCAGGCAACGTCTAAAAGATTCTACACCACGCCTCCGTATGGCATAGCCCCTGTAAGAGAGAATATTCATGTCCCGAGACACAATAATTGGATTATCGCGCAGGAACAAGTAGTCCAATTTCTACTGGAGAACGTACCTGCAAATAGCAAATCCGTTAATATCGGCATTACTGATCTCTCTCTCCAAGCAACATCGGAATGTCCTTGGGGAGATTTAACCCATTGGTCTTCATCTTTCACTGAAAATTTCCATGTTTTAAACGAGTGGGGCCTTCGGTATGTTATAACAAAAAACCGATTACCATTTCAGGTAACAGCGTTAAGTTCAATTTGGAAAACCATAGATTGGTCATCGAGCCCCTATGTTTTCTTTTTAGCCTCGGATGAGCTGGGCAAGATCGCCGAAGACGCCGAAAAGTATTATCTGCTTATCAAGACCATCGCATTCCAAGATAATAGCAAAATATACATTTACAAGAGGAAAGCTGCCTGAATATATGGTTTTAAGTCGACCATGTCCCTTTAGGCGCATAAGAGGTGTTATCCAAGAATTTTTATTTTTGGAGAGAAGGTGCCTTTGATTAAAGGAAGAAGTCTCTATCTAGGTTTCTATATTGCACCGCCTCTGAAATATGCCCTGCCTGGATAGCTTCTGATTCTGCCAGATCCGCAATCGTCCTTGAGACTTTCAATATCTTATCATAGGCCCTTGCCGATAATCCCAGTTCTGTCATCGCCAGCTTAAGCAGTTCTTTGGCCTCGTCTTCTAGAATACAGTATTTCTTAATAAGCCTGGGGCTCATCTGGGCATTATATAATATCCCCTCAAGTTTAAACCTTTCACGTTGTCTGATGCGTGATTTTTCTACCCGCTGCCTGATCACCTTTGAAGGTTCACCTTCCTTTATCTCGGTGAGCTCTTTATATCTTATTGAAGGCAGTTCAATATGAATGTCAATCCTATCCAGGAGCGGTCCGGAAATCTTTCCTATGTAACTGGCGATTTTATTGGGGCTGCAGCGGCAGGCCCTACGGCGGTCAGTAAAATACCCGCAGGGGCAGGGGTTCATCGCTGCCACCAGCATAAATGATGCCGGGAATAAAGGAGAGTTTATTATGCGCGATATCCGTATTTGCCTGTCTTCCATAGGCTGCCTGAGCGATTCCAGGCAGTCGCGGTGGAACTCCGGAAGTTCATCCAGGAATAATACCCCGTGATGGGCAAGGCTTATTTCTCCCGGCTCAGGTATAGGGCCACCACCGGTTAAGGCTACGTTTGAGATCCCATGGTGGGGATTGCGGAAGGGGCGCGTATTTAATATGCCTTCCCTCACCGGCAATGTGCCGGCAACAGAGTGTATTTTGGTTATCTCCAGCATCTCTTCCAGGCTTAGTTCAGGCATAATGGAAGGTATTCTTTTGGCGAGCATGGTTTTTCCTCCCCCGGGAGGTCCGATCATCAGGATGTTGTGTCCGCCTGAAACCGCAACCTCTATCGCTCTTTTGGCCAGGTATTGGCCTTTTACTTCAGAAAAGTCCAAACGGCTATACTCCTTATTTTGAAGTGTTGTTTCTGAATTGGCCATAAATTGCGGTATGGTATCAGGGTTGTTAATAAACTCCACAGTTTCTTTTAATGTCTTTACCGGCCAGACACAAGTTTCTAAAACCAGGGCTGCCTCTTTGGCATTTTGATAAGGGAGGATTATATTCTTGCTTTTAGATTTAGCTGTTGACATGCTGATAGGCAAGGCTCCCCTGATAGGCCTTAACGAGCCATCCAGAGAGAGTTCCCCGAGTATATAATACTCATCCAGCCTTTCGCTATTCAGTTGATCAGTAGCAGAAAGTACTCCTAAGGCAATAGCCAGGTCCAAACATGCCCCTTCTTTTTTTATATCTGAAGGGGCAAGGCTGACAGTAATCCTTTCTGCCGGCCATGTAAAGCCGGAATTCTTTATTGCGGATTTTACCCTCTCTTTGCTTTCTCTGATTGCCGTATCAGCCAGTCCTACTAATGTTACCGCCGGTAGCCCTTGAGATACATCTACTTCTATCTCAATAGGATATGTTTCTATCCCTAGCAGTCCGAAGCTCAAGACTTTTGCCAGCATTTCCTGCCTCCTTTTTGTCTTTTTCTGTCCCGGGAGGAACCAGTTTCCTTTCTTTTACAATAGACGTAATAAATTTGATTTTCTAACTAAAAAACTCTTCTAAAAAAGGCTTGCTTTTTATCCTGCTTATTATATAATTTTAATCCGCAGATAAATAGTAACAATGCACAAGAGAAAGAATACGCAACTTATTGTAAATTAAGGAGAAGCAATAAAATAAACCGGGCTTTAACTGAATAACGGCAGTCCTTAGGGTAACCAAGATGCAGATGCAGGAGATATTCACAGAAATAATTCAAAATAGGATTTTCTTAATCACCCTTTCCGCATGGATAATCGCACAACTTATTAAGGTCATTATCGGTGTGATAAGCCAAAGGAGATTCGACTTCCGTTGGGTGATAGGAACAGGGGGAATGCCTTCCAGCCATGCCACAGGCGCTTCTTGCCTGGCTACTCTTATTGGCCTTGAATACGGTTTTGACAGCGTGCATTTTGCCTTAGCTGCTTCTTTTGCTATTGTAGTCATGTTTGATGCCCAGGGGGTGAGGCGTTCTGCCGGTAGACAGGCACGCATATTGAATAAGGTAATGGATGATATATACTGGAAAGGAAGGATTCTTGAGGGGAGACTGAGGGAATTAGTGGGTCATACCCCCATTGAGGTCTTTGCCGGATTCTTATTAGGAGTGGCTATTGCTTTTCTATGGCGTTAAAGGAGGATTTTGTGAAAAGGAAACTCTTGTTGGCTATCCTGGCAGCAATTGCAGTATTAGTTATCTTAGCGGGGTTAATTTTAAAAGGGAAACAGGGCTTTTTTTCTTCGGCAAACAGAGGGAATACAAATTCTTCTTCCAGCCTTTTCGCCAAGGCCCGCACGCTTGAAGAAAAAGGCAGCCTTCTGGAGGCAAAATCAGCATATCAAAGATTAATTAATGATTTTCCCAACGCAAAAGAGATCGCTGAATGGCAAAGGAAGGCTGAAGATATAAATATAAAACTGCTCTTTTCCCCAATCCTCATTCCCAAAAGCGTCATTTATGAGATAAAGCCGGGAGATAGTCTGACTAAAATCGCCAGGGAATTTAAGACTACTACGGAATTAATTCAGAAAAGCAACAATCTTACCGATGATAAGATATTCCCCGGTAAGAAGATTAAGGTATGGACGGCGCCATTTAATATAATTGTGGATAAATCGCAAAACCTCCTTATATTAAAAACAGACGAAGAGATAATTAAAACATATACCGTTTCTACGGGCTTGAATAATTCTACGCCTGTGGGTAATTTCCGCATTGTAAATAAAATCCAAAATCCTACCTGGTTTAAGGCCGGCGCGGTTGTCCCGGCGTCAAGCCCGGAAAATATCCTTGGTTCACGCTGGTTAGGGTTTGATATAGCCGGCTACGGGATACATGGCACTACTGAACCCCAGAATTTAGGCAAACAGGTTACCCAGGGTTGCGTGCGTATGTCCAATCAGGATGTCGAAGAATTATACGCTGTCGTTGCGGTGGGCACAGGGGTAACTATAGTTGATTAAATCTCCTTTCTTATTTTACCCGTGCTGATCTTGGAAATCACCAATAAAAATGCATAGACTTGATTTCGAAAAACCTGTTATAGAGTTAGAGAAAAAAATAGAAGAGCTTAGGAAATTTGTCTCGGAGAAAAAGATAGACCTTTCCTCGGAGATTAAGCGCCTGGAAGATAAATTGTCTACCTTGCGCAGAGACACCTACAGCAACCTGACCCCCTGGCAGAAGGTTCAGATTGCCCGTCATCCAAAGAGGCCTTATACCCTTGATTATATCGGCCTGCTTATGACTGATTTTATTGAACTGCACGGAGACAGGGGCTTTGCTGACGATAAGGCCATAATCTGCGGTCTTGCCAGGATACAGAACCGTAAAGTCCTGGTAATAGGGCATCAGAAGGGCAGGGATACAAAAGAGAATTTACGGCGTAATTTCGGATGTGCGCATCCTGAAGGTTACCGTAAGGCCTTAAGGGCGATGTC
This sequence comes from Candidatus Omnitrophota bacterium, assembly GCA_041650495.1. Taxonomy (GTDB): domain Bacteria; phylum Omnitrophota; class Gorgyraeia; order Gygaellales; family Profunditerraquicolaceae; genus JBAZLB01. The sequence continues at coordinate 120,267 of JBAZLB010000006.1, read as the reverse complement.
CCTGGCAGAAAAATTTGATTTGCCTATCGTGATATTCATAGATACACCGGGGGCTTATCCCGGGTTGGGGGCCGAAGAAAGAGGGCAGGCTGAGGCTATAGCTTTAAACCTGCGGGAAATGACCGGAGTTTCTGTGCCGATTGTAGCCGTTATTATAGGCGAGGGGGGTTCTGGAGGGGCTTTAGGCATTGGCATCGCGGACAGGGTGTATGTCTTAGAGAACGCTTACTATTCGGTTATTTCTCCCGAGGGATGTGCCGCAATATTATGGAAAGACGGCAGCCGTGCCTCAGAGGCAGCAGGGGTGTTAAAACTGACAGCCCAGGACCTATTTAAGATGGGGATTATCGACGGTATTGTACCGGAGCCTTTAGGCGGGGCCCATCATGACCAGCAGAAAATGGCCCAGGCTCTGGGCGAGGTAATAAACAAAAGCCTGAAGGATTTATCTTCTTTTGGAAAAGAAGAATTGCTTCAGATGCGCTATAAGAAATTCAGGCAGATAGGCGTTACAGGATGATTGAGCAGGAACTTCTCTTACTGGGGTTATTGAAGGAAAGGCCCCGGCACGGCTACGAGATAAAAAAGAGCATAAAGGACATGTTTTCCCTGTTTGCCGGGGTTGATTTAAAATCGGTGTATTATCCCTTGCGCCTTTTAGAAGAAAGCGGCTTAGTAGTGAAACACGCCAATAAAGAAGGCAGGCGGCCTGTCCGTTTTATTTATAAGTTGACCGGTAAAGGAGAAGAGCGCTTCCGGCAGTTATTGAATAAGAGCCTTCTGGAATTAAAGAGGCCTCAGTTCAACCTGGATTTAAGCCTTTATTTCCTGAATTACCTCAAGGCCCCCGCTGCCCGGCGCAGGCTCTGCGGCCGGATATTTATATTGAATAAAGTAGCCAAAGACCTGAAGAGGATGATCGAGGGCAGGAAGAAAGAGAAATTACCCGTTCGCCTTATCAGCATATTAGAGCACAACCTAAAGATGCTCGATGCCGAGTCCCGCTTCTTAGCCGGCATGGTCAGGAGCCAGTATTAATTATTAACAAAAAAATTGCAAATTCCTTGATTTATGCTACAATTATGGATATTGGGCCGTTAGATTAGGAAGGCAAACTCAAAAAGGAGGAGGTCTAATGCCTGAAGAACTGATCATTGAAACATTAAGAAAGATACTTTTTGTTATAGGGATCATCGGGGCGCTGGTAGGAGCGGATATCATCTTTGGCGCCAAATTATTAGTTTTGTTAAAGCGTATCCTGGATAAAGGTAACGACATTGTTGATAAAATGGCGCTGAGCAAGACAGGGCATTTCTTTTTAGGCTTGATTATACTGGTTATTTCCGTGGTAATACTGACGGTACTTATTAAGACCTAAGGCTATCAGGAATATCTAAAATAAAAAAGGGCGCAGGCAACAAGTAAGGCTTATGCCCTTTTTTATTCTTGGAGGTATCAGGCTATGTTTAAGACAAAAGAGGGGGCCCTGGAAAAGGCCGGGGGAAAAGAGATATTTTAATTGACAGATTTTTTTTATAAAATATAATAAAATTTAAATAGTAAAATTTTACTATATGTCTAAAAAGGAGTAAACGATAATGGAGTGGGATGTGCAGGTAAAAGAAAGGTTCCAGGCCCTGGTAATGCGCTTACCTGTTTTTCACCGTCATATCACAGAGGAGGCGGTAACTAAGAGGGCGCAAGAGAACGCGCGCCTCAGAGGCGCCAAGCGTGTGGAGGAACAGGATGTGGTATGCGCCTTTTTTTCCGATGTACCCTCTCCTTTTTATAGTATGATGGTGCGCCTCCTTGAGCAGGCCGGGTTTGACTATAAAAAATATGGTTTTCCTAAGATACATACTTTAAACAAATGAAGATAGCGGTAATCGGCAGCGGCGCTATAGGCAGTTTGATTGCAGGGTATCTGTGTTTAAAAGGCGAAGATGTAGTCTTGTCCGGCCGCAGGGAAGCCGTCAAAGAAATTAATAAATCCGGCCTTAAAATTAGCGGGGTGCGGGGGAGTTTTAATATAAAAATTAGAGCGGCAGAGAGGCTGGATTTTCTGGCAGACCTGGTTATACTGGCCACCAAGACCCAGGATATAGAACCAGCGCTGGATGAAAACAGGCAGTTTCTTGGGGGTATTGATATTTTGATTACCCAGAACGGCCTTGCGGCAGAAAACCTGGTAACAAAATATACCGGCGCAGAACATATAATCTCCAGCATCGTTATGTTCGGCTCAACCTATCTTAATCCGGGTGAGGTAGTGCATAATTTCGAAGGCAGCTGGATAATTGGCAGGGGCGTCTTAAGGAGCGACGCAAGGCTGGTAGAGATAACCGGTGTTTTGGATAAGGCATTTGCGGTAATTGTGGCTGAAGATATTAAAGGGATGAAGTATCTAAAGGTATTCATCAACGCGAATAACTGTATCCCGGCAATACTGGGCTTAAGCATGCAGGAGGTTTTTTTAGATAAAGACATCAGCCGTATAGGCATCTGTATATGGAAGGAAGGCTTAGGTTTAATAAATAAAACAGGCATAAGATTGGCGTCTTTGCCTGGTTTTCCTCTGGAGCGTATTACCGGGCTTTGTGCTTTACCTCTTGGTGAGGCGGCAAAGATATTTTCCGGTATTATGCTGGGTCTAAGTAAAGAGCCGCTTTATGGTTCCGTCTTACAGAGCATAAAGAGGAAACGCCCTTCGGAAATAGATTATATAAACGGAGAATTTGTGCGTATTGCAAGAGAGAATAATCTTGATGCGCCGTTGAATGAGAAATTAGTGGAGATGGTGCATATGGTGGAGGAGACGAAAAGATTTTTTTCCAAAGAAGAGTTGGTTTCGGCAACAAAGGATTTTGTCCTACAACGGGGGTAGTTGAAAATGATTAACAGCCCTTTTCCTAAACTTAAACTTACGGTCAGGGGTGTTTCCGGGGAATGTTACCACGGATATAAGGCCGGCGATGAACTCTTTTTAGAGGATTTTACCCATCCACCGGAGTTTTTCTGCCTGGGGCTGGCCCATGCCCTTTTTCCTGTAATCTATGCCTTGAGTTTCGGGGCTAAATTCCCTTTTATGGATAATCAAAGGTCCTTATTTGTAACCTGTCCTGACGGCGGGAAGCTAGAATTCAAGGCGGAGATCCTGGATAAGGCAGGCAAGGTAGAGTTTATACCTAAAGAGGAGGGCCATAAGGGGCCAAATCCTAAAAAGATGGTTATTGAAGTAGTGAAGACAAAAGGTAAATGCGCCTTCGGTTATAAGGCAGGAGATAAATGGGAGACCCAGGGGTTAAAGTGTATTCCGGGATTTTGCGGTGCGGCCTTTCATACAGCCTTTCCGGCCTTATTTGCCCTGAATTTCGGGGCGAAGTTTTTCTTTATGGATGATCCCGATTCCATAAATACGGTTACCTGCCCCGACGGAGGCAATATAATCTTTAAGGTAAGCAGGCTTAAGGAAGGTGAAAGTAAGGATTCAACCAAAGGATGATGAATATGCAGAAGAAGAGAAGGGTAGTAATAACCGGGTTGGGGGTAATCTCTCCCAATGGCATTGGAAAAGATGATGCCTGGAAGGCATTTATTTCCGGAAAATCCGGGGTCAAGAAAGTGGAGAATTTTGACGTTTCTTTATTTAATACCAAGATCGCCGCAGAGGCCAGGGATTTTGACCCTTTTAGGTTAGGCCTTACCCACGAGGAAGTAATGCGTATGGACAGATATGTGCAGTTTGGCGTAACCAGCGCCCGGATGGCTTTAGGAGATAGCGGGCTGGTTTTGTCCCGGGAAGACCCCCAGCGTATAGGCGTGTGCTTGGCTAATGCCATCTGCGGGACAAAATATATGGAAGAGGAATTCGCTCTCGTTACCGATGACGGAAAGAATCCCATTGATCCTTCCCGGGTGCGCCCGGATTTATATGATGCAGCTATGTTTAACACCCCTTCTATTGAGATATCCGCAAAATACGGTTTAAAGGGCATATGCAATACTCTTTCTACCGGTTGCACTGCCGGTACAGATTCCCTGGGATTTGCCCTTGAGGCAATACAGGACGGTGACCAGGATATAATGTTTGCCGGGGCAGCGGAGGCGCCTATCACCCCTATTACCTTTGGCGCATTTGACGTAGTAAGTGTTTTATCAGTGCGTAACGACGACCCTGAAGGCGCCAGCCGTCCGTTTGATAAAAAGCGCGATGGTTTTGTCCTTTCTGAAGGGGCAGGTATACTGATCCTTGAGGAATTAAGCCATGCCTTAAGGCGCAATGCCCGTATTTATGCGGAGGTGTCCGGTTTCGGGACCAGTTGCAATGCCTTTCACATGACTGATTTACCGGCAGACGGCACTGCCATGGCAAATTGTATTAATTCAGCCCTCCTGGATGCTCAGATAAAGCCTAAGGACGTAGATTATATTAATGCGCACGGCTCATCCACGCGCATGAACGATATATTTGAGACCTCGGCATATAAAATGGTCTTTGGCGATTACGCCTATAAAATCCCTGCCAGTTCCCTAAAATCTATGATCGGCCATCCCTTAGCAGCGGCAAATGCGATAGAGATGGTTATTTGCGCGCAGATATTTGAAAAAGACCTTATCCCCCCGACTATAAACCAGCAAGAGAAGGACCCTCTTTGTGACTTGGATTATGTTGCGAATGTAGCCAGGAGAAAGAAGGTGGATACTATTGTTAAGACAAGCAGTGGTTTTTCCGGTATACACTCCACTTTAATTATCAAGAGGTTTTTAGAATGAAAGAAAAGATTGCTGTCACCGGCCTGGGGGTGGTTGCCCCTTCAGGCATAGGCAGGCGTCAGTTTTGGGCGAATATAAAAGCCGGGCGCTCTTTTATCAAGGAGATTACGCGGTTTGACGCCTCCAGATACCGTTCGCATATCGCCGGCCAGATTGATGACCTGGAGAAATACAGCCATATTTCTGAGCGGCTTTTGAAAAAAATAGACGCCTTTTCCCATATGGCCCTGATAGCTGCCGAGCTTGCCCTGCAGGATGCCCGAATCGATATCAAGAATGAAGACCCTAACCTTGTAGGCATATTTTTAGGCAACGCCATAGGCGGGTGGCTGTATGCCGAGACAGAGCTGCGCGATTTATATATTGAAGGCCGTCAAGGGGTTTCTCCTTATATGGCCTCAGCATGGTTTCCGGCAGCGCCTCAGGGGCAGGTTTCCATTTATTACGGGATAAAAGGTTTTAGCAAGACCGTGGTGGCGGACAGGACGAGTTCGCTTCAGGCTATAGGTTATGCGCGCAGGACGTTAAGCAAGGGCAGGCTGAATATGATTTTGGCCGGCGGCATGGAAGCGCCGGTTAGCCCCTATGCGCTCCTTTGCTGCAATACTTACGGTGGGCTGTCCGAAGACAATAGCCATCCGCAGAGCGCCTACCGCCCTTTTGATAAGGAGCGCAGCGGCTTTGTTATTGGCGAAGGGGCAGGTATGGTAGTAATGGAAGGCTGTAGCCGGGCTAATGCCCGCGGCGTACCTATACTGGCTTATATTTCCGGTTACGGCACAAGTTGCGATGGCAAGGACAGGATCCTGCCTGCGCAGGATTCCAGGCAGTTATCCCGGGCGATTCAAATGGCCTTAGAGGATGCCGGGGTAAAACCCGCTGAGATTGATTACATAGCTTTAGACGGCCTGGCGGTTGAGGCATGGGATATAACTGAAGCACAGGCGATTAAAGAGGTCTTTGGAAATAAGGCCAAAGATATCCCTGCCAGTTGTCCTAAGACAATGTTCGGTAATTTATTGGGTGCCTGCGGAGCGCTGGACTTAATTATCACTGTTATGGCTATGGAAAATAACCTGATACCCCCTACGCTTAACCTTGATGACCCGGACCCCGCAGGTTTAAACTATGTCAGAGAGAAATCCCTTTCCGCTGAGATTAATAAGGCTTTGATAATCTCACGCGGCCGGGGTGGGATAAATTCGGCCTTAGTGGTAGAAAAGGCTTAGAATGAAAGGAATAGATAATTAAGCAGCAGGTTTTTTAAGGAGGAGAAAGATGAAGATAATTTTTGTGATGCCTTATGTCGGTTCCTGGGCGACCCATGGCAAACACGTTGCCCCTAATCAACTTTATGCGCACTGGGCTGCTTACGTAAGGCAAGAGGGCTATGAAGACGTAGAGGTAATAGACGGCAAGGCCCTGGAAATACCCATTGCTGAACTGGTAGAAAATATTAAGGCCAAATCACCGGATATAGTGGTTTTGGGAGAACAACTGCATTCTTACGGCGGCTATGGCGTAATCAGGCATTTTAATGACGCAGCCAAGAGGATAAAAGAGGCATTGCCTAAGGCTAAGATTGTCTTTGGAGGGCTCTGGTATTCTGCTATGCCTGTGCAGACTTTAGAAGACAACCCGGCAGTGGATTTTGTGGTAATGGGGGAAGAGGAGTCATTTTACGATTTAATCAACGCTATAGATAAAAAGAAAGACTTTAAGGATGTAGCCGGAGTAACCAGCCGTATTGACGGTGAGATTGTTATGGGCCCGCATAAGCCGCTGCTTCAAGATTTAGACCAGCTGCCTCTGCCGGCTTACGATTTATTCCCCATGGATAGATATGTAGGGCATACCCACTGGAAGCCTTTTGTGGATATGGTTACTTCCCGGGGTTGTCCTTCTGCCTGCACATTTTGTTACGAATGGGACCAGTATGACCCGCGTTCCCCGTCTGATTTCTTGAAATGGAGGGCCAAGTCTCCGGAGAGGGTAATTGAGGAGCTGGAACTTCTGCATAAGAAATACGGGGTAAAAGTAGTAGTCATCCAGGATGATAATTTTAACGTAGACCCCAAAAGGGTAAGGAGGTTTTGTGAACTGAAGGAAGAAAAGGCAATCCCTATAAAATGGGTTTCTCTTGGCAGGGCAGTGGATTGGGTCAACTGTGAGTCCATATTACCTCTGATGAAGAGGACGGGTCTTTTCACCGGGGTATTCGGTATAGAGGTGACTACCCCCGAAGAGCTAAAGAAGATTGCCAAGGGTATTACCATAGACCAGATTAAGAAGACCATAGATATATTGCGCAAGAACGATATCGCAGTAGTGGCGGATATTATGATGGGATTTGATTACGATACCGAAAGTATTATTAAACAGAGATATGAATTCACGGATGAAGTCGATCCCGATATACTCTGGATTGGTTATGTTACCCCGGCGCCGAATTCACCCATGTGGAGGACCTCATTGAAGAAGAATTGGATTGACCCCAGGAAGATTGATTTCAGCCAGTGGGATTTCCTGCATCCGGTTATACCTACTGATTTCCTTTCTATGCAGGAGCTGGGCAGGCTCGGGTCATGGTGTATGCGAGAGTTCTTTTCTAAACCCGGCAGGATTAACCGGATTATGGAGAGCAATTTTGATATTTTGGCTAAGCTATGCTTCCAGGATGTAATGGCAGGAGTGGGCAAGTGGGAAGCGGGGGCGACTAAAGGCCAGGTGCATGTTTGATCGTATCCGGTATTAGATAAGAAATGATGATACGCTAAGGAAAAAAGGGGGAGGCAATGGATACCAAGGCCCAGATAAAAGATGTCCTGGTAAAATTATTGAAGGTCAAACCCGAGGAATTAAAAGATGACGTAGGGCTTTCTGACGGCATCGGGGTTGATTCTACGGAAATGGTAGAGGCGGTTATTGCCCTGGAGAAGTCTTTTGGCATTAAACTAAACCCAAAAGAGATAACCAAATTCTCCACCATTAATGATATTGAGAAGGTTATCCAGTCCAAAAAAAGCCAATGAGATTCCTGGATTTGAGCCTGCCTATTGACGATAATGCCCCGGAGGTCCATCCTTTCAGTATTGAAAGGTTAGGACATAAGGACGGCGTAAGGCACCTGAATTGGGTGATGATGAAAAAGGATCTTTTAGGCAGGGTATTATTCTTTCTGGGCAGGAGAATGATCCGGCCGCAGGACCTTCCTGACGGGGAGTTCCTTTCTCTTGAGACCGTGCATTGCCCGGTACATATAGGGACACACCTGGATTATTCCTTTCATTACGGGACCACCAGCGAAGGCAGGCGCGCAAAGAACATAAATGAATTACCCCTGGAGTGGTGTTTTAGCGACGGGGTGGTATTGGACTTTACCCAAAAAAAGGCAGGCGAGGTAATCTCTCGAAAGGACATAGAAGCGGCGCTAGAGAGGATCGGTTATAAGCTCAAGGCGTATGATATTGTCCTTTTGCGTACCGGCTCCGACAGGTTTTTCGGCACCAGGGAATATCTAATTAATTATCCGGGGGTTGCGCCTGAGGCAATAGGGTTTATGCTGGATTGCGGGGTTAAGATAATCGGGGTTGATACATTAGGTTTTGACCGGCCTTATAAGTTTATGATGGCGGATTTTCTTAAAAACCGCGACCCCTCTTTTTTATGGCCGGCACATTTCTTCGGCCGGAAACGCGAATACGCCCATATCGAAAGGCTGGCTAATTTAGGCAGCCTTCCGCCTTTTGGCTTTAAGATCGCCTGTTTCCCGGTGAAGATCAGGGATGCGGGCGCGGCCTGGTCCAGGGCTGTGGCTATTTTAGAATAATATATTTCTAATAGGAGGTTCCCATGGGGCATACCTGCAATTCCATTATAATCAATGCGCCTTATGATAAGGTATTTGATATCTCTAATGATATCCCTCGCTGGACGGAATTATTTGGAGGCGAATATCAAAAGGCAGAACTCCTAGATAAACAGGGCAATAAGATTACCTTTCGCCTTACCGATGATGAAGGCAAGTCCTGGCAGTCCTGGCGTCTTTTATTCAAGGACAGGTATTTTACCTATGCCGAAAGGGAAGAGCCGAAGTTCCCTTTTGAATATATGAAGATTATCTGGCTTTATACGCCTAAGCCGCAAGGCATAGAGATGGCCTGGATCCAGCATTTTAAGATGGCTAAAGAGGCGAAATTCACCGATGAACAGGTAGAAGGTTTTATTAATAAGCATTCCCAGGATAACCTGAAGATTTTTAAAGAGGTTATTGAAGGATACCCTGGTCCGTAATCAATCCGAGGCTTACAAAGATGAAAAGGAGCACTTTCATCATACTTTGCCTGGAGGGGGCGGTCTTATCTTTTAATGTAGCTGCTGCGGCGGCCCTGGTTCCTTCTATAGCAGGAGATTTCAGGGTCTCGCCGTTTATAGCCGGCAGGATAATCTGGTTATATATGTTTCCTTACGGCTTAGCCGCTCTTTTATACGGCCCTTTAATCAGGTTTTATGATGCAAGGAATGTGGAATTGTCTTGCATATTTTTATTTTCTGCGGTTAATCTCCTGGCTGGTTTTTCTCAAGGTATCTTTACCTTGTTTGTCTCTAGGTTCCTGGCGGGCGTGTTTGGTGCCTCCGTGATACCCCTGGCCTTGATACTGCTCTCAAACCATATTGAAAATAATAAACGCGGAAGGCTGGTGGGCGTATTTTTCGCTGCCACCTTTGTTTCTTCTCTGGCCGGATTGTTTTTTAGCGGCATCCTCCATTGGCGGATGATATTCTTTATCCCTGCGGTCTTGGGGTTTTTACTGTTTGTGCTTATGTATTTTTATCTGCCTGCATTCAGGCAAGAGAAGGCTACTTTTAAGATTAATTACTCTGCTGCCTTAAGAAGCCGGCCAATACTGTCCATATTCGCCTATATATTTTTAATCAGTTTATTTTATCACGGCATCCAGCAATGGCTGGGGGTTTATCTGGAAAGGAAATATAACTTTGGGCAGTTCTTCATCAGTATGCTGGTTACCTTAACCAGCTTAAGCGGGATATTCGGCGAGGTATGGGGCGGCTGGTCTGCGGATATAATCGGTAGGCTAAAGACAATAAATATAGGTATAATATTGATGATTGTGGGGGTGGTTTTGTTTTTATTCAGGATGCCGGCCTTACCTTTGGTTTTAGCAGCGGTCATTTGGGGCCTGGGTTGGGCGGTGAACCATGCCGGGGTGTCCGTAAGCCTTACTGATTTACCGAAGAGTTTTTTAAATGAATCCGCCAGCCTAAATAGCAGTGTGCGTTTTATCTCAGGGGGCCTGGGAGTAGCCTTGGGGGGATGGTTTATGCAGAGAGGGCTGGAAATGGGTTTTGCGGTCTTTGGCTTTTGTCTGCTTGGGCTTTTGTTTTTGTCTAAGCCGCTTGAGCATTCAGCCCTCAGGGTCTCTTAAGGGTTTATCTTGCGGCGCGGGCTTCATAAATAAGGGAGGTTTTAATGAAAACAGATTTAAAAGGCAAGACTGCCATTGTTACCGGGGCAAGCCGGGGGATAGGTAAGGCCTTAGCGTCTACTCTAGCGGGATTAGGGGTAAACTTAAGCATTGCCGCGCGCCAGGAAGCGCCGTTAAAAGAGGCGGCAGCGGATATTGAGAAGAAATACAAGGTGGAGGTATTACCCCTGCCTTGCGACGTAACAAAATTAGAGGATTTAGAGAATCTGGTTAGAAAAACAAAAGAGCGATTTGGCGCTATAGATATCCTGGTTAATAATGCCGGCGTATCCAGCCAGTACCCTTTTCAGGAACAGCCACTGGAGGATTTTGAGCGGTTGGCGCATACCAATTACCTGGGTTACGTGCGCCTTATCCGTTTGGTGATTAACGACATGATTAATAGGAAATCCGGCGCCATTATTAACCTGGTCTCCGGTTCTACCCTTTGTGACCCCCTGCCGCGTAATTTTATTGTCTATAGTTCTTTAAAGGTTGGCTTGCGGGCGTTTTCCAAGGGGTTGTTCTGGGAGCTGCGCGACTTTGGCATAAAGGTGACCTCTATTCTGCCCGGGGTAACCGATACGGAATTAACCACAAAATTAGATGAGGTTACCTCCGAAGCCTCCAGGCTTATGACTACTGAGGCCATAGAAGATGCGCTGAGGTTTGCCGTTACCGTCCCGGCCAATGTCTGTCCTTTAGAGATCGCGGTGATAAATCAACAGACCCCCTGGACGAAGCCGGTGATCCCCTATGCCCAAAGGCATCCTGAGAAATAACATGGATAAAGAAGACATCCTGAATTTAAAAAAAAGATACCTCGCCTGGCTCTATAAAAATACCAAAGAGGCGTTTGACCGTTATGAGCGCAAGTTTACCCAGTTAGATATAGACGAGCTCATCCTGAAAGAGATGGAAAAGGAACTTAAAGACGCATATCTGCCTGAGATAAAAAAGTCCCTGGAGAAGTCTGTTAATGAATTCAGGCTTTACATCGCAGAAAAAGAAAAGGCCTGCCTTAAGCTTAAGTATAGGGGTAAAAAAATTAATCCGGAGTTTATTTTCCTGGATGTAAAACTGAATGCTATTGAAAAGGCGATAGAGAAAGAATTAAACATAGAGGCCCTAAAGGAAATAAGGGGGCTATACGAACAAGAGATGCTGGGCCGTATCTTTAAAGATACCGAACATAAGTAATTTTAGCCGAGGAGAAGGCATATAATATGATAATAGACAGCCATTCCCATTGGTTGCCACAGGAGATAATCAACAACGCCCATTTTTTTTCTCCTGCCTGGGGGGATATTGAAGCGCAAATTGAAATGATGGATGAGACAGGTATAGATAAGGCGGTTTTGAGTTATCCTACCTCTGATGCGCATATGAAAATGGGCAGTTTGAGTGACCTCTGCCGTGTTTACAATAAGGCTGTATCTGAGGCCATCCAGCGTTACCCCGGCCGTTTTATCGGGGCAGCGGTTTTACCGGTAGATAACCCCAAGGGTATGGCGGATGAATTGAGGCGCGCCATACAGGATTCAGGTTTTCAGGCAATTTCTTTAGCTTCCAGTTACAACGGTATTTACCTGGATGATAAAATCTTTCTGCCCGTATATAAGATAGCGCAGGAGAGAGATATCCCCATATTTGTACATTCTCAGATAATCAACCCCATAGGCTTTGAGAGGGTAAATGACCCCTTGCTTACCCCCGTCATAGAATACGTCTTTGATACCACTATCTGTATCGGCAAGCTTCTGATGTCCGGTATTTTGCGTGATAATAGTAAAGTAAAGTTTATCTTTGCCTATTTCGGGGGCGTAATCTGCCACCTCACCGGACGTTTTGATTCTACTTATCAGATGCTCAGGGGCATAAATTTCGTCCAGGACTTAAAGGGCATTCCTTCTGATTATTTAAAGAATATTTATATAGATACCAGCGGCGACAGCAGGAAAGCGAATTTCCTGGCAGCGCTGGAATTATTAGGCCCTGGGCATATTCTCTGGGGAAGCGACTGGCCGGCAAAGAAAGATACCGCCGGTTCCCTCCAGGCAGTTAAAAATTTATCTATATCTGAGGGGGATAAAAAAAATATTTTAGGCAGGAATTTGGGGGGTATACTAAAATTATTATAAAAGGAGAAATGATATGCAGATGATAAAAGAGGTGCATTTGACCGGCAGGGATCTGACTGAGATGGTGCAGTTGCGCAGGCAGGATGTGGGAAAATACGCCATTGTACCCGGGCCGCGGGACAGACTTGAAGTTTTGATCAAGAAGCTTGAGAACCCCTTGCGTAATTTTTCTTTTATGGAGTATACTATGTACACCGGCCTTTATAAGGGTATCAAGGTAACCGCGATTAACGGAGGCAGGTTTTCTGCGGATACATCCATTACTACGGAAGTGATGTGCAACGCCGGTATTGAGAATATCATCCGCATCGGGACGTGTGGCGCGCTGGATGAGAATATTAAGGTAGGCGATCTGATAATAGTAGAAGGCGTAATCCGCGGAGACGGGGTGACCCCTTATTACGTGGATAAGGATTTTAAGACTCAAGCAGATGAGCGTATATGCGCCTTGCTTTATGAGACGGCGGAAAAGGCAGGGGTAAAAGTGCACCGGGGTATAGCCTGGACTACGGATGCGCTTCTTAGGGAGACCAGGCAGATAGTCGAAGAAAAGCGCCGGCAAGGCGCAATTGCCGTGGATATGGTTTCTTCAGCCCTTCTGACTATTGCCCAGACCTATAAGGTAAAGGCCGGATCGATTTTGGCGGTAAGCGATAATGTGGTCACCGGTGAGATGGGGTTTATGAACCCTCTTTATTATATGGCGGAGTCCAGATTGATTGAAATCGGCCTGGAAACCGCCAGGAGATTAGAACAAGGATAGGTATGAAATTTTCACCCTTATTCTGGCCTATTAAATTTAAGAACGGCGCTATTTATATTCTTGACGAAACAGCCCTGCCGCAGAAATTGACCTATATTAAGGCCGCTAACTATAACCAGGCCTGCCGCGCCATTAAAGAGATGAAGACGCGCGCCGTTGGCCAGGTTATTCTGGTTTTTTATATATTCCTTTTGGTCTTAAGGCGAAACAAAGACAAGAAAAACCTGCCCCTCCTCCTTACAAAGATAGCACGGGCCATTAACGCTACCCGCCCGACCCTTTCCTTTAAGTATCTTACGGGTATGGTCCTGGAATGGGCGGATAAGGGAGCGGATTTAGAGAAAAACATAGCAGGGTTTCTCGAGGGTTTGAAGGTTTTGCGCATCCGGCAGGCTGAGGAGTTGAGCCGTTTGCTAAAAGACAAAGATACTATACTTACACATTGTAATGTCAGCGGACTACTTCCCTTGACGGGTGAATTCTGCCGCAGACAGGGAAAGCGTATCAGTTTTTTTGTCACCGAGACCAGGCCTTATCTGCAAGGCGCGCGCTTGAGCGCCTGGGAGCTTAAACGCGCCGGATTTAAGGTAGCGGTGATACCGGATAATGCCGTGGCAGAGGTCATGTCTGAAGGAAGGATTAATAAAGTGGTAGTGGGCTCAGACCACCTGGCGCGCAATGGCGATATCGCTAATAAAATCGGCACTTACCAGATAGCCCTGCTTGCCAGGCATTTTAAGATACCTTTTTATGTGTTATGCCCGCCGCCTTCTCAGGCAGAAAGCGGCAAAGATATCCCCATAGAGATAAGGCCTGAGAAGGAATTATTGGAGTTTTGCGGCAGGCGTATTGCCCCTCTGGGAGTTGAAGGGTATTACCCGGCATTTGATATTACCCCTAAAAGGTTAATTACGCGGCACATTTATCTTAAGATATAAAATGATATTCGATAAAGAAATGGCGCTGAAGAAACAAATAATTGAAACAGGCAGGAGGCTTTCTTCCCTGCGCCTGGTATCGGCATCCGCAGGCAATTTAAGCGCCAGGATAAGCGAAGAAGAAATATTTATTACCGTAACCGGCGCATATTTAGGCAGTTTGAAGATAGGGGATATAAAGAAAGTAAGCCTTACGCAGGAACCCGGCATGGATAAACAGTTGAGCACAGAGTACCCTTTGCACAGGCTTATTTATAAAAATTTTGCTGCCAAATTTGTTATCCACTGCCATCCCCCTTTAACTAACGGTTATTTCGCCGTGTATAATAACCTGAAAGCCCTGACTTTTGAATCCAGGATTTATCTGGGTGATGTGCCGGTTATAATCCAGGAGACCCCCAGCATCACCAGGCCCGATGAGGTAATCGAGGCACTGAAGGCCAACAGCCTGGTAGTAATTAAAAACCATGGCGTAGTTTGTATGACGGATGAGTTTAGGCACGGCCTGGGCCTGATTGAGGCACTGGAAGAGACGGTAAGGGTGACAGCTGTGGCCAGGCTTTTTGATAAAGGCATCCTTGATGGCCTGGATAAGGCGTTTAAGAAAGATATTACTACAAGCGAAGACGCCTCAGCGATGTTTTCGCAGGGGCATGTACAGGCTATAGTAGATTTGGTAAACCAGGATGAGCTTATAGGCTTAAAAGGAAAAGAATTAGACCTGACATTAACCCTGGCGATAAAGATGGATGATACAGGCCAGGCTTATAAGTTCCATTTTGAGAAAGGAAGAATTGTCAAACTGGATACCGATGCCAATGCCCCTTTTGTGATTTCAGCACCCGCTGCGGTATGGGAGCAGGTATTCTTAGGCAGGCTGGATTCTTTTGTGGCAGTAACCCAGGGAAAAATGAAACTAGAGGGGCAATTAGGCCAGTTATCTAAATGGTATGTGCCTTTTAACCGCCTCTTTGAATTATTTAAAGAAGTAAAGTTTAAGCCTTTATCTTCAAGCTAAGGTTTAAATTTACGTTCGGGGTAGAATATGACTTGCCGGTATTCTTTATATCTTAACGGTGAATTTAAGGAGACCTCTCAGAGACAGGCAGTGATTAACCCGGCAACAGGAGAGATGATTGCCGAGGCTTGTTTAGCCGGTGATGAAGATGTAAATGCGGCTTTATCAGCTGCCCGCCTTGCCTTTGATCAAGGGCCATGGACTAAAATATCTCCAGGAGAGCGCAAGGATCTTATCCTGAAGATATCCCAGGGCATATTGGATAGGGCTGCGGAATTGGCGCGCCTGGAAACCTTAAACACAGGAAAGCCGATTAAAGAATCCACCTTTATGGATATACCTTCTTCTGCACAGGCCTTTTCCTGCCTGGCCAATAATTTTGAGAGATACCTGAAAGAAGAAGCGTTAGAAATAAAAGGCCAGGCGCAATGCAGGTTGCAGCGTGAGCCTGTGGGTGTAGTCGTTCTGATCGTACCCTGGAATTATCCCCTTTTGATTGCATCCTGGAAGATGGCTTCTGCGCTTTGCGCAGGCAATACTATAGTCTTAAAACCCTCAAGCCTGACACCCTTAACCACCCTGGAATTAGCCAGGATTATAGATGATGCCGGGATTCCCAAGGGCGTGGTCAATATAATCAATGCCAGCGGAGAGAAGGTAGGCAGGGCGCTTTGCGCCGATAAACGGGTGGATATGATTTCTTTTACAGGGAGCAATGAGGCAGGAAGGAAGATTGCCGAATATTCTTCTTCTTATATTAAGAAGACAATAATGGAATTGGGAGGGAAATCTGCTGCTGTCGTCTTCAAAGACGCAGACCTAGAGACAGCTGCCAATGGCCTGTTGTGCTCTATATTTTTAAACCAGGGGCAGATGTGCACGGCTATGTCGCGCATCCTGGTTGAGGAAGATATTTATGATGACTTTGCCTCTATCTTTAAAGAGAAGGCCAAACGTATTAAGTTAGGCCCGGGGATTGACTATCAGACCCAGATGGGCCCTTTAATTTCCCGTGGGCAGAGGGATAAGGTTATTGCCTGCATAGAAAAGGCAAAACAGGAGGGCGCAAAAATATTGTGCGGCGGGAATGTCCCTCAAGGTGAACAGTTTAAATCCGGGTTCTTTCTTGAGCCTGCGGTTTTTACTGAGGTCAGAGCGGATATGGCTGTTTTTCAGGAAGAGATATTCGGCCCGGTTGCCTGTATATGCAAGTTTTCCGGGATAGATGAAGCAGCAAAGATAGCGAATAATTCTTCTTTTGCCCTGGCAGGCGCTATCTGGACAAAAGACCAAAAGAAGGCTCTAGATTTAGCCGAAAGAATCAACGCCGGTATAATCTGGATTAATACCTATGGTATGTTTTACAGTGAAGCCCCTTATGGCGGTTTTAAGCAGAGTGGTTTTGGTAAAGAATTAGGCAGGGAGGGTTTTTTAGAGTATACCCGCCTTAAGAATACTATCATTTCTAAAGAACAGGATTCCCGGCCGTTGGTAAGTTACTGGTACGGATTTTAGCCATGGATTTCTTCCAACTTTTAGAAAAACAGGCACAAGATTATCCGCATAAGGCAGCACTTATTTTTCGCGATACCCGCCTGACTTTCAAAGAACTCAAGGGCTCTTCGTTTAATGTTTCCTGCGGCTTAAGGTCTTTAGGCCTCAAAAAGGCGGATAAGATAGCCGTATTCCTTCCTAATATCCCGGAATACATCCTGAGTTTCTTAGGTATATTCCTCTTGCGGGGCGTATGCGTCCCTTTAGATTTCATGCTTACAGAGGAAGAGGTGGTGAATTTCATCAACCATAGCGAAAGCAAGGCCCTGATCGCCCAGAGAAAAAAGGGCATGGACCTGGAAAATATTAAAAATAAATGCCCGGGTTTAAAAGAAATAATTCTTTTCGGGGAAGATACCCCACAGGGGCTTATACCTTGGAAGAGATTATGGGAAGAAAAGCCTGGTTTTCAGAAAGAAGCGGCGGATGAGAATGATTACTCCGCTATATTTTATACCTCAGGTTCAACGGGCCATCCTAAGGGCGTGCTTCTTACCTACGGCCATCTGGGTAGTCCCGTTGAGTGCGTAAATTATTTTCTCCACCCGCAGGATCAGGATAGTTTTATCTGCTCAGGGGTTCCTTTTTCCCATATCGGAGGCCTGGATTACCTGCTTTTTATGCTTTATTTCGGCACTACCCTGGTTTTGATGGAACGGTTCCATCCCCTGGAATTCTTAAAGAATATAGAGAAGTACAGTGTTACTATCTTTTGCATCGTTCCTTCTATGTATGTGGCCATACTCTCCTTGAAAGAATATGATAAATTCAACCTCTCTTCTTTAAAATATGCGGTGGTATTCGGGGCGCCTTCTTCCCCTGTTTTATTAGAGAAATTCCACAAGGCCTGTCCTAATGCCTATCTTTTAAACGGTTGGGGCATGACTGAGACTTCAGCCCCCAATACCTATCTTCCTACAGGCACAAATACCAAGGAAATACCTTATACGGGGAAATTCCCTCCAGGCACTGAGGCAAAGATTGTGGATGACAGGGGCATGGTTTTAGGGCAGGGACAAGAAGGGGAACTTTGGATCAGGGGCAAGGCAGTAATGGCAGGTTATTATAAAGAGCCGGGGTTGACAGAAGAGGCTATTACTGAAGATGGATGGCTTAAGACCGGGGATGTGGCCAGATTAGATAGCGAGGGCCGTTTTTCTATTGTAGGCAGGAAAAAGGACATGATAAAGGTATCCGGTGAGATAGTCTTTTCTGCGGAAGTCGAAGAGGCAATCCAGCGCCATCCCAAAGTAAGAGAGGCAGCGGTCATAGGCATTACGGATAAAATAAGAGGAGAAGTTCCTAAGGCATTTGTAGTCCCCAGGGCAGGAGAAGCCCTTGATGAAGCAGAGTTACGCTATTTCCTGCGCCAATCCCTGGCGCATTTTAAAATCCCGCATTATATTGAATTTGCGGATGACCTGCCTAAGAATCGCACCGGAAAGATAGATAAAGAGAAATTGCGCCTTGTTAAAACATAATCCCCATCTTCTCATGGAGAAAACAAATATATGCTGTCTTTCTCAAGAAGAGTTAGCAGGTCTGATTAAGGCCTGGGGGAAAGAACCTTACCATGCCCGTCAGGTTTTTAAATGGATATACCAGAAGGGCGTCTCTGATTTTATGCAAATGAGCGACCTGCCTTTTGCCTTAAGGCAGCGGCTGGATGATAATCTTCTCTCCTCTGGGATAAAACTTAAAGAAAAACTCACCTCTACTGACGGCACAGAAAAATTCCTTTTGGAGTTAAAAGATAAAAGCCTCATTGAGGCAGTAGTGATACCTTCCGGGAACAGGGTTACTGCCTGTATTTCTTCCCAGGCAGGCTGCAAATTCGCCTGTAAATTTTGCGCCAGCGGCGTCCTCGGATTTAAAAGAAATCTGAGCCAGGGCGAGATAATTGAACAGGCCTTGTACCTGAAAAATAACAACCGCAGCAGAAAAATCACCCATATTGTTTTTATGGGCACGGGGGAACCCTTGGATAATTACGCCAATGTTCTCGGTGCGATAAAGATGTTGAATTCCCCTCTTGCCTTTAACATAGGCGCACGCCGGATTACCATCTCCACTTGCGGGATCATCCCCGGGATAGAAAGGCTTGCTGGCGAGCATATGCAAATAGAGCTGTCTGTTTCTTTGCATTCCGCCGAAGACAAGGCCAGGTCGCTTCTGATGCCGGTAAATAAAAAATACCCCTTAAGAAAACTTATTTCATCCTGTAAGAAATATATGGATGATACCGGCCGCCAGGTTACCTTTGAATACATCCTTATTGAGGGCCTGAATTCTTCTTTACGGGATGCCTTGAGATTAAGTGAACTATTGGGGGATTTGAGGCTGGCCAAGGTAAATCTTATCCCGTCAAATTCCATCCGTCAATTAGGGGCAAGGCCTGCAAAGAAAAAGGATGTTTTGTTATTCCGGGATTTTATCTTAAAAAACGGCATAAACGTCACCTTAAGGAAGGCCCGGGGGCAAGACATTGAGGGTGCCTGCGGGCAATTAAGGATAAGGCATGAAGAATAATCTACCAGGAAGTATTATTTATTGTTTAGTGGCGTTGGTTTTACTTTGCGGATGCGCCAAGAAGGAAATTAAGAATATAAATTCATCAGGAAAGAATATAATCTGCTTCGGAGACAGTATTACTTTCGGCTACGGCGTAAACCCCGGAGAAGATTACCCATCTGCCTTAAGCCGAATGACAAATATCCCCGTGATTAACGCCGGGGTAGACGCAGATACATCTGAGGATGCGCTCATGCGTCTTGAAACGGATGTCCTGGAAAAGGAGCCCTTTCTGGTTATCGTGGAATTTGGGGGAAATGATTTTTTAAGGAAACTCCCCAAGGAGGAAACCATCAATAATATCCAATTGATAGTGGAAAGGATACAGGCAAAAGGGGCGATGGTAGCAATAGCGGATATGAGCGCGGGTGTATTTTTACGGGACTACGGAGTACTTTTCTCCCGTCTTGCCAGAGAGAATAAGGCAATATTAATCCCCTCCATTTTAAACGGCATCATCACCGACCCCAGTATGAAGAGCGATTTCCTGCATCCTAATGCTCAAGGTTACAAAATAATCGCCCAGCGTATTTACCGCCGCATCCGTCCTTACCTTCCCGGGGACGGGTCCTTCGCCCGTTAGCCCTTGTGAACAAATAACTTACAAACTGACATTATTCTCTTCTAAATTTTGTTGACAATTGAGTATACTATGTTAAATTAGTTATGAACATTTGTTCATAAGTATGGAGGTTTTCTTGAGGCCAAAAAAGATAAGATGGGTAAAATGTGTTCCCGGCGAGCGTTGTTTTAAACCGTTATGCAAACCTCTAAATAGATTAGAGGGCGTTTATTTGACTCTTGATGAATTTGAGGCTGTGCGCCTTGCCTGCCTCGAAGAATTAAAGCAGTTTGACGCCGCAAAATTGATGAAAGTATCCAGGCCTACCTTTTCTAGGATTTTGACTTCTGCTCAGAAAAAGATTGCAGACGGCCTGGTAAATATTAAAGCTATCCGTATTGAAGGAGGCTGTTGTAAGATCGGCGGAGGGAGTAAAAAATGAAAGAATGGAAAAAGTTTTTATATATCTTAGCGGCGTTTCTGGCATGTTTTTATTTGCCGGTAGAAAGTATGCGTTTTAACAATGCAATCTTTGAAGCCTTAGCACTCATCAAATGGTATGCCCGGGAGCATGTGCTTTTGTGCCTGGTGCCCGCATTTTTTATAGCGGGCGCTATTTCTGTTTTTGTGAGCCAGGCGTCAGTCATGAAATATTTCGGCGTGAAAACTAATAAGTTCCTTTCATACAGTGTAGCCTCGGTTTCAGGTATCATCTTAGCAGTATGTTCTTGTACGGTATTACCCCTTTTTGGGGGTATTTATAAAAGAGGGGCTGGGCTTGGGCCGGCGATAGCATTTCTTTATTCGGGGCCGGCTATAAATGTCCTTGCTGTTATTCTTACCGCACGCATTCTCGGCTGGCAGCTGGGTTTAGCAAGGGCAATGGGTGCTGTGATATTTAGCGTAGTTATTGGTTTATTGATGCACCTCATATTTTTGAAAGAAGAAAGGGCACGCCATGCAAGCGGTGATTTCAATGTAGGGGAAGTAGAAGAAACTCGTCCTTTATGGCAGAATGTTGTTTATTTCTTTTCCATGGTCGCTGTGCTTATATTTGCCAATTGGGGGAAACCTTTGGCAGGAGATACCGGAGTTTGGAGTTTGATTTACACTTATAAATGGTGGATTACCGGGTTTTTCTTGGTAGTTTTAGCTGTTACCCTTTTTAGCTGGTTTAAGAAGGAAGAATTAAAGGAATGGACTGGCGCGACATGGGGTTTTGCGCTCCAGATACTTCCGCTTCTCTTGGGTGGGGTACTTGTATCGGGGTTCCTATTAGGAAGGGTAGGCCATGAGGGCGTTATTCCTTCAAGATTTGTTGTCATGTTGGTGGGTGGCAATTCCCTTCGGGCTAATTTCTTCTCATCAATTGTTGCGGCGTTTATGTATTTTGCCACTCTTACTGAAGTACCAATCTTGCAGGGATTGATGAATGCAGGTATGGGGAAAGGACCGGCACTGGCTTTGTTGTTGGCTGGCCCCGCATTAAGCCTTCCGAGCATGCTTGTGATAAGAAGCATTATAGGTACCAAGAAAACAGCCATTTATGTCAGTTTGGTAGTCATTATGGCTACCATAACAGGAATGATCTTTGGTCTTATAGTCAAATAAAGGGGATATGCAATGAAAAAAGAAAACAGGGAAATAAAGAGAATTGTTAAAGAAGGCTATGCCAAAGTAGCAACGCAGAATACTTCCTGTTGTTCAGCAGGCTCCTGCTGTGGAAGTATAAAACAAGCCAAGGTTATAAGCAAAGCGGTAGGGTATAGCGAAGTGGAGATGGGTACTGTGCCAGAGGGGGCTAATTTAGGCCTTGGCTGTGGTAATCCGGTTGCTATTGCCTCTTTGCAGGAGGGGGATATTGTTCTTGACCTGGGTAGCGGTGCTGGGTTTGACGCCTTTCTTGCGGCGCGGAAAGTAGGCAGGACAGGCCGCGTCATCGGCGTGGATATGACGCCAGAGATGGTTGAGAAAGCACGCGCGAATGCCAAGAAGGTCAACTGCACAAATGTTGAATTCAAGCTTGGCGAGATTGAGAAGCTTCCGGTTGAGGATAAATCAATCGATGTAATTATTTCCAATTGTGTAATTAATCTTTCGCCAGAAAAGCAGGAAGTTTTCAAAGAGGCTTTCCGGGTACTTAAGCCCGGAGGCAGGCTTATGGTTTCGGATCTGGTTTTAGTAAAGGATCTGCCGGATATTATAAAAGACTCGGTTGAGGCGTATGTGGGCTGTCTTGCCGGCGCAACTATGAAAGATGAATATCTTAGTTTTATCAAAAAGGCAGGGTTTGTGGATGTTAAGGTTGTTAGCCAATCCAATTATCCTATCGAAGCGATGGCAAATGACGTTACTGCGCAGGCTGTTAAAAATAAGCCAGGCATAAAGCAGGGAGACTTACAAGGCGTTAAAGATTCAGTGGCGAGTATTAAGGTGCGCGCTGTCAAGCCGTTAAGTATAAAGGGGGATAGGCCATGAAAATCGAGATTTTAGGAGTAGGTTGTCCTAAATGTAAACAACTTATCGCTAACACTGAAGCGGCTGTAAAGGAGTTAGATATTAATGCCGAGATCGGCAAGGTAACGGATATCGCACAGATTATTGAATATGGCGTAATGATGATGCCTGCTTTGGCTATAGATGGCACGGTGATTTCTTCAGGTGAAGTATTGAGTAAGGATGAAATAAAAAATATTCTGGTTAAGTAGGGAGGCAGTATTGAAAAAATAATCGTAATATTCCTGGTGGCCTTTTTCTTGTTTAGCCCAAAGGTGTTCTCTGAGCAAAAAGACGGGTCAGGCAAGGTTATAGCATATTATTTCCACGGGACATTTCGTTGTCCGACTTGCCATAAGCTGGAACAGTATTCAAAAGAAGCGATAGAAACTAATTTTAAGGATGCACTTTTATCTGGGGTGTTAGAGTTTGAGGTTGTTAATGTAGAATATAAAGGTAATGAACACTATGGCAGCGATTACAAGCTTTATACCAAATCTCTTATCTTGTCTTTAGTCAGAAACGGCAAGGAAACAAAATGGAAAAATCTGGATAAGATCTGGGAATATGCCGGAGATAAGCAGAGGTTTATTGATTATGTAAAGAGCGAGACCACCGATTTATTGAAGGAAGCACAATGACAGATATATTGATTGTTTTTGGCTCGGCTTTGTGGCTGGGAATATTAACCTCGATCAGCCCTTGTCCTTTAGCTACTAATGTGGCAGCCATATCGTTCTTAGCCAAAAAGATAACTCATCCATTTTTGGTTTTGCTTTCCGGCATCGCCTATACCGTTGGCAGAATGATTACCTATGCGCTATTGGGGTTTATTCTTATTAATTCTATTTTGGGGATCCCTGAGGTAGCGCAATTTCTGCAGAAATATATGGTAAAGGCCCTTGGGCCTATCTTGATTGTTACCGGATTAATATTGCTGGATGTAATTAAGATAAATTTTCCGGGATTATCGCTTTCCCAGAAGCATCACAATAAGCTTGTTGAAGCGGGTGTCCCGGGGGCATTCTTATTAGGAGCGGTATTTGCGCTTGCGTTTTGTCCGGTATCAGCAGCGCTTTTCTTCGGCAGTCTCATTCCGCTCGCTCTTCAGTCCAAGTTTGGGGTAACGCTGCCATTCATTTACGGAATCGGCACGGGCTTACCGGTATTAGCTTTTGCTGTTGCGATTGCCGCGGGCCTTACTTCGTTAAGCTATTGGTTTAGTAAGCTGACAAAGATTGAATTCTGGATGAGGAAAATTACAGGCGGTATATTTGTACTTGTGGGGATTTATTATGTGGGGATATGCGTATGTCTGAAACCAATAGCAATGTAAGGCTCCCATTTTTTGAGAGGTATCTTTCTCTCTGGGTCATTTTTTGTATCATCGCTGGCGTAATCATTGGAAAGATATTTCCTGCGGGAGTAAATTTTTTAAGCAGGTTGGAAGTGTCACAGGTCAATATCCCGGTTGCGGTGCTTATCTGGTTGATGATTTATCCTATGATGGTGCAGATTGACTTCTCTAGTATCGTGAGGGCAGGTAAGAAACCCAGGGGGTTAGTAGTAACATTAGTTGTAAATTGGCTGATTAAGCCGTTTACTATGGCGGTATTCGCCGCAGTATTCTTAAAATACATATTCGCCGCTTTTATCAACCCGGCTTTAGCTAAAGAATATATTGCCGGCGCCATACTTTTGGGGGCCGCGCCTTGCACAGCCATGGTCTTTGTCTGGAGCTATTTAACTAAAGGCGATCCCGCCTATACCCTGGTTCAGGTAGCAGTAAATGACCTTGTTATATTAGTTGCCTTTGTTCCTATCGTTAAATTTCTACTTGGCGTAAACCAGATAACGGTGCCTTATGATACCTTAATATACTCTACTATTCTTTTTGTTGTTATCCCGCTCGCAGGCGGGTATATCTCCAGGGTATATCTATTGAAGATGAAAGGGGCAGATTGGTTTGAAAACGTATTTTTAAAGGTACTTAAACCGGTAACAATCCTGGGATTACTGTTGACTTTAATCATTCTTTTTGCTTTTCAGGGGAATATTATACTCGGGAATCCTCTTCATATATTGTTAATAGCCGTTCCACTGACAATCCAGACTTATTTCATTTTCTTTATAGGTTATTTATGGTCTAGAAAATGGCGTTTAGCTCACGGAATTGCTTCTCCTGCGGCAATGATTGGCGCAAGTAACTTTTTTGAGTTGTCCGTAGCCGTGGCAATTTCTCTGTTTGGATTAAAGAGCGGGGCGGCGCTTGCTACTGTGGTAGGGGTCCTTACCGAAGTGCCGATAATGCTGAGCCTGGTTAATTTCTCAAATAAGACCCGCCACTGGTTTGAGCCAAAGAAGAAAATAATTCCAGAACCGGTAAAAATAGAAAAGGGAAAGCCGATGTGGGAAAAAATATTGATTGCTACCGATTTATCAAGGGCCTCAGATAAGGTCGTAGATTGTATTGCTCATTATGGAAAGGCCTTTTCGAAAGAAGCAAAACTTGCCCATATTATTTCAGTAGAAACCGCAGGCGGGCTTGAAGAGACGCTTGAAAATGCAGAAAGGCCGGCTATAGAAGGGCAAGCAGAAAGATTAAAAGCGACAGGTATTACTGCGTCATATTCTTTCGGCTATGGGGTTCCTTTTGCGGAGATAAACCGTTTGATTGCGGATGGAGGTTATGAACTCTTGATTTTAGGTTCCCATGGGAAGAGCATGTCAAAGGAAATATTATTGGGCAGTGTTTCCGATAGTATTATTAGAAACCTTAAGATTCCCGCCCTTGTTATTAAATGCCCTAAAGAAGAACCTAATATTTGCGCTTTTGATTTGTCAGGCAATATCCTATTTCCTACAGATTTTTCTGATAATGCAAAGATAGCTTTTGAGGTTTTGGCAAGTGTCGCCGGCCATTACAACGCAAAAATTACTCTTTATCACGTTCAGGATGTAAGTATTATATTCCCCCATTTAAGGCACAGATTAACAGAGTTTAATACTATAGATAAACAGCGGCTTGACGTTTTGAAACAAGCCCTGTTAGACAGAGGAATAAAGGAAGTAATTGTCAAGCTTGAGACGGGACATGCAAAGCAGGCAATCATCAATGAGATAAATAATAATAAATATAATCTGGTTGTAATGGGGACGCAAGGCAGGGGTTGGATAGAGGAAGTTTTTATCGGTGGTATAGCCCATGCAGTTGTAAGGAAATCAAGCTCATCTTTGCTATTGGTTCCTTTTAAGAGATAGAATGGATAATGCCTGATGGGATTTATCACAAAGATTAACCTCGTGCCTCCGCTTTATGCCTACTATTGTAATAGTGTTTCCCTTGAAAGGCGAATATATTGTTAATATGCCGTTTGACTTAGTTTAGTATCATATTTTAAGCACGAAACCCAATTGGCGGCTTCGGCTTTACCGGTGGCGGCTCCAGCAATTGTTTTATCGCTTGAAATACCATTGCAAACTGCTTATCGTATTTTCTTTCCATTTCTTCAATTTTGCACCTAAGATCCCTGTTAGTCAAAAGCATTCGCCTTAATTGAGTAAAAGCCCGCATAATCTGGATATTTACCGCAATAGCGCGGTTACTATTTAATACCCCCGACAGCATAGCTATCCCCTGTTCTGTAAATGCATAAGGCAAGACGGTTGAATGCTTCATGGAATTGAGCCGGTCGCAAATTGCGACCAGTTCATCTTTCTCGTTTTTAGTCAACTTAAGCATAAAATCTTCCGGGAACCTCTTTATATTCCGTTTTACTTGTTCATTTAGTCTTTTTGTTGTTACTTCGTACAGCTGTGCTAGGTCTCTATCCAGCATTACCTTTTTACCTCTTATTACAAAAATCTTGCTCGTTATTACTTCTATGGAAATCAAATCGGGCATAATTATTTCTTCCTTTTTACTATAATAGACGGTTGGAATAGCAAAATCTAACATGAATTTTTTGTTGGCTTTCAAGCCATATACACAAGAGGCTCGGCATGGCGCACCGCCGAGTTTTTTATTTATTGCGCCTTGCCCTATCTAATAGGCAAGTGCTTCACCTTCTGTGTGGATTGCGACATAGCGGGTGGGTCCTTATTGAAAACAGAATAGTTTTTTGTGTAGCAACATTTCTTGACTAAGATTCCTGAGCGTAGTAATCTTGGGGTTAGTAGTTTAATTGACAAACTGCTAGGAAGGTGTTTTCAGGGGAAATACTACTAACAAATGCGAGGAGTTTTCGCAGAAAACGACGAAGCGAATATTTGGCGGGAGAACCCTTGAATTAAGAATGCCGAAGAAGGGAGTTTTAATGAGGCCACAGCTTATGGAGTCAGAAAGGCGACATAAGCTGTATGGCCGAATTAATCCCGGCAAATGCGAGGAGTTTTCGCAGAAAACGACGAAGCGAATATTTGGCGGGAGAACCCTTGAATTAAGAATGCCGAAGAAGGGAGTTGAACCCTTACGGGCTTGCGCCCATCGGTTTTTGAGACCGACGTGTATGCCATTCCACCACTTCGGCGTAAATTCTTCTTCTCAATAATACTATCTAAAAACTTGTTTGTCAATTCCATAAATTTAAGGTATAATAATTTTTCAGTTTAAAAGGAGGATAAGATGCGTTTAGTCCTTATGCTTGTTTTAGGATCAGTTCTTATTATTTCCGGATGCGCCACAACGGCTAAGGTGAATTCCGAGGCTAGAATCCAGGAGCTGCAGGCTAAGATCGGTTCACTGGAAGGAGAACTTAAGCAGCAGCAGGAGGAAAACCTGGATATGCGTAAGCAGTTAGATGAGGCAAAGGTCCAGCCGATACGCATGCCCAACGGCAAGGAAATCCAGATCGCTTTAAAAAACGCCGGTTTTTATAGCGGGATTGTTGACGGCGATATCGGTCCGGAAACAAAAGAGGCAATAAAGAAGTTCCAGGAGGCAAACAAGCTTAATCCTGATGGCGTAATAGGCAGCCGTACCTGGTCTTTGTTGATAAAATACCTTGAGGTTCCTCAGTTGAAAGAGGAGCAGAAGCCACAGGGAGAATAAGTTAGAAGTAGCAAGGTCACAAGTATTGAGATGGGGCTGTCCCTTAATAGTCACTAGTTATGGGACGCCCCGTATGATATTTGAACACGCTTGGGGCTGTCCCCCAGATAGTTGATAGCTTAGGGACGCCCCTCGGCGCAAGTAAAGTGAGTCTCGGGGCTGTAGCTCAGCTGGGAGAGCACTTGCATGGCATGCAAGGGGTCAGGAGTTCGATCCTCCTCAGCTCCACCAAAATTTTCCGACAAGGAAAATTTTGGTGGATGCCGCAGCGAACGTAGCGAGGCGGCAAGCCGAGCAGTGAGCGCGGAGCCACAACCAGAATCAAATTCCGACAAGGAAAATTACAGAATGCGAAAATAATATTTTATTTTTTAAGGGCGGGCAGGAAAGCCGCCCTTTTGCATGTGGGGCAGCTTTTAAAGAGGGGAAAAAGTAAACATTGAAAGAATCGGGATATTCGCAAAAAGACATAGATGAGGCGATAAAGAACCTGCCAAACTTATAAGATAGCGTTTAAGCCAGGCTATCCTTATTTTTCTTCTTAATTGACAAGGTCCCCCTGCCTGCTATAATTAAAAAATGCACTTAGGAGTCCATATTTCCGGGGCAGGAGATATATCAGAGGCGGCTAAATTGGCGGCAGCGCTTGGTTGTGACACTATGCAAATATTCAGCCGCAGTCCCCAGCGCTGGCGTACCGATTTTATGGCCCCTCAGGATATTGATAAATTTATTCAGAGCCGGGATGAGTTTAAGATAAAACCGGTTTTTATCCATATCCCCTACCTGATTAATTTGGCCTCTCCTAACCCCAAGCTATACCATGCCTCCATTGAGGCCTACATAGAGGATATACTGGAGGCGCAGGCCTTAAAGGCGGATTATATAGTTACTCATATGGGCAGCCATAAAGATACCTCTGAGCAGGCCGGCTTAGAAAGGCTTACGCAGGCATTAAATATAATTATTGAGAAGACCAAGAATACACAGGTAGGGATACTTCTGGAGAATACCTCTGGTTCCGGCTCTTGGCTGGGTTATAAATTCTCGCATCACAGGCAGGTGATCCAGGGCTTAAATGACAAGAGGCGCATAGGCCTGTGTTTTGATACGGCGCACGCATATTCTGCCGGCTACGATATTGCAACAAAGGAAGGGCTGGAGGATACCCTGGATGAAATAAAGAAATTAGTAGGCTTATCCTTGCTGCAGGTTATACATTTAAACGACAGCAAAGATCCTTTAGGTTCAAAACGCGACCGGCATGAACATATCGGTAAGGGAAAAATAGGCCAGGAGGCAATGAGAAGGATTGTCAGGCATCCTGTATTAAGCAATCTTTCTTTTATACTGGAGACACCCAAGGACACTATCCGCAGCGATGAGATGAACTTAAAAGTGGTGCGGGCTATGCAAAAGGGATAACCATGGAGTATTCTTTTAAAAATATAGAAGAAAAGTGGCAGAAGTACTGGCAGGAGAAAAAGGTGTTCAGGGCTGAGGCTGCTGGGGGGAAACCGAAATATTATCTCCTGGAGATGTTTCCTTACCCCTCGGGCAAGATCCATATGGGCCACGTGAGGAATTATACTATTGGAGATGTGGCGGCGCGTTTTAAGAGAATGCAGGGTTTTAATGTTCTGCATCCTATGGGTTTTGATGCCTTTGGCCAGCCGGCGGAGAATGCCGCCATAAAAAATAAGACCAAGCCGGATATATGGACGCATAGATGTATACAGGAGATGGAAGCAGAGTTAAAAAGGATGGGCTTTTCTTACGACTGGGGCAGGGAGGTGTCTACCTGCGACAGTAATTATTATAAATGGAACCAGTGGATATTCTTGAAGATGTTTGAGCGCGGCCTGGCATATAAGAAGGCTTCTGAGGTGAATTGGTGCCCTAATTGCGAGACTACCTTGGCCAATGAAGAGGTTATTGACGGAGAATGCTGGCGCTGTCATACCCGGGTGGAACAGAAGGACTTAAAGCAGTGGTTTTTAAAGATTAGCGCATACCGCCAGCGCCTGTTGGAGGATTTAAATCAGCTCAAAGACTGGCCGGAGAGGGTCCTGGCTATGCAGGCTAACTGGATAGGCAAGAGCGAGGGGGTAGAGATATATTTTAAGGCCAGGGATAATCAGGAGGTGATTTCGGTTTTTACCACCCGGCCGGATACCATATTCGGGGCAACTTATATAGTCCTTTCCCCCGGGCATCCGCTGGTAAAGAATATTATTAAAGGCAGGCCTCAGGAAAAAGAGGTTTTGCGTTTTATCAATAAGGTAAGCGAAGAAAACCATTCAGCGACTAAGTCCCCAGAGGTTGATAAGGAGGGGGTTTTCACCGGGGCTTACGCCATAAACCCGGTTAACCGGGAAGAAATACCGATATGGGTGGCGGATTATGTCTTGATGGAATACGGCACCGGCGCGATTATGGCTGTGCCTGTTCATGACCAGCGTGATTTCCTTTTTGCAAAAGAACATAACCTGCCGATGCGGGTAGTTATTCAACCGCAGGGCCTAGACCATAAATTATCAGCTGGAGAAATAAAAGAGGCCTATCAGGGAGAGGGTATACAGATAAATTCCCCGGGATTCGACGGCCTGCCTAATCAGGAGGCCAAGATTAAGATTGCCCGCTGGATGCAAGAGAAAGGGATGGGTAAGATTGAGGCCCACTGGCGCTTGCGCGATTGGCTTATCTCACGCCAGCGTTACTGGGGCAGCCCTATTCCGATCATATATTGTGAAGGTTGCGGGATAGTGCCTGTGCCTTATGAGGATTTGCCGGTCCTCCTGCCTGAGGATGCCCCTTTCACGGGTGAAGGCGGAAGCCCTCTGGGCAAGGTAAAGGATTTTGTGGAAGTAACCTGTCCTAAATGCAAATCCCCTGCTTGCCGCGAAACAGATACCATGGCTACATTCTTTGATTCTTCCTGGTATTTCTTGAGGTTTACCAGCCCTCATTACCAGGCAGGCGTATTTAACGCCCAGGAGGCGGAATACTGGATGCCGGTTGACCAGTATATCGGCGGTATTGAACACGCTATCTTGCATTTACTCTATTCGCGTTTTTTCACCAAATTCTTCCAGGACTTAGGGCTGGTGGACTTCAATGAGCCTTTCAAGCGCCTCCTTACCCAGGGGATGGTGCTTAAAGAAGGCGAGGTGATGTCTAAATCCAGGGGCAATGTCGTTGACCCGGATGCCATTATCAATAAATACGGGGCAGATACCCTGAGGTTGTTTATGCTCTTTGCAGCGCCTCCTGAAACAGAACTGGAATGGGATGAGCGGGGGATCGAGGGCGCGTATAAGTTTTTAAACCGCGTTTGGCGTATACAGGATAACCTTAAGAGTAAGGCCAGCCCGCAGCTGGTGCGTTTTACGCACAAGATTATTAAAAAGGTCAGCGAAGATATAGAAGGTTTTAAATTCAACACCGCTATAGCCAGTCTTATGGAGTTGGTAAATGCCATTTACCAGACAGGAGCGGATAAGGAAGTATTTATGGACCTTATCCTGCTTCTATGCCCTATTGCCCCGCATTTTTGCGAAGAACTATGGCAGGCCTGCGGCAATAAAGAAAGCGTCCTGAAGGCGCAATGGCCCAGGTATAATCCTGATTTGATCATCGATGAGACCGTTACTTTGGTTATCCAGATAAACGGCAAGGTGCGTTCCCGGATAGAAGTGCCTGCGGATACAGAAGAAGCCCGCCTCAAAGAAATTGTCCTCTCTGACGATAAGCTAAAACCCTGGCTTAAAGACAGCCCCATCAAAAACTTCATTATTGTCCCCAAAAGACTCGTCAATATCGTAGTCTAACCGTATTTTTTTCTGTTAGATTTTAGCCTTTTGCGCGTCTATTATTTCGGGCAGGCGCCAGAGGCTAATCCCCCTGCATTAATTCCATGTTTAATTTCACCAGACAAGAACGCCAGGTCATCTTATTTTTATCTGTCCTATCCTTAGCGGGGCTTGGGTTTGATTTTTGCCTTAAGAAATATTGCCGGATAGAGGATATCCCTGCCTTTTATCAGGAGATGGCAAAGACTGACTTAAATAACGCGGATAAGGATTTGTTAACAGGTATCCCAGGCATAGGAGAAAGGCTTGCGCTGCGTATCATAGAATACAGGAATAAACAGGCGGGATTCTTCAGCCTTGAAGAATTAAAAAAGATAAAAGGCATTACGCCTTCCCGCTATGAGAAAATAAAGGAACACTTAATTATAAAATGAGGGAGAGGCCTTTGGTATGGCTGGTATCTTTTTTCTGCCTGGGCATATTATCGGCCAGTCTTATCAGGGGCAGTTTCATTTTATATTATATGTTTGCCGGGTTATTTCTTTCCTGCGCGTTTATTTCTTATAAAAATAAAAATACCTTTGATTGGTTGTTTTTATTTCTTGTCTTTCTGTTTGGGGCAGCTTTTTTAAGTAACACGCATATTATTTCCCGCCGCCATATATCCGGTTATGTCTCTTTTAAAGAAAAAAACATATGTGCCGTAGAGGGTATAATCGTAAGTCCTCCCTCTGTGAAAGGCTCAAGGGTTTCTTTTATTTTTAAGGCGCAGAAGATCCAAACCCGTGATTACGCCCGGGCCTGTTGCGGGAATATACTTGTACATATTCAAGGTAAACAAGGCTTTTCCTACGCGGAAAGATTGATCCTCCGGGGCAGGCTCCTTAGGCCTTTCGGATTTGGCGGCGGGAAAAAGAACAATTACCGCAGGTATTTATACCGCCAGGGCATATATGCTGTTATGTATGTCAGCCCAAGGCTAGCGGTAAGGAGGATGGGTAAGGGCGAGATCAATCCGCTAAAGGGGCTTGCCTTTTGGTTTAAAGGTAGGATCGAGTCTGTGCTTTCAAGGCGCCTATCCTCTATTTCTGCGGGCATAGTGGATGCTATGCTGCTGGGAGAAAAAGACAATGTCCCCGCCTCTGTCACCAACGCGATGATGAAATCCGGGACGGTGCATATACTTGTGGTAAGCGGGTTCAATGTGGGGATAGTTTTATCCCTAATAGTTTTATCCCTGAGATTAATCCGCATGTCCCGCCCCGTACGTTTTCATGTCTCTGTTTTTTTATTGATCATATACGCCATAATGACCGGGGCATCTAACCCCGTGCTGCGCTCAAGCGTGATGGCAGTATTCTTTATGTGCGGGTATTTCTTAAAGAGAGAGACGGATGTCTATAATTCCTGCGCTTTAGCAGGGTTTTGCATACTAGCGGTTAATCCCCAGCAGTTATTCGACGTAGGTTTTCAGCTTTCTTTTGCCAGCGTTATCTCTATCGTTTATCTTTATCCCCGCCTGAAGGCCTTTTTTCGCATAGAATTTATACGGGTGAGGCCGGTAAGATTTATCGCTGAAGGCTTCCTGGTCTCGCTTTCGGCATGGTTGGGGACTATGGCTTTTATTCTTTATTATTTCCGGATGTTTTCACCCATAACCGTATTTGCCAATATCCTTATTGTGCCCCTGGCTTCTTTGATCACCCTTTGCGGTTTTAGCCTGGTAGTGACGAATTTCACCCTTCCTTTCTTGACGCCTGCCCTGGCCTCGGTTTGTGAGCTTGCGGTCATGGTCTTAATACAGACAAATGCCTGCCTTATCCGTATGCCCGGGGCGAGCTTCTATTTTCCTCTAAAACAATAGGGAAATAGTGCTGTTGACAAAATCTGCTTCATATGTTACATTGGACACATGAACAAACGCAGGATATTTATTTTTCTCTTGATATTTTCCTTTCTGGTCTTAGAAAGGGCATATCCCTATTGGATTTGGACTCCTAAGACGCGCAAATGGACAAATCCCAAGAATGCCGTTAAGCCTACGCCTAAGGAACAATTCGATTTCGCCAAGACTTTTTACGACGCCAAGAACTATGAAGATGCAAAACGCGAACTCAAGAAACTCCTTAAGTCTTATCCTAAGGCCCTGGAGGCTGCGGAAGGCCAGTATTACCTGGGGCTGATAGAAGAGACACAGAACAATCTTTATGAAGCGTATAAAGAGTTTCAGAAGGTTATTGATAAGTATCCTTTTTCAGAAAGGATCCCCGAGATTATCGAGCGTGAGTATAAGATAGCGGATTCCTTTATGACCGGTTATAAACGCAAGGCCTTAGGGATAGCGCTGCCGGTAGAGAACCCTGCTATAGAGATATTGGCTAAGGTTATTGAAAATTCTACCTATGGCCCGCTGGCGCCGCAGGCGCAGTATAAATTAGGGCTAGTCCTTAAGGGCATTAGCCGTTATTATGAAGCAGAAGAGGCTTTTAGCAAGGTAATCAAGAATTATCCTAACAGCGAATGGGTGGATGCGGCAAAATTCCAGATTGCCTCCTGCCGGCAATCGGTATCGCGGGGCGCAGAGTATGACCAGGGCGCCAGCAAAGAGGCAAAAGACCAGTTTGAGGAATTCGTGCGGGAACACCCTGACGCGGTGTTGTCACAGGAAGCGGAAAAGAATATCGACCAGCTTAAAGATAAGGAAGCAGAGAGTAATTATAATATAGGCAGGTTTTATGAAAAACAGGGCTCTTACGATGCCGCCAGGCTTTATTACAATGATTTAGTTAATAGCAATCCCGATAGCAGCTGGGCGGTAAAGGCCATGGAAAGGCTGCAGATTATGGAAAAGAGGAAAAGATGATGCGTCGTAGATATTGGGTTTTATTGATGGCCGCCTGTTGCATAACGGCTTTGGCCGCAGGATGCGGTTATACCACCCGTTCCATGATATCCGATAAATTCAAGACCATATACGTAGTCCCCTTTGTGAATAAAATCGATATTACCAATGAGGCTGATGTCGCAAATAAGTACAGGATCTACCGGCCGCTGCTGGAGACAGATATTACCAGGGCCGTGACAAATAAGTACTTTTTTGACGGGAACCTGCGTCCGACCAAGGAAGAATTAGCCGATCTCGTCCTTAAGGGCGAACTTATGGAGTTTAGGAAGGACCCCTTGAGGTATACCGATAATGATAATGAGGTGGCGGAATACCGTGTGAATATTATAGTCAACCTCAGCCTCTGGGACAGAAAAGAAAACAAGGTGGTTTGGGAAGAGAAGAATTTTACCGGCGATACCACCTATTTTACCAATTATTCTACTACCGGGACGCCTAAGTCAGAGGACCAGGCGGTAACCGATGCCATATCCGACCTGGCGCGCAGGGTAGTGGAGCGCACCGTAGAGCAGTGGTAGCCTCAAGATGATATACCTGTTTCTTGGCCAGGATGAGCTCGGGCCCGATGGCGTATCCAGGAAAGATGCGGCGCTGGCTAAAATAAAAGAGAAGTTTTTAGACAGAAGTATAGAGGAGTTTAATCTTGATATACTTTATGCCAATGAATTAAGCCTTTTGGCTTTCCAGGAGAGGTTCCTTTCTCTGCCGGTGGGCTCAGGCAAGAGGATTATCGTAATAAAAGAAGCACATGCCCTGGAGAAAGAAATCAGGGATTTTATCCTGAAGCAGGCCAAGAATTTCCCTCCTCAAATAATGCTGGTTTTAGATATCATCCGGCATGACCCCAGGGACCAATTTCTCAGAGAAATTACCTCCAGCGCAAAGACCCTTTCTTTTAAGGCCGCCATCCGTATAGATACCTTTACCCTGGCTAAGGCTATTGAGGCAAGGCGGCCGGACCACGCCCTGAGAGTGCTTAATCAGTTGCTGGATAACGGAGAAAAGCCGGAGCGTATTTTAGGGGGTTTGCGGTATTCCTGGGGAAGGGATTATTCCTATCCGCTTGAGACAAGAAGACGGATGAAGTTGCTGCTTAGCTGCGATTTGGAAATAAAGACCGGTAAACTAAAACCGTTTTTTGCTTTGGAAAAGGCAGTAGTCAGTCTATGTTCTTTACCGAAGGCCTGGCGCTAAAGATATCTTGCGCCAAAAATGCTTCTTAAGAGGCTTTGTTTTCGCTTTTCTTAAGGCCTTTGGCTAAACGGGATTTTTTCCTGCTTGCGGTATTAGGATGGATGATATTCTTCTTCGCCGCCTTATCCAATTCAGAGAAGATCTTTTGAAGCAACACCTTTGCTTCCGTGGTATTCTTGGCCGCAAAAAGTTTCTGCAATTTCTTGATTGTTTTTTTGATTCCCTGTTTTACTTTTAAATTCCTGAGGTGCCGTTTTTTACTGGCACGGTTACTTTTTAAAGAGGTCCTGCGTCTAGGCATATTATTTTCTCCTTTTTTAATGTGCCTATTATTAATATCATAATTAATCAAGCATGTCAACAAACAAATCCGTTGTTAAGTCCGCCGGTATCATCGGCATAGCCACCCTTTGTTCGCGCATACTGGGTCTACTGCGTGATATAGTTATTGCCAGGATTTTCGGGGTGTACATATATGCCCAGGCATTCGTAGTCGCCTTTAAGATACCCAACCTGTTGCGGGATTTAGTCGGGGAGGGGGCTACCAATGCCGCTTTTGTACCGGTTTTTAGCGAGTATAGGATCAGGCATAACCAGGAAGAGTTCTGGGAGCTGGCTAATGTGGTCCTCAACCTGCTTTTGGTAATCCTGAGTGTTTTGGTAATCCTGGGAGTTATATTTTCTCCTCTTATCGTGCGCCTGGTTGCCCCTGGTTTTATGGCGGACCCCGAAAAATTGTCCGCCACCATCAAATTAAACCGGCTTATCTTTCCGTACGTTTTATTAATCAGCCTCGCCGCTTATTGTATGGGCATACTGAATTCCCTGAAACATTTCACGGTGCCCGCCTTTGCCCCCTGCCTGTTGAATATCTCGGTGATTATCTTCGCCTTGTTTTTTGGCGAGGGGATAGGGGGTTTGGCCTGCGGCATTCTTATAGGAGGGTTTTTGCAGCTGGCAGTACAAATACCGGTCTTATACAGGAAGGGATTCCGGGTTAACCTGTTTAAGAGATTTCATCACCCCGTTGCAAACACTATCGGAAAGCTGATGTTGCCGCGGCTGGTCAGTTCAGGCATCTATCAGTTGAATAGCCTGGTGGATTCCGCATTTGGTTCTTTGGCTTTTATGGTAGGGGAAGGAGGGGTAGCCGGGCTTTATTTTGCCTACCGCCTGATACAGTTTCCTATGGGGATCTTTAGCAATGCCCTTTCCCAGGCAATATTACCCGCGTTTTCCGTTTTAGCAGCCGAAGGGCAAACGGATAAACTTAAAGAAACTTTATCTTTTGGCCTGCGCGCGGTGTTCTTGGTTATGCTTCCGGCTTCAGTCGGTTTTATGGTTTTAGCCCATCCTATAATCCAGGCCATATTTGAAGGCGGCAGGTTTGACAGTTATTCTACGCATATGACCGCCCGGGTGCTGTTTTTTTACAGCATAGGCCTGTTTGCCTATGGCTCGACAAAGATGCTCCAGTCCTGTTTTTTTGCCTTAAAAGACACCGTCACCCCCACTAAGGTATCGGCATTGGCTTTGGCGATGAATATAGCCTTAAATGCCATACTGATGTTTCCTATGAAATTATCGGGCCTGGCCCTGGCTACTTCTTTATCGGGGATAAATACTTCACTAATACTCTTTTTGCTTTTGAGGAAAAGGCTTATGCCCTTTAACGTGAGGCCTATTTTGTCTTCTTTCCTGCGTATCCTGGCGGCAAGTTTAAGCATGGGTATGGTGTGTTATTTTTTAAACGGTAAAGGCCTTACTGCAGATAGCGGCATCGCGGAAAAGGCAGCCGGCCTGGTTATTATGATTACTCTCGGGGTCGTCTCTTATGTGGTATTTTGTTTTATTTTTCGTGTGCGCGAAATGCACGAAATGTGGCAGTGGTTAATAAAGAAAAAGAATTTAATTGGCCTAAGGACCGGTGCATGACGGGTGCCAATAAATTAAAAAACAAGGTCGATGGTCTACCCCTGGCTCCGGGGGTATACCTGTTTAAGGATGAAAAGGGAGGGATCCTTTATATAGGAAAGGCCAAATCCCTTAAAAAACGTGTCCAGTCTTATTTTAAAGGCCCCCTGGATGCCAAAACGCAGGCCCTGGTTTATAAGATCAGAGACCTGGATTACCGGCTGGCCTCCTGCGAGAGCCAGGCCCAGTTATTAGAGGCCGCTTTAATTAAAGAAAGCCAGCCGCCGTATAATATCAGCCTTAAGGACGATAAGTCTTTTCCTTTTATCAAGATTACCGCAGAGGGCTTTCCCGTAGTTTCCGTATGCAGGCGTAAGGGGCAAGCAGATGGCGCCTCGCTTTATTTCGGACCTTACACAGATGCCCGATTATTGCGGCAGGCATTGAAGGTCATACGTAAGATATTTGGTTTCCGTTCTTGTAAGGATATGCCCGGGACAATTTGTCTTTACGGCCGGATCAATCTCTGCCCTGCTCCCTGTGTAGGCAAGATAAGCCATTCTCGCTATAAAGGAATTATCCAAAATATAATCCTGTTCCTGGATTCAAAATATGCACTTTTGATAGACAAGCTTTCTGGGCAGATGGAGAGGGCAGCCGAAAGAGAGAGGTTCGAGGAGGCAGCCGCTATACGCGACCAGATTAATGCCCTGGGTGCAATAGCCAGTATCCGGGATACGGGATTAGGGTTTAGCCAGCTGGAAGATTTACAGGGAATGCTGGGATTGGATAAGGCACCGGAAAGGATAGAGGCCTTTGACATATCGGATATCTCAGGTAAAGAATCCTGCGGCTCAATGGTCAGTTTTTTCAAAGGGGTCGCGGATAAGAATAATTACCGCCGTTTTCGTATTAAAACCGTGGATACTATCGATGACTATGGTATGATAAAAGAGGTGATCCGGCGCAGGTATGCCAGGTTAAAAAAGGAAAACGCGCCCCTGCCCGACCTTATACTTATTGATGGAGGCAAAGGGCACCTGAAGGCCGCCGAAAGAGAGATGGAGGTATTAGGTATAGATATACCCATGTTAAGCATAGCCAAAGACAGGGAGAATATATATATTAAAGACAGGCCGGGGACAGTAAAATTTCACGCAGATACGCCGGCGCTTAATCTTATCCGACACATAAGAGATGAGGCCCACCGTTTTGCGCTGAGTTATCATCATATTTTAAGGAGAAAAAAGGTATTGGGCAGGTAGAATGACTCCTTTTGCCAAGAAGGTATACCAGGCAGTGTTAAGCATCCCTTTAGGTGAGGTGCGTACCTATAAGTGGGTAGCAAAGAAGGCTAAAAGGCCAAAGGCCTCCAGGGCTGTGGGGCAGGTCCTGAAACGCAACCCCTATCCTTTTATCATCCCCTGCCATAGAGTCGTTGCTTCAGGCAAGG
This sequence comes from Candidatus Omnitrophota bacterium, assembly GCA_041650495.1. Taxonomy (GTDB): domain Bacteria; phylum Omnitrophota; class Gorgyraeia; order Gygaellales; family Profunditerraquicolaceae; genus JBAZLB01. Next base: position 81,637 of record JBAZLB010000006.1, on the reverse strand, counting down.
GTATCGGCGGGTATGTCTTTGGAAAGAAGAAAAAACAGGCCCTGTTAGATTTAGAGAAGAAAATCAGGCAAGATATGGTATAATACAGCCAGGAGGTAGGACATGACTATAAAAGATTATTTAAGGATGATGGTCGAGAAAAATGCCTCGGATATGTTTTATCGTACCGGCGCAAACGTGCGCATGCGTATAGACGGCAAGGTTGTCTCTGTAGGCACTACGGTCATTACGCTGGATGAAGTTAATGATGCGGTCAAGGACCTGGCTTCCTCGGAGTTAAAAGATTTTTTCCAGAAAAATCTCGACGTAGATTTTGGCGTATACATCGCGGACCTAGACCATCGTTTCCGCGTGAGCATCTTTATGCAGCGCAACTGGCCGGCATTAGTTATACGCAACGTACGTTCCGGGATCCAATCCTTTGAAGAATTGGGACTGCCGGCGGATGTCTTCCATAAATTGGCCATGGAAAGGAGAGGCCTGGTGCTTCTTACCGGTTGCGCCGGCAGCGGCAAGTCAACCGCAATCGCCAGCCTTATGGAGCATATTAACGTAACCAGCCCAAAACATATCCTTACCGTAGAAGAGCCTATTGAGTTTACCTTTAAAGATAAAAGCTCGATTATAAACCAGAGGGAGTTAGGCCTGGACGTATCTTCTTATGCCACAGCCCTAAGGGCATTCACCCTGCAGAGCCCGGATGTAATATATATAGGCAATATACGCGACCATGAGACTATGTCCGCTGCGCTTTCTGCCGCAGAAACCGGCATTTTGGTTTTAAGCACCCTGCATACAGTAAACGCCGTGCAGAGCGTAGAGAGAATTGTTAATTTCTTTCCGCCTCATCAGCATCAGGATATAAGGATGCAACTTGCTTCTTTGCTGAAAGGCGTAATCTCCCTTAGGCTTGTCCCTTTTAAGGACAAGCCCGGCCGCATCCCGGCATACGAGGTCATGCTTCTTACCCCTACTATCAGCCGGCTTATCCGCGAAGGAAAGGCCTGGGAGATACCGCAATTTATGGAAGACGGCGCAATCTTTGGTATGCAGTCATTTAATCAGTCTCTGCTTCACTTGGTTAAGGAAGGCAAGATCAGCGAAGAGGAGGCGGCGAATTCCTCGGACAATAAAGATGAATTTATGCTGGCCTTAAGGGGCATCAAAAACATATAACCGGACATAAAAAAAGAGGGAAGGACATGCTGGAAGATATCAAAAAGGAATTAGCCGCCATAGATTCGCGCCTGGAACAACTCAGAGGTTATCTTTGACATAGATAACAAAAAGAAAGAAATTGAGTCCTTGTCCGCGCGGATGTCCGATGCCGGGTTCTGGAGTAATGAGAAGGCCTCTACCGCCGTAGTAAAAAACCTTCAATCCTTAAAGACAACAGTTGAGCCATGGGAAGGTATTTTTCATAAATACCGGGAATTAAAAGAACTCGCCGATATAATCAAAGAGGAAGATAAAGAATTCATCTTGGGCCTCCTTGATAATATTAAAACCCTTTCCCAGGATCTGGAGCGAATAGAGTTTAGGGCTGTCTTCAGCAGCCCGCTGGATAAAAACAGCGCTATCTTAAGCATAAATGCGGGCGCAGGAGGGACAGAGGCCTGTGACTGGGCAGCCATGCTTTTTCGTATGTACAGCCGTTTTGCAGAGAAGCACGGCTGGAGTCTCAAGACTATTGATGTGCTCCCCGGAGAAGAGGCGGGGATAAAAAATATCACCGCCCTTATTGAAGGCGAATATGCCTTCGGTTATTTAAAGGCAGAACGGGGGGTGCATAGATTGGTGCGCATTTCTCCTTTTGATGCGAATAAACGCCGGCACACCTCTTTTGCTTCTGTGGATTTTATACCGGAGGCAGAGGAAGAGACCGGCGTGAAGATAGAAGATAAGGATTTGCGTATTGATGTCTTTCGTTCAGCCGGTGCCGGAGGACAGAGCGTAAATACCACGGATTCGGCAGTGAGGATAACCCATACCCCCACGGGTATCGTGGCGCAATGCCAGAATGAGCGTTCACAATACCAGAATAAACAGATGGCAATGAAGATACTCAAGGCCAGGCTCTTTGAATTTCAGCGCCAGAAGAAGGAAGAGGAGTTAGTGCGGCAGTACGCAACGGATAAAAAGAAGATAGAATGGGGCAGCCAGATACGCTCTTACGTTATGCATCCTTATAATATGGTAAAGGACCATCGTACGGATTATGAAACAGGGGATACCTCCCGCGTGATGGACGGGGATATTGATGATTTTATAGAGTCGTATTTAAAGAGCCAAAGGCCTAAAAAGACAGAAAGTTAAGATGCTGGGGTTTATTAAAAGAGGTATTTTAAAACATAAGCAGGATCTGATCAGGCGTAAATTCCCGGGTGTCAGCATGGTATTGCATCCGGATATGCCTAATCCTTCCCTGCAGAAGATGGCAGAACTGGCCAGAATAGTAGAGAGGGTGAATTCCTATGAGCCTAAGATAAACGTTCTTTCCGATACACAGTTAAAGGAGAAAACAGATGGGTTTAGATCCCATATTTTAGAGAAAGGTAAGCTTTATCAATCGGAATTGGAAGGCCTGCATGATGCTCTCTTGGCGGCGGCTATCCCTCAGGAGAAAGAGAGGATAAAAGGAAAATTAAGGGATACGCGCAACAGGATTTTTGAAGAGGTGTTACCTGAGGCCTTTGCCGTGGTCCGGGAGGCCTCAAAACGTGTTATAGGCCTGAGGCATTTTGACGTGCAGATAGCCGGAGGGTTGGTCTTGCATGGAGGTAAGATCGCCGAGATGGCTACCGGAGAGGGCAAGACATTAGTGGCTACCCTGCCGGCTTATTTGAATGCGCTCCTTGCTAAGGGGGTGCACATTGTTACGGTCAATGACTATCTGGCGCGCCGGGACAGGGAATGGATGGGGCCTATCTATGAATTCCTGGGCTTAAGCGTAGGAACTATTCAGCACGATATGCCGGACGAAGAAAGAAAAAAGGCATATTCTTGTGATATTACCTACGGCACGAATAACGAGTTCGGCTTTGATTACCTGCGTGACAATATGAAGTACGGATTGGATGAAGTGGTGCAGAGGCCTTTTTACTACGCCATTGTGGATGAGGTAGATTCCATATTGATAGACGAGGCGCGCACCCCTTTGATTATTTCAGGCCCCGCCGAAGAATCTACGGATAAGTATTATATAATTAATAATATCATCCCTAAGCTTAAAGGCAGGATAACACTGGAGAAGGATGAGATTGAGGCAAAGTATAAGGGCCTGGATTTATCCAAGGGTTTTGACTATATGGTTGATGAAAAGGCGCATACCGCCCATCTTACCGAGGTAGGAGAATCAAAGGTATGCGCTATGCTGAACATAGATAATTTACATGATATAGAGACTATGGAGTGGCGGCACCATATTATACAGGCGTTGCGTGCGCAAAACCTTTACCGCAAAGATATAGACTATGTGGTAAAAGACGGGCAGGTGATTATTGTGGATGAATTCACCGGGAGGCTTATGCCGGGAAGGCGCTGGTCAGACGGCCTGCATCAGGCCGTAGAGGCCAAAGAGGGCTTGAAGATAGAACGTGAAAACCAGACCCTGGCAACGGTTACCTTTCAGAATTATTTCCGCATGTATGAAAAATTAGCCGGTATGACCGGCACCGCTTATACCGAGGCCAATGAATTCAAAAATATATACGGCCTAGACGTGGTAGTCGTCCCTACAAACAGGCCGCTTATCCGCACGAATTATCCGGACTGTATCTATAAAACAGAAAAAGAAAAATTCTCTGCGGTGGTAGAGGCTATTGCCGGGCTTTATAATGCCGGCAGGCCGGTTTTAGTAGGGACTATTTCCATAGAAAAATCAGAGATGCTTTCAGAGATGCTTAAGAGGCGTGGTATCACTCATCAGGTGCTCAATGCCAAATACCATGAGATCGAAGCCCAGATTATCGCCCAGGCAGGAAGGTATCAGGCCGTGACTATCGCTACCAATATGGCCGGACGCGGGACAGATATCCTGTTGGGGGGCAACCCCGAATATATAGCTAAGAGCCTGGCTAGGCAGCAGATGGCCCCTGATGACCCTGCTTACCAGGATGAGTATAGAAAGTTATCAGAGAAGTTTAAAGCGGATTCTGCCCTTGAACGTAAAAAGGTGGTAGATGCAGGGGGATTACATGTTTTAGGCACAGAGCGCCATGAGGCGCGCCGTATTGATAATCAGCTGCGCGGGCGTTCCGGCAGGCAGGGGGACCCGGGTTCTTCGCGGTTTTATGTATCGCTGGAAGATAACCTGATGCGGCTTTTTGGTTCAGACAGGATTATCGGCATGATGAATACGCTCGGGATAGAGGAGGGGCAGGTCATCGAACACCCCTGGATTACCAGGTCCATTGAGATTGCCCAGCGCCGGGTAGAAGGGCATAATTTTGAAATCAGGAAACAGCTCCTGGAATATGATAATGTAATGAATAAGCAAAGGGAAATAATTTACAGCCAGCGCCGCGCGGTGCTGGAGGGCTTTTCCTTGAAAGAGGATATATTGCAGTCCGCCGCGAAGATTGTCGCAGATACTGTAGCGTTATATACAAGCGATCAGCTAGACCCTAAGGAATGGGATTTAGGGGCCCTGGCAGGCGCTATCAAAGGGAGGTTTGGGTTAGAGGCGGATTTTTCCCGGATAGAAGAGCTGGGGATAGAAGAGATCAAAGAAGAATTAAGCAGCCTTGTTGTCAAGGTTTATGAGGAAAAGGAATCCTCCCTTGGAGCCGATATGTTGCGCCAGTTGGAACGTATGGTTTTTTTACAGGTAATTGACAGTAAATGGAAGGACCATCTTTACGTTATGGATAATCTACGCGAAGGTATAGGCCTGCGTGCCTATGGCCAGCGCGATCCGTTATTGGAATATAAACAGGAGGCATTTGTTTATTTCAACCAGATGATTTCCGGCATAGAAGAAGAGGCAACAGAGGCCATTTTTAAATTACAGCCGGTGAGGCCGGAGAGGTTTAAGGGAGTTTTTAGCAGTATGCAGTCTCAGGAATTACTGCACCCTGAAGCAGCCCAATTTGATGATAGATTGTCCCGCCAAGCGAGCCCGGCACAGCTTCCCGAAGAGGCCCATATTAAAGAGGGCCTGCCAGTAAAACCAAATCAGCCGAAGGTAAGCCGCAATGACCCCTGCCCTTGCGGCTCGGGGAAAAAATACAAAAAATGCTGCGGAAAATAAAACCGTTGATCTCTAAGAAGTTATTCCTCTATGTATTATCAGCGGTATTATTGGTTTTGTCTTTTCCGCGGCCTAATCTTTTCCCCTTGGCTTGGTTTGCCTGTGTGCCCTGGTTTATTGCCTTGGAAGGAAGGCCGAAGATAGAGGTATTCCTATTTTCTTGTTTAACGGGGATTATCTTCTGGCTGGGCATTATCTACTGGCTGGCGCACGTTACTCTTTTGGGGATGGTTATTTTCATCCTGTATCTTGCGTTGTATTTTGGGATTTTCGGGCTGGCCGCCTCTTTTTTTATCTGCCGTTTTTCTTTATTTGGTTTATGCTCTGTTTCTGCGCTGTGGGTTATCCTTGAATATGTGCGCAGCCATTTGTTTACCGGTTTTGGGTGGGCGCTTTTAGGTTACTCGCAATACCTGAATTTACCGGTTATCCAGATAGCGGATTCAACCGGCGTATGGGGGGTTTCTTTCCTGGTGATGCTGGTCAACGGGGCTATTTATTTGGCAGCCAGAAGCCCAAGGCCCCTGTCCGTTAAGATTAAAATATATATACCTGTGTTTTTCTGCGCGCTATTTGTCCTTGCCTATGGGTATTACAGGTTGTCTCCTAAGCCCTCCTTGCTGGCACGCATACCTATAAAGGTCGCAGTAATCCAAGGCAATATACCCCAGGAATTAAAATGGAATAAAGATGCCAAGGATTATATCCTGGAGAAATATCTCGCCCTTTCTGAAGCAGCATCAAAAGAAAACCCGGATTTGATTATCTGGCCGGAAGCAGCGCTTCCGGTTATACCAGAGGAAGAGACCGGGTATTATAATATAGTTGCAGGGTCTGTAAGGCAGAGAGGTGTGCCGCTTTTATTTGGCGCGGTTACCAGCAGGGATAAATTGTATTATAACAGCGCCTTGTTTTTATCTTCGGAAGGTAAACTATCGGGGGTGTATGACAAACTGCACCTTGTGCCTTTCGGGGAATATATACCCCTGAGGAATATATTCCCATTCTTAGAAACCTTTGCTCCTATAGGAGATATTGAAAAAGGCAAAGATTATACCATATTTACTTTGCCCGGCGTCTCTTGTTTCCACCCGGTTGAATTTTCTGCCCTTATTTGTTTTGAAGACCTTTTTCCGGAGTTATCGCGCGGGTTTGTAAATAGGGGGGCGGATTTTCTGGTGAATATGACCAATGATGCCTGGTTTAAAGATACATCCGCCCCGTATCAGCACCTTCAGGCTTCGGTGTTTAGGGCGGTAGAGAATCATATCTTTTTGGTGCGTTCGGCTAATACCGGCATCTCTTGTTTTATCAGGCCGGATGGACAGGTTATTTCTTTGGTTAAAGACGCCGCGGGTAAAGATGTTTTTATCTTTGGTTATGACGCAGAGGTCATCGCGGCATATCCCGGGCCGCTGACCTTTTATACCCGTTACGGAGATATTTTTATTTTCTTATTGCTCATTTTTAATATTTATAGTATATTTCACCTGAAAAGATATCCAGCCGATAGGCTCATCCGTTAAGACAGGATAACGCTTAGGCATGAAAAAGCTCATATTAATATTATTTATACTTTTGTCCGTATATATCCCCGTAAAAATATATTCATTGGATAAAAATTATTTCTTATGCCCCGTTGAATACCATGGGAATCTGCTTGTACGCTGCGATTCCCGCGGGAACGGTTTCTTTGCCAGCCCGCGCAAAGGCAGGAGGCTGCATAACGGGGTTGACCTTTTAGCCGAGGTAGGCGCTCCTGTGTTTAGCCCGCGTTCAGGCAGGGTCATAAAGGCTGCGCAGAACAAGGGCATGGGTAAATATATTATAATCCGGCATAGCGATAACATGGTTACGATATACGGCCACCTTTCTCAAATTTATGTCTCCCGGAATAAATTTGTCCGGCAGGGAGAGCTCATCGCCAGGGTAGGCAAGACCGGTAATGCCAAGGCGCCTTCCATCCAGCCGCATTTGCATTTCGAAATAAGGAAATCCGGCATTCCTCAAGACCCCCTTGAATATTTGTAACAAAAGACCAAACGGCAGAAAGATACCCCTGTTTAAATAGCGCCTTCTGTTTTGATATATCTCAGGTGGTGTTGCGGGAGGTTTATTATGCGGGTGTAACTTTTTACTCTGGCTCCATATGCACGACGACATCCGTGACCCCGGGGACACTTCTTTTTAATTCCTCTTCAATAGAGTAACTTATCTTATGGGCGGTATCTATATGCATCTGGCTTTGTACCTGGACGTGTAAATCCAGGTGTATGTCGTCTGGCCTGCCGCGCGTCCTTATTTTATGGCATGCCTTCACCCCTTTTACCGCAAGGACTACTTCGGATATTCTTTTGACGTCTATCTCAGCTACCGTATCGCAGAGTATCCTTGAATTTTGCCTGGTGATATCGTATCCGGCGTGGGCAATAAAAAGAGAAATGACTATGGTGGCGATAGGGTCTAAGATGGGATAGCCGAGCCTTACGGCTATGAGAGTAAAGATAACTGATACAGAGGTAAAGATGTCTGCCTTAGTGTGCATGGAATCCGAAACGAGCATATCGCTTTTTAAAAGCAGGCCTTTCTTGTATTCGTAGCTCATGACTATAAAGTTTATTCCCAAGGTCAATATCATTACCGCAAAGCTGGCAGTATCAATCTGAGGCATTACCGGTTTATATATACGCATTATGCCTTCCTTAAGCAGGTTGAAAGACAGGCCGAAGAGAAGCACTGCTATCCCCAGCGCAAACAGGGTTTCATATTTGCGGTGGCCGTAAGGATGGTCTGTGTCTATGGGCTGGGAGGCGAAGTGTATCCCGATCAGGCCGATGATATTGGATATCCCGTCGGATAGCGAATGGAAGCCGTCTGCGGTCATGCTGGAGCAGCGGCTGATCAGGCCGTAAATAATCTTTGCCGCAGCTACTGCCCAGTTTAAGACTAAAATCAGTATCAGTACGCGCCTTATATTCTTGTAGTGTTTTTTTATATCTATACAGGTAGCCATAAGATAAATTATATATTAAATAATCCCTATTACAAGCCAAATTGTCGGGAGAGGCCCACTTAGATAGCTTCGTATTTTAGTGTATATGTCGCTTAATTAGACATGCCCCGCTTTAACGGCCAGGGGGTACGGCTGGGAGATAATCGCAGGGTTGATTTAAAGGGGCCTATATGGTAAAATAAGGCTCCTTTAAGATTCATGAATATATCAGGCATGTTATGGCAAAAAGAATAATATCTATTTTTTTCTGGCTGGTCTTTTCTATAGGCTATAATTATGCCCTTGCTCAGCAGGGGGTGGCGCCTTTGGATATAGGGCCTATAAAAAAGAGCGACCGTGTACTTATACTTGCCCCTCATCCGGATGATGAGACTATAGGCTGTGCCGGCGTAATTCAGTCTGCAGTCAAAGCAGGCGCCGCTGTGCGTATAGTATATTTAACTAACGGTGATTATAACCAGGCCTCAATTATTGTTTATAAGAAAACCATTCCTTTGATGAGCAGAGAATTTATCCATATGGGAGAGGTCCGCCGGAAAGAGGCGGTGAAAGCAATGGGGCTCTTGGGGGTGGGGGAGAAGAACCTTATTTTCTTAGGCTATCCTGATTTTGGGACTTTTGCTATATTTAGCAGGCATTGGGGCGAAAGCAAGCCGTATAAAAGCATGCTGACCAGAATATCGGCAGTACCTTATAAGAAGAATTTATCCTATAATGCCCCTTATAAAGGGGAAAGTGTACTTTCTGATTTAAAAGGCATACTTTTGGCATACCGGCCGAATAAGATATTTGTCTCGCATCCTGCGGATACCAATGTGGACCATAAGGCCCTGTATCTTTTTCTGCAGGTTGCCTTGCGTGATTTGGCCTCAGAGAATATGCGGGTGAGGGTTTATCCTTACCTTATACATTGCCTGGATTGGCCCCTGCCGCGCCATTACCATCCAGAACTCACACTGAATCTTCCCAGGCAGTTTGGAGATTCTTCCATAAAATGGAGAAAATTAGATTTGACCAGTGAACAGCTGGATAAGAAATACCAGGCCATACTCTGCTATCGCAGTCAGACGCGCATAAGCGCGTTTTATTTATTGTCTTTTGCCCGTAAAAATGAATTATTCGGAGATTACCCGGAGATCCGGCTGAGAAACCAAATCCCGCAGAAAGGAATGGCATTATTGTTTTCTGGTTTTTCGCGTATCTTTCGGGATCCACAGCAGGGGTATCAGCCGTTGGTATTAGATAAAACCGTATTAGATGAAGGGATGGTCAGCTATAGTTTGAGTGAAGGGGTATTGTTCATTAGAGTGGATAAGCCTAAACATCTAAACCGCAGGTTTAGCGTAATATTCTATCTCTTTGGTTATAGTAAAAATACGCCTTTTTCTTTAATGCCTAAATTACGCATAGTTGCCAGGCCGCATAGAATAAGGGTGTTTGACGCCGATAGATTAATCCAACCGCAAGGAATTGACCTTAGCTCCAAGGCCAGCGAACTTATTTTAAAGATCCCTCTTGGCCTGCTGGGTAATCCGGATTTTATCCTTACCTCTGTCCGGGCCAGCAATAAGGGCGCTTCCATGGATTCTATAGGCTTTCGCCGGATAAATATAATATAAGGAGGGCGTATGCTGGAGTTTAAGCCGGTTAAGATCAGAAAACCAGAAGATGTAAACGTCATTATAGGCCAGAGCCATTTTATTAAGACAGTAGAGGATATATATGAGGCCTTGGCAGGCAGTTCCCCCGGTATAAGATTCGGCCTGGCTTTTGCAGAATCCTCCGGGGCCTGCAAAATAAGGGTTGAAGGCAATGATGCCGATCTTAAAGAATTGGCTGCAGAAAATGCCCTGGAGGTAGGCGCAGGGCATAGTTTCTTTGTATTTATCAGGCAGGCCTTTCCGATTAACTGCCTGAATGCCATAAAGATGATACCGGAGGTATGTAATATATACTGTGCTTCATCCAACCCCCTGGAGGTTATTGTGGCGGAGACAGAGACAGGCAGGGGGATAATGGGGGTTATAGACGGCTTTAAGCCGAAAGGGCTTGAGTCCGATGGGGATGTATCCTGGAGGCATAATTTCTTGCGTCAGACCGGTTATAAATTATAGGATACAATTTCTTCTTGAAATGGATAACCATTTTTGGTATAATCCTTTTAATCTACATATGGATTTTAAAAAAATACGCAAATGGCCCAGCCGGTTTTTCGGCTGGCTGGGGCTTAACCTGTGTTCTTTGATAATCAGGTGCGTGCCGGGCAGGCTGGTGTATAATTTTGCCGACGGCATTGCAGCCTTGGGTTATATAATAGCCCGCAAACAAAGAAAGATCGCCCGGGAAAGCCTGCTTTTTGCTTTCGGTAAAGACAAGACCGCACAGGAAATAGAAGGTATAGCCAGGGATTGTTTCTCCTGTATGGCCAAGTCCGGGGTTGAGCTGATGTTCCTTATGGATAAGCCCAATTTATTAAGGAAAAGGGTAGGGTTCTGCGGCCGGAAGAACTTAGATACTGCCCTTGCAAAGAAAAAAGGCGTAATTTTAGTAAGCGCGCATTTCGGGAATTTTCCCCTGCTTTTGGCAAGGCTGGCCATGGAGGGGTATAAGACAGGCGGTATAATGCGGCCTATGCGTGACAGCCGGACTGAGAAATTCTTCTTGGCAAAGCGCCAGAGGTATAACGTAAAGACAATATACAGCCAGCCGCGCCGGGAATGCGTAGAGGAAACTATCCGGGCATTAAGGCAGAACGAGGTAATATTTATACCCATAGATCAGAATTTCGGCAGCGCAGGGGTATTCGTGGATTTCTTCGGTAGAAAAGCGGCTACCGCAACCGGGCCGGCAGTATTGGCAAGGCGTACCGGGGCAGCTTTAGTACCCTGTTTCATCGTCAGGCAAAAAGACGATATACATAAGATTGTTTTTGAGCCTGCCGTTGAACTTATGGAAGGCGGGGAAGGAAAGGCGTCGGTAGTAGCCAATATCCAGAGACTCACCCAGATCATTGAACACTACATACGTAGTTATCCCGCACAGTGGGGTTGGATTCATCGGAGATGGAAAAGCAGGCCAAATTAGAAGGAGGAGGTGTAAAAATGGCAGACGAAGTTAAACAGGAAGAGAAAAAGGCAGAAGCCGGTAAGGTAATGTCAACTATCTTGAAGGTTATTTTGGGGCTGGTGTTTTTGGCCCTGGGTGTTTGTGCTGTTATCGGATGGTGGAAGGACCTTTTTGTGGTCATTAGAGGCTGCATAGGGTTATTCTTGGTTTTAGCCGGTGTAATAACCTTGGCGATTGCTAAAGAGTAAGGTTATTGTAATTGAGGCAAGGGTTAATGGGGGGTGTTGGCTGAACAAGACCTTCTGTTAACCCTTGTTTTATTTTAAGATAAAATAAAGGCGCGGTCTTTTTGGGCATTTACAGCACGGTATTTTTCGGGTATAATTATTCCAGAAAGACAGAAAAGCCAATCATAACCTGTAAAAGGAGACGCAGATGCTGGATATTGCCCTGGGGAAGGAAATCATTGTAAATAAAGTAATCTGCCGCATCATCGCAGTTACGGTTTTTGTTGTTTTAACGGCTATAGGTGCTTTTGTACGTATCCCGCTTCCTTTCACCCCTGTACCTTTGACCCTGCAGACATTTTTTGTTTTACTTTCCGGGGCATTCTTAGGCGCTAATTTGGGAGCATCTGCCCAGGCGATATATGTGATCCTGGGATTGGCAGGGGTGCCGGTTTTTAATTCAGGCGGGTTCGGCCTTACGCACCTCATGGGTCCTACTACCGGTTATCTTTTGGGTTTTATCTTATCTGCTTTGTTCGTCGGTAGATTTATAAAATACAGCAAAGACAATATCCTTGCAGCACTGGGGATTTTTATCCTCGCTGATTTTATCCTTCTGTTTTGCGGTACGCTCTGGCTGAAGATCATTCTTGGTTATCCCTTCATGCGTTTGCTAAAAATGGGCTTTTTCCCGTTTATTCTTCCGGATATCTTTAAGGCATTTTTAGCCGCTCTTCTTTATTTAAAATTAAAGACTCGCCTAAAAGCTATATTTTAACCCCTTGCAGGAATCCCCGGTGTTTAAACCGGAGTATGAAAATGCAGTTTAAAGAGGGCCCCTCAAGGCCTAAGAGGATGAGAGGGGCTGTACTGTTTAAAAGACAAACATTGTTGCCGCCGTTACGATAAGGACAGGAGGCTGTGATGAAAGTAAAAGATATAATGATAAAGCGCGTTGTAAGTATCTCTGCCGATACCAGCGCCAAAATAGGCATGGACCTGTTGCAGAAGATGCGCATCAGCGGCTTGCCGGTTATTGATAAGAATAAGAAACTTTTGGGGATGTTTACCGAGAAAGATATCTTATCGTATATTTTGCCCAGTTATGTGGGAAGGGTGGGCAGGTTTATTTATGAAGAAAACCCCAAGTCGACGAGGAAGAAATTGTCGGAATTAGAGAATATCAGCGTCAGTCAGCTGATGCGCAAAGAAGTAATCACCGCTACTGAGGAATTAGCGTTATGTGAGATAGCCAAGATCATGCTTTTACAGAAGGCCCGCCGCATACCGGTATTGGATGAGGCAGGCAGGGTGGTGGGGATAATCTCCCGGGGGGACGTATTAAAGGCTTTTGCTAAAGAGGCGTGCAGTTTAAAAACAGGCAGATAGGTGTTTAAAAAATTACTTATCCTGGTCGGCATATCTTTAGGGCTGGGCCTGCTTTCTAATGCGGGGGGTTTTAATTCCCATCAAGCCACGGCCATCTCCATATTTTCTGCCTCTATTCTAGGTACGTTATTTTTCTGGGACTTCCGCTTGACCTTTGCCTTCCTGGGGACCTCCGTCCTTTTAATAACCCGGACTATTGACTTAGAGCATTTGGTGAGGTTCGCTTCGCTGGAGGTCATCCTTTTCTTAGTGGGGATGATGGTCCTCGTAGGGCTGCTGAAGGATGCCGGTTTTTTTGCCTGGATAGTCAGCCTTATCCTGCGCATCAAGAATCTTAGCGCGAATAAATTATTCTTGTTTATATCCGTCTTCTCGGCTTTATTATCCTGCGCGGTAGATGAGGTTACTTCTATAATCTTTATTGTGGCGGCTATATTTGAGATATGCGATTATTTCGAGGTTGACCCTGCGCCCTTTCTTATAATCGCAGTCTTTGCTACTAATATCGGATCAAGCGGGACCACCCTGGGCAATCCTATAGGCATCCTCATTGCCTCAAAGTCAGGGCTCACCTTTGAAGATTTTATCATTAAGGCCTTCCCTATTATGCTCCTCTGTCTTTTTGCAATGATCTTAATACTTAAATTCTGGTACAGGAAACAGTTGGCCGCTTTAGACCGCAAGATCAAGGAGATAGGCTATAATGATATGCTCGTCAGGCTTATTTCCGTTCCTCCGGAAAAAGACCTGAAGATAAGCCTGTTTATATTTGGGGCTACGCTTGTCGCTATTTCCCTGCATCACAGGCTGGAGCTCCTTTGGAAATTAGAGTCAAATACCCTCCTTTTGACCTTGCCGCTTATTTCCAGCGGGTGCGTGATGGCCTGGAAATGGAAGAAGGCCAGGGGATTTATAGAAAAAGACGTAGAATGGTGGACCTTGCTTTTTTTTATGCTGCTTTTTGCCCAGTCCGGGACCCTTAAGTTTACCGGGGTAACCGATGTCTTGGCTAGGCATATGGTGGTTATGGCGGGGAATAATAGCTCTATTCTTACCGGTATAGTCCTGTGGGTATCTACCCTTGGCTCGAGCATCCTGGACAATGTAGTCATGGTAACTGCATTTATTCCGGTTATCCAGAGTTTTCAGGCGCTGAATGTAAGCCTGCAACCTTTGTGGTGGGCGCTTTTGTTCGGCGGCTGTTTGGGAGGGAATATTACTTTAGTCGGCTCAACCGCTAATATTGTGGCATTAGGCATTCTGGAGAAGGAGAAAAATATCCGCATGGATTTCTTCCGTTGGCTGCGGGTCGGGATTGTCGTGGGGATAGTTACGAGCGGTATAGCCTGGATTATTCTTACATGTGTGCCGGCATACCGTTGAGGCAGGATAAGGGACAATAAATGGGCCTGTTAGTTCTAGTGATATGTGCCATAGCCTTGCTTTTGACCGGGTATTTCAGCTATGGCATCTTATTTTCTAAAATCCTTAAGTTGAGGACAGATGCCAGAATGCCGGCCTACGAATTCAAAAACGGCCTGGATTTTGAGCCCGCAGGAAAATTCTATCTTTTAGGCCAACATCTTTCTGCGATTGCTGCTGCAGGCCCTATAGTCGGGCCGATACTGGCCGGGCTTTGGTTCGGGTGGGCCCCGGCAATCTTATGGATAATATTAGGAGGTATATTTATAGGCGGCATACATGATATGTCGGCCCTGGTCGCCTCGATTAGGCACCGGGGGCAGTCTATAGCCGAGGTCATAAAGGAAAGCATGAGCCGCAGGGCGTTTATTTTGTTTTTATTGTTCCTCTGGCTTTCCCTGGTTTATATCATTATTGCCTTTACAGATATCACTGCCAGTACTTTTACCGATGCCGTAAGGGGCAGCGCCGTAGCCTCTTCGTCCATGATGTATCTTGGGCTGGCAGTAATTATGGGTGTTATTTTACGCCGTTTTAACCTGTCCATAGTAGTTTCTACTCTTATATTCCTGCCCATTGTCTTTCTGTGCATATACCTGGGCCCGTTATTTCCTTTAAGCCCGCCTTCCATATTGGGGTTAGATGGCCGTACCAGCTGGAATATAACGCTTCTGTTCTATTGTTTTCTGGCCTCGGTAATACCGGTTTGGCTGCTTTTACAACCCAGGGGTTACCTGGGCGGTTTTTTCCTGACCTTTACCGCCGCCTTGAGCCTGTTAGGCATCATTATAGGGGCTTTTACTCAAGGCCTACACATCAATTATCCGGCTTTTACCGGATGGTTTAATCCCCAGGGGCTGCCTTTATTCCCTTTTCTTTTTACTACAGTTGCCTGCGGCGCCTGTTCCGGTTTTCATGCTATTGTAGCCTCCGGTACTACATCCAAGCAAATCTCCAGGGAAACTGACGCGCGCCTTGTCGGATATGGGGGGATGCTCCTGGAAAGTTTCGTAGCTATTATTGCGCTGGGGGCCCTGGTTATGTTATCCAGGCAGGAGGCAAATAGTTTAAATGAACCCAACCAGATTTATGCTAACGGCGTAGCTACCTTTTTGAATAGCCTGGGCATAAAAAAGGAGTTCGCTTTTAATTTAGCCCTCCTTGCCTTTGCTACTTTTGTATATGATACGCTGGATGTGGCTACCAGGCTTGGCCGGTATATCTTTCAGGAATTGACCGGCTGGAAAAGTAAGGCCAGCCCTTACACCGCGACCCTGGGCACTCTATTTCTGCCCCTCGCCTTTGTAAGCCTGCCGGTCATTTTTATGTCCCAAAGAAACCTGGATAGCCAGGGCAATCCTATCCCGGCCTGGAGGGTATTCTGGACGGTCTTTGGCTCAAGTAACCAGCTTTTGGCAGGGCTGGTGCTTTTTTGCATAAGCGTATGGTTGTTTGAGTCCAGAAAAAAATACCTGATAACCCTTCTGCCCGCTTTTTTTATGATATTGGTAGCCTGTGTTTCTCTCTCTTTTATCCTCTGGCCGTCCTTGTACAGTATATTAAACGGCAGGATCATCTTGGATACGGTAGGTATAACCAGCTGTGTATTGTTATTTCTTGCTGTGTTATTGATCATGGAAGGATTAAGGATCTTTAAGGCAGGGAGAAGTTAGCAGGAGTTCATTTAGGGGCAATTTAGCTTGACAAGGTTAGAAAATATGTTAAATTAACCCTTAAAAAGGAGATTAACTATGTGCAGGCGGGGGTTATATTCTTTGTTGTTTTTCTTAGTTTCCCTTTGCGGGCTTATTTCTGTTTCTGCCCAGCCGGCATTATCCCCCTCGCAGGCAAGCGAGCTTAAAGAGCCAGAGCCTCAATGGCTATGGGGGGAGGTTGTAAGCGTTGATGCGGCTTCTGGTGAGTTAACAGTTAAATACGTGGACTATGAAACCGATAGCGAAAAAGAATTGACCATTCATGCCGATTCCAAGACAGCTTATATCAATGTAAAATCTTTGCTGGAGATAAAACCCCAGGACACCCTCAGCATTGATTATGCCGTAAGCAGCGACGGAAGGAATATAGCCATAAATGTTGTCTTGGAAAAGATGGAAGATACCCCTGAGATACAGCCTTAAGGCATCCCCAAAGAGTAAAAGATAAGCTTACTGTTCTAAGGAATAGTTACGGTTTTATCCAGGTCTCTACGGAAGAAGGCCGTAAAATTATTAAAGGCAGGATACCCTCCTGCCTTTTTATTGAAACCATTTTTCATAACAGAAGGCAGGGGACGTGCTTGCAAATATAAAACTTATTATCTTTGATTTAGACGGGACGCTGGTAAACGCATACCCTGCGATAAATAAAAGTTTTAATTTCACCCTCAACAGGCTCGGATATCCGCGGCAGAGTGCGCGCGTAATCCGCCGGGCAGTAGGATGGGGGGATGAGAACCTGCTTAGGCCGTTCATAAAAGAAAAAGACCTTGCCAGGGCCCTGTCTTTATACCGCAGGCACCACAGGAGGGCCCTTCTTAGCAGCTCTTTTACTTTTCCTCACACAAGGCAAGTATTGGCGTATTTTAACAAGAGAGGCTATCGCATGGCAATAGCCAGTAACCGGCCTACCCGTTTTACCCGGATTTTACTTCGCCACCTTGATCTAAAGAAGTATTTTGGTTATATACTCTGCGCGGATAAGCTAAAATACGGGAAGCCTCATCCGCAAATACTCAGGCGTATCATGCAGAAGTTCTCTTTTCATCCTGCGCAGACAGCCTATGTGGGGGATATGATTATAGATGCGCAGGCCGGCAGGCGTGCGGGGGTAAAGACGATTATAGTTACTACCGGCTCAAGTTCCCGTAAAGAGATTAAGAAGGAGAGGCCTTATCGTGTCATTGCTAATATCGGCGGGCTGTTAACTTTGTTCCAGACTTAGGTTGTGGCGGGGGTTTAGGCTTGACAGCCCGGGTACTTTCGGATATGATTATGTCAGGCATAAGCAGAGAAGCTTTTCAGCTTTCCTCTTCCGGGAAGTCTAGAATAAATATGCAATGAAGACTTTATTTTTATACATTATATGCGCAATTTCTCTTTTTGCGAGCGCAGGCTGTGCCTCTTTATGGCATCCTTTTGCTAAAAGAGGTAGCAATGTCAGTGTGGCGCCCCTGCCTCCTTATTCCGGGCCTAAGGCACGCATTGCAGTGGCGGAATTTGAGGATAAGACGGTAAGGGTTGCAGGAGAGATAAGTTCAGGGCTGCGCGATATGCTGGTTAGCGCCTTGGCTAACAGCGACCGTTTTCAAATGTTTGGTAGCCAGGATTTGAAGGCATTAATACAGGAGCCTTCTGTCCCTGCTCAACAGGGAAACGGTGACCAGAAAGGGAAGATTAAGGCTGTTGACCTGATTATCAGCGTGGTTGTTACTGATTTTGAGCCGCAGGCCTCCGGCGGAAACGCTGGTGTCGGAGGAGGCGGCGGCGCAGGCAGCAGCGCTTTAGGTTCTTTGTTGGGCGCCACGTCAAATAAGGCCCATATGGCTTTAGATATAAAAATTATAAATATCTCAACCTCCGAGGTCTTAGCCTCTACGCGCGTACAGGGGGAGGCCTCGGATTTATCCGAAGGTTTTACCGGCTTTATGAAGGATTGGGCTTTAGGCGCGGGGTTAAGCGGTTATGCCGGCACCCCTATGGAAAAGGCCATTCGTGTATGCCTTATTGAAGCGGTGCGGTATATATGTCAGGCTACCCCTAAAGATTATTATAAATACTAACAAAGGAATCTGACCATGGGAAAACGTAAACGCAGAGGAAAGCTTAATTGGCGTTCAAAGCGTGCCAATAAAGGGGTAAAACCCTGCTTAGGCTAAACTAGTTAGCGGTCTTGGGCAATATTCAAGTGGGCACATGCCTTATCGCTAATTCTTAGGCAGTATACTTAAAGAAAGCTGAATTTTAGATGGAGAGTTTTGTCTGGTCTATAGCAGCCAGTATAGCGGTCAGCCTGATTTCTTTAATCGGGATTTTTAGTCTGTTCTTTAAGGAAGAGTGGCTTGAGAAAATATTAATCATTTTGATAGGTTTTTCTGCCGGCGGGCTTATCGGGGGTGCGTTCCTGCACCTTCTGCCGGAGGCGCTGGAGAAGGCGGAAAGCCACGTTGTTTTTTATTATCTTATATCAGGATTCATAGCTTTTTTTATCCTGGAAAAATACCTGCATTGGCGTCATTGCCATGAGGGCTCATGCAAAATCCATCCTTTTACTTATCTGAATTTAGCCGGAGACGGCATACATAATTTTACCGACGGGCTGGTCATAGGGGCGAGTTTTAATATCAGTATCCACTTTGGCGTAATCACAACCCTGATGATTATACTGCATGAAATCCCCCAGGAGATAGGCGATTTCGGGGTTTTAGTTTACGGAGGCTTTAGCAGGATTAAGGCCCTTTATTGTAACTTTATCATTGCCCTTACCTGTATTGTTGGTGCCATAGCCGGGTATTTTGCTTCTGCGCATATAAAAGACTTCTCCGTTTTTCTCCTGCCTTTTATCTCGGGAGGCTTTATTTATATAGCCGCCTGCGACCTGATACCGGAATTACATAAGCAGCCGGGTCTTAAGAAAAGCGCCTCATCTTTTCTTGCCTTTATTTGCGGGATCATCTTTATTCTACTGGCAAGACTGGTAAGCGGGCATTAATTTTCTTACCTTGGTAACCTATCATATATGAGAGCCTTAGCTTTAATTTCAGGGGGTCTGGACAGTATTTTAGCCGCGAGATTAATTAAGGGGCAGGGTATAGATGTTATCCCCTTAAACTTTAAGATTCCGTTTTGTCATCAAAATAAGAAGGGCGGCATAAACCTTGGCCGCGTGGTGGAGGGTTGCGGACGTAGTTTAGAAAGAGTCGATATTGGCCAGGAATTTCTGGGGCTTTTAAAAAAGCCCCGTTACGGGTTCGGCTCAAATATGAATCCTTGCCTGGACTGTAAGATCCTGATGCTCAAGAAGGCAAAAGAGATGATGCCGGGGTTTGCTGCTGCGTTTGTAGTTACGGGAGAGGTATTGGGGCAGCGCCCCATGTCTCAGCACAGGAAGGCGTTAGATATTATCGCCAATGGATCCGGCCTTGGGGGATTGCTGGTGCGGCCTCTTTCTGCGCGGCTGCTTGATGAGACTATACCGGAAAAAGAGGGGTGGCTTGTGAGAGACAGGCTTTTGGATTTTAACGGCAGGTCCCGCAGCAGGCAATTAACGCTGGCAGGCACATTAGGGGTCAAAGAATATTCTGCTGTGGCAGGAGGGTGTCTTTTGACCGACCGGGGTTTTTCCCAGAGGGTTAAAGACCTTATAAGGCATCAGGAACTATGCCTGGATAATATTGAGTTATTGAAAACAGGCAGGCATTTCCGGATTGGGCAAGAGGCTAAGTTAGCGGTAGGCCGTAATCAAGAAGAAAACATACGTTTAGAGGGTATAGCAGGGGGGGATGATTATTTGTTCTGGCCGCAGGATATAGCAGGGCCTACTGCCCTGGGCAGGGGGGTATTTTCAAAAGAGTTAATCGAGGCATCCTGCCGTATTGTCTGCCGCTATTGCGACCTAAACGCAGAGCAGGAAACACGGATAAATTATCGCTGTGTTCATAATCAAAAAGAGAATATGGCAGTAGTCTCTCCTTTTAAGGAGGAGGAAATCTTAAGTCTTAGGATATGAAGGAAGCATTGCTTTATGAGAAACTAAAGAATAATTTCCTCCATTGTTATCTTTGCAGTCATCATTGCCGTATCCCCAAAGGGAAATTCGGCCTCTGCGGGGTAAGGCAGAACCTGGAAGGCAGCCTTTATACCCATGCCTATGGCCAGGTAGTCGCTTGCCACGTTGACCCGGTGGAGAAGAAGCCGCTTTACCATTTTCTGCCCGGTTCTTTAAGTTTTTCCGTTGCCGCCGCAGGATGTAATTTTCACTGCGGTTTCTGCCAGAATTGGGAGATATCCCAGGTTTCCTGCCGTGAGGGAGAAGCGGCATTGAATTCAGAAGATTTTCCGCCTGAGGAAATCGTTGCCCATGCCCTCGCTAACGGATGCCGCAGTATTTCTTATACTTATTCTGAGCCGACCGTGTTCTTTGAGTATGCGCTGGATACGGCTAAAATCGCCTGCCAGAAAGGCCTGTTGAATATCTTTGTCACCAACGGCTATATGACAAAAGAGGCCTTGGAGTTGATAAGGCCGTATCTGGCTGCGGCGAATGTGGACCTTAAATTTTTCCGCGATGATTCTTACCGCCATATCTGCGGAGGCAGCCTTCAGCCTGTGCTTGATTCCATCAGGCTGATGAAGGCTGCGGGGTTGTGGGTTGAAATAACCACGCTTATAGTCCCGGGCGAGAATGATTCTGCGCAGGAGCTTGGCGATATCGCCGCTTTCATTGCCAGCGTAGACAAGGATATGCCCTGGCATATATCCAGGTTCCATCCGGATTATAAATTCGGAGGTTACGCCGTTACCCCGGATGAAACCCTTAAGAAGGCAGAGGGTATAGGCTTTCAGGCAGGGCTTAATTTTATATATGCGGGCAATGTCTATGGCTGGGGCAGCCAAACCCATTGCCCTGGCTGTAAGAGATTGTTAGTTGAAAGGCAGGGATTCAGGGTCCTTGAGTATAATATACAGGATGACAGGTGTAATTACTGCACAGCCAGGGTCCCTGGCATATTTTAAGGCTTTATTACTTGCGCAAAGTAAGATGTCTTATCTGCCCTGCGCATGAGTTAACGCGCGGAGGTATTGACGGATAGCGCATAAGGGCTTAATCTAAGGACCGAAAGAATCAGGGGAGGCCCTTGATCTTATGTAAGACAAAAGGGGAAAACAGTTATTTTAAATAATATGGCTGTGGAATATAAAGCAGGGGGGTAAAATAATGAAGCTGGATGATATAAAGATTTCCCGGGCGATTATTGAGTCGTATAAAGATAAATTAATCAAGGCCCTAGACGTAGAAGTAGCGGTGGTAGGCGCCGGTCCCGCAGGTATGTGCTGCGCTTATTATCTGGCCAGGGCGGGCAGAAAGGTGGTTATATTTGAGAGGAAATTATCCGTCGGAGGCGGCATGTGGGGAGGCGGGATAATGTTTAATGAGATAGTCATACAGGATAAAGCCAGGAAGATCATGGATGAGTTTGGCGTCAGGACCAGGGTGTATGAAAAAGGCTATCACCTGGCAGATTCCATTGAGTCTGTGTCTACTATTTGTTCTCAGGCTGTTAAGGCAGGGGTTGCGATATTCAACCTTTTTAGCGCCGAAGATGTAATGGTCAGACAGGGCCGCATATGCGGCCTGGTTTTGAATTGGACGGCGGTTGAAATGGCGCACCTGCATGTTGACCCTATTACCATCCGGGCGCGTTACGTAGTGGATGCTACCGGCCATGCTGCGGAGGTAGCGCATATTGCCGAAAGGAAATCCGGGTTGAAGTTAAAGACTAAGACCGGTAAGGCGATGGGAGAACGCTCGATGTGGGCAGAGGCAGGGGAGGAGGCCATAGTCAGGAATTCTAAAGAGGTATGCCCCGGGCTTTATGTCTGCGGCATGTGTGCCAATGCTGTTATCGGCGGCCCGCGTATGGGGCCAATTTTCGGAGGCATGCTGCTTTCAGGCGAGAAAGTGGCGCGGGAATTAAACCGGCGCCTGCGTTAGTCTTACGTGCTTCTTTAATATGTGAAAGGCGGTATATTTATGGAGCGTAATATCTTTGCCTTGGCGGCTTTTGTCCTGGCTTACCTTCTTTTTATATTCCTGCCTAATAAAAGGACGCTGGTAGCGGCGGGGGCGAGCCTTTTACTGGTTATAACCCGCACGATTACCTTGCGAGAAGCCTTTTCCTCCATTAACTGGAATGTCTTAGGGATATTTGTGGGGACATTGGCGGTTGCGGATATATTTATGGAAAGTCGCGTTCCGGCCTATGTCGCCGAATTAATCGTGGATAAAGCCAAGAATACCGCCTGGGCGATACTGGCTATCTGTATACTTACCGGTTTTATTTCCGCGTTTGTAGAGAATGTCGCTACTGTCTTGATTATCGCCCCCCTTGCCTTTGCGCTGGCTAAGAAATTAAAAATAAACCCGGTAAAGATGATGATTGCCATTGCTATATCAAGCAACCTTCAGGGCACAGCCACATTAATAGGGGACCCCCCGAGCATGCTTTTAGGAGGTTTTGCGAAGATGAATTTCATGGATTTCTTCTTCTATAAAGGCCGGCCCAGCATATTCTTTGCCGTGGAATTGGGGGCAATAGCGGCTTTTGCGGTCCTGTTTTTTATTTTCCGGGGCCAGAAAGAAAAGATGAAGCTGATTGCCGTGGAAAAGGTAAAATCCTGGGTGCCTACGGGCATCTTAATCATTTTAATTCTGGCCTTGGCGGTATCTTCTCTTTTTGACACGGGGTTTTCCTACCTGGCAGGCTTAATATGCCTGGTCTTTGGCATATTCTCCATGCTTTGGAAGAAAGCGGTGAATAAGGGCCCTGTCCTGGAAGGTCTAAAGTCCCTGGACTGGGATACTACGTTTTTTCTGGCCGGGGTATTTATCCTGGTAGGCAGTATTACCCTGACCGGATGGATTGAAAAATGTTCAGTTTCACTCAGCGGCATGATAGGGGGCAACATATTCTTAGGCTATACGGTTATCGTGTTTTTGTCTGTTCTTATTTCCGCGTTTGTGGATAATGTCCCCTTCCTGGCGGCAATGCTTCCGGTAGCTATTTCCATGTCGGGGAGGCTTGGGATCAACCCTTCTTTATTCCTTTTCGGCCTGCTTATCGGCACGAGCCTGGGGGGGAATATTACTCCTATAGGGGCTTCAGCCAATATAGTTGCCTGCGGCCTGTTAAAGAAAGAGGGCTATGCCGTAAGATTTACGGATTTCCTCAAGATCGGTCTGCCGTTTACCCTGGCGGCAGTGGGCGTGTCGTATTTATTCATCTGGTTTATCTGGGGCAGGTAAGTGGCTTTTCTTATTGTCGCAAGAGGAGGTATTTTATGGATAGCGGTTGTTTGCCTGCCGCAGGTATTGCCTAGGGCGTATCCTTAATCTGTTTTTGGCAAAATAGGCTGTAAGGGACTCTAGAGGCTGTTGATAAAATTATCTTGACAAAACCTCAAGAGATAATAAAATATAGATTAGCTACGGAGAACGGATTTTTAATAAATGTATTTTTATAGAAAAGGCAATGTTTCTAGAAAGAGAGACTGCCTTTTTTGTTTTTTAAGAAAGCCTGGAGCTTTAGCCCGGGGCTATTTCGGGAGGGCGGCATGGTAGAAGCCTATTCCCTGCCCCTTTGGCGCAGGTCATATAAGAGGTTCCCTCTTGATGCCTCAGGCGTCCTCTTATTGGAAGACAGTTCCCGCCTGCCTTCTATTATAAGAGACTTATCGGTCAGGGGTAGCGGTATAGTAAGTGATACCCCGGTGAAAGAGAATTCCAATGTTAAGGTAGTGTTTAATTCCTCCCTTTTTACATCCCCGGTTGAGAAGACGGCCAGGGTCGCCTGGTGCAGGCAGTTGAGCAGACGGCTTTATCAGGCAGGGTTAGACTTTGGCCCGGGGAATGCCGTTAGTTTTGACTAAGCCTGTTATCTTTCTCCTGAATTATCTTTTCCCGCCTACTTGAAAATCGCAATTATTGTGTTATATTTGTTATTGGAGGTTGTAAAAGGCAAGGGGAAAAATACCAGCGGGCAGGCAATGCCCTCAATAAAAGAAATAAATTTCCCTCTTGCCTTTTTATTTTGCCTATTTTAACCGTTTCCTTGTCTCCTGCCGTATTTCCAACACCCCTTTTAAGCGGCGTAATCTTTAAAAAAAATCCTTGACAAATGATACAATTATAGTATCATTATTCTTTAGAGAGAGGAGGTGGCACGATGGATGTAACCGTAAAATATATGCTGCGGCCTGTAGCCCACTGTAAAGAAGGCTGCAGTAGCCGGTCCTGGGCACGACCTTAAACTGCCCTCAAACGGATTATTAATATAATGTATCTGGGGGGAAGGATGAAATTAGTGACTCGGGATACGGATTATGCCTTAAGGGCGCTTTGCTATATGGCAGGATGCCAAGACAGGGTGGTTCCGGCATCGGAATTAGTAAGAGAGCTGGGGATCCCGCGGCCTTTTTTAAGAAAGATACTGCAGGTGTTGCATAAAAGGAAGGTGCTTAAGTCATACAGGGGGCAGGGGGGAGGGTTTTTATTCATGATGCCTCCGGATAAGATATTCCTCTTCGGGTTGATTGAAATATTCCAGGGGAGGCTGCGCTTAAACGATTGTTTCTTTAAGAAGATGGCCTGCCCGAATACAGGCAGCTGCATTTTAAAGAAAAAGATCGATGGGCTGGAGCGGTATATCTTGAAGGAATTAAGCTCTATTACCGTAGCCTCTTTGACAAGAAAATCAGGCAATGGTTAAAAGGAGAAAGGTTAAGATGAACTACCGCTGCCCGGGGCAAGGGAATCTGGATATTAAATCTGAGATTATTACTTGTCTTCAGTGCGGATACAGTATAGAATTCTTTTCGGATGAATTCAGCCTCAGGTGCCCGCATTGCCGGGCCATGCAGTCGAAGGAAAGGCAGGTTTCTTGCCGGGATTGGTGTAAGGCAAAACATCTATGCCGGGCAATGGGGGGCATGTAAGCGATTGACGGGATATAAAGGATAAGGTAAAATCAGAATCTGAGAGGCAGGGCAATATGCTGAAGATAGAGAATCTTACCGTAGGCATTGCGGGTAAGGATATACTCAAGGATATTAGTTTTGAAATCAGAGAAGGAGAGGTGGTAATACTCTTCGGCCCAAATGGCAGCGGCAAGAGCACCCTGATTAAGGCCATTATGGGGCTTTCCGGCTATAAGGTAAAAAAAGGGAATATTATGTTTAAGGGCAAGCCTTTAAATGGCCTGGCCATAGAGGAGAGGGTAAAATTAGGAATGGGTATAATGTACCAGCACCCCCCTAAGATACGGGGGGTGAAATTAAGCCAAATGGCCGAACACCTGGCTAAAGATGAGGCAAAGATAAAGGCCCTGGCAGAAAAACTTTCTCTGACCGGGCATCTTAACCGTGAGGTTAACCTGGATTTCTCAGGGGGGGAGATGAAGCGTTCGGAATTATTCCAGATACTCCTGCAGGACCCTAAACTCCTGTTGTTGGACGAGCCTGAATCCGGGGTTGACCTGGAGAATATCAGCGTGATGGGCAAGGTCCTGAATGAATACCTGGAGAAAGAAAAAAAATCCGCACTTATCATTACCCATACCGGCTATATTATGGATTATGTAAAGGCAGGCAGGGGCTGCGTTTTACTGGATGGCAGGTTTTGGTGCGTAGGAGACCCTAAGGAGATGTTTACCGCTATCAGGGATTCGGGTTATGACAAATGTAAGGAGTGTATATGCCCGCACCATTAGAATTAGAAGCTAAAGACAAAGATACTATTGCCTCTTCAGGGATAGACTTATCCGGGGATTTACGTTCCGCCAGTTTCTTCCAGCAGGACAGCCGGCTAAAAATATACCAGGCCTTTAGAGACGGCATAGACATACTTACCACAGAAGAGGCGTTAAAAAAATACCCTGAGGCAGGGGATTATTACGGCAAGAACTTTCGTTTACTCTCCCGGGATTTCCCGCAGGATACAGAGGGTGGATATTTTATCCGGGTCAAGAAAGGAAAGTCCATAGAGCTGCCTGTTCAGGCATGCCTCTTTCTTAAGGCAGAAGGCTTCAAGCAGAAAGTCCATAACCTCATTATTATCGAAGAGGATGCCAGGGTTTATCTTATCACCGGGTGTTCTTCTTCACATTCCGCAAACGAAGGTTTTCATCTGGGCATATCGGAGTTCTTTATTAAAAAGGGCGGGTATTTGAATTTTACCATGATACATTCCTGGAAAGAGGACGTATCGGTCAAGCCGATGAGCATAGCCTTATTGGAAGAGAAGGCTACTTTCATTTCCAACTATGTGTCTTTAAGGCCGGTCAAGGACATTAATATGTATCCGACAGCGGTCTTGTCGGGTGAGGGCGCCCGTGCCAGTTTTAATTCCCTTATTTTATCGCATCCCGGTTCTTTACAGGATATCGGCTCCAGGGTCATTCTGGCAGCCCCCTCTACCCAGGCGGAGATTATTGCCCGCGCAGTGAGCCTGGGGGGAAAAATTATTGCCCGCGGCCACCTGAAGGCGCAGGCCAAAGAAATAAAGGCCCACCTGGAATGCCGCGGTTTAATCCTTTCGGAAAAAGGGACAATCCATGCCATCCCTGAGATGGAATCGGATTTCCGGGATGTGGATATGTCTCATGAGGCAGCTATAGGCAGGATAAATAAGGAGGAAATAGAATATTTATGCTCCCGCGGCTTTGCCAGGAATGAGGCCCAATCTATAATTGTCAGGGGTTTTATGGACGTAAATGTCCTGGGCCTGCCGGATTCATTAAAAAAAGAAATCCAGAATATCACCGAGAAGACCTTGAAAGGCGGTTTGTAAGGATATGGATGATCTAAGGCCGAAAGTATCCATAATAGGGGCGGGTAATGTCGGTATAAGATATGCCTATGCCTTGATGATGCAAGGGTTATGCCGGTCATTGGTCATTGTAGACCTGAATAAACAACACGCAGAGGCAGAGGTAATGGATCTGGCCAGCGGTATGCCTTATTTTTATCCTGTCCAGATAAGCGCGGGAGATTATACGGACTTATCCGGTTCAGACCTTGTAGTTATTACCGCAGGGGCCAAGCAAAAGGCGGGCCAGGACAGGATCTCACTCCTTAAGGATAATATAGAGGTATTCAAAAAAATTATCCCCCTGCTCACTAAGTATGCAGCGCAGGCCGTATGGCTGGTAGTTACAAACCCGGTAGACATATTGTCTTATGCTACCTATAAGATTTCGGGTAAAGACTCAAAAGGGATTATCGGTTCCGGGACTGTCTTAGACAGCGCCAGGATGAGGTTTCTTTTGTCTAAACACTGCAATATAGATGCCCGTAATATACACGCTTATATACTGGGAGAGCATGGGGACAGCGAATTTGCTGCCTGGAGCACGGCTTTAATAGGGGGGACATTCCTTAAGGATTATTGCCCTGTTTGCAATAGGTGCAGGGATTACCGTCAAACCCTGGATAGTATTTTTACCCAGACCAGAGACTTCGCTTATAAAATCATAGAAAATAAGGGGGAGACTTCTTACGGCATAGGCCTGGCCCTGGCCAGGATTACGGAAGCGGTCTTAAAGGATGAAAACTCGGTCCTGCCGGTCAGTTCATATGTAAGGGATTATTACGGAGTGGAGGGAATTTACTTAAGCCTTCCGGCAGTATTGAACAAGGGCGGGCTCAGGGATATATTGAGGCTTAAACTGAATGAAGAAGAGGTAGGCAGCCTGCAGTGTTCGGCAGCGAAGTTAAGGCAGGCTATCCAGAAGGCAGGCTTATAATGGCAGTCGGTATTTACCGGGCAGTATTAAAAGATAGGATTAAGAGGACGCCGACAGTAGAGAGTTTTCGTTTCCTGCCGGAAAAGAAAATCGATTTTCTTCCCGGGCAGTTTCTCAGGTTTTTCTTTGATGCGGATGATCCGGACAATAAAGAGGTGAACAAATACCTTTCTTTTTCTTCCGCCCCGGGCAAAGAGTATGTGGAGGTGACCAAGAGGCTCAGTGAAAGCGAGTTTTCCCGGCGGTTAAAGGCCCTTAAGCCGCAGGATGAAGTCTCTCTGCAGGGGCCTTTTGGTAACTGTATTTTTCGCCAGGGATATAAGAAAGTCGCTTTTTTAATCGGCGGCATAGGGATTACTCCGGTTATTTCTATATTGGAATATATAGTGGAAAAAAGGCTCGATACACTTGTCCATCTTTTTTATTCAAACCGCACAGAGGAAGAGATTGCCTTCCGCAAAGAACTAGACGCCTGGCAGGGCCTCTTGAGTAGTATAAAGGTCATACATACCCTTACCGATTGTCCCTCCAAAAGTGGGGATTGCAGGTTCGGCAGGATAGAAAAAGAACTGGTCTTCTCTAATATCCCCGATATAGGAGAGACGGTGTTTTATATCTTTGGCCCTCCTAAGATGACAGAGGCGATGAGGGGGCTGTTCAAGGATACGCAGGTTAGGCAGGATATGATTAAGACAGAAAGCTTTATAGGTTATTGAGAAGGGAGGGCTGGGTTATGTCAGGTATGAGAGATTTATTTCAGTCTGCGGATTGGAAAAAAGAGAAACACGTCCCGGTTATAGAGGCGCCGGGGAAGGCAAAGAAGGGGGATTTTATCGAGGCCAAAGTAACGATAGGCAAAGAAATACCTCATCCCAATACTACCGAGCACCACATAAGGTGGGTTGAAGCCTATTTTCTGGCAGAGGGGGAGCGTTTTCCTGTTCAGTTGGCCAGGTTTGAATTTACTGCCCACGGCGAATCTGTGCAAGGGCCAAATCTTGGCAGTGTATATACCAGGCCAGAGGCGGCGTTTAGCTTCCGGGCTGACAAAGCGGGGATGTTAACCGTCTCTTCTTACTGTAATATACACGGGCTGTGGGAGAATGTGCAGAGAATAGAGGTTGAATAAGGGGGATATAATGCCTAAAATCGAAATAAAAAAAGATATATTCTGGGTAGGCGCTATTGACTGGAATGTCCGTAACTTCCACGGCCACACCTATTCCACAAGAAGGGGGACTACTTATAACGCCTACCTGATTATAGATAAAAAAACAACCTTAATAGATACGGTATGGGGCCCTTATGCCCAGGAGATGCTTGAAAATATCCGGCAGGTTATTCCCTTGGAGAAAATAGACTATATTATTGCTAACCATGTGGAAACGGACCATTCAGGGGCGTTACCTGAGGTGATGAAAGCTTGCCCCAGGGCAAAGGTTCTGGGCACACAGAAATGCAAGGAGGGGCTGTACCGTTATTATTACGGCGATTGGGATTTTAAGATAGTCAAAAGCAGGGACACTTTAGAATTGGGCAGGCATACCCTTTCTTTCCTGGAGGCGCCGATGATACACTGGCCGGATAGTATGTTTACCTATTGCCTTCAGGAAAAACTACTTATGCCTAATGATGCCTTTGGCCAGCACTATGCTACTTCCGCAAGGTTTGATGATGAAGTGGACGTCTCAGCTCTGATGGATGAGGCCGCGAAGTATTATGGGAACATACTCTGGCCATTAAGCTCACTTATACTCAAGAAGATAGAAGAAGTCCAGAAGTCGGATATCCCCATAGATATGATTGCCCCCAGCCACGGGGTTATCTGGCGCAAAGACCCCCAGAAAATAATCAATGCGTATCTGGGTTGGGCAAGGAATGCAACCATCCCTAAGGCAGTCATTGTTTATGAGACAATGTGGGGTTCAACTGAAAAAATGGCCAGGATGATTGCGCAAGGCCTGATGGATAAGGGCAAAGAAGTCAAGCTCTTTGATATTGCCTTATCCGAGCGCACGGAAGTAATTAAAGAGATGCTGGATGCCGAGGTCTTTATCTTCGGTTCTTCCACGCACAATAACGATATGCTGGTTAATATGGCGGCTTTTCTGGAGTTCTTAAAGGGCCTAAGGCCTAAGAAGAGAAAGGCTTGGGTATTTGGTTCTTATGGCTGGGCAGGGGGCGCGCTCAGGGGCATGGAAGATATAATAAATAAGTCCGGTATAGATTTTATGCAGCCGTCTATATCTGTGCGCTATAACCCGGATGCAGGGGAGTTGCGCCAATGCTATGCATTAGGGGAGAAAATCGCTCAGGCGCTATAGCTAATCTATAAAAAGAGGAGGGTATAGATAATGGGAAAATATCGTTGTACAGTTTGCGGTTATATATATGATCCGGCCCGGGGAGATCCTGAGCACGGGATAAAAACAGGGACCTCTTTTGAGGCGCTTCCTGCTGATTGGGTTTGCCCGGATTGCGGCGTAGGCAAGGATATGTTTGAGAAGATATGAGCGTGATCTCAGGAGAGGTGGCGCATTTCTTTCAAAATCAGGGTTATGTGGTTGTTTCAACCTTGGGCAGGAAGGGCCATATACATAATTCCTGTAAAGGTATAGTAGAGATAAAGACAAGCGGGGAGGTTTATCTCCTGGACCTTTACCGTAATCATACCTTGAGTAATCTTAAAAAAAATCCTCATATCAGCCTGACGGCTGTAGATGAACATAAATTCAAAGGTTATTGCCTGCAAGGAAAAGCAAAGATAGTCCGTATGGGCGATATACCATCCGGTATTATGCGTTCCTGGGAGGATAGGCTTGCCAGTAGAATCAGCCAAAGGCTTATCAAGAATATCCGCGGCGAAAGAGGGCACCTGAGGCATCCGGAGGCGCTCTTACCCAGGCCAAAATACCTCATTGTAGCAGGCATAGAAAAGGTAGTAGATTTGACTCCGGAACATCTAAAAGAAGGGGTGTAGCTATGGGCAATATATTTTCAGGCAGCGAAATAGTAGAATTGGGGATTCAGATTGAAAAGAACGGTCAGGATTTTTACAGCGCCTTAGCAGATAAGACTAATGAAGAAAAAGGCAGGCAGTTATTTCGTTACCTGGCCCTAGAAGAAGAAAAACACATCACTGTCTTTAAGGGCATACTGGCTGGATTAGGAGCGTATGAGCCGCAGGGCCTGGATGCGGATGAGTATTTTGCCTATATGAAGGAATTAGCCAGCGGTTGTATCTTTACGGTAAAAGATAAAGGCAAAGAAATAGCCTCTAAGGTACAAAACGAAGACGAGGCTATAGGTTTAGGTATAGGCTTTGAGAAGGATTCTATTGTTTTCTACGAGGGTATGAAGAAGGCAGTGCCTGAATATGACCATAAGGTCTTGGATGAACTCATTGCGCAGGAGCAGGAGCACCTTCGTCAGCTCCAGGGTTTAAAGGGCATGCTTTAAAAAAGGAGGGGATATGGATAAGAACGTAAAGGTATACAGTACGCCGACTTGCCCCTGGTGTATCCGCACCAAGCAGTTTTTAAAAGAAAACAATATTAAATTTGAGGATATAGACGTTGCCTCAGACCAGAGAGCGGCACAGGAGATGGTTGAGAAATCCGGTCAGATGGGGGTGCCGGTATTAGAGATAGACGGGGATATTGTTATCGGGTTTGACAAAGAAAAGATAGGAAAAATATTAGGGCTGGGGTAGGTATGCTGGATCTGATAATTATCGGCGCAGGCCCCTCTGGTATAACCGCCGGCGTATATGCCGCGCGTAAGAAAATAGACACCCTGGTGATTACCCGCGATGTGGGAGGGCAGGCAGCTTGGAGTGGAGATGTGGAAAATTATACCGGGTATCAGTTTATCAGCGGCCCGGAATTGGCCGCTAAGTTTCAGGAACACATGTCCGGGTATAATATACCCGTGCGGGAAAACGAGAGCGTAACCAGCTTAGATGTAAAAGGCAAAGCCGTGTCAGTAGTAACCGATAAATCTGAATATGCGGCAAGAACGGTAATTATTGCTTCCGGCAAGAGGACTAAAGAATTAAATGTCCCGGGTGAGCAGGAGTTTAAAAACCGGGGCCTGACTTATTGCGCTACCTGCGACGGGCCATTATTTTCAGGCAGGGAAGTTGCGGTGATCGGAGGGGGGAATTCTGCCCTGGATGCTGTCCTGCAATTGATAAGGATCGCCCGCCGGGTCTATCTTATTAATATTAACAGTAGTTTAAACGCGGATGAAATAATGTGTAAGAAGGCTGGTGAGAGCAGCCTGGTGACTATTCTTAATGATACCGAGGTTACGGCTATCTTGGGCGATAAGATGGTAAACGGTATAAAGATAAAGAGGCAGGGCAGGGAGGAAGTGCTGGCCTTGGGCGGGGTATTTGTGGAGATAGGGCTTATCCCCAATTCAGAATTCGCTAAAGGACTCAAGAAGAATGAGCTTGGCGAGATTAAGGTGAACCCCCGTAATGAAACTAATCTGCCGGCTGTATTTGCCGCCGGGGATGTTACCGATGTGCCGGAGAAGCAGATTATTATTGCCGCCGGAGAAGGGGCGAAGGCTGCCCTCAGTGTATTTAGCTATTTGGCCCGGCATAACGACACAAGGTAAACCAACATTTTTGCGTAATCTATGGTAAGACATCACAGGAATAGGCAAAAACAGGAAAAAATCAGCGGCAGCGTTGTTTTCTTTGATTTTGATAATACCATCACTACAGTAGATGTCATTGATGACATGCTGCTTAATTTTTCCTGCAATACTAAGTGGCAGGGGTTAGAGCAGGCCTGGCAGGAAGGCAGGATTGGCTCAAGGGAGTGTTTGAAGGGCCAGATATCAACGCTGCGCGTTGAGAAAAGAAAGCTGGATGAATATCTTAAAGGCATTAAAATAGACCCCTATTTCAAGAAGCTGATCGGGCTTCTTTCCCGCTGCAATATCAAGAGGGTAATATTAAGCGACAACTTTGATTATATATTGCGCAGTATATTGGAGAATAACGGCATAAGCCGGATGGATTTCTATGCTAACAGCCTTAAACTGTCGCAGGATAAGCTGATACCGCGATTCCCCCGCAAGAATAAGGAGTGCGGCCTTTGCGCTCATTGTAAGAAAAAGAGCATATTAGAGAATACCCCCCTGACAGGGAAGGTTTTTTATATAGGAGACGGCCTGTCCGATATCTGTGCCTCAAGGCATGCGGATATAGTGTTTGCTAAGGAGCATTTATTGAGGTATGCCCGAAAGAAAAAGATGGATTATATAGCCTATAGAAGCATGCAAGACATATATCGTTATTTTAAAAGGAATTTAATATACACGGGAAACAAAGGGTAAAATGGGGAGGGCAGGCTGTTAAGTAATACCTTGCGTATCTTGGACCTTGATCAGAGTATCCTGCTACAGGAGGCATTACTTGAGAATTACCAGGCAAATATTATAGGCCTCAAGGACCTGCAGCAGAGGGCGAGGTTGTGGTCGGATAAGAAAACAACAGAGGCCTTAGAAAAAAGGATTTCCGGGTCAGAGCGTAGCGCGGTTACCTTTTTAGGCTCCGGAGATTTTCATCATCTTAGCAGCCTTCTCATCAAACAGTTTAGCGAATCCCTCTGTCTTATAGTGTTTGATTTTCATCCGGACTGGGATATTTTCTCTCCTTGTCTTTCCTGCGGTTCATGGGTAAACCGGGCTATGAAGGCAAGGGGTATCCTTAAATGCCTGCTCCTGGGTGTTTCTTCCAAGGATATTTCAAGCCCGGCCATAGAAGGCGGTGATTTTTCTCTGTTAGAGAGAGACCGCCTGGAGATATACCCCTGGCAGCATAAACCATCAAGGGTATATTTACGCAATATCCCCCATAATGTTTCTTTGGAGGTGCGGGATTATTTATTTTTCCGGCGCATATACTGGAAGGAACTCTCCAACCTGGATATAAAATTATTATTTGACCGGATATTTAAGCGCCTGCCGGTAAACAGGGTCTATCTTTCTATAGACAAAGATTGCCTGAGGCAAGAATATGCCCTGACTAACTGGGAAGAGGGGATGTTGTCTCTGGAGTGCCTGCTTTTCTTAATCAGGATGATCAGAGAGAACTTAGAGATAGTGGGGGTAGATATAACCGGAGAATATTCCCCTATTACTATACCCGCGGGGTTTAAGAGGTTGACTTCTTATCTGGACCATCCTCACAAGAACCAGGCAGACACCCTGCCTTTGTCCCTGATAAACAGGCGTAATGAAGAAACCAATCTAAAGATACTTGAGGCCTTAGGTATTCAGAAAAAGGGGCTTGTTTAACTGAGGCTTACCAGGATTATCCCCAGGACGATCAATACGGTCCCTGTCCAGCGTTGCGGCCCAACCCTTTCTTTCAGTATCAGACGGGAAGATGCGGCAATAAAAAGGTAATGCATGCTGTCCAGCGAGAAGGCAAGGTTTAGGTCAGCGCGGGATAAGACAAAAAGCCAGATACACAGAGAGAGGAAAGCGAAAATAAACCCTATCCATACCCGTGGGGCCATTATTATCTTGGCAATGAAAGAGAAGATCCCGCGTATATCCCGCAGACAAGAGCCGCTGAAGGAATTTATGGCGGATTTTAAGAACATCTGGTTTATGGTATCGCATAAACTGGTGAGCATAATGAGGAATATTATAAAAGGTATCCCCGGTTTCATTTTACAGAGGCGCCCTTTTCTGAGGTGCTTTTTGAGACAAATACCACCCCCAGCACGATTAATATTATCCCCAGCCAGCGCATCAGGCTGATTTTTTCACCCAGCGCGATAATCGATACCAGCGGGACAAAGATATAACTGGAGCTTGCTACCGGTACGGCAACGCTTAGGTCAATGCGGGAAAGTACGGCTGACCATAGTATAAAGGTCAATACTACCGAAAGAATCCCCATCCATAAGAAATGAGAGGAGAACACCCCGCTCAAGAATCCGAATGCCTGGGGGATATCCGTGATCACTGCCTGAAATTGCGTGAGGGTGCTTTTCTTAAAACAGAAGTGGGTAAAGGTCTCCAGGACATCCGAGAAGATAAGAAGGGATATTATTTTTAAGGTAAGTCTTTTATCCGGCATATGCCCAGTATTTTAAGATACCTTAGGCCTCATGATTTTAGCCAAAAAGCGGAGAACAAGATTTAACGTCAGATCACGGTGTTTCAGGTAGGCGTATAAGGGAATGATCCCTCCTCCTAACTGCATCTTGGGTTGATAGTCGGTTTGGCCGGTCTGGTATCTGGTAACGGAGTTTTTTATGCACCATTCCACGTTGAAACACCAGCTTAAAAAATACAGATTGTACTTGCGAGAAATATCATAGTCGAAACCGATGAATTTATCAATAAATAAATTTTCATAGACAAGGCAGAGGTTGAAGGCCGCAAGCCCGCCGTTGACATAATAGAGGAAAAACCTGATGTTAGGCTGCATGTTTTTGCCTGCGGAGAGAAAAAATTCGGGGGTGAGCCTTTCCAGTTTTGTGTCTCCTGAGGTATACGTATTTAAATACAGGCGGTATATGTCTTCAATTAATCCTTCGACGCTATTCTTTATTTCTACCTTTATATCTCCCTTGGCATAGGCCTTCTTCAATTTTCTGCGCAGGCCTTTTCTGGTTTCATGCCCCAGGCTTTCCAGGTATTCTTTAAAGGAGGCAAAAGGCAATTCCGTGATTATGGAGGGAAAACTCTCTATCCTCCAGAATCCCAAATCCTCAAGCGGATTAAGGAATGGCAGGTCTTCTTTTAGAAAATCCTTAAAGATTGTCAGGCTTATTTTCTTCTCTGCGGAGAAATCCTCTATGCCTTTGGCTAAGGACTGTATAAGCATACTATAAACCTTTGAGTCTTTCTTCATGCCCAATTTACCGTTTTCTCCAAACGGCGAACCGCAGAACAATGTCTTTAATTTAAGGAGCTTGGGCATAAACCTGCGCAGGCAGGAGATTATTCTTTCCGGCAGTCCTTCGGCAGCAATGGCCAGGTCGAATTCTGTAATGAACAGGGGGGCGATGAGGGATAGCGCGCCTTTTTCATATAATAACAGGTAATAAAAAGAGAAACCCTCAAGGTGCGCCTCTTCCACGGTTTTATAGAAGGGGTATCCCTCTATAGTATCAGGGAAAAGACGCTCCCATTCTGCCTGAGGGATTTCATTTATAGAATCGATTACTTTGTATTTTATCTCACCCATTGCCTCACCTGTAAATAATACCTTGAATTGGAAGGTATTTTACCATAAAATAACTAATACATTTAAAAAAAGAGGTATTTTTTAAAAGTGCCCATATTCCGAGAAATCCCTCCTACGGCCGGATTCCCTATTCACCCGGCAGATTTCCTATCTTTGCTGCGCAGGAAACATGGCGCAGATTGCCTGGAACAAGATTTCAGAGAATATCATGCTGTCGCTTATGCCGGGGTGGCTACTTCCGGGACAGCGGCATTTTACCTGATCCTGGAGGCGCTCAAAGAGATATCCGGCCGCAAGACCGTGGTCATTCCCTCATATATATGCCCGCTCATCCCTTTAGCTATAAAACGGGCTGGGCTTAATATAGAGATCTGCGATATAAACCGCCAGGATTTCAATTTCAACCGCCAGGACTTAGAGAGGATATTTTCTGTAAATACGGATATCCTGGCTATCGTAGCGGTGCACCTGGCAGGGATACCGCTTGAAATCGATTACCTCGTTTCTCTGGCAAGGGGCAAAGGGGTATTCGTTATAGAGGATTGCGCGCAGTCTTTGGGCGCTGTTTATAAAGGGAAAAAAGCCGGGACATGGGGGGATTTTGCTTTTTTCAGTCTCTGCCGCGGCAAAGGCCTGACAATATACGAGGGAGGCCTCGTAATCGCCTCCCGCAAGGATTATGGCGCTATCGTAGAGAAAAAGATACGCGCCCTATTAAAAAATAGTTATTTAGCCGAAGGGTTAAAAATATTAGAATTATTCGGCTACGCTGTATTCTATCGCCCGTTATTATTCTGGTTTGTCTTCAGGCTGCCACAGCTGTTCTGGCATTGGCAGGGGGATGATGCCCGGGCAATGATAGAATATTTTGATATTGATTTTCCGCTGTATGGGGTTTCTTCTTTAAGAAAGGCCATGGGGCATGCCGCTTTCTGGCGCCTGGAAGATGCAATATCCCTTCAGCGCAAACAGGCGGCGTATTACCTGAGTAGATTAGCAGGCATAGAAGGGGTTAAGGTTATAGCAGGGCCAACAGAAGGAAAGGCGGTTTATCCCTATTTGACCCTGCTTTTCGCCGATCCTAAGAAACAGGAGAAGGCCAGGTGTTTATTCAAAGGCCTGGGCCTGGGGGTATCGGTTATATATTTGTCCTCTATCACGGATTACGGATATCTCAAGCCTATACTGCCGCAAAAAATACTGCCCAATGCCCGCTATCTGGCGGAAAGGGCAATAACCCTGCCTACGGGTGAGTTTTTGCGGGAAAAAGAACAAGAGAGAATAATAGATATAATAAAAAACATCTTAAGGCCTGGACAAATATGATTATCTTTTCATTCAAAGAGGACTTTCGCGATAAACATTGTATACCTGATTCAAGCTTTTATCTTGAGGGTGGGGAGAACCTTTGTTTTCTTATCCACGGCCTTACCGGCACCCCCAAGGAAATGTCCACCCTGGGAAGCCGCCTGCATGACAGCGGTTATGCCGTAGCAGTGCCGCTGCTTTTGGGGCACAACGGCCCTCTTTCAGTCTTAAAGAGGCAGAAGTGGCAGGAAATATACGCCAGGGTAAAGGAGGAATACCTGAAATATGAAGCAGGCTATAAGAACATATTTATTGCCGGGCTTTCTTTCGGGGCATTGCTGGGGCTTCTTTTAAGCCTTGATTTTCCCAAGAAGATACGCGGGGTGGTTTGTATATCACCTACTTTATTTTTTGACGGATGGAGCACCCCTAAATCCCGTTTCCTTCTGCCTATGGTTTATCGTACGCCCTTTAAGTATAACTTTTATTTTAAAGAGGAATACCCCTACGGCATAAAAAACGAGAGGCTCAGGGCCAGGATCGACCGTTATTACACAAAGGCCAAATTGGACGATTATAGCCAGGTCCATCTTTATGGTTATCCGGTTATCCCCATATCCTGCATGGAGCAAAATGAGCTCCTGGCCAGGCATATTATTTCATTATTACCTAAAATAGATGCCCCCTTGCAATTGCTGCAGGCAAGGGATGACGATATTACCAGCCCAAGGAATTCTTACGAGATTTACAATAATGCCGGCTCTGTGGATAAAGAATTAGTTTTCTTCGAAGACTCCTACCATATTATTACCTCGGATCAGGAAAGGGATAAGGCATCCGAGAAGATAACCTCTTTTTTCAATAAACACAAGGCATGAATATATGAAGGCATGGGGGTATAAAAAGATAAGGTCAGGCAAAAAATACATAGAGGCATTCTCTATGAGGCTGCAAAGTAAAAACCTTATCATATTAAAAGGGGGCAAGGGTTATATCATGTGCGGCTACCTCGACCTTAGCACGGCTGATAAGTTTAAAGACGTGGCAGTAAGGATAACGGGCGCTTCTAATATTGCCGAGGCTGTATTGGCTAATGTCCATTCCTTAAGCCAGGCGGCCAAAAGGCTGGGTATATATAAGGGCCAGCCCATAAAAGAGGTCTTGGAAATCATTGCTTAAGCAGGCGCAGAAAAAAAGTCGGAAAAAATAGTTGACAAGCATATTTTTATAGTATATACTCTACTAACATAATAGAGATTATCGATAAGATGCGTATAACCTATAAGGGCGATTACGCCCTAAAGACCATACTGGATTTGGCAGTGCATTACGGCGATACCCCGGCCACTATTCATAACTTGGCCAGGAGAGCGGATATACCGGTAAAGTTCTTGGAACAGATACTCCTGGACTTAAAGAGGGCGGGATTTGTGCAGAGCAGGCGGGGTAAGGTGGGCGGATACCTCCTGGCCAGGAGGCCTTCAGAGATAACACTGGGGGAAGTGGTCCGGTTTATTGACGGGCCGGTTGAGCCGATTATCTGCGTGGATAAGAAATATAAAGGGTGTAATGATATGGCCGGGTGCGTCTTCAGGAGTATATGGCATAAAATATCCGATTCAACCAGCAAGATTATTGACGGCATCACCTTTGAGGATTTAGCTAGGCGAAGCAGGAGTTTGGACCCGGCGTTGACTTATCAGATTTAAACCGGTTAAAAATGGACAAAATCGCAAAAGACATTACAGCACTCATAGGCAATACGCCTATGGTATATCTAAACAGGGTTAATACTGGGTGTTTCGCCCGGATTGCGCTTAAGCTTGAATTTTTCAATCCCTGTTCTTCCGTGAAAGACAGGGTCGGCTTGAGCATGATTGAGGATGCAGAGAAAAAAGGCAGGATTAAAAGCGACACGGTGATAATCGAGCCTACCTCAGGCAATACCGGTATTGCCCTGGCTTTTGTCTGCGCGGTTAAAGGGTATAGGTTGATCTTGACTATGCCGGAGACGATGAGCATAGAACGCCGCAAGCTCTTAAAGGCATTTGGGGCTGAGATCATACTTACTCCTGCGCAGGAAGGCATGAGCGGCGCGGTAAAAAAAGCGGAGGAATTGGCAAAAGGCGACAGGCATTACCTGATATTGCAGCAGTTTAACAACCCCGCTAATTTACAAGTCCATGAGCGTACCACTGCCAGGGAAATCTGGGAGGATACGCAAGGCAGGATAGATATTCTGGTAGCCGGGGTAGGCACGGGAGGGACGATTACCGGCATCGCAGAGAATATTAAGAAGAAGAAACCTTCTTTTAAGGCGGTGGCGGTTGAGCC
Organism: Candidatus Omnitrophota bacterium; assembly: GCA_041650495.1. Classification (GTDB taxonomy): domain Bacteria; phylum Omnitrophota; class Gorgyraeia; order Gygaellales; family Profunditerraquicolaceae; genus JBAZLB01. The sequence goes on along the minus strand of JBAZLB010000006.1, from coordinate 41,887 downwards.
TGAGAGTTCCGCGGTATTATCCGGCCTTAAAGCAGGGACGCACAAGATACAGGGCATCGGGGCCGGTTTTATCCCGAAAATATTGAACACCGGGATCCTGGATGAGATAATCAGGGTTTCAGATGATGATGCCCTGGTTACTGCGCGCTTATTGGCCAGGCAGGAAGGTATCCTGGCGGGGATCTCTTCGGGTGCCGCCGTATATGCGGCTATCCAGGTGGCCAGAAGGCAAAAAAATAAAGGCAGGCTTATAGTAGCGATATTGCCGGATACAGGAGAGCGCTATTTAAGCACAGAGCTCTTCGGCGATAAAAGTAATTCTTAGAGATAAACCTATAGCCTCATACAATAAGGAGTGAATATGAAAGAGAGAGTAGAGAAGGCGTTAGAAAAGGTCCGTCCCATGCTTATGGCTGACGGAGGCAATGTGGAATTAGTAGAGGTTACTGATGAGGGGGTAGTAAGGTTGAGGCTGAGCGGAAGTTGCGGTTGTTGTCCGATGAGCCAGATGACCTTAAAGATGGGCATTGAACGGATTTTAAAACAGGAGGTCCCTGAGATTAAAGAAGTAGTTGCTTTATAGAAAGGCAAAATAATGAAGACGATCAAGGAAATAAACGAGAAGATCAGGAAGGGCGATGTAGTAGTAGTAACCGCAGAAGAAGTTATTGAGCTGGTAAAAAAGAAGGGCCATAAGAAGGCGGCCGAAGAAGTGGATGTTGTTACTACCGGTACCTTCGGCCCCATGTGTTCATCCGGGGCCTTCTTTAATATAGGGCATTCTAAACCCCGGATAAAGCTGGGCGGCGGCACAGTCAAATTAAACGATGTGCCTGCCTACGCGGGCCTGGCCGCGGTAGATATATACCTGGGGGTCACAGCTTTGCCTGAGGATGACCCGCGCAATAAAGTATATCCGGGAGAGTTCAATTATGGCGGTGGACATGTTATTCATGAATTGGTCATGGGTGCGGATGTGCGTCTTGAGGCGCAGGCCTATGGCACGGACTGCTACCCCCGCAAGAAACTGGAAACCCTGATTAATATCAAAGACTTAAACGAGGCGGTGCTTTTTAATATCCGCAACTGTTATCAAAATTATAACGTAGCCGTAAATTTATCGGACAAGGCAATCTATACCTATATGGGGACATTAAAGCCTAATCTAGGCAACGCCAATTATTGTTCTGCGGGCCAGCTTTCCCCGCTCCTGAAAGACCCTTTTTATAAGACTATGGGTGTGGGGACCAGGATTTTCTTAGGCGGAGGTGTCGGTTATATCGCCTGGCAAGGCACACAGCATAACCCTTGCGTAAAAAGGAAAGACAACGGTATCCCCCAGTGCCCGGCAGGGACATTGGCGGTTATCGGTGATTTAAAACAGATGAAGCCGCAGTGGCTGGTGGGCACGAGCCTGCGCGGATACGGGGCTACCCTTATTGTGGGCATAGGTGTTCCTATACCTGTATTGAGCGAGGAAATAATCAGATATGCCGCGGCTAAGGACGAAGAGATCTATGCCCAGATTGTTGACTACGGCAAGGATTATCCCCAGCTCGTTTCGCAAAGCCTGGGGGAGGTAAATTACGCCCAGCTTAAATCCGGGAAAATAACTATCCAGGGCAAAGGGGTCCCCACGGGGAATTTATCCAGTTATTCCAAGGCGCGCGATATAGCCGAAGAATTGAAGTCCTGGATTAAAGAAGGCAATTTCCTCTTGACTGAATCAGTTATACCCCTACCGGCTGCGGATTCCGGTTATGGCCCGAGGCTTTTACCGGAAAGGCCATGGGGTTGAGTTTGTTTTTAGATTATTTTTGCAATCGAACTGTTAAGGAGGTAGATTGATGGTCTCCAAAAAGATTGTCCTGCATTTCCCTAATAGGCTGGTAGACAGGCCCATCGTATATAAATTAGTCAAAGAATACGACCTGAAGTTTAATATCTTAAAGGCATATGTTACTCCTCAGGAAGAAGGGCTGATGGTATTGGAGCTGATAGGCAAAGAGCCGGATTTCAACAAGGGCATCGAATACCTTCTTTCCTGCGGGGTAAAGATACAGCCTTTGAGCCAGGATGTAATACGCAATGAGGATAAGTGTACTGACTGCGGGGTATGCGTGCCCATTTGCCCAAGCGGCGCATTGGTGGTTGACCCCCTAACCCGCAAGGTCCATTTCTACGATAATAAATGTATTGCCTGCGAATTATGCGTGAAGGCATGCCCCACCCGGGCCATGGAAGTGCATTTTTAGGCGCAAGGCCGTTTTTCTCTAATGGAAACAAAAAATAAATTAATCAGGCTTAAAGGAATAATCTCAAGGATGGGCTCGGTGGTGGTTGCCTTTTCCGCGGGCCTGGACAGCACATTTCTATTGAAGGTCGCCTCTCTCGCCCTGCCTAAAGACAGGATCCTGGCAGTAACCGCATCTTCTGCCACATATCCTCATGAAGAATTATCCTTTGCAAAAAAGATAGCCCGTCAGCTTAACGTGCGGCATAAAATCATCAAGACCAATGAATTAAAGGACCGGCGCTTTGTTTCCAATCCCCCGCAGCGCTGTTATTTCTGTAAAAAAGAACTTTTCGTCAGATTAAACTCTATTGCCCGGGAGTTAAAATTCAATTTCGTCGCGGAAGGGAGCAATATCTCAGACAGGATGGATCACCGGCCCGGGAATAAGGCTAAAAGAGAACTCGGGGTGAGGTCGCCGCTTGATGAGGCCGGCCTGGATAAAAAAGATATCCGCCGTCTGAGCAAGGCGCTTAATCTCAGCACCTGGGATAAGCCTAATTTAGCCTGTCTTGCCTCCCGCATCCCCTATGGGGTGGAAATAAAACCCGCGCTTCTTAAGCGTATCGCTAAGGCGGAGGATATCTTAAGAAAGATAGGTTTAAGGCAGGTAAGGGCAAGACATATGGGTGAGGTATGCCGCATAGAGGTATTAAAGGAGGAGATCCCCTTAGTAATCAGGCATAGAGATTTAATAGTGGGAAAACTAAAAAGATTAGACTATAATTATATAGTCTTAGACTTGGGGGGTTACCGCCTGGGAGGCTGACAAGAGATGCGCGATAAGATTCTTGGTTTCTTGAGGAAGAGGCAGGATTATATATCCGGGGATTACATCAGCCATCGCCTGGGCATTAGCCGGCAGGCGCTTTGGAAGCATGTGCAGGATTTGAGGGATAGCGGTTATGAGATAGTGGCCGTGCCTCATTTAGGCTATAAACTTACCGCAGTCCCGGACAGGCTATTTATTTCTGAGGTCAGCAATCGTCTTAACACAAGATTTGTAGGCCGGAATATTTACTATTTTGACAGCGTCATCTCTACCATGGATATTGCCTTACAGCTGGGGCTGAAGAACTGCCCGGAGGGGACAGTAATAATTGCCGAGACGCAAACAAAGGGTCGGGGCAGGATAGGCAGGCAGTGGTTTTCGCCGCGTTATAAAGGCATTTATTTTTCCTGTATCCTCAGGCCTAAAATATTACCTTATGCCACACCCGTGCTTACCTTGCTTACAGCGGTAAGCATATGCGAGGCGATAAAGAATATGCTTTCTCTGGATGTCCAGATAAAATGGCCTAATGATATACTATTACATAACAAAAAATTGGGCGGTATTCTCACGGAGCTAAATGCGGAAATGGACGAGGTGCGTTTTATAGTTATTGGCGTAGGCCTGAACGTGAATAATGACAAGCGCTCGCTGGTAGAAGGGGCTACCTCGTTAAAGGAACATATCCAGGAGAATATAAACCGGGTGGAATTATTGCAGGAGATAATGCAGAGGCTTGAGGGTAATTATATCCTGTTTCAGGAGAAAGGCAGTCATGCGATTATCGAGAAGTGGCGCCATTATAATATAACGCTGGGCAGGAGGGTGAGGGTGCTTCATAATAAAGAATATATCGAAGGAGAGGCATCCGATATTGACAGCGACGGCAGCCTGCTTCTTAGAAAAGATTCCGGCCTGGTCCATAAGATCACCTCAGGTGATATTACGCACTGCCGTTAGGATATAGTAATAAAGGAGGTAAATCCGGTAATGTAAACTTAAAATTATATATCAGTTGACATTATTCACGCGCCTGTCTTATAATATCTGCTATGCCAAGATTAGAAAGGCGCGGTTTATTTTTATTTGCAGTTATTCTTTTTATTTTATTGATCCCGCCTTCTTATAATTACCATCCCGTTTTTGCCCTGGATTTAGAGACAATAGTCGTTTCTAAGAAACCATCCTTTCCTGCCTATCCCGCAGGCAAGGTTACCGTCAGCGAGGAGGCTTCTTCCTGGCCGCAGGCCCTCAGTGCTTCTTTAGTCGACCTGCAGTCCCGGAATCTAAAAGGAGGCATCCAGACTGATTTTTCTTTGCGGGGGGCCGGTTATCAGGGCACGCTTTTTTTGGTTGACGGCCAGCGTATTAATGACCCTCAAACCGCCCACCATAATTGTGATATCCCTCTGACCTTGGAAGATATTGAAAGGATAGAAATAATGCCCGGGGTGACTCCGGCGACATTCGGCCCTGATGCAATCGGGGGGGCTGTGAATATCACCCTTAAGCCTCCGGAAGAGAAAAAGAGGGTTTTAAGCTTTGGTTTTGGAGAACACCGGTTGAAGGAAGGGCTCTTGAGCATAAGCAACCGGATGGATAAACTGGGTTATAGATTGACTGTGGAAAATCAGGAGTCCGGGGGGTTCAAGGAAGACACGGATTACAAGAAGTTTACCGCTAATCTGACTTCTCGTTTATCCCTGCCCGCGGGGGATCTTGACTCTATATTCGGTTATCAGGAAAAAGAGTTCGGCGCCTATGATTTTTATACCCCGGGACGCGGCTATCCTTCTAAGGAATGGACGAAGACTTATTTTTTCAAAACGGGCATGTATTTTTCAGGGGATTATTTTACTTTTTCTCCGAAATTTACCTGGCGCCGGCATTACGATAAATTCATGCTGGATAAGACCCAGAGGCTGAGTAATTACCTTAATCATCACCGCACTGATTCTTATACCCCGGGCGTATATCTTAGTAAAGACACCCTGAATTTAGGCAAATTAGGTATCGGGCTGGAATACCCTAAGGAATCTATCCGTTCCACTAATTTAGGTAACCACAGCAGGGAGCGGGCGGGGGTCTTTTTGGACGCCGTCAAGGATTTGGGGCTGCGGGCAAACCTTGCATTTTCCTGCCGGTATGAGAAAATATCAGCTTCCGCATATGCCCCTACCGGCTCATTCAATTTTAAATACAACATGTCCGGCAGGGGGTCATTGCGCGCAGGTATTAGCCGGAACATACGCCTGCCTTCTTTTACCGAGCTTTATTATGATGACCCCACCACCATAGGCAACAGCCTGCTTTCTTGCGAGAAATCTTTTAACTACGAAGCAGGGTATGACTATATAAAGAAACCTTTTTCTTTTGGGGCGACGTTCTTTCTAAGGCAGGAAAGCGATATGATTGACTGGGTAAAAAGCAGCCCTGCGCTGGATAAATGGAAGGCAGAGAATATTTCCTGCGCCCATGCCTCAGGTATAGAGAATTACCTTAAGATAAAAATAAACCCGGGCCTTACATTTGGCGCCGGCTATACCTATATAAATAAGCGCCAAGACGATAAAGGGTTTCTTTATAAATACGGCCAGAATTATGTAAGGCACCTGGTGAATATGCAATTGGTTGTGAATATGCCCTGGGCAACCCAGGGTATATTAAACGGTGTTTACAAAAAAAGGCCTGTCCGTAAAGGGTGGTTTTTGTTAGACGGTTATTTTACCTGTAAGATGAATAAAAATTCCGCCGTTTTCTTAAAGGCCGATAACATCTTTGACGTGGATTATGAAGAGATCGAAGGTATAGCCCAGCCCGGCAGATGGCTGGAGGCAGGGATAAAGTTGACATGGTGAAAAACCTTGGTTTTTTTATTTATATGGGTATAATAGCACTATAATAATTTTAAACCGGAAGCAAAATCAGGGAGAAGACGGTGTTTATACATAAGGTATTGTTTGAGATAAAGAGTAAAGAGGTGCCTTTTTACCACAGGGACTGCAGGATGTGGGCAAACTACGCCCGTAAGGCCCCGGGTTTTATCGCATATTATACCTTAAAACGCAGAGGTTATAAAAAGCAGTTTGCCTCTGTATATATGTGGAAAGGCAGGGTCATGCACGATAGGTTTATGCATAAGTTCCATGACTGGCTGGTAGCTAAATCAAAGGCCAGGGTCAAGGTCCTGGGGTATTATAATTTTGACGTCTTAAGTCATACTAAGGAAGAGGAATGATGCAGAAGACTGCGGCGGTTGCAATGAGCGGGGGGGTGGATTCTTCTGTAGCCGCGGCATTATTGAAGGCGCAAGGTTATAAGGTCTTTGGTATTACTATGTTTTTTACATCCATACCTGCGCTGAGGCGATCCGGGTATAAAAGGCATCTTAGGCAGGGGTTGAATGATGCGCGCTTAGTGGCAAGGAAGCTGGGCATCAGGCATTACGTGTTTAATGCCACAAAGGCGCTGGAAGAATACGTCATCAGGAATTTTTGCCGGGAATACCTTAAAGGCAGGACCCCTAACCCTTGCGTGAGATGCAACGAACATATAAAATTCCAGGTCTTATTAAAAGAGGCGCTGTCTTCAGGCGCAGATTTTTTTGCTACAGGCCATTATGCGCGCGTAGTAAAGAGGCCTAACCTTGCGCTGGCGAAGGGTGAGGGGATTACCAGGGGAGACTACCTTTTGAAGAAGGCAAAAGACCAAGGCAAAGACCAGTCCTATTTTCTTTACCGGCTGACGCAGGATAAGCTCCGGCGCCTGATTTTTCCCCTGGGGGGTTATACGAAAGATGAGGTAAGGGCATTGGCAGATAAATTTAAGCTTGCCGTAGCCAGAAAAAGGGATAGCCAGGATATTTGTTTCCTGCCGCAAGGGGATTACCGCGTTTTCTTGAAAGATTACCTCCGGCTTAAGATAGCGGGTGGACCGATAGTGGATGAAGACGGCAATGTATTAGGGCAGCACAAAGGGGCTTTCCTTTATACCGTCGGGCAGCGGGAGGGCTTGGGGATTGCCAGGGGGTATCCTGTTTATATAACCCGCATAGATGCCGCCGCCAATAAAATAACCGTCGGCCCAAGGCAGGAGGCATGTAAAAGCGCATTCTTAGTCAAGGATATAAATTATATATGCGGGCCTTTGAAAAAGAAGGTTGCCCTTACGGTAAAGATAAGGTATAATCATCCGGATACACCCGCTAGAGTAGAGCCATTTGATGGCAAGGTAATGGTGAAGTTCAAGCGGCCGCAGTTCGCCGTAACCCCCGGGCAGTCCGCAGTATTCTACAATAAAGACATAGTGGTGGGTGGAGGCATAATCGATGAGGTCTTATAAGATGCTTAAAAAGATGTTCAAAGGCGACATAGAAGAAAGGATTGGCGAGTTAAAAAAGAAACGCAATGCCGTCATCCTGGCCCATAACTACCAGCTTCCGGAGGTCCAGGATGTAGCGGATTATCGCGGGGATTCTTTAGAATTGAGCCGTATCGCTGCCAAGGTAGAGGCTGAGGTTATTGTTTTCTGCGGCGTCCATTTTATGGCGGAGACCGCCTCCATCCTCTGCCCGGATAAAAAGGTTATCATGCCTGATGTAAATTCCGCATGCCCTATGGCCAATATGATAACCCCTGTTGATTTAAAGAGGCTTAAGAAGGAGCATCCTGAGGCTGCCGTAGTAGGGTATGTCAATACCCCTGCGGGCGTGAAGGCGGAATTAGATGTCTGTTGTACTTCTACCAACGCCATTGCCGTGGTCAATGCCTTGCAGGATAAGAAAGAGATAATCTTTGTCCCAGATAAATACCTGGCGGATTTTGTTTCCCGCAGAACCGGCAGGAAGCTTATTGCCTGGAGCGGTTTCTGCCCTACCCATATCAAGATATTGCCTGAGGATATAAAGAGTGAAAAGAAATTCCATCCCCAGGCCAAGGTGATGGTGCATCCGGAGTGTCTGCCTGCGGTAGTTGATTTAGCCGATGCCGTCATTTCTACCAGTCAGATGGCTAAATTCGCCAAAGAAACAACAGCCGGGGAGATTATTGTCGGCACTGAAGTGGGGCTTATTTACCGCCTTAAAAAAGACAACCCTTCCAAAGAATTCTATCCGGCTTCAGAGGCAGCGGTATGCCCGAACATGAAACGCACTACCCAGGAGAAGATACTTTGGGCGCTGGAGGAGCTTAAGACCGAGGTGAGGGTTTCTCCTGAAATACGCGCGCGCGCAAAGAAGGCAATAGATGCCATGTTAAAGATAGTCTGAAGGCAATGGGACAGGAGTTTATCTATGAAGACGAATGGCTGTTGGCAGTAAATAAGCCCGCAGGCATATTAGTTATCCCTACCCCCAGGAAAGAACGCCATACCCTGACAAACATACTCAATGCAAGATTAGAAAATAAAGGTGTCTCCTATCGTTTGCACCCTTGCCATCGGCTGGACCGGGAGACTTCCGGCGTCATTATTTATGCCAAGGGTAAAGGCACACAAAAGAAGATGATGGAGCTGTTCCGCGAAAGAAAGGTTAAAAAGACCTACCTTGCGCTGGTACGGGGTTCTTCTTTGCCCGCGCAAGGCCAGATAAATTATCCCATCTTAGGCCAGTCTGCCTCAACCAGGTACATACTTGTTGAAAAAAGGAAAGATTTTAGTATTATAAAGGTGATGCCGCTTACAGGTAGGACGAACCAGATACGCATACATTTTAACCGCATGGGATGGCCTATTTTGGGTGAGAGTAAATATGCCTTTCGCCGGGATTTCCCGGTTAAGGCAAAGAGGCTTTGCCTGCATGCGCTGGACATAGAATTTCCCCATCCGGTAAACGGAAGACATATGCGTCTTGAGGCAAAATTAGCCCCTGACCTGGAAGATTTCCTGGAGAAACACCCTTAATATGATCAAATACGTTATTTTAGGCATAGTCCAGGGTATTACGGAATTCCTCCCCGTGAGCAGTTCTGCCCACCTGGTTATCTTTCAGAACCTGTTGGGTATCCCTCAGAAAGAAGTCAGTATGGCAGTGGTGTTGCACATAGGGACTATTTTAGCCTTGATAGTATTTTTCTTCCGGGATATATTAAGTTTATTACGCAATGCGCGCTCTATAGGGCAGGTGGCAATAGTTACGTTGATCACCGGGGTAGTCGGTATATCAGGCAAGGGTTTTTTTGAAAAGGCGTTCGGCTCCCTGCGTATGACGGCGTTTTTTCTAATAGTAACAGGCATAATTCTTTTATTCACCAGGGGCCTTAAGGCTGCCAGGAAAAATAGGCCGGATATAAAGGATGCCTTTGTTTTAGGCATTGCCCAGGCATTGGCAATACTGCCGGGGATTTCCCGCTCAGGCATAACCATTTCTACCCTTTTATTCAGGGGCCTGGATAGGCAGGCAAGCTTTCGTTTCTCCTTTCTGGCTGCTATCCCTGCGGTCTTAGGGGCAGCCTTGTTAGAGATAAAAGAAATAAGTCTTTTTTTCTTTCAGGAGCCACAGAACTTTGCCATCGGCTTAGCCTGTAGTTTTTTTAGCGGTATCATTACGTTGTGGTTCCTAAGATTTATTATAAAGCAGGCCAGGCTTTATTATTTTGGCTACTATTGTATTTTTGCCGCCGTGGTTACTTTAATCTTCTTAAGATGAGCGTAGTTGTTTTAGGGACAGTAGCCTTGGATACAGTCAAGACCCCCTATGGCAGGAGGAGCCATATACTCGGTGGTTCGGCTGCGCATTTTGCCATGTCTGCGCGCCTGTTTACGCCGGTGGATCTGGTGGCTGTAATAGGAGATGATTTCCCCGGCCGTTACCTGTATTTCTTGCGCAAGAAAGGTATAAATCTGGATTCTGTCATAAAGGAAAACGGCCCGACTTTTCAATGGGAAGGGGAATATAAAAAAGACCTCAATGTCGCTATTACCTTAAAGACCGAATTAGGGGTGTTGGCATCCTTCAGGCCCCATATCAGAGAGACACAAAGGAATATACGCCATATTTTTTTAGCTAATGTTGACCCCGATATCCAGCGGCACCTCCTTGGGCGCATGCGTTCTGCGCAGCTCATCGGGCTGGACAGTATGAATTACTGGATAGACCATAAACGCCGCTCCCTTTTAAGCTTATTGAAAAAAGTGCATATCTATGTCGCCAATGACCAGGAGGCCAGGTCATTATCCGCAGAAAACAACCTCCTTAAGGCTGCCCGGTGTCTGTGTGCCCTGGGCCCGCGGATGGTCCTGATTAAGAAAGGAGAACACGGCACGCTATTTTACAGTAAGAGCTTTATTTTTCTCTTGCCGGCATATCCGGTAGAGAGGGTGATTGATCCTACCGGTGCAGGGGATACCTTTGCCGGGGGGTTTATGGGGTATCTGGCCAAGTCAAGGAGCATAAACCAGGCCAGTATCAAGAAGGCAATAGCCTATGGCACAATCGCTGCTTCTTTTAATGTGGAAGGATTCGGCCTTGAAAGGAGCGGCTCCTTAAGGATAGAGGAATTAGAAAGAAGGCTGGCAGGATTTAAGAGGCTTGCTTCATTCAAATAGGGCAAAGGTAATAACGCAGGCAGTATTCTTTAAAAAGCGGCATAGTTTATAAAAAGGGGGCAGTCGTGTTGGAAGAGAAGATTTTAGGTGATTACAAAGAGGCAATGAAAAGCAGGGATACATTGAAGAGTTCTGCTTTAAGTTTTCTGCGCGCGGAATTGATGAATGCGGCCATCGCCAAAAAAGACGGGGCCCTGGACGATAATGATTGCCTGTCGGTAATAAAGAAGCAGATAAAACAACACCAGGATTCCATAGAGCAGTTTAAAAAAGGCAATCGCCAGGATCTGGCGGATAAAGAGGCAAAGGAGCTTTCCATATTACAGTCTTATCTGCCACCCCAGCTTTCAGAAAATGAGATAAGTAAAATAATAGAAGAGGTTATCATCTCAACCGCATCTGCCACCATAAAAGACATGGGCCGGGTGATGAAAGAGGTAACGGCAAAGATAGGCCCAGGGGCAGACGGCAGGTTAGTCAGCACCCTGGTAAGGGCCAGGCTTTCTAAGGCAGAATGATTTTTTAACCTTTTTTTAACCTTTCCCTTGACAAGGAATGGCAAATATGTTAATTTATTAAGAATTCGTTATTTTTTTAGGGCGGTTTTGTGATAATTTTCACAAACTTAAAGCCTGCCTAAGGGATTATCCTGCCGGGATGGCGTATCATGGACAACATATATTATAGCGAAATAACCCGCTTTGATGATTTTTTCCAGTCTCTTAAAAAAGAATACCGCCTGTTTTCTCCTGCCTTAAAGAGGGCAGAGGTTTCTCCTTCGGCTGATTATTCTTATAAGGAATCTAAAGAGGCAGAACCTTTGCTTTTTAACCCCTACCGCCTGACGGAGCCGTTGAAGACCTTTTTTACTCCTGCCGCCGAACAGATAGCGGAATATTTTTCTTCGGGCAATAAGGCCGAGGAAATAGGCAAGACTATTGTCTTCGGGGTCAAAAACTGCGACCTCATCGGCCATAAAATACAGGATTTCGTATTCCTGGAAGGCCAGGAAGTGGATTCTCTTTACCGGGTGAGAAGGGAAAATACCATACTTGTTTCTGGTGATTGCACTGACTATAAGCCTGTATGCCACTGCCTGGCATGGGATGTATTTCCATACCCACAGGCGGGCTTTGATTTGAATATCTCTCCGCTTAATGAAGGGTATGTGGTGGAGGCAGGCTCAAAGAGGGGCGCAGGGTTAATAGAACAGCACCGGGAATATTTTTCGCAGGCAAAAGAAAGCCAGGTCCTGGCCCGTCAGAAAAAGAGAGAAAGCCTCATTTACCGCCTGAGGGTAAACCTCCTGAGCCAGAATCTTGTGCCTAAGAATACTGTGCAGGATTTAGTCAGGAGGGGCTATGGCCTGGATACCTGGCGTAATTACATGCTGACCTGTGTTGAATGCGGGGGATGTAACCTTATATGCGATACCTGCCATTGTTTTTTGTTGGCGGATAAAAAGAAAGGCTGCCATAATTTTAAGCTAAGGGCATGGGATTCCTGCCAGTATCCTGATTTTACCCGCGTAGCCGGAGGCGCCAGGGCTTTAAAGACAAGGTCAGAGAGGTTGAGGAACAGGTTTATGAAGAAATTCGACTTCTTTGTGGATAATCTGGATATGCCGGCATGTTGTGGATGCGGCAGGTGCATAGAAGTTTGTCCGGGGAAGATAGATATACGCGAGGTGCTCAAGGACCTGGCAAAGAAACTTAATAATAAGCCATGAAGAACATATATGAGCCGTTTGCGGCTGAAATAGAAGATATATTGGTAGAAAGCTCTGCGATAAAGACCTTTGTGCTCAGGCCCATGGCAGATTTTTCTTTTCACACCGGGCAGTTTATCGAGTTGACTGTCCCCGGGCAAGGAGAGGCGCCTTTCACCCCTTCTTCAGACCCGGGCAGGAAGGATAGGATAGAAGTCACGATTATGAAGACAGGCAGGGTGACCGGCCTTTTGCACAGCCTCATGCCTAAAGCCACAGTCGGCATCCGCGGCCCTTATGGGAAAGGGTATCCCCTGGAACGATTCAAGGGCAAGGATGTTTTGATTGTCGGAGGCGGGGTGGGCCTGGCCCCTTTACGTTCCCTCCTGTTTAGTTTATTCTCCGGTATTGGAGAATATAATAAGGTGGTCTTGCGCTATGGCGCGCGTACTGCCGACGATATTATTTATAAAACAGGCATAACCGAGTGGGGCAGGAAAGACAAAGTGGATGTGGCAGTAACCGTGGATGTGGGCAGCCCTGAGTGGAATGGGAGGGTGGGATTGGTCACTACCGTCCTGGAAGACCTGCCCGTAGATTTGCGAAACGCGGTTTCCGTGGTTTGCGGCCCGCCCATTATGATGAAGTTTGTTACCTTGAAATTGCTGGATGTAGGGTTTGCCCCTGAGGACATATATCTTTCCATGGAGAAGAATATGTCTTGCGGCTTAGGTAAATGCGGGCATTGCCGTATCGGGCGTTATTACTCCTGTAAAGACGGGCCGGTATTCACTTACGCGCAATTGAAAGATATACCCGGGATATGGGATTAGGATGAAGCGTTTATTTGTGGATTTAGATATTTGCAGCAGCTGCCAGGTATGTAAGGCATCCTGCGATTATTTCTACCATCCGCAGAATGAAGGAATTACCGGGATACGCGAATATGCCACATTCTCTTTATTCTGCCGGCACTGCGAAGAAGCCCCTTGCGTTAATTCCTGTTACCATAAGGCGCTGGAAAGGCAGGCAGACGGTATATTGAAGCGCTACCGCATGCGTTGTACCAGTTGTAAATCCTGCAGTATCGCATGCCCCTTCGGAACGATATTGCCGGATTTTATACCTTATTTAGATTCCCGCTGCGATTATTGCCTGGGGTCGTCGGGAAAGCTCCCTAAATGTATTACCAGCTGTCCAAAAAAGGCCCTTGAAATTAAAGAAATAGAGGAAAACCCCGAAGAAAATATTTATTTTGTAGGCCAACATCTGGTAGTGCATACGCGCAAGTGGTCACGGGAAGAGATACAGATAAAGAAGAAGAGATAGGAATAAAGCTATTTGAATCCCGCTATGAAGATTTTATTTAATTATTTTATTTTCCCGGGTTTTTTATTCAGCGCCTCTGTAGGGCTGATTGCCGGTTGGTTAGACCGCAAGATCAGCGCCCGCCTGCAATGGCGCAAAGGCCCTCCTTGGCACCAGAATTTTACCGATATCATAAAACTTTTAGGAAAAGAGACTATTGTGCCAGAAGGGGCACGATTGACGTTTTTAGCGGCTCCGTATCTGGGTTTATTAAGCCTGGTCTTGTGCGCAACCGTTTTAGGGAATGCCCTTTTCTTATCGGGTCAGAGCTTCAGGGGCGATCTTATTGTGGTGTTGTATCTTTTGGTTATCCCGGCCATTGCGCTGATTATCGGCGCTTCCAGCGCCGCAAACCCCCTGGCATCAATAGGGGTCTCGCGGGAGATGAAATTATTACTGGGTTATGAATTGCCTTTTATCATTTCTCTGATTACCGTGGTCATTAAATCCGGCGGCGTAATCAAGTTGGAAGATATCCTTAGCCATCAGGCCGGTTTCGGCTCTAACATTTTTTCTTTATCCGGGGCGATTGCCTTTGTCGTGGCAGTATTATGTCTGCAGGCGAAATTAGGTTTTGTGCCTTTTGATATGGCCGAGGCGGACCAGGAGATAATGGGCGGGACCCTGATTGAATATTCGGGTTTACCCTTGGCAATATTTAAATTAACCAAGGCGCTTCTCCTGGTGACCGGGCCGTTATTTGTGATTACCTTATTTTTGGGCAAAGATATAGGGCCGCTTTTCTTACTTTTGAAATTTGCAATGTTATTGGTTATTGCTATACTGATTAAAAATACTAATCCGCGTTTACGCATTGAACAGGCCCTGAAATTCTTCTGGGGCCCTGTCACTGTTTTGGCTCTATTGGGTTTAATATTTGCAAGCCTGGGATGGTAAAATGGATTTTCGCCTAAAAGCGCTTACTAAATCTATCTGGATTTTTCATGCGAGCGTTGGTTCATGTAATAACTGCGATATAGAGACATTGGATTGTTTTACCCCCCGCTTTGATCTGGAACGCTTTGGAATCCAGCTGATAGGTTCCCTGCGCCATGCGGATGTGCTTTTGATTACCGGGGCAATGAATAGAAAAGCAGTCGTACGTATGAAGAGGCTTTATGAACAGGCGCCTAAGCCTTGCCTGGTGGTAGCCTGCGGGACGTGCGCCTGTTCTCAGCATATGTTCAAGGAAAGCTATAATGTCCGGGAGCCATTGGATAAGATCTTGCCCGTAGACTTATACATCCCCGGATGCCCGCCTAAGCCGGAGGCAATCATTTCCGGGGTAATAAAATTATTGAACAAAGTAAAAAGAGGAAAGTGATAGAATGGATAAGCGGGATATAATTAAAAAGAGGTTAGGCGCTAAGATAATCTCCTGGGAAGAGACGCCTACGCATAAGATTTATTTTGGCGTAAAGAAAGAGGATATACTGGAAACAGCCAGGTTATTATTCCGGGAGTTGGGCTTAAGGTTTTCCACCGCCAGCGCTACGGATACGCCTTCGGGCTTTGAGATAATTTATCATTTTGTCCCGGATGGCGAAGGACAGGTATATTCAGTGCGCCTGATGCTTGAAGATAAAAAACAGGCGCAGGTGGATTCTCTGACTCCCATGTTTCCGGGGGCGGAGTGGATTGAGCGGGAAATCTGGGAGATGCTGGGGATCAATTTTAAGAACCATCCGAATTTAAAGAGGTTATTGCTGGCGGAGGATTGGCCCGAGGGTGATTATCCCTTAAGGAAAGGTTAAGCGTTATGTCGCATAAAATAATAGTGCCTATTGGCCCATATCACCCTTTACAGGAAGAGCCGGAGTTTTTCCAGCTTTTTGTGGAGGGGGAGAGGGTTGAGGATATTGATATTATCATCGGTTATAATCACCGGGGCATTGAGAAGCTTTCTGAGTCAAAGCATTTTGACCAGGTGGCATTCCTGGTTGAGCGCATATGCGGCATCTGCTCTTCCAGCCATCCCTATGCCTATGTCCTGGCAGTAGAAGATATACTGGGAGGAGAGGCAAAGATAGTGCCTGAGAGGGCAATATACATACGTACAATAGTAGATGAATTACAGCGTATCCACAGTCATTTGCTTTGGCTGGGGCTTGCCGGGCATTTTATCGGCTATAATACCGTATGGATGTGGGCATGGAAGTACCGTGAGCCTGTCCTGGATTGTTTTGAGATGATCACCGGTAACCGTAATAATTACGGGATGATTAAGATAGGAGGGGTGCGGCGCGATATAAAGGATGAAGATATCCCGGTGTTAAAAAAGACTCTGGATGAATTATCGCCTGCCTTAGATATGTTTAAGGGCGCCATTATGGATGACCCGGTAATAAAGATGCGGCTCAAAGGGGTGGGGGTTTTGAGCCGGCAGCAGATAATTGATTGGTGCGTAGTCGGCCCTACGGCGCGGGCCTCCGGGGTCAATATGGATGTGCGTAGAGACGCCGGATACGGCGTCTATGACCGGATTAATTGGAGTGTTATCATAGAGAAGGACGGTGACGTATTTGCCAAGACAATAGTGCGTATATTGGAGATGTATGAATCTGTGGGGATAATCAGGCAATGCCTGGATAAAATGCCCAAAGGCGATATTGATGCGGACATAAAGGATATACCTCCCGGAGAAGGTATAGGCAGGGTGGAGGCGCCGCGGGGGGAATGCTTCCACTATATAAAGAGTGACGGCACAAACAGGCCCATCAGGCATAAGATCAGGGCGCCCAGTTATATGAATGTGGCTTCTAATAAGGTTTCTGTTATAGGCTCAACCATATCGGATGCCACCATTACGCTTGCGGCTGTAGACCCCTGTTATTGCTGCACGGAGAGGCTGGCGGTAATCAACCGTGCGGACAACAAAAAAGTCATGAACGGCTGGGATTTGATTAAGCTTTCGCAGGAGAAGACCTTGAAACTAAAAGAGGGGCTTGAAAATGGCAGACCCGGCGCAGGTTAAGAAAAGGATAGCAGGGACGGCTGGGCTTGCCTGGAATAGGGGATTACTTAAAATAGATGCATGACCATTCCTTTCTTTATCCGTGGTTTAAATTAGACCCGCTTAACGGCTTTATAGTCCTGGCCATAACGGTATTTACCGTCTTGGTTTTGCTTTATTCTTTTAAATTTATGTCCGCAAGGCGCTGCCTCGCCCTGTATTATATTTATATCATATTGACGGCAGTTGCCTCCGTATTAATCGTGCTTGCCAATAACCTCATCTTGCTTTTGGCCTGTTGGGGATTTTTGGGCCTGACGCTTTATCTTTTGATTAATATGGGAGACCAGGATGCGCCTGCGGCAGCAAAAAAGATGCTTATTATCGTGGGCGGCTCGGATGCGCTGATGCTTTTAGGCATAGGGATAGTTTATTATTTGTGCGGGACTTTCCAGATGGACCGGATAGCCATTCCTCTATCCGCCAGCTACTTGCCTGGCGGAAGCCATACTATCTATTTAGCCGTCATTGCTTATCTGTGCATCGCCATCGCTTGTTTTGCCAAGGCAGGGGCAATGCCCTTTCATTCCTGGATTCCTGACTGTGCCAAGAGTGCCCCGGTTGCGGTTACCGCCTATTTGCCGGCGGCATTAGATAAGTTATTAGGTATTTACCTTTTAGCCCGCATATCCCTAAATCTATTTGTAATGAATAAGGCGATGAATAATTTTCTTATGCTTATCGGCGCCCTGACCATTATCGCAGGGGTAATGATGGCGCTTATTCAACATGACCTTAAGAGACTTTTGGGTTACCATGCGGTTTCACAGGTAGGATATATGGTTTTAGGCATCGGCACGGGGAATCCCATAGGTATCGCCGGAGGTTTGTTTCATATGTTGAACCACGCGATCTATAAATCTTGTCTATTTTTAAGCGGGGGTAATGTTGAATATCGCGCCCACACCACCCAGCTTGATGAATTGGGAGGGTTGGCCAAGTTAATGCCGATTACTTTTATCACCTGTATGATTGCCAGTTTTTCCATATCCGGCATACCGCCGTTTAATGGGTTCGTATCCAAATGGTTAATTTATCAGGGGTTGGTTTTGCATGTCTCAGGAGCCGAGTCAACGTTACAATTGGTTTTTAGCGCGTTTTGTTTAATCGCAGCCATGTTTGGTTCGGGGCTTACCCTGGCTAGTTTCATGAAATTGCTCCATGCCGTATTTTTAGGGCAGCCACCGTCCGCCTTAAAAAACAAGGGTATAAAAGAGGTTGACGTGGCAATGTGGTTTTCCTGCGCGGTATTAGCGGGGGTCTGTATTTTATTCGGTGTATTTGCATTCGCCATTCCTCTGAAATATTTTATCATCCCCGCCGTATCTATATCTCAACCTTTGGATATCGCGAATTTGCCGGGCGCCTGGCCGGCGACCTTAGCCACGCTGCTTCTCATTGTAGGCCTGGCCTTAGGCATAATCATATTTAAAGCCAACAGGTTAAAACCATCTTTGCGCCAAGATTCTAATTTTGTCGGCGGAGAAACGGAAAAATCGCCGGGAGAAAACCGGGTCAGCGGGCAGGAGTTTTATAACACCATCCAGGACTTAAGGGGCTTGCGCGGTATTTATGCGCTGGCAGCCAAGGGGACCTTTGATATCTATGCGCAGGCCAGGAGGCTTTTTTGTTTCTCAAGGTTCTTTCAATTCTTGCATAATGGGGTTTTGCCTACCTATTTGGTGTGGATGTTATTGGGGATGGTGGTATTATTTTTAGTATTGGGTTAATTCGCCCGTATAACTTGCTCATCCCGGAAAT
Organism: Candidatus Omnitrophota bacterium; assembly: GCA_041650495.1. Classification (GTDB taxonomy): domain Bacteria; phylum Omnitrophota; class Gorgyraeia; order Gygaellales; family Profunditerraquicolaceae; genus JBAZLB01. Next base: position 23,430 of record JBAZLB010000006.1, on the reverse strand, counting down.
CGCTTTGCGATTTCACGGGACACTGTGTGCTCGATGGAAATACACTTGATTCTATTATTTATGATTTGCGCCAGCATTGTGGCGGTTGAAAGCAGGGACCTGATCTCCAGCGTCATTGCTTTAAGCGCGGTAGGATTGGGCTTGTCTCTTGGCTTTTTGATTTTAAAGGCGCCGAATCTGGCCATAACCCAATTGGTCGTAGAAATTTTATGCGTGATTATACTTATCCGCGCCACGATCAATAAAGATTTGCCCCTGGTGACAGATGGCCGCTGGCTTTTTAACACGATTGCCACATACTTATTTATTCTCTGTTTTTTGTTCTTTGCTTACCGGGCATTAAAAGAATTGCCGAATTTCGGGGCGCCGCTTATGCGCGTATCGCAAGAATTCATTACCAACGGCATGCAAAAAACCGGTTCCAGCAATATTGTTACTGCTATAACTTTAAATTTTAGAAGTTATGATGTCTTAGGCGAGGCTGCAGTCTTTTTCGCCGGGATAATAGGGGTGTTGGTAATTATCCGTAAAACCGGTAAAATACATAATTCCGAGAATGAAGAATAATTCCAGAAGGCAGGAAGCAGGGATGAGCTTGATTGTTAAGACAATCACCCGGCTTACCGTGGGCTTGATACTTATTTACGGGATCTATGTCGTATTACAAGGCCATATTAGCCCGGGAGGAGGTTTCCCCGGCGGTATCATTATTGCGCTTTCTTTTATTCATTTGCTGCTTGCCTTTGGCAAGGATGCGGTATTGCGTAAATTAAACCAGGCTAAAGGCGTATTTTTGGCTAGTCTCGGTGCGGCAGTCTTTTTGGGTATTGTGCTCGGCGGTTTTATGGGCCGGCAAAAACCCTTGCTTTCGCAGGACCACTTTGCACTTTTTTCTGCCGGGCGTATCCTCTTATGCGATATTGCCATATCGGTCATGGTAGGGACAGGGTTTTTTGTCATATTTTTAGCCTTGGTTTTATTAAACCAGGGAGAGGAAGATTAATGGCCTTTAAAGAGGGTTAAGGTATGAGCGTGTATTTTTTGTGTTTTATATTATTTTGTGTGGGGCTTTATTGTATTTTACGTAAGAGAAATATCATAAAGATCATCATTGGCCTGGCGATTATTGAATATGCCGTAAGCCTGTTTTTCATTCTTACTGGATACCGCCTGCATGGCCGGGCGCCTATCTTTGCCAGGGACCAGGAAATCTTGAATATGGTCGATCCCCTGCCTCAGGCATTGGTCCTGACCACGATAGTTATTAGCCTGGTAGTTATGGTGATAGTGGTAAGTTTGGCCCTGAGAATTTACGAGAAATACGGCACCTTTGATATCACCAAGATCCGGAGATTAAAAGGATGAAGATGCTTCTTTGTTTTACCATTATTCCTTTGGCTGCCTCTTTTTTAATTGCGCTTTTGGGAAAAAAGATTAAGAATTTTAGCGGAGTTGTTGTTAATTTAGTTTCCTTAAGCCTGTTATCATTTTCCTTATATCTTGTAGTCTTGGCCAGCGCCCAAAAGCTCATCATATGCAAAATAGGGGGCTGGATGCCGCCGTTAGGTATTTGTCTGGTGGTGGATGGATTAGCTGTCTTTATGCTGGTCACGGTAAACCTGGTTAGTTTTCTGGTTATGGTATATGCCTTAAGTTATATGTCCCGCTATACCGACAAATGGAAATTTGATGCGTTATTTATGCTTATGTTAGCAGGGATGAATGGCGTAATCGTAAGCGGAGACCTGTTTAATCTTTATGTCTTCTTAGAGGTTGCCTCTATTGCCGGTTATGGCCTGGTTGCCTTCGGGGTTGAGGCTGAGGACCTGGAGGCGTCTTTTAAATATGCCATTATGGGCTCATTAGCTTCCATCTTCATCCTTTTGGGGATCGCGCTGCTTTATAGTTTTACCTCCACCTTAAATATAGCCGGTATATCTTTGGTTTTATCCGGTGAACCCAGGGGTCAACTGGTTGCCTTTGTTTCGGTTTTGTTTTTGGCGGGTTTTGGTCTGAAGGCAGCGCTGGTGCCTTTTCATGCCTGGCTTGCCGATGCGCATTCCTCTGCGCCTGCGCCGATTTCGGCAGCGCTTTCCGGCGTTTTTATAAAGACCTTGGGTATTTATGCCCTGGTGAGAGTTTTTTTTAATATGCTCGGGATTACAGCGAATTTGCTTTTTATCCTCATTGTACTGGGGGTTTTATCGATGGTGGTGGGGGCGTTTTTGGCCATAGCCCAACATGATATAAAAAGGATGTTTGCCTACTCCAGCGTTAGCCAGATCGGTTATATCGTTTTTGCTTTCGGTATAGGTACGCCCCTGGCGATCCTAGGCGGGTTACTCCACTTATTTAACCACGCAGTTTTTAAGTCGCTGCTTTTTTTAAATGCCGGTGCAATTGAATATTCTACAGGTACACGGGATTTGAAAAGATTAGGCGGATTAGGCAGGAGGCTTACGGTTACAGGAGGTACAGGTTTTTTGGGTGCGATGAGCATATCCGGTATCCCCCCCCTTGCAGGATTTTGGAGTAAACTAATTATTATTATTGCCGCAGTACAGGCAGGGTATTTCGGTTCTGCCTTGATTGCTGTATTGATCAGCATAGTTACCCTTGCCTATTATTTAAAATTCCAGGCTACTGCCTTTTTGGGTAAACTTGAACGAACCTGGGAAGGCATAAAAGAGGTTCCTTTAACGATGCAGCTGTCTATGATAATCCTGGCCTGTATTTGTGTTGCGGGGGGTCTTTTGCTTATCCCGGCGTTTAAACCTTTTATCCAGGATGCAGTTGGTGTGTTAGCCGCCGGCGATGGTTATAGGGATGCGGTTTTTAGCGCGTTAAAATGATGAAGATTAAAGTTATCATATTTATACTGGCTTTTCTAGTCTGGTTAATCTTGAACTGGTCCTTGGATTTAGAGCATGTAGTTACGGGTGTTTTGCTGGGTATCTTTATTTCTTTTATGACCAGCGATATATTTACAACAGCGCCGCATATCTTTAAGAATTCCAGGCGCTACCTCTGGCTTATTTATTATGTGTTTTTATTTGCCTGGGAATGCATAAAGGCCAATATTGATGGTGCCTACAGGGTTATCCATCCGGATTTACCGATTAATCCGGGGATTGTTAAAGTTAAAACCACCCTCAAGTCCGCTACCGCCTTGACCTTTTTGTCCAATACCATTACCCTCAAACCCGGCACGATGACCGTTGATATTGACCGGGAAAACAAGTTTTTATACATACACTGGGCGGATGTAAAAAGCCAGGATGTCCAGCAGGCAAGTGCCATTATTATCCGTAAGTTTGAAGATATACTAAAAAAGATTTTTGAATGAAGGAGGTTTTATAAAAGGGTGAAAAGATTGCGCTGGTTAGCCGGATTAATACTGATTACCATGGTTTTGGCAATGATTATTTTTTGCCCCCTGCCTTCTTTATTGGAGTGGCAATCAGTTTTCTTGAAAAAGGCTTTTTTTATTCTATCTTTTTGCGCTGCATTTTGTCTCTGGCGGGTTTTACGAGGCCCGACACCTGCGGATAGGGCAGTAGCCCTTGATATATTGGGGATATTAATTATCGGTTTCTGCGCAATATTAGGCATGGCCACAGGCAGGGATTGGTATATAGATATCGGCATTGCCTGGGCCCTGCAAAGTTTTATTTCCATCCTTGCCTTGGGTAAATATCTGGAAGGAAAACGTTTTGATGAATGAGTTATTCGGTTTTATCTTCATAATCATCGGCCTGGTTTTTGATTTCCTGGGATGTCTGGGCCTGGTCAGGTTCCCCGATGTCTATAATCGATTGCATTCTTCTATAAAGTGTGTAACCTTAGGGACCTCCAGCATTCTATTGGGGCTGTTTTTATACAAAGGATTTACCCCTACCGGAGTCAAGGCTATTCTGTGCATGCTGTTTTTAATATTAACCGCTCCGGTTTCAGCGCATGTGCTTTCCCGCAGCGCACACAAATCCGGCGTGAAATTGTGGGATAAATCAGTATGCGACAAGTACAGTGAGGACCAGAAGCAGCAATCAGGTATAAGCAGGCAGGCAAAATGAGATATCCGAAATTAAGGGAGTTAAAAGAGGCAATAAGGGCGTTGATTAAAGGCCCCTATACCAGTCGTTTCCCCTATGCGCCGCATGAGCCGTTTGAAAGGTTCCGGGGGAAGCCGCAATTCCATGAGCCGGACTGCATTGGCTGCGGTGCGTGTTACCAGGTCTGTCCTGCCGGGGCAATAGAAATGAAGGATGAGGCGGATAAGAGGGTTTTGGTCATCCATTGGGATATATGCATATTCTGCGGACAATGCCAGGCTAATTGCCCTACTGAGAAAGGCATAATCCTTTCCCGGGAATTTGACTTGGCTACTACGGAAAAGCGCAGTGAACTAAAGCAGATTATTGAGAAGAAACTTTTCCTTTGCAGCGCCTGCCAGGCGCCTGTTGCCCCTTGCCAGCAGGTATTATGGGTCGCAGAAAAGATAGGCCCGCTTTGTTTTTCTAATCCCTCGCTCATGCTTTTTTATTTACAATACGCGAATATCTCTCCGGGGGAAGAATCCCCTGCTAAAGATGAAATGGATTTTGGGCGTTTTGACCGTTTAAAGATCCTCTGCCCGCGCTGCCGCCGCCAGGCAGTATTAAAGTCTTAAGATGTTTTCTTCCCTGAAGTTAAGGAATTTTCGTTTATACTGGCTGGGGATGTTTGTTTCCCTTATCGGAAGCTGGATCCAGACGATAGCCCAGAGCTGGCTGGTTTTCCAATTGACTAATTCGGCATTTCTTCTGGGCGTGGTGGGTTTTTTAAGTTCTATACCGATTTTTCTGCTTTCCTTATTTGGCGGTGTAACCGCAGACAGGATAAATAAAAAAAGCATACTGATAGTTACCCAGGTCTCTTTTATGCTCCTGGCGTTTCTCCTGGCGGTATTGACCCATCTTAGGCTCATTACTCCGTCTCAGATAATGCTGATTGCTTTGTTAAACGGAGTGATTATGGCCTTTGATGCGCCTAGCCGCCAGGCCCTGGTGGTGGAGCTGGTCGGCAAAAAATATTTGCTCAATGCGATTGCCTTGAATTCTGCGGCCTTCAACTCCAGCCGGATTATCGGGCCGGCCATGGCCGGTATTCTTATTGCCGGCATAGGGATGAGCGGCTGCTTTTATATAAACGGGATAAGTTTCTTAGCGGTAATAGCAGCCCTTCTTTTTATCAGGATAGAGCATACCCATAAGAGGAATAACAGCGCAGGCTTTATTAAAGACTTGTTTGAGGGCCTGGTTTTTATCAAGGACAACAAAACAGTGCTGGCCCTGATGGGGATGGTAGGCATAAGCAGCCTGTTCGGAATCTCTTATTTGATCCTTATGCCGGTAGTCGCGGATAATATCCTTAAGGTGGGGATAAAGGGCCTGGGCGTCCTGATGTCTTCTGCCGGTTTAGGCGCGCTTCTGGCGGCCCTGGCCCTGGCCAAGATGGGGGATTTCCGTTTTAAGGGCAGGTTCTTAATGCTGGCTAATTTTGTTTTTTGTGCGTCTTTAATCCTGTTTTCTTTATCAAAAATATATTTATTTTCTATAATTATTCTGGTATTATTAGGGTGGTCGAGCGTTTCGGCCACGGCGCTCATCAACACGTTATTGCAGCAGCTATCTCCTGATCCGGTCAGGGGCAGGGTAATGAGCGCTTATATGTTTACCTTCGCAGGTATTATGCCTTTTGGGAATCTACTCGCCGGCAGCCTCGCCGCAAGCCTCGGAGTTTCTGCTGCGATCATGATGGCCGGGATTATTTGTGCGGTATTTTTTATTTTGATAAATTTGGTTTATCCCAAGATACGGAACATATAAGATAATAGTAAATAATAGGCCTGTTATAAAATGAGTGGCACAAAAGCCCAGGATATAAAACTATCCAGCCTGCTTAAAGAAAAATACATTGACCTTGACCTTAAGGGCCAGGATAAGGAAACGGTTATTGCCGAACTGGTAGAGATTATTGCTTCCTCCCGTAAACTAAAGAATAAAAAGGCATTTTTTCGCAATATCATGGAAAGGGAGAGCCTGGGCTCAACCGGAATAGGAAACGGTGTAGCCATACCCCACGCAAAGTATAAAGGGGTAAAAGATTTTATACTGGTATTAGCCAGGAAGGACGCGGGGATAGATTTTGGGGCGCTGGACGGGGAGAGGACCTGTTTATTCTTTGCCCTGGCCGTGCCACAGGAGGCGGTAGGGCCGCACCTGAAAATACTGGCGGAAATATCCCGGCTGGTCAAAGATAAATTTATTATTGATAGCTTAAAGAAGGCAAAGAGCAAGAAAGATATCCTTAAGATAATCTCTGCCCGGGAAAGAAATGTATTGTAATGTATTGTATTGATTTTAGCCGTATAATGTAATAAAATAATAAGAAAATAAATTACACAAGATCTGTAAAGGCAATGCGGTGAGGAGGTGAGAAACAAGCAGATGGTCTTGTGATTAGTTTTATTCCCTTTAGGGAAATAACCTGGCTTAAGGGCCGGGTCTGTATTATTTAAATTTAGAAAGGAGATTAGCGTGAAACAATATATTTTAGTAACGGCATTAGTTTTAATCGCAGGCCTTGCCTTCTTCGGATGCCAAAAGAAACAGGCAGAGTTGGAAGGCACTCAGGAAGGCATGTCCATGGAATCTTTAAGTGCAACAACAGCCGCCAATGTTACTGAGAATACGGCCCCTGTAGCTGTCCAGCCGCAAGCCATGGTCAGCCCGGAAGCAAAATTAGAACCTCTCCCTCAGGTAGAGCCTTATAAACCGAGCCTTAAAGATATACAGGCAGCCTTGAAAAACGCCGGTTATTATACCGGGGCTGTTGACGGTAAAAAAGGCCCGATGACCAATAGGGCAATCGAAGAGTTCCAGAAGGCAAACGGCCTGAAAGTAGACGGGAAAGTAGGCCCGAAGACCTGGTCTGCCTTAAGCGCCCATCTTACGTCCAATCAATAATATTGAAAGAGGATGGCAGGGATAGCTTGATGCCATCCTCTTTTTTTTAGCCTATGCGCCCTTTAAGCCACCTCGCCCTTACTCTTGCTTTAGGGGGATTGGTTTACGCATTCTTCCGTTCCCTGGCGGCATTTCTTTTATTTATAGCAGGAGGCATCCTTTTGGATATTGACCATATACTGGATTATTACCTGCAAGAGGGGATGACCCTTAAATTAAAAAACATATATGTATGGTTTATTGAAGAAAGGTATGACCGTATTTTTCTCTATATGCATTCCCTGGAGCTTCTTATTTCCTTCTGGTTTGTTATTTTGGTTTTACATCTAGGCCCCTCCTGGATCGCCTTAGCCTTGGGCCTTACGCTGCATATCATCCTGGACATATTCTTTAACAAAGCGTATTTTTTCAGCTACTTCTTTTTATTCAGGCTCATTAAGAACTTCAAAAAAGAAGCGCTTTTCAAGGAACCCTGATTTACCTCTTGCCCTTGAAAAACGGGCAAATCTGTTGTATACTTTTCTATGGCCGATAAGGGTAAACCGCCGCCGGGGTATTGGCGGACACGCCTTTAGAATATGGCGTGCGCCGAAAGGCGGGGACGCAAAGCCACAGACCTAAGTTACCTTACAAAGCTATATTCTGTAGCGAATACGCGCAGGATAGCTAGGCATGTAGAGGTGATATGGTGGCTGGGTTGCCGGAAGAGGCGAGGTTGTTCGCGAGGTTAGACAGCAAAGCCTTTATCGGCCCATTTCTTATATGATCCCGACTGCGGTTGGGATTTTTTTATGCCTTACAGCCTGAATGGATTTATCCTGCCTGCCTGGCGTTATTTTATTCCTGCGCAGCAATTTATAATGCAAAATATGTTATGAGTGTTATAATAAATAAAACCTTATTTTTCCATTAATCCTAATTCTTATTGCCAATGATGCAATTTCCAGCAGGTTTCTTTTGGGGCGCTGCTACCTCTGCTTACCAGGTGGAAGGGGATAATGTCTCCAGCGACTGGTGGGCCTGGGAAAAAAAGGCAGGCCTGAAGGAACCCTGTGGACAGGCCTGCCGGCACTATGAGTTTTATGCCGCTGATTTTGAGCTGGCTAAATCCCTTAATCATAACGCCCATCGCTTTTCCATAGAATGGGCCCGCATCGAGCCGCAGGAGGGCAGGTTTTCCCCGAAGGAAATAGAGCATTACCGCTGTGTTATCAAATCGTTGAGAGAGCGCGGCCTTGAACCCATAATTACCCTGCATCATTTTACCAACCCCATTTGGTTTTCCGAAAGAGGAGGCTGGCTTAATAAAGAATGTGTCGGTTACTATCTGCGTTATGTCCTGCGGTTAGTAAATGAATTCTCTGATAGCGTCCGTTTCTGGGTGAGCATAAATGAACCCATGGTTTATGCTTATCATGGTTATGTCTACGGCCTCTGGCCGCCGCAGGAGAGGTCTTTTCTAAAAGCCAGACAGGTCATATCTAATATGGCCGCTGCGCATGTCAGGGCCTATAAGATAATCCATGATATTTACCAAAAGAGAAGCTTACCGTCTCCTTTGGTAGGCATAGCGCATAATATGCAGGCCTTTGTTCCCTGCAGCCGCTCCCTGAAGAACAGGCTGGCCCTGTACCTGAGGGACAGGTTTTTTAATTTTGAGTTCCTGGACCGATTAGCCGGGCACAGGGCTATGGATTTTATCGGCCTCAATTATTACACCCGCGGGCTTATAGAGGCCAGGTCCTTTCGGCTTAGGAGCCTGGCTATGGATACCTGCCAGAAAGGGCATTTTCCTCTCAGGAAGAATTCCATGGGTTGGGATATTTATCCGCAGGGGTTATATGAGCTGTTGGTGAGGTTAAAACGCTACCGCCTGCCGGTTTTTATCCTGGAAAATGGTATCTGCACCGATGATGATAACTTAAGATGGGATTTTATCCGCCAACACTTAAAGAGCGTATATTTGGCTATTGCGCAGGGGGTAGCGGTTATGGGTTATATTTATTGGTCATTGCTGGATAATTACGAATGGGATAAAGGTTTCTCCCCGCGCTTTGGCTTGATAGGGGTAGATTATAATGACTACAGCCGCAATATCCGTAACAGCGCCAGGAATTTATCTGACGTTTACAAGACAGGCACGCTGAAGCAGTAACAGGGAAAGGTTGTCCATGGATTTACTGGATAAAGACGCCGTCTTAAAAGATATTCCTTTATTTTCTGACCTGTCCGCGCCGGAGCGCGCCGTTATTAAGAGGCGCTGCAGCATCGTGGAATATAAAAAGAACCAGATTATTTATGAGGAAGGTTCTCCTGCCGATGCCTTTTACTGCCTGGTGCTGGGCAGGGTATTGATCTATACCCGCGACCAATCCCAGAAGGAGGTGGCATTAGAATACCTGCACCGCGGAAAGTATTTCGGGATTATATCCCTGCTTACCGGAGAAGGGCATTCCGTGACTGCCAGGGTAATAAATGACGCCCTGCTGCTGGTGATAAAAAAAGAAGATTTTGATTTTATCTTAAAGAAGATACCGCGCCTGGCCATTGATTTAAGCCAGACCCTCTCCCGCCGTTTAAAAAACAAGGATATACACCATAAGACCATATTTGAAAGCACGATTATTTCCATCTTCAGTTCCTATACCTCAGCCGGAAAGAGTATATGCGCCCTTAACCTGGCTATCAGCCTTAATAAAGAAACACGCAAATCATCGGTTATACTGGATATCTGCCCTGAGGATAAGATGCATAGCCTGCCGGCAAAACTGGGGATTAAGGGGGAATGCCCGGTTTTCAAGCTTTTTGAGCCCGGGCTGGAACCTAAGCGGGCGCTGGGCGACTTCCTTTTAAAGAATAATTACGGCGCTGACCTTATTTGCCTCTCCTACAAATCCGAAGAAGAATCCTGCGTTAAAAAACTGTTAGCTATCATCAGCCTCCTGGTAAACGAATACCACTATATTGTTCTGGACCTGCCGGCAGCAATGGACCGGACGATATTAAGCATACTAAACCAGTCCGACCTTATATATATACTTACCAGCCCCGAATCCATGGATTTAAAAAAGACCCGTCATTTAGTGGACAGGCTTATCAGGGATTTTCAATACCAGGAAGGCAAGATAAGGGTTATCATCAATGAATATAAACATTCCCATTTTTCCTGCGACCAGCAATTGGCGATATTGGGGTATAATATATTTGCTACTCTCCCCAAAATAGAATTCGGTTCTACAGACAGGCTGGTGCTGGATGCTCCTGATTCCGAGTATGCTAAGGCTATCCGCAGGATTTCCCGTCAGGCCGGAGATTGCATTGTAGGACTGGCCTTGGGCGTAGGTATTGCCTATGGTTTTTGCCATATAGGCGTATTGAAGGTAATAGAGGAAGAAAAAATACCCATTGATGTGGTATCAGGTTCAAGTATAGGAGCGCTTATTGCCAGCCTCTGGGCAATCGGTAAGTCAAGTGCCGAGATATTGGAAATTACCCGGGAATTCCGGGAGCCAAAATACATCTGGGGGCTGGTAGATTTCACCTTTCCCCGTTTAGGGTTCATTAAAGGGAATAAGCTTTATAAATTCTTGAAGAGGCACCTGGGGGATAAGACGTTTTACGATGTCAGGCTCCCGTTGAAGATTATTGCCAGCGATGTAAAAAGGAAGGAGCCCCGCGTTTTGGATAAGGGCCTGCTTACCGATGCGATTATGGCCAGCTGCGCCATGCCCGGCGTGTTCAGGCCGTTCCGTTTTAAGGAGGAAACTCTTTTTGACGGCGGGGTGATTAACCCCCTGCCTACGGAGGTCTTATTCCAGATGGGCGCCAGGAAGATTATCGCGGTCAATGTCACCCCTTCACGCGAAGATATAATCAGGCAATATGAAGAGCTGAAGCAAAAGATGTCCATTAAAATCCCGCAGGTATTCAAGCAGGGGGGAGGTTTCAGCCTTAAACAGTTCCTGAAAGATAAGTTCAGGCTCAATATCCTGGATATTATTTTTAGCAGCATTGAGATTATGCAGTCGGAAATGGCGCAAAAGGAAGCGCAATTGGCGGATATAGTGCTGCATCCGGATACCTCGGGGCTCTATTGGCTGGAATTACACCGGGCGGATGACTTTGCCAGGAGAGGGGAAGAGGAGGCGCGTAAGAACATAGATAGGATACGCCGCGTTATAGAGGAGTAGGGGTTTTATAAACGGGGGATAAGCAAGGAGGTAGTAAAAATGAAAAAAGGTCCTTCAATGGTTTCTACGCTTATATGCCTTTGTGGCATAGTTATCATGTTTTCCGGCTGTGCTGCGTTAAAAGATAGCGTTAAAGGGTTTCTCGGTGTTTCTACGCGGGCATTAGAGGAAGCCCGTAAGGATGCTATAAGCAAGACCTTCAATTATGATTATTTTACCTGTTATACCCAGACAATAGATGCCCTTAAGCGTATGAAGGCCTATGTCTATCAAGAGGACATAAAGAAAAGGTTCATCGCCATTTATGTTACCTCGGAAGATACAACAGCCGTAGGTATCTTCTTTACTGAGGTGGATGCCAATAATACAAAGATCGAGGTATCTTCACTCAGCACCTATGCCAAAGAATTTATCTCTAATAAACTGTTTTTGGACCTTATGAAATTAAACCAGCCGGATGAGGAGGAAGGAAAAACCGATGCCAAAGAAGAAGTGCCTGATAAACAACTTGATTGAAGAATGCCACCATATAGCCAAGAGAAAGGGATGGTGGGAGGAAGCGCGTAATGACGGGGAGTTGATTGCCCTGATGCATTCGGAACTTTCCGAGGCCCTGGAGGCTATGCGTAACCACGGGGAAAAAGAGAATATAGCTGAAGAGCTGGCGGATTGCTGTATACGTATCTTTGATTACTGCGGCGCCAGGGGGATTGACCTGGAAGAGGCGCTGAGAAAAAAAATAAAATACAACAGGACCCGTCCCTATCGGCACGGAAAGAAGTTTTAATTCTTTAAACGCATGGGTATGGATGGTAAAATACTGACCGTCTCAGGGGCAAGGGCGGTTGATAGAAGGGCGTCTGAGGCATGGGGTATCCCGATACTGGTCTTGATGGAGAACGCCGGCAATGCGCTCAGCCAGGAGGCATTGCGGGCCTTGCCCGCAGGCAAGCCGGTTGCGGTATTTTGCGGCAAGGGGAACAATGGCGGGGATGGTTTTGTGGCAGCCAGGCATCTTATTAGTTCCGGCATCAAGACGGATATATTCCTGGCGGGGACAATCGGGGATGTAAAGAATGAAGCCAGGGTGAACCTGGATATACTTTCCAGGATTGGGCATAAGGCCGTTGAGGTTGGAGAGCATAACCTCTGCCGTATAAATAAAAAGGCATCCGGATATGGCTTTATTATTGATGCCCTTTTAGGGGTAGGGATTTCCGGGGAGGTCAAGGGTATATATAAAGAATTAATCGGGATAATCAACGCCTCAAAATCCTACATCCTTTCTGTGGATATACCTTCCGGCTTAGATGCCGGTAGCGGCAGGGTATTGGGCAGTTGCGTTAAGGCGGATAAGACGGTTACCTTTCTTGCGAAAAAACGCGGGATGGTAATAAGGAGCGGGCCCCAGTATTGCGGACGGATTATTGTCAGGGGGTTAGGGCTGCCGTTTAAATAAGATAATGGATGGCTTTTATATAGAGAAAAAGGTTTACTACCATGATACTGATTGCGGCGGCGTAGTCTATTATGCCAACTATCTTAAGTATGTGGAGGAGGCCTGCACAGAGTACTTATCAAGCAAGGGGCTGGGCTTAAAAGTTTTATTCCGGGCAGGTGTCAAATTCGTTACCGCCCATATAGAGGCTGATTATAAAGGCCCGGCCGGATATGGGGATATCCTGCGGATTTACATAAAGATAGAAAGTTTAGGGGATACCTCCCTGCATTTTCAAGAAAGAATAGAAAAAGGGGCCGCGGTTATCTTTGAGGCAAAAACAGTATGGGTATGCGTGGATAAGGATTTTAAACCCGTACCTTTACCGGAAGATATCAGGAAGCCTCTTTGTCTTTAACCCCTGGACAGGGCGGCCTGATTAAATGCGGGTAAGGGTGGGCGGAAAAAAAGAGAAATATAAAAGAGGAAGGGGGCAATATGCCTTATGAAAGCAAGTGGGATGAAGAGTTATTTTCCAAATCCTGGGAGAATAACACCGGGAAGATCGTAGCCAGCGTCCATTCATACAAGGGCGGGCCAAAGAAATTACAGATTATACGGGAGATTAAAAATCCGGAAGGGGAATATGCCTTTGCCAAACTGGGCAGGTTGTCCAAAGAGGAGTTAGAAGGGATCTTGCCGGTAATACAGGAGGCAATGGCAGTTATGTAGTTATTGGACAGGGAAAGGTAGCGGGCTAAGGCCTTATAAAACGAAAGGAGAAGGAGAAATGCGTAATTTCTTAAGAAATAGTATTCTACTGGTGTTGGTGCCTCTTTTTCTCTTTGGCTGCGGGGATATTTTGAGCGGCAGGAATAAAGATGAGATTCCTCTTTACGGTAAAGGAGGGGTGAGGTCAGCAAGAGAAAAGAAGGCGGATGCCCTTTTTGTGGAAGAGGCCATAAAAGAAGCAGGAAGTGGTGAGGCGGCGCTGAAGAAGTATTTAAAAGCCGGGTTTGGCGCCTTTCGCTACGGTGATTTTAAGGGGGCGATAAAGAAGTTTAACCAGGCCTGGTTGATAGCTCCTAATAATGCCGATGTATTCTGGGGTTTTGGAAATGTGTTGGGGGCGGGGGGTGAGATCGATGAGGCTATTGTGATGTTAAAGAAGGCGGTAGAAATATCACCGTCACATTACAAGGCCGTTGCGGATCTTGCGTATGCCTACCAACAGAAGTCTTACCGCGTGGCTAAATCGCCGGAGAAGAAATCATATTACCTGGACCTTTCCGATAAAACGTTCGTACAGGCCAATAATATAAATCCCGGATACGAGCTATGTTATAGTAATTGGGCGGTTACCCTGTATCTGCAGGGAAGATATAAGGAGTCCTGGGATAAGATTATTTCTGCCCGTAAGTTAGGAGGCAAGTCTTTGGACCAGAAGTTTATCAAAGATTTATCCTATGTTATGCCGGAACCAAAGAAATAAGCCTCTTGAGCATACTGCCTTAAACCATCTGAAGGCGCACCTGAAAGGTAAGGTAGTAATCTTAGGGATAGGCAACACCTTAAGAAGTGACGATGGGGTAGGTTCTCTTCTGGCCGGCCGCATCAAAGATAAGGTGCCGTATCTGGTTTATGATGCGGGCACGAGCCCGGAGAATTACTTAGGCAAGATTATCAGGGATAAGCCTGATAACATCGTGCTTATTGACGCCGCGGATTTCGGGGGCAGGGCAGGAGAATTACGGGTTTTAGAGCCGCAAGAGGTAAAGACACAAAATATCTTTTTTACCCATAACGCCTCTGTATCCCTGGTTACCGACTACTTGCAAAACAATTTAAAGGCGGATATAATTGTTTTGTTTATCCAGCCGCAATTGACAGTCTTCTCCGATAGAATAAGCGAGGCTATAAAAAAGGTATTAGAAGGATTAGAGAAGTGGTTTTATCATCAGGCAAAAGAAGACAAAGCTGATGACCCAGCCGAGGAAAAAACAAAGAGATAACTGGGGTTCGCGCCTGGGGATTATTCTGGCAGTAGCAGGTTCTGCTATCGGCCTGGGTAATTTCTTGCGTTTCCCGGCCAAGGCTGCCTCAAACGGCGGAGGCGCCTTTATGCTGCCCTATTTTATCTCCTTATTTCTCCTGGGGATACCCCTGATGTGGATTGAGTGGACGCTCGGCCGTTACGGCGGAGGTTTCGAGCACGGCACTGCCCCCGGCATATTCCACAGCATATGGAAAAAGAACAGGTTCATTAAATACTTCGGTATCATAGGCATATTCGGGCCGCTGGTTATCTTTATATATTATACCTTTATAGGGTCCTGGACATTGGCTTATAGTTTTTTTTCCCTGACCGGTAAATACAGCGGGATAACCGACCAGGCGATGATGCAGGATTTCCTGCATGGCTTTCAAGGCATTGAGAAAAACCGCTATTTCTCCGGGATAACCTGCGCCTACATGTTTTTCCTGGCCACCTTTGCTTTGAACATAGGGGTCATTTACTATGGTATCAAAGGAGGGATAGAAAGGCTTTGCAAGTGGGCAATGCCTCTCTTGTTTGTTCTTGGTCTGGTCCTCATGGCCAGGGTAATCACATTAGGTACACCTGATGCCTCAAGGTTAGACTGGAACGTATCTAATGGCTTCGGTTTCTTATGGAATCCGGACTTCTCCAGCCTTAAGTCTGCCCGGGTGTGGCTTGAGGCCGCAGGCCAGATATTTTTTACCTTAAGCGTGGGGATAGGCGTTATACTTACCTACGCAAGTTATCTCTCTAAAGGAGATGACGTGGTTTTATCCGGCCTTACCGCCTCAAGCACAAATGAGGTGGCTGAAGTAATACTGGGGGCAAGTATTGTAATCCCGGCAGCCTTTGTTTTCTTCGGGCCGCAGGAGATAAGGTCTATTGCCCAATCCGGGGTGTTCAATCTGGGCTTTGTGACTATGCCCCTGGTGTTGAATAAGCTTCCCCTGGCCAATATATTCGGTTTTATGTGGTTTTTCCTGCTCTTTTTAGCCGGTATAACCTCTTCGGTTTCCCTGGCCCAGCCGGCGGTAGCTTTCCTGGAAGATGAGTTTGACATCAGCCGCAAAAGGGCGGTGTCTATATTCTGCCTGGTATCATTTTTGCTTTGCCAGCCGGCTATTTTCTTCCTTAAGAACGGGGTAGTAGATGAGCTGGATTTCTGGGGAGGGACATTTTTCCTGGTTTTGTTTGCCACTATCGAGACCATACTCTTTGCCTGGATTTTCGGCATGGAGAATGCCTGGGATGAGATACATAAGGGCGCGGATATGCGGGTGCCCAAGGTGTATAAATTTATCATTAAATATATCACGCCTTTATTCCTTTTTTGCATCCTGGGTATGTGGTTCTATCAGGAGTGGATACCGATAATATTCATGAAGAATGTCTCTTCCGTCAACCGCCCCGTTATTCTTTTTACCCGTATAGGGTTGGCGGCGATATTTCTTTTTCTGGCAATATTGGTCAAGATTGCCTGGCGCAAGAGAAGGCTTAAAGAGGAGATGATGCGGTGAAGGCAGGCGGGTGGATGTTTATTTTAATTTCCTGGGGTATTATCCTGGGGCTGACAATATTTTGTTTTATCAAGGTGTTCGCAAAAAAGGAGCTCAAATGAAAGGCAGGGCATTTTTTTATTTAGCGGCGATTTTCCTGACCATGAATCTTTTAGGGTGTGTTCCCCTTATGATCGGTTCTGCTGTGGGGGTGGTAGGAGGCAGGGTAGTAAGTAAAGATACGATACAGGGGGAGACGGATAAGCCTTACGATACCCTGTGGAACTCAGCGGTCATGGTCAGCAAGATAAGAGGGACAATAAAATATGAGGACAGCTTAAAAGGCATTATTGACCTGGAGGCTGAGTCCAGCCTTGTAAACATCAGGCTGGTCCGGCTTACCGCTGCCACTACCCGGATTAAGGTTAAGGCGCGCAAATACCATTTCCCCAACCTGGATTTAGCCCAGGATATATTCATCAAGATTATGACTGAGACAAAATAGCAAGGAATTATTTGCTAACAGACGGGTTTTGTGGTATCTTGTTTATAATTTATCGGATTTATTAAGTATCCAAGCCGAGGTAGCTCAGTGGTAGAGCGCGGCCCTGAAAAGGCCGGCGTGGGGGGTCCGATTCCCTCCCTCGGCATAAATGAGGCCACAACTTAGCGAGCGAAAGCGAAGCTAAGTTGTTTGGCCGAATTTATCCCCGCAGATACGAGGAGATTTCGAAGAAATCGACGACGTGTTTATCTACGGGGATATTCTTTTATAGAGTGACGCATCTTACGAGGCGGGATAACCTAGAGAGTAATTATCACCCTCTCTTTTATTATAATTAGGCGTAATTACTTCATTTTTGAAGCAGTTACGCTTTTTTTATTGCTTTAGAGCTGACTGCGTAGATTTGTGGGGTTTTGTATAAGCAATACCGCCGCCAGCCCCAGCGTTCTCTAATCAATCCATAAAAAACTACGGTCGTCCGCTATGCCGCAATTAACAAACAAAAAACTCGGCAATGCGGCATGCCGAGCCTCTTGGCTAATAGTTTGAGAGCTGAGAAGAAACTTTGATGAGAAAAATAAAGAATTTTTATGTTAGATTTTGGCCTTTTATACGTCTATTAATATAGGAGGTGGTAAATATGTCAAACTTAGTATCTGTAGAAGTAATTGCTTCAAGAATCATATTTCTTAGGGGCAAGAGGGTAATGTTGGATAAGGATTTAGCCAAACTCTATGGCGTAGAAACAAAATACTTAAATAGGCAGGTACGCAGAAATATGGAGCGATTTCCAGCGGACTTTTTAATACCGTTAACCAGGAAAGAGTATAAGGAAATTCTAAGGTGCCAATTTGTCACCTTAGAAATGGGTAAGTATTCTAAATATCTTCCTTATGCGTTTACTGAGCAAGGCGTAGCAATGTTATCTAGCGTATTAAATAGCAAGAAAGCAATACTGGTGAACATTCAGATTATGCGGGCCTTCATCCAGTTAAGACGCATGCTTTTAACCAATAAAGACCTTAAGCGCAAGATTGAAGAAATGGAAAAGAAATATGATAAACAGTTTGCGATTGTATTTCAAGCTATTAAGCAATTATTAGAACCCCCGACCCCAAAAGAGAAAAAGATGATTGGTTTTCATGTTTCACGAGGACCGGAAAACAGTTAAATATTTTATTGAAGTAGTATAATAAGCATAGCTGGAGGTAAAGAATAAAGGAATAAAGGGGACGGTTCTATTTCTTGTTTATTCGTTTGGGAACGCTTAGGAGATTTGCAGAGTTTTATAATATTATACAGAGAGTTTTTCTTGCGAGCTATATTTCTGGGCCGCCTTAGCGGGGTCACCTTTCAGGCCTATTGACCGATAGCGTTTTTATAATAAGTCACTTCAATGAAATTATAGACACCGCGCCTTGGTCGGTAGTTTTCTTGTTAATGCAATGCGTGTTCGTCTTGGCTTGCGGCTGAGGTTGTCGCCGTCCAGCCCCAGCGTCCTCACTCCAACAAGTATTTACACATAAAGATATTAGCTTATAAGAAGAGTTCGTCCGCTGTCTCGCCTATGACAAATTAGAAGCCTCTTTGGACGGTGAGACGCCGAGCTTCTTATGGATGGGGCTTAAGAGCCAGCAAAAAATCTTGCTGAGGATAAAAAAATATGTTAGGTTCTACTCTTTGCTGCGTCTATTATAGCAGAAAGGAGAAGATAAAATGTCTAATGCAATCGCCGTTGAATTTATTGCTACAAGGATTCTAGAACTAAGGGGTAAAAAAGTAATGCTGGATAGGGATTTGGCTAAGCTTTACGGGGTTCCGGCTAAGGTTATGAATCAAGCCGTAAAAAGAAACATTAAGCGTTTCCCTGGTGATTTCATGTTCCAATTGTTTTGGGAAGAAGTGGAATCTTTAAGGTCACAATTTGTGACCTTAAACAATAGAAAACCTGAAGCCTCAAAAAGGGGTAAACATATTAAATATTTACCATATGCTTTTACAGAACACGGGGTAGCTATGCTTTCAAGCGTATTAAATAGCGAAAGAGCGATACAGATGAATATTCTCATTATGCGGGCATTTACCAAACTAAGAGAGATCCTTCTAACCCATAAAGGCTTGGCAGCAAAGATTGAGGCGCTTGAAAAGAAATACGCTGAACACGATCAGACTATAAAAGAGATATTCCAAGCAATAAAGCAACTGCTTGAGCCGCCTCTGCCAAAAGAAAAGAAAATAACTGGATTCCGTACTTACGATGAAGATAAAAAGACTAAATTTTGGACTTGAGAGTGGTATAATACGTTTAATTCTATAAAGGAGTGGTGTGTTAGTTTGATACAAGAAATAAATTGGAATCCGCTCTTACTATGAAAAGGGTAATTTTTTGGTTAAGAAAAAAATATGACGATATCAGATTTACCTTGCAAGATCGTAAATAATCTTTGTAAATATGTAAAAGATTATTTAAAAAAGCTGAAGAAGATAACAGTGAGGTAAAAATGGAACAGACTATAGTAACATTTATCGTTGGGCTATTAACCATCACAGTTAATATTGGAATTACTTGGTATAATAAAGGAAAAAATAGAAATATTTACGAGGTTAAGGTTGTGGTAGTTGAAGGAAACAAAACAGAATCAATAAACACCTTATTAAAAGATGGAAGATATACAGTATTGTTTGCGGGACAAGATTCTAGTAATACAAGAATGATCAGGTATGTATTGGGTAAAGTAAAATGAATAAAAAGCAATTAATAGTTGTTTGGGTTGTCATTCTATCTTATTGTTTAATGCTTTTATATTTTATGGTAAAAAGGTGGATTTTGTTCTATGGAACTGGAGGGCATGGAAAAAGCTTATCTGAGCTTTTAATGGGAGTATACATAGTTATAACGTTATATTTTATTCCAATCTTTATTATTGGCATTCTCTTAATCTATACCTTACGAGATAAGAAACGATGACTCATCGGCAAATCGATTTTAATAAAATCAATGAGAAATATGGGGCGTTATTAGAAGACCTTGCTTTTATGGCGTTTGGTATTTGCGATGAGCTATTGCCTTATCCAAAAGAAGATATAGAATCAGCATTATTGGCTCAAGCAATATATGCCAAGAGTAAAGGAGATCAGCAAGCACTCAACATAATGGTTTATGGCTATATGCAGCTCGCTGTATTTATTCCACGCGAGAAATACAATATTGTAAAAGAAGCCTATTCACCTGACGGGCTCCTGAAAATAAAAGCAGATGCAGAATTAAAACCCTCTTTTTTTAAAATACAGGATGAAATAACGAACGATATGAAGAAAAGAACCGAACATATTAATAAGATTTTAAACATACAGAGTTCAAATAATTTATCCTCTGAGCAATTAAGACGCTAAGAGAAAAATAAGATGAAAAAACTAATCTATCTGTTCGTTGTGGTAATGTTAAGTGGTTGTTCTTCGCTTCCCAAAATACTGTCTTATAACTTACCTCAAGATTATAAGTTAGAGTTTAACCGGGCACTTGAAGAATTAAATAATATTGGCCTAAAACATAAATATTCAGCTCAGTTTCTAAATGACCAGGATTTTATAAAAAAGAGGAATTTCAAATTGGCATATATAGAAGGCACTACAATTTATATTGATGAGTTTTATTTCAAGTATTTACATTGGTGGTATGACATAGCGAAGAAAAGAGGGGCAAAATGGACTATTAAGCAAGAGTATATTTGTTTATTGGCCCATGAAATAGCTCATACCGAAACTGGTTTGTTTAGCCAACCTTTAGAAACCCATCTTGCCGTAGATAGACAGGCAATCGAATATTGTAATAAACTTGGCGTTACTCGTTGTGATTATGCTTTAGCACTTTTTCTATTAAATAACTGCGTCGCTGAACGAACAAGAACGCTGGGAAGCTATCTTATTGAGGGCACAGGTTTAACATTAGGGATGGTTGTAGGCGTTGGCTGGACATATTATGAGAACGATCTTTACCAAAGATGGGCAGTATTTTGGCAGGGATGTTATTAAAGTAAAGAGGTATGGTTCACTAGCAGCATAGCCAATTAGTAACTCTTAAGAAATAATCTTTGTTGGGATTAAGAAAAAATAAAGGGAAAGAAATAAAAGGGACGGTTCTATTTTTTGTAGAAACAACCATGATTTATTCTCATTTAGTAGATGAACATAATGAATAGAGCAACTATTAAATTAAAAATATTAGGGTCATTATTAATAATTTGTGCAACTTTTATTGCTACAGTTGTTGTGGTTAGTTTTGATAAGAAAATGTCGGATATTAATAAAGAAATAACAAATTTTTATGATACTAGAATAATAACAATGTTAGCAGTTCTATCTTATGAAGATCGAGAAACTTTGCCCGTTGTTCAAGAAGTCGAATATTATCAGATGTTAATACATGAACATCAGCTTAAAAATAAAATAAGTATTAAAGAGAAGAGTGAAGAAAAAATAAAGGAACTCGAGAAAGCAAAGCAAAAAACTCTAGAAACCATATTAAATAATAACATTTTTTTAGCAAAACGATGGTCTACCTTGTTAGGCAAAGATAGAAAAGGCGATGAGGATACGCGGGCTACCATTGATAAAATACAGAACGATAAGAATCTTAATGTAATGCAAAAATTAGATAAAGTGCGTGAGTTACAAGATAAAAATAAAAAAATGTTCGGGGATAGATTATTAGAGATACAAAATAAATGGCTTAAAAATGTTGAAACTAAAGAACATCTTGATAATGGTAGGTTATTTTGGCAAATGGTTTTTGTATGGATGCAGATTGGCGGCTTATCAATGTTAGCATTTGCCGAAGTAATAGAGGGACTAAGTAAAAATAAAAAGCAAGAGTAGAGAAAACAAAAAATCTAATTCATGCAAAGAATAAGAGATTTGATTAACGGATTAAAACTTCAACAATTCGGCAGGCTTTACTTTCAACGCTTTGGCAAGTCTTATAATAGTAGTTAATCTTACATCTGGAGGGTTTTTACCTTCTATTCTTTGAAGGTATTTATAGCTAGTTTCAATAAGTTCAGCTAGTTGCTCTTGTGTAATACCTCGTTTCCTACGAAGCTCTTTAATTTTCCTACCTAACTCTATCCCTACGATATTATTCATAATACCATATTATCGCATGGTGTTTTAATTGTTGACACCCCCATATATGGTGGTGTATACTTTGTTTGAAATCCAAGATTAGATACCAAAATGAGCAAAAGTAGTCTCATATAAATTAAAATTAAAGATTTTAGCATGAGACAACTATTTATGCCAGTATTACGGTAAGGATGGATTCGAGCCCCTTGAAAACTGGTGCTATATAGATATAGACCAAATAAAGGAGAGATGAATGAAGCAAGCCTTTACCCTGCTTGAGTTGATAATAACGATTGTTATTGTAGGTGTTCTGGCTACCTTAGGCTTTACTCAATATACCATTACAGTTGAAAAGGCCCGTACTGCCGAAGCCATAGCTCAGATCGGCTTCATGCGTAAGCTTGCCTATGAGTACTACTTTAAATATGGTTCGCTGGATGGTATACAGAATAGCGATGTAGAAGTCGATTATACCTGCAGGACCACGAACTTCTATTCGTATCTGGTGTATAGTCCTAATCCACTGTGGTGTAATTTGGCCGCGTACAGGTGCACTGGCGGCGGGAAGGCTCCAAACGCCTCTAGAGGCTATATTTACTATCTCCAGTATTACCCGGGCAGTGGTCAGGAGACGTGGCACTGTTATTATACTGATGATAATTCCACATGTTTCGGTTTACCTTGGTAGGTAGACTTTTGACAGCCCAAGTCGTCTATTTGGTTTTTGGACTTTAGTCCTGCGGCTTTACTCAGGATTAGTGTTGAGTTTATCGAAACAGTTGTTGAATTAAATCTGCAGTTTTTATTGCCAAGCCTAACACAATCTGTAGTAACCTCTTGTTAGTTTTTTGGGACAGGCCACTTAGATGACTTCGTATTGAGATATGGCGTAGTCTGTCCCCGGTTGGTGGGCTATTCCCCATTGGGATTATGTGCCCTAAACCCAATCTTGCACCTGTTCTCAAAAGAACCTTGTCACAGAAAGACCACTTACTTTTCTTTTGACGAGGCGGCGGCAGCCCCAGCCACAGCGTCCTCGCTTTAGGTCGTGTTGAGACTCAAAACATAGAAGTTTTTAAAACGGATTCGTCCGCTATGCTGCATTTAACAATAAAAAACCCAGCGAAGCAGCATATCGAGCCTCTCGCGGATGATAGCTTTAGAGAAATGATAAAATCGAGGTGATGAGTAAAAATTTATGTTAGATTTCATCGCTTTTTACGTCTATTAATAGTAGAAAACGTAACAAAGGAGGTTAGAAAATGGGCAGAGTAATATCAGTTGAAAAGATTGAAAATAAAATTCTTCAAATTAGAGGCAAAAGAGTAATGCTGGATAAAGATCTCGCTGTCCTTTACGGCGTAAAGCCAATAGCCTTAAGGCAACAGGTAAAAAGGAACCGGGAGAGATTCCCAGAAGATTTTATGTTCCAAATTACGGATGAGGAAGTAAAAATCATGGTATCACAAAATGTGATACCATCAAGGCAGAGTTTAGGCGGTTATTTGCCTTTTGCTTTTACCGAGCAGGGCGTGGCTATGCTTTCAAGCGTTCTACGTAGCAGACGCGCTGTATTGGTAAATATTCAGATTATGCGCGCTTTTGTAAATCTAAAACGGATGGCTCTGACTTACA
>JBAZLB010000005.1:0-143541 GCA_041650495.1 Candidatus Omnitrophota bacterium | reverse complement strand
CTCCTGCTGCCTGCGCCACCACGCATTATTTTACCTATGGTACGGATACCCTTACCGGCACAGCTACCCGTTGTACTACCAGCGCCGGAAAATCTCCTTCTTCGGGATCCGCTTATACCGTAACCCTTGTTTATTCTACATCTGCCTGGGGCGGAAGCGCGGGGTATTTCTAAAAGGAGCAGTTTTATAGAGGATTTGTAGAAGAGATAAAGGGTACGGAGAGACTTTACGCTTCTGGAATTGATCATCGTCATCGTCGGCGTCTTAGGCTAAAGATATCTTAGGGCAAATGCGCACCGCAGAGAGTGCCTACAACGAAGAATACGGCGCCTATACCGCAACCTTTGCTAACCTGGCAATCAGCGCTCCTGCTGCCTGCGCCATTTTTACTATGACGTTACGGACGAAGATATCTCCCCTTGGGTTCAAATTACCCCTTGCAACGGCAGTTTCACTAAGCCCTCTTCTTCGGCAACCTCTTATACCATAATCATTTTACTTTTACTACATCTGCCTGGGGCGGAAGCGTGGGGTATTATGAAGGTTTTTCCGTAATATTTATATTCTCGCCATCCATCTTATAAGACATATTTATGGAATATCAGGGGAGAGAAAGCTTTACTGTATTAGAAATAATTATTACAGTGGTCATTGTGGCGATAATAAGCGCGGTAGCCTTACCCGTTTATACGGGGATAAAAGAACGCTCCTTGGCTAAAGAAGCGAAAATGAACCTCAGGCTGATTGCGACAGCGCAAAAGGTATATCGAATGGATTGGGGGGCTTATTTTGTGTTTACCGGAAATGAAACTTCTGCGGCGAGCATTAATCGTGATCTGAAAACTTCAATTACGGAAGATAATTGGGATTACGCAATTGTCAGCGATAATTCCAGCTTTACCATTTATGCCGATAGAACAGGAAGCGGAGGTTACAAGGATTGTATTTATACGCTTACGCATAATGATGCTGATGGCGAACCTGATCCGAGCGGCGGAGTAGGCACCTGCCCATAAAAAGTAAAACCTAATTTTATAAAACAATGCCTTTATTTCCTCCAAGAAATAAGTGTAAAGTTAATTCTTTACTTGATAGAAATAAAGGTATCTCTTTACTTGAGATTATCGTAGTAGTTGTAATCCTGGGAATTCTAGGGGGCGTGACTTTTTTTTATTATACCCCTGCTAAAGAACACGCCATAGGTAAGGAAGCCAGGACTAACCTTAGGCTTATTCTTGCTGCTGAAAAGATATACCGCCTGGAGACAGGCAATTATTATCCTCCCACAGGAAACGAAAGCAATGCCACTGCCATAAACGCCAACCTGCGCCTTGATGTCAAAACCGACAAATGGGGTTATGCTATCTATAATAACGGCACCAGTTTTACGGCATATGCGGACAGAAACGGCACAGGAAGTTACCTGGACTGTCAGTATACTATAATGCAGAATGCTACTGATGGTGAACCGTCAGCAGGCGCTAGCTGTCCTTAGGTATCTAGGGAGATACAGGACGCCCCGTAGCATACTTTAACGCATCGGGGCTGTCCTTAGGTATCTAGGGAGATACAGGACGCCCCACACCATACTTTAAAATAATCGGGGCTGCCTTTAAGATAACTGCTTCCGGGGACCTGCAGGTAAAATGATGAAACAAGAAGGTATGACGATTTTAGAGATATTGGTTTCTATGCTTATCGTAGTATTGGTGATAACCGGAATGACCAATGTATTCTTTACAGCAAAACGGCATGTGCGGCGCACCAACCTCAAGATCCAGGCCGCAGAAATGGGTAAGGTCTTTATGGATTATCTGCCTATGCATATAAGGCAGGACACTTGGGATAACCTTACTTCTAATGCCCTCTCTCTTACCAATGTAAGCTTGCGTTATTGCAATAGCACAGTCAATAATACCGCGGGGCTGCCTAATTGCCCTACCAATTTATCTTTGAATGAAAACATCTCTTTCAATGCCACCTATGACATTACCTCTGTTTCGGGGACAGACCTGCGCAGGGTCATTATGAATGTTACCTGGAATGAGCATTAATAAAAGATCCGTTACTTTATTAGAGTTGGTGATTTCCATAGTTCTTTTGTCCATAGTGGTTTTAGTTTTTTCGGGGTTTGAACTGCTGGTTAATTCCATCCTTTTGAATTCTGACCGTAAGGCAAGGATACAGAATGAGGTATCGTATATCATGGAACATATGGACAAGGAAATCACCAAAACAATCGGAGATAATAGTAATGTTCCGGTTTCTACCGCAGGCATCAGTTCGGATAACGCAGTAGAGTTTTATGTGGATTTAAGCGCCACAAATGCCACGGGGGATGGCCAGAGGGCAACAGAAGGGGATTGCTGGAGGGCGTATCGTCTTAACAGCAATGAATTATGGTTTTGTCCCAACTGTACTGATAATGCTACTTGCACTACCTGTAGCCCTGCCTGGGGCAGCAGTGAGAATATATTAAGCAAGAAAATAACTGCTTTTACCGTGGGTAGTTATAACTCTAGTAATAATTATGTGGATATTACTGCGTTGACCGGCTGTTGGGACCCGGCACAAACTAAATCTACCTGTGGAAATACCGATAACCCCAGCATTACCTTGCGTACACGCATTAGGCTGCCCGCTGTAAGCACGAATTAAGTCCTCCTTCTTAATCTTTCCGCTATTATTATTTGCCAAAGACTATAAACTGTGTTAAATTTATTTGTTAAGGGGGTTAATTCGCAGACGGCCTTACGGCCTACACTTTATGTTCATCGCGAGATTCCATAAAGTGTCTGCTCATTAAGCTCGGGGCTGTCCTTCGATGTTTGAATAGACATAGGACGCCCCACATGATATTTGAACACGCTTGGGGCTGTCCTTCGATGTTTAGGGAGGCATAGGACGTCCCGTATGATATTTGAACACGCTTGGGGCTGTCCTCTAATAGTTTAGGGTGGTGTAGGACGCCCCACATGATAGTTGAACATGCTTGGGGCTGTAGCTCAGCTGGGAGAGCACCTCGTTCGCAACGAGGGGGTCAGGGGTTCGAATCCCCTCAGCTCCACCAAAATTTTCCGACAAGGAAAATTCCACTATGATCTTTTTCCGCTAAATTGAATGCCTATCAGAAGAGGGGTTTTAAACCTTACGTTAAGCTTGATTGTCTTCTTAGGATTATTTGCCGCTTGTATTTACCTGCCTAGATTTATTAAGTGTCCTGTCTTGCCTGTTTATGCGCAAAATACAGCCAAAGAGGCGCTTTTTTATCAAAAACTGGATAATAAGAATGTCCGATGCCAGCTATGCCCCAGGAGCTGTTTTATCCCGCAAGGCAGAAGGGGTTTTTGTGGGACAAGGGAGAACCAGGACGGTATCCTTTATACTTTAGTTTATGCTAAGCCCGTTGCCTTGCATATTGACCCCATTGAAAAGAAACCTTTATTCCACTTTTTGCCTGGTAGTAATACGTTTTCCCTGGCTACCGCAGGTTGTAATTTGCGTTGTAAGTTTTGTCAGAATTGGGAGATTTCTCAAAAGAATCCGGATGAGGTTAGCTATATAGGGCTTATGCCGCAAGAGCTGATTCAAAGAACAAAGGAAGCAGGCGCAGGGGTGATTGCCTATACTTATACGGAGCCGACCATATTTTACGAATATATGCTTGAGACGGCAAAACTTGCCAAACAGGCAGGCATAAGAAATGTAATGCATTCAAACGGGTATATAAATGAAGAGCCGCTGAAGTTATTGGCTTTATATATTGATGCGGCCAATATAGACCTGAAAGGTTTTACCGACGATTATTACCGGCAGATGACAGGAGGCAGCCTTGAACCGGTCTTAAGAAGCCTGAGGATATTAAAAGAAGCCGGGGTGCATGTAGAGATAACCAACCTGGTTTTATCAGGATATAACGACGATACGGATTCTATCAGGAAGATGTGCCTTTGGATAAAAGATAACCTGGGGATAGATACGCCTGTGCATTTTTCCCGGGCATTCCCCATGTATAAAATGACAAGCATTAATCCTACCCCTGAGGCAGCCCTTGAGCGGGCAAGAAGGATTGCCCTGGATTGCGGCTTAAAATATGTTTATATAGGGAATCTGCCAGGAAATCCGGCGGAAAACACCTATTGCCCAAAATGTGCCAGATTGCTTATTGAACGCAAAGGGTATTTTATCGTAGAGAATAATATTACCTGCGGTAAATGCCGGTTTTGCAAAGAGGAGATTAAGGGTGTCTGGAATTAAGTTTTTTATCAGACAGTCTTTTATTCTGGTTGTCGTCTACCAGCTGTTAGTTATCAGTTGTCTGGCTAAGAACATTAAAGAGTCGAATAGCGCAGGAAGTTTTTATCCTGATAACCCTAAGGAATTATCTAGAGTTATAGACAGGCTTCTTGAAGCTGTTAGCCCTGCATCTGTAGAAGGTAGGATTTTTGCCTTAATTCTTCCGCATGCGGGGCTGGAATTCTCCGGTGATACTGCTGCCTTTGGGTATAAGAGTATAAAAGGCGAAGACTATAATACGGTCGTATTGATTGCCCCCAGCCATTATCACCGGTTCAGCGGGGTTTCCGTTTATCCGCAAGGGGCATTCAGGACGCCTCTGGGTGATTTAGCGGTAGATGAAGAAATAGCGCATAAATTAATGGCATATAATAAGGAAGTCCTGTTTTTACCGGAGGCCTTTGCCAGGGAGCATTCTTTGGAGGTGCAGCTTCCTTTCTTACAGAGGGTTTCGCCGAATAGCCGTATAGTCCCTATAATCATAGGAGACATAAGCCTTGATTCCTGTAAAAGATTGGCTGCTGCTTTAAAGAAGGCAATCTCAGGCAGGCAGGATATCCTGGTTATTGCCTCAACCGATATGTACCATGGTTACGATTATGAAGAGGCAGAGGCAGTAGATAGTCGGACTCTTTCTTATTTGAGCCGGATGGATGCCGAAGAGATTTATCGCGGGCTCAAGGAAGGAAAATTGCAGCTTTGTGGGGGCTTGCCTGTGGTGGTTGCTATTTTATTAGTTAAAGATATGGGGTCGGATAAACTGATTACTTTAAAATACACTAACTCTGCGCAGGTAACCGGGAAAAAGGAGAAGGGGGCATGGACAGTCGGTTACGCAAGCTGTGCGATTTATGGATTAAAGCCAAAGGCAAATGAAGGCAGTGGGGTATTAATGAATAAAGGAGCGGTAGATATGCTGAATAAAATACAGAGGAAAAGGTTGCTTGAGATTGCCCGCAGCTCTATTGAATTATATTTAAGAGAAGGCAGGAAGGCAACCATTAAAGAGGAAGATGAGGCATTGAAGATTCAAACAGGCGCCTTTGTTACTTTGCATAAAAATGGGCAGCTTAGGGGGTGTATAGGAAATCTGATTGCCAGGCAGCCCCTATATTTAACTATCCGCGATATGGCTATTGAGGCAGCGACTGCTGACCCGCGTTTTTCGCCTTTAGAACCAGGGGAATCAAAGGATATAGAGATAGAGATTTCCGTGCTTTCACCCTTATTAAGAGTGGGTTCTGCGCAAGAGATAGAATTGGGTAAGCACGGCGTATTAATAAGAAAGGGGTTCCAGAGCGGAGTTTTTCTTCCCCAGGTTGCCTTAGAGACCGGATGGTCCAAAGAAGAATTTCTTTCCGTCCTTTGCGAACAAAAGGCCGGCCTCGCCCCTGATGCCTGGAAAGATAAGTCTACAGAGATTTATATTTTTACCGCAGA
Organism: Candidatus Omnitrophota bacterium; assembly: GCA_041650495.1. GTDB lineage: Bacteria > Omnitrophota > Gorgyraeia > Gygaellales > Profunditerraquicolaceae > JBAZLB01. Next base: position 137,805 of record JBAZLB010000005.1, on the reverse strand, counting down.
GGTATTCTCGGAAAAGAATTGAAGATATGGTTGGTCTTATCAGTATTTTTGTTACCGGCTTATTTTTAGGGTGCGGGCCATGCCTCTTAGGGTGCGGACCGCTGGTTATTTCTTATGCCGTAGGCACAGGCAGAAATGCAAAAGGAAGCCTTAAGCTATACTTTTTATTCTCTTTAAGTCGTTTGAGCGCGTATCTGTTCTTTAGTTTATCTTTCTTTCTCTTCGGTTCATTAAGCGCAAGGTATGCCTCTATAGCCAGGTATTTTTTCTTTGCCGGAGGGCTATTTATTATCTTTATCGGTTTGCTTATGGCAGGTGGAAAGGCTTTGGGGCATGGATTATGCAGGCGTTTAGGGGCAGTCTTCTTAGAGAAAGACAAAAAGACTATTATCATCTTAGGCCTGCTGATGAGCCTGATACCGTGTGCGCCTTTTCTTTCCGTGATGTCTTATATCAGCTTGGGCCGAGGTGGGTTATTCCTTGTTTTATCTTACGTCTTAACCTTTTGGCTTGGCACGGTTGTTTCTCCTCTTTTGCTGATGGTAATATCCGCCGGAAGGTTATACAGCGGGTTAATAGCAAAAGGAGGATACCTCAAGGTGTTCAATTTTATCTCCGGCTCGATAATGGTTTTTTTAGGGGTGCGCATGGCAACAAGCGCCATAACCTTATATTAAGAATATGCACAGGTTTTTTTGTAACTCTCAAGATATAACAAAAGATACCCTAAATATTACCGATTTAGATAAGGTGCATCACATACGGGATGTCCTGCGTATAAAAAAGAATGAAGTATTATCGATATCCGATGAGAAGAACAATGCCTATCTTTGCCGTATAGAAGAGTTTTATCCTGAACGTATCCGCCTGAAGATCAAGGCCAGGATAAAAGAAAAGGACTCAGGTGTTTCTTTGGCAGTTGCCTGCGCCATACCCAAGAAGGTGAAGATGGACGATATCATAGATAAACTCACCCAGCTGGGAGTTTCCAGGATTATTCCTATGCGCACCAGCCGGGTAATTGTCAAATGGGGCACGGAAAAAGAACATATGCATCTTGAGCGCTGGAGAAAGATTGCTCAGAGCGCCGCAGAGCAAAGCCAGGGTAACTATATATCGGCGGTTGATCCGGTAATGAATATAGAAGAAGTGATTGGTTCTTTTCTTGACTACGATTTGAAGTTGATACCGGCGTTATTCGGCAGGCGCCAGGATATAAAAGATGTCCTCGCGCAAAACAAACCCGGGAAAGTAATAGCCCTTATCGGACCGGAAGGTGATTTTTCCGGTCAGGAGATGCGCCTGGCCCAAAAGAATGGGTTTATCCCCATAACATTAGGCACCCGTGTATTGCGTGTTGATACTGCTGCTATTGCTTTAGCCGCTTCAGTTCTTATATATGCAAACCATTAAATTCTATACCTTAGGATGTAAAGTTAACCAGTACGAAACCCAGTTAATGCGCGAGCGCATCCTGCTTAGCGGCATCAGGGAAGAGAAGGGCGTAAACACGGCTGATTTCTGCGTCATAAACACCTGCACTGTAACCCACCGCGCAGATGCGGATTCCCTGAGTTCCATCTATCGGGCAAAGAGACAGAATCCTGAAGCCAAAATTATTGTTACCGGATGCCTGGCGGAGGCTGATGCGCAAAGAATAAGCGGTTTGGGAAATATAGATTTGATTGTCAGGAACAAGGATAAACAGATCATAGATACTTATTTAAATTCATTCCGCCGCTCTGGTCGTGAGAGAAAGACAGGCCAGGATAAAGAAAATAAAAGAGGAGGGATTTCTTATTTTGCCGGCCATACCCGCGCTTTTATTAAAGTGCAGGATGGCTGCGATAATCTTTGTTCTTATTGCAAGGTGCGCCTGGTGCGGGGTAAGTCAAAAAGCAGGGATTGGTCTCATATAATAGAGGAAGCAAGAAGGTTGGTTGAATCAGGCGTAAAAGAAATTGTGCTTTGCGGCATATGTTTGGGTTCTTACGGCAGGGATTTAAGTGCAAGGCTTAATTTGACCCAGTTAATCTCCCGGTTGGAAGATATCAACGGGCTGCTGCGTATCCGCCTTAGTTCTATTGAGGCAAAGGATGTATCCGGGGCATTGATTAAGAAGATGGCCTCTTCTTTGAAATTATGCCCTCATTTACACATTCCTATTCAGAGCGGGGATAATAAGATATTAAGATTAATGAAGCGCGGTATTACCCGGGAAGGCTACTTAAGGATATTTGATAAGGTCAGGAGACATATTCCGGGTATTGCTATTACTACTGATGTAATGGTAGGTTTTCCTCAGGAGGCCGAGGAGAATTTTTTAAATACGTTTAGGTTGATTAAAGAAGTCAGCCCTTTGCGTGTGCATATTTTTGGTTACAGTCCAAGAAAGGGTACTGTTGCCAGCAGGCTGTATGGTGCAATAAGCCCGAAGGTAATAGGTGTGAGAATGGAGCGCCTTAAGGAATTAGCAGAATCCTGCAGCATTAAATACAGGAGCAGGTTTTTAAATAAAGAAATAGCAGTGTTGATAGAAGGCCGGTATAAGGAGACAGGCCATTGGCAAGGATATACGGGTAATTATATGAAGATTGTTGTAAAGTCGAGGCAGGCCTTGGGCAATCAGCTCATACATAGAAAGCCTTACAGGGTTTTTAAAGATTATATGGAGGCGGAGATATAAATAGAGGTGCGCCTGATGAATTTTATTGACTAAAGGCAGTTTTTTGTATAAAATCAAATTAATCTAAGATATTGATCTTAAACCATATAGAGAGATCATGGTTATGCAGGAAAAAAGAGTAAAAATCCTCTGTCTATTTCTTCTATTCTTAATCTCATCCGTCCAGGCATCTTATCCTTCCGAAAAGCTTAATATTACCACTTATTATCCTTCACCTTACGGTGAATACCGCCAGTTACGCGTGCGGGGCAATACTTATTTAGGTACTACTATCACTTCCGGACATGTAGGTATAGGCACTACCAGTCCGGGGGTGGCGCTTGCTGTCTCAGGAAATTTTAATACCGGCAAACAAACAGAGAGCCAACTGACTTACGCCGGACAGGTGGCAATTGTTAATAATACCGCCCCGCAGATAGATTTCATTGATACTGATCATAATGACTGGGCAATACATGTGAATGGCAATTATATGTATTTTATCCGCAGCCCTTGGGAGTACGCTGAATTAATTATAGACGGGGCAGGGAATGTAGGGATAGGAACAGGGCCTTCTGCCAAACTGCACGTGGCAGGTACTGCTCAGTTTGATGGGGATGTGACCGGGCTCACCTTAGACTGTACTACTGTTACTGGTTCAAGCACTAGCACAGGCGCTGGATGGAAATCTGCCACTGCCACTTGTGCTTCAGACTATGTGCTATTTGGCTGCGGTGATGGAAGCACTTTTTCCGATGAGCACTGGGGTCGTTATGTCTATCCTAGCGCAGCCGATACTTGTACTGCTGGAGTCTGGAGGAACACTGGTACTGCCAGCGTTACTTATTATGCATATGCCCGCTGCTGCAGGATTAGATAACTATATTTTTTAATTATATGTGCAAGGCCAGTAAAATATACGGCTGTATTGCTTTCTTAGTTATTTTTTTATGCCCGCGAGGAATATTTGCCGCGGATGAGATCACTATCACTACCTACCATCCTTCCCCTGCAGGGCAATATAAAAAATTGACAACACGCAGTAATACTTATTTAGCTACTGATTCTGGGCACGTAGGCATAGGGACCACCAGCGCAGGAGAAAATTTATTGATAAGCGCCACCTGGAATTTGGCACTTCCTCCTGGCAGTCAGATGACTTACGGAGGGGAGATGGCTATTATTGGCGATAAGCCCCAGATAGACTTTATTAATACTAACTATACTGATTGGGCAATACATGTGAATGGCGGTAAGATGTATTTCATCCGCAGCCCCTGGAATTACCAGGATTTGGTTTTAGACGGGGCAGGGAATGTAGGGATAGGTACAGATTATCCGGCAGCTAAATTGCATGTAGCAGGTACTGCGCAGTTTGACGGTGCTATTACAGGTTTAAGCCTGGATTGCCTGACAATCCCCAATTCTTTGCTTATAAACACCGCGGGTTTTCGAACCGTTTCTTCATCCTGTCCTACAGGATATACTATGGTTGGTTGCGGTGACGGAAGCACTTTTGGAGGGGAACATTGGGGCAGGTGGACTCAGATGGATTCTAACGGTTGCACTGCAGGGGTATATAAAGTAGCCGGCACCTACTACTGTCTTTATGTGGTGTATACCCGTTGTTGCCGGGTAAAATAAATGACACAGTGAGCTTGTTTATGTTGATAAAAAAAGCTAAAAGGTGGTTGATTGCAGGGACTATCAGTATCGGTATCAGTTTACTCTTTTCTTTGCTTTTTGCGGATGAACAGCTAAGCGTTGTAACATTTTTTCCTTCTCCTTACGCAGATTACAGCCAATTGACCGTAACAAATAACGCTTATCTTGCTGTGGATGCCGGTAATGTCGGCATTGGTACTACCAGCCCCGCGCAGAAACTGGTTATATATGGAGCTTCTACCGGTAATTACGCATCAAGTCAGATGTCCGGCGGGGGGCAATTGGCACTTGTTTCTGATGCCCCCCAGATAGACTTTATTGATACCGATGGTAACGATTGGGCGATACATGTCAACAGTAACAAGATGTATTTTATCCGCAGCGGCTGGAATTACACTGATTTAGTCTTAGACGGAGCAGGGAATGTGGGGATAGGCACAGATACTCCGGCTGCCAAGCTGCATGTGGCAGGTACTGCTCAGTTTGATGGGGATGTTACCGGCATTACGCCTACCTGTGTAACTGTTACTGCTTCCACGACAGGCACGGGTTGGAAATCTGTCTCTCAAAACTGCTCTGCGGGCTATACCATGACTGGTTGCGGTGACGGAACCACTTTTTCAGGTGAGCATTGGGGCAGGTATACCCAGATGGATGCCAACGGCTGCACTGCCGGGGTATATAATGCAGGCGGTTCTTCATCTACTTATTATGTTTATGCCCGCTGCTGTAAAATATAATAATCAAGAATAAACAAGTCCTTGTTTAGAATCACCCCACAAGAAAACCATCGAGGGGACGGTTCTCCTGCATAGAACTTATTGTCATAATTATGGTTACGAAGGTGGCTTTATTTGTGCTCTTAGGGGCAGGCCCCTCAGGTCCTTATCCCCGCAGCTAAGCACTTCGTAGATTTTTTCGAAATCTACTTTCTAGCTGTCGGGGATTAATTCGCACAGATAACTTATGTCGGCTTCGCCTCCATAAGTTATGTGCTCATTAAGAAAGCGCTTTCCTTGACACCTAAGTATTTATATGCTATACTTTTACAAATTTCGCATGATATCAGAAAGGGAAGACAATGCTTTCGGCTATCATAAAACAGCTGAACTGGGTGGATGTTTTTATTCTAATCGTCTTGCTGAGAATAATTTACATCGCAATAAAAAACGGTTTATTCCCGGAGCTCTTTAAGCTTTTAGGGACTGTATTTGCGTTATACCTTTCCTGGCATTACTATTCCCGTTTATCAGAGGCCATTTCCGGACGCCTGTCTTTAACCGGGGCAAGCCTTCAAACTGTAGCGCTTTTAATCTTCTTAGGTCTGGCATCTGTGGGTTATCTTTTTTTTGGGCTGCTCAGGCGGATATTTTGCCGGCTGTTTAAAATGGAGTCCCTGCCTAAATTGGATAAATGGGGCGGTTTTATTTTAGGTATAGCCAGAGGGCTTATTTATTGCGGAATGCTGCTTTTTATGTTTGCTATTTCTCCTATTCCTTACCTGAACCAAAGCTTAGGCCGCAGTTATTTTGCTGCCCAGGTCTTAGAGGTGCCTAATCGCGTATATACTCTGCTATGGCAGGTAGTAGTGTCTAAGTTTATGCCGAATGATAAAATCAATGAACAGCCTTTTAAGGTCAGCAACAGCCTGAGCCAAAAATGAAATTATCCTTCCTTTACGCGCAGGCCGTTAAGTTCGGAAAGAAATACGACCCCCGGCCCAAGGGCGCGATATCCGCTTATGAAGATACAGCCATACTTTACGGTTCTCCAGATACACAAATAAGGAAAATATTAGTAGGTATTGATATAGATGCCGCGGAATTACTCCTGGCAGATAAGATCAGGCAGGAGGAGGGATTGGATCTGGTGATTTCTCATCATCCGGAGGGGAGGGCGTGGGCTAATTTCTATCAGGTGATGCAGCTGCAGGTGGATATGCTCGAGGCCTTAGGGCTTGCCCGTAAGGCTGCCCAGCAGTTTATCGACGAAAGAAAGGCAGAGGTTGCAAGGAGGGTGATGCCGCAAAACCATACGCGTTCGGTTGATGTAGCCAGGATCTTGAAGATGCCCTTTATGTGCGTACATACCCCGGCGGATAACCATGTTTACGCCTACTTAAAAGGCCTGTTTAAGAAAGAAAAACCCAGACAGGTAAGAGACATAATAAAGATTTTATCCGCTATCTCGGAATATAAAACAGCGGCAAGAGAATCAACAGGCCCTAAGATTACTTTAGGAAGCCCCTTGCGGGGGGTAGGAAAAATATTATTAGAGATGACCGGCGGAACCGAGGGGCATAGCGGCGTATTTGCGAAGATTTACCCTTTAGGCGTGCGCACCCTGGTTTCCATGCATCTGGGGGATGAGCATTTTAAGAAAGTAAAGGATGCCAACTTAAATGTAGTGATCGCCGGGCACATCTCCTCGGACACGCTGGGACTTAACCTCCTGTTGGATAATATTGAGAAGGCAGCAGGTGAGGAACTTGAGGTAGTCAGTTGTTCAGGTTTCAGGCGTTTCCAGCGAGCCCATAAAAGACATAATTAGTCTGTATCCGTTATCTGTAGTCAAATAGCTTAGATATATTAAATAAATGCCAGGACTCATACCCGAAAATATCTTGGAAGAAGTTCTCGGCCGTGTCAATATAGTGGAGGTTATCTCCGGCTATATCCCTTTAAAACGCGCCGGCCGCAATTTCAAGGCAGTATGTCCTTTCCACCATGAGAAGACCCCTTCTTTCATGGTCTCTCTAGACCGTCAGATATATCACTGCTTTGGATGCGGGGCAGGAGGCAATGCCTTTCACTTTTTAATGCAGTATGAACATATGGAATTCCCCGAGGCCGTAGAAACCCTGGCTAAGAAGGCAGGGGTCATCCTTTCGTATGAACAGGGGGGAGAGAATAAGAAAGAGGGCTTGATTACCCAGCTTTATAAGATAAACGAACTGGCCAGCGATTTTTATGCCAGGGCGCTTATTTCTCCCCAGGGGGCGCCAGCCCGGGATTATCTCCTGAAACGCGGCATAACTGAACAGACAATGAAGTCATTAAGATTAGGTTATGCCGTAGAGAAATGGGATGCCTTGCTTTTATACCTGCGGGGGCAAGGTATCAGCCTCGCTCTTCTTGAAAAGGCCGGCCTGATTATCGCTAAAGAAAACGGCGGCTATTATGACAGGTTCCGCAGCCGGATAATCTTTCCGCTATTTGATATCAAGTCCAGAATAATCGCTTTTGGGGCAAGGATACTTTCATCAGGCGTAGAGCCGATGGCTAAATACGTGAATTCACCGGAAACGCCTATCTATATAAAAGGAAACAACCTATACGGGCTTAACTTTGCCAAAGAAGCAGTCAGGCAGAATGATTACCTGGTGATGGTAGAAGGCTATATGGATTTTATTATGCCTTACCAGTCGGGTCTAAAGAATATAATTGCTTCTATGGGGACTGCCCTTACTTCTCAGCAGGCCCGTTTGATAAAGCGTTTTACCCCAAACGTGATAATAGTCTATGACGGAGACAGCGCCGGCCAGTCAGCGACCATAAGGGCCCTGGATATATTTATAGAAGAAGATATGAATGTCAGGGTGGTGGCACTGCCGGAAGGCTATGACCCTGATTCTTTCTTGCGTAAAAACGGCATAGACGACTTCCGCATGCGCATAGAGCAGGCAGAGGGCCTGGTGGATTACAGATTGCGTTTGTCAAAGTCCAGGTGCGATATAAAAACCCCGGAAGGAAAAGCCAGGGTCGCCGCTGAAATACTGCCTTTGATTAAGAAGTTTAAGAACGATATCCTGCGCGCCGAATATGCCAAGAAGGTGGCTGAGGAGATAAATGTCGCGGAAAGAGATATATTAAACGAGATGCATAAGATCAAGAATCCTGCCAGCGACAAGGGTTTTTTGTCCCCCTCAAAGAATAGATCAGTTATTCAGCCGACGGAGAAGCTGTTGATAAAATTGATGCTTGAGGAAGCAGGGGTAATCAGCCGTATCCGGCAGAATCTTGAGCCGGCTGATTTTCAGGATGAAAAGGCGGCGCGTCTTGTCTCGGTAATGTTTGATTTAGTCTCTCAAGGCAGGCGTGTAGAGCCGAGTGCTCTTATAAATTATATAAGTGACGAGGGGATATCCGAGATTGTCTGCGAGTCGGCCTTATCGCCCGCCATACCCGAACAGGAGCGGGAGGGTGTGATTTGCGATTGTATACAGCGCCTGAAGAAAGAAAAAATGCGCCTTAAGAAGCAATACCTGCACGAAGAGATAAAAATGGCCCAGCAGTTAGGAGATGAGGAAAGGATTAATGCCCTGATGCAGGAATTCCATAATTTAATCAGAGGAAGGTGAGCATGGCTATAATCATCAAGAAGAAGGAATACACGAAAAAGGATTTTCAAAAGATTATTATCCTCGGCAGGCAAAAAGGCTATCTTACTTACGATGAGGTGAATGACCTCCTGCCGCAAGGAATATCCTCTTCCGAAGATATTGATGAGATCCTGGATTTACTGGGAGGTGAAAATATACCCGTAGTAGAGGGCCAGGAGGAAAGGGTAGCGGAGAAAGACGCCCCGGTGCTTAAGGAAGATAAGGAAGAGAAAGAAGATAAAGAGGACGCAGGAGAAGAGCAGCCCAGGCCGGAAGAAAGGTTTCTGCCCCTGGATGATCCGGTTAAGATGTACCTGAAGCAGATGGGGTCCATATCTTTGCTTACCCGGGAAAATGAGATTGAGTCCGCTAAGAAAATAGAGGAGGCGGAGGTTAAGTTTAAACGCGCGGCCCTGGCTACGGACTTTGCATGCCATGCGATAATGGCGGTGGTCAACGGTATATTCTCAGAAAGCATAAACTTAGAAGATGTGGTTAAGGAAGGGATAAAACTTAAAAAATACAATATCATCAAGCGTTTCAAGAGGATTAGCCAGCAGTTAAAGGCAACCCGCAATAAATCCAGGAGGCTTGAACTTTTGATGAGTTTTAATTTTACCACTTCCGTAGTCGAGATAGTGGTGCGTAACCTTAATTTATTGGTCAGGGAATTAGAATTATTGGAGCGCAGGAGGGCATCCTGCCCCAAAGGCGAAAGAAAGAAGCGTGCTCAATGGGATAGCCGCCGGCGCGTCATTTTAAGGGAATTCGGGGAGCCGTATCCTAAGATAAAAGAGCAGATGAAGATTATCCGGGGCACCCAGGTCAGGTTTAACCGCACTAAAAAGCAGCTGGTGGAGGCGAACTTAAGGCTGGTGGTAAGCATCGCCAAAAAATACACTAACCGCGGGCTTTCCTTTCTGGATCTGATCCAGGAGGGGAATATCGGCCTTATGCGGGCTGTAGAAAAGTTTGAATACAAGAGAGGTTATAAATTCTCAACTTACGCCACTTGGTGGATAAGGCAGGCCATAACCCGCTCTATAGCAGATCAGTCCCGTACCATCAGGATACCCGTGCATATGACCGAGACAATAAACAAGATTATACGCGTATCCCGTATCTTTGTTCAGGAGCATGGCCGCGAACCCAGCCCTGAAGAGACTGCACAGAAGATAAGGATGCCGCAGGAGAAGGTAAAGTCAATATTGAAGATTGCCCAGGAGCCCATATCTTTACAGATGCCTATCGGAGATGAGGGGGATACACATTTTGGGGATTTTATTCAGGATAAGAAAGCAGTCTCTCCTGCCAATGCCACTGTCCATAACATGCTAAAAGAAGAGATGAACTCCATACTGGATACCTTGACGGATAAGGAAAAAAAGATATTGGTGCTGCGTTTTGGTATAAATGACGGATGCCCGCGTACCCTGGAAGAAGTGGGGAATGTATTCAAGGTAACCCGGGAGAGGGTGCGCCAGATTGAGGCCAAGGCCTTGAAGAAGTTAAGGCACCCTACCCGCTCAAGAAGGCTGCGCAGTTTCCTGGATGCTACCCTGGCTCATCAGCGGGATTATTAAGCCCCTGTTATACGGCCTGCCCTTTGGTTTTGCCTAAATTTTATCTTGCCAAGATAAGTATAAAATAGTATTATATACTATTAAGTTTTTTCTTTTTAGCCTCTAATACCCTCGGAGTATTGAGGTTATTTCTGCGCACAAAAGAGGGGGCAGTTTGCCATCTTCGGGCCCATAGCTCAGTGGTAGAGCAGGTGACTCATAATCACTTGGTCGGAGGTTCGAACCCTTCTGGGCCCAGGGTTGATAGATTAAATTGGCGTCAGTCGGGTGAGAACCGACGACCAAAAAAGGGGTGTGGGAATAAAAAAATCAGGGCGATTGGCTCAGCTGGTTAGAGCGTTGCGTTCACATCGCAAAGGTCAGAGGTCCGAATCCTCTATCGCCCATTAATAAAAAGGAGGTTTTTTTAGTTGTCCGCGACCAATCTCAAAGAACAAATAACTAACCTTGTGCGTTTGCAGTCTTTAGACGGGGAGATTTACGCTTTTAAACAGGAAAAAGAATCAAAGCCTGTAGAGATAAAAAGCTTAGAAACAGCATTTGAAGAAAAAAAGCAGCACTTAGCTGCCCTTGAAAAGCAATCCCTGGATTTACAAAAACAGAAGAAAGAAAAAGACCTGGAGCTTGCCACTAAGGAGGATGGGGTAAAGAAATTACAGTCACAGCTTTATTCGCTGAAGACCAATAAGGAATATCAGACCATGCTCCAGCAGATAGGGGATGCCAAGGCTGATGCTTCGGTAATTGAAGATAAAATACTGGAATTCTTCGAGAGTATGGATAAGATAAAGCGCGATATTGATACAGAAAAACAAAGACTGCAGGAGGAAGAAAAGGCATTCAATGAACAGAAGAAAAAAATTGAGGCCAGGGTAAAAGAGATTGACGAACAACTGGCGCAATTAGATGCGCAACGTAAACAGGTCATCCCGGGTATTGAACCGAAAATGCTGGCACAGTATGAAAGGATATTGAACAGCCGTGACGGCCTGGCGATAGTAGGGGTTAAGGATAATTCCTGCCAGGGGTGCAATATGTTTGTTCCTCCTCAGGTGATAAACCTGATCAAGATGTATGAGCGTATTATTACCTGTGAGGTTTGCAATCGTATTCTCTATATTAGCGAAGACGCGTGATGGGTGGTTAGTTTAAAAAGATATCCGATGAAGCGGCTGGAAATTTATATTGACGGTGCGTCAAAAGGAAACCCGGGCCCAAGCAGTATAGGGGTGATTATCTGCCGGGACGGCAAGACGATAAAGAATATAGCCAGGTATATAGGCAATGCCACGAATAACGCCGCAGAATACACTGCTTTGATTTTTGCTTTGCAGGAGGCCTTAGCCTTAGGGGCAGAGAGCGTGAATATAAATACCGACAGCCAGCTTTTATGCCGTCAAGTCAGGAAGATTTACCGGGTAAGAAATGCCGGTATAGCCAAGCTGTATAATAAGGCTGTAGGCCTTATGGATAATTTTAAGGAAGTTAACGTTAAACACCTGCCAAGGCATGAGAATGTCGGGGCGGATAAATTGGCGAATATTGCGGTGCGCAAGGGCATTGCGCAAGGATATTCTTTACTAGACGGATAGGCAGAAGGTGGTTGCTTCCTGCTTCTTTGTTTCGCAAAACGCGACAAAGAAACAGGAAGAGGAAAGTCCGGGCTCCGGAGGGCAGCGCGCTCTGTAACACAGAGCATCTCATCGCGCAAGTTGTAAAACTTGCGCGGCGTGGTAGGGAAAGTGCCACAGAAAATAGACTGCCCCATTTTTATAAAGAAAATGGGGCGAGGGTGAAAAGGCAGTGTAAGAGACTACCGCAGGCTCTAGCGATAGGGCCTGGCTCGGAAAACCCCGCGTGGAGCAAGGCTAATTTTAACCACCCAGGCTGCCTTTGGCAGCGTAAAAACGGCCCGTTTGAAGTCTTTAAGAAGGCTTGCCTTTTTAAAGAGGGTGGTGAGGGTAAGCTGCTTGAGCTAAGGCAGCAATGCTTTAGCCCAGAGAAATAATCACTAGCGATGCGGGTTATCGCATCAAGACAGAACCCGGCTTATTCTGCCTATCCGTTTATTAAAAGTGTCAAGGTATTAAAGTTATTTTGATACCTTGACACAAACATTAAGGAGGATGCAAATGTCAGGTCATTCAAAATGGAAAACGAATAAAGGCAAAAAAATGGCGGCGGACGCTGTTAAAGGGGCAAAATACACCAAGATTATCAAGGAATTGACTATTGCCGCGCGTGAAGGGGGAGGTAATCCCGATACTAACAGTAAACTGCGCGCGGTGATTGCCAAGGCCAAGGAAGCGAATATGCCTTCTGATAACGTGAAGATGGCGATAAAACGCGGGACAGGAGAATTACCCGGCGTAGTTTATGAGTCTGTAATGTATGAGGCCTATGGCCCGGGTGGGGTGGCACTACTGGTGGATGTCCTGACGGATAACAAAAACCGCACCAGTGCTGAAATACGCAATATCATGTCCAAGAAAGGCGGCAGTTTTGCCGGCACAGGTTCGGTGAACTGGATGTTTACCAAAAAGGGGTATATTATTATTGATAAGGAGAAGGCCAAGGAAGAAGAACTTATGTCTATTGTCCTTGATGCGGGAGCGGAGGATATGAAATCCGACGATAAGAATTACGAAATCACTACGTCAGTAGAAAACTTGGAAAAGGTTAAACAGGCCTTGCAGGATAAGAAAATAGCCTGTCAGACTGCTGAATTGACCATGGTGCCGTCTTCTGTTGTTAAGGTAGCCGGCAATGATGCCAAGCAGGTGTTGTCTTTAGTCGAGGCCTTAGAGGACCATGACGATGTCGAGGCGGTTTATGCTAATTTTGATATACCAGATGAAATCTTAGAAGAAATGGCGAACAGCTGATATGAGGATACTGGGTATAGACCCGGCGCTGACAATAACCGGCTATGGAATAGTGGATGCCTTAAACAAGGAAGTGGCATTATTAGAGGCTGGTGTTATTAAGACCTCACCCCGGGATAGTACGCCTGATCGTTTAAACAAGATACATACAGCGGTGATGAAGTTAATACAGGACACTCATCCGGGGGTAATGGTCCTGGAAAAACTTTACGCGCATTACCGCCACCCTACCACCGCTTATCTCTTGGGTCAGGCCAGAGGAGTAATTTGTCTTGCCTGCGCCGAAAAAGGTATACCTTTAGTGGAATATGCCGCAACGCGGGTAAAAAAGGCAGTTTGCGGCTTAGGCCTTGCCTCAAAAATCCAGATCCAGCGTACAGTGGCGGATATATTTAAACTGCGCAGCCTCCCTAAGTATAACGATGTTACAGATGCCCTGGCTTTAGCTATTGCCCATAGCTATATGCTAAAGTCAAAGATATGACCCGGCCAGGCGGATGAAAGGAATCGAAGTATGATTGCGCGGATTTCAGGTGAAGTGGCTGAGAGAGGGGATAATTACCTGTTGGTAAGCGTAGGGGGTATTCATTATAAGGTGCTTATACCCATGACTGTGATGCAGCGGGTGTGCGAAAATGTACCTGAGGGTAAAACCGTAACTTTAATTACTTACCATTATTACCAGGTTGAGCCTACAAAAAGCACCCCGGTTTTAATCGGCTTTTTAAACGAAGTTGAAAAGGAGTTCTTTGAATCTTTTATTACTGTCTCCGGTATAGGCCCGCGTGCGGCATTACGGGCTTTAAGTGAGCCTATCTCTCTGATAGCCAAGGCCATAGAAGAGGAAGATATAGATTTTCTTAAGTCCCTGCCGGGGATAGGTCAGCAGAGGGCTAAGGAGATTATTGCCAAGCTTCAGCATAAAGTAGGGAAATTCGGGCTTATCCAGGATGCTAAGGTGACGCCGGTTGGCGCAGGGATAAAAGGCATAGAAGAGGATGCCCTGGCAGTATTGATGCAGCTGGAATATAAAAAGACCGAGGCTTCAACGATGATTAAAATGGCGTTGGCGAAATCCCCCGGCATTGAGACTACCGAAGAGCTATTGAATGAAGTTTATAAGCAGAAAAAATTAAAATAAACATGGCAGAGGATAACTTAAAGACAGTGATCGAGGCCTTGATTTTTTCAAGCGACAAGCCCCTTGCCTTAGAACAGATGCGCCTTGCTTTGGATAATCTAGACCCTGCAGAAATACGCAAGGCTATAGAAGAGCTGTCTATGGAATACGAGAGGTTAAACCGCGGCATACGCATCGTGGAAATTGCCGGAGGCTTTCAGATGGTCACTGCCCCTGCCTCAGCCGTATTCCTGAAAAAACTATACCGCCAGCGCCGGCAGGATAAACTTTCTATGCCTGCTCTTGAGACCCTGGCAATCATCGCATATAAACAGCCGGTGACAAGGCAGGATATAGAGACCATACGTAATGTCAATATAGACGGGATGGTGAAGACCCTTTTAGATAAGGGGTTGATCCGGGTTTCCGGGCGCAAGAAAGCGCCTGGCCGGCCTAAGGTTTACGGCAGTAGCCGGCAGTTCCTGGAATACTTCGGATTGAAATCCCTGGATGAACTTCCTAAAATAGAGGAATTTTTGAAAAGGGGATCTGTAAAGGATGCACCCGGCATGCCTGAGGTAGCAGAAGGGGCCAAGCCTGATATACCTAAGGCTGAAAATACCCCAGAAGGAGGGGAGAAAAATGGAACTTAAGAAGTTGCGCAGGAAAATAGACAGGGTTGATGAGAATATAATCAGGTTTTTAAATATGCGCGCTGCGCTGACAAAGGATATAGCCGAAGTCAAAAAAATAAAAGGCAAGGGTGCTTATTCCCCACAGCGGGAGAGAGAAGTCTTAAGAAGGGTCGCCCTGTTAAATAAAGGCCCCCTTCCAGAGAAATCACTGGAGGCAGTATACCGGGAAATCATGTCTTACAGCCTTTCATTAGGCAGAAACCTTAAGGTAGCTTACTTGGGCCCTGAGGCAAGTTTTAGCCATTTGGCTGCCCGTAAGAGGTTTGGTTCGCAGGTGGAATATGCCTCTTGTAATAGCATTACCGACGTATTCCTTGAGGTCGAGCGGGAGAATGCAGATTACGGGGTTGTCCCCATAGAGAATTCCGTGGAAGGGGCAGTCAGCCACACCCTGGATATGTTTGTAGATTCAGATTTAAAGATATGCAGTCAGGTCATACTGGATGTGGCACATAACCTGTTGGCGAATTGCCCAATGGGCAAAATAAAAAAGGTCTATTCTAATCCTCAGGTTTTCGGGCAGTGCCGTATCTGGCTTAAAGAGAACCTGCCTGAGGCAGAACAGATCGAGGTTTCCAGCACTACCCGTGCCGCACAGATTGCCGCAAAGGAGAAATACAGCGCCTGTATTGCCTCAGTCCTAGCGGCCAAGGTGTATAAGTTGAAGATGGTTTCTTCTGACATAGAAGATTCATTGCATAATGCTACCCGTTTTCTGGTTATAGGCAGGGCCGATGTCGCCCGCACAGGAGACGATAAGACCTCGATTATTTTCTCTATTAAGGATAAGGTAGGTGCGCTCTATGATATGCTTATTCCTTTCAAAAAACATAATATCAATTTGACCAAGATCGAGTCCCGGCCGTCTAAGAAGAAGGCATGGGATTATTATTTCTTCGTGGATTTCACGCGGCATAAGGATGAGCCTCGGGTAAAGAAGGCGCTTACGGAGCTGGAAAAGAAATGTACTTTCCTTAAGGTTCTGGGTTCATATCCGGTAGGCGAATAACTGAAGGGGTAAAGATAGAGAAAGACGCTTATGAAGATAAAAGATTTGATCCGAAAAAACATATTGGGGATAACCCCCTACGTACCCGGTAAACCCATTGAAGAGACCCGCAGGGAGATGGGTTTGAAAGAGATTATTAAGCTGGCCTCTAACGAAAACCCTTTGGGGGTTTCTCCTATGGTGATTTCAGCTATCAAGAAGAATATTAAAGGGCTGAACCGTTATCCGGACAGCCAGGGATTTTACTTAAAGAGAAGGCTCGCCCGGTATTGGAGTATAGACCCGGCGGGGATTGCCTTAGGCAATGGGTCGGATGAGCTTATCGATATCATTATAAAGACCTTTGTCGAGGAAGATGAGAATATCATCACCGCAGACACGACTTTCTTGGAGTATGAAATTTCTTCTCTGGTGAATAACCGTAAGGTTATTACTGCGCCTTTGCGTTATTTTAAATATGATCTGCCAGCCATCAGAAAGAGGGTGGATAAAAAGACCAAACTTATTTTTATCGCTAATCCGAATAACCCGACAGGCACGTATGTTACGCATTACGAATTGAGCGATTTTATTTTAGGGCTGCCTGAAAACGTGGTGGTGGTCTTAGACGAAGCCTATGACGCATTTATCGATGTCAATGATTTCCCTAAGAGCCAGAGTTATCTGAATAACAAAAACATCATAATCTTAAAGACCTTCTCTAAGGCATATGGCCTTGCGGGCCTGAGGCTCGGTTATTGCCTGGGGAAGCCGGAATTTGTTTATTACATGGAAAAGGTCAGGCAGCCTTTTAATGTTAATTCCCTGGCCCAGGTAGCAGCCATTGCTGCGTTAGATGACAGGAAGTTTTTTGAAAAGACCAGAAAGGCCGTGCTTGAGGGTAAGCGATTCCTTTATGAGGCATTGAGCAGGCAGGGGGTAGGTTATGTGCCTTCGGTAGCCAATTTTATACTTATAGATACAGGCCGAGACAGCGCCGGTGTCTTTAAGGATATGCTTAGATTCGGTGTCATAGTGCGGGATATGAAACAATACGGGCTTAAGAACTTTATCCGCGTTACTATCGGCACCAGCCGGGAAAACGAAAGGTTTGTAAAGGTCCTGCGTAAGGTGTTCTAACCTTGTTCGTTAGTCCGTTTTAGTCTTGTTTTGACACAGGGAGGAAGATAAATGATCATAGTTTTGCGTCCGGATGCTACAGAAGAACAGATAAACCACATCATAGAAAAGGTCAGCAAATTAGGGCTTACCCCGCATCTTTCCAAGGGTAAAGAGCGGACTATTATAGGCGTGATCGGCCCGGAGGATATCCTGCGTGTAACGCCGCTTGAGGTTTTTCCCGGTGTTGAGAATGTCTTGCCGGTTTTAGCGCCCTATAAACTTGTTTCGCGTGAATTCCGTAAGCAGGATTCTTTAATCAACTGGGGTAAAGGTGTTGAGGTGGGGGGAAAAAGAATAGTGCTTATTGCAGGGCCATGTGCCGTAGAAAATAAGGATACCTTGCGCGCGATTGCGCTGGCGGTAAAAAAGGCCGGGGCAAGCGCCTTACGCGGGGGTGCGTTTAAACCGCGTACCTCTCCGTATAGTTTTCAAGGACTAGGGGAAGAGGGCTTAAGGTATTTAAAAGAGGTGGGTGATGAACTAGGGATGGTTACCGTCAGCGAAGTAATGGACCCTCGCGACGTAGGGTTGGCTACTCGTTATGTGGATGTCTTACAGATAGGCGCGCGCAATATGCAGAATTTTAACCTTCTGAAGGAGGTGGGCAGCACAAAAAAGCCGGTATTATTAAAACGCGGGCTTTCTTCTACCGTTAAGGAGATGTTGATGTCTGCCGAATATATACTATCGGGAGGGAATTTTAATGTTACGCTTTGCGAGCGTGGGATACGCACTTTTGAAGAGTCCACGCGTAATACCCTGGATATAAGTGCCGTGCCCGTGGTTAAGCAACTTTCGCATCTGCCTATTATAGTTGACCCCAGCCACGCAGCGGGCAAATGGGGGCTGGTGGCTGCGCTTTCCAAGGCTGCGGTTGCCTGCGGGGCAGACGGTTTAATCATTGAGGTGCATACGCACCCTGAAGAGGCGCTTTCTGACGGGGCGCAGTCGCTTTTACCTTCCAATTTTGCAAATTTAGCCGGGGAATTAAAAGGCCTGGCTCAGGTCATCGGCAGGGATATCTGAAATGAAGAATTTCAAGAAAATAGCTATAATCGGGGTGGGGTTGATCGGAGGGTCTTTGGCCCTGGTTATAAGAAAGCGCTATTCCCATGCTGAGATTATCGGGGTCACCCGCAGTAAGAAAACCCTTCGTCTGGCCAAGAAAATGGGCGCTATTGACAAAGGTTTCCAGGATGTTTCTGGTATAGGCGATGCGGAATTGGTTGTTTTTGCTGCACCGGTTGAGACAATCATAAGATTAGCGCAGGAGGCAGCCGGTATTATCAGCCCGCGTTGTTTAGTTACCGACGTAGGCAGCACAAAGGCTGCGATAACAGAGAAGCTTCAGGGGCTTTTCCCTCTATACGTCGGAAGCCATCCTTTGGCGGGGCTGGAAAAACAGGGTGTTCTAAATGCCAATGCCGGTATTTTTAAAGGGGCATCCTGTGTCCTTACCCCTACCAGGCATACTGATAAGTCTGCTTTAGAGGGTATAAAATCTTTCTGGAAGGCAATAGGCTGCAGGGTAGTTTTACTTAGTCCGGAAACGCATGATAAGATGTTTTCTTTTTTAAGCCATCTGCCTCATGCCGTGGCCTTTTCCCTGATAAATACCGTGCCGGATGAGTATCTTGGACTGGCTGCTTCAGGATTAAAAGATACCACCCGTATTGCTGCCTCAGATAGCATCTTATGGTCGGATATATTCTTGAGTAATAAGCATATCCTCAAAGCTATAGATTTATTCCAAAAGGATTTGGCAGGGTTAAGGGAGGCAATTAAAAAAGGCGACCGTAAAAGATTGTCCAGGATATTAATGGCAGCAAGCAAAAAAAGGCAAGGACTGAATTAGAGATATGATCATTGCGATTGACGGCCCGGCGGGGGCAGGTAAGAGTACGATTGCCAGGAGGGTTGCCCGTAAACTGGGCTTTCTTTATATTGATACCGGGGCGATGTACAGGGCATTGACCTTAAAAGCCCTGGAATCCGGCACGGATATTTCAAATGATCTTTCCTTGGTTAATTTGGCTAAGGATACCGTGATAGAATTGATCAATACGGCAGATGGCGCACTTAGGGTACTATTAGACGGCAAGGATGTAACAGGCCAGATAAGGCAGCCGCGTATCACCAGGGTGGTTTCTGACATAGCTAAGGTCCCTCAGGTGCGCGCTATCTTAGTAGAACTACAGCGTAAGATAGGCTCCAAGGGCAGTTCTATCCTGGATGGCCGCGATATCGGAACAGTTGTTTTTCCCGATGCTGAAAAGAAATTTTTTCTTGATGCAAGGCCCGATGAGCGTATCCGGCGCCGCTATCAGGAGCTTAAAGAGGCAGGCCAGTGCATAACCATGGATGAGGTCGCCTGCGA
Source organism: Candidatus Omnitrophota bacterium (assembly GCA_041650495.1). GTDB lineage: Bacteria > Omnitrophota > Gorgyraeia > Gygaellales > Profunditerraquicolaceae > JBAZLB01. Next base: position 118,264 of record JBAZLB010000005.1, on the reverse strand, counting down.
TATCAAAAACCGCGATATAATAGATTCCACGCGTCAGGCTGCTCCTTTAAAAAAGGCAGAAGACGCTATTTATATAGATACTACCGATATGCCGATAGAGAAAGTCATAGCTTTAGTCCTGGGGTATTTAGAAGATGAGGCAAGAGGATATAAGAAACTTTAGTATTATTGCGCACATAGACCATGGTAAGTCAACCCTGGCTGACCGCATTTTGGAATTGACCGGCGCGGTAGACAGGAAACATTCACGCCAGCAGCTGCTTGACGATATGGACTTAGAGCGGGAACGCGGTATTACGATTAAGGCCTCAATGGTCAGGTTGTCCTATTGCGCTAAAAACGGCAGGGAGTATGTGCTTAATCTTATTGATACCCCCGGCCATGTGGATTTTTCCTATGAGGTATCTAAATCCCTTACCGCCTGCGAGGGCGCCATTCTCTTGGTAGACGCCGGCCAGGGGATAGAGGCCCAGACTGTGGCTAATTATTATTTGGCTAAAGAGAATAATCTGAGGATCATCCCGGTGATCAATAAGATTGACCTGACCAGCATTGATTTGTCGGCGGTCAAAGAACAGATAGTGGATGTCTTAGGTTTTAAGGAAGAAGAGATAATACTGGCTTCTGCCAAAGAGGGCATAGGGGTTGAAGAGATCCTGGAGCGGATCGTAGAAGTTATTCCTGCGCCTGAGGGCAATCCTGATGATCCCCTGAGGGCGTTGGTGTTTGACTGCCGTTTTGATGTTTATAAGGGGGTGGTGATATTTGTCAGGGTTGTTGACGGCAGGATCCTGCCGCATGCCCAGATACAACTCATGCATTCCGGTAATTCCTATAAAATAGAAGAACTCGGGGTATTCAAGGACTTGAAGTATTCCGCGGCAGATTCACTTTCCTGCGGGGAGGTAGGGTACCTTACTGCGAATATACGCGATTCACGGGAGATCATTATAGGCGATACCCTTACCGATATAAAAAATCCCTGTAAACAAGCGCTTGCCGGCTACCGGACATTAAAGCCTTTGGTTTTTTGCGGTGTCTATCCGGTAAACCCGGGTGATTTTCCGGATTTGCGCGAGGCGATGGATAAACTTAGGCTCTCTGATTCATCTTTTGTCTTTGAGCCTGAGAACAGCCAGTCTTTCGGCTCCGGTTTTCGCTGCGGTTTCCTCGGCCTTTTACATATGGAGATAGCCCAGGAAAGGCTGGAGAGGGAGTACAACCTGAATTTAATCCTTACCGTTCCCAATGTAGTCTATCGGGTAAGGCTACGCAGCGGAGAATTGATTGAAGTGGATACCCCGGCTAAATTTCCTCCCTTTCAGGAAATACAGGAGGCAGAGGAGCCATGCGCCAGTCTCCTTATGATCATACCCGTTGATTGTATTGATACGGTGTGTGAACTGGCAAAATCCAGGCGCGGTATTTTTAAGTCCAGCGAATATCTGGGGACAAACAGGGTAAAGATAATCTTTGAAATCCCGCTTTCAGAGATCATCGTCGATTTTTACGACCGGATGAAATCCCTTACCCGCGGCTATGGGTCCTTAGATTACGAATTTAAAGGGTATATCCCTACAAAATTAGTCAGGATGGACGTAATGATCAATGGCGCCCCCTGCGATGCCTTTTCGTCTTTGATGCATAAAGATAAGGCGATGTCCCGGGCGCAGCTTTTGGTCAGCAAGTTAAAGGATCTGATCCCGCGGCAATTGTTTGAGGTAGCTATCCAGGCGGCAGTAGGTACGCAGATATTAGCCTCCGAGCGTATCAGGCCGGTAGGTAAGAATGCCACGAGCAAATGTTCGGGAGGCGATATTACCCGTAAGCGCAAACTTTGGGATATTCAAAAGCAGGGCAAGAAGAGGCTTAAACAGTTTGGAAAAGTAGAAATACCGCAGGAGGCTTTCTTGGAAGTACTCAAGATAACTTCCTAAAGTATCTTAATATCCATAAAAAAAGAAAGAGCCTAATGATGGACATAAAACGTTTTTTATCGGCGAATAAGAAGAAATCAGTAGCCCGTGACTGGGCAGAATCTATTATTATTGCCTTATTTCTCGCGTTGGCTATCCGTTCATTCGTTATACAGGCGTTTAAAATACCTACAGGTTCCATGCGGCCCACGCTTATGGAAGGGGACTTGATCCTGGTGAATAAATTTATTTACGGGGCGAAAATACCCTTTACCGACTTAAGGCTGCCGGCATGGAGGCAGCCCAAAAGAGGAGATGTAGTTGTTTTTATTTACCCGGCTAATCCGAAAAAGGATTTTATTAAAAGGCTGGTCGCCTTTGGGGGTGAAACCGTAGAAATAAAGAACGGGACCATATTTGTCAACGATAGGCCCCTGACGGATAATATCTTCAATCAGAGGTACTATTATAATTCCGGAAGCCTGGCGCAGGACGGGCAAAAGATCAAAGTCCCTCCCGACACATTTTTTATGCTGGGAGATAATTCTGCCTCTTCTCATGATAGCCGTTATTGGGGTTTTGTCCCTGAAAAGAACATGCTGGGTAAAGCTGTCCTGGTCTATTGGCCGCTTCAGCGCATCAGGATAATCCGCTAAAATAATGAACTTCGCTAATAAGATCTCTACATTCCGCATTTTAAGCGTGCCTTTCTTTGTCGCCGCCTTGATTTATTCGGCAGATAGGCCGCCTTTTCGTTTTTTAGCTCTTTTTATCTTTGTCCTGGGTGTGATATCTGATGCCGTAGACGGATATATTGCCCGCAGGGCAGGTGAATACTCCAAGGCAGGGTTAGTGCTTGATCCGTTAGGAGACAAACTATTGTTGATGAGCGCTTTTATTTGCCTGTCCTTCCTAAAAGGCCTTACCTTGCATATTCCATTCTGGGTCACCTTTATAGTTATCAGCCGTGACATAATCATAATGCTTGGGGCGATGGTGATTTATATAGTCCGTCAGAAGATCGATGTCTCCCCCACCCGCTGGGGTAAACTCACTACTACTTTTCAGATGTCTTCCATTATCGTAGTACTTCTTCAGTCGAAGCTGGCATATCCTTTGATGTATTTGGCGGTATTTTTTACGGTCATTTCCGGGATAGATTACATAATGAGGGGGTTTAAGATATTATATGCCGTGGATAATTTCCGCAATAATCATTAGTTACCTTATTGGCTCTATTCCTACTGCCTATATTTTTGGCCGGCTGATGAAAGGAATTGATATCCGCCAGTTTGGCTCCGGCAATATAGGCGCCACTAATGCCTTAAGGGTTTTAGGCAAGAAGGCAGGAGTGGCGGTATTGCTCCTGGATGCGTTTAAGGGTTTTATCGTTGTTGTATTTCTGGGGAATATAGTCGCCGGAAGGACCGGTATAATCTCTGCGGAGGCATTACGTATATTATTAGGAACAGGCTGTATTATCGGCCATAGCTTGACTGTTTTCCTTAAGTTTAAAGGAGGCAAGGGGGTAGCTACTGCAGCCGGTGTAATGCTTGCCCTGTCTTATTATTCTTTGAGCCTGAAGATGATTTGGGGGTTGGCAATGTTAAGCTGGGTAGCGGTATTCATGGCCAGCAGGATTGTCTCTTTGGCTTCCTTGGTAACTGCCATAGCCTTACCCATCTATCTGGTTTTATTTAAACAGTCAAAGTTACTGGTATTTTTCAGCGTGTTGTTAGCTATTTTTGTCATATTCCGCCATAAATCTAATCTTATCCGGCTCTTAAAGAAGCAAGAGCCCCGCCTCAATATTAACAAAAGTAAGAATTCCTCTACCTGAAGTTTTTTGCCTGTTTAAGCCTATTTTTTGATCTCTTAGCTTTGAAAGCGCTTTCTTTTTAACATGTTATTGGCTTGAAAGGATATAAGGCAGGGTGTTATACTTTAAGTGGAGCATAAGATTTTTTAATACTTATTTTTTAAGTAATTTGTAAAAGTTTTTAATAACTTTGTAGCCCCGCTAGCCACGGATAGAAATATTTAGAAAGGTGAATAAATGCGAGACCTGTTATTTAAGAACCTTACTTCGGAAGATAAACATAAGAAGCTGATTGCCAGTTGCGAGGTGCAGGAGCAGAACGGGGTGCACACCGTTATCAGGCGCCATTTTATCACTCTGATAAAAGAAGTAAAAGATTCCGGGAATTTACAAAGACCTTTGCCTTATATTTATGTTTTAAAAGAACACAATAGCGTAGAACAAAAGGAAAGATTTTTCTGCCGGATTAAGGGCGGATTATATGCGATGGTAGGGGGGCATTTATTCCTGGTCCGCTTTGTGCATTCCTTAAAGATTGTGCTGGCAGCTGTACCGCAGGACTCTATAGGTTATAAATAGAAAGGGGCAGGATAAGGTTTCGCGTTGTGGTTTTAGAAGAGAGGCGAATATGGAAGACCGCAGGATGTTCGCGCGCATCACCTTGAATGTCCCTCTAAAATTTATGGATGTGCATACAGGGGTAGAGGGGGTAGGGGAAACTGTGGATCTTAGCGCTAATGGAGTGGGTTTCATTTCCGCGGAGAATAAGCCTATTTTATCTACCGGGGTAGGCCTTGAGATGTGGCTGAATATCCCTGATCAACACGAGCCGCTTTACGTTAAAGGGACAGTAATATGGACTAAGGCTACGCCAGAGGGCAAAAAACAGCGCGTAGGAGTGTCGCTAGAAAGAGAAGAATTACTACATTTAGCCCGTATTCTTTGGGTTAAAAACAAGGCAAGATAAGGAAAGGAGGCAAAATAAATAAAAAATCCTTGACAAAGCATTAGAATTAGGGTATTCTTTATAAGAAGATTTAAAAACTATTAAAATCCGGCATTTCCTGTTGGGGAACAGGGATGCCACGGAGTAAACTTTAAGCCGGATTGAGAAATGGGGTCAATCCGGCTTTTGTATTTTTTAGGGATATAGGCAGCATAATTGTATTGACAAAATTAGCGGTTATCCTCTATAATATTAGAAAATAGGGGTGTAAAATGAAGCGAATAATGGACAGGGCATACAACCTTAAGTTTATAATAGTTAGCATGTTAGGTATTCTTTTACCCGTAACAGGCAGCCTGCTTTCAGCTGAAGATATATTCTCTTTGTCTTACAGTCTGACCGAGGGTGGTTATGAGCTGGTGATAGATGCGGCAAATTTGAATAAGGGTGTAAAAATTGATATTACCTCTAATGTCGCAACCCGTTATGAACTTGTCCAGGATATTGTCCAGCCTTTAAGAAGCAGGGATAACCCGGATTTAGCTATCAGGAATAATTTTGTGGTACGCGGCTTACGGGGCACGAACAAGTATGGAGACTTGCGCCTGACAAGCGATGATACCCCGGTAAGGTCATCAGAGCTTGTTTATGTTTCCAGCCCCGCAGGGGATGCGGATAATTTTACCCTTGTTTACGGCATAAGAGATATCGAGAATATACCTGTCGGGGATTATTACGGTCGTATTAGTTATACCTTGAACCCCATTGGCTCTGCCAGGGCAATAGTTACTAAGTTCCTGGATGTGCATGTGCGGGTGGCCAGAGAAAAAGAGGCCACGCCTCTTATTGAAATAATTACTTCTGATGGTTCTCCTGCCATACGCCTTAATTCCCAGAGAGAAGAGGCGCAATCCAGCGATGTGCAGGTTAAAATAAACGGTAATTTCAGTAATCTCTTTAGCATAACTCAAACCTTATCTCAGGAATTGGAGTCAGAAGAAGGGCTCAGGCTTGAACCAGGGGGAGTAAATTTTGCGGTGCAGCCGGTAAGAAAGGGTAATGCCGTCACCCAGGCATCTCCTGTTTCAATAATACCGCAGATCGTATATACCTCTACCTCTTTAGGCGGAGCGGACAATAGCCTCGTGATTACTTATAGCCTGGGGGATTTATCCAAACAGAGAGCCGGCAGGTATTCTGCGAATATGCAGTATTTTCTTGAGGAGGCCGGAAAACCCAGAAACCTGATAGGCTCCTTGCGCATGGAAATAGAAAACAGCCGTGTTTTTAATCTCCTGATTACGCCGGAGGATGCCAGCGGGGTGATATCCTTCCGTAATCTTAAACCTACGGATGAGCCGAAAAGAAATGAAGTAATTATTGAGGTTAAATCTAACCTGGGCAAACGCTATGAAGTGATACAGAAGGTCTCATCCGATTTAACAAATAAGGAAGGCGATGTTATGCCAGAGGGGTATTTTCGCATGGTCACCGAAGGCCTGGATACGCGTGGTTTCTTAAAGGTCGCACAGAAGGACGCCGTAAAAAAAGGAGATACGGTATTATTTATATCGGATGCCAAAGGCTCATCCGATAAATTCAAGGCGGTTTATGAATTAACTACTTCTGCGGACATAAAAGGGGGGGATTATTCTACCAGTATAACATATTCATTATTGGAGTTATGAATTAGAAAGAATAGAAAATGATTACGGACGGTTTCTTTTTAAGAATCAAGAATAATCAAAGGAAGGGAGGTGAAGAAAAAATGAAAATTGTAAGCATGTTTATGATTGCGGCATTGACTCTGCTTGTTCCGGTGTTTGCTTCTGCGGATATAGCGCTGACTGTTTCCGCCCAGGTTACTCCCGGCACTTCTATGGGACAGCATACTGTTTTGGAATGCACCGGGTATAACTATGTTGATACAGGCAACCCTTGGACCCAGTGTTTAAATAAAGGTGCCATAGGCAGCCTTGACTTCGGGGCATTGACACAGGACCTGAAGGATACAGCGGGGAATATAGTCAGTGGTGCGGGCTGTTGGTATGCCGAGAAGTTCTTCATTGTCTACCTGTTTCCGAACGCCTGGGGTGGAGCGACTTATACGTTAAGCCAGAATCCGGCTGCGCTTCCTTCTCCGGTGGATAACGCCATGGTCTTTACTCCCGTGTATGCGGACCAGGACCAGTTTTGCTGGGGAACTCCTCAAACCTGTCAGGCACAGGGTGTGATGAATGCCTATGAGCATACCCAGAACGATGCGACTATAAATAAGTCGCAGCTTGCACGTAACGGAGGGTTGATCTTCAAGGGGCAAAGGGCCAGGATTGTGCGCGCTCAATACGGCATCCCGCCTATCCCTGCGACAGGTGATACCCGCCCGGCTGGGTGGACAGCTATTCCGCTTGAGACTGCCCAGGGCACTTATACGGCAGGTGTTACTATTACCATGGTTTCGTCTTAAAAAACATGGTAATATGTAGGACAGGCATCAGGTTATTGTAAGATTGTAGATAGAACAAGGGGAGGTTTACATATCTTCATAACCTAAAAGAAGTCTTTATCTTCGAAGATGCTCATAAGGCACCAAGGGAGAGGGGTCTTAACTTGGTGCTTGTGTCTTCAGGATAATAAATCTAAATGGAGGGAAAAAGGAGTGTTCTCTTATCAAAGGCCACTTAAAAGACTGGTTGTTTATCTTCTGAATGCATTTTTATTTATTATCTTAGGCGTATACCCGATATACGCGCAAGCCGTATCATTCCGCGTAGACCAGAATAAGGTCAGGCTTATCATCCCTCCCGCAGGTTCACAGACCGGAATTATCAAGATATATAATCAATCCAACGATATATTAAAAGTCAAGGTTTATCTGGAAGACTGGAAATATGCCCAGGCCAACGACGGTTCAAAGGATTTTTTCCCCGCCAACACTACCCCTTTATCCTGTGCCGGGTGGATTACTTTCTCTCCTTCCGAATTTTCAATACCTCCTTACGGTATACAGAATGTCAGTTATACCGTGCGCGTGCCTCAGGAAGCCAAAGGCGGCCGCTATGCGGTGCTGTTTTTCGAGACCTCCTATATGAAAGAGAAGGCATTTTTAATCGGAGATGAGCTCAAGTCCGGCGCCTTCCTGAATATCAGGCTTGGTTCCCTTTTTTATGTGGAGGTAAAAGGATCAGTTAAACGCGATGCGCGAATAGATAGTTTCTCCGTTGCTTTCAACCCCGATAAGAAAGAGTTGTCTATCAGGGGCGAGCTGAAGAATACCGGTAATGCCGATATTACTACGGCCGCGACTTTTCATATAATGGACCAGAAGGGCATCGTGCATGCCAGGGGAGAGTTTAACAGTATCTATATTCTTCCCGGGGATAAAGCTCCGATCAGCGCCTCCTGGAGCCAGCCTCTTTTACCCGGTAAGTATGATTTAGTGCTGACTTTGAATTTGGGCAAATCCCTTGAGGAAACCTCTTCCGGCCGCGGGCCAATAATTACCAAAGAGGCAGATTTGGAAATCGGAAGTAACACAGAAGTGGTAAGCGTAGGACAGCTGAAATAGATTGCTGGCTAAGACATTATGAAGAAGATTTTTAGGCTACTTTTAATCTCGGTATTTCTGCATTCGTCAATTATGCCTGTCCAGGCAGAGTTATTGATTCCGAAATACCTTTGTGAATCAGGGGCGAAGTTTTATCAACAGGGCAAATACGATGAGGCGCTTAAGCAGTTCAGGAAAGCGCTTATCGTAAGCCCGGATTATCAACCGGCTTTAAAATACATACGCATGCTTCAAGGTGAGGATGCTGTAATAAGCGGGCAAAAGATAGCTTCCCGCAGGCCTATATACAGGCCTGCTTCAGGTGCAATGCGCGATTATTTGGAATTGTTTGAGTTGGAAGAGGAGATGATCAGGGACAGGCAACGTGAGTCTAGCGCCGGCATGTATCCTGTTTCCCTTCCTGTCCTGCCTTCAGAAGGCCTTCTTCCTGCTGCTGAGCCTCAACAGATGCGGGTGATCTGGCTGGATAAGATACGGAATAAAGAGTTTGAACATATTGAGATGGAGCAGGGGGATAACATTATTATCTTGGGAAAGAATATCTCCCGGATCCTGGTTACCGAACCCCGGGTAATGGAAGTAGAGAAGAAGGGGCCTGATGAGCTGCTGCTTACGGCTAAGCAGCTGGGTTATACTTATGTGCATATCTGGGATGACGGAGGAAGGGCTACCAGTGAATTCTTAGTGGTATTCCCTAAACCCAGGGAGGCTATGAACTACGAGGAGCAGCTGCGCAGGCAAATGGAGAAGGCGCGTAACTTTAAATTGCGTTATTCGCTGGATTGGTATTCCTATGAGACCGGGAGAAGGATGGATACTTTAAGGAGGTCGACTTATTCCTGGGGGCATAATCTGCGCCTGAACGGAGAGACCCCCTATGGAAACCTGGATTCTGCGGCTACTATCCGTACATTAACGGGCAGTACCGATCTCACCTATGCGACTATAGGAATTACTGACGGAAAGTTCGGGCCGTTTAAGGGTTTTGAACTGCGCGGTTTTGATTATAACATCCCTTTTTCAAACCTCGCCCTTTCCGGCACATCCTTGCGCGGAGGCTTATTAAAATCACCTGCATTTAATAATAAACTGGATTATACGGCTTTCTGGGGCAGGGAAGGCGGCGGCAGGTATGGAGACCTTTCTCCGGGCCTGGCAAAAACAAGGAATTCTTTTCTGGATGGTTTCAACCTCAATTATTCGCCGCAAAAATGGCAAAATTATAAGTTCACCTTAGCGCACGGATGGGGCAGGGACAGGGACAACCTGCTTAACCGTTATGACTATGACTTATCCGGGGATTGGATTTTTGATAAATGGGGTATGGGTTATGAAATAGCCAATGACACAGAGAGGTTCGCCCATATATTCAGGACGCGTTATGTCAAGCCCAAGGCCGTTAATTTTAATCTGGAATTAAGAAACATAGACAGGAATTTCCATAGTATCACCGGCAGCGGTTGGCGCGCCGGAGAAATAGGAGGCCTGATCAGCCTGGGCTCAAGCCTTACAGACAAGCTGGCTTTAAACAGCAGCCTGGATGTTTACAGGGACAGGCTCTATCCTGCCCCGGATAGACCCAAACGCCTGAATGAAGATTTCAACTTTAACTTGAATTATCAGGCTGATTTAAATACAAGTGTTACCTTGAATTATATACTGCAAAATGATTTAGGCAGGCTTTCCCAATACCGCTATCAGAGCCCAAGTATCGGAATAAGCAAGAAAATAAAGTTTTTCAAAGATATTTCCACCTATGCCTATTATTATCATCAGCGCAGCCAGAATTATTCATCTCCCGCTGCTGACTATATCAATGAGCGTGTGAATTTAGGACTGCGCTTTAGCCTGATCGGGCAGTTGTATTATTATCTGCGCCGGGAGATGAATTGGGTAGATGAGGTTTATTACGGGACGCACTCTAAACCTTCTGCCTGGGAGACAGGCCTGGACTATTCCAATCAATTAGGCAAGAGCCCTTTTTATCTTGATTTTCGTTTTACTTACCGTGATGAAAAAGACACTGTTGGTAATCTTACCTTCTTGTCCGGAGAAGATTATATTGAAGGTTATTCACAGCTGACTTACCGGCCTTCTGATGGTACTGAGTTTTACGGCTCTTGCCGGGTGCGTAATGTCTGGGCGGATAATCCTATTGTCGCCAAACGCATAGAGGCAAATTTTAATGCCGGGATGCGCTATTTTTGGGATACCGGGGTGCATTGGGAGGCCATAGGAGACATAGACGGCTATGTGTTTAAGGATTATAACTCAGACGGCCTAAGACAGAGGGATGAACCTCCGGTAGAAGGGGTCAAGTTATGGTTAAGTAAAGACAGGTCAGCGGTCTCAGATATATTCGGATATTACAGGTTTAAAGGCGTGCGTGCGCGTAAGGCTTATGTAGCTTTAGATAGCACTACTTTGCCTCCAGGCTTTACCCTGACTGTCCCGGCTATGCAGGAGGTGGCTATTGCACATCACCGCAGTGCCAGGGTGGATTTTGGCATCATCTCCCGTTCGGATATATTCGGGGTGCTGTTTGAAGATATTGACGGGAACGGCGAGTATAACCCTGGAGATAAAGGGGTTGCCCAGGTTGTAGTTACGTTAGAAGACGGAAGAAAGGCAGTTACGGATAGTAACGGCCGTTATTCTTTTTCCAATGTTCCCGTAGGCGAGCACGTGATTACCTTGGATCTGGAAAGCCTGCCTGTTTATTACCTGCCGCGTGTTTCTCTCAGTAAGAAGATTACCCTTTTTGAGGGTATGACTTACAATCATTACATCCCCTTACAGAGAATCAAGGAATAATAAGTATCTTTCGGTCTTAAAGCGCCTATAGCCCTTGTTCTGCCTCAACCAGGATTATTTCGCCGGAGGTCTTTGTTTCTACTTCCGCCGGGGGCTTTTCCGGCAGGTTGTCTGCTTTTGGCGGCATTTCCTCCCTTTGAATAGCTTCATGTCCTGGGAATTTGTCCTGGAAGGGCGGGGCATTTACCCCTGGGACTGCCGGTATTGTGCAGGATACGGTTAAGGATACTCCGTCTGCTGCAAAGAGAGGTTGCATAAAAAAGAAGGCAGCTATTAATACGAGAATCAATTTCTTTAGATCCGTGTTCATTTTATACCTCCTCATTTTATATATCAGCCCCGCTGCGTTGGCAGCAGGGCTCTTAACCTACCGTGGCAGGCGGGCTTTTTCTTCCAGTATTCTTTTTACCCTGTTTTCCAGGTCTCCTTCCGTGCGGATGCCTTCCCCGTTTACATTCAGGTGTTCCATAAACTCTACCAGCCAGGCAATGATTTTTGCCCGGGATATCTTTGCCCCCGTGGAGAATAGGGCATCCTTGCCTATTTTATCCAGGAAGTCGACTTCGTCGCGGTTTAAGAATGTCACTACCCTTTGGAAGTTCATTTTTTTCTCCTTGCCCCGCCATTCATCATGCGGATGACGGGGCAAATAAAAAACCCTGGCGGAATGATTGCCAGGGCCCATCTAAGTTATTCCGGGTTTATTCTCCCGGAACCGTAAGGCAGGGCCGGTTGATTTCCCGGCCTGCCCCACAAAAAAACCCCAAAAAGGCTTTTTTAGGGTTTTTCAACTCTTTGGCAGCGCAGCCAGCCACTATTTCGGCTCTGTCGCTTTGCCCCTGCATTGCCGGCAATATACCTTCCGGTTAGCAGGGCCCTTCTAAGGCTATTAACCATAATATGTTAGCTTTAGAAGGAGCCCCAGCATTACTGCTAGTTTGCCTTTATCAGTAGTTACTCCAAATTGTCATTAGAAGTATATCACAAATTTAGCATATTTTCAAGGTAGCAATTGCTAAATTTATAAAGTTAGCAATTATAATAAACCGCGTTTTAGTTTATTCCAGATAGGCATCTATGTAAGGGATAGAACGCGACCTTATCTGTGCGGCAAAGGGGTGAGGTATGGTATCTGAAGGGATTTCTACGAGGTCTCCCTCTAGAGAGAGAAACTTAATCTTTACGCATTTTGCAGGATGGCTGCCAAATGTATCTTTCTTTCCGGGGTTATGGTAGGTGATATTCACCCCGCCCATAAATTTGAAGGTATAGGCGGATCCTTTTTTAGTAAAAAGCCATTTAGGCAGTATAGGCTGAAGGCGCAGGTTTAATTTTCTTTGAGTATCTAAAACAAAAGGGGATAAGCCGATATTCATAATCAGCCATATCTGCAGGAATTCGGCAGTAGAACCGGAAAGGCGGGCCACAAAGCCATTGCCGTGTAACTTTTCATCCGGGAAGGCGCTGCTTACTATAAAAGAGGAATTTTCCAATATGCTGCGTCCGTATCTTTTAGGATCCTGGAATGGGATAAGTACGTTCCTGAAGTCCTGATAGAATTCTTTATGTAAGCCGCTTTTCAATAACTCAAGTATATATTTATATTCCATATGCAGCCAGATGGATTCATTTTCCAGCCACCCGGGAGTAAACACGCGGCACCTGCCGATTTCTTCCGGCATTTTTGAAAGAGGGGCTGTGACCTTGTACATCTTCAGCGTTTTATCATAGAGGAGGCTTTTCCTGGTAGAGGCGTGCAGCTTTTGTGCTATCATCTTATCCGGGGCCAATCTTAGCGCGTGGACTTGGGATTCCAGGAAGAAGGGGAGCCGTATCTGTTTAAAACGCAGCGGCTTGACAAAAGGCGGCTTTAGGGGGATGAATTCTTCTACCTTGTTAATGAAATAAGCGTAATAAACACCCTTTTTATCATCCAGTGCCTTTTTAATGCCGGCATCCAGTTTTTTTAGCGCCTCATCCAGGAAGGGCAATAATTCAGAGCTACTAGTCTCGATTTCTTTTCCGCTTACGCCCAGGCGTGTTTTTTCCCGGTAAGCCTCTTTGAGCGTATAGCTCTTTTCCCAGTAGGTATAATCGCTTTCGGTTTGGCCGTCTTTGTTTTTAAGATATTCACTGATCAATGGCCTGAGCCCGTCCAGGAATTCCCGGACTTCTTCTGTCAAGGGTATGCTTTCTATGCCGTTTCTCTTTATCACAGCCTTAAGGAAGATAGCCAGCCTTTTTAGCTGGAATGTCTCACAGATAGATGAACCGAAGAGCCCGGGCAGCCCGTTTAAGGCATCATACCAGTTAGGCTTGTTTGCCTCCATTTCAATGCCTGTGCCAAAAGGGTCAAGGGAGGAGATTTTGTTTACCAGCAGAGAGAAGAGTTTATTCACCAGGGTAGTCGTATATATGTCTCCCTTTCCGTATTGTGTCCTGACTTTATGGGGGGCGGCCGTTCTTTTTAAGATTATTTCTTTTTTCTCAGGATCGGCGTATACCGAATGAAACTGCCTTACCCTGCCTTCGTAAAGGACATATTTCATCTGTCTTGGCTTGACCACTTCTATATTGTCAAAAAAAGTAAAGTGTCTTTGATTGAATATCAATCTTTTTTCTTCTTCCGGATATACGGCCAGATAGTTTTCCAACAGGTCGAGGTTGTATGTCCAGTGGTCTGTCCAGAAACCTTCTCCGTGTTCTGCCTCCTGGTTTTTGCTGGAATGCGACAGGAGAACGGTCAATAGTTCATCGCGGGTAAGCTTGAGTTTTATCCGGTTTTCTTCGATAAAGATAGCCACCGAGCCGGGGGTGAAAGGCCTGGATAAGAAATCCAGTAAGGCAGGCAGGGAGCCTTTTTCTACAAGCCTCTCTGCTATACTCGAAAAAGACTGGCGGTCGTTCAGGGAATAATTTACACTTTTCAGTATAAGCGGGTTAAAGCCGTCGGTTTGCAGGAGGTTAATAAAGGTAGCGATATCCCCGTCTTTTATATCCGGATTAAACCAGATATCGCATCTGCGGTTCTGGTTTATATCACGGTAATTACCATTCCCTTGAGAGAAATAAGTAGGCTGGAGCTGGAAATTATTATAATCCCTTTCCAGGTCTCCGTGTTTCCTGGAATATAAGTAAAAAACCGAACGGGTATCGCCGAAAGTAACCGGATAACCTCCGCGCATAATATTGTCTAAGTAGGTCTGTTGGGCATAAAGGTTGAATTCCCTGGAGCTGCTTTTGGTGTCGATATCAGAGGTCAGGCCCGTAATAAGCCCCTTATTTTCTTCCCGTTTTATTTTCAGGTAATCAGGGCTGGCAATGCGGCGAAGGGAGGAATTCAGTTTTTCCTGGCTGGGCATATATCCTATCAGGGAGTATAGTTTAGCGTCTTCGCCTGCTTTCAAGGTGAGGGTTAGGGGCGAAAAGGCGCAGGATGTCTTATTTTGGGTAACTTCGGTATAGGGGCGGTTAAAATTATCCCGGGTAATGAATTCATAAGGACAGGAAAAATCTGTTACCGGACCAAAGATAGCCTGCGGGTCTACTATCGGGGTAATGATCTTAGTTTTGCCTTTTTTATCGCCGCAAAAGGCAAGATAGAAATTCCCTTCTTTTATATGGACCACTTCCGGCCTGTCAGTAGGATCAACACGCAGTTTATAAAAAGGCACTCCCTGCTTGAGGTTTTCCGTATTCATCCATGCCTCTATAGTCCGTCCGAGTTTCTTCAAAAAAAGGTTGCTTGTCCCGAAAGGTACGATTTGTGGCAGTCCGTCCAGGGCCTCTATTGTCCTTGTATTACGCCCCATGTTTTCTATGGTGAGGATCCTCGCCAGTCCCGCATAGTAATCGTTGGGGACAGTAAAATATTCCACTTTTACTTTTAAAGATAAAGACAGGTTTTCTTCCTCGAGCGTCAATTCATAAGGCAGGATGCGCATCCGGTTCATCAGGCTGAATCTCAGGTTAGTAAAGCCGTTGTGAAACGGTTCATAGAAAGATACGTTTTTGCCTGCGGATGTCTTGATGAATGTCCTGAATCCCTGCAGGGAGGCGAATTGCCAGGCCTTGTTTGCCGGAAAGAACTCCAGGATAGCGTGGTTTTTATCCCGGGTACCGAAGCTGATTATGGCCTGTCCCCGGTTGACATAAAAGGCCCAGAGCGGTATGCCGTATTTTCCGGCTATCCCGGGGAAGAAATTGGCAAAGGGCTTGGAGAAATTGTAGTTTTCTACGATGAATTCTCCCCGCGGGTTAAGATAATATCTTGCTTTTTTAGTGTGCATGTTTTATTTTTTGCAGGTTTTTTATAACGACATTGTTCCTTTTATATAGAAATCCACTTAACTATGATATTTTACATATTACATAGTTTTTGTCCATATATATTTTAAATCCACGATACCGCTTTAACAGATCCGGTATTTAAACAGGCTATTTGCTTAAAATGGGGGATTATGTTTGACAATCTTATCAAAGGGTGTTATGATAAAAAAATTATAAATAGCTATCAGACAACAGGCTGCGTTAGAATTAATCATTCCGCACAGGGGAATACTTTAGCGGCGTATATGGACCTTCTGAATGTATCAAACAGATGAAAAAAAGCGGTATAAGCATAGAAATTAATGCGATAGAACAGCTGGCAACTTTGGCGCGTATTCGTTTGTCTATTCAGGAGGCCCGGGAATTATCCTGCCAATTGCAGGATATATTGGATTTTATAGGTAAGCTAGGCGAGTTAGATATAAAAGATATACCGCCTACCAGCCATATCTTGCCGATAAATAATATTTTAAGGGAGGATAACCCTTCGGGATCACTGACCCCTGATAACGTATTGAAGAATGCCCCCAGCCGAGAAGGGGATTTTTTTATCGTGCCCAAGGTAATTGAATAAAATCAGCATATCAGATAAAATGGACCTGCATAAATTGACTGCATGGGAAACCCTGCAGGCTTTTAAAGAAGAGAAAATAAGCCTCCGGGGGCTTTTGGAGGGGCTTTGGGCAAGGGTAAAGGCGGTAAATCATAAGATTAACGCCTATGTCCGGGTTGAGCAGTCTGAGAGGATTTGCAGTCTGCCGCAGGAGATTCCGCAGGGAATATTGGGGGGGGTCCCGGTTGCGATTAAAGATAACATCTGTACACAGGCTAATAATACGGAATGTTGTTCGCGTATCCTGAAAGGGTTTAGGCCTGTGTATGATGCTACGGTTATCACAAGGCTTAAAAAAGACGGAGCGTTCATCCAGGATATCAAGACTAATATGGATGAATTTGCCTTTGGTTCATCCACGGAGAATTCCTGTTTTGGCCCGGCGCGTAACCCCTGGTGCACGGATAGAGTCGCCGGCGGCTCATCCGGAGGTTCGGCAGCGGCAGTAGCATCAGGCTCAGCTATTTGGGCCCTGGGTTCAGATACGGGTGGCTCCATCCGTCAACCAGCAGCTTTTTGCGGGGTGGTGGGGTTTAAACCTACTTATGGCCGGGTTTCCCGGTATGGCTTGATTGCCTTTGCCTCCAGCCTTGACCAGATAGGCCCTATTACCAAGGATGTGCGGGATAGTGCTTTGTTGGCGCAGGTTATTTCAGGGCATGACTTAAACGATTCCACTTCTTTAAATACGCCTGTCCCTGATTATTCACGGTCTTTAGGCAGGGATGTAAGAGGGATAAAAATAGGTGTTCCCAAGGAATATTTTATTTCCGGATTAGACCCGGAAGTCAAGGTTATTATTGAAGAGGCGATAAATAAATTAGCTGGTTTAGGGGCAGTCAGGGCTGAGGTTAGCCTGCCGCATACCCAGTACGCTGTTCCGGTTTATTATATAATTGCTACTGCCGAAGCTAGCTCCAATCTGGCCAGGTTTGACGGTGTTCAGTACGGTTTTCGTGCGCGTAATGATGGGCCCGGGAAAGAAGACAGCCTTATGGATATGTATATGCGTACGCGTCAAGAAGGCTTTGGACAAGAGGCAAAGAGGAGGATCATGCTGGGGACCTTTGTGCTTTCGCACGGTTATTATGATGCTTATTACCTGAGGGCCTTAAAAGTGCGCACCCTGATAAAACAGGATTTTGACCGGGTTTTTCAAGATTTTGACTGTATCCTTACTCCTACTTCTCCGACCACAGCCTTTGGAGTAGGAGAGAAGGCGCAGGACCCGCTAGAGATGTACCTTTCTGATATATATACTATTTCTGCAAACCTCTCGGGTATACCGGCAATATCCCTGCCTTGCGGGTTTACCAAGAACGGCCTTCCTGTGGGGCTGCAGATATTGGCTAAGCCCCTAGGAGAAGAAATGCTTTTTCGGGTAGCACATGCTTATGAACAGGCAACCCCCTGGCATAAGATGCGTCCGGACTTATAAGGTCATAAGCAATCCCCTTCGGGGAGAGGACCCTTTAGCCATCAGGTCGAGGGGCCCCATTAAGATAACAGGATATGGCAGAAAAATACGAAACAGTTATCGGGTTGGAGGTGCATGTCCAGCTGAATACAAGAACAAAGGCCTTTTGCGGGTGTGCTACGGAGTTTGGTAATGCGCCTAATTCGCAAACCTGTCCTGTCTGTTTAGGTTTTCCCGGGTCCTTGCCGGTCTTAAACAAGACAGCCTTGGACCATGCCATTAAAGTAGGCCTGGCCTTGGGATGCCAGGTCCAGGATTATACAAAATTCGACCGTAAAAACTATTTTTATCCGGACCTGCCCAAGAACTATCAGATATCGCAATACGACCTTCCTATAGCCAAAGACGGCTATCTGGACATAGAGATGCCGGATGGCATCAGGCGTATAGGGATAAAGCGCGTACACTTAGAAGAAGATGCGGGAAAATTAATCCACGCCGAAAGGCTTAGCCGGGTAGATTTTAACCGTGCAGGCATACCCTTATTGGAAATAGTAAGTGAGCCGGATTTGCGTTCGCCTCAAGAGGCCTATGGGTACCTGAGCGACCTAAAAGGGATAATAGAGTATTTGGAAGTTTCCGAATGCGACATGGAGAAAGGGTCATTGCGCTGTGATGCTAATATATCCGTAAGAAAGAAAGGCGATAGCAGGCTGGGGGTGAAATCCGAATTGAAGAATATGAATTCTTTTAAGGCGGTAAGGGATGCCCTGGAGTTTGAAGTAGCAAGGCATACAGCCTCGCTTAATGACGGAAAGCCGCTCATCCAAGAAACGCGGTTGTGGGATGTTAAAGAGTTAAAGACCTCCCCCATGCGCACAAAGGAAGAGGCCAAGGATTACCGTTATTTTCCTGAACCGGACCTGCCCCCTTTCTTAATCAGTAAGGCTAAGATCGAAGAGATAAGATCCGTAATACCCAAGCTGCCTAAGGCCAGGATCGCCTTATTTGTCAAGGATTACGGGTTGACCGAGAAAGATGCAAAGATGCTGGTTTTACCTAAGAAAAATGCTGATTATGCCCAGGAGTGTTTTGAAGGGTATCCACAAGACGATAAGAAGCCTATGGTAAACTGGCTTACCGGGCCGCTTTTTTCCGAGGCAAACAGCCGTAATTGCCAACTTTACGAATTAAAGATACCGGGAGGCATACCTGAATTGGTAGGTTTAATCAGGGCAGTAGAAAAAGGGGTGGTTTCCCATCTCACGGCAAAGTCCGTGCTTTCTAAGTCTCTTGACAGCGGCAAGCCCGCTTCAGGGATAATACGCGATAATAATCTGGCGCAGGTTTCCGATTCTGGCCAGCTAGAAGGGGCCATTTCCGAGGTTATACGGGAAAACGCTAAATCCGTTTCCGATTATAAGCAAGGCAAAGATAATGCTTTAATGTTTTTGGTCGGCCAGGTTATGCGCAAGACTGCCGGCAAGGCTAACCCTAAAGTGGTTACTGAATTGTTGAAGCGGAGGCTGGGAAATGCGTAAACGCATTATGTCAGGGGTAATTTTTATTGCGGTTTTTGCTTTTGTCTCTTTAGTCTTGTCTAGTCCTGGAGCCAAGCGCGATAAGAAGGACAGTCTTTTTAAAGAGGTAAAACTTTTTTCCGATACCTTGTCTATTATTGATGCTGAATATGTCGAAGAGGCCCTTGCCAAGAGCCTGATTTACGGGGCATTGCGGGGGATGCTTGCTTCCCTTGATCCCCACAGCCAGTTTTTGACTCCGGAGGAATATAATGAGTTAAAGGTGGATACCGAGGGAAAATTCGGGGGCATAGGTATAGAGATCACCATAAAAGACGGTTTGTTGACTGTGGTTACCCCTATAGAGGATACGCCGGCATGGAAGGCGGGAATTAAGACCAATGACCGGATTGTAAAGATCGACGGTAATTTAACCCGGGATATGACCTTAAGTGAGGCAGTAGGTAAATTAAGGGGCAAGGCCGGGGAAGCGGTTACTGTAACCATGCTGCGGGAAAATGAGAAGAAGGTCCTGGATTTTAAAATAGTGCGCGACATAATTAAGATAAATGACGTCAAAGGAGTCAGGATATTAGAAGACGGGATAGGTTATATCCGGTTGGTAGAATTCCGGGAGAATACTGATAAAAATATAGATGCGGCATTAAAAAGCCTTAAGGATAAAGGGATGAACGCCCTTATTCTGGATCTACGCAATAACCCCGGCGGGTTGCTGGATGTAGCGATCGCAGTGGCAGAGAGGTTTATTGAAAAGGATAAAATAATCGTTTCTACTAAGGGCCGTCAACGTTCGGCAAACAAGGAATATTTCTCCCGTTACAAGGCCCCCTGGGTGGACCTGCCCGTGGTTGTTCTGATCAATGAAGGCTCTGCTTCAGGCAGTGAGATTGTAGCGGCGGCTTTTCAGGATTACCGCCGGGGGATTATATTAGGCATGAAGTCTTTCGGTAAAGGTTCAGTTCAGGCAGTCTTTCCTTTGGGGGATGGCTCAGCTGTCAGATTGACTACCAGCCGTTATTTTACGCCCTTAGGCCGTCAGATACACGGTAAAGGGGTTATGCCGGATATCGTGGTAGAGGAAGGCAGGATAGAAATTACCAATGCCCCTTCCGGGGTAAACCAAGAGGCTAAGGAAGTATTCGAACAGATAGAGAAAAAAGAAAATGCTGTCAAGGCCGATAGCGGGCTAAAAGATTATACTACCGATAATCAGCTTATGCGCGCGGTGGATGTATTAAAGGCAGTGCGCATATGCCGCAGAGAGAAATGAAAAAATACAACCGCTATAAAATCGCAGTTTTCTTTATGGCTATCGCCCTTCTCGTGGCGGGCATTTTTATTGTTTACCTGCTGCGCAGCCGCCCCCGCAAGCCGCCTGCTGTTATTCCTTTGGCGGAGAAAGGAAAAATCGCTATTGTGCTTGACGACTGGGGTTATAATTTGCGTAATGCGCCCTTGTTATATGAGATAAAATACCCTCTTACTATTGCGGTGCTTCCGGGATTGGCCTATTCCAGGGATATCGCCTCCAAACTATGCATCCGCGGATATGAGGTAATCCTGCATTTGCCCATGGAACCGTACGAAAAAATAAGCCTTGAGCATAATACCATTATGGTATCCATGGATGAGGCTAAGATAGTGGATATCTTAAATAGGGACTTAGGGGCCATCCCTTGCGTAAAAGGGGTTTCTAATCATATGGGTTCTTTTTTTACGGAAAACCCCAAGGCCATGCGTATTGTGTTCAGAGAATTAAAGAAAAGGAATCTTTATTTTCTGGATAGCCTGGTATCTTC
The DNA here is from genome assembly GCA_041650495.1 of Candidatus Omnitrophota bacterium. Taxonomy (GTDB): domain Bacteria; phylum Omnitrophota; class Gorgyraeia; order Gygaellales; family Profunditerraquicolaceae; genus JBAZLB01. The sequence continues at coordinate 97,502 of JBAZLB010000005.1, read as the reverse complement.
TAAAACAGTAGGTTCTGCTCTGGCTAAAAAAATGGGCCTGCCTTTTGCTAAGAGGGGCGTGTTTTTAGATAATAAAGAGGACCCTGATTACATCCGTAATCAGCTCTATCACCTGAAGGAACAGGCTATTGTTTATGGCCAGGCTATAGGCATAGGCCATGACCGCAAGAATACCCTGCAGGTACTGCGCGAGTTAATGCCGAGGTTTGCCAAAGAAGGATTTAAGTTTGTTTTTGTATCGGAGTTGGCCGAATAATGTACGTATTAGGCATAGAGACATCTTGCGATGAGACTGCGGCAGCCGTGGTTGGAGACGGGAAATTTATCCTTTCCAATATAGTCGCCTCCAGTCTTAAATTCCATAAGCTTTACGGGGGGATTGTGCCGGAAATCGCCTTCCGTATGCATTTGGAAACAATTACCCAGGTTGTTGAACGGGCGGTTAAAGAAGCTGGTTTAGAAAAGAAGAAAGTGGGATTGATAAGCGTGACCTCTACTCCAGGGCTTTTAGGCTCTTTATTGGTGGGGGTTTCTTTTGCCAAGGCCTTAGCTTTAAGCATGAGAATCCCTTTTCAAGAGGTAGATCATTTAGAAGGGCATATTTACGCAAGTTTTTTACAGGAGGCCTTTAGCGCGGGAGCAAGACAGGGGTCGGATACAAGGGCTTTTCCTTTTGTCGCCCTGGTTGTTTCCGGCGGCCATACCAGCCTATTTTTTGTTGAGGATATTGACCGCGTAAACCTTTTAGGCTCTACTCAGGATGATGCCTGCGGGGAAGCCTTTGATAAGGTGGCAAAGATATTAGGCATGGGTTATCCGGGCGGGCCCCTTATCGAGGCCGTAAGCAGGAAGGCGGATAAGCATCGGTTGATTAAGTTTAGTTGTTCTCATACCAGACGTCATCTGGATTTTAGTTTTAGCGGTATAAAGACCGCGGTGCTTTATTATACTCAGAAAAAACAAAAAAGCGCGGATCTGCGTGTTGAGGATATCGCTGCCTCTTTCCAGGAGGCAGCGATCAATGCGCTGGTTGAAAAAACCTTCTTGGCCTGTAAATTAAAACAGGTAAAGCGGCTGATTGTCGGAGGCGGGGTGGCAGCCAATAGCAGGTTGAGAGAAAGATTTTTTCAGGCGGCAGGGGCCGATGGCATAAGTATATCCTTTCCTTCTAAGAGGCTGTGTATGGATAATGCGGCGATGATCGCCGGTTTAGGCTGGAGCCTTTTTAAGAAAAGGCAGGCCTCATAGCAGGCCCGGAGGTTTTAGGGTTTTAGAAATTGGTGATTTCTATGGGGGGATTAAAAGGAGGAGGATAATTATGCTTACGGATCTCCAAGTAATATCACGTTTATTATTATCAGTCCTCTTGGGCGGGGTGATAGGCCTGGAGCGCCAGATACAGCAGCGCACAGCGGGGTTGCGTACCCATATCCTGGTAAGCCTGGGTTCTTGTCTTATAATGTTGACATCGATATATGTTTTTGATATATATAAAACGCAGGTTCCTCTTGACCCGGGGCGTATTGCCGCCGGAGTAATCACCGGCATCGGTTTTCTTGGGGCAGGGGCGATTATGCGCGAAACTAACGAAATAAAAGGCCTGACTACGGCGGCAAGCCTGTGGGTGGTTGCCGGAATGGGCTTAGCTGTTGGCTGCGGTTTCTATATCGCGGCTATATTTGCCGCTATATTGGCAGTGATAGCGCTTTTCTTTCTAAGGTATATTAAGGTATCTCTATTTGGTAAGGCAAAAGGGGATGATTCCCTTTAAGTAAAGGGGGTGGCAGCAATGGCATTTCACAAGAAGAAGATGGAAGAGAAGGTGTTGGATGTGGATGTGGCTATGCAGGGAAATCTGAGTTTCAAGGACCCGGTTAATTTGCGTATCAACGGTAAATTCGAGGGGCACCTGGAAACAAAGGGCAATCTTACCGTAGGGGCTATGGCAATAGTCTCAGCCGATATCACCGGTGATAATATTATTATCGGAGGCAGGGTAAAAGGTAAGATAATCGCCAAAGAAAGGCTCACCCTTCTTCCTACGGCGGTTGTGGAAGGGGACATATATCCGGTAAAGTTAAATGTGGCAGAAGGGGCAATACTTGAGGCCAGGTGTTCAATGCTGCACGATTTTCTTAATTCCCAGGAATTGGCGCATTACCTGGAAGTGGATTTGAATTCCGTCTTGGAATGGGCAAATACGGGAAAGGTGCCGGGTCTAAAAGATGGGGAAAGCTGGAAGTTCGAGCGTAAAACTATAGACTCCTGGATTGCCGCAGGCAAGATAGGTAAATAGCATAAGGGATAATTTATGGATGAAGAGAAGTTATTGACTATCAGGGATGTTTCTTTGGTCTTGGGGATTTCCGAGAAAGAGGTAATGGATTTAGCGGAAAAAGGCTCTATCCCCGCTTATAAAGTAGGGGGGATATACCTGAGGTTTAAGCGCCATCAGATAGATGAGTTTAGGAAATCACTTAAGAAGAATCTGCCTCATAGAATAAAGTCGGCAGAAAAGCAGTCACTAAAGGACGATTTGGCGGATTTTCTCTATTTCAACGATTTTTATATTATATCCGCCTTATTGATATTTTTTATACTTCTTATTATTTTCAGGGGCATATAAGGAATATGTCAGTGCATCCGGGTTTCTGTGACTTGGGTTTTGCTAAGCTGGATATAGATAGAAAAGCCCGCCGCGGTTTCCCTGAAGTTTTATACTGCCCCGGCAAGGACAGGGCGCATCTTAAGAAGATCGCCAGGGATTTCGCTAAGCATAACCAGGACCTCTTTTTGACTAAGCTGGAGAAGGGGATTTTTTTATACCTTAAGAAATCATTCCCCCGTTTAAGATATAATCCGCTGGCAAAAATAGGTTATCTAATAAGACAGCCCAAGGTTAAAACAGGCAGGGCGGTGCTTCTGCTTACCGCCGGGACTTCGGATATACCGGTTGCCGAGGAGGCAGTGGTAGCTTTGGAGGCTATGGGCAGCCGGGTGATAAGGAATTATGACGTGGGTGTAGCCGGCGTGCACCGGCTTTTAAATAAAGACAGCCTCAAGGATATTCAGAAGGCCAGGGTTATTATAGTAATTGCCGGGATGGAAGGGGCATTGGCCAGTATTGTCAGCGGTTTAGCCAGCTGCCCGGTAATAGCTGTGCCTACGAGCTGCGGTTACGGGGCTAATTTTCAAGGCCTGGCTGCTTTACTGGCAATGTTGAACAGCTGTTCTTTAGGGGTGACAGTAGTCAATATTGACAATGGTTTTGGGGCAGGATATTTTGCCGGATTGATAAATAGGCTCTAAGTAAGGACGAGCGGTGCGTTGATATGCAGGGGGTTACTACGGTAAAAGAAGCAGTGGGGTTTCACGGACATTTAGGCCCGTATCTTATTTTAGGGGTGAAGGCAGGGGAACTTGCTTTAAGGAAATTAAAGGCAAAGAAATATTTTGGCATGCAAATAAAGGTATGGGGGGCGGCGGAAAAACCGAAATCTTGTCTTATTGACGGACTGCAGCTTTCTACGGGCGCTACCTACGGGAAAGGAAATATATGCAAGGTATCCCCGGGCGGCAGGATAAGGGTCATGGTTAAGGCGGAAGGCAGTTGTAAAAAAATAGAGATAACCTTGAAAAAAGATTTAGCGAAAGTGCTAGAGGCTTTAAAAAGCCATAAAGATTCTGAAGACTACGCCAGAAAGTTGTATAGACAAGACCCAGAGGGTCTTTTTGATCTAAGGTATCGCCTTTAGGCTAGAGGCAATCGGAGGGTTAATTTTAGGGATTAAAATAACTTAAAAACCTGGAGTAATAAAATGAGTTTATCTGGACTGGATATATATAAACTATTACCCAAGACGAATTGCCGTGAATGCGGTTTTGTTACCTGCCTGGCTTATGCCATGCAGCTGGCAAAAAAGGCAGTAGCCCTGGATAAATGCCCGTACCTAAGCGAGGCATCCAGGAAGATGCTGGAGGAATCAAGTCTTCCGCCGATAAAATTGATTACAGTGGGCGCAGCTGAAAATAAGCTGGAGATCGGAAATGAAACTGTTTTATTCCGCCATGAAGAAAAATTTCATCACCCATGCGGCATAGGTTTTTTGATAGAAGATTCCTTAACTGACGCGGGTATTAAAGAGAGGCTTGAAAAAATTAAGCATTTGCATTTTGAGCGGATAGGTGAAGAGCTAAAACCGGACCTTATCGCCTTAAAACAAAAGAGCAGCAGCCAGAGGTTCTTACAGGCGTTAAAACTGGTTTTGGAGAATACCAGCTTCCCTTTGATGTTGATGAGCGAAGAGCCTTTTGTATTAAGAGAGGCCTTGGCAATTGCCGAAAAAAGAAGGCCGTTGATTTACCGGGCTACCGATGAAAATAAAAAAGAAATTGCGGCATTGGCAAAGGAGTTTTCCTGCCCTCTGGTAGCGTCTGCGCATGATTTAGAACACCTCTCTTGCCTGGTTATGGATTTAAACAAGGTAGGGGTATCTGAGCTGGTATTAGAAATACAGGAGAAACCGCTTGGGGATAAAATCTGGGATTTTACCCAGCTGCGCAGGCAGGCGTTAAAGAAGGCCAACCGTAAATTCGGCTATCCTGTATTATCTATAACAGCCTGCGATGGGGCATATGAAGAAATAATGGAGGCTGTTACCTATATGACTAAATATGCCGGCATAGTCATATTGAAGGGTATCGAGCCGGCCGGGGTGTTGTCTTTACTTACCTTGAGGCAAAATATCTATACCGATCCTCAGAAACCACTGCAGATAGAGCCGAAATTATACGCTATAGGCCATGCCTTTGATAAATCCCCTGTTCTGGTAACCACCAATTTTTCGCTTACCTATTATACGGTGGCAGGGGAGGTAGAGGCCAGTAAAATACCTTCTTATATATTATGCGTGGATACTGAGGGTATGTCTGTTTTGACTGCCTGGGCTGCCGAGAAGTTTAACGCAGGTAAAATCAGCGATTCGCTGAAGAAATTTGCGGTAGAGGGTACGGTTGGCCATAGGCGCCTGGTGATACCCGGATACGTAGCAGTCATCAGCGGAGAGCTGGAGGATCAATCCGGATGGCAGGTAGTAGTCGGGCCGAAAGAAGCAACGGGGCTCCCTTCCTTTCTTAAAAACTTATAAGCATAACAGATGGAAAAATATAAGGTAACTTTTTATCCTGATAATAAAACGGTAGAGGTGGAAAGAGACAAGACTATCCTTTCTGCGGCTATTTCTGCCGGTATTTATATCAATTCCCATTGCGCAGGAGAAGGTGTCTGCGGGCGCTGTAAGGTCATCTTGAAGGATGGCAAGGTTCTTACTCAATCCAGCGGCAATATCACGCAAGAGGAAAGAAAACAGCAGGTATATCTTGCCTGTCTTACTACGGTGCATAGTGACCTGAAAATAGAGATACCTGCGCAATCCCGGCTGGACTTGGAAGGGGAGGCCATCGGCAGCCCCGATTTGAGGCTGAAGGATTTTTATGCCTCATCAGAGGACATAGAGCCGCCGGCACCGTTAAAGGAAGGGGTCTTTCTGCGTTCTCCTCTGGCAACCAAATTGTACCTGGAATTGCCCCTGCCGGATTTGGACGACAAGGTAAGCGATTTAGAGCGCCTTACCGTCAAATAAGGCGCCAGGAGAACATACCTATTATGCAGACAGGCCTGGTAAATATCCGCGGCCTCGGGGAATTACTGCGCACCTCTGACTGGAAAGTCACGGTGACCTTAGGCAGCAGGAATAAGACTACCGAGATTGTTTTGATTGAGCCCGGGGATACCTCTAAAAGTAATTTCGGCGTTTGTTTTGATATAGGCACCACTACTATTACCGGCCAGTTGGTAGATCTAAACAGGGATAAGGTGGTAGGCACAAGGGTGACTTATAATAAACAGGCCAGCTTCGGAAGCGATGTTATTACCCGTATCATCTATGCCCAGGAAGAAGAAGGCCTGGAGAAATTGCATCATGCGGTAGCAGAGGGCATGAACCAGATGATACTGGAGCTTATACAGGAACACGGTGTGGACTTAAACGACGTTACCTGCGCCCTATGCGCAGGCAATACTACTATGGTGCATATCTTACTGAAAGTCGACCCTACCCATATAAGGCAAGAGCCATATGTCCCTACTGCTAATTTTATCCCTGTTATCAGGGCGGCAGAGGCAGGGATAAAAATCAATCCACGCGGGCTTTTATCCTGTGTGCCGGGGGTTTCCAGTTATGTAGGAGGCGATGTAACAGCGGGGGTCCTTTCCTGCGGCATGGATGAAGAAAATAATCTCTGCCTTCTTATCGATATAGGCACTAACGGAGAAATAGTGCTGGGTAACCGGGAGTTTCTTATTGCTGCTTCTGCATCGGCAGGCCCTGCCTTTGAGGGCTCGGGTGTTTCCTGCGGTATGCGCGCGACCAAAGGGGCCATACAAAAGGCGATACTTTCTAAAGACGGCACCCAGGTAAAATGTGATACCATAGGAGGCATAGCGCCCGTAGGCATATGCGGTTCAGGTTATATAGACCTGATCTCAGAGATGCTGCACAAGGGGGTGATTGATAGGAGCGGTAAAATGAAATTAAACGCAAACGGCCGTATCCGCGATAGTGAGAATGGTAAGGAATTTGTAGTAGTTTTTAAGGGAGAATCCGGTTCTCCTTCAGATATAGTCATTACCGAGGGGGATATAGATAATATAAAACGCGCCAAGGCAGCGATATATGCGGCAGTAGCTACGCTGATCAATAGCATGTCCCTGGATCTAACAAAGATAAAAAAGATATTTATTGCCGGCGGATTCGGCACCTCCATAGATGTAAAAAAGGCTATTCATATAGGCCTGCTTCCGGACATAGAAGAGTCCCGCTTTATCTTTGTGGGGAACAGTTCGCTTTCCGGTGCCCGCCAGATGCTTTTGTCTTACGAGGCTATCCGCAAGGCAGACGATATAGCCCGTAAAATAACTTATTTTGAGTTATCGGTTGCCAAAGGGTATATGGATGAATATATGTCGGCATTATTTTTCCCGCATACGGATTTATCCAGGTTCCCCCGCGTTAATTTTGCTTAAGAGAAAAGGGCAGGCCTATTATGGGTTATACTATTGCGGTTGCCGGAAAGGGAGGGACAGGCAAGACTACCCTTGCTTCATTATTGGTCAGGCTCATTAAGGAAGATAAAAAAGGCGGTATACTTGCCGTTGACGCTGACCCAAACAGCAACCTGGCGGAGTCTTTAGGTGTTGTTATCAGCCGTAGCGTGGGCAGTATAATAGATGAATTAGCTGCCAACCCCGCAAAGATACCTAGCGGGGTACCCAAAGAAAGAGCCGTCGAATATGAAATTCAGACCGCCGTCTATGAAGGGGATGGTTTTGATATTTTAAGCATGGGGCGGCCGGAAGGCCCGGGATGTTATTGTTATGCCAATAACGTCTTACGGAATATTGTTTCTAAATTAGTAAACGACTACAGTTATGTTATAATAGATAACGAGGCAGGCTTTGAGCATCTTTCCCGTCGCACCAGCCGTTTTGCGGATGTCTTGCTTGTAGTTTCTGACCCTACGCCGGCAGGGCTCAGGGCAGCGGAAAGGATCTCTGTTTTAGCCAAAGAATTAAAGATAGGCTCCGGAAGAAACCTGCTTGTCTTAAACCGTTGTAAGGCAGAAAGAGGAGGGCAGGGGGTATCCGTCAGGGGCCTGGATTATATAGGCTGCATACCCGATGACCCTGAAATAACCGATATCAGCGTAAAGGGGGCTTCTTTATTGGGGATCAGCCCTGGCGCGCTTAGTTTAAATACTCTACGCAGGATAGGAGACAAGATATGGCAGAGGGATTAATTTTAGAGAAGTGGTCGGATAGAATAACGCAGGTTACTATAGGCGCGACGGCAAAAGAAGGTGGCACTCGCAGAAAGACGATACAGATAGGGGGGGAACATACTCTTCCTTTTCTTTCTCCGGAAGGCGCATTGCCGCATAAGCCGGTTATTGCCTTTGAGATTTGGGACATACCGCCCCAGGATTGGCCTGAGGAATTAATGCGCAATTATTCCGAAGTAGCCAAAGACCCGTTGGCCTGGGGGCAAAGATGCGTGAGGGATTATAAGGCGGATTTATTATGTGTAAGGCTTAAGGGTGCTCATCCTGATTACGGAAATAAGAAACCGGAAGAAGGGGCCTTGTTTATCCGCGATTTATTAAAAAAAGTAGACGTGCCCCTGGTAATCTTAGGCTGCGGGGATGATGCCAAGGATAATCTTTTATTCCCTGCATGTTCTGAGGCGGCGAAAAATGAACGCTGCCTTATCGGAAGCGCCACACAAGATAATTACAAGACCCTTACTGCCGCTGTCCTTGCTGACGGGCACAATATCATAGCGGAATCACCGATAGATATAAATATTGCCAAGCAGGTGAATATCCTTATTTCGGATATGGGCCTGCCCCTGGAACGTATTGTTATCGACCCTACTATAGGGGCGCTGGGATATGGCCTGGAATATGCCTATTCTATTATGGAGAGGGCGCGCTTAGCCGGGCTTTCCGGGGATAAAATGATGGCCTTGCCTTTTATTTGTCTGGTAGGGCAGGAGGCTTGGAGGGCGAAGGAGGCATATGTTTCTTCGGCTGATTTCCCTTCAGGCGGCAGCCAGGTAATGCGCGGAATAATGTGGGAGGCGATTACTGCCGTTTCCCTGCTGCAGGCAGGCGCGGATATTTTAGTTATGCGCCATCCTGAGGCAGTAAATAAGGTCAGGGGATATATAGAAGGATTGGCCTAAGGTAAATTTAAGCCAAAGACAGATTAAAAGGCAGAAGACAATGTTTATAATCGGTGAATCCATAAACGGGATGTATAAGAATATAGCGGGGGCCATTAAGAAAAAGGATAAGGCGGCCATTCAGGGGTGTGCCTTGAGCCAGATAAAGGCCGGGGCAGATGCCCTGGATATAAATTGCGGCCCGGCATCTAACCTGCCGCAGGATGATATGCGCTGGTTATTGGAATCTGTCCAGGAGGTAACGGATAAGCCTTTATCTATTGACTCCAGCAATCCGAAAATAATCGCCTCTTGTCTTAAGTTGATGAAAAATCCGGCAATCATTAATTCTACTACTGCGGATGCCGAGAAATTGTCTATTCTGGTGCCCCTGGCAAAAGAATACCGCTGTCGGCTGATAGGCCTGACTATAAGTGAAAAAGGCATCCCGCAAAATAAAGAGCAGAGGATGGAATCAGCAGTATCTATCGTATCCTGCTGCCTGGAAGAAGGCTTTCCTGTAGAGGACCTTTATCTGGATCCGGTAGTCATGCCGGTTAATGTCGCGCAAGCGCAGATGCGGGGAATACTGGAAGCAATAGAAGAGTTCAAGGTCATATCCGAGCCTTCCCCTAAATGCGTGGTGGGTTTAAGCAATGTCTCGCAGGGGACCTGCTCTCGCAGCCTGATTAACCGCGCCTTTCTGACTATGGCTGTTGCCTATGGGCTGGATGCGGCTATATTAGACCCATGTGACAGCGTTCTTATGGATTCTTTGATTACCGCGGAATTGGTTTTAAACAAGCAGATATATTGTGATTCTTATCTGGAGGCCTATAAGAGAAAAAACTATGGCAGCTAAAAAACTTTTAAGGCACATATTCAGGTATGAAGGGTTCTGGATGAGCATGAAATTGGCGCTTAAAGGCATTGCCTATTTATTCATTTACCATCGCAATATGCGCATAATCTTCTTATCCGGTGTAGCTGCATTTCTTTTAGGGGTTTATTTCCAGCTTAAGTACATTGAACTTGTTTCTTTGTGCATAACCATAACCCTGGTGTTTATGGCCGAGATATTTAACACGGCGATTGAAATGATGATAGATATGCTTACTACCAAATACCGGCCTTTAATAAAACTGGTAAAAGACATAGCCGCTGCAGTGGTATTGATCGCTTCTTTAAATGCCATTGCCATAGCTTATATCCTTTTTGCAAGGCGCATATTTCATCCCTGATCTGGATCCTTTAAAGGCCAAAGGTATCCTTAAGGCCCATGGGATTATAGTCGTATTTTTATCTTGCTAAATTTTATGACTGATAATATGATAAAGATGATGAAGGCAGCGATAATAAACTTATGTTTGGTATTTGCTGTTTTCTTATCCTTCTTGTTTATCAGCCCTGCGGCAGAGGCGGAAAACGCCCAGGTGTTATTATTGACCTGTAGCATTCCTGAGGTGCCGGGGATCAATGCCCCTTTGTCTGAGGGCAGTGTTGTGCCCGGGACAATGCAGCAGCAGATAAGCACAGGGGGCCCGGAAACAGAAGGGTAAACAGCAGGATAAGAGCTGTGGGGACGGTTCTTGCGCTTGCAACTAATTGGTATAATTAGCGTTGTGAGTATGACTTTATTGATATAGGCGGAGTAGCTCAGCCTGATAGAGCACGCGGCTCATACCCGCTTGGTCGGTGGTTTAAATCCACTCTCCGCCATAAAATTTACTAACTATTTGATATTCGGTAAATTTATCCCGCAGCCTGCGATGAAGATTTCTTCGAAATCTTCAAGCGCTTAGGCAAGTGGACAATAAAAAGAGAGTGGGCGCGTTCCATCGGGGTGGTTTCCCCTTCGGTAGTCTATTTCCAGAGGTCAGAATTAGAAAAGTGATAATATGAAAAGCATGCTTCTGTTAGTGCTATGTTTAGGTTTATCCGGATGCGCAACTACCGCTAAATACGACACGAAATTAAATACCTGGATTGGGGCAAGCGAAGACTCTTTGATTGCTTCCTGGGGGGTCCCGAATAAGGAATATCGCATGAGTGATGGTAAAAAGGCTATTGAGTATGTGCATAAAAACACTATTCAAACAGGCGGCTATACCTATACGCAGCCGCAGACAATCTATCAGTCCGGCACAATAGGGGATAAGACTTATAGCGGAACGTCTACCCAGTATGTAACGGAAGTAGTGCCAGTCAAGAATTATAGATTGTCTTGTAAGACCAGCTTTGTGATAAACAACAGTGGAACAGTAGAAAGTTGGCACCACGAAGGAAATAATTGTATTTCTAATTAGCCGGTTTTTCCCCATACCCGCCTGGCCGGTGGTTTCCTGATGTATAAGCTCTCTTAAAATCCCCTAAAATTCCAGTGAGGTTGACAAAGCGGTTCTCTTGTAGTAATATACCTGTGTTGGGTTAGCATGGCTATCTGATTAAAAATAGAAAGCAATGGCAGATATCATTGGACAGTCCGGGGTTTTGGTTGATTTGTTGGGTTATCAGGAAGGCGCAGTTGTCAGTAAGGAGATAATCAAGAAAGACACGGGGACGGTAACCCTGTTTGCGTTTGATAAGGGGCAGGGTTTGAGCGAACATACTGCGCCATTTGATGCATTAGTCTATGTTTTTGACGGCAAGGCAGAAGTCGTTATTGATAAAAGGGAATTTCTTTTAAAGTCCGGAGAAATTATTATAATGCCGGCGAATAAGCCCCATGCCTTAAAAGCCCTGGAACGCTTCAAGATGCTTTTAGTAATGGTAAGGTCTTAAAATAAAGAGCAGCCCTATATGGAAATACTTTGTATCGGTAATGACGTTACTAAAACAGGAAAGAAGAAGCTATAGTAAAGCGTATGGCTGCGATAACCACTATTTTTTATTTTACGGGAACCGGCAACTGCCTGAAGGTAGCAGAGGATTTAGCCGAAGAACTGGGGGGTGCTCATACCGTAAATATGGCCGCTGTGGTCGATAAAGAAATTGACTTATCATCTGATTGTATCGGCCTTGTTTATCCCGTGTATATGTTCGGGATGCCTCTGCTGGTGAAAAGATTTATTAAACAGTTAAAGTCGGATAAAAATAAATATATTTTTTCCATTTCTACATACGGGGGAGAATCTGCCGGTACACTCAGCCAGAACGCGGCCCTGCTTAAAGCACAGGGCCTTAAACTCAGCGCCGGTTTTATCGTGAAGATGCCGGGTAATTATACCCCCCTTTATGAAGCTATCCCCATAGAGAAGCAAAATGAAATGTTCAAAAATGAAGAACAGAAAATAAAAGATATCGCCAGGATAGTAAAAGAAAAAAAGGAAAATAGAATAGAGCGGGGGGCATTTTTAGCCGGCCTGTTTCTTTCAGGCATTATTTATAATTTTATGTCTCTTAAGATACCTGCCCTGGATAAGAACTTCTGGGCGGATGATAAGTGTATCAGCTGCGGCAGCTGTGTGAAGGTTTGCCCGGTAAACAATATCAGGCTTTCTGATAAGAAGCCGCTTTGGCTGCATAAATGCGAACAGTGTTTTGCCTGCCTGCATTGGTGTCCCAGGGAAGCTATTCAATACGGCAAAAATACTGCGGGAAGAAAACGCTATAGAAATCCGGCGGTTAAATTAGAAAGCCTGCTGTTAAACAAATGAAGGCGGCGCATAACTTAGGCGCAAAGGGAGATACACATAAGCAGGGATTTCGTAAACAACCATAGCAGGACTGACGTTTTAAAAATATAGGGACACTGCAGTTTTATGGTAAGTGTCCCTAAAATTTTACTATGCTTATCGACAAGTTTAAAAAGACTGTTAAGAGTTATAATTTGATATCCCCCAAAGATAAGATCGTAGTCGGGGTATCCGCAGGCCCGGATTCAGTAGCCTTGTTTTATCTTTTGCAGGCGCTGAAGAAAGAAACCGGCATCAGCCTGCACATTGCGCATCTTGATCATATGCTGAGAAAGGATTCATCTTACGACGCTGTTTTTGTGCGGCACCTGGCAGAAAGGATGTGCGTTGAGGCGACCATTGGCTCTTGTAATGTCAGGGCATTGTGTAAAAAGGGCTCTATCGAGGAGGCGGCAAGGAACGCGCGTTTTGATTTTTTATTTAGAGTGGCAAAGCAGACCGGGGCAAACAAAATAGCCCTGGGGCATAACCTGGATGACCAGGCGGAAACCGTAATTATGCGTATCTTACGCGGCTCAGGGCTATCCGGGTTATCGGCTATATTGCCCAAGAGGAAGATGGCCGGTTATGAGGTTATCCGGCCGTTGATCGGGATCAAACGTAAAGAAATAGAGGTATTTTTAAAAAGAAAAAAAATAAAAACCCGCCTTGATAGGTCAAATACACGGGATATTTATCTGCGTAACCGTATCAGGAATAAGTTACTGCCTTTATTGGAAAAGGAGTATAATAGTAATATCAAAGAGGTGCTGGCGAATATGGCTGAGAATGTCGCTTATGATTATGACTATTTAAACGGGATTTCAAGCCGCATTGTCGCCAGGCAGGGTAAAGGCAGGATCAAATTGGAAGATTTAATAGGGTTACACCCGGCAATACAAAGGCTGATCTTCAGGACAATTATCTCCAGGGTAAAGGGCAATACCCGTAGGATAAACTTTTCACATATCCGTGAAGTCGAGGATTTGGTTTTAAACCGGCCGACCTCATCTATTGTTGACCTGCCTAACAGCCTCTCCGTGATAAAAAGGCCTAAGACATTGCTTTTTTATTTACGCTAAGGGCCTTAAGGTATCCTTATTTTACCAGCGCATATTTTTAATAAATGCTTGATTTTACAGGTAGTTAATATATAATAATTTTTCTAAAAGGAGTAGAGCAAAATGGCAGGAGAAAATAAACCAAGGATCAAAAATAAGAATTTTTTACAGCGTTTTCCTGTAGGGTGGATATTAGGGGTTGTCTTTACGCTGCTTCTATTGAATTACCTCAGTTATAGCGCAAACGTATCCAAAGAGATTGCTTACAGTGATTTCTACCAGATATTGAAAAATGAGCCGAAAAAGATCAAAACCCTGGTGAAAACGGAAAATGAACTGCAGGGAGAATTCAACGATAGTTCACGCTTTAGGCTGACTATACCGGATAATGACCAGCAGTTACTCGGCCTGATCAGGGAAAATGTCGGGCATTTTGAAGTCAAGCCCTTGCGTACTTTCTGGGTGGGGCTGCTTTTTAACCTTGGGCCCATAGCCCTTTTTATAGTCTTCTGGTGGATGATGGCCTCCCGTGGCGAACAACTGGGCAATAAGGTCATGTCTTTCGGCAAGGTCAGGCCTAAGATCCACAGCGAGAAAGAAGGGGAACGGGTGACCTTTAATGATGTTGCGGGAGTAGATGAGGCCAAGGAAGAGCTGAAAGAGGTCATTGAGTTTTTGAAAGACCCTAAGAAGTTTCAGAAGTTAGGAGGTAAGATCCCTAAGGGGGTTTTACTGGTGGGGCCTCCAGGATGCGGGAAGACTTTGATCGCCAAGGCAGTTGCCGGAGAAGCGGGGGTGCCTTTTTTCAGCATATCGGGTTCGGATTTTGTAGAGATGTTCGTCGGCGTGGGCGCCAGCCGGGTCAGGGATTTGTTTGAGCAGGGCAGGCGCGCAGCCAAGGTTTCAGGTAAAGGAGCGATAATCTTTATTGACGAGATAGATGCCGTGGGCCGGTTGCGTTTTTCCGGTATCGGAGGAGGCCATGACGAACGCGAGCAGACCTTAAACGCCCTCTTAGTTGAGATGGATGGTTTTGACACCGAGCAGGGTTTGATTCTGATCGCGGCAACCAACCGGCCGGATACATTAGACCCGGCATTGCTTAGGCCGGGAAGGTTTGACCGCCATATCATCGTAAGCCTTCCGGATATAAAGGGGAGGGAGGAGATATTAAGGGTCCATACCCGCAAGATTAAACTTGCCCCCTCCGTAGATTTTAAATCCATTGCCAGCCAGACCCCCGGTTTTTCCGGGGCAGATATTGCCAATCTTTGCAATGAGGCGGCATTATTGGCTGCCCGCCATAACAAGGAATCCGTGGAAATGATAGATTTTGAGAAATCCGTGGAGCGCGTCTTAATGGGTCCGGAGAAAAAAAGCCATATTATTTCCAATAAGGAGAAAGAAATTACCGCCATGCATGAAACAGGACATGCCCTTCTTTCTTTATTGCTCCCGGAGGTAAACCCGTTGAAGAAAGTTTCTATAATCCCGCGTGGACTGGCCGGTGGTTATACTTTTAATCCACCGATGGAAGACCGGCATTACTGGACAAAGAGAGAGCTTGTAGCTGAAATAGCCCTGATGTTAGGCGGAAGGGCATCTGAAGAGATCAACCTGGGAGAAATTACTACCGGGGCGCAGAACGATTTAGAGATGGCTACGCAAATGGCCAGGCGCATGGTTTGTCAATTCGGGATGTCGGAGAAATTAGGGAATATTGTTTTAGGCCGCAGAGAAGGGTTGATTTTCTTAGGCCGCGACATTGTAGAAGAGAGGAATTACAGCGAGCAGACCGCGCACATGATCGATGAAGAGGTAAAACGGATAATCGACGAGGCATACCTTAAGGCCAAGACATTACTTCAGGAGAATACCGATAAGATAAAGATATTGACCGGCGCGCTTATGGAAAAAGAGGTCTTAAGCGGAGAAGAGGTAATGCGGATGCTCGGTATAGAAAAGAAGGAAATTGTTTAGACCGCAATAAAGATGCGCATAATCAATATATCTGGCCAGGAGGACATACGCAGGGTAATGCATGCCATGGGCGTAGATAGATACGGCGTTGAAATCATGGCGCCCAAGGCACAATTATATCTGGTAAGGATGGATTCCCTGCCTTGTGTTTGTGCAAATATATTAAAACAAGAAATGCTTTCTTTGGGGGCAGATGCAGCGGTATCCAGGGATGCGCTTACCGGCAAGGTGAAGAAGACAGATTGTTTATTGATCGGCACCCTTTCCCAATTTACCCGCCTTAATGAGAAGATAAGACAGCAGCCTTTTGGCCTGGATTTATTGGGCCGTAAGTTATCTTTACTAATTTCTGATTACCAGCATTCTCTTTTTACCCTTAGATTAAGAAGATACACCTTAAACCTGGGTATGCGCAGCCATATTATGGGTATAGTCAATCTTACCCCGGATTCATTCAGCCAGGATGGTTTATATATAGATGCTGACCCCGGTCGTAATCTATCCGGTATAATACGTTTTGTCCGTGGTTTGGTAGAGGATGGGGCAGATATAATTGATATAGGGGCAGAATCCAGCCGGCCCGGTGCAAAACCAGTGAGCGCAAAAGAAGAGATCAAACGGATAATGCCTGCACTTAAGTTGATCATCAAGAAATTCAAGGTGCCGGTTTCCGTAGATACTTATAAACCGCAAGTAGTAGAGCAGGCACTGGATAACGGCGCCGACCTTATAAATGATATAACCGGGCTTAAGGACCTGAGGACCGCTAAATTAATCGCAAGATACAAGGCAGGGGTAGTAATCATGCATATGAAGGGCAACCCCCGTAATATGCAGCAAAAGACCTCTTATGATTCTTTAATCGATGATATCATCGAATATTTGCGTAAGAGAATTGATACCGCGCTTTCTTGCGGCATAAGCAAAAACAGAATAATTATCGATCCCGGGCTTGGCTTTGCCAAGGCAGCCGGGGATAACCTTAAGATCCTGAATAACCTATCCGAATTTAAAATACTGGGTGAGCCTATTCTTGTAGGTCCTTCCCGTAAGTCCTTTCTCGGTAAAATATTGAATGCCCCTGTTCAGGAGAGGCTTTTGGGGACGGTTTCGGCATGTATCTTAGCGCTAAGGAATGGCGCGCATATTGTCAGGGTCCATGATGTCCGGCAGCTCAAACAGGCGCTTCAGGTTGCCGACAGTATAAATAAGGCATGATTTATTATATGGCGGGGTAATGGTAGAGTTTGGGATTTGGAAACCGGTTGTCGAAGTAGCCATACTCTGGTTTGTCATTTATCATATCATTTTGTTCTTTGAGGGCACGCGCGCAATACAGGTAGTCCGCGGAATCGTTATTTTGCTGGCAGCCTTTTTCCTTTTTCAGATTCTGCACCTGGTGATATTGGACTGGCTGCTGACGAAACTATTTGCAGTCTCGGTAATCGCTATATTGATTATTTTTCATCCCGAAATAAGGCAAGGGCTGGCACGCCTGGGCCAAAGGCAGCTCTTCAATTCCCCGTTAAGAGAAGAGGAACTTGATCACATGATCCAGGAGATCAGCGAGGCAGCGGATAGCCTATCTAAGTATAAAATGGGGGCGATTATTGCCGTAGAAAAAACCGACCCTCTGGCCACCTATATCCCAAGCGGCATCATCGTAGATGCGCGCGTATCCGCTGAATTAATAGAAGCGATATTTACCCCGAATAACCCCCTGCATGATGGCGGGGTAGTTATACAGAACGGCCGCGTAGCCTCAGCCGGGTGTTTATTCCCTCTGTCGCAAAAACAGGATTTAAACCGTATCTTTGGAATGCGGCACCGCGCTGCCTTAGGCCTAAGCGAAGAAACAGACGCGTTAATAATAGTGGTTTCCGAAGAGAGGCAGGACGTTTCTTTGGTATATAAGGGCAGGCTGTATAAAGACCTGGGCCGTGAAGAAATAAGCAGTAAGCTCAAAGAAATAATAAAAATAGAACCCAGAGATGCGTAAAACTAAAGAAAAGGTAGGCATACTTTACAGGTTGATACATTGTTTTATTTATCACCCCTGGCTTAAATTGATTGCCTTGATATTGGCGGTTATGGTCTGGCTGTATGCACGGGGTGAAATAAACAGGTTTAATTAAATATATGGTTAAATTAGGCGTAAATATAGACCACGTAGCCACATTACGCCAGGCGCGCGGTGGAAATGAACCGGAGCCGGTATTTGCGGCCCTGGCCTGCCAAACTGCCGGTTCAGATAGTATTGTGGCGCATCTGCGCGAAGACCGCAGGCATATTCAAGAAAGAGACCTCTTTCTTTTAAAACAGGCTATCGGCATCAGGCTGAATTTGGAGATGTCAGTTGCAGAAGATATCCTGGAGGTAGCTTGTAAATTAAAGCCTTATCAGGCTACCCTGGTTCCTGAGAAGAGAAAGGAATTGACTACCGAGGGCGGCCTGGATGTATTGGCCAATATGCGTTCGGTTGCGCGGGCTGTAACCAGATTAAAGAAAAACGGTATTGCCGTCAGTATTTTTATAGACCCGCAAAAAAGGCAAATTGACGCATCCAAGAAGTCAGGGGCAGATATGGTTGAACTGCATACCGGACGTTATGCGCAGGCTAAAAATAACAGGGAGCAGGATAAATACTTTGCGCAGATAAGATCGTCTGCTGCGTATGCCGTTTATAAAGGGCTGATCGTTAATGCCGGGCATGGCCTGGATTACCGTAACACAGCCAGGATAGCTAGAATCAAAGTTATAGAGGAATTAAATATCGGTTTTTCCATAATAAGCCGCGCGGTCTTTGTGGGTTTATCTGAGGCAGTGCGTGAGATGAAAGGATTGATTGCTGGTTAAGGTATGATTATCGGCATAGGGGTAGATATAATTGAAGTCAGGCGCCTTAGGCAGGCAATCGAGCGATGGAAGGATGTATTTCTAAACCGCGTCTTTACCGCGCATGAATTAAAAAATGCTAAAGGCAGGATAAGCCTTTATCAGCACCTGGCCGGCAGGTTTGCGGCAAAAGAGGCAGTTTTCAAGGCCTTAGGCGACATACGGCTGCAGTGGCAGGACGTAGAAATTATCAATGATAAAGACGGTAAGCCCCGTTGTTCTATATTGACCAAAAAAGGTAAAGGCGTAGACATTTATATATCCATATCCCATGTCAAGAATTATGCGGTTGCCAACGCGGTTATTACACAGAAAGGCTAAGGCGCATAAAGGCGACTTCGGGCATATTTTATTATTAGCGGGTTCCCCCAGGTTTTCCGGGGCGGCGGCCATATGCGTTGAGGCAGCCATGCGTTCAGGGGCAGGGTTGGTTACCGTCGGCCTGCCGAAAAGCATATTATGCGCATTTATTAAAATAAAGATCAAAGAGGTAATGCTTTTACCTTTGCCTGAATCAAGAAAAGGCGCATTAAGTTTAAGCGGTTATTTAAAGATACGGGATTTTGCCAGGAAGGCAGATGTATTAGCAATAGGGCCCGGGCTCGGCCAGGAAAATACAACCCAATCGCTTGTGCGTAGGATTATAACTACCTTGGATAACCCGATGGTGATTGACGCAGACGGATTAAATGCCCTGGCAGGCAAACCCCAATTATTAAAATCGGCTGGTTCAAACAGGGTTATTACCCCGCATGCGGCAGAGATGGCCAGATTGCTGGGGGTAGGTATAAATAAATTAGAATCTGACAGGAAAGAGATTGCTTCTCAATTTGCCAGAAAATACCGGCTTACGGTCGTACTAAAGGGGCATAATACCGTAGTGGCTGATCATCGGGGAGGCATATATATAAACAAGACCGGGAATCCCGGGATGGCTACCGCAGGGAGCGGGGATGTCTTGACCGGCATGATTGCTGCTTTTATGGGTCAGGGGCTTATTCCTTTTTTAGCGGCAAAATACGCGGTTTACCTGCATGGCCTGGCAGGGGATTTGGCATCCGTAAAGAAAACGCAAATTAGTTTGATTGCATCCGATATAATTGATAGAATTCCAGCAGCTATTAAACAGTGCGGTTGCGGGGCAGGTACCCAAGTGGCCAAAGGGGGCAGACTGTAAATCTGCTGCACTTGTGCTTCAGAGGTTCGAATCCTCTCCTGCCCACTTTAGGATTATAAGTGAAAAAGATTCCGGGGCGTGGCTCAGTTTGGCTAGAGCGCTTGAATGGGGTTCAAGAGGTCACAGGTTCAAGTCCTGTCGCCCCGATAAATGAGGCCGCAACTTACGGAGTATTAGATTTTGTTTGTTACGACGTAAGTTGCATGGCCGAATTTATACCAACAGTTGCAAGTGGATTTTGAAAAAATCCACGCAGCGCTTAACTGTTGGTACATGGCACATCTTGCGAAGCGGGATAGAATCCGCCGGCTATTTTAGCTACAAGCGGATTCATCCTGGCAACTGTGAGTGGGTTTCGAAGAAATCCACTCACAGTTGCCAGGGTATAGTGTAAATGTTATATCGCAGCAGCGCTTAACTGGATGAGATGCGGGTATATAGGTTGATGCGGGTGTAGTTCAATGGTAGAACAATAGCCTTCCAAGCTATATATGACGGTTCGATTCCGTTCACCCGCTCCAGAGATATAAGGGCAGAAAGAAGAGAATAATGACAGAGGAAAGAGAATTTTTAGAACCGGTTTTTATTGATGCCTTTGACCTGGATGACGCCTGGTTCCAATGCCTGGGTGCTATCCTGGAAAAAGGCCACGTCTACACTATAACCAGGGGAAGTTATGCCGGGCAGAAACGCCTGGAGTTTGATTTTGTGGCGGTGCGTATCAAAAAACCCGGGCATCAGATCATACCAATAATTCCGGAAGGCATGAGTATACCTGCGCCTACCGATATGGCATATATCCAGGGTTATCTTGCTTATCTGCTCTCCGGGGTGAAGACAGAGACCGAAGATTATACGTACGGAGAAAGATTGGTTGAGCCCAAGGTAAAAATAAAACAAAACATAGGCGGCAAAGAAATGGTCAAAGAAATGCCTCTGGAGGTAAACCAGGTAGAGGAGGTGATCCGGATATATAAAGAACAGGGATACGGGACTAACCAGGCAATAATGGAGATAGGCATGCCTTCTGATATAAAATTGGCTGACCCCCCATGCCTGAGGCTGATAGATACGAGGGTGCGTTACGGTAAATTGAATTTTATTTTGTATTTTCGTTCCTGGGATTTATGGGGAGGTTTTCCTTCTAATCTGGGAGGCCTGGAACTGGTCAAGCAGTATATGGCAGGCGAGATCGGCGTAGAAAACGGAGAAATTGTCGCGGTGAGTAAGGGGCTGCATCTTTACGATTACAGCTGGGAACTGGCAAAGATGAGGACAAATAAGCCTGTAGATAAATGCCGCGTGTAAAGCCAGACTTAACGATCGAGGTTAAAATTAAGGTCTTATGAGCGATGCACCTAATGCGCCTGATCGCAGAAGATTTATCAGGTTAGATTATATTGCCCCTCTTGCCTATAAGATATGCAAAGAGGAGACACTCACCAGGTTGCTTCAGGGGTACACCGCTAATATCAGCGAGGCGGGGATACTTTGCAATATAGATGAGAAGGTGAATGTGGGGGATGTCCTATGGCTTTCTTTTGACCGGGGGACTCTGACGATATGTGAAGAATTGGAAAGGCGCAGCCTGATTTATCAGAACGGCGTAATCGGCAAGGTAGCCAGGCTCCAAGATAATAAAAACGGCACTTATAACGTAGGAATACAGTTTATTACCCGGGAAGAAAAAAATATTACTTCTTACTTGCCCTGAACCTGATTTAGAAGGGGCAGGGGGCATATGATATGGATAAAGAGCGGATTGCGATCTTAGGGGACGGGGGATGGGGCACGACCCTGGCTATATTGCTTAGTGAAAAAGGCATGTCCATAGATCTCTGGGGGGCATTTCCCGGTTATGTCTCTTTGTTGAAGAAGAAGAGGGTAAATACCAGGTTTTTACCCGGCATAAAAATCCCGCGGCAGGTAAATATTACCGCTGACTTAACGCAGGCATTAAATGAGAAAGACATTATCATTCTGGCTGTGCCTTCACAGTATATGCGCAGTATTTTAAAAAGAATAAAGTGTATACCCGGTTTTAGAAAGCCGCTATATTTAAGCGTTGCTAAGGGTATTGAGACCGTATCTTTAAAACGGATGTCTGAGGTAGTGCGCGAAGAATTAGGCAGGGTAAATTTTGCGGTATTGTCCGGGCCTACCATAGCCCACGAAGTAGCCCGGGGTATTCCTACTACGGCTGTAATCGCCTCTTGCAATAAAGAGCGCAGGGAATACCTGCAGGGCATCTTTATGACTGAGTCCTTTAGGGTATATACAAACGACGATATTACCGGGGTTGAGCTGGGGGGGAGCCTGAAAAATGTTATTGCCATTGCCTGCGGTATTTCCGACGGCCTGGGTTTCGGGACAAACACAAAGGCCGCCATTTTAGCGCGTGGCTTGGCAGAGATATCCCGCTTAGGCCATGCCATGGGCGCTAGGGCAGGGACGTTCAGCGGCATAAGCGGGATAGGGGACCTCGTTACTACCTGTATCAGCCGTTATAGCCGTAACAGGTTTGTGGGAGAGCAGATGGGCAGGGGCAAGTCCCTTGAGCAAATAAAAAGTAATATGCAAATGGTCGCTGAAGGGGTGCCGACTGCAAGATCCGCGTATGGGCTCAGTTTAAAATACAAAGTAAATATGCCGATAACCAGGGAAATTTACCTGGTCCTTTATAAGAAGAAATCTCCATTAGCGGCGGTAAGAGATTTGATGACCAGGAAGAAAAGGCAGGAGTAGTATTTTTTGTCAATAGAAACGCCGGCGTAGCTCAGTCGGTAGAGCGGCTGTTTTGTAAACAGCGGGTCGGGGGTTCAAATCCTCTCGCCGGCTTTATTAATTATACTCAATATCTTAGTTGCCTTTAAAAAAGGAGGCAGGGAAAATGGTGTTTTTGGGGCAGGATAAGCGTAAACATCCGCGTATAAGTGCCAGGTTCATTGTTTCATACCGCCTGTTGGATGAAGTGGATAATATGGATATTACCCAGACTAAGAATTTAAGCCTGGGAGGTATGCTCCTGACTACTAACAGGAAGTTCCATGCGGGGACAAACCTCGCCTTGGAGATCAGGCTCCCATTTGATCCTAACCCCATAATGATTATTGCCAAGGTCCTTGAGTCGCGCGAAATCAGCAGAGACCTTATATATGATACCAGGCTGCAATTCCTTGCGGTTGATGAGAAGCATCTTAATATAATCCGGGATACCGTAAGTTATTATCTTAAGAAAGGATAATAAATGAAGAAGATAAACATTGGCTTGATCGGTTTTGGCAATGTCGGTTCCGGAGTGGTGGGTATATTAAATTCAAGAACGGCCTTCCTTAAGGAGAAAATAGGGGTGGAAATAAGCATTAAGAAGGTATGCGATCAGGATATCGCCTCCAAGAGAAATGTCGCGGTGGATAAGTCTATCCTTACCCGTAATCCCAGAGAGGTGATTAATGACCCGCAGATAGATGTTGTAGTAGAGCTTATCGGAGGAATACACCCGGCTAAAGAATATATTATTGAGTCTTTGAATAAGGGCAAGAATGTGGTCACCGCAAATAAGGCCCTGCTGGCAGAGGAGGGGCGTCACTTATTCGCCCTGGCCCAGGACCGGGGTAAAAGCATATATTTTGAGGCCTCGGTAGGCGCAGGCATACCGATTATAAAATCCCTGCGCGAAGGGCTTATTGCCAACAAATTCCACAGCATATTCGGTATATTAAACGGCACCTCTAATTTTATACTTTCACAGATGGCCGGGCAACATTGCAGTTTTCGCGATGCCCTCCTTGAGGCAAAGGCAGGAGGTTTTGCGGAAAAGAACCCTGCCCTGGATATAGAAGGTACAGATTCCGCCCACAAACTTATATTATTGACATATCTTTGTTTCGGAAGGTTTGTGAGGATGGATGAAATATTCATTGAGGGTATTTCCAGTATTTCTTTATCGGATATTAATTATGCCCAGGAGCTGGGTTTTGAAATAAAGCTTTTGGCAATTGCCAAGAAAGAAAAAGACGAGCTGGAGGTAAGGGTCCATCCTACTTTAATCCCCGCATGTCATCTCTTGTCTTCCGTAGGGGGTGTTTTTAACGCCTTTTACGTTTCTGCGGATTTAGCCGGGGAGCTCCTTTTTTATGGCCCGGGGGCAGGGCAATCTTGTGCAGCTTCGGCGGTTGTATCGGACCTGGTGGATCTGACCCGGGATATAAAAGCAGGCATGTTCAGGTCAGTAATGAACACCCTGGTCGATAAATCAATCAGGAAACAACGCAGCATCAACGATTACGAAAGCAGGTATTACATAAGGTTTATGACGGTGGATAAGCCGGGTGTCTTGGCTAAGATTTCAGGGGTATTGGCTAAGTTCGGCATCAGCATAGCCTCGGTCAGCCAGAAGGAAAGAAGAAAAACACAGGTAGTGCCGATTGTAATGCTTACGCACGAAGCAAAGGAAAGAAATCTGCATTCAGCCCTTGAGATTATTAACCGGCTTAATATCATTAAACAAAAGGCGGTAGCCATAAGAATCGAGGAGCTTTAAGTATGTATTACCAGGGCGTAATTGCAAAATACAAGGCATACCTTCCGGTGAGTAAGATGACGCCGGTTATTACTTTACAGGAAGGCGATACCCCTTTGATTTATGCCGGGTATCTGAGCAGTATCCTGGGTCAGAATTACCAGGTATACCTTAAATATGAAGGGCTTAACCCCACAGGTTCTTTTAAAGACCGGGGGATGACACTGGCTATTTCCAAGGCCTGCGAAGAAAAAAGCCGGGCAGTAATGTGCGCTTCTACCGGCAATACCTCTGCCTCGGCTGCGGCATATGCGGCCAAGGCAGGCCTGAAATGCATTGTTTTAATACCTAAGGGGGCGATTGCCTTAGGTAAACTTAGCCAGGCGCTTATTCACGGGGCCACAGTCTTGGCAGTGGACGGTAATTTTGACCATGCCCTGAGCCTTGCGCGGGAAATTACCGAAAAATACCCCATTACCCTGGTAAATTCACTTAATCCCTATCGGATAGAAGGCCAGAAGACCGGCAGTTTTGAGATTTGCGACTGCCTTTCTGCTGCGCCTGATTTTCAGGTAATGCCTGTAGGCAATGCCGGAAACATTACTGCCTATTGGAAGGGGTATAAAGAATACAAGGCCTTGGGGAAAATCAAATCCCTCCCCCGGATGCTTGGTTTTCAGGCAGAAGGCGCTGCCCCTATTGTAAGGGGGCGCATAATCAAAGAGCCTAAGACCATTGCCACTGCCATACGTATCGGCAATCCGGCAAGCTGGGAGCAGGCAGAACAGGCGCGGGATGAATCAAAAGGGCTTATTGACCTGGTGTCTGATAAGGAAATAATCTCAGCTTATAAATTACTGTCTCGTAAAGAAGGAGTATTTGTTGAGCCGGCTTCGGCTGCTTGCGTGGCCGGGTTATTAAAACTTGCGCGTAAAGGGTATTTTCAGCGTAGAAAGAAAAGAGGCAGTAAAATAATCAGGGTAGTCTGTATCCTGACCGGCCACGGCTTGAAAGATCCAGACTGCGCCTTAAAAACAATAAATCCTCCCAAGGTGGTTAAACCTGATTTAGGCGCAATATTAAATGAGATCGGCTATTAGTTTTAGAATGCCGTGCAAAAAAATGTCATTGAAAAACAAGAAGGTCCTGGTAACGGCCGGGCCTACCTGGGTTCCTATAGATGCGGTGAGGGTAATCAGCAATATTTCCAGCGGCACTACCGGTATACTTATCGCCAGGGAGGCGAAAAAGAAAGGGGCAAGGGTAACCTTGTTTTTAGGGCCGGTTACTGCTGTCTTTAGGGACAGCCGTATAAGGGTTGTGCCTTTCAGGTTTTTTAAGGAACTGCGCTCTAAGATTAAGAAGGAGCTAAAGCGGGTTTCTTATGATTTTATCATACATGCCGCTGCGGTTTCGGATTTCTGCCCCCGGCAAGTGATAAAAAATAAGGCCGGTTCATCAAAGCCGCTTAACTTAAAACTTGTGCCTCTGCCCAAAATAATCGGCGATATACGCAGATTGGCTGGTGAGGCAAAGGTTATAATCTTTAAATTAGAGGCAGGCAAAGACAGGGAAGCGCTTATTAATAAAGCAAAGGCGGCCCTTTTAAAATCTGGGGCGGATATGGCAGTGGCTAATTGTCTTGATCCTTACCGTGCTTATATTATAAAAAGAAACGGCAGCGTGTCTTTTGTCTCAAGCAAAGAAGTATTATCCAGGCGCTTGCTCCAGGAGTTGTCTTTTGAGTAAGAAGGGAAACCAGATATGAAGTATATTGTTTTAGTGGGAGACGGTATGGCGGATTATCCGCTTAAGGAGCTGAACGGCCGCACCCCTTTGGAAGCAGCGCGCCTGCCGAATATGAATTTTATTGCGCATGCCGGAAGGTTAGGTCGCGTGAGAACCATACCTGAACGCATGGCCCCGGCATCTGATGTGGCGAATATCTCTATTCTTGGATATGACCCCAAGATGTACTATACCGGCAGGGGTCCCCTTGAGGCGGCAAATTTAGGAGTAGAATTAGATGCGGATGACGTGGCCTTCCGTTGTAACCTGATTACCGTCTCGGCAGATAAACTTATTGACTATAGCGCCGGGCATATCACTTCCCATGAAGCAGATACGTTAATAACCTCTGTGAATAAGCACCTGGGCAGTGAAAGGATTATTTTTTATCCGGGAGTGAGTTACCGGCATTTAATGGTAGTAAAGGGAGGCAGGCGGGAAGGCCTGGAATCCGTCAAGTGCCTGCCCCCGCATGATATCATCGGAGGAAGATTCAAGAAGAAACTTCCGAAAGGCAAGGGGTCAGAATTATTGACCAGCCTGATGGAGAAGTCTAGGCACCTGCTGGAAGCCCATGAGATAAACCAGGTGCGCATTGACCTCAAAGAGAACCCCGCAAATATGATTTGGCTGTGGGGCCAGGGGCTTAAGCCGTCTATGCCGGCATTCTCCGAGAAATACGGCGTCTCGGGCAGTGTTATTTCCGCAGTTGATCTAATCAAAGGGGTAGGCCGGATTATCGGCTTAGAGGTAATAAACGTTCCCGGCGCTACCGGATATTACGACACGGATTACGCGGGTAAGTCGCGCGCTGCAATAGCGTCTCTTAAGAAAAGTGATTTTGTTTTTTTACACGTAGAGGCCCCGGATGAAGCCGGGCATAACGCAGACCTGCGGGAGAAGATCACGGCTATTGAAAGGATCGATCAGCTGGTATTAGGACCTATCTTAGAGGCCATGAAAGGCAGTGATGAATTCCGGATCCTGGTTTTACCTGACCATGCCACTCCCATATCCGTACGCACGCACGTTTCAGTCCCGGTATTATTCGGGATCTACGGAAAGGGCATAGAAAAAGGGGGATTTTCCGGTTATAATGAGAAAGAGGCGCAGAAATCGGACTTATATTTTGAGCGCGGGCATGAATTGATGGGGTATTTTATTAAAACATAAGTTTAACGGTTAGAGAATAAGGATTTAGAATGGGAAAGTTGATTGTGCAGAAATACGGCGGTTCTTCTGTGGCTAATCCTGAAAGGATAAAGAATGTAGCCTCGCGGGTGGCCGGTTACAAGAAAAAGGGGCATAGGCTGGTAGTGGTAGTCTCAGCGTTGGGAGATACTACGGATGAGCTCATTTCCATGGCGCATCAGATCAATGCCGAGCCGTCCGAGCGTGAAATGGATATGCTTTTATCCACAGGAGAGCAGATCTCCGTATCTCTTCTTGCCATGGCCATACATAAATTAGGTTATGAGGCAATATCGTTTACCGGTGCCCAGGTGGGCATCATTACCGACTCCAGCCATACCTGCGCCAGGATCATTAAGATAAACGCGCAAAGGATTAAAGACAGCCTTAAAAATGGCATGGTGGTGATTGTGGCGGGTTTCCAGGGGATTAATTTAAACCAGGATATTACTACCTTAGGCAGGGGCGGTTCGGACCTTACTGCTGTAGCTTTAGCTAAGGAACTGGGGGCGGATGAATGTGAGATCTATACGGATGTCGAGGGTATATATACGGCTGACCCGCGTATAGAGCCTAAAGCCAGAAAGATACCCGCAGTTACCTACGATGAAATGCTGGAGATGGCTTCACTCGGGGCCCAGGTGATGCAGGCGCGCTCCATCGAAGTAGCGAAAAAATTCAATGTCCCCATACATGTGCGCTCCAGTTTCAGCGTAAAACCGGGGACAATGATTACTAAGGAGGTCAAGAGAATGGAAGATGTGGTAGTCAGCGGCGTTACTTTGAATAAAAGCGAATCTAAGGTTACGGTCTGCGATGTCCCGGACAGGCCGGGGGTTGCCGCCCGTATATTCGAGGAATTATCTGCCAGCGGAGTAAATGTAGATATGATAGTGCAGAACGTAAGCCATTTGCGCCAGACGGATATTTCTTTTACCGTGAATAAAGCTGAAGCAGTGCGGGCCCTTAAGATCACCAGGCGTGTAGCCAGGAACATCGGCGCCGGGGATGTGCTTGAGGATAATGACATCGGGCGCGTATCTATCGTGGGGGTGGGGATGAAATCGCATCCGGGGGTCGCCGCAAAGATGTTTGCGGTATTAGCCAAAGACAAGATCAATATAGAGATGATCTCTACTTCCGATATAAGTATTTCCTGTATTATAAAAAAGAAGTTTGCCGAAACCGCGGTCAGGTCGCTGCATGAGAAATTTAACCTCGCACGGCAGTAAAACAAAAAAGGATACCATGCCTAAGGTAGAGCTTTACGATACTACGTTACGCGATGGGGCGCAGGGTGAAGGGATATCTTATTCCGTATTGGATAAGGTCAGTATTGCCAGAGAACTGGACAGGTTTGGCATGCATTTTATTGAAGGCGGCTGGCCCGGTTCTAATCCAAAGGATATGGAATTTTTCCGTAAGGTATGCCGGCTGGATCTTAAGAATAGCCGGATAGCGGCTTTTGGCTCTACGCGCCGGCCGCATACCCGTGCCAGCCAGGATAATAACCTGGCGGCATTCCTTAAGGCGGGGTGTAACATCGTCACCATCTTCGGTAAAACCTGGGATTTGCATGTGCAGGACGTCTTAAAGACCACGCAGGATGAAAACCTCAATATGATTAAAGATACCGTGTCCTTTTTAATCTCCAAAGGGATGGTTGTTTTTTACGATGCCGAACATTTTTTTGATGCCTATAAGACGAACAAGGCCTACAGCCTTAAATGCCTATTGACTGCCCAAAAGGCAGGGGCAGCGAGGCTCGTCCTTTGCGATACAAACGGCGGGACATTGACCTCTGAGATTTCCAGGGTTATCAGGGAGATACGGCCAAAATTAAGATCCGGCTTAGGCATACACTGCCATAATGACTGCGGTCTTGCCGTAGCTAATTCCATCGCAGCAGTCGAGGCAGGCGTAAATATGGTGCAGGGGACAATCAACGGGTACGGAGAGCGTTGCGGTAATGCCGATTTAATCCCGATTATCGCCAATTTAAAAATGAAGCTGGGCATTGATTGTATTGATACGGTTAAATTAAAAGACCTTACGCATCTTTCGCGTTTTGTCAGTGAGATAAGCAATATGAAACAACGTAATGACCAGCCCTATACAGGCGATTCCGCCTTTGCGCATAAGGGGGGAGTGCATATTAACGCGGTGATGAAGAATCCTGCAAGTTATGAGCATATTGATCCGGGGGCAGTAGGCAACCGCCGTAAAATGCTGGTTTCTGAATTAGGGGGCAAGACCGGGATTTTGATCCGGGCGAAGGATTTGAACCTGGACCTGGCCAAGGATGACCCTAAGACTAAAAAGATACTTGCGCTCCTGCAGTCATTAGAAAACCGGGGTTATCATTTTGAGGCGGCAGAGGCCTCTTTTGAGATTATGTTGAAGAGGGCGCTGAAGAAATACAAACAGTTCTTTGAACTGGAAGGGTTTCGCGTGGTAGTAGAGAAAATCGGCAATAAGAAGATTACCAGTGAAGCTATTATTAAGATCAAGGTGAAAGGTATTAAAGAACATACTGCCGCTGAAGGGGACGGCCCGGTAAATGCCCTGGATAATGCCTTGCGCAAGGCGCTTAAGGATTTCTACCCCACCCTGTCAAAGATGCATCTTTCTGATTTTAAGGTGCGCGTCCTGGATGAAAAGAAGGGTACTGCTGCCCCGGTGCGCGTTTTCATCCAGTCGCAGGATGAGTCGGATAACTGGAATACTATCGGGGTCTCCGAAAACCTTATCGAGGCTTCCTGGCAGGCATTGGTTGATAGTGTAGAATATAAACTGTTAAAAGACAATATAAAATAATCATTCCCATGCCTTTCCTGTACAGGCCGATAAAACATGGATGAGCTTTCCAAACAATACAACCCCAAAGAGGCAGAGGATAAATGGTATAAATTCTGGGAAGAGAAGCAGTTATTTCACGCCAGGGTAAATCCTGCCAAAAAACCCTTCACTATCGTAATACCTCCCCCTAATGTCACCGGTATCCTGCATATGGGCCATGCCCTTAATAATACTATCCAGGATATCCTTATCCGTTACCACCGCATGAAAGGCCGGGAGGCCCTTTGGGTCCCCGGGACAGACCATGCCGGAATCGCCACCCAGAATGTGGTGGAAAAGGCCATAGCCAAAGAAGGAATAAGGCGCCAGGACTTAGGGCGGGAAAAATTCATTGAGCGGGTATGGCAGTGGAAGGAGCAATACGGCTCAACGATAATCCATCAGCTCAAGAAGCTGGGCTCATCATGCGATTGGCAGCGCACGCGTTTTACGATGGACGATGAGTATTCGCGGGCGGTCAAAGAAGTCTTTGTCAGCCTTTGGGGCAGAAAACCGGCTGGCCTGATTTACCAGGACAACAAAGTCATAAACTGGTGCCCGCGGTGCCAAACAGCTCTTTCTGACGAAGAAGCCCCGCACCAGGAACTTCAGGGAAATCTTTATTATTTGCGCTACCCCCTTAAAATTAATCCCGATGAATATGTCATAGTCGCCACTACCCGGCCTGAGACCATGCTTGGTGATACTGCGGTAGCGGTAAACCCGAAAGACAAACGTTACAAACATCTTATAGGCAAGACGGTAATCCTGCCCTTGGTGGATAGGGAAATAAAAATTATTTCCGACAGTATGGTGGATATGGATTTCGCAACCGGCGCAGTCAAGGTGACGCCTGCGCATGACCCGAATGATTATGTATTAGGCAAAAAACATAATCTGGAATTTATAAATATTCTTTATCCTGACGGGCGCCTTAATGAAAATACGCTCGGTTATAAAGGCATGGATAGGTTTAAGGCAAGAGAGGCTGTCCTGGGAGACTTGAAAGAAAAAGGGTTGCTTGAGAAAGTTGAGCCTCATCAGTTATCGGCAGGCCATTGTTACCGCTGCCATACCCTCATTGAACCGTATATGTCCCGGCAATGGTTTGTAAGAATGAAGCCTCTGGCTAAACCTGCGATCGAAGCAGTTAAAAAAGGAAAGATAAAATTCCACCCCAGGCGATGGACAAAGGTTTATTTGAACTGGATGGAAAATATACAGGACTGGTGTATATCCAGGCAAGTCTGGTGGGGGCACCGTATCCCTTTATGGTATTGCTGTGATTGTAATAATCTGGCCTTGGCAAGCGTTGACAATCCTAAACAATGCCCGGCATGTAAATCTTCAAACATCAAACAGGATGAAGATGTCCTGGATACCTGGTTTTCCAGCTGGCTTTGGCCTTTTGCCATCTTTGGCTGGCCATTCAAGGATCAGGGGACCAGGCAGCAAAAGGAGCTGGATTATTTTTATCCGACTTCCGTCCTTGTCACGGCGCCTGAGATTATTTTCTTCTGGGTAGCCCGGATGATCATGGCAGGCATGGAGTTTATGAAGGATATCCCTTTTAGCGATGTCTACATCCATGGGACAGTGCGCGATATAGAAGGCAAGAAGATGTCTAAATCTTTGGGCAATATAATTGACCCCCTTGAGATCATCAACGAATATGGCGCGGATGCCTTGCGTTTCAGCCTTATATCCATCACTAGCCAGGGGCAGGATGTGTTTTTATCAAAAGAGAGGTTTGAGCAGGGCAGAAATTTTGCCAACAAGATCTGGAATGCCTCCAGGTTTATCCTGATGAATCTGGATCCTGTTCAGGCAAAGGATAGCCCCTCTGATTTATACAAAAGGCAAGGCTTAGGCACGGTTAACCGCTGGATACTGAGCAGGTTTTACTCTGTTTTACTGGAGGTAAATAAAAATTTGGATGCGTATAAGTTTAATGAAGCGGCAAACGCCCTTTATGCGTTTTTCTGGCATGAATTCTGCGATTGGTACCTGGAAATAATCAAGCCCGATATAAAAAATCTCTTTAATCAAAAGGTGATGCGCCTGGTGTTGAATGATTTCCTTTGCGCCCTGCATCCTTTTATGCCCTTTATCACAGAAGAAATATGGCAGAAATTAAACCCTCCTGGTTTAGCGCAAGGTGAACCCGCAAGCATAATGTCCGGCCATTGGCCCGAGATACAGAAAAAGGCGGTTGATATCAACCTGGAAAAAGAGGTGCAATGTATTTTCGGTGTAATTAATGTAATCCGCAACCTGCGTAATGAAATAGAGCTTAAGCCCGAACAAAAGGCGGAGGTTTCTATTTACCCGCATAGTAAGGCAGGATTTAAGATAATCGAAGAGCAAACTGTTTTAATCCAGAATCTCTCACGGCTTAACCGTCTCAATTTACTGAAAGACAACCTGAGGCCTGAGGCTGTAAAAAGCGCCGTAGCCGAAGGCGTAGATGTATACCTGCATTTTAGCGGCTTGATTGATGTCCGGAAAGAAAAAGAAAAATTAGAAGCAAGGATCAACGAAATCAAAATAAATATTGCGGGAAAACAAGGGAGGGTTAAAAACCGTGATTTCTTGAAAAAAGCGCCCCCGGATGTAGTGCAGAAAGAAAAAGACAGCATAGAGGCGTTAGGGGATTCTTTAAAGCGGATGGAGAAGATGTATTATGAGCTGGGTTAAAGATGAAGGGGCCGGGGAGATTATTCGCAAGGCCCTGATAGAAGATATCGGCAAGGGTGATATTACTACCAGCCTATTGCCTCAGCACGGCAAAAACGCTGTGGCCCGTGCCTTGATCATAGCCCGGGAAAGCGGCATTGTCTGCGGTATCAATATCACTGCCCGGGTTTTTAAAAGCCTGGATAAGAGTATAAAGTCTACTATCCTGGTTAAAGACGGAGAGAGGGTCCGCAAGGGGCAGGTCATGGCAGAAATACAGGGAAAGGTCTCTACTATCTTGACCGCTGAGCGCGTAGCATTAAATTTCTTGAGTTTTCTCTCCGGGATCTCTACTTCTACCAGGGCCTATGTAGATAAGGCCAGGCCTTACGGGGTAAGAATATTGGATACCCGTAAAACCATACCTACATTAAGAAGAATGGAAAAATACGCCGTAGTTATAGGTAGAGGCATAAACCACCGTTTCCGGCTGGATGAAATGGTGCTCATAAAAGACAACCACCTGGAGGCCTGTTCTTTAGGAAAGAAGGGGTATTCCCTGGATGAGATTATCCAAATGGCGCGTAGAAAAACAAAAAGCAAGGTCAGGTTAGAGGTAGAAGTAAAGAGTATGCATGAATTTAAGGAGGCGCTTGAGGCTGGGCCTGATATAATATTACTGGATAATATGCCGCCTGCTGATGTGCGCAAGGCAGTCAGGATTAAGAAGAAGAGTGCAGGCAAGAAGGTATTACTTGAGGCATCCGGAAATATTAATTTAGGCAATATCCGCTCTTACGCGCGCTCAGGGGTGGATTTTATTTCCCTGGGCACCCTGACTAAAGATATAAAGGCATTAGATTTCTCTCTTGAATTAAAACCCCCGCATAGAAAATACTGAAAGAAAAAGCGGCCTTGAAGCCTTTGGGCTTAAAGGGACTCTGCATAAACTCTTGGTAAAAGGAGGAAGAATGGCATGTCATATAAAACCCCTGGCAATCTCCGCACTGTCTGTTGCCTTATTGATCCCGGCTTCCTTACGTGCGGATAATAATAAGAATATCTCCAAAAATGACAGGCCGGCAAAGATACTGGTCTGTTCCGCTCTCTTTATGGCCCTTGGGGAGATCGCAGAACCGGGCGCCAAACAGGTTTTAATCAAAGGGATTAAAAGCAATGACTTTTTTATCCGTGCCTACGCTGCCGAAGCCTTGGGGAGATTAAAGGATAGAAGCGTGGTCCCTGCGTTGAACGATCTAAAAAAGGATAAAAACTACCTGGTAAAGATTAATGCCCTGGGCGCCTTGATTGAATTAGGGGAATCTCAACAGACAGGCGAACTCCTTGATCTTCTAAACGATAAGGATCCGATAATCAGGATACATGCCGCATCTAAATTAAGAGGGATTGAGGATAAATACCTGCCTAAGATTTTAGAGATATACCTTAAAGAGAAGAATCCGCTGGTTGAGAAAAACCTGATTTATGAATTCGCAGCGCGCCGTTTTAAACCGGCGCTTCCCTGTATCCGTAAGGCGCTTGAAGACAAGGATGCCTCGCTGCGTCAGTCAGCCTGTTTTGCCTTGGGTGAATTTTCTGATCCTGCCGATAAGGATATTCTCAAAAAGCGTTTATATGATGAAGATTTTGGTGTGCGCATGGAGGCAAAAAAAAGCCTGGGCATAATAGTAGCAGCATCTCAAAAGAAAGATAGCGCTCTATCCCGGATTTTATGGAAGGACGTATTAAGTAATGACCCTGCGCTTAAGTCCGGTGCATACCTTGCCCTTGCCCGCCTTAAAGATATTAAGGTATTGCCGTATTTGATAAAGGACGTGGTGTCTTTAGATAGCCCCGGCTTTAGCAGACAAGAAGCAGCCAGTGCCCTGGTTATTCTAAAGCCTTATATATCGGAATTAGCTGCGCGTTGCTTAAAGGCAGGAACACCCCTGTTATCTGATAATACGGCAATAGTATATAAATATAAGGACGAAGCCCTGTCTGTATTGATCGCCAGGGCATTAAGAGATACAGACAACCCTTTACATAAGGAGGCACCGCACCTCCTGCGTATCTTCAATGAAGACAATGCCATTTTCCTGTTAAGGGAAGGGCTTTATGGGGATAATCCGGAAGTGGTAGCCGGATGCGCGCATGCCTTGGGCGCATTCCATGACAAAGGGTCAGTGAAATACCTTATTGATATCTGCCGTAAATACGGATTTTAATGTCCGCTGCCTTTAAGTTACAAACCTCATTTAAACCCTGCGGGGACCAACCACAGGCAATAAAGGCCCTGGCGCAAGGGCTGCATCAGGGAAGGCGTTATCAAACCCTTTTAGGCGCTACAGGCTCGGGGAAGACCTTTACCCTTGCTAATGTCATTGCCGAGATTAACCTTCCTACCTTAGTCATCTCTCATAATAAGACCCTCGCCGCACAGCTTTATTCTGAATTTAAAGAGTTCTTCCCGAAGAATGCGGTGGAATATTTCGTCAGTTACTACGACTACTACCAGCCGGAGGCGTATGTCCCTTCCACGGATACTTACATAGAAAAGGATGCCTCTATAAATGACAGGCTTGACCGTTTAAGGCTTTCTGCTACCAGCAGCCTGATGTCCCGCAATGATGTGGTTATCGTCGCTTCCGTATCCTGTATTTATAACCTGGGTTCCCCCGAAGATTACCAGGGGATGATGCTCTGTCTTAAAAGAGGCCAGACCATTCCCCGCGACCTCATAATTTGCCGTCTTCTGGAAATACAATACGAAAGGAATGACTACGAGTTTATACGGGGCAGGATAAGGGTGCGCGGGGACGTGGTAGAGGTATATCCTTCTTATCAGGAGAAGGCGCTGAGGATAGAATTACGCCAGGATGAAATAGAGCGGATTTCAGAGATTGACCCGGTATCTTTAGATGTCTTGAATGTCTTGGATAGCGCGGCTATCTATCCGGCTAAACACTTTATTGTTTCACAGGATAAAGTCCCGCAGGCATTAAAATCCATAGAAGATGAGCTTATCCAGAGGGTAGCCTTTTTAAGAAAACAAAATAAACTCCTTGAGGCGCAAAGGCTGGAATCGCGCACCCGCTATGATATGGAGATGCTCAAAGAGATCGGATATTGCCATGGTATTGAGAATTATTCCCGTCATTTATCCGCACGGCCTGCCGGGATACGCCCTTACTGCCTCCTGGATTATTTCCCCGGGGATTTCCTGACAATCATAGACGAATCACATGTGAGCATGCCTCAACTGCGCGGTATGTATGAAGGGGACCGGGCTAGGAAAAAGATCCTGGTGGAATACGGCTTTAGATTGCCTTCCTGTATGGATAATCGCCCGTTAAAGCTTGATGAATTTCAGGGCTTGGTAAAGAGCGTTATTTACGTATCGGCGACCCCGTCAGAATACGAGATGGAAAAATCCTCGGGCAGGATAATAGAGCAGGTAATACGCCCGACCGGTTTGATCGACCCGGAAATCATTGTCCGGCCAAGCCGCGGTCAGATAGAAGATTTAATACAGGAGGTAAAAAAACGGGCAAAGATAAACGAAAGGACGCTGGTTACTACCCTGACCAAGAGGATGGCAGAAGACTTGAGCGCATACCTCAAAGAAAAAGGCTTAAGGGTAAAATATATGCATTCTGAAATTGACACTATAGGCCGCTCGCAGATATTGAAAGAGCTGCGCCAGAAGAAATTTGATTGCCTGGTAGGGATAAACCTGCTCAGGGAGGGGCTGGACCTGCCTGAGGTCTCTTTGGTTGCGATATTGGATGCGGATAAAGAGGGGTTTTTGCGTTCGGCGACTTCGCTCATACAGGTGTCCGGCAGGGCCGCGCGCAACATAAACGGGACGGTTATTATGTATGCGGATAATGTTACCGGCTCGATGAAAAAGGCGATAAGCGAAAGCAAGCGGCGCAGGGATAAACAGATAGAGTTTAATATTAAAAATAAGATTACTCCGCGTTCTATACAAAAGGCCATCAAAGCGGGGATAGAGGATTTGGCAAAATGCGAAGACTTCACCGCAGGCTTGACCGGTGAAGGCAGAGAGGAATATGAGTTGCGTAAATACATATCCGAGTTAGAATATGAAATGGAGCTGGCTGCCAGGAACCTGCAGTTTGAAAAGGCGGCAGCGCTGAGGGATAAAATCAGGGATTTTAAGGGTAAAAAAATAGTTTAGGCCTGTTAAAACAGGGGGTTTTTAAAAACCATGCTGCTGGCTGTTGATATAGGCAATACCAATATTACCTTCGGGGTCTTTAAAAAGAATAGGATTGTAAAAAGATTTAATATTCCTACTTCAAGATATAATAAAAAGGCATTGAGCGTCTTTTTATCGCCTGTTATCCCGCAGGTCAAAGACAACATTATCTGTAGCGTAGTCCCTAAGATAACCGGTTGCCTGAGAAAGGATTTAAAATCCCTGTTTTTGAGACAGCCGTTGATTGTGGGTGAGGATGTATTTGTCCCGATAAGAAACCTCTATCATCTGCCTTCCCAGGTAGGCCAGGACCGCCTGGTCAATGCCTTTGCCGGTTGCGCAATCTACGGACAACCCCTTATAATAGTTGATTACGGCACGGCAATTACTTTTGATGTGATATCTAAAAAAGGGGAGTATTTAGGAGGGATGATCCTTCCCGGCTTGCAAGTTGCCCTGGAATCCTTGCACGAGCGCACAGCCCTTCTGCCGCGGGTAAAATTAACCCCGCCCCGTAAATTGATAGGCAGGACTACAAGGGAGAGCATTCAAAGCGGCATTGTCTATGGCTTTGGGGCCCTTACAGACGGCTTAATAGGAAGGATAAAGAAACAGTTCCCAAGCAATACCCGGGTTATAGGGACTGGCGGCAATATCAGGCTCATGCGGCGTTACTGCCGTTCTTTTAACGGGATAGATGAGAATATAACCCTCAAAGGGCTGTATTTGCTGTTCGCAAGCCTTAAAAACAAAAATTAAGACTGATAAAAGCTTAAAGAATTGCATTGACATTTTATGTTTTTGTAGTAATATAAAAATGGCCAGCCACGCAGAAGCCAAGAAGATGAAGCCAGGAAAGAAGACAGGAGTAAAGGCTAAGCGCAGCGATTTTATCAGGGTATTATTAAGGTAGGGCAGCTCATGCATATGGGTTGCCTTTTTTATTGCTAAAAATGGTTATAAAAAACACAAAATCCCAGGACCGCAGGGTATTTTCCCGGATCCCCGCAAATATATCTTTGCGTTTTCGTAACCGGGTTTCTAACGAATGGGGGCTTGCTAAAACCGAAGACATAAGCGCGCGGGGCATAGGCATAATTACGGAAAAATCCCTGCTTAAATCCGCCCTGCTTGAGATATGGCTGCCCATAATTAAGAAGGGCGAGAAATTTTATACCCGCGGAAAGGTGGCTTGGGCAGAAGAGGCCCCCGGGCATCTCTACCGGGCGGGGATACTGCTTGAAAAAGTGGATTTATTCGGCATGTCGGAGGTCTTAAGCGCGGTGTAGAATCAGGGCCTGGGTGTATAGCCTGTAGAAAAATCTTAAAAAAAATCTTGACAAGATTTTTTTTTATTTTATAATTAGCACTCTATACTTGAGAGTGCTAAAATAAAAATAACCAATAAAACATCTAAGGAGGTGTGAGTATGAACATACAGCCATTAGGAGACCGCGTGGTGGTAAAACCACTGGAAGCGGAAAATAAGACTAAGGGAGGCATTGTCTTACCTGACACTGCCAAGGAAAAACCGCAAGAGGGCAAGGTTATGGCGGTTGGCAAGGGCAAGGTTTTAGACAACGGTTCTTTTCAGGCCCCGGAAGTAAAGGTGGGGGACAAGGTTCTTTATGGCAAATATTCGGGCAATGAAATAACTACTAAAGAAGGCGAGGAGTTATTGATCATGCGCGAAGAGGATATCCTGGCAGTTATTAAATAAGCGGGGGTTCATTAAAAGGAGGAATTTATGTCAAAGCAGTTATTGTTTAAGGATGAAGGCCGCAGGAAGATCCTAAGCGGCGTAGAGCAGTTGGCCGCGGCAGTCAAGGTGACCCTGGGCCCCAAGGGGCGTAATGTTGTACTGGATAAGAAATTTGGTTCGCCGACGATCACCAAAGACGGCGTTACTGTAGCCAAAGAAATCGACCTGGAGGACCCATATGAGAATATGGGCGCCCAGATGGTCAAGGAAGTAGCGGAAAAGACTTCGGATATAGCCGGAGACGGCACGACTACCGCCACTATATTAGCGGAGGCGATTTACCGCGAAGGCCTGAAGAACGTTACTGCCGGGGCAAACCCTATGTCATTAAAGAGAGGGATTGAAAAGGCAGTGGTTAAAGTGGTGGAGGAGCTGAAGAAACTTTCCACCCCCATTAAAGATAAAAAAGAAGTAGCCCAGGTAGGCTCCATAGCCGCCAATTGCGATACTACTATTGGCGACCTGATTGCAGAAGCAATGGATAAGGTCGGCAAAGACGGGGTCATCACCGTAGAAGAGGCCAAGTCCACTGCCACTACCCTTGAGACCGTAGAAGGTATGCAGTTTGACCAGGGGTATTTATCCCCTTATTTTGTTACTGATGCCGAGCGCATGGAGTGTTTACTGGAAGAGCCGTATATCCTTAACTACGAAAAAAAGATATCTTCCTTAAAAGACATCCTGCCTTTGCTTGAAAAAATAGCCCGCACCGGAAAACCCCTTTTGATCATAGCAGAAGAGGTTGAAGGAGAGGCCCTGGCTACGCTGGTAGTCAATAAGATACGCGGGACATTTACCGCCTGCGCAGTAAAGGCCCCCGGCTACGGTGATAGGCGTAAGGCCATGTTGGAAGATATTGCCATACTTACCAACGGCAAGGCTATAACCGAAGACCTGGGATTAAAGTTGGAAAATATAGACATAGAAGACTTAGGGCGCGCCAAAAAGGTCAAGATTGACAAAGAGAATACTACGATAGTAGAAGGGGCAGGCAAGACCGCAAGTATAAATGCCCGGATCGCCCAGATCAAGAAACAGATGGACGATACTGATTCTGATTACGACAAAGAGAAATTACAGGAGAGGCTGGCAAAACTTGCCGGAGGAGTAGCGGTAATCAATGTAGGCGCTGCTACCGAGACCGAGATGAAGGAAAAAAAGGCCCGGGTAGAAGATGCCTTGCATGCGACTAGAGCAGCAGTAGAAGAAGGTATTATCCCCGGAGGAGGCGTAGGCCTACTGCGCGCCATACCTGCCCTGGATAAACTAAAGTTAGAAGGGGATGAAAAAATAGGCGTGGATATCGTAAAGCGCTCGCTTGAAGAGCCGATAAGGCAGCTGGCAAACAATGCGGGCCTTGAAGGTTCGGTAGTGGTGCAGAAGGTCAAGGAGTGCAAGACTAACGAAGGTTATGACGTATCCCAGGATGCCTATGTGAATATGATCGATGCCGGCGTTATTGACCCGACCAAGGTTACGCGTTCAGCATTGCAGAATGCATCCAGCATTGCCTCTTTGCTTTTGACCACAGAGGCGTTTGTAGTAGACAAGCCGGAAAAAGAAGAAAAGATGCCACCTATGCCACCGGCAGGAGGTTACGGCGGCGGCGGGATGTATTAAAAAGAAGTATTGTAAATAAAAAAGGCGGAGGCTTAAAACCCTCCGCCTTTTTTATTTTCTTTATCCGGGACAGGCCATTTTTCAAAATA
This sequence comes from Candidatus Omnitrophota bacterium, assembly GCA_041650495.1. GTDB lineage: Bacteria > Omnitrophota > Gorgyraeia > Gygaellales > Profunditerraquicolaceae > JBAZLB01. Next base: position 57,224 of record JBAZLB010000005.1, on the reverse strand, counting down.
AGTATTGACAAAGCAGGCGGATTAAGGTAAAATTTCAGCCAATCCTCTTGTTAGCCCCGCTTTTTAGGTTTATTTATATCCTTAACTTATTGGTATATAATAATTTATAACTAAGGAGATCTGACATGGGCGAATGGATAGGTATTAACAGGCGCGCACGCCGTTGTTACGGTTTTGATGAGATTGCCCTGGTGCCGGGGGATAAGACTATCAACCCTGCAGAAGTAGATACTACTCTTGAAATTGCGGGCAAAAAATTCAGCGTCCCCATCATGGCTGCGGCGATGGACGGGGTGGTGGATGTAAAATTTGCCGTGGAGATGTCGAAATTAGGCGGCATAGCTGTATTAAACCTGGACGGGGTGCAGACGCGTTACGAAAACCCTGATGTCGTCTTGGCAAAGATCGCCCGTGCAAGCCCGCAAAAAGCCACGGAGTTGACCCAGGAGATATATACCACTGCTATAAAAGAAAAGCTTATAGCCAAACGGATAGAACAGATAAAAGCGAAGGGTGCGACCGCGGTAGTCAGTTGTATACCGGCTAACGCCGAGAGGTTTGCAAAGATCGCGGTCTTATCGGGGGCGGATATATTTGTGGTCCAGTCTACGGTGACTACCATTAAACATATTTCAAGGGAGTATAAGAGCCTGGATTTATTTAAATTCTGTAAAGCGACAAAGATACCGGTGGTAATCGGCAACTGCGTTACTTACGAGACTACCTTAGACCTGCTTTCTACCGGCGCATCCGCCTTATTGATCGGGGTAGGCCCGGGGGCTGCCTGCACTACGCGCGGCGTATTGGGAATAGGGGTGCCTCAGGTGACTGCTACGGTTGATGCAGCTTCGGCAAGAGATTATTATTATAAAAGGACAGGTAAATATATACCCATTATAACTGACGGCGGAATGAACCGGGGTGGTGATATATGCAAGGCCTTTGCCTCCGGCGCAGATGCGGTGATGATAGGCTCATCCTTTGCCCGGGCAAAGGAAGCCCCAGGTAAAGGCTATCATTGGGGCATGGCTACTTCTCACGTAAATTTGCCGCGCGGGACACGTATCTATGTAGGCACTACGGGTGCTTTAAAAGAAATACTTTTTGGCCCTGCTAAAGTCGATGACGGCTCACAGAACTTAATCGGCGCATTAAAGACATCCATGGCTTCTTTAGGCGCCAGTTGTATAAAACAGATGCACGACGTGGAAATCATAATCGCCCCTTCCATCCAGACCGAAGGTAAAATATTCCAGGTCGGCCAACGTGTGGGAATGGGTAAATAAAAATATCCTTAAATCGCGGAGTAATAAAAATGACCAGACAAACAGTGATTATTTTGGATTTCGGCTCCCAGTACACCCAGTTGATCGCCAGAAGGGTGAGAGAAAATAAGGTCTTTTCTAAAATAATCCCCTACAATACCCCCGCAAAAGAAATAGCCCTGCTTTTTCCTAAAGGACTTATCCTTTCCGGCGGCCCGTCTTCGGTGACCAGCAAGAAAAGCCCTTACCCGGATAAAGGGATATTTAAATTAGGCATACCCATATTGGGCATATGTTACGGGATGCAGGTCATTGCCGAGATGTTAGGCGGGAAGGTAAAACATAATAAAGAGCGCGAATACGGCAAGACAGAGCTCTTTATTGATGACAACCGCGACCTATTAGCGCACCTGCCCGGAAACCTCACCTGTTGGGCTAGCCATGGGGATTATGTGAGCAAGCTTCCCCATGGATTCCATACTATTGCCCATACCACAAATACGCCGATAGCGGCTATGTCCTGCCGCCGGGCCAAGGTCTTTGCCGTGCAATTTCACCCTGAAGTAACGCATACCGACAGGGGTGGACAGATATTAGGCAATTTTTTATTCAAGGCCAGCGGCTGCCTGGGGCGCTGGACTATGCATTCTTTTATTCATGACAGCGTAGAATATATCAAGAAGACCGTGGGAAAAGACAAGGTAGTCCTGGGTTTAAGCGGCGGGATAGATTCTTCGGTCGCCGCATTGTTGATCCATAGGGCGATCGGAAGGAACCTTAAATGCATATTCATCGATAACGGCCTGTTAAGAAAAGATGAGCCCCAGCAGATAAAAAAGGTATTTCAGGGCCTGCTCCATCTTAACCTTGATTATGTTGACCGCAGCAAGCGTTTCTTGATCCGCCTCAAAGACGTGACAGACCCCGAAGAAAAACGCAAGATCATCGGGGATGAGTTTGTAAAGGTATTTGAAGAGGAAGCAAAGAAAGTAAAAGGCGTAAAATATTTGGCCCAGGGCACCCTTTACCCGGATGTCATAGAATCTATCCCTGCAAGTGGTGCGCCATCCAGCCGGATAAAAAGCCATCATAATGTCGGCGGCCTGCCGCAGCATATGAAACTGCGCCTTATCGAACCGTTAAGGGATTTGTTCAAAGATGAGGTGCGCCAGATTGCCCAGGAATTGGGGCTACCCGAAGAGATAATCTACCGGCAGCCTTTCCCCGGGCCAGGCCTCGCCATAAGGATCATTGGCGAGGTGAATGATGAGCGTCTGAATTTGTTGCGCGAGGTAGACCGGCGCGTAATAGATGAAATCAGGAATGCCCATCTTTATGAACAGGTCTGGCAGTCCTTTGCCATACTCCTTCCCATAAAGAGCGTAGGGGTGATGGGTGATGAGCGGACCTATGAGAATGTGGTTGCCTTGCGCTGCGTAACCAGTTTAGACGGGATGACCGCGGACTGGGTGAAGCTGCCATATGAACTGCTGGGCAAGATCTCCAACCGTATTATCAATGAAGTCAAGGGTGTAAACCGCGTTGTCTACGATATCAGCTCCAAGCCTCCTGCTACTATCGAATGGGAATGATTTAGAAGGCGCTTTTGGGCTATCCGCATACCAGGGCCTATAATTAACCATGCCGCGTTCGGAATTCATCCATCTACACCTGCATACCCAATACAGCCTGCTTGACGGCGCTTGCCGCATACCCGATCTCCTGGCTTTGACCAATGAATATAAGATGGACTCCCTGGCGATTACCGACCACGGGAATATGTTTGGGGCCATAGATTTTTATCTGGAGGCGCAAAAGGCGGGGATAAAACCGATTATCGGTTGCGAGGTTTATGTTGCCCCCTCAAGCCGCCTGGATAAGACCACGAGCGGGATAGAAGATTCTTCCTACCATTTGATATTATTAGCTAAGGATGAAACCGGATACCGCAACCTGATGAAATTAGTCTCACTCGGCTACCTGGAAGGATTTTATTACCGGCCGCGTATTGATAAAGAAATACTGTCTTTATACCAGAAAGGCATCATCGGCCTGAGCGCATGTATCAAAGGAGAGATACCCGTCTTGTTGCAGCAGAGGCGTTACCATGACGCCCTGAAGGTGGCGGATGAATATTTAAATATCCTGGGAAAAGAAAATTTTTATTTAGAGGTCCAGCAGAATTTTATCCCCGAACAGAAGATCGCCAATGAAGGCCTGCTTAAGATATCCAAAGAACTGGATATTCCGCTGGTAGCCACCAATGACGTGCACTATCTTAAGAAAGAACATGCCGCAAGCCATGAGGCCCTGCTCTGTATTCAGACACAGACTACCCTTGATGACCCCAATAGGCTGCGTTTTCAGACCGAAGAATTTTATTTTAAGTCTCCCCGGGAAATGAAAGAGCTCTTTAAAGACCTGCCGCAGGCCATATCCAACACCATAGAGATCGCCGAGAGATGTAATCTGGAGCTGGACTTTTCTAAAGTCCACCTGCCGCGTTACGAACCTCCGGGAAAAGTGGAAAAAGGGGAATTCCTGCGTCAACTCTGCGAGGAAGGGTTAAAGAAAAGATACCCTGAGGTAACCGATAAAATCAAGGAAAGGCTGGAAGAGGAGCTCGGGATCATTAAGGATATGGGATTTATCAGTTACTTTTTAATCGTCTGGGATTTTATACACTATGCCAAAAGTCATTCTATACCGGTAGGCCCGGGCCGCGGCTCTGCAGCCGGGAGTTTAACCAGCTATCTTCTGGGGATCACAGATATAGACCCCTTAAAATACGGGCTGCTCTTTGAACGTTTTCTCAACCCCGAAAGGACGGGGCTTCCTGACATAGACATAGATTTCTGTTATGAACGCAGGAACGAGGTAATAGAATATGTGACGGAAAAATACGGGCAGGAAAACGTAGCCCAGGTCATTACCTTTGGGACCATGCAGGCGCGCGCAGTAATAAGGGATGTGGGCAGGGTCATGGGGATAAGTTATGCGGATGTGGACCGTATTGCTAAAATGATCCCGCCGGATCCCAATATGACCCTTAAAGATGCGCTGGTAAGCGAGCCGGAATTAAAAGAGCTTTATACAAATGACCCTACCATAACTAAATTGATCAATATTGCACTTTCCCTGGAGGGCTTAAACCGCCACGCCTCGATACATGCTGCCGGGGTAGTGATAGCCGATAAACCACTGGATAATTACATGCCGGTTTTTAAGACCGCAGACGGCCAGGTAACCACCGGCTATAGCATGTCTCTATTAGAGAAGATCGGCCTGTTAAAAGTAGATTTTTTGGGGTTAAGGACACTGACAGTAGTGGATGAGGCAGTAAAACTCATAAACAAAAGGCACTACCATGAAAACAAAGAGGGCTTTGACATCAACAATATAACCCTGGATGACCCCGAGACTTATAAACTTCTTTCTTCGGCTCAAAGTACAGGCGTTTTTCAGTTGGAAAGTTCTGGGATGCGTGACCTGCTTAAGAAACTGGAACCGGAAAGATTTGAAGACATAATCGCCCTCCTTGCCCTTTACCGGCCCGGGCCTATGGGCTCAGGCATGCTCGATGATTTTATTCAGCGCCGGCATAACCGCGTGCCCATAAAATACGAGCATAAAAAGATGGAGTCGGTGCTCAAGGATACGTATGGGATTATGGTATACCAGGAACAGATCATGCAGATAGCTTCTCTTTTAGCCGGCTTTAGCATGGCCCAGGCAGACCTTTTACGCCGGGCAATGAGTAAGAAGATCCCCGAGGCCATGGAGAAACAAAGGAAGCATTTTATCTTAGGATGCATGAAGAACGAAATAAACGAGTCTTGCGCAAACCGCATCTTTGACCACATCGAATATTTCTCCGGTTACGGGTTCAACCGCAGCCACAGCGCAGCATACGCCATGATATCCTACCGCACGGCATACCTGAAGGCAAATTACCCGGTTGAATTTATGAATGCCCTGCTTACTTCAGAGCGGGATAATACCGATAAGATCGTAGAGTATGTGAACGAATCCGCGCGCATGGGTATTGATATATTGCCACCGGATATAAACCAGAGCGATGCCCTCTTTAAAGTCATAGACGAGAAGACCATCCGTTTTGGGCTTTTAGCCGTCAAGAATGTCGGCCGGGGGGCGATTGAATCCGTGATCCAGGCCAGGGATAAATACGGCGCCTTCCGGACAGTGGAAGAGCTCTGCCGGTGCATTGATTTGAGGCTGGTCAACCGTAAGGTCTTAGAAAGCCTGATAAAATGCGGCGCCCTGGATACCTTCTCAATGCCCAGGGCCCAAATGGTGGCTTCTCTGGATGTGATATTGGAATATTCTTCCCGTATACAGAAAGAAAAGGCAAAGGGCCAGCTTTCTTTCTTTGACCAGATGGCAGCAGGCAATGGCTTTAAGGAGGCGGTCCTTAATCTGCCTGAAGTGAAAGAATGGCCGCAGCCTCAACTGCTTGCTTTTGAAAAAGATATGCTGGGATTCTATGTCAGCGGCCATCCCCTGGCGCGCTATGCCCACCAGTTAAAACGTTTTACCGCTGCATCCACCTCTAACCTTAGCCAATATGAAGACGGAAGCGAGATAAAAATAGTCGGGTTGATCGCTAAGATCAAGCAGACTACTACCCGCGCAAAACAGGAACGCATGGCCATATTGAAACTGGAAGACTTAGAAGGGGTAGTAGAGGTTCTGGTTTTTCCTCTTTCCTTTCAGAAGGTCTCCCGCTATATACTGCTTAACACGGTAGTAATGGTGCGGGGCAGGCTTAACCTGAGAGAGGATACCCCCAAGATCATCGCCAATGACCTTTTTCCGATGGAGGAAATATATAAGTTAATCACCGGGATAAATATCAACCTTCAAGGGGCAAGAGAGAATCTCTTTGAAAGCCTGAAAGAGCTGCTCATTTCCTCGCAGGGCTCCATACCTATTTACCTGCATTTAGGCTCACCCTCCCGTTCCCGCCTGCAGCTGGTAGTAAGTGACGGATTATTTGTAACACCTTCTGAGAAATTGATTAACGACATAGAATCTCTGCTGGGAGAGGACAAGCTTTCCCTGGTCATGTAACAAGACTTTTTCCTTGACCATCCTGCTTTTTTGTGTTATATACAGAACTATACCTGACGTAAGTTTTTGCTGATGTTAGGGTTAGGTTAGAAACTGATAAGGAGGTGAGTAATGACCAAAAAAGATATAATTCTGAAGGTATCTGACGATACAGGCTTAAAACAGATAGACGTTAAAAAGGTGGTGCAAAAGACCTTTGATTGCGTTATTGAGGCTTTAGTCAGGGGAGAAAAGATAGAGCTGCGTAATTTCGGCGTATTTAAGATCAAACAGAGAAAAAGCCGTATTGGAAGGAATCCCCGCACCGGCCAAGTAGTCCCTGTGCCGCCTCGCAAGGTTGTTGTCTTTAAGCCGGGCTTAGAAATAAAACACAAAGTAAAATAAGGCAGCCTTAATGGAACTCAGTCAGGTAATAGAGACTGTAAACGGCCGCCGCCTTTCAACGCGCCCTTAAAGCGCTCCACTTAAAAAACTACCGGATACTCTTTAGCTTTTGAGCCCTTGTTGTTTTTAGGAAGAAGGCTGGGTAGATAATATGTTTAAACGGATCCCCGGGACAAAGGATATTTTACCAGAAGAAATATCTTGCTGGCAGGAGATAGAAAAAATAAGCCGCAAGATTTTTTCTATTTATAACTATCGCGAGATACGCCCGCCCCTTATAGAAGAGGCTGCGCTATTCAACCGTTCTTTGGGGGAAGTGACAGAGGTAGTCCAGAAACAGATGTTTCTGATAAATAATGATACGGATATATACGCCCTGCGCCCGGAGGCAACTGCCTCAGTAGTGCGGGCCTACATAGAAAACAATATATCTCCCTTGGCCAAACTTTATTATATAGGCCCCATGTTCAGGTTGGAGCGGCCGCAAAAAGGGCGCCTGAGGCAGTTCCATCATATTGGCTGCGAGGTCATCGGTTCAGTTGATCCTTTCTTAGATGTAGAAGTAATTGCCCTGTCAGATCGCCTGTTGAAGGCATTTTCCGTAGAAGGCTATCAGATCAAGATTAACAGCCTGGGCTGCCTTAAGGATAAAAAAGGGTTAAGCGATGGTTTACGTAAGGCGCTTGGCGTAAATATAGACGGCCTCTGCCAGGAGTGCAAGGCGAGGTTTGAACGTAATATATTGCGCATATTGGATTGCAAAAAAGAATCCTGCCGTCAGATAATCCAGAAGCTGAAAATTACTGACACGCACCTTTGCCCTGATTGTAAAGGGCATTTTTCCCGGGTGCGCTCAGGCCTGGATAATTTAAAAATACCTTATACCTTAAGCCCTCATCTTGTGCGCGGCCTGGATTACTATACCCGCACCGTATTTGAAATAACCCATCAGGGGCTGGGCAGTCAGGACGCCCTGGGCGCAGGCGGGCGCTATGATGCCCTGGTCAGTGAATTAGGAGGGGATAGAGCCGGTTCAGTAGGCTTTGCCTTTGGCGTGGAGAGGATCTTACTTGCGGCAGATTATAAACCTGAGCCCGGGGCGCATAAACTTGTTTATATTATTTCTTTGGGGGAAGAGGCTAAAGAATACGCAGTAAGACTGCTTGATTCTTTGCGCAAGGCAGGTTTTGCCGCGGATACGGATTACACCGGCCGTTCTTTAAAAGGGGCGCTTCGCCTGGCTAATGATCTGGGTGCCGGTTACACCGTGATCATCGGAGAAAATGAATTGCGTAATAATAAGGTATTGCTGAAGGACATGGGCAGCGGGGAGCAAAGAGAACTTGATCAGGAGTCCCTGTTGGGAGAGTTAAAGAAGAAGGCAGGATAAAGTAATGTTGCGTACGCATACATGCGGGGAATTAAGGGCGGGGGATATCGGTAAAGAGGTTACGCTTTGCGGCTGGGTAGCCAACAGGCGCGACCACGGCAAGCTTATTTTTATAGATATCCGCGACCGCTATGGGTTGACCCAGGTAGTTTTCGCGCCCTCAGATGCCGGCCAGGCACATAAGATTGCCCAGGAGTTAAGGAGTGAGTTCGTGATCAAGGTAGGCGGAAAAGTAAACAGCCGGCCTAAAGGCACCGTTAACCCTAAGATCGGCACAGGAGAGGTAGAGGTCTTAGCGTTAAACCTTGAAATCCTTAACCCCAGTCTTAATCCGCCTTTTGAGATAGCAGAGGATACAGAGGTGAGCGAAGAAGCACGCCTTAAATACCGCTATCTGGACTTGCGCCGTAAGAATATATTTGATAATTTTATTCTGCGCCATAAGGCATATACGATAATACGCCCGTATCTGGATTCCAGGGGCTTTATAGAATGCGAGACCCCGATATTGACCAAATCCACACCTGAAGGCGCGCGTGACTACCTGGTGCCTTCCAGGCTTAACCCCGGCCAATTCTACGCCCTGCCGCAGTCTCCGCAGTTGTTTAAACAGATCTTAATGGTTTCCGGAATAGAAAAATATTATCAGATAGCCAAGTGTTTCCGTGATGAAGACCTGCGTGCGGACCGCCAGCCGGAATTTACGCAGTTAGACCTTGAAATGTCTTTTATAGACGAAGAAGATATATTCAGCCTTACGGAAGAACTTATGCGGCTCATTTTTAAAAATATAAAAGGCATAGACCTTGCGATACCTTTTCCCCGCTTTGATTTTTCTTTAACCCAGCAGAAATACTCAAGCGATAAACCGGACCTGAGGAAAGAGCTGAATAAGGAATTTGCCTTTGCCTGGGTAACGGACTTTCCTTTATTTAAATACAATACGCAGGAAAAACACTGGGAGAGCGAACACCACCCTTTTACCGCCCCTCGCAAAGAAGATATAGATATGCTGGAGGAGGCCCCGGATAAAATAAAGTCGCGTTCTTACGATCTGGTCTTAAACGGTATGGAGATAGGTTCAGGTTCGATCAGGATACACGATCAACGACTTCAGGAGAGGATATTTTCTATAATCGGGATAAACAAAGAGGAAGCGCATAAACGTTTTGGCTTTCTCCTGGAGGCATTTCAATACGGCGCTCCGCCGCATGGAGGCATTGCCCTTGGCCTGGACAGGCTTCTGGCAATATTGTCTGGACAGGACAGTATAAGAGAGGTGATCGCATTCCCCAAAACCAGCAATGCCTTTTGTCCGTTGACAGGAGCGCCTTCAAGCGTAGATGAAAAACAGCTGGAGGAATTGCATCTTTTATTAAAAAAGAAAATAAGGAGGGAAAAATGATTACAGGCGTAAGGCTGAAGGTTTTATTAGGGCTTGCCGCGGTTGGCCTGTTGTCCGGCTGCACGGTAAGGACATATGTGGCGACTAAAGACAGGCTTGACCAGGATTTAAACACCGGCAACCGCGGTTACCTTATGGGTAAAGGGCAGGAAGGGCCTACAAAAGAACACAAGCCTACCCGTGAAGTCAGAATAGTAGAGATGGAGCTGCGTTCTCCCGTGAAATTCGAAAAAATGCCTAAACAGGAGGCAGGGGCCAGGGAAGAAACTATCACCCAGGAAGAACCTGTTCTTGCAGGAAATCGCGGCTACCTTACTTCCAGCACGGAAGAGTTAAATGCACCGGTTGCTGTACCAGCAGTAGAAAAATACACGGTAAAAAGAGGGGACACCCTTCAGAAGATCTCTAAGAAATTCTACGGCACTGCCAAAAAATGGATGAAGATATATGATGCCAATAAAGAAGCGCTTAAGGGGCCGAACAAGATCTATCCCGGGCAGGTTATTGATGTCCCCCTGGAGCCTCTTAAAGAGCCCTCAGAGAACCTGAAATAAAAGATGGAGAAAAGGATTCAAGGCATAAGCCCGCAAGAGATAAAGGCTCTCTTTGGGCTGCATGACCGGAATTTAAGGGCTATAGAAAAAGAGTATAAAATCAAGATAAGCCTGCGGCCGGATGATCTTAGGTTAAGCGGTGCGGCTGCTAATATAGCTAAGGCCTCCAAAGCCATTAACTATCTTTTAAGCCAGATACGCTCCGGCTCAGGAGACTTGCCCCCTGCACAATCACGCCCTTTACTTTCCGGACGCAGCGATATAAGGCAAAATAACCTGCCTGTCCCAAGGAATAACCTGGAGGCACAGATATTCAAGGCAAAACATATCGGGCCGCGCACAAAAGTGCAGTCTGAATATGTGGAGGCGATCAAGAAATACTCCATTGTATTCGGCCTGGGACCTGCAGGCACCGGCAAGACCTATTTAGCCATGTCCTCTGCGGTAGAGGCCTTAAAAAAACAGGAGGTGCGCAGGATAATCCTGACCAGGCCTGCGATTGAAGCGGGTGAGTCTTTAGGGTTCCTTCCCGGTGATATGTATGAAAAAATATCCCCGTACTTGCGCCCGTTGTATGATGCGCTTTACGATATGATGGAGGTAGAGCGTATAGAAAAATACCTGGAGACCGGGATCATCGAGGTAGCGCCCCTGGCATATATGCGCGGCAGGACTTTGAACGATGCCTTTATTATCCTGGATGAGGCCCAGAATTGCACCCCGGAACAGGTGAAGATGTTTTTAACGCGTCTGGGATTTGATTCCAAGGCAGTGATTACCGGAGACATGACCCAGAGCGATTTACCCGGAGGCAGCCCTACAGGCCTGCTTGCGGCACAGGAGATATTAGGTGATATTGAAGGAATAAGACTGGTCTATTTTAGCGGAGCTGACGTGGTCAGGCATCCGTTAGTGCAGAAAATCATCGAGGCCTATGATAATGCCGCTCGCCAAAAGTAGATTAAAGAAGATATTTTTTGCGGCGCTCTTATTTGGCGCCTGTTATTTATTGCATACAGGATGGGTTGTGGCAATATCTCTGTTCGTATTAGCCGTTTATTTTCAATGCCGCCACCTGGAAAAAAAGGCTACCCTGCTTAATCTATCCCTTATCCTGGTTATTATATACGCCGTCGCTTATTTTACGCTGCGGCAAGGATACGCAGATTACTATATACCCTTTCTTGCCGTCCCCCTTTTAGCTATGACCCTCCTGGGAGAATTAGAGGTCTCTTTTCTGCTCTGTCTTGCCGCCGCAACCTTAGTCAGTTCTGTTGCCGCTGATATTCATTGCGGGGTGATATTCTTTACCAGCTCCATATTTGCCTCTATTCTCACACAAAGGCCCCGCCGGCGTATGGCGATCATACGCATCGGATTGTTGGCAGGCCTTTTACAGGCCGTTCTTTTCTTCCTCGCAGAGGGCTATCGGTTTGGCCTGATGGACAGGTATATTTTGTTTGCGCTAAACGGCCTTGCCTGCGGCATAATCGTCCTGGGGGTTTTGCCCATCTTTGAGTACTTTTTTAAGACAGTAACCACTATCAGCCTGCTTGAGCTCTCTGACTTTAATCACCCTCTCCTGCAAAGGATGATATTAGAGGCGCCCGGCACCTATCACCATAGCCTGGTAGTGGGTAATTTGTCAGAGGCAGCCTGTTATGAGGTGGGCGCAAACGCCCTGCTTGCCAGGATAGGCGCATATTACCACGATATAGGTAAACTCCAAAAGCCTGAATATTTCAGCGAGAACCAGACCGCGCAAGAAAGTAAACATGACAGCCTTTCTCCTACCATGAGTAAAATGGTGATTATGAACCATGTCAAGGAAGGAATGGAACTCGCCAATAAATTTAAACTTAACCCCCGTATTACGGATTTTATAATCCGCCACCACGGCAACAGCCTGGTCTATTATTTTTACCGCCGTGCGCTGGAGTCATCGGAAGACGTAGAAGGAATAAAGGAGGAAGGGTTCCGTTATCCCGGCCCCAAGCCTAACACCAAAGAGACTGCCATCGTAATGCTTGCCGATTCGGTGGAGGCAGCGATGCGCACCTTAAAAGACCATGCGCCCGCGAGCATTGAAGAGGCAGTGCACAAGATCATAAATAATAAATTTATCGACAGGCAGCTTGATGAATGCGACCTTACCTTGAAAGACCTGGAGAAGATATCTGCAGTATTCATACGCATACTCAGCGGGATATACCATAACCGTATAACCTATCCCGAACACTCTCATTGAGTTTTTAGTGAAGATAGCCATAAGGAACTGTCAAAGAAGTCTCCCCATCAGCCATAAAGATATACGCAGGGCAGTTAATTTTGTTTTAGCCAGGCAGCGCATATACAAAGACGGTGAAATAACCGTATGTTTCATCTCAAATAATAAAATACAGGCAATAAACCAAAGGTTTTCAGGGATAAATAAACCAACGGATGTCTTGGCCTTTGACCTGGGAGTCCTTCGCTCCGGCAAGAAAGAGGCCTTTGCGGATATATTCATATCTACAGAAACAGCGCAATCTAACTCCAGGATATTCAATACTAGTATAAAATTCGAGCTCTATCTTTATATTGTGCACGGCCTGCTGCATCTTTTTGGTTTTGATGACCATACCCGCGCAGGGCGCAGGAAGATGGATGCGGAATCTAAAAGGATACTGGCGGCCTTGGAGATATATGCCCCTACAAAAAGCTGAAGCGATAGTCTTAAACAAATACGATTTCCGCGAGACCTCGCTGATCGTTAATTTTTATACCCGCCAATTTGGAAAATTAAGCGGATTATTAAAAGGATTCAGGAGGGAGCATGGGAAATTCGCAAGCACCCTGGAGCCTTTTTCTTATAATGAGATAATCTTCTACCATAAGAGGAATTCAGACCTGCATCTCGTCTCGCAATGCGACCTGCGCTATAATTTTGACGCTGTCAGGCAGGACGTATCCAGGGCAGGTTTGAGCAACCTTATGATGGAGCTGGTGAATACGGTTATGCCTGCGGAGGAGGAGAACGAAGAGGTGTTTGAGCTCTCTATTCTGGCGTTAAGGGAGATAGAAAAAATAAGGGATCCGCATAAGATCATAACCGCTTTTAATATCAAGATGCTGGCACTTTCGGGATTTAAGCCGCATTTTGATTCATGTGTTTGCTGTGGTTCTAAAATCTCAGGACAGGCAAAATTCAGCTTTTCTTTCGGCGGCCTGCTCTGTCCGCGCTGCTGCCTGAGAGATAAAAGCGCGCGCAACATTTACCGGGGGACAGTCGCTACTATCTTGCATATAGAAAGAAATGATTTTCTGCATGCATTAAAATTAGGGATGAACCCGCAGATAAAAAAAGAGCTGGAGTTGGTGTTGAATACATTTTTGAACCTGCACCTGGGCAAGGAACTTCGCTCAAGGAAGGTATTGGGGCAGATGGGCCTGCTTTAGCAAAAGAAATAATCCTTTAGTAAGGGGGTATGATGAAAATACTCATTGTAGGGCCGGGGGCAATAGGTTGTTTGATAGCCGCTTTTTTATCAAAATCCAGGGAAGAGATAAAGATCTTTGACAAAAATAAGGAACGCGCGGTGAAGATTAATGAGGAAGGCATAAGCGTTGAGGGCATTTCCGGTAATTGGCATGCCGATATACCGGTTATTTCCGAGACAGGGGATACGCAGGGCGCGGATTTAATAATCATTTGCGTCAAGTCATACGATACCAAAGAAGCGGTCATACAGGTGAAGACGCTCTTAGGTGAGGATACAAAGGTCCTGACCCTGCAAAATGGCATTGGGAACATAGAAGTAATAGGTGAGGCTGTGGGGGCAGAGCGGGTGATCGGCGGGGTAACCAGTTTAGGGGCAACTCTTTTGGGCCCGGGCCATATCCGCCATGCCGGAAAAGGGGATACGGTGATCGGCAGGATAGACGGAAAAATACCCGTGGAAATGCGCGCTATCCGGGAGCTGTTCAATAAGGTAGGGCTTGAGACAAGGATTTCACGCGATATCAAGGCCCTGCTTTGGTCAAAACTCCTGATCAATGTCGGCATAAACGCCCTTACCGCTATTACCCGCCTGCATAACGGCAGGTTGATTGAATTTGAAGGCACGCGCAGGATATTGCGCGAAGCGGTTACCGAGGCGATCCGTGTTGCCAAACGTAAAAGGATAAAACTTATCTATGACGACCCCCTGGCAAAGGTAGAGGCGGTATGCGAGGCTACCGCGGCAAATATCTCTTCCATGCTGCAGGATGTCCTGCGCAGAAAACGCACGGAAATAGACTTTATAAACGGCGTGATTGTGCGCCAGTCGCAGGAATTAGGGCTTTCTACGCCCGTCAATTCCATGTTGACGGACTTAGTAAAGACTATTGAATCCAGCTATACATTCTCTGCGGCCAATGATAATTAACCCCCGGTTAAAGATTGTTTTATGCCTCTTGTTCTTACCCTGCGTCTTATGCGCATGCTCGCAGCAGCCTTTAGAGAAAAAAACGCAAGTCATGATGGGGACATTCGTAGAGGTCATTTCAACAGATAAAAAGGCTCACCCCATAGCATTCGCTGAAATATCCAGAATAGAGAAATTATTGAGCAAATACGATTTAAAAAGCGAGGTTTCCCGATTAAATCAATACGGCAAATTAAGGGTAAGTGAGGACACCTTATTTCTGTTTGAGAAGTCTTATGAGTTTTGGCAGTCCAGCCTTGGGGCATTTGACGTTAGTGTAGGGCCGCTGATGGATGTATGGGGGTTCACAGGGAAGGAATATATCATGCCTAAGGATGCCATTATAAAGTCAGCCTTAAGAATGGTAGGCATGGATAAGGTAGTTATCATGGATAAAGACAGCACGGTAGAATTCAAGGTCCATGGCATGAAGATAGACTTAGGCGCTATCGCCAAAGGTTATGCCGTAGATTGTGCCATAAAGAAACTAAAAAGAGCAGGCGTTAGAAACTGTCTGATTAATGCAGGAGGCGATATTTACTGCCTGGGATATAAAAGGGAAGGCACCCGCCTGGGCCCCTGGCAATTAATAAAACCTGAATCCTGGCAGGTAGCAATAAAAAATCCCTCCTTAGGCTCACCCGCTGAATACCTAAAGCTACATGATCAGGCAGTGGCTACTTCAGGAAGTTATGAACAGTGTTTTTCTTATAAGAAGAGAAAATTTACTCATATCTTTGATCCTAAGACAGGTTATCCTGTCAGTTCAGGGCTTTTATCGGTAACTGTAGTAGCCGGTGATTGCCTGACTGCCGATGCCCTGGCTACGGCAATATTTGTTTTGGGAAAAGAAAAGGGCAGGAAATTAGCGGATAATTTTCCGGGAGTAATCCTCAGGTTTATTGAGGCGTAAACAAAAGAAGGGGGCTCATATGCAAAACAAGAATACCGTAGAAGATATTCGTTCCCTGAAGAATAAACGCAAGATTACTATGCTCACCGCCTATGATTATCCTCTGGCGTCTTTGATTGACAGGGCAGGCATAGATGTGATCCTGGTAGGGGATTCTTTAGCTAATGTGGTTTTAGGGCTTACTTCAACCACTGAGGTCGGCATGCCCCAGATGCTCCACCACGCCAAGGCTGTTACCCGGGCGGTTACCCATGCCTTGGTGGTAGGGGATATGCCTTATGATTCATACCAGACCAGCCCCGGTGAATCCGTAAAGAATGCCAGCCTTTTTATAAAAGAAGCCAAGTGCGACGCCGTAAAACTGGAGTGGTTCGACCGCTGCCTTGAGGTTACCGGGGATATTATTAAAGCAGGTATTGCCGTAATGGGCCACATTGGTCTCACTCCCCAGACCGCGGATAAATTAGGCGGATTTAAAGTGCAGGGAAAAGACGCAGAGGCAGCCAAGCGGCTTATTGAACAGGCCGAGTCACTGGATAAGGCAGGATGCTTTGCCCTGGTCTTAGAGTGCGTGCCGGATAAGATTGCCGGAATAATCACGCAAAGGATCAAGATACCCACTATCGGCATAGGCGCCGGCATACATTGTGACGGGCAGGTATTAGTATCCCATGACATGCTGGGGTTATTTGAGCGTTATACCCCTAAGTTCGTAAAGAAATACGTCAATCTTTCTCCCTTGATTTTAGAAGCGGTAAATACATATAAAGAGGAAGTCCTGCAGGGAAAGTTTCCGGGCCCGGAACACACTTTTGCCATAAAAGAAGAGGAGCTTAAGAAACTGAATGAAGGCGTAAAATAAATGCAGGGACAGATGAAGAAGGCGCGCCTTAAACATATATATAACGGTGTTTTTTTATTCCTGGCCCTTGTTTTTATTTTTGCCTTCGGAGGCAGCAAAATATTAAAGGCCTACATAGAAATGGGTATAGGCAGCTGCCGGGATAACCCCATGCTCTGCATGGTGCCTGGGGGCGAGATCAGAAGTTATAAGGGGGATACGCTTTATCTTTCGGGTTTGGTCCTCTACCGCCTGCCGGGGATGACGATTTCTCTTCCCCGCGGCTTCTTAGTAGTAAAAGAAGCAATAAAAAAGCCCTATTACAAAAAGAGGCTGCGTAAGAGTTCAGAAAATGCAATTTACCTGCTCCAGCAAAAAGAGGATTTCTTCCTTAACTTATTTCCTTCTTTGCGTAAAAAAGGCATAAAAAACAATTATGACTTTTTATATTATACCATGCACGCCACCCCCGATAAGATGAACAGCCTCACTGATGCCTTTTTTATGATTATGAAGGCGATATTCACCCCGGATTTAGGCAGGGGTAAAGACATAAGGATGACCACCTGGCGGATAGGGGAGGTATCGGGGTTCATAAATTACAACCTCGCCTCATCCGGCAATTATTTTGACTGTAATATAGTGGATGGGCAGGGCGTTTTTTACAAGATTTACATCAAAGATAAGGCCTGCCGGCTCAACCTGGACAAGGTGTTGATGATCATATCAAGCATTAAGAAGACAGGCTGATCCTGGCGGAATTTCCTTGACTTTTAAGCGGATTTGCGCTAAAAATAACAGGCTATGGACGATAATTTGATGGATAAAGTGGTTTCCCTCTCCAAGCGCCGCGGCTTTATATTCCAGTCTTCGGATATTTACGGCGGACTGGCCAATACCTGGGACTATGGCCCTTTTGGCGTAGAATTGAAGAATAACGTAAAGCAGGCATGGTGGAAGGCGAACGTCTATCAAAGAAACGATATCTTTGGGATGGATGCAGCCATACTTATGCACCCTAAGGTATGGGAGGCATCCGGCCATATTAAGAATTTTACCGACTTGCTGGTAGACTGCAAGAAGTGCAAGAAAAGGTTCCGCGCGGACCATGTAAAGGACGCCTGCCCTGAATGCGCAGGCACCCTTACCGAACCGCGGCCCTTTAATCTTATGCTCAAGACCTCCCTGGGTGCGATAGACGACTCAGGCGGCATAGCCTATCTTAGGCCGGAGACCGCCCAAGGGATGTTTGTGAATTTCTTGAATATCCTGGATTCCCGGCATCCTAAATTGCCTTTTGGCCTGGCGCAGATAGGCAAGGCCTTCCGTAATGAAGTAACACCCGGGAACTTTACTTTCCGCACCCGGGAATTCGAACAGATGGAGATAGAGTATTTCACCCGGCCGCAAGAGGCAGATGAGAAGCTTAAAGGATGGATTGACGCTCATTTCTCCTGGTATAGCCAGATGGGCATCAAAAAAGAAAATCTGCGCCTGAGGCCGCATGCCAAGGATGAGCTCGCGCATTATGCCCTGGCATGCACGGACATAGAATATAAATTCCCCTTTGGCTGGTCGGAGTTAGAGGGGATAGCCAACCGCGCTGATTTTGACCTGGTTCAGCATGCCAAGGCCAGCGAAACAGACTTAAGGTATTTTGACGATGCCGCCAAAGAAAGGTTTTATCCTTATATAATAGAGCCCTCGGCAGGGGTGGACAGGGCAATGCTGGCATTCTTAGTGGATGCCTATGATGAAGAGAATGTCAGGGACGACAAACGCGTAGTGCTCAGGCTGCATAAAGACCTTGCGCCGGTAAAAGTGGCGGTCCTGCCGTTATTGAGAAACCGGCCTGAGATCGTGGAATTAGCAAAAGGCATAGCCGATACGCTGAAGAAGAATTTTATTTGCGTATACGATGATACCGGGGCTATAGGTAAGCTCTACCGCAGGCAGGATGAGGTAGGCACCCTTTATTGCATAACTATAGATGTGCAGTCTCTGGAAGACAAACAAGTCACTGTCCGTGACAGAGACACCATGCAGCAGGAGCGTATAGGGCAGGCAAAGATAGAGGATTATTTAAGGGAAAAACTGAAGTAGCTTATCAAGACAAAGAGGCAAACTAAAAAAGGAGGGTTTTAAAAATAATGGCAAAGAAATATGTTTACTTCTTCGGCGGTAAAAAGGCGGACGGCAACGAAGGCATGAAAAACCTGCTGGGAGGCAAAGGCGCCAACTTAGCAGAGATGGCCGGCAATAAGGACTTACAACTTCCCGTTCCCCCGGGATTTACCATTACTACGGAAGTCTGCACGTATTATTATAAAAATAGGAAAAGCTATCCCAAGGGCTTAAAGGAAGAGGCAGGGAAGGCCATGGTAAAGATAGAAAAACTCATGGACAGGCGTTTCGGTGATACCGAAACCCCGCTTTTGGTTTCCGTGCGTTCCGGCGCCAGAAGGTCCATGCCCGGGATGATGGAGACCGTGCTTAATGTCGGGCTGACCGAGAAGACCATACCCGGCCTGATAAAACAAAGTAACGGCAACAGCCGTTTTGTCTATGATGCCTACCGCCGCCTGATTATGATGTATTCCGACGTAGTCATGGAAAAGGCAGCCGGAATCGAGCCTCATAATGATGAGTCCGGCATACGTAAACAGCTGGAAAGGATCATGGGCTCCCTTAAGAAAGAAAAAGGCTATTCTGCCGATACAGACATGACTGTCGATGACTTAAAAAGGCTCTGTGCCTCCTTTAAGCAGAAGATCAGGGAGGTGCTTAAAAAGGATTTCCCCGATGAGCCGTATGAGCAATTATGGGGAGGCATAGGTGCGGTGTTTTCTTCCTGGAACGGCAAACGGGCAATAAGTTACCGCCGCATAGAAGGCATACCTGATGAATGGGGCACTGCTGTTACTGTGCAGACCATGGTCTTCGGAAACATGGGAAACGATTCCGCAACCGGCGTTGCCTTTACCCGCAATCCCGGAAACGGAGAAAATAAATTCTACGGGGAATACCTGATCAATGCGCAGGGGGAAGACGTAGTCGCCGGCATCCGCACGCCTGCCCCTGTAAACGAATATTCCAAATCCGACCATAATAAAGACCTGATAACCCTGGAAAAGGCAATGCCTAAGATATACAAAGAACTCGTTGATATTCAAGAGCGGCTGGAAAGGCATTACCGCGATATGCAGGATATAGAATTTACCATTGAGAAGGGCCGCCTGTTCATGCTTCAGTGCCGCGTAGGCAAGCGTAACGGGCCGGCAGCAATGCGTATGGCGATGGACATGCTTAAAGATAAAACAATCAGAAAAGAAGAAGCGGTGATGCGCGTAACACCTAGCCAACTGGATGAATTGCTCCATCCTATTATCAATCCCACGACAGAACTGACGCATAAGCCTTTGGCAAAAGGGCTGCCTGCAGGGCCGGGTGGCGCAACAGGCCAGATAGTATTTTCTGCCAAAGACGCCGTAGAATGGGCAAGGCAGGGCAAAAAGGTAATTCTTGTGCGCGAAGAGACTAACCCCGAGGACGTAGAGGGCATGCGTGCTGCCCAGGCGATCTTGACTGCGCGGGGAGGCATGACCTCGCATGCTGCCCTGGTTGCGCGCGGCTGGGGGAAATGCTGCGTAGTCGGATGCTCCGGTGTCCACGTGTATTATGACAGCAAAGAAATGCGTATAGGTGAAAAGGCGTTTAAAGAAGGTGACTGGATCACCCTTAACGGCACCAAAGGAAATGTCTATGCCGGGCAGTTGCCGATGATGGATGCGTCGGAAGAAAACCAGCTGTTGAACAGTTTTTTGAAGGTGTGTAAATCCATCAAGAAGCTGGGCGTGCGCACTAACGCGGATACCCCGGATGATGCCGGCAAGGCCGCTCAATTTGGCGCAGAGGGTATAGGTTTATTCCGCACAGAGCATATGTTTTACGGCAAGGGCTCTGATGAGCCGTTGTTTCTGCTGCGTAAAATGATCGTCTCTAAAACCCAGGATGAAAGGAAAAATGCCCTGGATGAGTTATTCCCTTATGTAAAAAAAGATATCAAAGGGACAATGGAGGCCATGGACGGCCTGCCGGTAGTAATCAGGCTTCTGGATCCCCCCTTGCATGAATTTGTTCCGCGGGATCCCGCCAAGCTTAACCAGCTTGCGCAAGAACTGAATATAACCCTGGAGGAATTATCCGGCCGGGCTGATGCGCTGCATGAATCAAACCCGATGATGGGCCATCGCGGCGTGCGCTTAGGGATTACTTATCCTGAGATAAGCCAGATGCAGATCAGGGCGATCTTTGAGGCAGCCGCAGAGTTGCTCAAAGAGGGCAGGAAACCGTATCCTGAAATAATGATACCCGTGGTTTGTGATGTCAAGGAACTAGAGGACCAATTTGTTATTTCCAAGCAAATATACCAGCAGGTCCTGGCAAAATATAACCTGAAGAAAATAAGGCATATGTTCGGGACGATGATTGAAATACCGCGTGCAGCCATTGTCGCGGATAAGATCGCCCGCCAAGCCGAATTCTTCTCCTTCGGCACCAACGATATGACCCAAATGGGATTCGGCTTTTCTCGCGATGACATAGGCGGGTTCCTTCCGGAATACATCAAAAAAGGCATACTGCAGGAGGACCCCTTTCAGTCCATTGACCAGGAGGGGATTGGAGAATTGATAAAGATCGGTATCCAGCGCGGACGTTCGGCCCGCAAAGGCCTGGAGGTGGGTATATGCGGTGAACATGGAGGAGAGGCCCGCTCAGTAGAATTCTGCCATAATGTAGGCATGGATTACGTCAGCTGTTCGCCCTTCAGGGTACCCATTGCCATTCTGGCAGCAGCGCAGGCAGTCTTAAAGGAAAAGAAAAGCAAGAAATAAACGGACAAGACAGCCCGTTAGAGATTCAGGCGTTATTAACGAAGTCCTAAGGGGATAAGCCATGGAAGCGTTAAAGACATACCTTAAAGAAGTGCGCCACTTTCCGCTCTTGACCGAAAGAGATGAAATAGAATTAAGCATCCGGATTAAAAAAGGAGATGAGCAGGCGCGCAAGATAATGATACAGGCAAACCTGCGCCTGGTGATCAATATTGCCAAGCGCTATATCCACTTCGGCACGCAATTTCTGGATCTAATAGAGGAAGGCAACCTTGGCCTGATGAAGGCGGTGGATAAATTCAACCCTAAAAAAGGATACCGCTTTTCTACTTACGCTGCCTGGTGGATAAGGCAGATGATCACCCGTTCGATATTCGAACAAGGCAAGACCATACGTATGCCGGTTTATATGAATGAGCTTATCGCCAAATGGAAGAAGACCAGCGAGAGGTTGTCGCATAAGTTAAAACGCATCCCTACTGATGAAGAGATCGCCAAGAAGATGAAGATCACAAAGAGCAAGATGAAACAGATCAATTTCTGGCTTTCTTCAAAGACCTCATCCCTGGATGCCTCTGTAGGTGAAGAAGATGAAAACCAGATCATGGATCTGGTCCAGGACACAAGCGCTGTTTCTCCGGATGCGGGTGTCGAGCGGGCGATGGACAAAGAAAATATAGAAGACCTTATGGGTATGATGACGGGCAGGGAAAGGGAAGTTCTGGATATGCGTTTCGGACTAAAGAACAACGCGGTGCATACCTTAGCGGAAGTAGCGGGTAAATTAGGGGTTTCCCGGGAAAGGGTACGGCAGATAGAAGAACAGGCATTAAAAAAATTACGCAAGTTTGTCCAACAGCAGGATATATCCATAGACGAAAGAAAAGAATGAAAAATGGAGGCAGGGCTATGACAAAAAATAAAAAACATCTCGCGGACCATATCAGAAGTATCCCCGATTTTCCCAAACCAGGGATACTCTTCCGGGACGTCACCACTTTATTTAAAGATAAGAAGGCATTTAAAAAGGCGGTGGCTAGCCTTGCGGATAAATACAAAGGCAAGGGCATAGATAAAGTAGTAGCGATAGAGGCAAGGGGTTTTATCTTAGGGGGTGCGGTAGCAGACAGGTTAGGCGCTGGTTTTATCCCCGTGCGTAAAAAAGGAAAATTACCGGCATCTACCCATGCGGTGACCTATGATTTAGAATACGGCACCGACACCTTGGAAATACATCAGGACGCCATTGCCCGGGGAGAGAATGTCATCATTATAGACGACCTCCTGGCCACAGGCGGCACTGCTAAGGCGGTAACGGACCTGCTAAAACAACTGGGCGCCAAAATAAAAGGCATAGCTTTCTTGGTTGAGCTTACAGATTTAAAAGGCAAGGATAAACTTAAAGGGGCGCCTGTTCACTCACTGATCAAATATTAAATGACCGATGATGCCCCTGTAGCTCATAAGGATAGAGCAGCAGTTTCCTAAACTGCGTGTGGCAGGTTCGATTCCTGCCAGGGGCGTTTTAATCATAGACGAAGACAAATGTACAACCTGCATTGCCATTCATTATTAAGCGACGGAGCGCTGCTTCCTTCAGAGGTAGCTATGCGCTATCTGGCAGTAGGATATAAGGTGATAGCTATCACCGACCATGCCGATTATAGTAATATTGGAACAGCGGTCAAGTCTATACTGGATTTTACCCGCCACTGGCCAAAGAATTCAAAGATCAGGGTCCTGCCGGGAATAGAATTGACCCATCTTCCGGTCACACAATTTAAACCATTGGCCTTGTATGCCCGCAGGCAAGGGATAAAGATCATCGTGGCGCACGGAGAAACCCCTGTTGAACCGGTAGCAACAGGGACAAACCGCTCAGCCTTAGAAGCGGATATAGATATACTTGCCCACCCCGGGATGATCACGCAGGATGATGCGGTATTGGCAGGGAAAAAAGGGATCTTCCTGGAGATAACCAGCCGCAGGGGGCATCGTGATACTAACGCGTATGTGGCCAGGAGGGCTTTAAAGGCAAAGGCAAGGCTGATCCTGAATAACGACAGCCATATGCCGGAAGATATAATTACCCCGGAAAGGCTGAAGGGCTTTGGAATAAAAGCAGGGTTATCCGTTAGTGATGTTGATTGTCTCTACCGCGGAGTTGAAGAGTTCCTTAAAAGAAAAAAATTACTATGAATGCTTTAAGCAGGGCGTCTTATGAGAAAGGAGAACTGGCAATGCAGATAAAGGCAGGTTGTTTTATCTTATTTCTGGCTTTCTCTACTTTTGTATCTTCAGGGTGCGCCATGGTCTCTAAAAAAGATACCAATGCCCAGGCGCTTGAACCGCAGGCAGTAATGAAGTTCAATGATCTGCCTGTGCCCGTAGGTCTTAAACCCGTACCAAATGCCTCTTATTCTTTTGAAAATACAGGGGTGCGCGTGGGATTATTGAAATATCAAGGTAAGGCTGTCCCGGAACAGGTGGTCAATTTCTACAGGGACCAGATGCCGCTTTATAACTGGAACCTGTTGAATATTATAGAGTACGGAGAACGTATCCTGAATTTTGAGCGGGAAAACGAAACCTGTATTGTTACTGTGTTAAACAAGGGGAATAACGTTATTGTAACCATTGCCCTGGGCCCAAAATCGCCTGCGGCAGCAAAAAAGTCAAATAAACCGGTAAAATAGCTTTCTTAAAAAAACCCTTGACAACTAAGGGGTTATGTGGTAAAAAAGATACAAATTGGCTATACCACTGGAAATGACTTTAAACTAAGGCGGAAAGGAGGATGAGAGAAAAAAATAAGCCTGAAGTCAGCCAAGAACCAGTGATATAACATATAGAAATTATCTAGGCAAGCTTTAAAAAACCCTAGTTATAAATAAATATCAAAGTAGATTTTTAAAGGAGGATAAACAAATGAGTAGACGCTTAATAGGAATTCTCGCTTTAGCGTTTGCACTGGGTATTACCTGTGCTGCCTACGCTGAAGTCCAGAATGTCAAGGTAAGCGGCGATATCACCGCGATGTATGTCAGCCGTCATGACTTTGATCTTTCTAAGACGACCAATTATGACCTAAGTTTACCCAATGGAAGCAATGTGCATCAGGACAATGTGAATAACTTTCTTACCATTGCCCGGGTAAGGGTGGACGCGGATCTTACGGACAACGTTTCTGCGACCTTCAGGCTGATCAATGAAAGAAGCTGGGACGGAGATTCAAATAACAACTCAGAAGCCAAGAACCTTGATATTGACCTTGCTTATGTTACTTTAAAAGAGTTCTTGTATTCTCCTCTGTCATTGACTATCGGTCGTCAGGAACTACGCTACGGTAACGGGTTGATCATAGGAGACCCGGATACCAACGCTTATTCAAATGCCAGCTCACTTCCTACCCAGGAAACAGATTTAAGCTACCGCAAGGCATTTGATGCAGCCAAGGCAGTATTGAACTATGACCCGTTGACAGTGGATGTCATCTTCGCCAAAACCGAAGAAGGCACTGTTTCTACAAACGATGATACTGACTTGTACGGTATCAACGCTAATTATGCCGTAAACAAAGAAACTACTGTTGAAGGTTATATGTTCAGCAAGGTAAAACAGTCCGGAGCTACTCAGTATACTGCTACTCAGAGGACAACCAACAATGCCTTGACAAGCACTATTAACAAACATGATTCAGTCAATACAATAGGCGGGCGCATAGTTAACAGCACCATAAAGAACCTGACTGCCCAGATAGAGGCTGCTTATCAGTTCGGTAAGTATAATCCCGCATATGATATTAACTCTCCTGATACAAGGGCACAAGCAGACAGGAAGGCATGGGCATTGCAGGCAATCGCAACCTATGACTTAGCAGCTATTTCACCTGAAGCCGTCAGCAAATACAAACCGTCCATCAAGGGTGGATACAGCTTCTTCTCCGGTGAAAAAAGCACCGACACCGCAGGAGATTACCATGGATGGGACCCGATGTATAAGGATCAGACAATCGGTCATGTGGCAAACCGGATTATGCGCACCACCAATATGCAAATCTTTAACCTCTCCGGTAAAGTTATGCCTATGGACGATGTGACCCTTACATTGGACTATGCCAATTTCAACCTGAATAAGAAATACCCTGTAAGCAATGGCGTAACGCCTGCATTAGGAATCAATACAGTCAACCTCAGCGGAAGGGCTGATGCGGATACTTATAGAATGACCAATAAGGCCCATTTAGGCCAGGAAATTGATGCTACCATCACCTATGATTATACCGAAGATGTGCAGTTCAATTTCTTAGGCGGGATGTTTATTCCCGGCAATGCATTCCATAAGGACAATCGCACCACAGCTAGCGAGTTCATCGGTTCAATGAAGGTGACCTTCTAAGTCATCTTTTTATGTGTTTTGGACACCCTCGGAGGAGCAATCCTCCGGGGGTTTTTTATTGTCCCCACCATGATGAGGGGGTTGTCTCGAAGCGGGTAAAACGCGGGACTGGTCCCGCAGGGACCTGTTCCAAGCTTTAGTGGACTGTTCCCGAGTAACTGTGACTTTGTGTCCTTGTGGCCCAAAGTTTTTGTGATTTTAGTTGCATTATCTTAACAAATATGTTAAACTACTCGTATGAAACTCGATGATTTCATTAAGATCGCTGGGAATTTACCGGTTATTGAGATAGAGCTGTTACTTGCCGGCATTCCTAATCCTGACCCGCTTAAAGTTCAAATTAGCCGCTGGGAGAAAGCAGGTAAACTCATTCAGCTTAAAAGAGGCTTTTATCTCTTGGCTGAAGCATACCGTAGAATTGAAATTTACGAACCATATATTGCCTCAATTTTAAAAAAACCATCATATCTTAGTTTGGAAAAAGCGCTTGAGTATCACGGCCTTATTCCTGAAGCGGTAAAAGTGTATACCTCTGTAACTACCAAACGAGCGGCTAAATTTTCTTCCCCAATAGGAGTTTTTAGCTACAAGCATATTAAGAATTCATTATTTTGGGGCTATAAGCCGGTTACCCTGCGCAAACAGACAGCTTTTATTGCTTCCCCTGAGAAGGCCCTGCTTGATTTGATTTACTTCAATGGCATTAAGATCTCATCCGGGTACCTCCAAGGATTAAGGCTGCAGAATATTGAGCAAATTGATCTGGATACTCTTTTTGAGTACGCCAGGAAATTCAAAAAACCGGGAATGTTGCGCGCCGGCGAAATAATCAAAAAATATATTCAGTCTTATGCCGATAGGAAAGAAGCGCTATGAAAGACTATCTCCTAGAGTTAACCGCAAAGCAATCGGGATATAACGCGAAACTAAACGCTATGCGCGAATACCTTCAGGCATATACTTTAAGGATTATGCATGACGACGGGGTATTCCGCACTACCGCATTTTTAGGAGGGACTGCCTTAAGGTTTTTATATGACCTGCCGCGTTTTTCAGAAGACCTTGATTTTTCTCTTGCCAAAAAAGGAGGGCATCGGTTCCCAGAGCTCATTGAAAGAGTAAAAGGAGAATTAGTATCAGCCGGATATGATGCCGCGGTAACCTGTAATGAGAAAAAAACGGTTTGTAATTCTTTTATCAGGTTTGAAGGCTTATTGTATGAGGCAGGTATTTCGCCTCTTAAAAGCCAGAAATTCTCCATTAAAATAGAAATTGATACGGATCCGCCTGAAGGGGCTATCTTAAAAACAGATATTATTAATAAGTATTTTCCGATTTCATTTCTTTCTTATGATCTGCCATCGCTATTTTCAGGCAAGATCCATGCCCTGTTAAGCAGAAAATACACCAAGGGCAGGGATTTCTTTGATTTAGGCTGGTATCTTTCCAAATGGAAAGATTTAACCCCTAATTTTACTCTTTTAGGGAACGCGTTAAAACAAACCGGCTGGCAAGGGAAGATTCCTTCTGAAAATACATGGAAGGACTTTCTTAGTAAGGTTGTTCATGAAGCTGACTGGAGGAAAGTAAAGCAGGATGTGGAGAATTTCCTGGAAAACCCTCGCGATTTAGAGATTTTTACTAAGGAAAACGTCCTGAACTTATTGCGTTAACGCATTTACACTTTACGCTTTTCGCTCTTGACAACGCATTGCCTAGGTGGTATACTTGTTTCAGTAAGTAGACAAAAAAGGATACCAATAGAAATGGAATTCCAGGCATTATTCAAGGCTTTGCAACAGCATAAAATCTACGTCTTTTCTTTTGAGGACGCCCTGCTTTTCTTTCCGCAAGAAAAAAGGCAAAACCTCAAAAGGATGGTCCTGCGCTGGAAAGAGCAGGGCAGGCTTCTAGCCTTAAGACGCGGGCTTTACGAACTGACCTATCCGGATGATTTTCATATCCCGGACTTTTTTATCGCCAACTGCCTATATGGCCCGTCATATATCTCTCTGGAGACTGCTCTTTCAAATTACAGCATTATCCCAGAAGTATCTATGTCCGTATCCTCTATTACTGCTAAGCCTACCCGCCGGTTCAGGAATAAGCACGGTTTTTTTATCTATCATTCGGTCAATCCATCGGCTTATACCGGTTATCTTATCCAGAGGCAGGCGGGTTTTGACATTCGTATCGCCGAACCGGAAAAGGCATTAATTGACTACCTGTATTTTAAAACATACCGCGGCAAAAAAATTGATTTTGAGCAGGAACGTTTAGACAGGGGCGTTATCAAGCGGTTGAACAGAAAAAAGCTCACCCAATACGCCAAGCCCTACGGCTTAAGATTAAAGGAGTTATATGCTTACTTATGAGGTCTTGCTAAAGCAGGCTGGGGCACGGGGAATGCCGCTCACAAAGACAAGGGGCATCCTGCGGGAATACCTGCAGGTCCTTATCCTTAAGGAGGTCTATAAATCCCAAGAAGGCAGGCATCTTTATTTTACCGGCGGCACGTATCTACGGCTTGTGCATAACCTCAAGCGGTTTTCTGAAGATTTGGATTTTAATACGGATATCCTTACAAAAAGTTCCTTTGAAAAGATGGTTAAAAAAGTACAGGTAGGCTTGAAATACCATAACATCGAAGCCTCCGTCAGGTTCGATCATTGGGATAATATTTTATCCGGCCAGCTGGCATTTCCATCGATTGAAAAAGCTTACAATATCAGTTCTCCGTTTTCCAAAAAAGAGGGCATTATTATTAAATTGGAGGCTAACCGGCCGAAGTGGAAGATCAAAAGAGAAAATGAGGTCATTGCGGGATTCGCGGAGATGTATCTTTGTGTCTGCACGGACAAAAGCGCCCTGTTCGCTGATAAGATTGACGCCTTTAATAAAAAGATGAGGGGCAGGCACTTATATGACCTCATTTTTATGCTTTCCAATAAATACCCTATCGACAAGAATGTTTTGAAATATTTGAAAATAGAAGGTGATCCACTGGAGGCAGTTAAAAAAAGGCTTAAGGATTTGACGGCATCGGATTTACGAGGCCAGGCGGAAACATTACGCCTTTTCCTTTTTGATGAAAGCGAAGCGGATCTGCTCGTTCAGGCAAAGGCCGTTATCCCGTCTTTAATCGCTAAATATAGAGCTGCGACCTTGTGACCTTACGTAACGAGTGGACTGTCCCCGAGTAAGCATTTGACATGAGACCTTGTGTGTGACAGGATTTTTAAAAAATGAATAATAAAGAAACAAACTCAAAAGGCGAAATAATTCTCTATCAAGCTAAAGATGGCAAGGTGGCCATAGAAGTTAACTTTGAGCAGGACACCGTTTGGCTTAATCTAAATCAAATGACAGTCCTGTTTGCAAGAGATAAGTCAGTCATTAGCCGCCATTTACATAATATTTTCAAAACAAATGAGTTAGAGCAAAGTTCAGTTGTTGCAAATTTTGCAACAACTGCCGCTGATGGAAAGGAGTATCGCGTAGATTATTATAATCTTGACGCCATTATTTCTGTGGGATATCGCGTCAATTCAAAGCGCGGTACACAATTTCGTATCTGGGCAACAGATATTTTAAGGAAGCACCTGCTTCAAGGATATACTTTAAATGAGCGGCTTCTCCGTCAGCAAAAACACAAGTTTGAATCTTTGCAGAAGGCTATAAGGCTTATGCAGAATGTTAAGGCGAAGAAAACGCTTGAATATAAAGAAATAGCGGGTCTCTTAGATGTTATTGGCGATTACAGTTACGCGCTTGAATTGCTTGATGATTATGATAATAAGAAATTAAAGATTTCCAGAATTTCTTCAGAAGGAAAATTCAAACTTAACTATCAGGAAGCTGTCAAGGTTGTTGAGCAGTTAAAAAAAGGACTCCATTGTTCTGGCTTTTTTGGGAAAGAAAGAGACAGCTCTTTCAAGAGCTCAATCGCTTCTATTTATCAAACTTTTGATGGCAAGGACTTGTATCCCAGCGTTGAGGAAAAAGCAGCAAACCTATTATACTTTATCGTTAAAAATCACTCGTTTATTGATGGGAATAAGCGAATCGCAGCTTCCATTTTTTTGTGGTTTCTGGATAAAAATAGGCTTCTTTATAAAGAGGGCGGGGTAAAGCGCATTGCCGACAATGCATTAGTCGCGCTTACATTAATGATGGCGGAAAGCGATCCTGCGGAACGCGACATCATTGTTACTTTGGTAGTAAATTTAATTAATAAAAATAATTAATTACTCAATACACTGTACTTAACTTGTGCGTGGTGTCTTTGTGACCTGGTGACCTTATATGCTAAACCTAGCTCTAATCTACCACATGCACCAGCCCTACTACCAGAACCTCCTTACCCATGAGGTTTCACTTCCCTGGGTGCGCCTGCACGGAACAAAGGATTACCGCGATATGGTAGAAATACTGCGTAAATACCCGGGGATACGCCTGGTCTTTAATCTGGTGCCATCTTTGATTGAACAGATAAAGGCCTACACCGATTCCAGCGTCAAAGAAAAATTCCTTGAAATATCCCGTAAACAGGCAGAGAAATTGACCTCAGCAGAAAAAGAATTTCTTCTGAACAATTTCTTTATGATAAACAAGGAGCGGGTTATTGCTATGCACCCGCGTTATTATGAGCTTTATTTTAAAAAACAGGAGGGAGGGGAATTTAATGCCCAGGATTTGCGGGACTTACAGGCATGGTTTAATTTAGCCTGGACTGACCCCTATTTCCGTGAAAATATACCTGAATTAAAAAGTTTAACCCGCAAGGCCAGGTTTTTTACTGAAGATGAAAAAAATACCATCCTGGATAAACAGTTAGAGATATTACGAGGTATAATCCCGGTTTATAAAGAATTTATGGATAAAGGCCAGATCGAAATTACCGTAAGCCCTTATTACCATCCTATCTTGCCTTTATTATACAATACCGATATAGCTAAGGAGGCAAACCTTAAGGCCCGCCTGCCGAAACATAACTTTGCCTATCCTGAGGATGCCAGGGCGCAGATCAAAGAGGCGGTCCGCCTTTATAGCCTTAACTTCTCTTCAGCCCCCGCCGGGATGTGGCCTTCGGAAGAGGCAGTAAGCGAACACATAATCCCGCTTCTCATTCAGGAGGGGATACAATGGATAGTGGCAGATGAAGCCATCCTTTTTAAATCCATGAAAAATAAAAAACGGGATACCCGGGTTCTTTATCAACCGCACCGCATAAAAAGAAAAGACGGAGAGTTAAAGGTCGTCTTTCGCGACCGCAACCTTTCTGACCTTATAGGGTTTAATTATTATAACCGCGATGCCAAAGATGCCGTGGAAGATATGTTGCGCCATTTCAGGGATATTTACGAGGCCTTTAAAGGCCAGGACCCGCTGGTTACTATCGCCATGGATGGAGAGAATGCCTGGGAATATTACGAAAATGACGGACATAAATTCTTAGGCCTGCTTTATGAACGTATCCAGGAAGCTGATTTTATAAAGACCACTACCGTAACCGATTATTTAAAATCCTACCCGAGCCGCCATGAGATCAAACGCCTGGCAGCCGGATCATGGATATACGCGGATTTCTTTAAATGGATAGGCAGCCCGCAAAAGAATAAGGCATGGGAATATCTCTCTGATGCGCGCAAGGAGCTTGAGAGCGTCATGAATAACCCCAAAAAGTTGCCTGAGGAAACCCTTGAATTAGCTAAAAAACAGTTATACATTGCCGAAGGGAGCGATTGGTTCTGGTGGTATGATGAGGGCCAGAAGGATTTTGATGAATTATTCCGCCTGCACCTATCTAACTTCTACAAAATAATCGGCAAAGAAGCGCCTATATACCTGAAAGCGCCCATATCCGCGTAAATTCATCTTACCCATTGACAGGCAACGGCTTTTATGCTATAAAATAATAACGAAATGGATAAAAAAGACCTTTACGAGCATCTGGCAAAGATTTACCTGGATGCCTCTTCTAAAACAAAGAAAAAAAACAAAAACCCCCGTCGGGCCCATCCGGCCATGCTTTGGGGGGTTTTTATAGGATTGATAGGCGTTATCTTTCTTCTGGTAGCCCTGAAAGACAACGCTCTGCAGCCAAACACCCAAATTGCCTTGGTAGTAAGCTCTGAAGCAGCTAAGATAAATTTTCATTTTGACCCCGCGCAAAAAGAGGTATATTCCCTGGATTTAAACAGCCTGGACCTGAACAAGTATAAAACGTTGAGTTTTGCGGTAAAAAAAACCAAGTTTACGGATTCGTTGTCTTTGAGAGTTGAATTTATCAATAAGTTTAAGGAAAAGGCGGAGGTTTATCTTAAGGATATCCCCTTGAAATGGCAGGATTACAATATCCCCCTGGGTGATTTCAAAAGCATAAACAGCTGGTCGGATATGCAAAAGCTAAACTTTACCGTTGAGAGATGGAACGCCAAAGGTAAGCAAGGCGTAGTCTATATAGACGATATAAAATTTATACGTTAGTTTAAAAAAGGAGGTTTTCTAAATGCGGATTATCGCTGTTACCAATCAAAAAGGCGGTTGCGGAAAGACAACCACGGCAGTAAACCTGGTTTGTTCATTAGCGGTTAACGGCAAAAAGGTCCTGCTTATTGACCTTGACCCCCAGGCGCATGCTACCTTAGGCCTGAATATCCGGCCGGAGCTTAATATATATAATGCCCTCTCAAAGCTGACCAATGAAAAGGCGGCCCTTTCAGATATTATACGCAAGGTAGATGATAATTTTGATATTGCCCCCTCCGGGATAATACTGAGCACCCTGGAGCAGGAATTAGCGGGAGAGATCGGCAGGGAATCCCGCCTGCAGGAAGAACTAAGCAATCTAAAAGGCAAATACGAATATATCATCATAGACTGCCCACCTAACTTAGGCATACTTACCATAAACGCCATAAGGGCAAGCAGCGATGTGATCATACCTGTTGAGGCCAGCCGGTTTTCCTTTGAAGGCCTGAACCAGCTTATTGAAATAATCAATTTGATCCGCGACCGTTTGAACCACAGCGTTGAATACCGGGTCCTGATCGCTAATTTTGATTCGCGGCTGAGGCACTCCTTTCAGATGCTGGACAGGATAAAGCTGAATTTTAAGGAGAAACTATTCCGTACCATAATACACGTGAACGTAAAATTGAAGGAAGCGCAGAACCAAGGGGTGCATATTCTAGACTATGATAAATATTGCCGCGGGGCAAAAGATTATTTTAGCCTGGCGCGTGAGATCATCACCGCGGAAGGTTCCTCCCTAAGCATAAATACAGAGGTAAAACAGGAAAAATTAAAAGAGCTGATGCGGGAAAGGATTGCAAAAGAGCTGCCTAAGGCCACAGAGATTGTTTTTTCAGTATCAGCGCCCCAGGCAAAAGAGGTGTATGTAGTCGGGGATTTCAACGGATGGAGGATAGATAATAACAGCCGGATGTCAGCTAGCGAGGCAGGATGGGTAAAGAAGGCTAATCTCTCACCCGGCAATTACCGCTACCGCTTTGTTATTGACGGCAAATGGACGGAAGATGAGAAGAATCCCGCGAAAGAGATGAACCCCTACGGACAGATGGATTCTCTCATAGAAGTCAGCTCTTGGTAAAAGGAGGTAGAAATGGCCATAAAAAAGAAGAAAAAGGCTAAAAAACCTGTTAAGAAAATAATCAAAAAGAAAAAGGTACTGGCTAAGTCTTCAAAACGCCCTGCCCCAAAAAAGAAGGCTGCCGTTAAAAAAAGTAAAGACAGCGTTGCCGGTATAATCACCCACTATTTTCCGAAAGTCAAGGCAGCGGTGACTAAACTAAAACTGCCCCTTGCCGCAGGTGATTTGATCAGGGTGAAAGGGCACACTACCGATTTTAAACAAACCGTTTCTTCCATGCAGATAGACCGCACGCCCATCATCTCGGCAAAGAAAGGACAGGAGATAGGGCTTTTGGTGAATTTTCGGGTCAGGCGCAAGGATATAATCTATAAAATATAAAAATAAGACACAGGAGGATAAGGATGCTTAGGTTAAGTGAGATTGAAAAAAAGGCCCGCACACTGGGTATAAAGGATACCTGGAGGCATACCAAGACCGAGCTGATAAGGTCCATACAGCGCAAAGAGGGGAATTTCGACTGTTTTGGGACGGCTGGCGGGTCCTGTAATCAGCTTTCCTGTTGCTGGCGTGAAGGCTGTCTCGAAAAATGAAATACCGCTGCCAGATTTGCGACAGGGATATTGATGATTTTGTAGGCATAGCCCACATCAAGGCAGAGGAGTATCTTCTTAAACTTATCCAACGCGACCATCCGGAATGGAGAAAAGAAGGTAAAACCTGCCATAAGTGCGTGGAATACTACCGTAAACTCATAAACGAAGCTGAGCTTTAACCAGTAATACAAAAGGGAGGTAAAAGTGTATCCTTACGGTTTAACCGAGGCATTACTATTAATAAGCCTGTGTAGCGGTTATGGTGTTCTTTGCCTGGCAAATAAAGAGCAGGGAAGATTAAGAAGCATAGGTTATATATCAGGCCTGTTGGTAATGATCCTATCTGTATTCCTTTTTATAGGCAATCTGGCCATAAAAACAAGGGCCTGCCGGAATATGCCGCGGATGCAGCATAGTCAGATGATGTTTAGGGAACAGGCTCCGCCTAAACTGCCTTTGCCGGAATTGCCGCGTAGTAAATAAGAGATGTTTATCTTCTACAACATCTGTAGCAACACAAAAAGATTACAGCTGTAACTATCTAATAATAATAGTTTTACAAAGCAACAGGAGTAAAGATAAGTTTAAGCTAAGACGTTTAGAATTATCAACATTCCTAATTTGCCCTCCCAGCCTCCAGGAATAGTCAATTAAACCAAGGCTATAATCTCTTCATAATAAAGAAGTTACAGTAAGATAGTAGATTTTTTTCTTAAATTTTGGAGTTGGCATAGATAATGCTTATATAGGATAATATAAGACACGCTTAGACATACCAGGACATACCAGGACATAATAGTATAAGGTTCAATCTATTAATATTTAATATTACGGCGTAATAGGAGGGCTAAAGTGTCAAACGGAAGAATGACTATTACGGATGTGGCAGAGCGGCTGGGCGTTACTCCCAAGACAATCGTCCGCTGGGAGAAATCCGGTAAAGTTAACCGTGCCAAGCGCGACTGGCGCGGCTGGCGCATGTATGAAAAACAAGATTACAAAAAACTAAAAGACTTTAAAGAAACTATTATTGTCTTATAATTAAGGAGGTTACCGTGAGACGATTGACTGTTTTGATTTTATTATCCATGCTAGTTTTGAATGCCCGAGCGCATGCCCAGGATACGTCAGTTGGAGACAGGCGCAGTTATAATAGCGCCGATATTAAGGTAAATGTGGATTCATTTCTGCCGCCGCCGCCCAAAAAGGCCTCGGACACTGCATCTGCTTACGGAGAATTTGACCCTCTCAAGTACACCCTCGGCGCTAATGATGTGGTAGAAGTAGAAGTTATGCGCCATCCGGAGTTTAGCGGTAAATTCCTGATCAACAAGGAAGGCAAACTCCAATACAAGTTTGTCGGTGACGTCTTGGTAAAAGGCCTTACTAAGGCACAGCTTGTTGATAAGCTCAAGGAAGCATTGGCGCAATACGTTATCTCTCCTGAGATCAACGTTTCAATCATTGAATACGCCAGTAAATCGTTTTATGTTTTGGGTGAGGTAGGTTCCCCTGGTGAACATCTCATGAAAGCCGAGACCATTTCCCTGCGCGATGCTATTTATATAGCAGGGCTTCCTACTGTCAATGCCTCAATGCGCAGGTGTAAACTCATCACCCCTTCAGAAGACGGCAAGCCAAAGGTTCAGCGGATAGACATTTACTCGCTCCTTTACGGGGGCGACTTAAGGAAAAACGTATCCATTAAAGCCGGAGACATTATCTATGTTCCTGCAACAGTCATGGCAAAGGCCATCCGCATCATCAGCCCGGCAACCACGGTAGTAGGCATAACCTCATCCATGCCTGAAAGCGCAAATACAGCAAAAGACGCTGTTAAATCTATGCATAAATAAAGGATTAGCCAATGGAAAACCAGACACAATCAAGATACAGTCACCCGGCAGCATATATTAAAGTATTCTTCCGCAGGAAGTGGTATCTGATAACCACTACTTCTATCGGCCTGATAGCAGGCATTATGGTTTGTTTTTTGCTTCCGCGCACCTGGCAGGCATCTACGATTATCCTGATAGAAGAAGAGAAAATCATCAACCCCCTCATCAAGAATCTGGCGGTTTCAACTACCGCGATTCAGAGGATGCAAAGTATCAGAGAGAACCTTCTGGGGTGGAACAGCCTGGTAGAATTGACCAAAAAACTCAACCTGGCAAAAAACGTGCAGAGCCAGCTGGAATTTGAAGCCCTGATCAATAAACTTAAGAGAAATATCTCTGTTGAAATGAGAAACCCTGGCCGGCAGACGGCAGAGCCCACGAGCAACGTAGTCAGGATATCTTATTTCGGCCAGGACCCTCAGGAAACCCAGGTGATTACCCAGGCATTGACTGATATTTTAATGGAACAAAACCTTGAGTCCCAGACAAAAGAGACTGATGTCGCGATAAAGTTCATTACCGAACAATTATCAATTTACAAAAGAAAGATTAAAGAAACGGAGCTGGCCAAGCTTAACGACCAGCTTAAGGCCTTATTGGTTGACTCAACAGAAGAGCATCCCCTGGTAAAGGACTTACGTCAGCAGATTGCTGTGGTTCAAAAACAGCTTGATTCAGGGGAATACAATATTAAAACTACCGGCTCATCGCTTAGCGCTGCTACCCAGGAGACGCTCCAGAATGAGCTTGACAAGATTATCAGTAAAGAAGCAGCTGCCCCTATGCCTCCGAAAATTACCGACGGGACTACTCCAGAACCTGAACATGACGCCAATACCGCCATTTATAAAGTCCTTCTTATGGATAAGGTTGATTCTTCGCTTGCCAGAGATATTGGCGTAAATGAAGCAATTTATAATATGCTGCTTCAGAAGCTTGAGACTGCCAAGATTACCCAGCGGCTTGAGGCTTCACGCGCAGGCACCCGTTATACCATCATTGAGCCGCCCCGGCTTCCTTTAATGCCGGTAAAACCGAATAAGGCAATGGTATTAATGATGGGGCTGTTATTAGGCGCTGCCTCGGGAGTAGGTTTAGTTTTTGCCAGGGAATTTATGGATCAGTCCATCATTGATATTCAGGATGCTAAGCTTACGCTGGACCTGCCTGTGTTAGGCGCTATTTCACGCATCACCACGCAGGAGGAAGTTACAAAGGAGAAAAATAGAAAGAAGAAGCTAATTATCAGCTTTTCGGTTGTTTCGTTTGTGCTTGTTGTATCAGCCATGCTCTACGCCTTCTTCAAACGGTAATACGAGGGGACTATCCCCGAGTAAAAGGAGTTAACTATGTACACAAAATTCTACAATTTCAGCGAAAAACCCTTTAACATGACCCCTGATTCCAAATTCTTCTATCCCAGCTCAAAACACCTTGAGGCGCTGGACAATATGCGCTATGCCATTGATGAGCGCAAGGGTTTTGTGGTGATTACCGGTGAAATCGGAGCAGGTAAAACCACGGTCTGCCGCACCTTGATCAATAAACTCAGCATAAACACCAAGGTAGCAATTATCACCAATACGCACCTTAACCAAAAAGAGCTGGTTACTGAGATCCTTGATGAGCTGGAGGTTGAATATCAGGGAGGCAGTAAACAAAAATTACTATCCGGTTTAAACAAGTATCTTATTCAGCAGCTTTCGGATAACGTCAACGTTGTCCTTATAATTGATGAAGCCCAGAATCTTACCCCCAAGGTGCTGGAAGAAGTAAGGATGCTTTCCAATCTGGAGACAGAGAAAGAGAAGCTTATTCAGATTATCCTTTTGGGCCAGCCTCAGCTTAAGAAAAAACTCCAACACCCTAACCTGGAGCAGCTCAGGCAGCGGGTGGTGCTCCATTACCATATCAACAGTTTAAACCGCCAGGAAGCTGAAGAATACATCCGGCATCGCCTGCGTCTGGTTAACCCTCAACAACAGGACTTATTCACTTCTACAGCTATAGATGCTATTTATGACTGTTCACGCGGCATCCCGCGCCTGATAAACCTGGTCTGTGATGGAGCGCTCTTATCCGGATATCTTTATGAGTTAAAACAGATCAATGAACAGATTATTCACGAAGTTACTAAAGAAAAGGAATTTAATTATAAACCATTAGATTTACAGATACCAGATTCAATTTAACACGAGGGACAGTCCCCGAGGTGAATATATTTTAACAAAGGAGTAATTAATGGGAAAAATAACCGATGCCTTAAAAAAAGCCGCAACCGAACGCCTCCTGCGTCTTGAGAAGCTTGATACGCAGGGCGAGGTCAGTTACCAATTCGTTGCCAAAAAAACCCTGGAATCAAACATTGACCCCCGGATTGTGCCTTTTTACGACATTCAATCGCCTGTAACCGAGCAATACCGCACCTTGCGTACCAATCTTCAAGCGTTAAAGTCTGAAAAACCCATAAAAGCTATTACGATTACCAGTGCAACCCATGGAGAAGGAAAGAGCATCACCGCGATTAACTTAGCGCTCTCCCTGGCGCAGGATTTGAATAAAAAAAGCATTCTCCTGGTTGATGCGGATATGCGCCGGGCAAAAATCAGTAAATATTTAGGGTTTAAGGCAGAAAAAGGCCTGTCGGATATACTTGTTGATGAAGCTAATGCCCTTGACGGAGCTTTCGTAAGTATAGGGATTGAAAATCTTACTATTCTGCCGGCAGGCAAGATTCCTCATAATCCTGCTGAACTTTTGGCTTCAGCTAAGATGAAGAATTTTATCGCGATGCTCAAAACCAAGTATGATTACATCATTTTTGACAGTCCGCCGGTAATAGCCGTAACTGATGCCGGGCTTTTATGCCCCTTGACTGACGGCACGGTGATGGTTATACAGGCAAACCGCACCCAAAAAGGCGTCATCAAGCACGCCGAAAGCCTGCTGAAACAAGCCCACGCTAAGCTGCTGGGGTATATTTTAACCAATGTGCAATACCATATCCCGGCGTATATTTACCGATACTTATAAGAAAACCTATGCATAAAATAGCTAAGCTTTTTGGAACTGATGGAATAAGAGGCACGCCCGGCACCTATCCTTTAACTGATGAAATGTTAGTTAGAATTGCCAGGGCAACTGCCCAAAGCATACTGCCTAAAAAGCAAGGCCCTAAACGCCCAAAAATCGCCATCGGCAAAGATACTCGGTTAAGCGGTGAACAGATAGAAAAATCCCTTGCCAATACGATAAAAGACGAAGGCGTGGACGTAGTATTAGTAGGCACCATTACCACCCCTGGCTTATCATTCTTAACCAAAACCATCAAAGCCAGTGCCGGCATCATGATCTCAGCCTCCCATAACAAAGCCACTGACAACGGCCTTAAATTCTTTGACGCCCAAGGCAACAAATTCTCAAACCACAAAGAGCAGAAGATAGAAGACCTTATTTTTATCAAATCATCTCATCCCACCCCATGGGGACTGTCCCCGAGCGAAGCGAGTGGGACTGTCCCCATGGGACACCTCCCAAAAGGTCGTATTTATAGCATCAAAAACGCCCAAGCCAAATACAGTCAATTCCTTATTTCTACAACCCCCAGTCTTGATCTAAAAGGCATCAAAATCGCCTTAGACTGTGCCTGGGGTGCTGCATCCCCCTTTGCCAAGAAGATTTTCACCAGTTTAGGAGCAAAAGTAACTTCTATCCACGATAAACCATCAGGCCATAATATCAACGAAGGTGGAGCGCTCAACCCCCGCTTACTTAAAGAGCTTGTCCTTAAAACCAAGGCAGATATCGGTATTGCGGTTGACGGCGATGGAGACAGAGGTATCTTAGTTGATGAAAAAGGCCAAATTGTTGATGGCGATTGTATATTGGCAGTATTTGCCCGGTATCTACAAAAAGAAAACAGGCTCCTTAAGAATACCGTAGTTGGCACGGTGATGAGTAACTATGGATTAAAAGTCGCACTTGATGAAATTGGCGTCAAAATGATAACCGCTAACGTAGGAGATAAATACGTCCTGGAATCTCTCCTTGAGAATGATCTCATCTTAGGAGGAGAACAGTCCGGCCACATTATATTCCTGAACCACCATCCCTCACCCGATGGCTTACTTACCGCCTTGCAATTGCTTAAGGTAATGCATAAAACAAAGTCTTCTTTAAGCCAGCTTTGTAGGTGCATGACTAAATTCCCCCAAATTCTTATTAATGTGAAAGTAAAGGAAAAGAGGCCTTTTGCAGAGATTCCTTTTATTGAAGAGAGGCTCAAACAGTTTAATGCTCAGCTTAAGGACCAGGGAAGAATACTATTACGCTATTCCGGAACCGAATCATTAGCCAGGGTTATGGTTGAGGGGAGAGACCACGATGTAATCAAAAACATCGCCAATTCCCTAGCTGATCATATTAGGCAAGAAATAGGAGTAGAATAGTACGTTGGGGACTGTCGTGCAAAGCGCGTGCCGTTGGGGACTGTCCCGAGCGAAGCGAGTGGACTGTCCTCAACGAAGGAATCAAGGAGGGATTTAATGAAAAATAAAAGCAAGCTAATCGATAACTTAATGAATCAAGACAAGGAACGATTAAAACGTCTTTTTAACTTCATCGCTAAAGGCGTCAAAATAATGGATCCGTTTACTACTTACATTTCCGATAAGGTAAAGATCGGCAAAGGGACTGTTATCTATCCTTTAACCTACATTGAATCCGAGGTAACTATAGGCAAAAATTGCCACATTGGCCCCTATGCACGCCTGCGTAAGGGCAGCAAAATCAAAGATACAGCGGCCATAGGTAATTTTGTAGAAGTGGTTCGTTCAACGGTTTCCGAGGGCTCAAAGGCAAAACACCTTACTTATTTAGGAGATACCTTTATTGACAAACAGGTTAATATCGGCGCAGGGACAATCATAGCTAATTATGACGGTAAGAATAAGAATAAAACAGTGATTAAAAAGGGTGCTTTTATCGGCAGTGGCTCAATTTTAGTCGCCCCGATAAGAATCGGCAAAAACGCCATCACCGGCGCAGGCGCAGTCGTCACCAAGAACCGTCATGTGCCGGATAACACCGTCGTCATCGGCGTCCCAGCAAAAATTATGATAGCGAAGGGACTGTCCCCGAAGCGTAAGGAGATTCAAATATGAGATTTTTAGTAACAGGAGGAGCTGGTTTTATTGGCTCTAATATTGTAGAAGCATTATTAATAGGTAAGGCGAGGGGACTGTCCCCGAAGGGGACTGTCCCTGAGCAAGTATTTGTACGCGTCCTCGACAACTTCTCTTCCGGCAAACGCGAGAACCTGAGCCTTGCGAGGGGACTGTCCCCGAGCGAAGCGGGTGGGACTATCCCCGAGCAATCAGATAACTTCGAGCTCATCGAAGGTGACATAAGAGACAAATCCACTTGCAACGTCGCCTGTCGCGGCATTGATTATGTTTTGCACCAAGCCGCCCTGCGCAGTGTCCCCGGTTCTCTCAAAGACCCTGATAGCTATAACGAAGTCAACATCCAAGGCACACTCAATATGCTTCAAGCCGCAGCCAATAATAAGGTCAAACGCTTTGTCTTTGCTTCTACAAGCGCAATCTATGGCGACACAGACAAATTTCCTCAGAAGGAAACCGATTTACCACTGTTAATTTCACCTTACGCTCTAAGCAAGCTCACAGGTGAATACCACTGTAAAATATTCTCCGAATTCTTTAACCTTGAAACCGTCTGCCTGCGTTATTTCAACGTCTTCGGCCCCCGGCAAGCATTAGATGACGAATACGCCGTAGTTATTCCTAAATTTATT
Source organism: Candidatus Omnitrophota bacterium (assembly GCA_041650495.1). Taxonomy (GTDB): domain Bacteria; phylum Omnitrophota; class Gorgyraeia; order Gygaellales; family Profunditerraquicolaceae; genus JBAZLB01. Next base: position 15,716 of record JBAZLB010000005.1, on the reverse strand, counting down.
AACTGCATCTTAAATAACCAACAGCCACCTATTTTCGGAACCGGCAAGCAATCTCGTGACTTCGTCTATATTGATAACGTTGTTGAGGCCAACATCCTTGCTGCCAGAGCTCCCTCTCCCCTAAGGGGAGAGGGTAAGGGTGAGGGGAATAAAGTTTTTCATGACATCTTCAACGTCGCCTCCGGCCACGACACCACCATCTTAGATTTAGTTAAATGTCTCAATAAAATAACTGGCAAGAACATTCAACCTAAACTTCTACCAATTAGGGCAGGAGATGTCCTTAAGACACTGGCGAGCATTGAGAAGGTTAAGACAAACCTTAGCTTTGTGCCTAAGGTAAACTTCGAGGAAGGGCTTAAGAGAACCGTAGAATATTTTCGCAGTCAAAAGAAATAAAACTGAAAACTATTGATCAAAAAGTTATAAAAATTATTAGAGGAAAAATGCGTTCTAAAGCAAAAATCCTATTTAAAGGTTCGTTGTTGAGAACATTTTATTTCTTTTCAAGTGCCCTTATTGGCTTATTCCTAATGCCTTTTATGATCCGTTCTCTTAGAGACGAATTATATGGCATGTGGATGTTTATTGCCTCGCTACTTGGTTTTTATTTGCTTTTTGATATGGGACTAAGTTCTGCAACACAACGCTATGTTTCGCGGGCAATTGGGAAAGATGATCATAAAGAAGCAAATGCCATAGTAAACACATCTTTCTTTCTGTTTGCGACAATCGGCATATTTGTTTTATTTCTCTCATTGGGTTTAGCATATATCTTACCGCTGGTTTTAAAGAAGATTACGAATGTCTCTTTGTTTAGGGTTGTAATGATTATTTTAGGCGTGAATCTGGCAGTAACCATTCCAATGCGAACCTTTTCTGGCATCTTGATGTCGCATCTTCGATTTGATATCCAAACACTAATTGAGTTGTTTAAACTATTCCTCAGAGCTGCTCTCGTGATCCTAGTTCTTAAGCTTGGGCATAGCATAATAGCAGTAGCTTTAGTTTTCTGTTTCTCAGATCTATTGGGGTATACTCTTTTTTACATATTCGCAAGAAAAACTGCGCCATATATACGTATTAACGCAAAATCCATTGATAAAACGAAAATTACGAGTTTATATAGTTACAGTTGGAAGACATTAGTAGCCCAAGCCGCTGATAAATTGAGATTTGATATTGATAATTTCGTAATTGTGGGATTTTTAGGCTTAAACTCTGTTACTATTTACGTTATCGCGGCTCGTTTAACTCGTCATTTTATAGATTTAATAAGTAGTATTACAGGAATTTTTACCCCGGTATTCAGCCAGTACGAGGGTAGAGGAGACTTTCATTCAATTAGAGAGAAGTTCATTCTGATGACAAGGATAAGTAGTTATTTAGCTATCTTTGTCGGAGGAATTATCATAATATTCGGGAAAGCATTCATTGAAAGATGGATGGGGCCGCAGTATTTAGAAGCATACCCTTTACTTGTAGTATTGACTATACCTCTTACAATAGCTTTAATGCAAAGTCCTTCTATACAGTTACTTTTTGGAATATCTAAGCATAATTTCTTTGCTATTTTTAATTCTATTGAGGGCGTAGCAAATCTTATCCTCAGTTTAATTCTGGTTAGAAAGTTTGGACTAATGGGAGTAGCCCTGGGAACTGCCATTCCTATGATTATTGTAAAGATATTTATTCAGCCCATCTATACATGTAAAATTATCCAACTATCGGTGAAGGATTATTATTTACAGATATTTGGTAAGATTGTAGTTATATCTTTGACGATTATGGTGTTTTTTTGGTTAATTGTGAATGACTTCATTATTCCAACTTATTTGCGGTTATTCCTTTTGTTTATTAGTGGTTTAATTCTTACTTTTTCAGGGATATTCTATCTTGGGTTTACTAGAGTGGAAAGGAAATATTTTCAAAGAATTATTTTAGGGCAAGAAATCCGGTAAATGAAGAAAATAAAAAATGTAATTACTGAATGTGCGAAAAAAGGTTTATGCAGTGGATGTGGTATCTGTGCGGGTGTGGCAGAAAAATGTGACCTAAAAATAGAATTTAATAAGTACGGTGAATTTTTTCCCACGGTCTCAAAATGCGACAATTGTGGACTGTGTCTTTTCGTGTGTCCATCGTTACATGTGCAAGTTCGCAAAGAAAGCAATATATTATCGCTGCTTGGTAAAGATATAGAATGTTTTGCTGGATATTCAAAGGTTGACAATGAAAGGGCAAAAGGAAGCTCTGGAGGTTTAACAACACGAGTATTAAAAATGTTATTAGAGAAAAAAATAATAACTGGGGCTATAGCAATAGGTAAATGTAACAATGAAGATAGAATGTTTGATCCGATTATAGCAAAAACTAATCAAGAAATTGATAGTTGTGCAGGGTCAAAATACTATCCGGTTGAATTTTCATCAGTTTTAAAAAGATTAAAACAAGAAGATGGCGAATACGCGATTGTAGGATTACCATGCGTTATAAATGGGTTGCGATTAGTACAACAGAAATATCCGGTGGTTGGTATAAAGATTAAGTATTTATTTGGTTTAGTGTGTGGCCACAATAAAAACAAAAATTACACTTCTTTTCTTATCAAAACAACTGGAGTTAATGAAAAAGATGCAGAAACTGTATTTTTTAGATGTAAAACTAATACAAAGAAAGCAATGAATTATGGTTTCAAGGTGATACTAAAAAACGGAAAAGAGGGGAGACAATTAAATTTTCAAGACAGTTTAGTAAAAAACGCATGGTGCGGGAGATATTTCTCGTTAAATGCCTGTTTTCATTGCCGTGATTTGTTTGCAGAACAGGCGGACGTTTCTTTTATGGATGCATGGCTTAAATCTTACATGGATAAACCTTTGGGTACATCCATTATTGTAGTTCGGAATGAAGAATTAAAAAAAATGATCCAAGAAGAAAATAATAAAGGTAACGTTGAGATTGATACTATCATCAAAAATGATGTGATAATGTCACAGAAAGGAGCACTGGATTTTAAGCAAAGTGAAATAAGTAAGAAATGTGAACTTTTATTTAATCAGCGTTTATCAAACCTATATTATCACGATAAAGCTTATCTTAAATCACTAAGATTTTTCTTTTTAAAATCATATATATCACTTCACTGGTTTATTATGAAAATAAAAGCGATTTTAAATTAATAATGGTTGTTATTGTAAAACGTGTCATATTAAGTTTTCTGTAAACTGAGATGCTACTATGAAAAAATTCTTATTAATTGGCCATGCTGGCTTTTATAATCGAGGTTGTGAAGCTATTATCCTAACAACACTTGAAATGCTACGTAAAGGTTATCCAGGTTCAAAATTTATAATTTCCTCTTTTGATTATAAAAATGATAGACTGAAAAACTTAGGCTTAGATGTTGAATATATTAAACATAAGTTAAGTATCAAGCGAAAGTCATTTAAATGGGTATTTCAGCAAATTAACAGAGTTCTTTATAAAGAGTATAGAAAGAATTATTGGAAAGTGCCCTATCGACCCATTTCAGACGTCTTGGATGAGGTCGATATTGTTCTTTCTGTCGGAGGAGACAATTATACAATGGACTATGGCCATCCACATTATTTTTTGGGTTTGAATAAATTAGTTAAAGAAGCAGGAAAAAAGATGGTTATTTGGAGCGCATCTATTGGCCCGTTCCCTGATTACAAAAACCTTATGTCCATTATAGAAGGTTTGAAATCTATAGCTTTGATTACTGTACGTGATTCTGAGTCTATAAATTATCTAGCAAGTATCGGCATCAAGGATAATGTAAGGAGAGTCGCTGATCCTGCTTTTCTATTACCACCGCTGGAGACTAATATTTGTAGTGAATATTTCGCTAATCCCAAAGGGGTTCTAGGATTTAATATCTCTCCACTTCTGAAGCGGTATCGGGACAAATCGTGGGGAGAAAATATAATTCAGGAAATAGTTGTTTTTTTGAAGAGTATTATAACTGAATATGGGTTGAATGTATTGCTAATTCCACACGTAACAGGCAGTAAAGTATCAGAGAATGATTTTCTTTATATGATGGACATATATGAACAGCTTAAAAATACTAACTGTATTGATATTGTTCCAGATATAAATACGGCTGCACAGATAAAATATGTCATTTCTAAATGTAAGTATTTTATAGGTGCACGAACACACTCTACGATTGCAGCTTTGTCTACAGGTGTTCCTACCATTAGTTTGGGGTATAGTATGAAAGCACAAGGAATTAATCAAGATCTCTTTGGCAGTCTCGATTATATGATAAAATTAGAAAATTTGTCAGCGGAAAGCTTGTCAGAGAGATTTTCTACGTTAGTTGATAATGAGAACAAAATCAGAATAGATTTAAGTTCAAAGATATTTTTTCTTAAAGAACAAGCAAGGGATAACATAAAGTATTTAAAAGAAGTTCTTACGCAATAAACTGAGATTATTTTGAGTACTTTTGTAGTAATGTGTACGTGTAATAGGTTTGAAACCATCAAAGAACGTAAAAATATTCGATAATGTTACAAAGTAATTAAAAAAGTAATCTAGCATTATGCCAAAACTAAGCGTAGTGATACCAACTTATAATTGTTCCAAATATTTGCCAGATGCTATTGATAGTGTGCTAAGGCAGAAATATCAAGATTGTGAAGTACTAATTATTGACGATGGCTCAAAAGATGATACTCGAAATGTACTTGTATCTTATATAGAGAAAAAATTGATAAAATATTTTTATCAAGGAAACCAGGGGCCCGGAGCAGCACGGAATAAAGGAATTAGCGTTGCAAAAGGTGATTATATTAGTTTTCTTGATGCCGATGATAAACTTTTACAAAATAGCCTCTTAGAAAAGTGTATTCTGCTTGATAGATTTCCTGAGGTTGCGCTTACTTTTTCAGATTATTTTTTGTCTTTTGAAGAAAATCTTCCTTCTATAGGCAGGCTTTCTTCTCAACGGTTTCTAAGTTTTTTTAAAGATGTAATTTCTTATAAGGACGATTATCGTTATATATTCAATCCGTTTTTTTATTACAAATATATAACATTTCCAGTCTGGGCAATATGGACGGGTACTGTAATGATGAGAAAAGATGTCGTTAGTAATATAGGATTATTTCGCACAGACACATCACATGCTGAAGACGCAGAATACTGGCTTAGAGTAGCCAAAGATTACAGAATCGGGTTTATTAATAAACCGTTGAGTGTTTATAAAAGAAACAGAAGTGTTCTAACAAACGATCGAGAAAATTATTTTTTAGGTGGAATTGAGTCAAGATTAAAAATTCTCAATTGTGAACTCAAGAATAAAAACTGTCCTCCTTCGATTATTTTTAAACTTAAAAATAAAATATCAAAGGAATATTCTGAATTTGGGAGGCATTATTTAAGAAGTTTTGAGATAAAAAAATCACGTTTTGCATTTTTAAACGCTTTAAAATTTAATAGATTATCCTTCACTTCTTATGCATTTATTTTTATTTCCTTATTGCCAATTTACTTTCAAAAAAAGTTAAAGAATATTAGAAAAAAAATCAGAAAATTAATTACATGAATGCTGTAACTATAATTATTCCTACTATAAATAGAACAGACACATTGCGAGAAATGCTACAAAGTTTATTAACACAAACAATAATGCCTGACGAAGTAGTTATTGTTGACCAATCTCAAGATAATAAGTCAAAGCATGTAGCTCAGGAACTGTTTCACAAATACAGCGAAACGAGTGTGAAAAACATCAAACTTAAATATATTCATGATCCATCTATTACAGGTTTAACGCAGGCAAGAAATAGAGGAATTAATATAGCAGCAGGAGATATAATTTTCTTTTTTGATGATGATGTTGTTTTAAAAGAAAATTACACAGAAGAAACTTTAAGGGTATACGAAAAATATCCCGATGCAACTGCGGTTGGTGGTGTTATAACTAACTACTCTTTTCTTAATACGCCCCGCATAAAATTATTTAATAATATATTTTTTCTGGGGATCTTCCATGATGAAAGAAAGAATATATTCGCTAACTATAAAAAATATACTAAGCCCATCAGGGTTTCTAAGTTACCCGGGGGCGCAGTATCCTACAAAAAATCCATTTTGCAGCAAGTGAAATTCGATACGCATTTCACAGGTTACTCTTTTGGGGAAGATATAGATTTTAGTCTGCGTTTAAGACATTTTAAGATTCTTATAACGCCATATGCACAATTAGAGCATAAAAATATTAGTGTTTCTGACGAAAGAAGTAGTCCCGAAAAATATTTGTTCTGGGAAGTTTCTGGTTGGACGTATATCTACCTTAAGAATATTAGTATTTTGCAAAGTATCTTTTTTTTGTGGCTTTGTGTGGGTTGGCTTCTTCGGTCTATATTTAGATTATTAAAAGGGGAAAAATCTATGTGCATATCAATGAAGAAAGGATTGCTGGATGGATATGGTCGATATAAACAATGGAGAAAATCATGTCTGGTTTGAATAAATTTATTCTAAAAATCAGAAGAAAGGAAGGCAATTTATTTATTTTTTTAAATAAAAATATTAAAAAAATCTATAACTTCGATACCCCCATATTCAAACCTCTTTTCAGATTACTTTGGACAATTAATAGCATATGTTTGAGTTTAACCAGATGGCTACTAAAGACTTTTTATTATAAGCCTGTTTTTAAATCTTTATGCGATAGGATAGGGAGTAACCTTAATATTGTTAGTGGTATGCCATATCTTAATACGAACCTTAAGCTTGTAATAGGTAATAACGTAACAATTTATGGTGATGCTGGATTTCAAGGGTATAAGGTTTACGAAAAGCCTATATTAGAAATCGGGGATAATACTTTCATAGGCCCACAGGTAAGAATAGGGGTTGGTAAGGAAATAAAAATTGGAAAGCATTGCCTAATTGCCGCGAGAGTATTTATTTCTGACCACGATGGCCATCCTTTTGATTGGCAAAAAAGAAGAGAAGGCTTACCTGTTGAGAAAACAGATATAAAACCAATTGTTATTGAAGATGATGTGTGGATTGGAGAGGGTGCGTTTATTTGTAAAGGAGTGAAGATCGGCAGAGGAGCGATAGTTGGTGCGAGGGCAGTTGTAACTAAAGATATTGCTAACTTTACGGTTGTCGCAGGTAATCCGGCTAGAGTTATAAAAATAATTAACGATGGAATAGATACAGGCATAAGTCAACAAATTTGAGTAAAGGATTATCAAGATGATAAATGTTTTAGGAATAGGCGTAGATTATTTAATGCTTAACGAAGACAATGTAAGAGGGGATGTTAGAACAAGACAGTTTGAATATGCAAAATACTTAGCTTCACTCACCATGGTAACTTTTTCTCCTAAAATATTACAACATAATATAGAACACTGGGGAGAAAATATTTGGATTTACCCTACCAATTCATATAATAAAGCATTATTTATATTTGATGCTTTTAGAGTTGCTTTTAAAATCTGCCAGCAGAAAAAATTTGATGTTATAACTACTGAAGATCCTTTTACTTGCGGATTGGTTGGGTTCTTTTTAAAAAAAATTTACAAAATTCCTCTTAATGTCCAAGTCCACATTGATTTTTGTGATGAGAGATACTGGATTGGTATAAGGAAAATAAACAGACTTTTTCACCCTTTAGGAAAATTTGTCTGTAAGCATGCAGATTCAATACGTGTTGACGGAAGAGAAACAAAAGACAAATTAGCATTAAATGGCGTTCCTGAAGAAAGAATCTCCGTTATCTCAGTGCATTCTGATATAAAACGTTTTTTACATTTAGATGGAACAAAGATCAGAAGGAATCTTTTAAAAGAAAAATTTACTCAAATATTATTGTTCGTAGGTCGTTTTACCGACCAAAAAGATATCCCAACCCTTTTTAATGCATTCGAACTAATTCTTAAAAAGAAACCGAAGACTCTTTTGTTACTAATTGGAAAGGGATCAAAAGAAATTTATTTAAAAAACTTAGCGCAAGAAAAAGGTATTTATCAAAACATAACTTTTACGGGAGCTATTGAGCATGCCAAAATACCTCAATATTACTCTGCAAGTGATATTTTTGTTTTACCATCAATAGTGGAAGGCAGGGCGACGGTATTAGTTGAAGCAATGCTTTCAAAAAAACCAATAGTTACAACCGATGTTTCAGGAGTGAAGGATTGGATTTTGAATGGTAAAACCGGTTTTATTGTTAAAAGAAAGAACCATGAAAACTTTGCAGAGAAAGTAATTTATTTATTGGATAATCCTGAAATAGCAAGATCTTTTGGAGAAAAAGGATATGAATTAGCTCAAAACAAGTCACAAGAGATTTCAGATGTAAGCTCGGTGATTGAATTATGGGAAAAAACCGCAAAAGTAAAATTATAGCGATAGGAGGAGTAACGGGTTCAGGGAAAAGCCTATTAGCAAAGTTTTTGCATAATAGATTTGGTAGCAATAAGTGTGTTGTCATATGTCAAGATAATTATTATAAGGGCTGGCTACATCTTTCAAGAAAAAGACGCAAGACAATTAACTTTGATGAGGTTCGGGTTTTTGATTTAAAATTACTAGGTACCCATTTGAAAGAAATAAAAGCAGGTAACCCCATTTCTATGCCCAAATATGATTTTATTGAGAGCCGCCGTTTAAAGAAAATTTCAAAATTATTATCTAAACCAATTGTTATTATTGAAGGGCTTATGCCATTTATTAATAAGAAACTTAGGAGATTGCTTGATTTGAAAATTTATATTCATGCAGATAATTCAGTTTGTTTAGCACGAAGAATAAGAAGAGATATTAAGGAACGCGGCGAAACCATAGAATCCGTATGTTACCGTTATTTTAATGATGTTTTACCCATGCAGAAGAAATATGTTGAACCGCAGAAAAAGTGGGCGAATGTCGTTGTTAATGGAAATCAAAAGTTCAGCAGTAAGCTGATTAATAGACTTGTTAGGAGTATAGCGAATACTAGGTAAAATGGAATTAATCCATAAATATAAAGATATAATCGTAAGTCGATTAGGTGGTAATCTCGAAGCCTTAATATTAGTTGGGAGTTTTTCTAGAAATGAAGGATTAATCAAACAGAGCAATGGAAAATTAGAGTTAATAAGTGACATTGAATACTGGGCAGTTATGTCAGGTCGCAAGGTCACACGTCACACGTCACACGTAGAAATAGAAAGAGAGTTAAAGGATTACCTTAAAAAGCAGAATATAGAGGTAGATATAGCAATAAAAGTAACTACTAAGGAACATTTGCGGATGTTGAAACCGTATATTTTTACAATAGAGACTAAGAAATATGGAAAAGTTTTATGGGGGGATGAGAAAATATTGGATTATATTCCGGATTATACGGAAAGAGATATTGTGCCGTTAGATGGTTTTATACTCCTAAATAACCGTATTGTTGAGCAGCTTATCGTATGGCAAAAGGCTTCATCCGGCCAGCCTACACGGTATTACGATATTGTAAAAGGCTATATTCAATTAGTGAATTCGTATTTAGCAGTCAATAAAACATATAAGTGTCTATATCCTGAGAAACAAGAAGAATTTCATAGGACTTATAACGGAAATAGTTATTTAAAAGATAGAGTTAATCAAGCATTTGCTTTTCTAAAGCAACCTGAGAATATAATATTAGCTCAAGACGATGCGCTTAAGCAATGGCAGGAGCTTCGTGACTATTATAGACAGATGTGGGAGCAGCAGTTACACATTTTCGTAAAGACGCCATCATTCATTCAAGGCATAAAATGGTGGATTAAGATACTAGTTGACTCTAGAAAACGCTCGTTGTTTAGCTTCATTGAAATCTTCACTAACTTGTTTATAACAAGCCCACAGTTTTTAATTTATCGTTACGCTGCCAGGGAATATTTTTCTGATAATTCGAATGCGTTTAAAATAAACTGGATTATTAAGCAGTGGGAAACTATTGTAAAATGAACAAAAATCATTCTATATCAATTTGCATACTAATTGACGCTTTAGGCTGGAACTATATTAAAAACAGGCCATTTTTGAATGATATAGCATTAACTAAAAGGCCGGTTAAAAGCATTTTGGGATTTTCCAGTGGCGTAATTCCTTCAATATTAACCGGGGAATACCCTCAAGAACACAAGCATTGGTCGCTTTATTTTTATTCCCTGTATACATCACCTTTTCGTTGGGTTAAAAGTTATCTTTGGTTACCCAAAAAAATATTGCACTCTCGATTTGCCCGTAAGATAATTGAAGAAATTTCTAAGAGGATGACGGGATATAGCGGATATTTTGAGACTTATGTAGTGCCAATTGAACAACTGTATTTATTCGATATCTGCGAGAACAGAAACATCTACGCACCTAAAGGAGTAACTGGTACAGATTCTATTTTTGATATCTTAAAACAAGGAAATATTGACTACCAATGCCTGACCTATCCGCTAAAAGACAAGGAGATATTCGCTAAAGCAAAGCAATCGTTACAAACTATCAAGAGCCATTTCTATCTCCTTTATCTATCAGAGTTAGATGCATTATTGCATCGAGCCTGTAAGGATTCCGTTCAAGTTAATGAAATGATTGATTACTATGAAAAAGAAATCCGTGACTTGTATGCAATTGCGACAAATAGATTTAATAAAGTTAATTTATGCGTTTTTTCTGACCATGGGATGGCCGCTATAGATAATGGTTACAACTTAAAAAAACAAATAGAAGATTTAGGCTTAAAAACTCCTTCCGATTATGTTGCTTTTTATGACTCCACAATGGCAAGATTTTGGTTTTTTAATTCCGAGACCAAAGATTTAGTAGTTAATTTGCTTAATAATAAAGAATATGGAAAGATTCTAAGTGATAATGAACTCAAGACCTTAGGGGTAAAATTTGAAAATAATATGTATGGCGAATTAGTTTTTTTGATGCACACAGGCTCTGTAATTTGTCCAAGTTTTATGGGAAGTAAAGTTCCTCAAGGCATGCATGGGTTTAGCGTTGATGATGGCGTTATGGATGCAATGTTGGTGAGTAATTACGAAATTAAAGAAGACCTTAAAGATGTTAAGGATTTCTATAAGTTGATGGTTGAACGGGTTAGCGAGTTAAACACACAACCGCGAAAATTAAAAATACTATACTTTCTTAATTCCACAGTCCGCGCCGGTGCAGAAGAAGTTGTTTTACAATTAATGGAATACTTAGATAGAAAAATATTTGATCCCATTCTTGTCTGTCCACAAGAATTGATTGATTTAATAAAAGAAGAATTGGAAGAATTTAAGGTTCGATATTATTCTATTAAAATAAGAAGGTGGCGTAATTTAGGAGAGATTAGAAAATTTATCGCTATCTTAAAACAAGAAAAACCGGATATTGTACACTCTCATTTATTTCTTGCTACACGATTTGCTGCTCCTTTGGCTAAATTCGCAGGCGTATCTAAAGTTATCGAAACTGCGCATATAAGGGAAGCATGGAGAAAAGGTTATAAAAAAGCTTATTTTGTAGACCGTTTTTTTTATCGGTTTGTAGATAAGATTATCGCTGTTTCAAGCGCGGTAAAGGATTATTTAATCAAAGAAAAAAAACTGAATGAATATAAGATTAAAGTTATTCATAACGGCATTGACCTAACGCGGTTTAAGTCCCCTGATAATTTACCACAAAATAAATGTTTTACAATCGGCGTAATCGGCAGGCTTGAGTCACAAAAAGGTCATAAGGATTTCTTGAACGCAATCCATATTTTGAATGGAAAATTTGAAGATATAAGGTTTGTCATAGCAGGTGAGGGAAGCCTTAAGAATGAACTGGAGAAGCAAGCCCGAAGGCTGGGAATCGCCAATAGAGTAGAATTTTTGGGATATAGAAGAGATATCGAAAGTGTATTGAAAGAAATAGACTTATTAGTTCTACCTTCTTTATTTGAAGGCCTCCCCTTGGTTGCTTTAGAAGCCTCAGCTATGGCCAAACCGGTGATTGTATCCGATGTAGATGGAAACCTGGAGGCTGTCCAGCATAATCGAACGGGGTTAGTAATCCCATCTAAAGACCCTGTGGCCCTAGCCAGAGCGATAACCTTTTTTTATGAGAATAAAGAAGTTGCGAGTAAATATGGTGAAAACGGCAGGAGCTTTGTGAACCAGAATTTTGATATTAGACAACAAGTAAAAAAGACTGAAGATTTATATAAATCTTCAGTAACAGGGTTAAAATAGAAATGCCACTGTTTTTAATTATTGTAATCGGTATTTTAATTGCAGGTTTTGTTTTGTTTGTACCGATGGCTGGTCTAGTGCTAGTGATTTACTCTATATCTTTGTTGAGATTTCCTACACTCTTCCCTAGTTTTATTGGCATATTTACTCAGTTAAGTGCAGTAAAGCTCATTGGCGGCTTGACTTTTTGTTCAGTAATTGTACATAATCTGGTCGGGAAAAAGAAGATAGGAGTTTTGCAGAGTAAGCAGGCGAAGTTTTTTCTTTTCTATTTAGTATGGGTTGCCATATCAGGCTTTAGTCAGCCTTGTTCATTCACTCGAGAATCTTTCACTCGGTATGTTTCTTTAGTGATGTTTTTTTACATTACGATTTCTTTAATTGATACTCCTGAAAGGTTCCGATTGATCCTTTGGAGTTGTATCATTTCTATGTTCGGCGCATCAAGCTTTGCTTTATTTCAACATATTAACGCTGAAGAGGTAATTAGGGCAAGAAGTGTTTTCCTTGATTCCAACTACTTTAATTTTTATCTGCTTCCTATGATACCGGTTGCATTTTACAGATTCTTAGATGAACGGCTATTGTTTAAAAAGATCATAGCAGGAACAGCTACTTTTATTCTCATATTAGCTGTAATTTTTACTTTTTCAAGGGGGGGGATGGTTGGGCTAGCGGTTGTTTTGCTCTTACTGGCTCTAAATTCACAAAAGAAACTAAAAGCTTTTTTGATGGTTGGAATATTTATTACCCTATTTACCGTCTATACACCAAATTATTTCCGAGAGAGGATAGAAAAAACAGAGTTAGAACTAAATGTAAAAGATCCTAATACATCTACATATCGGCGTCTGCTACTCTCTAAGGCAGGGCTGAGAATGCTTCTTGATAAGCCTTTAACCGGCGTAGGCGTAGGTAACTTCTTTTGGGCAGTAAACAAATATGCTCCGGTTTATCCTGGGTATGCACATAATATGTATATGGAAGTGGCCGCAGAATTAGGGTTACCTGGTATATTTTTGTTTATGGGGATAATCTTTTTTACATTAAGGGACTTAAGAATGATTATAAAGAAGGCGAGTCCGAGTCTAAAAAGTTATGCGCAAGGATTTTATGTAGGGCTTATGGGTTTTTTAGCTTCAGCAGTATTTCTACACGCAGAATATGAGAAATTCTTGTGGTTATTTATATTTTTAACTATCTGTCTCAAGAAGTTAGTAGTGCAGAAAGAAGGGATAACAATATGAGACGGATTGTTTATGTAATCGCATTATGCTTAATATGGATGATTTCTTTGAATCAAGTTTATTTATTTGCACACCAGCCAGAAGGTTTTGATAAATATGGAGGGTGGACGGGGATAAAAGGCGAAGTCACCGGATGCTTTCATACTCAAAAAATAGGAAACCGTTGGTGGATTATAACTCCCGCCGGAAATGTTTTCTTTGCGACGGTAATGAGCGGTGTGAGGTTTTCAGGAATACCTGAAACTGACAGCGAGAAAAGACCATATCAAGAAACATGTCTAAGGAAATATTCGAATGAAACTACATGGGCTGAAACAAGCATAAAAAGATTGAAAGACTGGGGATTTAATACGGTCGGTAATTGGTCTTCAAAAAGCGTCTTTTCGTTTTCCAGGTTACCCTACTTAATGGATGTCGATATTGGAAAGAAAGCACCTAATGTAATTCCTCAGGGATATTATGGGTATTTTCCTGATGTATTTGACCCGCTTTTTGCTGAATCTTTTCGTGCCAATGTGGAGGAAAAAATTAAGTGGTACCCACAACTTACAGATGACACTTGGCTAATTGGATATTTTTTAGCTGATGAACCATCTTGGTACGGAAGCAAGCAGAGAAGAGGCGCTTTAGTAGATGACTTTATTGCCTTACCAGAGAATATGTATGGAAAAAAGGCTTGGCGAGATTTTATAGCAAAGAAATATGGGAAGATTGAGAATCTAAACCTAGCTTGGGGGAAGAATCTTAAAAGCTTCGATGAATTGCTTAAACTTACCATAATAAAAGAGAATAAAGAAGTTATAACTAAAGACAAGTTAGACTTCTTCAAGTTCATAGCTGAGGAATTCTCTAGGAGAACCGTTGTAATCTTAAAAGAATACGACCAGCATCATTTAATATTAGGTTCCAGGCCTAGTCGCCACTATCCAGAAGTAGTTGAAGCGGTTGGAAAATATACTGATATTTATGCTATGAGCTATGGACATCTGAATGAAGGTTATAAAATTAGTCCTGAATTCGATAAGATTATAGGTGAAATATATGAAACAACTGGGAAGCCTCTTCTTTTAGGAGTTTTAATCTCAGCAGTAGATTCAGGGTTACCCTATGGTACAGTTAAAACTCAGAGAGATAGAGGAATAAGCTACTGGAGATATTTGCGAAAATTGGCATCTAGTCCAAATATTGTGGGATTGTCATGGTTTCAATATTTTGACCCACCACGTAAATGCTATGATGAAAGAGCTGCTAATTGGGGATTAGTTAATGAATTAGACGAACCATACGAAGAAGCGGTTAAATTGATTTCTCAAGCCAATGATATGATCTACGCCTATGCATCAGGAACGTCTACTTTTGCTCCTGAGTTTGATGGTTTTCTTAGCCTTAAAAAAGAAGTGGCATTAGAAATATCGCAGCAACCCTTGAGAACCCAAACAATACCTATTCAAAATTCAGGCTTTGAAGAAGGGGGGAAGGGATGGAAGTTACAAGCATGGAAAGGCAAAAGTAAAGCATCGATAGATTCATTTACTAAGCATAGTGGAAAAAAAGCCCTAAAGATCGAGGGCGGTCCTGATAAAGGATGGAACTCTGTGGGTGTAGGGGTGCAATATAAGCCAAGCCTTGCTTTAAAGCCTGATTTTCAATATAAGCTTTCAGTATGGATAAAGACTAAAGATGTGGAAAATTCCGCCTTTGCGCGCATTAAAGTAAAGTATAACAATGGAAATCTTGCGTATTTTGCTACTGAAGATGTATATGGAACAACCGATTGGAAACTAGTAGAGACCAAGTTTTCTCCAAATGAAGATAGCATAGCAGAGTACCTAGGGGTGCAGCTCGTAGGTAGGGGTATTGCTTGGTTTGATGATATTACCCTCGAGGTAATTAAAGAATGAATATCTTGTTTATGACTGGGATGTTACCGTTTCCCCTTGATAATGGCCGTAAGATTAGGACTTATAACCTAATCAAAAAATTATCAGAAAAAAATAGTTTAACTCTACTTGTTTCAGAAGAAAATAGCATGGATAATATTGCTATAAATGAAATGAAAAAGTTTTGTAAGGATGTTAGAGCAACTCCGTATAGACCATTATCTATAATACCATTACTTTTCAGGTTGTTCTTGAGTATCTTTCATAAAGAACCATTTGCAATTCTTAAACGACTTTCTAAAGATGTACAGCGAGAGGTTAATTCTTTACTTGATAGTGGGCAGATAGACATT
>JBAZLB010000004.1:0-191743 GCA_041650495.1 Candidatus Omnitrophota bacterium | reverse complement strand
GCAGGGTTAGTAGACAGAAACCCCTCTATGCCTTTAAGGCATTCCTGGTAGCGGCCATCCTTGAAGGCAAGCTGGGCATGTTGGACCTGCGGGGGGAGGTCTCCCTGGCTCTCAAGGGACCATTGGGGGAAAGGAGCAACTGCGCCCGGGACATTCCCGATAACATACACAGGCTTATCCATTGTATTAAAAGGATACCAGAACTCACGGACAATCTTCTTCGGACAGTCCAGAAAACATACGGCGTTGCGGCATTTATACTCCCCATA
Source organism: Candidatus Omnitrophota bacterium (assembly GCA_041650495.1). Lineage (GTDB taxonomy): Bacteria > Omnitrophota > Gorgyraeia > Gygaellales > Profunditerraquicolaceae > JBAZLB01. The sequence goes on along the minus strand of JBAZLB010000004.1, from coordinate 191,474 downwards.
AGCGGTGGAGACATTCTTAGTGTTATATTTATCAAAAAGGTAGATTGTCCCGCCCTTAAATTTTATCTTTTGAGAATAAGAGTCATCTATCCAGCCCTGTATCCTGTCTGCTCCATAGAAATAACGGATGTGACCTAAATCTACCAGCCACAACCTGCCATATTCCCGCCATATTTTTATTAATCTATCAGGGCTGCCGTCATATTCGATCAGGCCAAAAATATTCTTTATGCGCAGGCCATCATACTGATAATAAGACTTGCTCCCGCAAAGCGGCATTATTTTCTTCACAGGATAAATATTCTTTTTATCCAGGTAATATTGTAATGCGAATATTCCTTTGCCTTGTTCAATAACTACGGCGTCTCCTTGACGATAATGCTCCTTGATATAAGCGGCAAGAAAATCAAACCCCTCGTTCTCGGGAGAGTAATCCTTGGGGATAAGGCTTCCTATACCAACTCCCGGGATAGAACAACTGAAAAAGAAAACAAGCAATGATATATTGACTAGCAATATACACAATGACCTGACCGCCCTACTATTGAAAAATAGAATGCCTTTGGCAACTAAAATTAAGAATAGGGGGTAGGTAAGAAAGAAATAACGCTCTAATACGCTAATTTTTATGAATACGCAGGCTAAGATAAGGAGCCATGGGACAACAACAGACAAAAAAAGCAGACTGGCGTATCTGCGCTCGCTATCATTAAAGAAAGAAGCGCCCGCCCCCAGGAAAAACAAGAAAATAGCAACCGGCAGGTAATGATTGATACCGCCAAAAAGATAGGTCAGGCGGGATAATGCCTCAGAAAGACGCCAGCCCTGTTGCCATAAATCATTGAACTGCCCGCGAAATTTATCTATACAAAATAATCCCGGTAAGACAGGCGCAATAAAAATCAATATAATGAATATGGAAATAAGCACAGGAAATATTGATTTCTTATTCTTGCGGATATAAATAATAAACCAAAATGCGCCCGCGATAAGAATAGTTAAATTAGGGTAAAAAGCATATACGGCCATAATCGCAGAAGCGCTAAAGCCTGCCCAGACCCATTTGCCACGTCCGGTCAAAGCCTTATGAAATAAAAAGATAGTCAACAGGGCCAGAAAGGCGTAGAGGGTATATCCTTCTGCGTAAGTAGAGTGGCGGATATGCCATAATGAGAAGGATAGAAGAAACGCACTCAATAATCCCGCGCTAACCCCGAAGAAGGCCCTGGCCGTTAAGAAAATAAGGGGCAATGCTGCTATACCGAATAATAAAGCGGGAAGGCCGATTATACGCTCTTGCCTGCCCAGATAAAGCAAGAAATGCAATATAAAATACCGCAAAAATCCCTGGTCTTTAGGGACTACCTCAGCAATCCCGTATTTAAATATTGACTGTGATGCCCAGGCGGTATTGATGCCGACATTATAAGAAACAGGCACCCCCGAGGTCAAGCCCCGGATAGGAACAATGCGCATAAGGACGCCTGCTGCTATAATAAGCACAAGTAATACCAAGGCATTATTCTTGCTCATTAGTTTTTAGATATTTCAGGCAACATTAATCTTTTTGTTCACTTCTTTTATCCTATCTTCAACCAGAGAGGTGTTCGCCTCCCCGCTCCCCTCATCAAGCGCTGCTTCATAAAACCTCAATGCCCCCCCATAATCCCCAGCCAGAAAATAATTATCCCCTAAGACAAGGTAATAATTAGGTAAAGATATGTTCGTGGCAAATTTATCGTTTAAGATACTGCGATAGAAATTTAACCTGTCCAGACGGATTTTATAATTATTCCCCCCGTCTTGTGTATACCAGAGGTTCGGCCCGTTTACGTCAGGCAGCACGATATTAAAGTTGTTTCGGTAATCATATAAGTATGACCCAGGAGAAACAACGAACAAATGGAAATATATATTGTCCATAAACTTTATGTTCCTTCTCAGGAAATCCGCGGTCTCCAGTACTTCCCTCTCCCCTTCTCCCGGAAAACCTACTATAATATTGACGGTTGTGTAAATACCTAAGGCATGCGTGTTCCTGATGATCTCTTGGGCCGTCTTTAAATCAAACCCCTTGCCCATCAACCTAAGAATCTTTGGACTTGCGCTTTCTAAGCCATAACTGACGTGCGATAGGCCTGATTTCTTCAACCGTTTCATAAAGCGCAGGCTCATTTCTCTGCGCAAGGCTGCCTGGCCTCCCCAGCGGATTCTTAAGCCCTTCCTTATAAGCATCCCTGACAATTCATCAAGCATACTGATATTTCCGTTAATCAGGGAGTCATTAAAGAAAAACCCCCCGATATGAGGATGCCGTTTTAACTGAAATTCCATTTCCGCACATATATTTTTTGCCGAACGAAAACGGTATTTCTGCCAATATGCCGATTCGGCACAAAAAAGGCACCGGTTGACACATCCCCTGCTTGTAGAAATAGGCAATGTTTGCTCCTCATATCGCTCCAAGGAAAAACCAGAAAAGTCGGCAAAGGGGAGGCTATCCAGTTCTTCCCGTAGGGCAACATCTCCTGCGTCTGATGCCTGTCCTGTATTGCCCCGGGAAACAAACCCCGGGCAGTAATCAACCTGGCTTCCTGATGAAAATGCACTGACAAAATCTAAAATAGCAGACTCCCCCTCCTTAAGACACACGGCATCAATGTCGGTATTATCTAAAAATCTGTGGAAAAAAGATGACCCACGGAAGCAGGAAGGGCCGCCGAATATTATTACCCTCTTTGCATCCTTCTGTTTAATCCTGGCGGATATTTCTTCGCTAAAATATACGCTCGTATCCTGTACACTGAACCCTATAATCTGCGCCTGGGTATCTAAAACCTCCGACACTAATGCTTCTATAAAATCATTGTTCCTGCGTATGAATTCCTGGACATACCCGCCTTCCTGCCAGGAATTACTCTCACCCTTAGTGCCCCAAGATACACTCTCTTTATTCCTCTGCGCATAGCGATAGACCTCGCTGTTAAAGTCAAAACAGAATACTTCATGCCCCTCCTTCTTAAGGACCGCCGCAAGCAAGGCTAGACTATACGGAGGAGTCAATACCGACCAAGACGGACTCTGGACTAAAGATATTTTCATCCCTGCACCTGGCAATTATAATGTTGGTGTAACTTCCTGGCAAATTCCTTAAACCTCTCCAGTCTTTCCTTTCTTATCACCGGGGTGCTCTCCCGGCTATGCCAACCGTCATCTTTAAAGACAATGCCGTATTTCTCAGCATTAAGCCCGAGGTAAGAATCTTCTTCTATATGGCATCCGGTTATTTGGTCAAAACGATTAATGTAATTGGCGTTTTTTTGTATAAAATCCAGGGTCATCTGAAAATCTTCCTCCGTCTCCGTAGGATAGCCGATGATGAAAAAGCAGTTGGCATGTATCCCTGCCCGATGGGTATCGCGGATTATCCTCTCTGCCGTCTTGAGGTTTATATTCTTGCGCATATCCTCCAGGACCCCGGGCGAGCCGCTTTCCAGGCCGTAGGCAAGGCTGCTACAACCGGCCTGGCGCATCTTGCATAATACCTTAAAAGACAACTCTTCCCGCAGCGATACCTTTGCAGACCATTCTATCTGCAGCCCGGATTTAATTATCAAATCGCATATCTGCGCAAGCCTTTGCATATCCCCGTTAAAATTGGAATCTATAACTTCAAACCCATTTATTTTATATTCTAAAACCAGCTGTTCTATATCATAGATAACCTTCTGCGGAGAACGAAAACGGTATGTTTTCCATAAAGGCCTATCCGAACAAAAGGTGCAACGATTTATACACCCCCTGCTGGTGCAAACAGGCAGTGATTTCTTTGTATACCCGCTTAATAAGAAATCTCCATAATCAGGGGGACAAAGGGTATCCATGTCTTCAATAAAATCTCTAGGATTATTCAGGATAAGATTATCATTATGATGATACATAATTCCCTTTACGTTGTTTAAGCCGCTTTTTGCTTTAAGCGTATTTAACAGCTCAAGAAGCGTCGCTTCCCCCTCGCCCAATACGAGGATATCAAAATACTTCTCAGATACGGCCTCTGTCTTGATAGGTGAAAACTCGCTAACCCCGTCGATAAAAATCCTTTTCATCCTGTATACCTCTGCCCCTCCTCCTATAATGGGCAAATCGGGATTTAATTCTTTAAGTCTTTTTGCTAATACCAGGCTTGCGTTTATGCTCGACATGAAAAGAGATAGACCTACTGCTATAGGATTATTGCTTAATATATCCTCAGCCCATCTATCAATACGCCCGGATAAATCGGGCAATATATCTTTATTAAACAAATCCGGATGGATGAAAGGCTCCGGCGTATTTAAATCCCAGTATTCCTTATTAGGGAAACTTTTATAGAAATCCAGGTTCAGGTCAAGACACTTAACGCCTACTCCATGTTCCTTTAGAAACCCCTTTAAATAACTGATGCCTGCGGGAGGCTGGATGACCCCCCAGCCCGGACACATCGCCAAGATCAAATCCGCGCCTTTTTTCATATTTGATTAACAAAATAAACAAGAAATAACGCCCTTATGTCTGCACCTGGCATTGATAATGCTTGTGGGCGTATCTTGCAAGCTCCTTAAACCTCTCCAGTCTTTCCTTTCTTATCACCGGGGTGCTCTCTCGGCTATGCCAACCGTCATCTTTAAAGACAATGCCGTATTTCTCAGCATTAAGCCCGAGGTAAGAATCTTCTTCTATATGGCATCCGGTTACATGGTCAAAAATATGAATGTGCTCTGCATTCTTACGCACAAAATCCAGGGTCATCTGAAAATCTTCCTCCGTCTCCGTAGGATAGCCGATGATGAAAAAGCAGTTGGCATGTATCCCTGCCCGATGGGTATCGCGGATTATCCTCTCTGCCGTCTTGAGGTTTATATTCTTGCGCATATCCTCCAGGACCCCGGGCGAGCCGCTTTCCAGGCCGTAGGCAAGGCTATCACAACCTGCCCTCTTCATCTTTACCAATAGGGCATAGTCCATAGAGTCAAGGAGATTGGCCTTACCTGACCAGAGAATATTCAGCCCGGAGTTAATGATTAAATCGCATATTTTATCCACCCTGTTTATATCCCCGTTAAAAGTAGAATCACTCATTTGAAATTCATTTATACCGTATTCCCTCATGAGGAATGTTATCTCTTTTATGACCCTTTCCGCAGAACAAACACGATATTTTTGCCATAACAGACTCTCCGCGCAAAAAGTACAGCGGTTTATGCATCCCCTGCTGGTAGTTATAGGCAAAGAACTGAGGGCGTAATTTCTTAATTCAAAATCATGATAATCAGGGTATGCTAATATATCTAAATCCTTGATCCATTCCCTGGCTGCATTAGTGATAAATTTACCCTGGCGCTTATAAAGTATGCCTTTTATGCCCTCCAAAGACAAGCCCTGCTTTAATGCGGATAATATATCCAATAAGGCCTCTTCCCCCTCTCCGTATACCAGAATATCAAAAACATCATCCGTAAATATCTCCTGATTGATACTGGCGATGGCCTTAATCCCGTCTCTGTAAACCCGTTTTATCCTCATTGCCTCAGGGCCTCCTGCGATTATAATTAAATGCGGGTTGATTTCCTTAAGGCACCTGGCCAGCATCAGGCTTGCGTTTGCATTGGTCATAAAAAGCGAGAACCCTACAACTTCAGGACTATATTTTAAGATATCCACGGCCCATTTTGTAAAGAACGGTTTTAGGAATGGTAAGATATGCTCCGTAAATAACTGCGGGGTGACAAAATATTCCGGGCAGTTAGAATCCCAGTAAGATTTATCGGGGGCGCCTTTATATAACTCCAGGTTAAGATCAAAACATTTTAAGTTGATGCCTGCCCGGGATAGAAATCCTTTCAAATAACTTATCCCTACCGGCGGCTGGATTACGCCCCACCCGGGGCAGACTACTAAAGCCAAATCAACCTGCCGGAATCCCTTAGATTTCTCAAAAGACCCCGAGGGCCTACCGGTAGGTGATACTTTTAAACGGCGCATATGAGCGCCACCGAGCGTATCAAGGCTGGTATCATTCATTTCACCACGGGGCTGCTTTTGAAGATACGCTTCTTTTGGAATATTTCTGACCACTCAATAAAATCATCGCGATAAGCACACCACTGCAGGCATGGAGAATTACATCGCTCTATCAACTTACGGTAGAATCTGGCCTTAGAAGAATACCATAACCCCCTTAAGCTATCCTGTCCTACGTCCCCAAAAACGGCTTCGTATTTCTCCTGATTAACGCAAAAATACAACTTCCCCTCCTGGACTACCTGGATACGGTTGTAACCGGAATAGCAGGGCATAGCCCCGGGTTTTAATTTACCGTCAAAATAATCCTTCATAGCCTTTATGTGCCTTGTGCTATTTGCGATAAAATAAAAATTATCCGGACAAGACAACTTATATTCTATAAGGGAATCCAGCGCCGAATACAACAATCCCATTCTTTCACGGGGGATAAAAACAGGCGAATTAAAATCATTTTTGCTCTGATCGGTATTGTCGCTCACCACCGGCTGGAATATTATACGCGATATCCCAAGCCTCCTGCATAAGCCGACTACCGCCATCAACTCTTCCAGGTTTTGGTTCATGACCGTACAGACACAGACAAGGGAAGGGTAACTTTTCTTTTTGTCTCTTTTCATTTCATTGAGCAGATTTATGCCTTCTATTATCTTACCCAATACCTTCTCTCCTCTTATCCGGGCAAACACATCCTCTGAAGCGGCATCCAGGGAAATACTCAGGTTGCCCAGCCTGCTCTCAAACATATTATTTATTATCTCTTCCGAAAACAACGTCCCGTTTGTTACTACGGTAATCCCCGTAAAGCCGCATTCATTGGCAAAAGATATCAACTCAAAGATCCGCTTCTCTAAAAAAGGCTCTCCGCCGATCAATATCAAAGAGCGCACCCCCATACCGCCGGCCTCTTTTATTACTTTCTTTATGACCGGCAACCCCAGCTCTTGCGGCTTACCCTGCGCTTGGAAGGATAAAGAGCGTTCGTACATATGGCACATAGCGCATCTTAAGTTACACCGGAAAGTAAAATTTATCTGAAGGCAATCTGCAGGGGCAAGCGGATAACCGATTTTACGCGAAAGAAAGAAAAGAAAATTTCTACGCGCCAACCTCAACAATCTTCTCATGGGAACACCTGCAATAACCATAGTATTAAAACCGGGGGGTTCTGCCTAGCCTCCAATTAGCAAGCGAAGCTGCACGGCATATATTAAATACATCAGCGTAATCCAAAAACGGCGTCTTTAAGGCAAACTCAAAGTAACCTATGGCCTCATCCAACTTTCCCTCCGCCATATATAGTTCACCCAGGTTCGTGTAGATGTCAGAATATTCTTTACTATGACTATCTATAGGATAGCTTAAGCCTTTATGCAAATAAACCCCCGCCTTTTTGTTATTTTTTAATTTCATATAAATAAACCCCAGGCCTGAACAGACGGATATATTTAAGGCATCCTCCTTTTTAAGTATCTCTTGAGCTGCGTAAAAATATAGTCTTGACCTCAAGAGAAAATGGTATTTAAATATGGTGGTATTAACTGCCTTTTTCACATAACAGCTGGCTAAGCCTATATAACATAACGCCTTCTGACGTTCATCTAAAGCCGGGCCTCTCAATAAGGCCTCCCTTATTTCCTTAATACAGCCGTCATATCGCATTGCCACTAAAGCATCCTGCGCCTGACTCAAGAAAGGGGCGTTGGGCTCATTCACCCATTGAGGATAAAGCCGAGGAGGCTCTCTATTCTTTCTATATATATAGACCTTACTTTCGTCCTGAAAGATAACCTCCTTTAATAAAACATACTCTCCATCTATACCCGGATATATATCCACCAAAGGGATTGCGGTAAGCAAAAAGTAAGGGAGGCTGCTTTTAAGGCTCTTGTATCTTGTATATATCCTCAACGGTATGATTTCGTAGGGAAGCTGTTCTTTAATCACAAAATAACGCATACCCCATTCGTTTAATAAATAAAAGTTGTCTGTAACGACTTTCTGCCCGGGCACATACCATGGGCAAAAGAAATCATTGGTTAAAGAGACTTCGGTTATCCCAATCTGTACCCTGCCTGCGGAAATCGGCATATTATTCTTTATGCTTTCAAATATCCCCAGTTGCAACGCGGAAAGGTTACTTTTCTGCGGCATATTCATATACTCTCCATAGGCCCTGATGCCATAAGGAGGAGTGAGCCTTACCGCTTTATTCAATATCTTAAAATCAATATTGGTTTTAAAAAGAAGGGAATAATGGAACAATACCCCGAATGCCAAAACAAATAATATCATTGCCCTTCTAATGATTTTATTCTTTATCTGAAGCATCCCCCAAGAGGAAATTACAGCTACAACAAAGAGAATGGGCAAGCCATACCGTTCAATCCGTAAAGGCAGGCATAGTAATATTAAATAGGGAGATACGAGCCAGGACAAAACAAAGGTCTTGTTTTCCTGACGGCAGCATAAATATAGCGCGAAGCTTGCAATAAATAAAAGACAATACGGCATAGTTATCTGCCCTGGAAGAAGCCCCGCGTAGAAAAGATTATTTTTAAGGAATCCGGGGGGATTATATAACACGGCATCCCTCATATGCACCCTGAACAACAGGGCAGTGTTGTCGTATAAAAAAAAGGCATAGAATAAAAGGGCGGCGGCCATCCAGGAAAAAATAATAAATATATTTTTCCTTGCACCTGCGCTGTGTTTTAAAGAGAAAAAAACGTGCAGGGCTAGCGGAAAAATTATATAAAAAATAAAGGATTGTTTAGTAAGCATACCGGCAAAACAGACTATCCCTAATAAAAAGGAGGTTCTATTAACGGTAAAGAGGCGGGAATAGAGCATGAGGCAGGCGGCCAAAGCAGAAAGGGCAGCTATACTAAGTTCCACCAGGAAAATCCTGGTTGCTCCGTAAATAGCCGGGTAAAAGGAAAGAACCAGACAGGATAATAAGCCTACCCTGTAATCAAATAATCGTTTCCCGATAGCATATACTGAAACCAGGAGGACCGCATAAAAAAACAAATTTACCAGCGTATAGGAAAAAAGGCTTGCGCCAAATAGAAGTCTAAAAATCGCCCCGCAGAAATAAAAAAAAGGCGGATAGGACTCCTGGGGGTAAATGTATAATAATGGATTCTCTCCTGCGGTAAAACCGCGCAATAAATACACAAAATAATTCGCTGTATGCAATCGGTGCGCCTGATCATTATAGGCAGGGGTATTGTCCAGCCTAAACCATAGATAATTATTGAATAAATAAAATATGAGCAGAAAAGATATCAGCAGGGCAGGCAATAACGCCCCAAGGTTATTTTTATTCGGCTCTATTTTTAACATCTGCACAAAATCATCAATATGGCGCCCTTAATAATCTGTAAAACAAGGCAAGAGACAAGGATTATCACAGGCCCTGGCCCTTTTCCTTGCTTTGCGGGCTTCCCGAGACAGGTATATTTCTTTTAACGGCATCCTTCTGATATTGCCGTAGCAATCAAAACAGGTGGTCACATCACCGGTATTGGCAATTAACATGGTTTTTTCTCCGTAAAGGCATTGCACATCTTCATTGCTTAATTGCCTGCGGAAATATTTCTTCACTAACCCTAGATTCCTTTCGGAATTCCTGACTAAAGCAGGGTTGTCCTTCTTAAATAAAATCAGCCTGTCTATGGCCTGATCCAGCGCCTCTAACCTCTCCGGGCGAACCCAATATTCCGTTTGAGACCTTTCCTTCATGATCAGGTTATTGGCAAGAAGCGGCTGAAACTGTATGGAATTCACCCCCAGCGACTTAGCTAACTCAGCTAAGGCATGCAACTCCTGGAGATTATTATTGAGGATTATCGAGAGAATGTTGAGGTTTATTTGCGGATGTTTTTTTTTCAAGTCCGAAATCTCCTGCAGGGCCTTTAATGTTTTTTCAAAACACCCTTGCCTGCCCCTTATCCCATCATGTATAGAAGGGCTGAGGGCATCCAGGGATATATTCAAAGATACCGAACCGCAAAGCAAATAAGGAGTTAACCTGGCGATAAATTTATCGTCCAGAATGATCCCGTTAGTTAAAATACCCAGGCTGTATTTTTTCTCCCGGGTGAAATCCAGTATGGCAAAATTATCCTGCCTCATCAAAGGCTCTCCCCCGGAAAGGACAAACTCCTTCACCCCCCACTCTATCGCCTGCAGGATAAGCCCCTTTACCTCATCGGTACTGAATTCGTTTATCGCAGCGTCATGGACAATATCGCAAATATTACATCTAAGATTACAGCGGTGCGTCAAATCCAGTATAATTGTCTGCGGCCTCAAAGGGATCTGCTGTTGCGGACTGCCTGTGGTCTCTACCGCAGGGCCCCTACCTAGTTTATTCATCCTTATGTACCCGGATATATTCCCGAGAATATACATTATTTTATGTAAGGAAAAAAATACAAAAATCTGGAATTTCTTATATTGGCTGATACACATGTGCGCACTTAACAGGCGCTTGCCTAAAATATAAGAAAAACGCGGTATCTTGACAAAATTTACCATTAACCCCAGCATAAAAGATATATCCCCGCGCGTATTAATCTCTTTTAATAACGGATTGTCCTTATGTATGCGTTGAACGGTATAATTACCATGGCCATACATATAGGCCTGTTTTAGGAAGGCATATAACCCCTGGCTGCGGTCATGCAGCACCCTTATATCCTGCCTTAATGAGAACCTGTACCCCTTCTTAAATAACCTCCAGGAATGCTCCAAATCCTCCCCGGCAGGGAAAATGAATAACTCGCTGAAACACTCTTCTTTTAATACGGCTGCTTTATACGAGGCGTTGCAGGTAGGAAAGAATATCATTTCTTCTCTTCCCTTAATCTTGATGCGCATGGCTCCGTTTGCCAGGAACTGACTAACCAAAACCGCCGCACTATTTCCCTTCGTCTCAGTAAGGCCGCTTATGGCCGCATGACTGCTGCTTATATCATGGGCCTCAATCATATTCTTAATCCAATCTGAGCCCAAGACACAGTCATCATCCGTAAGGCCTATTATCCTGGCCCTGGCTAGTTTTATACCAAGGTTACGCGCAGCTGCCGGACCTTTTTTCTCCTGCACTACATATCTAAGGTTACTGTGCATCCCGGATAACTCACTCAGCATTTCCTGAGTCTGCCTGCATTCACCGTCCAATACTACGATTACCTCATATTCACTACAAGGATAATCCTGGCTGAATACGGAGGAGAGGCACTGTTTAAGATGCCCGGGCCTGCCATGGGTAGGTATAATCAATGATATTTCCAGCATACTGTCTTTTGTAAAATCACCCCGTAAACAGCAACATCAGAGGTGCTATTTAAACCCAGGCGGCAAGGCGCCTATGTATATATAGCCGCTAAAATACGGGTAGTCCCCGGGTAATAATATTTTTTCTTGAGAGCTGGCATACTGTAAAACCCTGGAGCGGTGATATATATCGGAATTGATAATCCTAAGCGCCCATTCAGGAAAGGGTTCTCTAACGGAAATAGCGGCATCCGGAAACGGGCATGGCGCATCCTGGCCTGCACGGACACCAATGATCTGCCCGTCTGCTTCCCCCGCCCAGATGCAATCCCAGTCATCATCAACATCTCCCCTAAACAACCCGAAACGCCCCTCCTCTTTCCCCGCAAGCCAATATGCATAGCTTTCCAGAAGCATAAGGTTTGCCTGCATTCGTTCTACCTCAAACTTATCCTCCACAGTAAGAGACGCTTTAAATTCAATCGCTCCACCATCTATTAAACGCATATGCCAGTTTTGAACTATAGGCAGGTGCAGCCAACTCCCCCGCACTTTAATGATACCCTTGGGGCCTTCAAAGACCTCCCATATTGCCGAAGATACAGAATCATGCCACCTCCCTTTTTCGCGCAAGGAAGTATACATACCAAGTTTTTTTGTAATCTCTTGCCCCTGCCAATATATTCTCCCTCTGCCATTATCAAATATAAATTTCATTTTATCTGTAGAGAGGGTATTTAAAGCACGCCCCAGGGAAGGGCCTTTTTCGTGCAATTGGACCTCAATATCAAAACAAGGGTATTCTCCCGGAGGAAAACACACACCGCTTTCCGGCTCAACCCGTTCCACCCTTAATGTCCTGGATTTATTATGAAAATTGGAGTTAAAAATCTTGGAGAAAATATTATCTCCTTTGGCAAATCTTAAGGATACAGCAGGTAATGTACCGTCAGGGCATTTTATTCCTACGGCGCCATCCGGTATGCACCGCGAGAGCATATCTGTTTCTACCTCCAGGAATTCATCCGGAAACACCCCGCAGCCGTAATCGCTGAACCAGTGCTTATAGCTGCTGTTAAACATAAACCAGACATACTGTTCTTCTATCCTGACTTCTTTTTCCACCCTCAGGCTGATTTTCCAGCGCAGGCCCATCCCGGATAGCTTCTCTATCTCCCAGACCTGGACCAGAGGCAGGCCCGGCCAGGTAACCTTGCTTATTATCTTACCATCGCTATTTTTTTCTATTTCCCCGCGCGCCCAGTCGGCATAATACCAGCGTCCATTGGCATAAATCGAAGTATATATGTGGTTTGAGCTGGTCAATGGCTTGTTTTTATAAGAAAGGGTGCAGCGCCGTCCGTCTGAGACCAATTCCCAATTATCCCCGGACAGAATAAATTCATCCCTCAGAACAGACAGGTAGCTATCTATGTCTTTTCTGTCCAGGGATATCTTGCCGTAAAAATAGGCAATACGACTGGATTGCACGCAAGAGTAATTCTTCAAACCCAATATTTTATATTGCAACACCCGGCAGTTATCCAAATAATCCGTATTCAGCACCTGAACATAAGTAGTTGACGGGTAATCCGCTTTCTCAAAAACCAACGAAGGAATGCATGCCGCAGCTGTATTTTCTTCAACGCCTATCCCCCTGCTTGAGATATTGGCGTTTAAAAGAGGATGCCAGCTTTTATCCCAATAGTCGATCGGAGGAAAATCCCCCTTCTCCAAAGTAGTAAACCATTTTCTATATTCGTTGGTAAGCATTATATTGACATAAGCCTCTTGTATATCAAATGGCTTGGCAGAAATTACCTCAACATCCCAATTCAATGAATAACCACCGGCCAATTCTATTTTCCAAATCTGAACAATATCCAATTGATAAAACCTGCCGGTAGCGATAATGGTATTTTCCCCTTCTTTTTCTACCTGCCATTGCGCCTGAAGGGAGTTATACCACTTATGGGGTATAAAAAAAGAAGTGTAAATCCCGGAGTTGGGGGTCAAAAGGCAGCCTTGCCAGTTTATAAACATCCTGCCGTTGTTAAATACAGCCTGTAAAGGCTTCTTTTCTAATACAGCTAAACCCTCTCTTGAGCCCGTAAGCTGGGAATAAAGGGGGATCACCTTCTCCGTGGGCCCGTCGCAGACTATCCGTCCGTCATGAAGGAAAATCGCCCTTTTGCACAAACGTTTTAACATCCCCATGTCGTGCGTAACAAAAACGATGGTTCTGCCTTTTTCTTTTAATTCAAACACCTTCTTAAGACATTTACCCTGGAAATATTCATCCCCTACCGCTAACGTATCGTCAATCAAAAGGATATCCGGATTTACATGTATGGCCACGGAAAACGCCAGGCGCACAAACATACCCTGGGAATAACACTTAACCGGCGCATGGATAAACCTGCCTATGTCGGCAAAATCCACAATATCAGGATATACATCTTGCGTCTTAGAAGGAGAAAGCCCAAATAAGGCACAGATCAAATAGACATTTTCCCTGCCGGTAAGCTCGCTCTGGAATCCTGCCCCCAAATCCAGGAGCCCTGCCACCTTACCGCAAGCCTCAACCGCCCCCCGGTCAGCCTTCAGCATGCCGGCGATTATTTTCAGTACCGTAGATTTACCTGCGCCGTTTTCACCGATTATCCCTACGGACTCACCGCTCTCTATTTCAAAGGTAGCGCCTTTTAAAGCCCAGAAATTCTCTAAAGAATTCTTTCCTTCAATAATAAAATTTATACGGTACATCTCCCAGACGTCTCTAAAAGAAACTGCTTTCATCTCTTGACTAAATCCTTTTCAATAACTTCGGCTCAAGCCTCAAGAACATATACCAACCGAAGGTTATACTAATAAATGCCCAGAAAAAGACGCCTATGAATGTTAATATCCCGGGGGCCTTGCCTAGATATAGTATATCCCGGAAAAAGATGATATATGGGGCCATAGGGTTTAACCCAAATAGCCAGACAAATGGCTGCGGCACCATTTCCTGAGAATAAAAAACGGGGGTCACCCAGAACCAAAGCATCAATAATACGCTTAATAACTGTGCAATGTCGCGCAGGAACACGTTCGCCGCAGAAAGAAAGACTCCCAGGCCGCAGGTAAATAATAATTGAAGCAATATAACTATTGCCAAAAACGGCATCAGCCTGATCACGGCAGGTTTAAACCACAGGAATACCGGATAGATAATAACCCATCCGATCAGGAAATTCAGGAAATCCGCCAAAATAGAGCTTAAAGGGATTATCTCGCACGGCAGGTTAAATTGCCTAAGGATATTCTGCTGGGCCAGGATAGAATTGGTGGATTCAGATAACGCCCCGGAAAAAAATAACCAAGGAAAGATGCCCGCCAGGGCAAAAAGAGGAAAATTTATTATTTCAATCTTAAACACCCCGACAAAAACAAAGGTAACCGCCAACATAACCAAAAGAGGATTTATCACCGCCCACCATATCCCCAGTCTTGCGCCTGTATATTTTACCTTAAGCCTCTTTACCGCCATGTCCCAAAGTGCATAACGGTAAGGATAAATTCTTTTTATGGCTGAGAGCATCTCTTTAAAATATCTCCGCTGCCCGCCTGCCGTCCAGTATGGCATCCTCCATAGACATGTAGCTCCAGGAGCCGTAGCGGCCGCAGGGCAGCATACATCTGGAAATAAGGTATTTTAAAACCTCTTGACGCGCTGAGGAATAATGCCTGTCATAAATAGGGTAACCGTAATGAATATCGTTTGCCTCCTCAGCGCAGATATTATCTTCAGCGCCGCCAGAAATTATGCCGCATTTTATCAAGCCTGCCTCAACCTGCCGGGATATCCTTTTTTTATCGATGGGCTTATATTTAGAATAAGCTACTTCTACATAGACAGACCCCTTGTTTCCAGGCGCAAGATTAGGGGAAAAGTTATGGTAAAAACCTGTGCGGAAAAAACAGAATTCTTTTTCCGGGAAATATACCCAATGCCTGTCGAGACATGCCTTATCCTTAATCCCCAGATTCAAATTAAAAATAGAATTCCAACGCAGCCTGCCAAAGGCCTTCCTTACCTTATCTGGCATTTCCTTAATCAAAAAATTAGCCTCTGGCAAAGGGATTGTAGAAATCAAATAATCAAACCTTTCCCTTGTGCCATTAGCCAGCCGGATCTCTTTTTTATGCAAGTCTATCCCTGAAACCGCACAGCCGGTATATATGTTCTTTATACCCCTAGCTAAAGCCAGGGGGAGCTTCATTATGCCGGATTCTTCAGGATACCAAAAACGGGTGTTGTATCCAAACTCTTGCCTGTTTTTAGCAACCACTCCCTCAATTATATTGTTTAATGTAGGCACGGGGATAAACCCATCCAGCCATTCACAGGTTAATCTGCGGGGGGAAACGGTCCAGAACTTTTCATTATACGGAACCATAAAATTCCTGGCTATCCCCTTTCCGAATTTCGTATTTATCCAATCCCAAAAAGTAAGCCGGTACCTTTTATTCTTTAAAGGGGTCCTGCGGTTATCCATTAAACCTAACAGACATTCTTTTATTACGGACGCAGGCAACCCATAAAGGTTGGCCTGAAAAGGATAGGGGGTATACCTCTTATGGGAATAGACCCAGGCGCTGCGACGATGCTCCAGGAGCCCCCTTCCTAACAACCCTTTAACCATCCTAAAGGCATAACGGTGCCTAAAATGCAGAAGATGCCCGCAATAATCAAAGATAAAACCATTGGTATTTCTGGAACGGCACAACCCCCCCACCTGGTTTTCTTGCTCAAAGATAAGACAATCTTTCTTTTTCTTTTGAATATGCCAGGCTGCGCTTAACCCCGCCAGGCCTGCCCCTAAAATAATTATCTTGTTTTTAGCCATTGGCCTTGACCCCGCTCATTTTCTTACTAAGAATAAAGATGGCCAGGCCTGAACAAAAAATAATCAATAAACCGGGAGTATCCCCCTGATGGTTTAAGGCAATGCCAGAGACGGCAAAAAATAAAGAAAAAGCCCCCATAAGCACCAAGGCTTTCTTTTTAGGATAACCTAAGGCTAATAATCTCAGGGCCAGATGGTCATTGCTCTTCTTAAAAGGCAGACTCTTTTTTATCACCCGCGCAACAATGAGAAAAGCGGTATCATAAATAGGAAAACCCAATACGAACAAAGGAGAAAACAAAGCGGTCCTCTGCTGCGGACCAGAGGCATAAGTTGCCAGGATAGCCACGCAGGCAAGGACAAAACCCAGAAAATGGCTGCCGGCATTGCCCATATAAACCCGGGCAGGAGGAAAATTATAAAATAGAAAGCTTGTTGCTGCGGCTGACAGAGCCAAAGACATGATCGCGGTATTGGTATCCCGGTTAAAGCAGGCAATCACAAAAAACGCAAGTCCGCAAATCACGGCGTTAGAAGCGGCAAGGCCGTCCATCACATCCAGGTGATTAAAGGCGTTGGTAATACCTATCACCCAGATAAATGTAACAATTATATTCAGGTTATCCCCTAAAAAAACAATTTGCGTCCTGACCCCGGAAAGGATTAAAAACAAAGTTGCGATAATCTGCACGGAGAACTTGGCCAGGATTGATAACTCCCAGCGGTCATCCGCTAAACCGAATAATAACATAACTAAAGACGCAAAGAAAACCCCGCTTATCTTAGAAGAGGAGGTCCCGTATAGAAGTACCCCCGGCAAAGACCCCAGAAAAAAAGCCAGGCCCATAGCCAGGCCGCCTGTTAAGGGGATATTCCCAGAAACAAAAAGACGGCGCCTTAGGGATAGCCCTGTTACTATTTTCAATAAAAGTGTGCCCGCAGCCAACGATGTAACCGCCGCAAAAATATAATTTATCCCCGGCATTTATTTACCTGCCTTAATAAAGCAGAATATAAATCCTGCGTTGCCGCTGCCATACTATCTACAAGGAAACCATCCCCCAAAGCTACCCGGGCATCCCTGCCTATTGCCTTCCTTAATGCCTCGCTGCCAAACAAAACCGCCACTTTGTTAAACATCCCACTTATGTCTTTGGGGGCAACCAGGAATCCTGTCTTACCATCAATTATTACCTCTTCAATACCGCCGGTGTGCGTGGCAACTATTGGCTTGGCGCAAGCCATAGCCTCTAATATAGCAACAGGCAGCCCTTCCCATAAAGAAGTAAGCACAAGGATATCCATAGCCTGGATTATTTGCGCTATATCCTTACGCCAGCCCAGGAGAAAAACCTCCTGCTCTAAATTCAGGGTGCGGATAAGCCTTTCTATACGCCCACGCTCTCCTCCGTCACCCACCAAGACAAATTTCACCCGGGGAGATGAACCTTTGGACAAATAAGCAAGCCTCAGGAAATCTACGGGTGATTTTTGCGGCTTTAAACAAGCGACCATGCCTACCAATAAATCTCTCTCTCCTATTCCCAGTTCCTCCCTTAGGCTGGTTCTAACAGAAGGATTAAATTCATTCTGGTCAACGCCATAGCTGATAACCGTATATTTATCAGGCTGTCCTATACGATTCTTAAGGCCTCTTCTTCTATCGAAGCGGGAAACTACTATTAGTTTAGCGCTGAATTGAGCGCATATTCTCTCTAAAAATATAAAGAAAAGCCTTATCCACCTGGGTTGATAATCATTAAAACTCCAACCGTGCACCGTATGGACTACTGAATCTATCCCGGCTAACCTAGCCGCCAAGCGGCCGACGACACCGGCCTTGGAGCTATGGGTATGGACAATTGCAATGTTGTTTCTCTTAATAAACCGATAAAGCTCTACTACCGCTAAAACGTCTTTAACCGGGTTTATCCGGCGTTCTAAAAATCGCGATTTTTTTAATGTTATACCGTTTATCCGGCAGGCTTCCTCAATCAACAGGCCTTCTTTAGCGGTAAATAGAAAAGGGCGGAATTTATCCCTGTCCAGACAGGAAAGCAGGCTTAACAGTTGTTTCTGTGCTCCTCCTAATTCTAATTTCGTAATCGCATAGAGTAGATTTATCGGCTGCATATAACGTTTATATTATAAACTTAGGTCTAGATAAATTCAAGCCTTATTCATAATCCGCAAGGCGTACACTAAGAACATTTAACTCATTGTGTTTATTTAAGTTATACTTCTATTATTGAGATAATTTTATGCGGAATAAAGATTACGGCGTGTGTTTTAATGATGATAAAGAGTACTTGACCCCCTGCCTGAAAGCCCCCTGCCGAAAACATAGGCAGCCTAAATTGGTATAAATATCAATGAGTTCTTTCTGGTATTTATCCAAGGGGTATTGCAGCCCTTTTTTCAGGTAGAAGGCTGCCCTGTCCTCATCTTTAAGCTGCAGGTATATGTAGCCTAACCCTGAACAGATGGAGATATTCAAGGGGTCTTCACTTTTTAGTTCTTTTGCGGCATCTTCAAAATATGCCTTTGCCCGGTTAAGGTAGTTTTGCTTTAAGACACTTGCTCTTTGAGACTCTTCCACTAAACAACTGGCCAGGCCTATGTAACAGAGGGCCTTCTGACGGCTATCCAAGGCAGGGTTAGTAGACAGAAACCCCTCTATGCCTTTAAGGCATTCCTGGTAGCGGCCATCCTTGAAGGCAAGCTGGGCATGTTGGACCTGCGGGGGGAGGTCTCCCTGGCTCTCAAGGGACCATTGGGAAAAAGACTTCACCGAAGTAGTAAATTTATTTTCCAACTGAGCCTGTACTTCAAAAAGATAGGTACGGCCGCTGTTGAATTTCCTGACCCCCCCGCTTTCTTCAATGGCCTTTTTAAAAAGATATGGATCACATATGCTTAAAGGACAGGCGCAGAAATCCAGGGGGCACCTGATGAGTTTATCGCGAAAATTAATCCTACCATATATGTTACCTATCCGCTCCCTGATAAAGATACAAGGGCTGATATTCCCATCCTCCTCAAGGACCACCCCGATATTGTATCCGGCATTACATAGTTTTCCTTTACGATAATGTGTATCTATATTAATATTAAAAATCTCCAACTCCTCCTGCGTATAAGAACCGGGGTATTGCCTGCCTTCATATTCTCCGAAGAAAGGATCGAACCTCAACTCAATGCCATTTTCTTTAAAGAAACTCCTGTACCTATCCGCCTCGTCTAAAAGAGGAGGATATCCCACCTCGGAGGCATCAATATTAAAACCGTGTTTTCTAAACAGGTAGAAATTGTCTATATATTGCCCTGTTAAACCGAGCCTCTCTAGTTCTTTTATATGCAAAGAGGCGTGAAAAAACACCACCTTCTCAGGGTTTACCTTACAGGCAAATTCCCTGACCTTTTTACAAACAAGATTGGTATTAAAACCTACGTAATGCTTCCTGGTTATTTCAAGACAGGCCTGGACGACATTGGGAATCAGAAAAGGCTCTCCTCCGCCGGTAAAACTGATATTAAAAACCCCACCTGCCCTGGCAAGGGTATTCTTCAGGGCGGGGATGTCTATTACGCATGACCTTTTATTCCTCCTGCCGAATAAGTTTATCCGGGAAAACAAGGCAGGACCTTTAAGCCTCCCTGGTTTTTCCTGCAATTTAATATGGCTGAAACAATAGCTGCAATTTAAATTACAGCTATTGTTAAACGTCCAATGTAACCAGGCGTCATAATTATGCATTATTAACCTATGAGGCTATTTTTAAAACAGGCGCCTAACGGCAAAACTTGACCCTGCCCCAGCTGGCCAGCCGGCTTTTATATATCAACACAACCCCTGTTACGCCGGATATGCGGCGGGTAAAATCCATGACATGGACTAAGTCTTTTTCGCTTCTTATGCGGTTTGCCACAGCAGTAGCCGCCGCATCCGCCAAAGATGCCTTCCTGGCTAAGATAACAACGGCGTCTGCTGAGCCAAAACTCAAAGAATGCCCGACTGTCCCGGAAGAAGTACAAATCCCCAAAGGGGTATCTGCGGGGTTTATCTCTAAAGAAAGCCCCTGCCATTTCCTGGTTTTCCCGGTATAAATCCTGACGGAGCGTTTCTTGCGGGTACGCATAAATATATCCCCGCCGTTTTCTATTATCACCTCTTGAAATCCTCTGCGCAATAAATCCCTGCCTAAAAACTGGGCGATAGCTCCGGCTACGGCTGCCATAGGGCCTACACCGGCCTGGTAAGCTACGCGGGCCATATCACGGACAATCAAGGGGGCATTCAATTCTACGGCTATCGGTTTTAACCCGGTTAAGAACCTGTTGTCCTTGGCTATATAATTTTCTATATCCCAGCGGTATTTCAAGACTTTTTTCTTAATAAAACTTTCATCCGCCGGCTTATCGGTAAGGATCTCTAAATCCGTCTGGAACAGGGACAGGCGCAAGGTATGCAACCCCTTTGCCTTAACCCAACCCCGGTAAAACCGCCTCTGGTAACCGGTAATTTTCATCCTTTTACTCTTTAGCATATCCTGGGTAAAGGGTCGCTGACCAGCATATCCACAATGCGCTGCGTGCCTAAGACGGTATTTAAAACTACTTCGCCCGCCGGCCCTTTTGTTACCACTGCGATCTCCCGCGCATCCCTGCCCAAAGGGTGTCTCCTTAACAGGCCTAAGATCAAACCAGCATCTTTTTCTTTGACTATCAAAACCGCCCTGCCCTCACAAGCCACATACAGAGGGTCTATACCTAATACCTCACAGGCAGCCCTGGACTTTGCTGCTATGGGAATATCTTTCTCATTAATCATAATCCCCAGGCGGCAACCGCAAGCGATCTCATTTAAAGTAGTAGCAAGGCCCCCGCGGGTAGGGTCACGCATGAATTTTATACCGTTTGTCTTCTTTAGTATGGGGACCAAAAGATTATTTAAAGGCGCGCAGTCACTCCTTATATTAAAACCCAGGCCCAGGTCTTTTCTTTTAGCCAGCACCGCCAGGCCATGTTGGGCGATATTCCCTGTCACAATCACCCTGTCTTTAGGCTTTATATTGCCCAGGCAAAGCCTGTTGCGGGAAATAATCCTGCCGATCCCTGAAGTATTAATGAATACCTTGTCGCAGGAACCCCTCTCCACCACCTTGGTGTCTCCGGTGACAAAACAAACCCCTGCCTGCTTAGCCTCTCTGGATAAAGAATTCACTATCCTTTCCAATATTTTATAATCAAGCCCCTCCTCGATAATAAGCGCCAGGGATAAATACTCAGGTGTACTCCCCTGCATTACCAGGTCATTGATTGTCCCGCAAACCGCAAGCCTTCCTATGTCTGCGCCGGGGAAAAAAAGCGGGCTCACTACAAAAGAATCTGTGGAAAAAGCCAGCGCCGGATGGTAATTTATATAAGCGCTATCGGAGAGTTCTTTCAATATTGGATTATTGAATTTAGCCAGAAACAACCCTCTCACCAAGGCGTGCATCATCCTCCCGCCGCTTCCGTGGCCAAGGAGTATCTTTTTTTCCGGCATGTTTTTATAAGTATTTAGTCTCGATACCCAAATGCGGGGAAAATTCTATCTCTATACCGTTAGCGCGCAGGTCTTCCTTAAGCTGTCCAACTCCCTTAAAGACAAAACCGCGCAGGCCGAGTTTATTAGCCTCTGCAATAAGCTCTTGTCTGTCATCCGTATAAAATGTCTCTTCGGGTAGCACGCCTAATATGCCAAGAGCCCTCTTGTAGATCTCCGGATGCGGCTTGATAAAGCCTTCTTTAAAAGAAGCGATAATGGCGGGGAATATATCAAAGACAGAAAAATTATTCTTAATATATTCAAAATGCAGGATGTTGATATTGGTTAAAAGGGCGAGCCGATAATCTTGCGCCAGAACTTTAGCAATTTCACATACAGCCATATTTTTTGCGCTCAAGAAGAATATCTCATTCCATATGGGCAGGAACTGCTCATACTCTATCCCTAAGCCCAACATCTCTTTTACGGCCCGGAAGAAATCTAAGCCAGAAATCTTCCCTTCTTCAAACCTGGCGGTTATCTCGGACTCAAAAAAGAGGCGGTATATTTCTTCCTGATTTTTAGCGGTAAAAGCAGAAATCCTCCGAGCAGCTATGGTATGGTCAAAATCCACCACCACCCTGCCTAAATCGAATATCACTGCCTTTACTCTCGCCGCTGCCATTAATTATTTTCTTCCTTGCTATTCTTGAATAAATCCAGGAACCTGTCTTCATAGTCTTTATACACATTCCACTTATCCAGCTCTGCCTTAAGTTCATTGGCCTTGGAGATGTCACGGTTGACCTGGCTGAAAAGCTTCTCTATATTTTCTTTAACCGAACCTGGAAGCCGCGTAAGCTGGCTGAGGGATTTCTTTATCTTCTCCACCTCATCTTCCCCTATCGGGCCGTTTACTGACGGATGCCCTAATTTAAGGTAATCAAGCAAGGAATTAATTTCCCCCTCTACAACATGCGCCTCTTCCAGAAGCCCGGTGAGGTCAAGTGGAATCCCCAGGATACTGCTTAGTGCCTTAAGGACCATATAAGAGGCCTTAGGGTTATCGATTTGTATGGTATAAAGCGGTATCTCTCCCAGGAGACAAAATCCGTCGAAGCCTTCTTTTTTTGCCAGCCCTAAGAACAGGCCGTTCATCCCGCTGACCTGTCCGTCGGGCAATAAGGGAAGGCTGAAACGGCTCAACTTATTGATGGCCTCTTTACTGGTTGCAGCACACCAGACCTTGGGTTGCTGGGTGTGGTCGCTGGCCTGAGGAAAGGCGGCAAAGGTGATAACCGTATTGGCCTTAAATAACCTGGCCGCATAAATAATCCTCTTACAATAATCCTCTGCCTTGGACAAATCCGGCTGGGCGTTGCTTACAAATATTACTATATCCCCCCTGGCATTCCTCTCATTGTGAAACACCGCCCTGGCAGCAGGATTCTTCCAATAATAAAACTTTCCGTAAGGCAGCCCCGGCAGGGTCAGCATACCCCCTTCCACGGCGCTGCCCGTTAAATAAAAAAAATCCCGCGGATGGATCTCGGCAAATTCTTCGCATTTAAGCTTATCCACCAAATACATCGCTGCCTTAAATGCCACCTCCCCCATTCCCGGCCAGGCGCAAATAAGACAGGGGTTCCTTAATCTGGGCTTTTTATAAAATACTACATCATTCATTCCTACCTCCCTGCGCGGTATATCTTGAAGAATTCCGCTAAAACCTGTGCCCCTTTATATAGGTTACTTATCCTGGAATATTCGTTGGTTATATGGTTGCACCCTTGCGAGCCAAAACCTGTGGCTATGGCAGGTATGCCCATTTCCTGAAAAAAAGTAATTACCGTTGCCCCCTCTGAGCCGCTGATTAAAGGGCGCGCACCCGCCTTATACATGGCCTGCCTTAAGTAGCTTACCAGGGCATGGTCTTTTTCTATCAAATAAGGCGCCTGTACTCCTTCTATTTCTATACGGAAACGGGGAGCGTATTTTCCGCACAGCCTCTTTAGGTATGTGCATATCTCTTTAGCGGACATCCCCGGCAAGAATCTAAAATCCAACTCAAAATCGCACCAATCTGCCACAACATTAACCTTATCCCCGCCTTTTATGGTCCCTATATTTACCGTAGGGGACCTTAAATACCTGACGGCCTTATACTTAAATTTATGCCTCTTTAATTCCCGCAGTATATCTAAGGAAATATCTATGGCATTTTTCCCCAGCCAGGGATACGCCCCGTGCGCCCTCTTACCCTGGACCCTGACCTTAATATGCAAAAGACCTTTCTGGGCAACTACAATACTGAAATCATCTGTATCTAAAACTACTGCGGCATCCGGCTTTAATATCCCTTTCTTGAGTAAAGGGATAAGCCCCAGGTGAGAGCCGTTTTCTTCATCAGCGGTGGCCGCAAAAATTAGATTATACCCCAGACTTACATTATTTTCAACAATACTGTTGATCGCCTCCATCAGACAGGCCAGGTCTCCTTTACGGTCTGTTGCCCCCAGCCCGTAAATCTTATCTCCGGAGATTTCCCCGGAAAAAGGTCCGAACCGCCAGTCCTCACCTGCCGGCACAGTATCCAGGTGCGGGGTAACTAACAGGGAATGCCTGTTTCTTTTTTGCCCTAAAACCGCCACCGCATTGGAGCGGTTTTTCTTAAACTCATATATATGCGTCTTAAGGCCTATATCCTTTAGGTATTTGACCACAAAATCCGCTATACGCGATTCATCTCCGGGCGGGTTTTCTGAATTTATCTGAATCAACTTTTGAGTTAATCTGATCAGGCGATTTTTGTTTATTGTCATATGAGGCATGCTTTAATGGTTACAGGAAGAGCAATTATGGCTTATGCATCCGTTGCAGCCCCCGGAAGAAGCAGTAACCTGTCCGCTTTTACCGTGTGAAGTAAAGGCAAAAGTGGACATAACGCGCCTGGTCTTTTGACGGCCGCAACCGGGACAAACTATATCCTGGTTGTGGCTGCGTACCAGGCATTCAAATCTTAAATCACACCCCTCGCATTCGTATTCGTATATAGGCATAGGAGATTAAAAACCGAGGTTGATGCTAAAGGATACTGCCTCGTTATCCAGGAACTGTCCTTCTAAATTAAGCCACAGGTTCTTGTTAATATTAAAATCACATCCCGCTAAAATACCTACACCCTTGGATGGATCGGACTTCTCCCTTCTCCTCTGGCCATTCTCCCAATGGATATAATCCATCCTTGACCACTTTGTCCCCAGATAAGGCATTAACATAGCTAATTCCTGTGATAATAAAACGGAGAACTGCCAATCATCCAACACTGCCTTATTTTTTATATCGCCCAAATGCACGCTTTTTGGATGCACGCTGATATGTTGAAAGCCAAAGACCATCTTGGTTTTTACCTTTTCATAAATCCTGAGGCGAAAGCCATATCCCCCGGCAAAACCTGAGGGATAATCAATCTCATCCCTTGCCTGAGGATGCTGTTTTATATACCCGGCCCCGCCCTTTAAATCCAGCGACAACCAATCATATACCCCGTAAGACAAAAGGAGAAAATTCTGCATGCTCCTTAACTTCCCGTAATCATTTTCCAGGTAACGCTTAAAGATAATATTGCTCTGAACCCCGGAAAAAAAATGTCTTTTCGCCGGCATCTTTGTCCCATAAGAAGGCGCTGCGTACAGGGTAGACGTAAGGCATAACATTAAAACTAAAGACAAATATATTCTGCGCATAATTCTTCCCGGTTAAAGCTAGATTATAGCATAATCCTTATATTTTATCCGTAAAACCTGCTAACGGGCATCCCTCACACCGCCTGTCATTCTTAAGGCAGAATTCCTTGCCCAGCCTCACCCAGAGGGCATGGTATTCATTGAATAATCTTACCTGCGGTTTTAATGACCCCATAAATAACCCCTGCACTTCTTCGTAGGAGGCGCCCTCCTTTATTAAGTGATGCCTGGCCAGTGCCCGCTTAGTATAGGCGTCTATGACAAATACCGGCTTGCCCAAGGCATACAAAAGTATGGAGTCTGCAGTCTCCTGGCCTATGCCTTTTATTTCCAACAACTCTCTGCGTAAACCCGCTGTATCTGCCAGAGAGAGCCTTTTTATATCTGCCTTATATCTCTTAAATAAAAAACCTAAAAACTCCTTCAGCCGCTCTGCCTTAATATTGTAATACCCTGTCGGCCTGATTAAAGAGGCAAGGTTTACGCGTGATATCTTGTATAATTTCTTCGGGCTTAAAAGCCTTTTTTGTTTAAGGGCCGCTATTGCCTTTTCGACATTCAGCCAACTGGTATTCTGAGTGAGGATAGCCCCCACCATGACCTCAAAAGGTGTTTCTGCCGGCCACCAGTGCTGCGGCCCGAAATATGCATACAGCCTTCTATAAATACTGATAAGCCGTTTCTTGGCCTGCTTAGTCCGCATAAGTTTATCTTAAGGACTGTTTATTTTTCGTCTTTAAAGGCCAAGGGGTTATAATCATAGAAGGCAAAAAGCGTGTAAGTAGTCCCTGCTACCGAACCGGTAGATTTTCCCTTAGGGGTCATCCAGCCATGGCCGGTATCCACAAAGTCCTCTGTGGCATAAGGCAGGCAGTTTTCCCCCTGGCCGGAAGGCGAAGGGCTGGAAATAATCATATTGCCCAATTCCTGCAGGTAGCCCTCTGCCTTAGTCTCATAGGCCTTTGCCTTTTGCGGCATCTTCTTCCTGGCATAGAAATCCGCCATTATCTTAAACGACATGACCATCTGGGCTGTCCATTCCGACGATATGACCCCTCCCCGGGAAAGATGCCTTTGAGGCGCAAAATCAAAACCCCTGACCTTCACCGTCTTTCCTCCCGGACGCTGATAAGATACCTCGGTCAGACAATTCTGCTCGGCAAATTCCATGATCTTATCCGGGTCCATCCCTATCTCTTGCAGCTTATCCGGCCCCACGGCAGCGACAGACCAGGCATAGGTATCGGTGGCAATGGTAGAATCGCCCTTGCCGCGGTTAATGGGGACTTCAGCCTTTCCATAAGCATATTTAATAAGCCACTTCAAAACCCTCTCCCTCGCATCCAGATACTTACGTTTCCCGGTTACCTTATAAAGCATGTTAAAAAAGGCATAGGCATCCAAATTATGCTCCGTGGCATACCATTCTACTGCCGGCCCGCCGCGGATACCGCTATCCTTATCCTGTGCCTGCAGGACTATTATCCCCTGAGCGATCTCTTCTGCCAAACCAAGATAGGTTGAGTCCTCTGTCTGCCTCGTATATTGCATTATTGCCAACCCCAGCCAGATGTTCGGGCCGCTGTGCACTACAAACTCTGCGGGATTTCCGTCACCGGCATAATAGGCATTGAAGAATAATCCGTTGAGCCGCTGCGCCTTTTTACTGAAAAAATCCAGCATCTTTTTGGCACGGTCAAATTCAAAAAACAAAGTATATGCCTGTATAAGAAGAGACTGGTCGTAAATAAACGCCCAATTAGCGATATCCCCATCCCCTTCAAAACTCATCACCAGCCCTGTGTGGGGGTTCTGGTGCACCTTAAGCCACTTATACATCTTATCTAATTTTGCCTTACCCAGGCTCTCTTCTTTTTTATCCAGGGCTATTACTTCCTGGCTGACGGCCTCTCCCTGGGTTTTAAGCTTAGATAATTCTCCCTGCAAATATGACTTCTCCTCTGCCAGCCGATTGATCAGGGTGTTAAATTCATCCAGCTGTTTGTTTGTCCTGGCCCCCTCGGACTTATTCTGCTCCTTTAACTTCTCCCGTTCTTTCTCTACCAGATGTGTGCGCATCTGCAGGGCCTTGATCTTAAACTTCAAATCCTGCATCTGGCGGTCGATGCCTTTTAACTGCTGTTTGGCAAGGGCTGATTCCTTAAGTGTGCCCACCAATTGTTCCACTAAAATTCTATTACCCCTGGTTAATTTGGCGTTAAAATAACTGTTTACGGCAAAGCCCAGGCCTAATAAAAATACCACCGTAAATACAGCCGGGACAAATAACTTTTTCGCCCAGACATACCGCATCAGCCGCATATTCTCCGCCGTGTCTATATTCTCATAGCTTAAGCCTAATAAATATTTATTATCGCCTTCCTTGGTTTGCTTCATCCAGGCCAATTTTGCCTGTGCCCTGACTACGGAATTACTAAAGGGCAGCTCTATACGCAGGGTAAGCCTCACCTTGCCGTCTTTTAAAGCCCCGGCCAGCTCAGGTCCTAATTTATGCACGCTCAGGCATATGCCGCCCTTGCCTATATCATTGGTAAACCCCTGCTGCCAATCAAAAACAATCTGTTTTGTCAGCGGGTTAAAAAGACGGAACTCAACCGGAAAAACTGTGTCCATCCTGACATACCGCCTTTGTTCCGTCTTTAAGGAATCACCTTGCGTCATTTTGCCTTCACCTTCTCCAAAATCACCCTCTGCTTGATTTTCTTAGCCAGGCCTTCAAAAAAATCCTTGAATTGCGGGTAATCAGCCTCGGCCACATCATTCTTATTTAATTTTACCGTCTGACGGAAATGAATCCTGCCTTCCTTAAGACTATAGACACAGGAAAAGTTCAACCAGGGAGTCTCTTCGCTTATACTCGCCGGCAGGTATTTCACCGCCAGATTAGCCGGTATCTCTACCTCAACCACCGTCTCTTTTATGTCCGGTAGAGAAAAATCAATGGGGTACCTGCGTTTGTCCTTGGCTACCAGAGAGGTATCTAAAAAAGCCAACTGCGGCATAATAGCGATAGGGCCTGAGACAGTCAGATACTCCGGGCCAACAAAGACATAGGTAAGCACAAGAGGGTTATCCAGGTCCTGCAGGTTTTTAATATTATAGTCCTGTAATTTTGCCCCTATGGAAATATCCTGTATCCTTTCCTCCAACGTCTCTTTGATTAATTCCGGCGGCGTATAGAGCATCCAGTAACGCTGGGCCTGATCGTACACACCTCGGCTTAAGACTGCCCGGCTTGCGGTAATAGTCTCATCCTCGTTTATATGTATCTTCAGTTGTTGCAGAAGAGAATTATGCTCAGCGGGATAAAAAGGTATGTGCTGTATCAGATAACCGTCTTCTTTAATTATCAAAACATCCCTGTCCTGGTCATCTAAAGGCAGGTCCCCAAAAGAGCAGGTCTCGGCTGTCGGGTCAAGGAATATATATTGATTATTGATAAAAACTACGGCGATGCAGTGGTTAAATATGACAGCCGGGAAATCCTTGTTTAAATTATAGCATTCACGCGTAGGGATAAGCACCGGCCAGGCAGAAAGCCCTGCCTCCCTTAACATCGTAACCAATAGTATTGCCTGGTCCTTACAATCCCCGTATTTATTCTTAAATATATCCGCTGCCTTATGCGGCTCATAACCGGCCTGGCCGTATTCTACCGCCACATAACGTATCTTCTGAGCGCAGAAATTATAAATAGCCCTGGCCCTGGCCTCATCGTTAACTTGCCCGCGGGATAATTCTTCAACCTTCTTTTTTATGATCGGACCCGCCGCTATTTTATCGCGGGCAAGCTGCCACCACCAATCATAAATATCCTGCCAGGAAGAAAAAGTAGAAGCGATAACGGTAGGATTTAATTCTACTTCCGTAGGCATATTGGATTCAGGAAGCATCTGGGGTATGTTTTTAAACTGCCAGCGGTAAATCAGGCGCTCACCCTTCTCCTGTAGTTGCGGCTTAAGCTGAGCGCCGAAATCGTTGTAACGGGTATTTAAAAACTTGATATTTAAGGACTTGCTGCGCGGCATATCTACCTCAAGGCGCGCATCCAAAACAGGCTCTGCCGACTGAACAGGATAACTTAACACGAAATCCTTCTTATTAATCAGCTGGTTACGGTATATCTTGACTTTATATTCTATGCTGGCGCCCTCGGAAATCTCCGGGAAGGAAATTATATAAACCCGGACATTGCTATAAAGCGGGAAATTCATATACTTTGAGACATCGCGTATATGGCGGCTGCCCACATCCGCTACCGTGCCGTCCGGCTTAATGGTACGGGCGAATTCCAATTCCACTTTTTCGTAGGTCGAATCATAATCAATGCTGCTCTCGGAAAAATTCTCCTTGCCCCTTTCATTCAGGATCTTGACTAAATAATGCATGGAAGAAACCTGGGTATTGTCCGCGGTTACCTCTATCTTCTCATCGCAGAGCAGGATAAGCGCCCCTGCCTGCGGGTAATCTTGCTGGCCCGGGGAAGAAGACAATACCCTGCCTATCCCAGCGTTTAAGTCTTTTATATAGGTATTATTACCCGACTGTTTTTCAATTGTCTGGATACGCCCGGCTGCTTCACCCAGGAATTCTTTTTGATTTATCTGCCGGTATATGCTCAAGGCCTGGTCAAAAAGATTAAGCCTTTCGCAGGTCATGCCGTAATAATACCTGTATTCGTCATCCGAAGGCTGGTTCTTATTAAAGACATCCAGGGCATCGGTAAAATTCCCCAGCCGATAATAGGCTATGGCGGTGAACTTACCCGCATCCTTATGGGTTGTCTTTTTAAACTCGGCAATAGCCTCATGAAAATTCCCTCTCTCGTAATATAATTTACCCAGGGCGTAGTGCAGCCGGTCTAAATCCTTACCCCTGGCAATCAGGTTTTTATAGAGCTCAACGGTGCGCTCATAATAGGCCTGGGATTGTTTCTGGT
The DNA here is from genome assembly GCA_041650495.1 of Candidatus Omnitrophota bacterium. Taxonomy (GTDB): domain Bacteria; phylum Omnitrophota; class Gorgyraeia; order Gygaellales; family Profunditerraquicolaceae; genus JBAZLB01. The sequence continues at coordinate 160,997 of JBAZLB010000004.1, read as the reverse complement.
ATTGCTCGGCCTTCTCTACATTGTCCCTGCCCAAACAGCCAAATAAGAGGATGGCAGAAGAAAATAATATCAGTCCTAATCTAAGCGTTTTTATATTTTTAAGACCGTACATAAGCCCAAACCTCCTTTTTTATTTCCTATGGTATCTATAGTAAACATTACAGGCGCCCTCATGGGAAACCATGCACGGACCGCGGGGATTATCCGGGACACAGGCTTTATTAAACAGCGGGCACATAAGTGGAGAGCTGAGGCCTTTGAGAACATCCCCGCAGCGGCAGCGGCTGAAATGCTTCCCGGAAACCCCGAATGAAGGTATAGAAAACTCTCTTTGAGCATCGAACCTGCTGTAGGCCTTTTTCAAACCAAGCCCGCTTTGCGCAATAACCCCCAGACCGCGCCAGGCAGAATCAATTACCTCAAAGGCCTGCCGGATAAATCTTTTGGCTATAGGGTTTCCTTCTTTAGAGACGACACGGCTGTATTGATTTTGCACGCACGGCCTATGTGCTATAATCTGCCTCAGAAGGAAATAAACCCCTTCCATTATATCCAGCGGCTCAAAACCAGCGACACAACAGCCTATTTTATATCTTTTAGGGATAAATGCATAGGGTTTTGTTCCGATAATCGCCGATACATGCCCCGGGCAAAGAAACCCTGAAAGCCTAAGCCTTTTATCATTAAGCAGATATTCCATTGCTGGAGGGATAAGCCTTAAAGAGGTAAGAAAGAATAAGTTAGCGATATTTCTTTTCCGGGCGGCAATAACGCTTGCGGCAATGGCTGCGGCAGTAGTCTCAAAACCTACGGCAAGGAATACTACTCTTTTCTTGGGGTTACGCTCGGCTATGGTCAAGGCATCTAAAGGCGAATAAACCACGCTGATATTGCCTTGTCTTGCCCGTTCTTTCTCTAAAGTAGAGCTGTCTCCGGGAACACGCAGCATATCCCCGAAAGTAGCGATAATAACTTCTTTTTTGCGGCTAAGCCACACAGCTTTATTAATATACTCCTGCGGGCTGACGCACACCGGGCAACCTGGGCCGGAAATAAGCCTGATATTCGAAGGCAGGAACTCACCCAGCCCAAACCTGAAAAACCCCTGCGTATGTGTTCCGCAAACCTCCATTATATTTATCTGGCCTTGCGGGGTTATCTGTTTTATCCTCAAGGATAAACGTTCGATCAACCTCCTGTTACGGAACTCATCTATGTATTTCATAATCTTACCTTTGCCTGGCCTAAAAATAAGATCATATATCCTTTATTAAATCCAGTATTTCCTCCGCCCGCCTCTGGCTTATCTTTTCTATGGCAAAACCGGCATGCACGATTACATAGTCCCCGGGTTTTACGCATTTAAGCATCTGGATGTTGGCGGTGCGCATAAGCCGGCCCGTCTGGACAGAGGCGAATTCACCTGAGATGCTTTTTACCTTCATAGGGATACCCAGACACATAACTTAGCTCCTGAAATTAGCTATCGCTGCCTGCCCCAGAGAAATGCTTGAGTCCGCCGGTTGAAGGCAGTGATGGGACAAGACCTTAAATCCGGATGCGGATAAAGATTCCTCTGTGAAATTAAACAAAAGGCTGTTCTGAAACACCCCGCCGGAAAGCACTACTTCATTAATGCCTGTATCATGTCTTAAAAGCATGCAGGTTTTTTTCACTGCATCGGCTATGGCGGCATGGAAACGCCAGGCAATCTTGGCCTGAGAATCTCCCGCCTTTAAATCCAGGGTTATCTGCCGGAATAAAGGCAAAGGGTCCAATAATAGACCCTCCGGGGTTTTAATTATTTTAAATTGATAACCCCGCTCTTTCTGCCGATAAGACAATGCTGTTTTCTCAAGCAACACCGCCAGCTCTGCTTCAAAACCAGCCTTATCCTTTTCTAATACCAGGGCAGCTACAGCATCAAAGAGCCGGCCCATACTGCTTGCGGGAATAGCGTTAAACCCGGACTTATACATGTTTTTCAGTATACGCAGGGTATCTTTGTTTATCCGGCGTAAGAAAGACACGTCTAAGAAGTTTTCACCGAAGGTAAGATACAACCAGGCAAAGGCCGCTCTAAACGGCTCCCGGATAGCCATTTCTCCCCCCAGAAGAGGGACTTCTCTTAAATGGGCTGCACGTTTAAATTCTTTATAACCGCAGGGACAAAGAAACTCCGCCCCCCAAAGGGTATTATTTTCACCCCACCCCGTGCCATCAAAAGCCACCCCGATTACTTTTTTATCCGTTAAGGTATTCTCCGCCATACAGGAGGCGATATGGCTGTGATGATGCTGGACAGCCAAGACAGGATATTTGGCAGCCAAATATGATGCGTATTTGCTCGATTGATATTCGGGATGCAAATCGCAGGCAATCACTGCCGGCCTCTTCTTTAGAAAGTAACCCACGGATTCTTGAAAACAGTGAAAGCAGTTTGGCTCGCTTAAATCCCCGTGCACCTCACTTAGATAGGCAATATAATCCCTGGTGAAACAGACGGTATTTTTAGACTGCCCCCCCAAGGCGAGTATCGGCCTTTTCACCCGGAAAGGAAGAGGGATTTCTTTGAATCCCATCAGACGACCTCCAGGCCCAGTATATTATCTATCCGGAAGGTGCGCTCCTCATTCCTGAGACAACAGAAGCCAACCAGATAATCCTCTCCATTCTCACGGCGTATTTCTTTAGGCAGGACCTGGCGTTCAGAGGCCTCCGTAGCAGAACGAGAAAGGTATTTTATTTTAATCTTTGCCCCTAAATCCATAGCCTCTTGTATACGGGCAATCTTCTGTCCGCGTATGTCATTCAGTAAACGAGAATTTAACCCGAAAAGCGAAGAAATATCGCTCAATTTATCCATGTCTTTGACTTTAAGGCTTTCCTTAAACCGATGGAATACCTGCAGGGTAAGCTCCACATCGGAAAGGGCACGATGCTTCTGTTCCTTTTGAATACCCAGCTTTTCTGCTACAAACCAGAGCGCATAACGCTCAAGGCCGGGCAGAAGGCGTCTGGCTATCCTCAGGATATCTACGGCGATTATATCGTTCAGTTCATTCCTGCCCAGCAATTTTAACTCATTGTTGATAAAACCCATATCAAAAGGGGCATTGTAGGAACAAAGATAGAAGCTTCCTTTAATAAAAGAGAGAAAACGGGGCATAACTTCTCTGATATCAGGCGCACCCTTAAGCATCTCATCGCTGATACCGTTTACAGCAAAGGCATCAGAAGATACCTTACGCCCGGGGTTAACTAAACTCTGAAATTCCCCTATCCTATTGTAGCCCTTAAGCCGTACCCCGGCAATCTCAATTATCCTATCCCCGCAAGAAGGATTGAGGCCGGTGGTTTCTGTATCAAATACCACTATCTCAACTTCATCTATTTTATTCTGCACCTTTTGCCTTTCAAAAATGAATTATGCCGCTGACTTTATTTTCTGGCGGCGATAAAGGCCTTTGCTGTTTTACAGGGCCGGTAAGATAACTTTGTGTTCCTGAGGTTCTCAAGGCCTGAGTCATCCATAATATTTATATACCTATACTGCGCTAATTCCTCAGAAAACCTGCGGAAGATGAATTGGCTTAGGCCTTTGATGGACAGATCCGCTATCTCATATAATATGCAGAAGGTATCCGGCCTTAGCCTGAAACCCAAAGTAAAGGCCTTGATCCCTTTGCCCATCTTCACTATTGCGCCGTTAATCTCCAGCCCCCTTAAGCCCCCAAACAGTTCTTTAAGGCATATACGCGAATCTAAAAGCATCATCCGGTATATTTTATCCCTGTTACCCCTGCTGCGCTGCCTCATCCACCTGTTATACAAATTGAGACAGCCTGCTTTATGCCTGGGAGAGAAAGGCATATAGTCAAAAAAGTAGTTTTTGGTAAAATAATTGCAGCAGGCGCGCTTATGTTTGAATTTATTCCCTCTAAGTGCAGCTAATTCCTTTCTCAGGCATATATAGTCCACGGACTTAAATCGACAGGCATAGCCAAGCCTTTCATATAAAGCAATGTCCTTCTCTTCTAAGTTCTCCACCCGGGAAATATCGCAATTCTTATTCTGGCTGTCCATTACCTCAAAGGCCGCTCTAATGGCCTTTGGGTTTATCGTCTTTGCTAATGGAGGCAGGTAAAGAAAGCACCCTGTTTTATCGCGGAAGAATATACACAGGCTCCCTTCGCATATACCCCAGGATATTTCGTAAAGCCCTCTCCAGATATATATATTCTCAAAGGCATAGACGGATAAACTATGCGGGGTAAGATACAGGAATTTATCAAAGACAGGCCTGTCTTTAAGGCATAACTTTTTCAATTTCATGTTATATCACCATATCCAACTTGGCTATATTTTCAACACCGGGATATTCATGGATAATCTTAAGATTATTCTGGATAATCTTAAGCTGCGCGGGGGAATTTATGAAAGCAATAAGACAATCAATATATTCCTTTAATTCATTACTTCCTTCTTTCTCCTTTAGGTAAGGACAATGAGGGTCTTGCGCCAAATAAACCCTGCCCTGGGATGAATTTAGCAAAAAAGGATACAGCTGGCACTCAAAAGGCCTCTGTAAATAAATGCCGCACTTATTGCGAGAGACACCCAGGAAGGGACAGAGAAAACCATCTTCATTCTTGCTTCTTACCGGGTATATCTTTTGATAAGAAATGCTGCCAACACCCTTAGCCTTCAATAATGCGCCTTCTTCCTCCTTAAGAAGATACGGGAGCCAGACAGAATCCTCCTGACTGAAACGGCAACAGCCGCGGCACTCAAGACAAAATGCTTCGCATGTAAACTGTTTTATCATTTCACAATACTGCCCAGTTTCATCTTCCTTAAGGGGCTGATAATGGATATACCCTCTTCATCAGAAGCAGCTAAAATCATACCCTGGCTTTCTACCCCGCGTAACACTGCCGGCTCCAAATTATCCACCACAACCACCTGCCTGCCGATTAACTCTTCTTTCTGGTAGGCTCCCCTTATACCGGCAACAACCTGCCTGGTTTTATCCCCTAAGTCCACGGTAATTACATATAACCTATCGGCATTGGGATGCTCTACAACTTCTTTTATTTCAGCTACTTTGAACTCTAATCTCCTGAATTCTTCAATATTAACCATTATCCCTCCGTATTCTTCAAACTCTTGGATTAAGAAAACAGATGAAGATATAATTTTGCGGATTACCTGGCTCTAGCGGATATAATAACATGCGGGAGGGCAAAACTCAAGCGGGGAAAGTTTATACTATCAAAACTTTATCTCCAGGGCTAATTCCAGTTGATATGCACAATCAGCCTTGCCATCGCCTCTTAAGTATGGGCTGAACAAGCTCCCTTCTGTATCATCCCGGCGCTCTTTATAATATCTCCCGGGGAAAAAATAACCTCCCAAGATACTCAATAAGATATTCTTATTCAACTGGTAGTCAATGAATACATCTACTTCCTGCCCCAAATCACGGGACAAATAACGCCCCTTCCCGTCCAACATCCCTACCCCGCGTTCAAATGACATTAAATAATATAGATACACCCCCAAGCAGAGTTTATCCGTAGCCTGATAGTCAGAGCCTATGCAAGGCATAATCAGGTTTTCAAAATCACCGGCGCAAAAAGTACCCGGCCTGGGTATGCCGTAATTAAGCCCCCAGCCGCCTCCCATGGCCACAATAGGAAGCATATCTACATTACTGCTGCTGATTGAATCTCCCAAGTTTATGTTTAAGGGAGAATAATAACTAAATGCCCTGTTCTTGCCGCTGGTTAATGTAATATCCTGGTTTTCTGCCATCTCAGGGGTTACCTTATTCCCGGAGCAAAGCAGTAATTGCAGTGAAGGGGTAAATTTGCCCAGCGCGTATTCAGCGCCTCCATAAAACAGGTATCCGGTATGGTATATATCTTTATATTCCGGGCTGATGCTTTCTGCCCGTCCGAAATTATGCGCCGCCTCTGTTTTTAGAACAAAGGGTTCATCCTGATACTTCCAAGATAAACCGAATGTGCCCAGTATATCCCGGTGGATAGAGGCAGTAAAAAGACTGCTCCTTTTTCCAAAAGATGTATAATCAGCCAAAACCCCCGCATACGGCTGAAGGGTATTTTTGCCTAAATTAAACTTTGTATCCACGGCAAAAAAATTGGCGGCATTGTGTTCATAGCCGACCCCCTGCTCTTCTTCCTGGCGGATGCGCGGGCCTAAATGTTTTTTATATACCAGGTCCGGGCGGCAGTAATAAATCCTCCCTAGATAGTCCTCTGTCTTGCGGTAAAAAGTTGCCCCGTAATTCTCATAGCTTCCGTTTAAGGCAAAGCCATTGCCCACCTCATAAAGGTAAAGGCCGGCCTTAAAGCCCATGGCCTTAGGCATTGGCACATCCAGCCAGAACTCTTCCACTTGCGGCAATAACTCATCCCCCCGGTACTTCTCAATCACCCCCGCGGAAGTCATCAGGGTGTTATGCACAAAAATAGGAGCGTCATAATCATAAGGCCCGTTTCTTTCCAATTTTAGAAAGAATTCCGGGCTGGACTCTTTTAGTTTAAGCAAAAATCCCAGGCTGTAATCAAGACCAAGATATACTGTCTTGCCGTCCTTATTATGGCTGTTTAAATCCAATACGTTTTTAAAGGTCACCAGGTCAGTACGAAAATAGGTATTCAGGGAAAGGATAAAATCTCTTGTTTCTAATATGGTTTGGCAGTCACCTTGGGCAGGAAGAAAAAAGAGGAATAGCGCCGTTAAAGATACCAAAAGCACTCTTGGCATAGACTAATGAGCGGGTACTTTACAGGCCAGACGGATGCAAAGCGAAACTTAATTAATCACGGCAGCTACGCAAGAATTTTAGCAAATTTTTGCAGCGCTTAGTTGACGGAGTAACCTCCAGTAAATCAAAGGCTCAAGTACAAAAACTAGCTGCCCGAAGTTGTCGCCAGCCGAAGTCCAAAACCTCAATACGGCCAGTTGATTATCAAAATGGCTGTCTGCCGTGGCAAAGGCGGTTTTATCTACTTAGGCGACTGCCCAGCTCAAAATCATCAACCTGACCATCAACCAATTGACAACCTAAATGACAACCGATTTTTACTTTGACTTTCCGTAATAGGTAACAGATCTGAGCCCTATTGATAAGTGTTCTACATAATCGCATTTCTTCTCTGTCTCATCCATTAAAGATGTCGCTTCTTTCAAATCAGAAGGGATAATGCGCACATATCCTGACCCGTTCGTTGCGATAAAACTCACAAAAGCACCGCTTTTAACTATAAATAGCTCCGTATTATTTCTAGTCTTCCAAAGATATTTATCGCCGACTTTAGTGATTATGCATTCTGCTTCTGATGCATTAGCGCCCTTCAAATCTTCGACTATGCGACTGACGCCGCCTTCGCTAATTTTGATGGCAGGAATTCCAGAAAATACAATCTCTTCATTTTCTTGCGCATAGCCTTGTAATGTTACAATACAACCTACCAATATAACCAGAAGCCACGCCTTTCTAAACATTTTGCACCTCTTTGTTATTAGCGAATCTATTGCTCACCCCGGGCGTCAAGTTGCTTCTATCTTTTTTACCTTGCCATTCTGCCACACAGCAAGCGGGCGGCCGTCTTTTTTATGTTGCGCTACTACTTTCTTCACCGCTTCTTTCATGGCAAGCTCGGCTTTCTCATGTAATGTTAATCTTTTTTTCATAGCTTAGCTCCTGCTTTATTTAATATCTTCTGAAACAAAATGTCACTCCGGACATCAATATGCGAATTATCCTTCTTCGCAATCAGTCGGGGTTTTTTCTCTGAATTATCAAACAATAACCATGTATCTAGTAACGGACGATACATCTTGAAGAAATTAACGATACTTCTCTCAAATCGCCTTTTTACATCCTCGTTTGGTACATCATGCCCGCCCTCAGTAACTCTATCTTTAATACGAGCTATGGCCAGATTAGAACTCGGTATCCATAGAAAGAAAAGATGAAGCCTATATCTTTTTTCTTTTAGCTCCTGGAAATGTCTTAGGTAAGTCTTGCCTGCAAGAGTAGTTTCAAAGCCAAAATCTACATTCCTGTCCATAAATTCTTTTATTTGCTGTAAAACAAGCTTCCCGGCTTTAATTGCTGCCTGTCGTGGTGAAAATGGAGCTAAGCCTTGCGCGATGAGATCAGCATTGACGAAATTAGGACATTTTGCATAGTTGGGCAAAAACTCTCTGGCAAATGTAGTCTTGCCTGAGCCATTAGGCCCAGCTATTATATAAACATTTTTATGGCTATTCATTCTTCCTTAAACTATAACGCTCTAAAAATTAAAATCCCCGAATCTTATATAATCAAGCTATCCGCAGTTTCGGACAGTCGTCAACAATGGCTGCCCCTATTGGACGAAATCTGCAACTGGCTGTATACGGAAGAAGCAGGGTATTTCTCAAATGAACTTGCGTTAATTTAGCTTACCTTCAACTTCTTGCTTATTTTTCTCCCACCATTCTTTAGCAGAATCGTAGTTAAAAACATCCCTGCTCTTGAAATTCGTAATAGCTTCAAAACTGTCCATAGCTTTTTTTCTTACTTCTAAATTGTCATCATTCCTTAGAGCATTAAGTAATGCTTCAGGAACCTGCTTTTCTTTCTTTTCTTTCAAAAGCTCTGCTATCCTTGCTCTATATTGCCAAGGCTGAGCTTCCTTCAGACCTTGGATAAGAACTCCGGTAGGGATATCTTTTTCTGTAAATTCCTTACCACTTTTATCATCAGTGTATTTGATTTCAACACCTTTTATGCGGGTCATCGTTGCAAAATGACTTTTAATTCGGAATATTTCCGAAAGGGCAGTCATCTTTATATCGTTATCACTTGATGATTTGTAGATGTTATCTAATTTCTCAAATGAAGCTGCATCTCCTGTTGCGATAGTTTCATCTCCAAGCTTTAACACATTATTCCTATTTTTAATATAGTCTACTTCTTTGACTAATTTCTCCAGCTCTGAATCATATTTGTCTTTGAAGTTTTTTAAGATTGTCTCAAAAGAACCTATTTTTACCTTAATGTCTGAGGTGGCTTGTTTAATGGCGGGATTCAAATTATTTTTGATAATCTCCTGAGCTTGATTTTCAGCGACTTCATTTAAAGTCTTAGCTATCTTCGGCTCGGCAAAATTTTTAGTAATTAAATCGGTAACGGATTTATTTACTTTTCTATATATATCTGGCACGCTTATTTGTATACCAAGATATACACCCATCAAACCCACCACTGCGGGAATAACAACGATAAACCATTTTATATACCACTTAATAACATCTTTCTTAATATCCTTCTTTATAGAATCGCTTATTTTTTGCTTATCTTCTTCGCTCAAAAATATTTGTTTAATGCCGTCTTTATTCTCTGGTGGTTTTGAATTTTCCATAGATAAGCCTTAGTTAAAAATAACTGCCCTTATTGGACGAAATCTGCAGCTAGCTTTATACAACAACTTTTAATGAAATATATTTTTCTTCAGCCAATATTCGATAAAACTTGATAGAATATTAAGAATAATAGAACCGAAAATAGCGATAATGAAAGACAGCAATGGATATTTACGAATAAATAGTTCTATTTTCATCAAAAACGGCTTGTCTATTCTCTTCAATTCATTACCAAATTTCTCTAAGAAACCTTCCGGTAGTGGTCTTTGTCTTAATTTACCTTTGCATTCATCGCAAATAATTGGTTTTTCTATGTTGTAGATTATATCCGTCCTATCTCCGCTTAGGTCAAATAAACATCCTCGTGTATCTGGATGCACAAATTGATATACTTCATCTGAAACAGAATTTCCCCAAGCTTTATAAAAACATACTGCTTCATAGATGCATCTAATAATAAAATTTTCTAAATCAATATCGGCTGGGGATAATATTTCTTTTATACCAAATAAAGAAATCACCATAGTGTTTTGATTAATCCGATGCATGTAAAAATTGTCTCTAAATCTATAATTCATTACTCCAACTATTAAACCAGAAAATTCTCTTTCTCTTAATACTGCGGTAATCTGGTTTTTGGAATAAACAATATCAAGCGTATTCCCACTCGTCGGCTGCAGTGGCAACACTCCTATCTTTTCAAACGATTCAATTTTGAAGAAATCAGATTTATATCTCTCTAATTTCTTTTTATTAATGTTTTCTTTAGTGTTACCTAATTCAATGATCTTAATACTAATTCTATTCATAGCTTATCCTCTCCAAACCTTGAACCGCCCCCTGCCCGTGCGAATATAACTGCCCTCATTGGACGAAATATGCGACTGGATATTTTATACAAATGCCAATGTTTTTGCTCAAGGAATATACCAATTAACAAGGCCTTAAAGATATAATAATTTCATCTTCAACTTCTCTAAATTCACCGAAGTCGGGAAGTTTCAAACAAAATTCTGTTATATTAAAAAGATAAAAATAGAAATACCAGAATCCTTCATTACGATTAGTGATACCGATTAAATGTCTATTGTGTTTTTTTGTGTTCCATGCCGGATTAGTGACATCTACCTCCATATCGCGTATGCGCCCCTTATAAGTATCGGGCAATTTATCAATTTTCCCTAAAATAAACGACCTCATTCCATGCAATTCAGGAGAATATGCAAGCTCGTCTCCAAGTCTTAAAGCAATGTATGCCAACGCCATCTTTGTTATGAAACGAGTATATTGGAGTTCTATTTTTAAACTTAAAGCGTCTTCTGTATTTTCTGGATAAAAGTATTTAATTGGTTGAACTTCGACAATTTTGTATTTTCCTTTTGAAGCAGAAGCCAACTGTTTAATATCATCAATTTTACGAATAAAGACACGCTTAGTTTTACCACCATCCAATGACTCTGCTGGTTTTTCAGTCGGATAAAAATGAATCCCTTTATGATTAATAACTCTATATCCGTCAAAAACATTGCCCTCATTATCTTTTAATTTTGCCTTTTCCTTTATTTCTTTAAGCTTGCTGTCCTTAAAACAACTGCCCAGCGTATTTTTTAAATAAAGCACATGCGGATTATTAACAAAATCTGCATCAATTGATGCTCCTAATGTATTATTACATTTTTTACAAATCCTATCGGCAAGGGTAATATCTACATTTGGATTTGATAAGAGAGCCTGAGGTATAATATGTTCAATTGACGCATCTGATAGGGAATTTTCTTTTAGGCAGAACAAACAAAGAAATTTATCTTCACTCATTGATATACCTTCTAGCTTTTGCCTAAAAAACTACTGACTGATTAAAAATACCATCTCTTTTTTTCTGTCTTATAAACAAACACATACAAAGAGAAAACCTACCCCTGAAAGACAGATCATTTTACCCACTCCGCGCTCAAAGCGCCAGCCGGATTTCTTCGAAATCCTTTGTGGGTGAGCGTCAAGTTGGCCCCGCGCCTAAACGCTTGCACATTTCTCCGAAATGTGCTGCGCACGCTTCGGGATGAATTTGCCCGCTTGAAGGCGGGCAAATTCTACTGCCCCCCATGGAGTCGAACCATGATACCTAGGTCCAGAGCCTAGTGGCCTACCATTAGCCGAGAGGGCAATCTAATTATAGTTTCTAAAATCTATTAACTCTTTGAACCTATAAACCTCATCTCTTTTAGCTAAACGGACATAATTATGGCCGAGTTGAGGATTAAAATCGAGCCTTAATAAGATATTATAAACATCTTTTCTTAATCTTACACAGTTGTTCTTAAATTCTATACATCGAGTATAATTTTGTCTGTCTTCATGGAAACAGCCATCGGTTTCAAATAATCCCTTCAGGCACTTGTACATATAATCCTTATTTAAGAAAACCCAGACGGGTATTCCAACATTATTCTTGATTTTGTTACCACAAGGCAATTTTAATCTTTTACTAATTTTGCATTGATATAAACACACAACTGTCGCATTCTCATTCTTACGCTTTATTACTGAAGGAGTTTTGTGGAAGATTTTCGTTATTAAACCAACAATGTGTCTTATATAACTAATGTCTTTTGAGTTGCAAATTACTCTTAAATTCTCTGTTCGTGAGTGTTTGTATAAATTACCATCCCCCAAGACTATGCCAATCAATTCTGCTAGTTTTTCATCCTTGAATAGTTCTTTATACTTAATTATTCTCTTTCTCTGCCATTTACTAAAATTCCATTCTTTTTTTGTCCTCAGTGTATCAGATAATCTCGACAAGCTTAGATTGGTCGCCTTCGTATCGCCTTTATTCCAGGGCATGGGCCCTATATTGGCTTCTGGAAATAGTTTTATAAATTTAGAAAAATGCATCCTGTGTTTATGCCATAAGTGCGTCTCAGTAATTCTTCCTAATTCCTGATTACAGAGACTACATTGTGCCATAGCGACTCCGTCTCCTACTTCCTCCCTTGCTTATAGCTTCGGGAGACTGCGCTCGCCTCTCAATTACACAGCGGGCCCGCTTGATTAGACGACAGGGCAAATATTTACATTAGATCGCTTGACAAAAAAGGCCTATTTTCCCGGGGGTATTTCTCTACCAGAGGGTATCATGCAATGACAAGTCGATTTTCTTTAAGGCGCTCCAGTCCTTCTTTACACCGTCCGATGCCCCTTTACAAGTACCTTTGATCGTCTCGCACCCGGACAACAAAAAGAAGCACCCGCACAAAATGATGGCTGCAACAACTTTCTTGAACATAGGTCACGACCTCCCTTTTATCCAGCGCCTCAGCCTTTTTTCCGTGCGCTCTCTGCCTAAATAATATACGACCTCAAACAACCCAGGCCCTATAGTTTTCCCTGTAAGGGCGACGCGCAAAGGATGAATAAGCGCCCTGGTTTCTATACCTAACTCTTTCACCAGTTGCCGGAAGCTCTCTTCGATAGTTGAGACCTCAAACACATGCAAGGACGCCAGTCTTTCGCTGAACAGGGAGAATTCCCGGGATAAATCTTTAGCGAGGAATTTCTCCTCTGCCTCAGGATCCATAACCGGATCTTCGGTAAAGAAAAAATCCGCCCACTCCGCAAATTCTGCCAAGGTATTCAGCCTTCCCTGGAATAATTTTACTAGAGAAAAGACGTAATTTCTATCAAAATTATCCTTGTCTATGTATTTACGCTCTATTAACAGCGGAATAACGATATCGGTAATTTTCTGCGGGTCTTCTTCTTTAATGTATTGACTGTTTATCCAGTTTAATTTATGCATATCAAAGGCAGCGGCGGTCTTATTGACATCCTTTATATCAAATAACTTAATTGCCTCCTGGATATCCATGACTTCACGGTCCTCACCCGGGGCCCAACTGAGGAGAAGAAGGTAATTGACCAGGGCCTGAGGCAAATACCCCATCCTGCGGTAATCTGATATGGCGGTAGCGCCCGTGCGCTTAGAAAGCCTGCCGCCTTCAGCGCCCAGGATTAAAGGCAGGTGCGCAAAGACAGGCAGGGGAAGGCCCAGGGCCTCATAAAGCAACACCTGTTTTGGGGTATTGGAAATATGGTCGTCTCCTCTGATGACGTGAGAAATATTCATATCTGCGTCATCCACTACACAGGCAAAATTATAAGTAGCGGTGCCGTCAGATTTAATGAGCACCTGGTCCTTAATGGCCTTTGAATCAAAGACAATTTCTCCGCGGATTAAATCGTTGATCCTTATATTTTGAGGCATGACCTTAAAAATGACCGCCTCTCCTTTTTCAGGCGATTTCTCTTTGTAGGCCTTTCCTTGTGCAAGCAGCTTTTCGGCGCATTCTTGATAGCGCTTCAGCCTTTGGCTCTGGTAATAAACTTCATTCCACTCAAATCCCAGCCATTTCAGGCTGCCTAATATTTCATCCACATATTCCTGTCTGGAGCGCAGTTTATCCGTATCTTCTATTCTTAAAATAAACTCCCCTGACTTAGCGCGCGCATACAGCCAGTTAAAAAGGGCGGTGCGCGCACCTCCTATATGCAGGTTTCCTGTGGGAGAAGGAGCAAAACGTACCCTGATCACGCCAAACCCATCCCTTCTTTTAATGCCGAGTGGTTGATCTCAAGCAGCTCTCTTTTGTCCGCCGGAGCTATCTCTTCCATGGCCCGTATGACCGTTTTAAAACCCACTATGTTCTTATGCCTCATAAGGCAGCCTAAGGCTATCATATTCGCTACCTTAATATTACCTAAACGCAGTGCGATATCGGTAAAAGGATGCCCTATTATTTTCAGCCTTTTTTTATTTATTTTTCCCGAAACCAGCCTTGCTTGAGCGCTAACAAGGGAACTGTTGTATATCAGAAATCCCCCCTGAATAGTCTTATCCAGGAACCTATTTAAAGAAGGCTGATTCATGGCAATAACTATGCCCGCCTTTTTAATGTAGGGGGAGCCTATTTCCATATCGGATATTGTTATCATGCAATGGGCTGTCCCGCCGCGCACCTCAGGCCCATAGGCGGGAAGCCAGGTAAGAAATTTTCCTTCGCGCATGGCTGCTTCTGCCAGGACTTTGCCCACAAGCATAATGCCCTGGCCGCCTGAGCCTGCTATTATTATATGCTCTACCATGTCTTATTTAGTTAGCCTCGCCTGTATCAACACTACTTAATCCTGCCCAAAGGGAATTCCTTAACCATCACTCTAGATAGCCAATCCAGGGATGCCTGCGGGCTCATCCCCCAATAAGTAGGGCAGGGAGAAAGCACCTCTACCAAAGAAAATCCTACCCCTTCAATCTGGTTTTTAAAGGCCTGTTTTATAGCCTGTTTTGCCTTCAATACCTCTTTGGGCGCATGCAGAGAGACCCGTTCTATATATTTTACCCCTGGAAGCTGAGCCAGCATCTCTGAAATCTTCAAAGGATATCCTTCCAAATCCGGCCTCCTGCCCCTGGGGGTAGTAACGGTCTTCTGGCCGATTAGGGTAGTAGGCGCCATCTGGCCTCCGGTCATACCGTATACGGCATTATTAATAAATACCACGGTAAGGTTTTCTCCGCGGTTTGCGGCATGGATAGTCTCATTTGTGCCGATGGCAGCCAAATCCCCGTCTCCCTGATAGGTAAAAACTATATTCTGCGGCCGCACCCTTTTTATCGCGGTAGCCACCGCCAATGCCCTGCCATGGGCTGCCTCGGAACAATCAAAATTCCAATAATCATAGGCCACAACCGCGCACCCGACAGGGGCAATCCCGATAACCTTTTCTCTGATGCCCAGCTCATCCACTACCTCTGCCACTAAGCGGTGCGCTGTCCCATGGCCGCACCCGGCGCAGTAATGCGTAACTGCATCGCGTAAAGACTTAGGACGGCTGAATATTTTCTGCATAACTTGAATTCTTTCTATGTCCGGGTGCCCTGGCCCTTAAACGGATCATCGACACAGACGGCTAACCCTTTTGATTATATCTTCCTCTGTAGGTATTCCTCCTCCGGAACGACCCAGGAAATCTACTTTTGTCCTGCCTCCGGCTGCCAGGCAGACATCCTCTGCCATCTGGCCGCAAGACATCTCAACCACCAAAATCACCGGCTGTTTATTTTGATCGGTTAAACGCTGTATTATATCTTTCGGAAATGGCCAAAGGGTTATTGGGCGCAACAAGCCTGCCTTTTTGCCTTCTGCCCTCAAACGCCTCACCGCGCTCCTGGCAATACGAGCCATCGTTCCATAGGCAACTACTATAATTTTTGCCCCTTCAAGAAATAACCCTTCATAGCGTTGCTCTTTATGCTCTATCAAACGGTATTTCTTCTGTAAGGCGATATTGGCCTTTTCTAAATCCCCGTCTTTTAAATAAAATGACTTTGCTATGCGCGGCCGCCTGCCTTTACAACCGCTTAATTCCCATTCCTTAGGCACGCGCACCTGTTTTTTTCTATGTATGGAAACAGGCTCCATCATCTGCCCGAGCATCCCGTCTCCTAAGATAATAACCGGCATGCGGTATTTATCCGCCATCTCAAAACTAGGAGACATTAAATCGTAGGCCTCCTGGACCGAAGAAGGAGCCAGGACAATACTGCGATAATCGCCATGTCCTCCGCCGCGGGTAGCCTGGAAATAATCTGACTGTGAAGGCAGTATATTCCCTAACCCCGGGCCTCCGCGCATTATATTCACGATTACCGCGGGTAACTGGGCCCCGGCTATATAAGATATCCCTTCCTGCTTCAAGCTGATCCCGGGGCTGGAAGAAGAAGTCATTGCCCTGACCCCGGCAGCCGAACCCCCGAAAACCATATTTATAGCGGATATCTCTGATTCCGACTGAATGAATACCCCTCCTGCTTCAGGCATATGCGCTGCCATATAAGCCGGCAATTCGTTTTGCGGGGTAATGGGATAACCGGCGTAAAAACGGCACCCGGCGTCTATCGCGCCCTGGGCAATAGCCTCATTCCCGCTCATTAAGACCTTCTTGCTCATATATACAATTACCTCTTATTTATATACTTCTATACAGGCGTCCGGGCAAATAATTGCACAGAGTGCGCAGCCTAAACAATCTCCCCCCTCCTTAAGTTCCACGTGCCTCACCCCCCGCTTATTAAACTGAGCGCTTATCTTAATCAAACCCCGGGGGCAAAACTTAATACAGAGAAGGCAGCCTTTGCATTTTTCCTTATCCACTGTTATTTTAGGCATTTTTCCTGATGGACTGGCGTATCCTGGCAGCAATACCTTCTTTGCTCAAACCGTATTTATCCAAAAGAATATCCCTTGAGCCGTGAGGGATAAATTCCGCTGGCAGGCCCATTCTTTCTACCGGACGACCAGTTGCCTCACTCAGGGCGCTGCCAAAACCGCCTTCTATTATACCTTCTTCAACACTAAAGATAAATTTAACTTTTGCGCTTATCCCTTTAAACAAATCCTTATCCAGGGGCGAGGCAAAACGGGCATTGATTAACCCTCCACGCAGGCCTTCTTTCTCCAATAACCCTACGGCGCCTAAAGAAGGAATGACCATGCTGCCAAAGGCAATTAAAGCAAAATCGCTGCCTTCCTTAAGCACCTCAGCCTTGCCTAATTCCCAATCTTGATGATAAGGCGTAGTTAAAGGGCAATTTGCCCTCGGGTACCTTATGGCCACAGGACAATCCAGGGTCAAGGCAAACTCAAGCGCTGTCTTTAATTCCTTACCGTCCTTGGGGGCTATCACTGCCATACCGGGTATATTCCTTAAAAAAGCGATATCAAAAATCCCCTGGTGGGTCGGGCCATCCTGTCCCACGATACCGGCGCGGTCAACGGCAAGGATCACCGGTAGTTTCTGCAGGGCCACGCACTCAATAATCTGGTCATACGCCCTTTGTAAAAAAGTAGAATACACCGCTACCACGGGCCTAAAGCCTCCCCTGGCTAATCCGGCGGCAAAACAAACCGCATGGGCTTCGGCGATACCCACATCAAAAAACCTGTCCGGGTATAAATCCCTGAATTTATCCAGGCCTGTCCCCTCCGGCATAGCGGCAGTAATAGCTAATACTTTTTTATTTCCGGCGGCAAGCCCGCAGACGGCAGAACTGAATACCTGCGTGTAATTTTCCTGAGACGGCGCATCTTTGCCTTGTGTGAGGCCGGTAGGTATATCAAACCGGCCTATGCTATGGAACCTTACCGGATCCTTTTCCGCGGGAAGGTATCCTTTGCCCTTTCTGGTAATCACATGCAGGAGTTTGGGACCTTTAATATTTAAGACATTCTTCAGGGTAGTTATCAAACCGGCTATATTATGCCCGTCCAGAGGTCCGAAATAACGAAAACCTAATTCTTCAAAAAGCATCCCCGGGATGAACATACTCTTGAGCCCCTCTTCAAACTTATTGGCTATTTTAATCAGGCGCCCTCCTTTAGGGACGCGCGACTTAACAAGCGACTCAAGCGACTCCCGGAAGCGGTTATATATAGGAAGGGAGATCAGTTTATTCAGATAAGTGCTTATCGCCCCCACATTAGGGGCTATGCTTAGTTCATTGGTATTCAGGACAATAAGTATGTTCCTTTTCAGGTGGCCGGCGTTATTCAATCCTTCAAAACACAGGCCGCCGCTTAAAGAACCATCCCCGATAACCGCTACTGTCTTATAACTTTGTTCCTGCGGCAGGTAATCCCGGGCACAACTTAACCCCAAGGCCAGGGATACCGCATTTGAACTGTGGCCGGTCGTGAATATATCATAAGCAGACTCATCCTTTAAAGGAAAACCGCTTATACCCTGGTATTGCCTAAGGCTGGAAAAATCTTTATTCCTTGAGGTAAGTATTTTGTGGGCATATGCCTGGTGACCGACATCAAAGACGATCTTGTCTTTAGGCATATTCAGGCAGTAATGCAGTGCGATGATCAATTCCACGGCCCCGAGGCTTGAAGCCAGGTGGCCACCGGAAGAAGAAACCACTTCCACTATCCGCTGGCGGACTTCAGAGGCTAACTGCGGAAGTTCATCTACGGACAAGTGTTTAAGATCCTGCGGGGAATCTATATGCTCTAAGATCATTTTATTCTTCTGTCTTTGCCTCATCAAAAGGCTTTAATTCAAATTCGCCTTTTTTATTTTTAGACAACACCTCTATCTTCTTCTTGGCGCTGTCCAGCCGCTGAGATAAAATGCGGGCAAGCTCAATCCCATCCTGGTATTTTTTTAATGCCTCATCCAAAGAAAGTTCACCCTTCTCCAGCTCCTCTACTATCTTCTCCATCTTCTTCAGTGCTTCTTCAAATTTTATTTCGGCCATTTTTTTCAACCTCCGTAACTTGGCTTATAATCTCTGCGTTATACAGCCTGCTTTTAATCATATCGCCTATCTGGAGATTATCGGCGTCTTTTAAGATTTCACCTTCCGGCATGCGTAAGGTCACACTGTAACCCCTGGACAATATCCCCAGCGGATTAAGACTGTCCAGTTTCTGCGCACATACGTTAAACCGGGAGTGCTTTAACTTTATAAAATAATCCATGCGCGTATAAATCTGCTTGAATAGGTCAAAAACCCTCTGCCGGTGCTGAGGGATCAATGCCGCCGGATTAAGCAGTGACAGTCTTTTATTAAACGACTTGAATGATTGGGTATTGGACTCAAAAATATGCGCTATAGAAACCCCCAGCCGATAGGCCAAATCATCAATATCCTGACAAAAACCCACAAGATAATCCTGCAGGGAATTCTTTATGCGTGAAAATAAATCTGCGATCCTCTCCTTTAACTCCTCTTTTTTCGGTATGACCAGCTCCGCAGCCGCAGAGGGGGTCGCAGCCCGGGCATCGGCTACCAGATCAGCAACGGTCCAATCCCTTTCATGGCCCACGGCGGAGATCACCGGTATCCGGGACTCATATATAGCCCTGGCTACGATCTCTTCATTAAATGCCCAGAGGTCCTCAATACTCCCGCCTCCCCTGCCGACAATCAAAACATCAATCTTTTGCTCCGCGGCAACCCTCTGGTTGAAATGATTAAAATCCTGGATGGCAGAGGCAATCTCCTCTTTTGCGCCTTCCCCCTGCACCCGGACAGGGTTAAGAACAATGCGGGTGCCGCTGAACCTGGTATCCAGAACTTTAAGAATATCCTTAATGGCTGCCCCGGAAGCGGAGGTAACCAGACCTATGCGCCGCGGCAGATACGGCAGGGGTTTTTTACGCTGCAGAGAAAAAAAACCTTCCTTGTCTAGTTTTTCCTTCAGCTGTTCCAGCGCTAATTGCTGACTGCCGATTCCTTTTGGCTCTATCTTATCGGCATATAGCTGGTATTCCCCTCTTTTTTCATAAACGCTTACACGGCCAAGACAGATTACCTTTAAGCCTTCCTTGAGTTCAAATTTCAAGCCGCTGGCAACAGAATAAAAGATAACGCATTTAAGAATTGAAGAATTATCCTTCAGAGAAAAAAAGGTAGTGCCGGTAGCGATACGGGAGATACCGGATACTTCCCCTTCTACCCAAATCTCACAAAAGGCACTATCAAGGATAGTCTTAATATCCCGGGTAAGTTCCGAAACCGTATAAATGTGCCGCCCTGCAACGGATAAATCCCCTGCCGAAGATAAAAAGGGTGTCTTTGCGTGCATAGTTAACCTGTAACTATTTGCCTGTGCCCTGTACAGGCAAAGAAGAATTTTCCTTTGCTGCCTTATTAACCGCGGCCGCCTCTTGGGGGGCGGTTTGAGCGGTAATATTATTTTCTTTGGCCGGTTTCTTTTTCAGAATAATACAATGCACAGAATAGGGGGATGCCGAAAGCACTTCCTGATAAACCTCCCCGGCATTGATTTCCTTGGTCTCAACCGGCTCAAATGGACAGTTTAGGCTGCAGGAAGAATCCACTACATACCTCTGGTAAGTGTAGGCCACCTTAAGATTCTTGATGCCTAATTTGATGTTGCGGGAGGCGGTTTTAAATTTAGCGGCCTTTTCGTTTAATCCCCTGGCCTTCTTCAATAAACTCTTTAGCCTTTTGGTAGTGTGCAACTTGTCAATATCTGCTTCCTGGTTAATGACTTTTTCCAGCCTCTTTGATTTAATCAAATTAAGCAAGGCCTTTCTTTCTGCGCCGCTTAAGGCAGCTATATTGTTGGAAAGGAAACTTTTGACTATGTCCGGGTCTATATAATTATAGACCAGGATTACAATGTCCTCTGCGGACTTAGTGGCGATTGCCCCGATAAAATCATCATTAATCTTTTGGGAAGAGACAAACATATTCTTACCCAGAAGAGACAACATCCTGAATACGTTATAGGTATTCTTCGGCCCGCCCTTATATTCTGAACGTTCCGGGTCAAACCAAAAGACCCCCACATTCCTGTTCACGCCTCCCTTATTTCCCTGAAAATCCTCCAGAGAAAAATACAATTGATAATCAATGCCCGCCTCATACATATTTTTCAGGCGGCTGGGGATGTAGCTGGCAGAGATGTGCGCCTTTGCCTTCCTCTCGGCAATAATATTGGCATCGCTGTCAAAATTCCACTCATCTACTATAAGCAATGTATCCCGGTCAAAGTGAAAATAAGAAAGCCAATCGCGGATAAGACTGGTTACATCCTGGCGGTAGATAGTAATTTCTTTGTCTGCGCGGGGGCTGGTAGAATAGGCGTGCCAGCTGATAAAATCCAAAGGCAGGCGGTAGGCATAACAGAATTTAATCAGTTCATAGACAAGGCTGCGCTCGGGGGTAAAGACCGTATTTGTATCTAAGTTATGGAACCACCAGCTGGTAGAGGGGCCCCCCAGGGGGATATGGATCTTATTTACTGCTTCCAGCTCTTTGACTACTTCGGCTATCGCCCGGTAAAGGAGAAGGTATTCCTGTTTTCTCCCCAGAAAGAAATCATCCAGATCCGGGGCGCTCCAGACTTCATACCATATATTATATCTTTTTTCACAGCTTAGCTTCTGTATATAAGCCTTAATTAATGCCCGGAAGGAGGCCATATCCCAGGGAGGGCTTCTCTTATCAAGTACCCTGCCCTGGCCAGCCGGAGTCCCGAATATATCCAGGATAACAATCCCGCCTGCCTCCGTGATCCTCTTGATTATATTCTCGTAATTTTCCAGTAATTTATCCTGTGCCTGCCTATCCTTAGACAACTGGCTGATTTCCCAAAGGTTATACTGCAGGCGGTATATGCCCCCCAATCCTATATCCTGCTGCCAGGTATTTATCGCATCTTCCGAAGCCAAAACCTGCGGCCAGGTATTCTGCCTGTAAAAACCCCTGCCGCTCAAATCCATATTCGGCCTGAATATCTTAGGCAGAGGCATAGTAGCAGAGTTAATATCTACGGTTAACTCCCAGTCATCGCCTTGGGCAAATAAAATGGTCTTTTCCGGATGCATTAAACACCCGGTAAAAATAGCTATGATTAAAAAAAACTTTAGGGGAGGCTGTAATTTAACCATCGATTTTCCTCTGTAGTCTTTGTATTGACCCTGCCCTGCCCGTTGCTTCATCCACCTCAACTATCACCCCTTGAAGCTGGATATTGCCTTCAGCTACCTCAAACCTCCTGGGTATAGAGGTGAGGAATCTGGCCAATACATCCTCCACGTTTCTTCCGATAACAGAATCAAACGGGCCGGTCATGCCCACATCAGTAATATAAGCACACCCTAAAGGCATGACTTTTTCATCCGCGGTCTGCACGTGTGTATGCGTGCCTAAAACCGCAGATACCTTGCCGTCTAAGTACCAGCCCAGGGCTATCTTTTCCGAAGTAGCTTCGGCGTGTATATCCACAATAATTACCTTGGTTTCTTTAGACAGCTCCTGCAGGGATGCCAGGGCCGTTTTAAAAGGGCACTCCAGGGCCTCCATGAAAACCCTGCCATTGACATTAATCACCCCTATATTCTGGCCCGTCTTTGTCTTAAATAAAGCCGCCCCTCTGCCGGGTGCGCCAACAGGGAAATTTAAGGGCCTTAAAATCCGCTCCTCCTGGCTGATAAAATCAAATATCTCCCGCTTCTTCCATATGTGGTCTCCGGAAGTAAGCACATCCACTTCCGAGGCGAACAACTCCTGGCTTACCTTTAAGGTAATTCCTGAGCCGCCGGAAGAATTCTCGGCATTAGCCACGACAAAATCCAAACCATACTCCCGCCTCAAGGCCGGGACAAGACGCTTTACCGCTTCCCTGCCCGGCTCGCCTACTATGTCTCCGATAAATAATATTTTCATCAAAGATTCCTATGCTAAGGACAAATATTCCAAATACGGCTACTTTGCATATTCAATTGCCCGCGTTTCCCTTATTACCGTTACCTTGATCTGTCCGGGATACTCCATGCCTTCTTCTATCTTCTTGCGTATATCCCGGGCCAGGTTTACCGCGTCGCTATCGGATATCTTTTCCGGCTGCACGATAATGCGTATTTCTCTGCCCGCCTGGATGGCGTAAGACTTCTCTACCCCCTTAAAAAGGTTGGCTATGGACTCCAATTCCTCCAGGCGCTTGACATAAGTCTCTAATGTTTCCCGGCGTGCCCCCGGGCGGGCAGCGCTTATCGCATCCGCTGCTACCGCCAAAACCGCATATAGGCTCTTTGGTTCTGTCTCTTCGTGATGCGCCTCAATAGCAGATACCAGTTCCGGGGATTCATTGTATTTCTTCGCCAGGTCAGCGCCTATCTTGGCATGCGTGCCTTCAATCTGGTGGTCTATGGCTTTTCCTATATCATGCAGAAGCCCTATCCTCCTGGCAAGTTTAAAATCCAAACCCAGTTCAGAAGCCATAAGCCCGAGCAGAAAGGCCACCTCTTTAGAATGCTGCAGGGCATTCTGTCCGAAACTGGTACGGTATTTCAGGCGGCCCAGAAGCTTTACCAGCTCCGGATGGAGGCTGGCGATCCCGGCATCAAAAACCGCGTGTTCCCCTTCCTCGCGTATCTTATCCTCCATCTCCTTCTTTGTCTTTTCAACTATCTCTTCAATACGCCCGGGATGGATCCTGCCATCGCTGATCAGTTTCTCAAGGCTCAAGCGCGCAATTTCCCTGCGCACGGTATCAAACGCAGAAAGGGTCACTGCCTCCGGCGTATCATCAATAATAACATCCACGCCGGTTGCCATTTCCAGGGCGCGTATGTTCCTGCCTTCCCTACCGATAACCCTGCCTTTCATCTCGTCATTAGGCAGGGTTACCACGCTTATCGTTGACTCCACTGCGTGCTCTACCGCACATCTTTGTATGGCCAGGCTAATAATCTCTCTTGCCTTTTTATCCACTACACTGCGTAAATCCTCTTCCTGTTTTTTAATAAAGATCGCCTTTTCGGTATTGAGCTCTTCATTGAGGCGGCTGAGTAAAATCTGTCTGGCTTCCTCCGCAGACAAAGAAGATATTTTTTGCAGCCTTTCCTTTTCTTCCGCGATAAGCAGGTGTAATTGGTTGTCTTTGGCCTTCAGGACATCCTCCTGCTTTTTTACTCCTTCTTGCCTGGCCTCGATTTCTTTTTCCTTCCTCTCCAACAACTCCAGACGCCGGTCGATATTTTCTTCCTTCTGCGTCAACCTCTTTTCGGCATTGGATATCTCCTGGCGCCGGTCTTTGGTCTCCCGTTCAAAATCCTGGCGCATGCGGTATAAAAGGTCTTTTGCCTCCAGGTCTACTTCTCTGCGCCTGTCCTGTATCTCTTTGCCGGCCTGCTCTAAAATAGTTTTTGCCTTGGCCTCGGCATCCTGGACCTTCTTTTCCGCTATATACCTCCTTAAAAAATACCCTGAAAATAAGCTAATTAAAGCTACTACCGTAAAAAGTATTAGGTTGAACATGTCTTGATAGTCCTCCGTTATCCGCGTGCAAGAAGCACAAAATAAAAATTATTACCGCCCCAGAAAAAATATTGTTACCGGGCCATTGCTCCGTATTGGTTTTATTTTGTGATTACGCGGTTAGGCAAAGATGAGTTCTTTGACGGCTACATCGTGTCTGGCGGAGGGCAGATAAGGTAAGACCTGAAAGCCAAATGCCAGGCCTATAGAAAAGGCTGCCTTGGGGATCTTCTTCAGGAAATAATCGTAATAACCTTTACCCCTGCCCAAACGCATGCCCCTTCTATCAAAGGAAAGCCCCGGCACAACTACCAAGTCTAAATCTTTCAAGTCAATAAACTTTTTAATTGCAGGCTCGGATATGCCGTACGGTCCCTTTGATAGCCTGGCCCTTGGCCCAAACAGGCATGGCCGCATGAGCCTGGCCTTTCCACAAACCGGCACTGCAATTGTCTTACCTAATCTTCTTGCCTGCTTTATCATTTCTGTAGTATCAACCTCGCCGTCAAGCGCGATGTAGAACATCACTGTCTTTGCTTTTTTAAAAAACAGGTTATTAAAAAGCTTCTCCTTTATTATTCTGCTCTTTCGTTTGCGTTCCTCCTCCTTTTGTTTTTTAAGCTCTAAGAGGATTTTACTACGTATTTGGTTTTTTGTCAATATCATCACGCCTAATAATGCTAACGCGCATTTACGCTGTGCGGCTTAAGTGATTTTTTGAAGTCGCGGGGTTTGCGGATTTTCTTGATCTCCTCTAACCCCCCCTTTTTCTCCAGGGCCTGATAGATTAAAACCCAGGCGCAGTCTTTATCTTTATCTACTTCGCATTTCCCCTTATTCACACCGCCGCATGGCCCGTTTAATATGCCTTTGGGACACAGGGTCACCGGACAAATGCCTGCGGTAGAGGCCAGGAGGCATTCCCCGCAAAAAGAGCACTTCTCATAGAAATTGTTGCGGGCATCCACCACCGCGCCGAAAGAGGTATCGCAACCGGGTGAAACCGGCAACCCCATACGGTCATTATCTTTAACCGACTGCACCCCTAAGCCGCAGGCAAGGACTAATACCGCCTCTGCCTCCTTGATCTCCTTAATGTGCCTGGCCCACTCTGTCTTTATCTGGCTGGCTATGCAGGGGGCATCGGGTATACAGGACCCTAAAACGGTTTTACCTTCTTTCTCCAATACCTCTTTTATCTTCCGAAGCTCATCACTGCCGCCTGTCTTGCAGACAGTGGCGCACTCGCCACAACCAACCAGAAATACCTTTTTTAGGCCTTTTAAACCTTCTAGTATTTCTGAGGCCGGCTTCTGTATGGTTATAATCACTGCGACCTCTCTGTAATTTTATCCAAAAGCAGGTTGATCCTGGCAACCAAAGAACCCAATTCGTCTTTCTTGCGGATGCGGATGCGCAGAGAAAAATCACCGCCTGCTATCTTATCCAGGTCTTGTTCCAGCCGGTAAAGCGGCCCGGCTATCCTGTGGGAAATCAAAAGCCCCCAGGAAAGGACCACAATACAGATAACCGGCAGCCCGAATAATATAATAAGGTTGATCTTATTTAAGACCGGGGCCAGGTTATATGCAATAGATTCCGGCAAGGCAAGCTGCTCTGCCATCATAGAAAATATTAAATAATAAATGCACCCGGAAAATAATATTGTCGGAAGGATTATCGCTACCAGTATGATCTTTAAATACCGCCACTGCAACCCCGCATTAATCAGGTACCTTCTCCTTCTGCCCCACCTTATCATCTTCACCTCTCTTTTTTATACCCTACTTTAATATCGTTAAAATAAGCCTCTGATACGTCCTGGGTATTGTCCGCGTCGCTCATCAGCGCCACAGCGCCTACTTTTAACCCGGGCTTATGCCCGAAAGCCTTCTGGTAATCATTGAATATATTGCGTTCCTCAAATACCCATTTACCGCTTTCATCCTTACCCGTATGCACCACTATCAATTTAATACTCTGGGAATAAGGGCTGGTGCAGATTGTCCCTTCTGGGGCAGTCTCATCCCATACATATTCCAGGGCCTTGGAAGACAAGAAGAATATGGAAGGGAAGATTACGTATACCCTGGCGGCGTAATCATCCTTTTCTATGCCCTGACGCGTCCTTATCTTCTCTTTATCGGGGAATTTGATTACCTTCCACTTCCAGCTTATCATCGGCCGGTCCTCTGCCTTAAACCGCTCCTTTAACCGGTAAAATATAGCCGATGCAGAGCCCTGGCTTAAGGCGTGAAGAAAACTTTCCGGATACTGCCGCCTTACTTCATATATAACCCGCCCCTTAAATATCTTATTTTCCCATTCATCCAGGGAACGCTCCGAAGAAAAGATAAACCACTTTGGCAGTTCCAGGGCCCAGGTGTCCATTTTCAGAAAAGCAAAAACCAGCAGGAGAAAAAGGAAAGAAACTAGCCATTTAAAACGCCGCATCTTCTGTCTCCTTTCTCAGAATTCACCCTACCCCCTCACCGCGCAGTTTCTCCAGGCGCTGCTTAATCTTTGCCTCATATCCTATATCTGTAGGCAGGTAATATTTGACCTTTCTCTTGGTATAATTTTGTTTTACAAAATGCCCTTCATAATCATGGGCGTATTTATAACCTTTGCCGCGGCCTAAAATCTCTGCCTGAGGATAAGACGCATCTTTTAAATGCCCGGGGACTTCCTGGGTTTTGTTTTCTTTGATATCCTCCGTTGCCTTTTCAATCGCCAGGTATGCGGCATTGGATTTGGGGGCGCAGGCGATATAGACTACTGCCTGGGCAAGAGGGATCCTGGCTTCAGGCATACCTACGAACTCAGAAATCTGCAGTGCCGCACTAGCCAAAACAATAGCCATGGGATCGGCATTACCCACATCTTCGGCAGCACATATACAAAGGCGCCGGGCGATAAAACGGGGGTCTTCCCCGGCATAAAGCATCTTCGCCATCCAATAGAGAGAAGCATCCGGGTCTGAGCCGCGCATAGATTTAATAAAGGCAGACGCAGTATCATAATGGCCATCTTCATCCTTATCATAGAAAACCGGTTTTTTCTGTATGGACTCCGCGGCAATCCCCAGGGTGAAACGGATAAAGCCGTCCTTTGAAAGAGGCGTAGTCAACACACCTACTTCCAGGGCGTTCAGCGCCCTGCGGGCGTCCCCCTCGCTCATCTTAGCCAGAAAATCCAACGCCTGTTTTTCCGCCTTAACCTTAAGATTCCCATAGCCTTTATCCTTATCCGCCAATGCGCGGTTGAGAATCTTCAAGATATCTGCCTCCTTAAGAGGGCTTAACTCAAATACCAGGGAGCGCGACAAAAGCGGGGCTGCCAGGGAAAAACAGGGGTTATGCACAGTGGCACCAATAAGCACGGGGTTACCAGTTTCTACATCCGGCATCAAGACATCCTGCTGGGCCTTATTAAAACGGTGTATTTCATCAATGAAAAGAATGGTCTTTTGGGATGTATTTGCCTTTCTCATCTTTGCCTGGGCGATAATCTTTCTTAACTCTTCTGTATTGGAAGTAGTGGCATTTATGGCGGCATAATATGACTTGGTAAAATTAGCGATACACCAGGCAAGGGAGGTCTTGCCTGTGCCGGGGGGGCCGTAAAGCACAAGCGAGCTGATACGGTCTGCCTCAATGGCGCGGCGCAGGAGTTTACCCTGGCCGATGATGTGGCCTTGGCCCACAAACTCATCGAGGCTCACCGGGCGCATACGCACTGCCAGGGGAAAATCTTTTAATACAATGGTTTTTTCCTGAAATAAATCTACGGCT
Source organism: Candidatus Omnitrophota bacterium (assembly GCA_041650495.1). Classification (GTDB taxonomy): domain Bacteria; phylum Omnitrophota; class Gorgyraeia; order Gygaellales; family Profunditerraquicolaceae; genus JBAZLB01. Next base: position 132,905 of record JBAZLB010000004.1, on the reverse strand, counting down.
TCAATGGGCATCTGTTTCCTGCTTTAAATTAACCCCGTATTTTATCCTTGGGCCTATCAATAAAAAAATCCCCGCACTATGCCGTCAGGAATGATCGGTTGTGAACCGTTGTGGTTACAAGTGGGGGCCTTCCTCCTTGTACCAAAGCACAAGGAGAGTCAAGCCTCCTCTTTATTGGTGTTGGTTCACCAATTATCATTACCCAACGCGCACGGCAGGGATCGAAAATCGCTTAACGCCATATACATCATAGCACAATTACCGCTTAAAATCAACCCTAATACCTCTTAAACCCAGCGTGCCTCAAAGGAGAATAACCTACCTGATCTCTGCCTTAAATTGTTCCTTAAGTGCCGTGCATACTTTTAAATGCAGGGGATTAATCTCCTCTTCTGTAAGGGTGCGCTCATCGGTACGGTAAAAACAAGACAGGGTCAGCCCCCGGAAGCCCGAGGGGATTTGCTTACCCCTATAGCAATCCACTATAGCGACATCTTCAAGCAAAGGATGTGCCTCGTTTTGTACGGCCTTAATTATATCTCCTGCCGCAACCCTTTCTTCAATAACCAGGCTGATATCCCGGGATATCCCCGGATATAACGCCAAAGGTATAAATCTTTTTTGTAGATTGGCAAAGTTGATTATTTTCTCCAGGTAAATCTCCGCTGCTACCACCCGGCGGTTTTTTATTCCGGCCTGCTGCAGGATATCCTGGCTTAGATCTGCTAAAAAACCTATTTTTTCCTGGGCTATATTCACGGCAAAGCAGCCTGGGCCCTCTTCCTTAAAACCGTATTCCTTTATTCCCCAGCGTTTAAAAACAGTCTCTAACACCCCTTTTAGATGCAGCGGCCCGGCCTTATCCCTTATACACCCCTGTTCCAACAAGAAATCCCTGTCTCCGCAAAACGCCAAGCCTAAAGCTAGTCTTTCTACGGGGTTGTCCTTAAGCCAAAAGAAGTCCTTGGATATCTCAAAGATGTTGATATACCTCTGCTTTTGATTCAGGTTTAAAGCAACACACTTAAGAAGGCTGGGGACCAAAGACCTCCTTAAAACCTCTTGTTCGCTGCTTAAAGGGTTGGCTATTTCTACCGACCGGGTATCTTCTATGCAGGCATAAGCCCTATTCATAGTCTTATCGATGAGGCTTAAAGTAACCACCTCTTGCAGCCCCAGAGAAACTAAAATTCTCTTTAACAATAACACCCCCGTCCTTTCAAAAGAAACACCCGGCTGCGGCAGGACCTCGGCATAAGTAGCAGGTATATTTTTGTAACCGAATATCCGGCCCACCTCTTCCACGAGGTCCACGTCCGAGGATATGTCCTGGCGGAAACCCGGCACAGCCACCGCAAGCCTACTGCCTTTTTGTTTCACCTGAAAACCCAGGCCGGAGAGAATGCTTTTAGTCTTACTTAAAGGCACTACAACCCCCAGCACGCTGTCTAACCTCTTTAAACCCAGACTTACCACCTTTTTATTCCCCTTTGGTCTGGCACTCGCCTGATGAGAAACGCAATGCCCGCCGGCTAACTGGTTAATTAAATTAAGCGCCTTTAAAGAGGCTGCCTCTACGCTTTCCAGCGCCACCCCTCTTTCAAACCTGTAGGCGGCTTCGCTTTGTACCCCTAAAGACTGCCTCCCCCGGCGCACTACTATCGGGTTAAACAGGGCAGCCTCAAGAAGAATGTCTTTGGTATGCTCAGTAACCTCGGTATCTTTACTGCCCATGATACCGGCTAATGCGACAGGCCGCCTGCTATCTGCTATAACCAATATCTCCTCTCCCAGCAACCTCTCCTGGCCGTCTATGGTCACTATCTTTTCTCCTTGCCTCCCCCGGCGCACCCAAATAGTCCCAGGTAATAACTTATCCAGGTCAAAGGCGTGCAAGGGCTCTCCTTCTTCAAAAAGGACATAATTAGTGGCGTCTACGATGTTGTTTACACTGTGTATCCCCACCAACTCCAACCTCTCTTTAAGCCACTTCGGGCTTGGGCCAACGCGGACATCCCGGATAATCTTTGCGGTATATAGACAACAATCCTTCTTATCTTCGATTTTTATCTTCAGAGGCTGCGCAGACCCGCCTATCTTCATGTTGTGTCTCCGGGCGCGTTTATCCTTTATTCTTTTGCCGGTGATCACCGCTACTTCCCTGGCCAGGCCTATTACACTTAAACAGTCCGGCCGGTTAGAAGTAACCTCTATCTCAAAAACAAAATCCCCGCCCCGGCAGGTAAGGGAAGTAACCTCAAGGCCGGCCATGGTCATTTTATCTGCCAACGCCTCTGCCGGAATGGATATTTCCAGGAAGTCCTTTAACCAATTATAGGTAACTTTCATCGTATTGATTTAGAACTGTTTTAAAAACCTCAGATCATTTCCATAAAATAACCTTATATCGTCAATACCGTATTTAAGCATAGCGATACGCTCCACCCCCATCCCAAAAGCAAAGCCGGTGTATTTTTTCGGGTCATAGCCGACATGCCTGAAGACATTGGGATGTATCATCCCTGATCCTAAGACCTCAAGCCAGCCCTTTCTGCCGCAGACTGAACAGCCTTTGCCGGAACAGATAATACAAGAGATGTCCACTTCCGCGGAAGGCTCGGTAAAAGGGAAAAAATGCGGCCTAAGACGCATCTTTATTTTAGGGCCAAATACCTCTTTTAAGAAAAATTCCAGGGCCCCTTTTAAATCAGAAAACCTTATGCCTTTATCCACCAGAAATCCTTCAATCTGGTGAAACATAAAGGAATGGCTGGCATCCACCGCATCCGGCCTGTAAACCCGCCCGGGCACTACCACGGCTAAAGGCGGACAGCGCTGCCGCATGAGCCTTACCTGCATTGGCGAGGTGTGGCTGCGTAACAACAACCGCTCTGAATCTTTGGCTTTTTTCCCCGGGCTCAAGACAGGCTGCTTTATATAAAAGGTGTCGAATACGTCCCGGGAGGGATGTTCCGGGGGGATATTCAGCCCGGTAAAATTATTGTACTCGGTCTCGATCTCCGGTCCTTCCCAGACTAAAAAACCCATGCGGGAAAAGATAGCGCATATTTCTTCGCTGACCTGTGTAACGGGATGCAGACAACCTAGTTCCTGGGCAATACCAGGCATGGTGATGTCTAAAAAACAAGAATCTGCTGCCTGGGCGCTGGCAGCCAGCAAGCCATTTTTTTCCCTGAAAGCGGATACAGCCCTGCCTTTAAAGGCATTCACCTGTTGGCCAAATAACGCGCGTTCCTCAACGGGCAAAGAAGGAATGGATGCGGTCAGCTGGGCGAAGATACCCTTCCTGCCCAGGTATTTAATTTGCAATTCCTCAAAGGCGGCAAGAGAACTGACGGCCTCTAATGCTGCCTTTAACTGCGTTTCAATTGTCTTAATATCAATACTAGGCATAATACCCCTGTCAATAACAATACAAAATGCATCTTTCCTGTATTTAACCGTTGCGGTATGGCCTTGCCCGGTTTTATGTTGTCTATGCGCAAGGCGTGTATATCTAAGTCTCCTCCGTGCTCAAGGCAGGCACGGTGAAAAATCCCGGAAATAGCCAGCCAATCCCCTTTTGCTTTATAACTGCCGGCGTGATGCAAGGCGCTGACCAAGTTTCGCTGAGCCCATATGCCTATGGAATTCTTGCCGTCATTAACATTCAACCAGACATGCCCTCCGCGCTCCATTATGACGCCAATAACCTCCCCTTCATAAACTACGGCCTTGCCGTCATACTGTTTGGCGTTATTGATCAGTTCACTGCTGGGTATAGCCTGGGCATATACGGCTAGCGGAAAAGAAAAAAAGGCAGCAAATAATAACCCGTTAATAAACCAAAGAGGATTAAGTATTCTTTTTAACATCATTTGCCCTTAATCGCTGCCCAGCAAAACCCCAGCAGGGTAAATACAGACATAAACTCAAGCCTGCCTGTCCACATCTGCACTATATAGGTTATCTTCAGGGAGGCCGGCATAGCCGCATTAGTAATCCCGCAGGAAAGACCCACGTTCGCTGCCGCAGAGGTGGATTCAAAAAGGGAATCCAGAAAAGGGTACCCCAGCCACATCCCTACCAGCGCACCTATGCCGTATAATAATAAGTATGCCAGGGTAATCATCAGCGCCGACCTTACCTGTTTATCTTCTAAAAATACCTTCTTGATATGGTGGAATTTCTCCAGCACCACCGCCTGGGGAGGAAAAATAATCCTTTTGATATCCTGTTTCATGGCCTTGAAGATAATACCTACGCGCAGCATCTTAATCGCCCCCGTCGTAGAACAGACTGCGCCTCCCAGGGCCATGGCGCAGATGACCCCGCTTAAAGCCAGATGATTCCACTCGTTAATAAACTGCTTGGCATATACCGTCATATATCCGGTGCCGGTGTGGCCGGAGACCAGCTGATAAAACCCTTTGCGGAATAAGGCCATGGCCTGGGGGTATATTCCTGTCTGCGCTAAGCCTGCTGCCGTAATAAAAAAAGTAGATATAATTGCGATAAAAAGCGTCACTGTCTCGATGTTGCGGAATATCTCTTTACGGTTGCCCATCCAGACATGATAATGCAAACGGAAATTTATCGCCCCTAAAAGCATGATCGTAATAGTGGCTATCTCAAAAGACAGGCTATGGTAATAGAGTATATTCTGGGATTGCGGAGAAAACCCCCCGGTATCAAAAGCGGCCATAAAGACGCAGGCGCCATGAAACAGGGCATTGAACGGCCCCATGCCCTCTAAAAAAGCGATCAATCCCAATGCCAATGTCCCTAAAACGAGATAGACCAGGCCCACCAGCCAGATAAAACGGCTGGTGTGTATCACGTTGGGTTTTATCCTCTCGTCCCTGGCTTCCCCCACATACATCTTAAAGGCTCCAGAGGCCCCTTTCATAAAAAAAGAAAGGGCGATAATCACGATCCCCTGCCCTCCGATAAACATAATCAGGTGCCGCCAGAGGTTGTGCGCGTAAGAAAGGTGGTCCAAATCCTGGATAAGCGAAAGGCCGGTAGTAGCAAACCCGGACATCGTATCAAAACATGCATCTAGATAAGACTTAAAGTGTCCGCTGAGGTATAGCGGTATCGCCCCTAAAAACATGACCGCAAGCCAGGAGAGCGAAACAACAATCATCCCCTGCATCCAATTCGTGTCTTTCTCAGTAAAACATAGCTTGGTCAGGAGGAAACCGAATATCAGGGATATCTCAAGGCCTGCCAAGAAATCCAGCGCCGGGTTTATCTCCCCCAAAGAAAAACCCAAAATGGCGGGCACAAGCATGGTCAACCCCACTCCGATAATAATCTTGCCCAAGTAATAACCTATATTTTTTATGTCGTCAAGGCAGGGTCTTAGGATCATCTTTATTTAGCCCTTATGAAAACAAAAGGCAGATTAAAAATGCCGCCAACATGACGCAGAAGGTATACAAGATCTCTACGGAAATACCCAGGGTGGCGTTAAAAACAGGCCTCATCTTCATAGTTTGCCCACCAGGAGGCTTAACAACTGCGGCTCATTGCCGATTAAGGTGATGGCGATAATATCGTCTGCCGGCTGAAGCACGGTATTACCCTTGGGGACGATAACTTCATCCCCCCTGAGGATAGAAACAAGGACGGTATCCGCAGGTAATTGTATATCCTGTATCTGTTTATCAATTACCGGGGAATCTTTCGGTAAATCCACACGCACGATAGTCAGCTTGCCCCGCTTAAAACTCATCAGGTTGACAAAATCAGAAAAGGAGACCTCCTCTTCTATAACCTTGGCAATAATCTTGGTAGAGTCAACGGGCACATCAATCCCGAGCTCCGCAAAGGTGTGTTCGTTAGAAGGATTATTCACGCGGCCTACGCTGCGATGGACATTAAACCTTTCCTTGGCCAGCTGGCAAATAATCAGGTTGTCTTCGTCATCCCCGGTAACCGCAGCCACCACATCCGCCCTTTCTATGCCGGCCTCCTCTAGTATGTGCGGGTCGCATCCGTCACCGTTAATGACTAAAGTTTCTATCTCCTTGGCTATCCCCTCGCATATAGCCTTGTTTTTATCCACTATACTGATAACGTGCTTACTTTCATGCAGCCGTTTGGCCAGGAAATAACCCACCTTGCCGGCCCCTACAATGACAATATACATCTGCCACCTCTCGTTTTATCCATCCGACAGGAAGCCTCCTCCTAAACCCTTATAGGAACGGCTTTCTGCCCGGGTTCCCGCTCCAGGGGGCCCTGTGAGAAAAAATGCTGCCTCTGCAAAACCAAAGGTTTCACAGGCCGAATATCTTCTTTATTTTCTGGAGGCTGGACACCTTTACCGCTGCCATCAATATATCCTTCGCCTTTAATACCATCTGGGATTCCGGTAGTATAACCCCCTGCATCCTCCTGATAGCCACCACCAGAAACTCACCCGGTATATTTATATCATTTATGACCTTGCCGATAAGGTCTCCTTTGACCTCTATTTCTATAATCCCTAATTCCTTGGTCTCGATAAGGTAACTGGAGAAACGGCTCTCAATTATCTTATCGCGCAACATGGAAGCAAACAGCATCGTCCCGCTAATAATATCCAGCCCCAGCGCCGTATAGATATGGGCACGCTGGGGGTCGTAGACGCGGGCAAAGACCCGTGGCACCTTGAATATCTTTTTAGCTACCTGGGCGGAAATTAAATTGGTGTTGTCGCCGTTGGTAACGGCGCAAAAGGCATAGGCCTTTTCTATGCCGGCCTGTTTAAGGAGCCCGGTGTCAAAACCGTTTCCTACCAAGGTCAGGCCGTTAAAGTTATCCTCCAACCGCTCAAAGGAAGACTGTTCTTTGTCGATTATAACTACGTCGTGCCCTTCGCTGGATAAAAGCTTAGCCAGTTCCGAGCCCACCCTGCCGCATCCTATAATAATTATATACATAACGGTTCTCCTTGGCTGTTAAAATAAAAAACAGCCGTAAAGAAATGAGGGTTTATTTTGCCTTTGTTAAATCAATAAGTTTCTTAAAGGCATGACCGTCTTTGACCGCTAATTCCGCCAATATCTTTCTATCCAGGGCCACCTTGCATTCTTTCAGGCCATGGATAAACCGACTATAGGTCAGGCCTTCTGCCCGGCAGGCGGCATTTAAGCGGGCAATCCATAATTTCCTGAATCCTCTTTTCTTTGCCTTCCTGTCACGGTAGGCAAAGACCAGGCCGCGCATAAGCGTCCTTCTTGCCTGCTGGAACTGCTTACTGCGATCCCCCCAGAAACCTTTAGCCTTTTTTAAAACCCTCTTTTTCCTTCTGCGGGTAGCTACGCTATGCTTGATTTTAGCCATAATCCCTCCTTAGAACGCCTTTATTATAAAAATCCCTTAAAGTGTTTTAACCGTATGGAAGCATGCGCTTGACGTACTTTATACTTTTTACATCTTCAAGCGTCGCGTCCTTCCTTAAACGCCGCAGCCTCTTGGGATTCTTGCTAGAAGCAAGATGGCTCTTGCCGCAAAAGGCATATCTTACCTTGCCTTTTTTGGTCAGCTTGAATCTTTTGGCTACTCCTTTTTTTGTTTTTAATTTAGGCATAATTACCTCGTTATAAAAATTAACCTATGGTTTTTAGGCTCAGGTCACACCCTGCCTTCCTTCCCTTGTCAAAGGGCGATCTATTTCGGAGAAACTACCAGAGACATAATTCTGCCTTCCAAGGACGGCTCCTTTTCTACCTGGCCGTCATTCTGCAGGTCGGTAATAAAGTTATCCAGTATCTTCCTGCCTAAATCCACATGCTCCATCTGCCTGCCTTTAAAAAACAGGCTGACCTTGACTTTATCTTTCTTCTGCAAGAAGACTATGGCGTGTTTTACCTTTACCTGGTAGTCATGTTCATCTATATTGGGCTTGAGCCGTATTTCTTTGGTCTTCACCTGTTTTTGGTGCTTCTTGGCCTCGCGTTCCTTTTTTTCCTGGTCGTATTTGAACTTGCTGTAATCAATGATGCGGCAAACGGGAGGATTAGCCTGCGCTGCCACTTCCACCAGGTCTAAGTCATGCTGGCCTGCGATCTCCAGCGCCTTTTGTATAGGCACCACACCCAACTGCCCCCCATCCGGCCCGACCAGGCGCACCTGCGGCACACGGATCTTGTCGTTTATACGTATGAATTTTTTTATCTCTACCGCCCCCTTTCATATGGCGCAATTGCCTGGCCGCCCCTGATGTGAAAATTTTTATGTGCGGACAGCAATCTGCGATTTTAACTTCTTTTTAAATTCATCCAAAGAACAACTGCCCTGCATGCCCTGCTGCCTCTGTCTTAGCGAAACTGTCTCTGATTTTACCTCACGTTCACCCACCACTAATATATACGGGACCTTATCCAGCTCCCCCTGGCGGATCCTTTTCTCCAGGGTTTCCTGGCGCTCATCTATCTCTACCCGGATCTCCTCCTCTTCCAGCAGGCCCTTTATCCCGCGGGCATAATCCCGCACAGAATCTTTAATAGGGATAACCAGGACCTGAACAGGGGCCAGCCACAGGGGAAAATCCCCTTTGTAATGTTCAAGCAGTGCCCCGATAAAACGCTCCAGGCTTCCCAATATAACCCTGTGCAGCATAATCGGCTGTCTTTCCTGTCCGTCGGAATCAACATAGGAAAGGCCAAACTTCCCAGGCAGGGCAAAGTCGCATTGAATAGTGGCGCACTGCCAGGGCCTCTTTAAGGCATCCTTTAACTTAATATCTATCTTGGGCCCGTAAAACGCGCCCTCCCCTGGATTGACTTCATATTTCAAGCCCTTATCTTTCAATGCGCACTCTAATGCAGAGGTTGCGCTATCCCAGTCTTCCTCAGACCCTATATATTTACTGGGCCGGGTGCTCAGTTCTATCCCCACTTCGTGAAAGCCAAACACCTGCATGGTATAAAATACAAAATCAATGACGGATTTGATTTCCTCCCCCAATTGAGCCGGCAGACAGAATATGTGCGCATCATCCTGGGTAAAACCCCGCACACGTAAAAGCCCGTGTAACACCCCCGCCTTTTCATGCCGGTACACTGTCCCCAGCTCAAAAAGCCTGAGGGGAAGCTCGCGGTAGCTGCGGCTGCGCGACTTATAAATAAGTATGTGCCCGGGACAGTTCATAGGCTTTACAACGTACTCCTTATCGTCTATTTTAAAGGTATACATATTATCCTTATAATATTCATAGTGCCCCGAGGTATGCCAAAGCTCAGCCTGCATAATATGCGGGGTGATTACCATCTGGTAGCCGCGTTTTAAATGCTCTTTTTTTTCATAGTCTTCGATTATTGTCCTTAAAATGGCTCCCTTGCGGTGATAAAAGACCAGACCCGGCCCTGCCTCTTGATGGTATATGTCAAAGATCTCAAGGGCCTTGCCTAATTTACGGTGGTCACGTTCCCTGGCTTCCTTGAGGCTATTCAGATAACTCTCCAGGGCATCCTCGTTCTCAAAACAGGTCCCGTATATCCTCTGGAGCATGGGGTTGGTTTCTATACCATGCCAGTAAGCGCCTGCCACGGATAAAAGTTTAAAGGCCTTTATTTGCCCTGTAGAGCCTATATGCGGGCCGCGGCATAAATCTACAAAATCATCCCCTGTGCTATATATGGATACGTTTTCTGCCGGTATCTCTCCTATTAACTCCAGCTTGTAGCTCTCTTTTAATTCTTTAAATAATTTGGCGGCCTCCTGCTTAGAAAGCTCCTGGCGCAGAAAAGGCTCATCCTTCTTAATTATCCGGCGCATCTCCTCTTCAATCCGGGCCAGGTCCTCATCGGTAAAAGGCTCTTTTTTATCAAAGTCATAATAAAACCCGTCTTCGATAGAAGGCCCGATGCCAAGCTGTGCCTCCGGCCAAAGCCTTTTTACCGCCTCAGCCATTACGTGTGCACAGGAATGCCTTAATATATCTAAATCCATGGTCTTATTTCTCCCCCATCGCCAAAGGATATGCAATGGGCTATACCGCCATACAGCATGGTGGGCCCAAGAGGACTTGAACCTCTGGCCTTTGCGATGTCAACGCAACGCTCTAACCAACTGAGCTATGAGCCCATCGTGGCTACTGCTTATTCAACATGAGCTGGCTGACCCGCCTAAAGATGCCCGCTCTTTAAAAAGAGCAACTATTACTATGCCCTCGGCCGCTTATTAATACATGGGCAAGGAGGGAGTCGGACCCTCACAGCCTGACGGCCAATAGATTTTAAGTCTATCGTGTATGCCATTCCACCACTTGCCCTTCGCTCACTATAATCTTCCAATATTTACCAGTAAGCCTTAAAGTAAGTATCTAAGGCGTGGACCGGATTCGAACCGGTGAAATAGTTGTTTTGCAGACAACTCCCTTAACCGCTTGGGTACCACGCCAAATATTTACAGGGCCTTTTTTACCTCTTTAACAATGTCCTCGATCTCAGCCATGCATCCTGTGCCGAATTCACCGCAAGCGAGCCTGCCTTTACGCGGACCGATAAACCTATACCCCAGCGATTTTAACCTGGCAATATTGGCCTGGGTAATCTTATGCCGGTACATATTCTCATTCATCGCCGGGCAGATCAATACGGGGGCATGGGTTGCCAAAGACAGACAGCCCAGCAACTCATCACATATGCCGGCAGATATCTTGGCAATAATATTGGCGGTTGCCGGGGCAATAAGCAATAACGAGGCCTTTTTAGCCAATGATACATGCTCTATATCCCAAGCCTCTCTGTCCTTAAATAATGCGCCATAAACTTTGCTGCCGCTTAATTCCGCAAATAAAACCGGCCGGATAAACTCCTCTGCCTCAGGCGTCATAACTACCGTTACCGCAAATCCTTCGTCTTGAAGCCTGCGGACCAAATCGCAGGCTTTGTATATGGCAATGCTGGCAGAAACGCCCAGGATAATATCTTTTTTTTTCATCTCTTTTTTTATTGCGGCCTGATCTGTTTATAGTGTAATTTACCGGCAGCGATTTCCTGCATGGCCACGGTGGAAGGCTTAATCGATGAGTCTGCCTCAATGAGTTTTGGTTGGCCTTCGGCAATCTCCAAGGCCCGCTTGGAGACCAGAATAACCAACTTATACACCGAGTCGCCGCTTTCATCCAGAAGGTTTTCCAACGCTACATCTAACATAATATACCCCTTTTTATTTAAGAAGCTGTTTTCTAAACACTATATCCTTTAACCTCTGTAATGACGAATCAAAGTCTTTATTCATCAGGCAATAATCATACCCCTTTCTTGAGCGCATCTCGACCGTTGCCAACTCAAGGCGCCGGGCTATTTCCTGACTTTTGGTATTACAGCAACGTTTGCGTATCCGACGGTACAGCTCCCGTATAGACGGAGGCATAACAAAAATCGTAACCGTCTGCTCAGGATAAAGCCGCTTTACCTTCAGGGCGCCCTTTAAATCCAGGCAGAGCAAAATATGCTTGCCGGCGGCAAGCATATTTTCAACCCGATCACGCGGGGTGGCGTAATAATACCCCAGATACCTGGTCCATTCAAGGATTTTTTTGTTCTGGCGCAGCCTCTGAAAATCTTTTCTGCTTACAAAAATATAATCCCTGCCCTGCCTTTCCCCCGGGCGTGGCGGGCGCGTAGTCAAAGAAACGGATTTGACCAGCCTCTTCTTAAGATGCCCCTGACGGATTAATTCTTTAAGGAGCGTGGTCTTCCCGGATCCGGATGGTCCGGATATAATAAATATCTTGCCGGGATTTTTAATCTTGGCCTTCACTCTATATTCTGCGCCTGCTCGCGTATCTTCTCAATAAGGCTCTTCATCTGGACAACCAGAGAAGAAATATGGGCATCACAGGACTTTGCTGCCGCGGTATTTGCCTCTCTCTGCATTTCCTGGGCGATAAAATCCAGTTCCTTGCCCACGGCGCCGGTTGAAGAAAGTTTATGCTTAAAATTGCGTATATGAAAACCCAGGCGCTCTATCTCCTCGGTGATATCGGATGTCTTCAGGAACGCGGAGCGTTCTTCATCCGTTTGGAAAAACGCCGTCTTCTCCTTAATAACCTTCTGAAACCTTTTTTTCACCAGACCCAGATTAAAACTCAAGGCCTCGGCCTTTGCCTTTAAAATCCCCTGCAAGGCTGAGCCTTCCTTGCGCCGCGTCTTCACCAGCTCATCCAGAGCATCGTCCATCAGGATGTTTAGGTGGGCCCATAAACGCTCCCTGGGGAACCTGTTTTCTCCCAAAGACAAAACCCCAGGCAAATGCACCAGCATATCCATACTTATTTCATCGTCTATGCGCAGTTCTTTTTTCACCCCCCTTAAAGCCAGTATATAGTTTTTCAACAGCGGTTTATTGATATAAACCGCAGACGGGCCTTTGCTTAAAACGCTTACAGCGCAGATTATCCTGCCGCGTTTTATCCGGCTATCGATTTTTTTCTTGAGTTTATCCTCTAAAGACAGGAACCCTTCGGGCAGATGAAAAACCACCTCCAGGAATTTATGGTTTGCGCTCTTTAATTCCACGCTTATCTTGCCGAATAAAGAAGGCTCGCATTCCTTGCTGCCAAAACCCGTCATACTGTTCAGCATCTTAGGTATAACCTCCCGTCTAATAAGATCAGGCCCAGGCCTTAGCCTGCCTCTCCTTCTCTATAATGTCCTTCGTAGGATATAAAGAGACGATTATCTCATCCGGCTGAAACCAGAGCTTAATCTCTCTCTCGGCGTCTGCTTCATTTGCGGATACGTGGACTACATTTTCATAAACACCCGTGGTCGTAATCCTGCCGTATGAACCACGGATAGAAGTAGGGTCTGCCTCTTCAGGATTAGTGGCTCCGGCAAGCTGCCGGCATTTTACAATAGCCTCTTGCCCCCAATAGACCAGGGCCATAACCTTTTTGCGGTCATGCAGTTCCCCCTGTATATATTTCATCAGCCCCTCAAAAAACGGCTTATCCTTAAGGTGCTGGTAATGCCTCTCGGCTAAATCCCTGGAAACCCGTGCCATTTTGGCCGCCACAATCTCAAGCTTGGTCTCCGAAAGCCTGGTTAAAATATTGCCGGTCAAAGATTTCTTCAGGCCATCGGGCTTAACCAGAATCAAGGTTGCCTGATTCATGTCCTCTTGCCTCCCCGCAAAAATGCCACAATGCGTTCTAATTCTTCCTGGGAATAAAATTCAATATAAATATGCCCTCTTTTTTTACGCCGGGCAATCTTCACCCGGGTAGCTAAAATATGCTGCAACTCTTCCTCTAATACTACCAGGTAAGGCTCAGAAGAATGTGCCTGGTGTCCCTTTCTTTGCAATGACTTTGGCCGGTGCCTTTTTATCAAATTTTCTAACTCTCTCACTGACAGGCCTTTGGAGATGATTTCCTGGGCTAATTTGCGCTGCTGATTTTTATCCTCTATTTCCAGCAATGCCCTGCCATGCGCAAAAGAAATCCGGCCTTTACGCATATCTTCCTGAACCTCCTGGGGTAAATTTAATATACGCAGGGTATTGGTTATGGAAACCCGGGACTTGCCCAAACCTTCACTGAGTTTTTCCTGGGTAACGCCGAACTTGTTAATTAAATACTGGTAGGCGTGCGCTTCTTCAATAGGATTAAGGTCTTGCCTTTGGATGTTTTCAATCAAGGCTATTTCTAAAGAATCTTTATCCTCTACATCTTTGATTATAACTGGTATCTCTTTTAATTTCAATAGGTTAGCAGCACGCCAACGCCTTTCGCCCGCGATTAACTCAAAATAGGAGCCATTTTGCCTGACTAAAAGAGGTTGTATTACTCCTTTTTCTTTAATAGACTGGGTTAATTCTTGCAGGCTTTCTGCATCAAAATCTTCCCGGGGCTGCAAAGGATTGGGCTTAATCTTCTCCAGGGGCAGAAAAAGAATCTCCTCTTTTTTTGTTTGTGACATATCCTGGGATGGAATAAGCGCGCTTATTCCTTTGCCAAGGGCCCTTCTTTCCATTGTTATTCTCCTTTATGTAAGACACTGTCCGGCAAAGGGATACCTAAAATTTCCCGGCTTAATTCTTCGTATTTTTGGGCACCTATAGATTCTTTATCATACAACGCAATGGGTTTACCGAAGCTGGGAGCCTCGGTTAAACGTATATTGCGCGGGATAACCGTCTGATAAACCTTGCCGCTAAAATATTCCCTTGCTTCCTGGATTACCTCCTTAGTCAAATTAGTGCGGAAATCTGCCATAGTCAACAAGACTCCTTCTACTGCCAGGTCGGGATTAAGGTTGTTTTTTACAAGTTTAACAGTATTAATGAGTTGCGTTAATCCTTCCAAGGCATAATATTCACACTGCACTGGGACCAGAACTGAATCTGCGGCACAAAGCGCATTGATGGTTAATAGCCCCAAGGAAGGCGGTGAGTCTATAATAACAAAATCAAAATTCTCTCTTTCTTTATCCAGCGCCTTTTTTAACCTGTATTCCCTGCCCAGGGCACTGACCAATTCTATCTCTGCTCCGGTAAGATCAAGATTAGAAGGGGCCAGCCAGAGTAAATCAATAGGGGTAGACTGGAATATTTCGCGTATATTTAATTCTTCCAGAAGCACGTGGTATGTGCTTTTCTTAATATCATGCTTGTTCGCACCAAGACCGCTAGTGGCATTAGCTTGGGGATCTAAGTCAATAATTAAAGTCTTCTTCCCTGCCAACGCCAAGTATACTGCCAGATTAATTGCAGTAGTAGTTTTACCTGTGCCGCCTTTTTGGTTACAAATAGTAAGGACTTTGGCCATTATTTTTATACCCGTTTTTGTATACCTAAAGGATACGGTTCTTAAATCCGCATGGAATGCATAGTAAAATATTATATATCAAGGGGTTAGATAGCTTGGCCCCTCCATTATAGTCTATGACCCCTCTAAAACAAGCCTAGTCTCCAAACTCCAACTGAAACACCGGGGAATTACTGTAATATGTTCCACGCGGAACATTCTATTCTCTATGGTTTTTATTATATAGTTTTATCCCTGGAAATGTCAAGAAAAATCTATTTAAGTAGATATGCCTTGATCTTCGCTGGTTTAGCACCAGGCATCCCAAATAAACCTTTTTCTTCATCGGAGAGCACTTCTATTTTTACCTTATCTCGAGTGGCCTTGAGTTCTTTCAAGGCCTTTTCAATAGCTTCTTCCAATGTTTTACCGGTAACCTCTATGCTGACTTTTGCCTTCATTTTTGCTTGTTTATCTTAAACTGATACGCCAACATAAGTAAACTATTGATAAACCAATACAAAACTAAGCCTGATGGCATATGGTAAAAAATGAAAGCAAACATCAGGGGGAATAAAATAAGCATTAATTTCTGTTGTTCGGCTGTAGTGCCACCTGTTTTAGCCATTGTACCCTTCTGCTGTATAAACATAGTTAAGGCCATTAATATAGGCAATATATTGATATCACTTCCCAGTAATGGCAGAGAAACAGGTAGAACAAAAAGTTTATCCGGCTCAGATAAATCCTTAATCCAGAGAAAGCTGGCGCCTTTCAAAGATACGGTTCTGATGAGTACCTGATAAAGAGCAAAAAAGATGGGCATTTGTAATAATAGAGGCAAACAGCCACTTAAAGGATTCACCTTGTATTCCTTGTATAATTTCATTATTTCTGTGTTTAATTTCTGTGGGGTATCCTTATATAAGTTCCGCAGCTCCTCTATCTTAGGTTGTAGTTCTTGCATCCGCTTCATGGAACGCATTTGTTTTAAAGAAAGAGGAAAAAGAACAATATATATTATAATACTTAATGCTATGATAACTAATCCCCAATTAGGAATAATACGGTGTAAAATATCCAATAATTGCAAAAGTATTTGTGCCACAAAATCAAAGGTGCCGTAATGCATGACTGCTGCCCACTCCGGCTTAACATTATTAATAATACGTAACATCTGTGGCCCCAAATAGATATGGAATTTATATGCAATCTTCTGGCCAGAAGCAAGGTTTACTTCCGGGGCTAATAAACCTATATCATAATTTTGATTACTGCTTTTATTAATGAATCCTGAGAATCCTGGGGATTGCGGCTCAACGATCAGACAAAAATACCTGTCACGCCAACCCATAAATTTAACATCATCAAACACCGCTTCTTTGCGCGCATTCGGATGCAACAGCTTCTCTCTGGTCATCACGGTTACATCCTGCAAGCGGGTTTGGTTCTGATCCCCGGCAAATTGTAAAGTGCCTAAGGATATAGGCAAGCGTAAGGAAAGCGGTTTACTGCTTAAGTTTTGTATTTCAATCTCTAAATATATGGTATAATTAGACTTAGAAAAAATAAAGCGTTTGGTAATCTGTTTATCTTGCCCATGATAGATAAAGCTTATGCTATCCCGGGTTAACGCGTCTTTAATAAAAACTGAACCTTTATCCTTTAACGCAAAGGCATTTTTTAAGTCAAGCTTATAGTTTTGGTGATCCGAGAAAAAAACCTCTTTCACTGCGCCTTGCCCTTCATTAAAAACCAGGGCATATTTATCCTGAGGCAGACGGAACAATGAATCCGCAGACAGCTCTTTTGAATCAGGCGCAAGAAGAGGGGGCGGGGAAGATTTCTTTATTATTTGCGCCTGGAGCGTATCTCTCTTAACATGTTTGTTGTCAACATGATAGAACTTATTAAGAAGGATCTGCCATGTGACTATAATTACCAAAGAAATTGCTACCGCTTG
Source organism: Candidatus Omnitrophota bacterium (assembly GCA_041650495.1). Taxonomy (GTDB): domain Bacteria; phylum Omnitrophota; class Gorgyraeia; order Gygaellales; family Profunditerraquicolaceae; genus JBAZLB01. The sequence goes on along the minus strand of JBAZLB010000004.1, from coordinate 116,190 downwards.
TGCTAATTTTTTTTCCATAATTTACCTCAAAGGATCATACCCTGACTGGGGTGAGAAAGGGTGGCATTTTAAAATACGTTTTATCCCCTTTGTGCCCCCCTGAAAAAACCCGTATTTGCTAATTGCCTGCCGGGTATACTCCGAACAACTGGGGGAAAACCGGCAACAACTGGGTAGCAATGGGCGTATGCAGCCCTGGTAGGCGCTAATCAGGACAAGGGATACCGTGCGTAACATTATATAGAAAGTCTTTTTCTGCCTTTTTGGCGACGGCGCGACAAAACCTTGCGGCCTGCCCTGGTAGCCATCTTGCTTAGGAAACCCTGCTTTCTCTTGCTGACAATATGCGTCGGTGTTTTGAGATTTTTTTTCATTTTTTATCTGCCCCCTTAAAAAATATTATAGAAGGTGTAATTATAGCATAAAGAACAATGTAGTCAAGGATAAATGAATCCTTATTTTCACCCCCGGGGGATATTACGGCAGAGCAACCGTTAGCTGTGATTATTTTTATTGACTAGCGGAAAAGCTGTTGTATAATAAGGCACGTTTCCTTTTCATTATACTAAAGATTCTTCTCTGTTATAATATATTTCCACAGGGTTATGCACTTTGTGTATAAATTGTGGATAAATACCGGCTTTTAAGATTATTTTAAACTATGCCTGACACAGACTACACATGGGAAAAGGTTGGGGATTACCTAAAAGATAAGCTTGGGGAAACCGCCTTTACAACCTGGATACTCCCCTTAAAACTTACACAGAAAAATGCCGACAGCATAACCCTTCAGGCGCCGGATAACTTCTTCCGGGACTGGATAACCAAGAATTATAGCCAGGTAATCAATGAGGCAATGCGGATTTTGACCAATAAAGAGAACCTCATTGTTAACATTGAGACCTGCCCGCAGCCACAAAACATTTCTTCTGGCCAGCCAAAAGAAGGCCCCCGCGCAAAGGCCTCTATACTGCCTGCGTCACAGCAATCCATCCAGCTAAATAGCAGGTACACTTTTGAAAATTTCATTATTGGGCCTGCCAACCGCCACGCCCATGCGTATTCCCTGGCGGTGGCAGATGCCCCGGGCAAGGCCTATAACCCATTGTTTATTTACGGCGGGGTGGGGCTGGGTAAAACCCATCTCATCCAGGCTATATGCCATAAAATAAAAAACAACGCAGGCCTGGCTTATTTAAAAATATGCTACCTCCCCTCGGAAAAGTTCACCAATGAACTTATTGATGCTATACAACACCGTTCTACTTCCGCCTTCCGGCACAAATACCGGAATGTGGATGTCCTGGTCATTGATGATATACACTTTATTGCGGGCAAAGAATCAACCCAAGAGGAATTCTTTCATACGTTTAATGCGCTATACGACTCCCATAAACAGATAATTATCTCCTCGGACCGTCCCCCTAAGGAAATAGCCAATTTGCAGGAAAGGCTTATTTCGCGTTTTGGCTGGGGACTGGCAACCGATATACAGCCCCCGGATCTGGAAACCCGGGTAGCCATATTAAAAAAGAAAATTGAAAGAGAATCTGTTTCTATCCCTGATGAGGTCATTTTTTTTATCGCCCAGCTTATTAAAACCAACATACGCGAATTGGAGGGGGCGCTTATCCGTACTATTGCTTATTCTTTACTGGAAGAAAAACCAATAACCCTGGAATTAACAAAAGAGGTGTTGAAAGACCTGTTAAAAGAACCTAAAAAACTTATCACTGTGGATTTTATACAACGTTGTGTCGCGGAAGAATTCGGGGTATCCTTACAGGATATAAAAACGCACCGGCGTAATAAACATATAGTTTTAACCAGGCAAATAGCTATGTATTTAAGCAGGGAGTTAACTGATTTTTCCTTGCCGGAAATAGGTAGTCTTTTTGGGGGTAAAGACCACACTACCGTACTGCATTCTTATAATAAGATAAAAGAGGGCCTGGTTAAAGATGTGGTTTTAAAAGAACGTCTGGATAGGATTATTCAGGTTATTAAACAGTAAATCTATAGGTTGTAAACAGCTTATAATTATTGTAAACACCCGCACCTTTAAGGATTATAAGGTTTGTTAACAGGAATGAAACTTGATTATTATTAAGATTATAGTTATTATTAATATAATAACAGAAGGAGTTGTGAATGAAATTTAAAGCGGAAAAAACCATACTTTTAAACGGGATACAAAAGGTACAGAATATTATTACCACTAAAGCTACGCTACCTATACTTTCCAATATATTATTAGAAACACAACAGGGAACACTCAGGTTAACCGCTACGGATTTAGACATCGGAATAACCTGTGTAATACCTGTAGAAATCATGGAACCAGGCGCAGTTACTGTACCGGCAAAGAAATTCGGGGAAATTATCAGGGAATTACCACAAGACAATGTAATTATAAGCACGAAAAAAAACAATCTTGTGCATATTGAAACAGAGGCATGTCAATTCAAAATCATGGGTCTTTCCCGTGAGGATTTTCCCGCCCTCCCGGAATTCAAAGAAGGAGAGGCAGTTCAAATAGAACAAAGTAAATTAAAAGAAATCTTAAACCTTACCACTTTTGCGGTGTCTTTTGATGAAGCGCGCTATGTCTTAAACGGAATATTGTTTAATATCGGTAAGAATAAACTGAATCTAGTGGCTACAGACGGCAAGAGGCTGGCGTTTGCGGAGCAGAAGATAAAACAGGAGGTAGATAAAAAAATAAGCGTTATCGTCCCCATTAAAACCATCCAGGAGTTAAACCGCAACCTGCAAGAAGAGGGGGAGTTATCTTTGATTATCGGTAATAACCAGGCCTTATTTGATTTAAAAGAAGTGGTGATTATTTCCCGGCTGATCGAAGGAGAATTTCCCGATTATCAACAGGTAATACCTCCTGTTGCAGAACATAAGATCACGGTCGCCCGGGAAAACCTTCTCTTAGCCGTAAAACGTGCGGCGCTACTTTCCACTCCAGACTACCAGGCGGTCAAGTTGGAGCTGTTTAAAAACAAATTAGTTATTTCCAAGACCACTCCTGATATAGGAGAGTCTTATGAAGAGCTGGCCGTAGAATACACAGGCAAAGAAATGGTTATAGGGTTTAACCCCGGTTATCTCGTAGATGCCTTGAAGAATATTCCAGACCAGGAGGTGGGTTTCGAAGTGAGTGATAGCGAAAAACCAGCCGTGATACGCCGGGAAGGATACATATATATTGTTTTGCCTATGCGCTTGGGTTGAAATGGAGGCGATCAAGGATACAGTCAGGCACTTAATGCGGTCCTTGAAAGAAAAAAAGAGTGCCGCCAAAGAATCCGCACCAGAAACATTATTAAAAAAGGTCTTTCCCAAAAAAGAACTACCGCATATCCGGTTTTCTTATTTGCGCAAGGGGATTTTAGGCGTAGAGGTGGATTCTTCCTGCCGGCTTTATTATTTAATGTTGCAAAAAGAGGATTTACTTGCTAAATTATGTAGCAAGTCTTCGGGGATAAAAGACGTGCGTTTTTATTTAGGGGACGTAAAGTGAAAGAAAAAACACCTACACCGAAAAACAATCTAAAAACAGGTTTACCTGCGTCTGGGTCTAAAAGCAAGCCTTATGACGCTACTACTATCCAGGTCCTAGAAGGGCTGGAGGCGGTCAGGCGCAGGCCTGCGATGTACATAGGGGATACCTATAGCCGCGGCCTCCACCATTTGGTATACGAGGTAGTGGATAACTCTATAGATGAGGCCCTAGCGGGCTATTGTACCAAAATCAGCGTGGAGATAAACCACGATAATAGTGTCAGTGTCGCCGATAACGGCCGGGGCATCCCCGTGGATATGCACAAAACCGAAAAGAAACCCGCGGTTGAAGTAGCCTTGACCATGCTGCATGCCGGGGGCAAATTTGACCACCAGGCCTATAAGGTTTCAGGGGGCCTGCACGGGGTGGGGGTAAGCGTAGTCAATGCGCTCTCGGAATGGCTGGAAGTGGAGGTCAGGCGCGACAATAAGGTTTACCATCAACGTTACGCCCGCGGCAAAACCTCTTCTAAGCTTACCGTTATAGGCAAGGCTAAGGTGACGGGGACAAAGGTTACCTTTAAGGCAGACAAGGAAATATTTAAATCCATTGAATATTCCTACGATATTTTATCGCAGCGCCTCAGGGAGCTTGCATTTTTGAATAAGGGCCTGGAAATTTCCCTGAAAGATGAAAGGCATGATAAAGAGGCGCTTTTTAAGTTCTCCGGGGGTATCGTTTCCTTTGTGGAGTATCTTAACAAAAACAAAAATCCCCTGCATAGCAAGGTGGTTTATTTTGAAAAGGAAAAAGAGGGCGTAGCCCTTGAGGCCGCCCTGCAGTATAATGACGGATATTCTGAGACCATATTTTCTTTTGCCAATAATATTAATACCGTGGAAGGCGGAACGCACCTTTCGGGTTTTAAGTCTGCCTTGACCCGGGCGGTAAACCAGCATGCGAAGAATAAAAACCTGCTGAAAGATGAGATCGCTATCAGCGGGGACGATGCGCGCGAAGGCCTGACTGCGGTTATTTCCGTAAAAATCCCTAACCCGCAGTATGAAGGCCAGACTAAAACCAAGCTGGGGAATTCCGAGGTAGAAGGGTTAACCGCTTCTGCTGTTTTTGATGCCTTGTCCGCTTTTTTTGAAGAGAATCCCTCGCTCGCCAATAAAATCGTAGATAAGGTTATCCTGGCTTCCAGGGCGAGAGAAGCGGCCAGGAAGGCGCGGGAACTGACCCGCAGGAAAGGAGCCCTTGAGTCCGCGGGCCTGCCAGGCAAGTTGGCGGATTGCTCGGAGCGCGACGCGGCTTTGTGTGAGATTTATATAGTCGAAGGAGATTCCGCAGGCGGCTCCGCCAAACAGGGCAGGGACAGGAGGTTCCAGGCCATACTTCCCATTAAAGGCAAGATATTGAACGTGGAGAAGGCGCGGCTGGATAAGATCCTCTCTAATGAAGAAGTGCGCACTATCATTACCGCCCTGGGGACAGGGGTAGGAGAGGAATTTGATATTGCACGCCTGCGTTACCATAAGATAATCCTGATGGCGGATGCCGACATAGACGGTTCGCACATCCGTACGCTCCTGCTTACTCTTTTATATCGTCAGCTGCCTAAGCTAGTAGAAGGCGGGTTTGTGTACATCGCCCAACCCCCGCTTTATAAAATTAAAAGAGGCAGCCGGGAGGAGTATATACAAACCGAACAGCAGTTAAATGATTTAATCCTGGAGTTAGGCAGAGAGAAACATAACCTGGTAATTTTAAAAAACAAGCAAACCCTGACTGATAATCAGTTCAAAGAGCTCTTATCTCTCCTGGTAGAATTAGAGAAAATCGGCAAAAACTTGCATAAAAGGGGAGTAGATTTTACAAAATACTTGGGTTTTAGGCATCCAAAAACCAGAAAATTGCCTATTTATAGGGTAAAAGTGGAGGAAAAATACCATTTTGTCTATTCTGACCAAGAACTGGCTAAACTTACGGATAAAGAGTCAAATGAGTCTGAACAGGACGTGCTGGAATTATTCGAGGCGCAGGATATTGAAAAGGCTATTGCCAAGATTGAAAAGTTAGGATTTGAAATTTTAAATTACAGCCAGGAAGCATTAACAGGAGAATCCTCGGCTCAAGGGGCCAAAAAGGCCAAACCTCTTTACCGGATTACCGATGAAAAGGAGCACCGGGATTTCTTTACCTTAAAAGAGCTGTTGGGTTATGTAAAAGAAACCGCTGCCCGCGGGATACATATACAACGATATAAGGGGTTAGGGGAAATGAATCCTCAACAATTATGGGAGACTACCATGGATCCCGAGCAGCGCACCGTATTGCAGGTCACCCTGGAGGATGCGGTAGAGGCGGATAAGATGTTTACGGTTCTAATGGGAGACCAGGTTGAGCCCCGCCGGCAGTTTATAGAGGACTACGCCCACCAGGTTAAAAATTTAGACGTATAAACAATCCCTCACTTAGCAGGAACAGGCGGGGGATAAAGAAAGAGACAGGCTTTAAGTGTATGCGCGTAACGAAAAAATAATCCCGGTTTACATTGAGGAGGAAGTAAAGGATTCCTATCTCAATTACGCGATGAGCGTAATAGTCGGCCGTGCCCTGCCTGATGTGCGCGATGGCCTGAAGCCCGTGCACAGGAGGATACTTTATGCCATGCAGGAGCTTGGCCTTGAGCACAACAAGTCTTATAAAAAATGCGCCCGTATCGTAGGAGAGGTTTTAGGTAAATACCACCCCCACGGTGATGTGGCGGTCTATGATACCCTGGTCAGGATGGCGCAGGATTTTTCCCTGCGATACCCGTTAGTTGACGGCCAGGGGAACTTTGGTTCCGTGGACGGGGATACCGCAGCGGCTATGCGTTATACAGAGGCGCGGCTGAGCCCCATTGCCGAAGAGTTGCTTAAGGATATTGACAAGGATACCGTTAATTTCGGCCCCAACTTTGACGCCTCTTTAACCGAACCGCTTCTTGTACCGGCGGTTTTGCCCAACCTCTTAGTCAACGGCTCAAGCGGCATTGCCGTGGGCATGGCTACAAATATACCGCCGCACAATCTGGGGGAGGTGGCAGAAGCGATAATTTATTGCCTGGACCATCCGGATGCCGAGATAAAAGACCTGATGCGTTATATAAAGGGCCCGGATTTCCCAACCGCAGGGATTATCTGCGGCAGGTCCGGGATAAAGGATGCCTATACTACCGGCAGGGGCAAACTTACCGTGAGGGCCCGGGCCACTATTGAGCGCCAGAAAGGCGGTAAGGACCTGGTAGTGGTTACAGAGATCCCTTACCAGGTGCAGAAGTCTGCGGTTATTGAGGCGGTCGTATCTTTAGTGGAAGAAAAAAAGATCGAAGGCATTGGCGATATACGCGATGAATCGGATAAAGAAGGCATGCGCATCGTCTTTGAACTTAAACGCGATGCCGAGCCGCAAATAGTTTTAAACCAGCTTTTTAAACACACGCAGCTAGAGAGCACTTTCGGCGTGATTATGCTGGCGTTGGTCGATAACCGGCCCAGGGTCTTGACCCTGCGCCAGATGCTTGACTGTTATATTGAGCACCGTAAGGTAGTCATCCGCAGGCGCACCCTTTTTGAGCTGGATAAGGCGCAAAAAAGGGCGCATATTCTAGAAGGCCTGAAGATCGCCCTGAAGTTTATAGACCGTATTATCAAGGTAATTAAAACATCCAAGAGCGTTCAGGCGGCCAAGGAAAACCTGGTTAAAGAATTCGGCCTTTCCGAAATACAGGCCCAGGCGATCTTGGAGATGCAGCTGCAGCGCCTGACGGCGCTTGAGCGCGATAAGATTGACGCCGAGTATATGGAACTACTGAAGAAAATAGAATTATGCAAGGCCATCCTTGCCTCGGAAAAGAAGATAGAAGGCATTATCAAGGAAGAATTGGAGGCCTTAAGGAAACAATACGGCGATGAACGGCGCACAGAGATAGTCGGGGAAGTAGAAGAGTTTGACGTGGAGGACTTGATTGCCGAAGAGGACGTGGTTGTTACCATAAGCCACGGCGGCTACATCAAGCGCCTGCCGGTAAGCGCCTACCGTAAACAAAAACGGGGGGGCAAAGGGGCTACCGGTGCCGAACTTAAAGAGGAAGATTTTATTGAACACCTTTTTATCGCCTCTACCAAAGACTATCTTTTAATTTTTACCGACCAGGGCAGGGTGCACTGGTTAAAGGTTTATGAGATACCGCAGGCCAGCCGCATTGCCAAGGGCAAGGCCATTATTAACCTTTTGCAGCTGGGCCCCCAGGAAAAGGTCAGCTCAACCATCCCGGTTAAGGAATTTATCGGAGATAAGTTCCTGGTTATGGCTACCAAATGCGGCTTGATCAAAAAGACGCGCCTGGATGAATACAGTAATCCCCGTAAAGCCGGCATAATCAGTATCTCCCTGGAAAAAGGGGACGGCTTGATAGAGGCCAAACTTACTGACGGCAAGCAGGAATTAATACTTTCGACCCTCATGGGTAAGGCGATCAGGTTCCCTGAGTCGCAGGTGCGGGATATGGGCCGGGCAGCTAAAGGGGTCAGGGGCGTATCCCTTGCCAAAGGCGATGAGGTTATCGCTATGGAGGTAGCCCAGAAAGAGGATACGGTCCTTACGGTTACGGAGCTGGGTTTTGCCAAGCGCACCCCCGTTGGCCAATACCGCATACAGCGCCGCGGCGGCAAAGGTATAATCAATATCAAGGTAACCAAAAAAAACGGCCGGGCCGTAGGTTTAAAGACGGTCTCTGACCGGGATGAATTGATGGTGATTACGCAAAACGGGATGTTCCTGCGCTGCCCCATTAAAGACATACGCAGTACCGGCCGTTCTGCGCAAGGCGTGCGGCTGATCAAATTGACGGATAAGGACAAGGTTTCTTCTGTGGCGCATGTAATAGCGGAAGCAGAATAAAGGCATGTCCCCATCGTCTAGCCTGGTCTAGGACAAGAGCTTTTCAAGCTCTCGACACCGGTTCAAATCCGGTTGGGGACATTGTTTAAAATGTGCGGGATAATCGGATATATCGGAGAAAAAGACTCCCAGCCTATCCTTCTGGCCGGGCTTAAATCGCTTGAATACCGCGGTTACGATTCAAGCGGCGTAAGCATATTGCTTGATAATAAGAAATCTATTGCTGTGAGTAAACTCCCAGGCAAGGTCAGGGAACTGGAAAGGCTCCTGAAGAATAAACCGCTTGCCGGTAAACTGGCTCTAGGCCATGTCAGGTGGGCAACCCACGGCCAGCCCAACCAACTCAACGCCCACCCCCATCTTGATTGCACCGGAGAAATAGCCATCGTGCATAACGGCATTATTGAGAATTACAGCCAGCTCAAAAATACGCTCATTAAAGAAGGGCACAAATTCAGGAGCCAGACAGATACCGAGGTCATTGCGCATCTTATTGAGAAATTTTATAAGAATATATCCTTAAAAGAGGCAGTGCGCAAGGCGGTTTTTTGCCTTGAAGGCTCTTTTGCCATCGGGGTTATGTCATCCAGGGAGCCGGATAAGATCGTGGGTGCCCGGGCAGGAAGCCCTCTGGTGGTAGGCGTAGGCAGGGGAGAAAATTTCCTGGCTTCGGATATATCCGCCCTCCTGGATTTTACCAAAGAAGTGGTTTTTCTTGATGAAAACGAAATAGTAGTGTTAAACAAAAAGGGCATAGCCATCGAAGATTTCTCAAGGCATCATATTAAGCGCAGCCCCGTGCATATCACCTGGGATAGTTCCCAGGCCCGGAAGCAGGGTTGGCCGCATTTTATGCTTAAAGAGATTAATGAACAACCGGCTGTTTTGAAAGGTATTTTAAACCAGAGGGTGCCTCAAGACAGGGATGGGCTGTTTTTTGAAGAGCTCAAGATTACCCCCAAGGAGCTTTCTTCTTTAGAGAGTATAATCATAGTGGCCTGCGGCACCGCCTATCACGCAGGCCTTTGCGGAAAGTATATTTTGGAAGAACTCTGTCGGATCCCGGTGAGCGTAGATTTATCCAGCGAATTCCGTTATAGGCAGCCGATTATACCAAAAAACGCATTAGTTATTGCCATAAGTCAGTCAGGGGAAACCGCCGATACGCTGGCAGCGGTAAAAGAGGCAAAGAAGAGAGGGGCGCGGGTTTTAGCCATTTGTAATGTCTTAGGCTCAAGCCTGGTGCGCGCCTCAGACGGGGTTATATATACCTATGCCGGTTCTGAGATAGGGGTTGCTTCTACCAAGGCCTATACCGCGCAACTTGCAATCTTATACCTCTTGGCCCTGCACCTTTGTTCCATTAAAAATACCCTCGATAAGAAAGCAATAAAGGACTTGCTGGCGGCCCTTAAGAAGTGCCCTGCTTTAATCCAGAGGATTTTGGATAGGCAGGAATACGTAAAGGCAGTCAGTTTAAGGCACGCCCATTTCGGTTCCTTTTTGTTCCTGGGCAGGAATATCAATTATCCTGCGGCCATGGAGGGGGCGTTGAAATTAAAAGAGATATCCTATATACCCGCGGAAGGATATGCTGCCGGAGAGATGAAGCACGGCCCCTTGGCCTTGATTGATGAATACCGTGCCGTGGTCTGTATCAGCCCCGCATCTAAAGTCTATGAAAAAATGGTTTCCAATATACAGGAGATATGCAGCCGCAAGGGCAAGGTTATTGCCATTGTTACGGAAGAAGACGAGAAAATAAAGGCGCTTGTCTCCGAGGTGATTTATATCCCCAGGATTGAAGAGGTGTTCTCCCCTCTTTTGGTTGTTGTGCCCCTGCAGCTCTTGGCCTATCATATTGCGGTAAAGCGCGGCTGTGATGTGGACCAGCCGAGGAACTTGGCTAAAAGCGTTACCGTAGAGTAGCATAATAAATATTGTTTTTCTGCCGGAAAAGAAGTATACTTTCAAATAAAGATGAACAGGAAAAAAAGTTTTAGCCTGCTTGAGGTCTTAGTTGCCTCCGTTATATTGGTTATAGTGATGGCAGGCGCCGGGGCAACCTTTATGGCGGTAAAACAGATATCCCGTGACTTCGGCTACCGTTATACGGCCATAGATTTAGCGAAGGAAGTGCTGGAATACGCCGAGGCGAACATCATATATACCACGCACGTTGACCAGGACCACCATCTGAAATATTACTACGACTCCAGCCAGGGCAAATACCGGGTGATGGAAGGCACAAGCAGCTACGATCCTTTTCATTATTTGGGGGATATTAACGACAGCCGCCAACTCGTCCCTAAGTCAGCGCCACAAAGCGTGGCGATTGATTTCAGGTCTAAGACCGACCACACCTACAGCACAGACGGGTACCAGGGTTACTGGATAATGCGGGCCACGGTAGTGGTAACCTGGAAAGAAAAGCCGGCAGGTGAGACTAAAAAGGTAGAGATGTCCGTAATACCCGTTACACAGGTAAATAACCAGTTGACCCTGGCCATAAGGGCATTTAGCTGGAATTAACCTAAGGAAAGGGAGGCAGACAATGTTAAGATCAAAATCTTTTACCTTGATGGAACTGGTAATAGCCATGGTTTTGATTTCCATTTTGATTGTTATTGCCAGCGCCTCCTGGTCGTCCTTTCATAAGTTAAAGAATCAGGTATTGAATGATCAGGATAGCCTGGTAAAGGGGCATATGATTACCGCGGCTATCTTTGAAAGGATTCTGCGTTCCGGGCAAGTGGGTGATAAGGCCGCCTCTTATAATATTACCGACGGCAATACCAGCATAAGGTATAAAATATTCGGCGTTGACCAAAGGATGTGGCTGGATAGCGCAACCGGACAGTTAAGATATAGCGATGGCTCCAACGAGAAGGTGCTGGCTAATAATATAAAGAGCATCAACTTTTTTAAATCCTCAAAAGACAGGCTGGGTGTTGAGGTGACATTGGCCAATAACGAAACCTTCAGGACCTGTGTTCAGCCGCGTAATAAGATTACCGCCGCCTCCGTTATAAACTAAGAGAGTTTTATGAGAAAAAGGCAGGGGCAGAGAAAAGGCGTAGTCCTCTTAATGGTGGTAACCCTTAGCCTCATTATCTTTATCTGGATAATGGGGCTTTTGTTTGTTTTAAGGTCCAATGTCTATAACCTGGTTTCTTTTGAAGAGCGCGCCAAGGCGTATTATCTATGCGAAACCGGTGTATCGGTAGCTATATTGGATATCGCCAACGGCAAGATAGGCACAACATCAGGAAAATGGACAGAGCGGCAATTTGAGTATGAGATGGGGGGCATAAACTACTTTATTAATTATAAGGTACGTAAACAAAACGGCAGGTGGTATATTGATACCTGGGTAGATCAGTCTTCAGGGTTCAGCCGTGAATATACTTTAGCCGTGGGAGGCCAGAGGGCCTTTCCTATCTTTATCCGCGGCTTTGGCGGAAGATAATCTTTTAAGGGAGGGGACAATGAGACGCATAAATAAGACCTATCTGGTTTTTTTATTCTTTTTAGGCCTGGGCCTAGGCGTATTTTTTGTTTTACAGAGAGCGAATGCCTCTAATCCGGGGTCAGAGGCTTCCGGAGGAGAAACTACGGCCAGCGTTTATTATGATGAGACCTGGAAGGCGACTGAGACCATAGTCAGCAGCGATGCCGGGTTGAAGGTATTTTATCCTTACAGTGACGATAACCCCGGCGGCACCCCTTCTGTTTATCCTGCCTATCCCTTACCTGCAATTCCGAATCATCACAATACGGATATTGCGGCGGCAATAATCACAGGCGGCATAAGCCACGCCTATGTAAGCATTTTTCCTAAAATGGTGGTGACTAAGTGGCGGGTGCACGGACACATACATTTCAAGTAGTATTACTTTTGTTTTTTTCTCTGGCACTGGGTTTCGGGCTAGGGGTGGTTGCAGGCAGGCTCATTGTGCAGAAAAAGAAGAAAGACTTCTTAAGGAAGGCCGGCCCGGTGATGATGAAACGTATGCAGGCCATAAGCCAGGCTAATAAAAAAGGTAATTCAAGTTATGATTTTGAGTATAACGGGCCGTACCCTGTCTTAGGCCAGAATAATTAGGAGGCTGCTATGTTGAAAAGAAGATCCATGCTGTTGATTTTAGCGGTATTTGCCGGTATAGCCGTATTTGTTTTTTCTCCGCGGGTTTTTAGCAATAATGCCGGGACCTCTTCTGTTTATAGTACAGAACCCAGTACTAATATCGGGGCCTGGTATGATGAATTCTGGTCCGCCAGCGGTTTTTACCGTTTAGAGCCGCACGGGGGGCCGAATTCCTTCCGTTATGAATACACTACCGATGCTATAACCGGTAGCGACCCGGCTACCTTTACCCGGGGGGATGCGGATGCTCAGGCCAGTGTCCCGCGGGACCTGGTGGTTACAGAATGGAAGGTCTCAGGCCATGTGCACTTTTCAAGCGGGATGTAAGGTATTGAAAAATAAAGGCGTTACTCTTTTTGAACTGCTCCTGGTCATTATTATTATCGGCATTATGGCCGGCATCGCCGGCATGGGCTGGCAGGCGCAAGTAGAAAAGGAATATGCCCGTAATGCCCAGAGTGCCTTAAAAGTCATACTGCAGGCAGAGACGAACTACTTTACCTGGAAAAACAGATATACCAACGATTTAACGGCTTTGTCCATAGACGACCCCAATAAGGATAATTGGTATGGGTATGAGGTGGAAGAAGCAACCGCCTTGACGCTTCGCGTGCGGGCAACCCGTCGGACTAAAAACACCGGTTTTTTTATTGATCAAGACGGTAATATAACCAGTTTTTAACCCTCCCCGTCATATCAGTGTCCGGGTTGCGGCTAATATTTATATTGATTTTCTTGACGGCATTTTCATTCGGGGGCCCGGGGTTAGGTTTTGGCCTGCCTTGCGGCAGCCTGCATCCTGGCGAGCAATCCAGCATTCTGCAAAGCCGGCATTATTTAGACGCCGGTATTTTTAAGCCCCGGATTTTTAATTTGACCGCCTATGCGAGTCCCTGGGGGACATGGCCATGGCCGCACCACCCTGAAGTGAAGATATGCCGGGTAAAGGATGAGTAGGATGCTTTATATCGTAGCTACCCCCATAGGGAACCTTAAGGATATTACCTTGCGGGCTATCGAAGTCCTGAAATCGGTAGATATGATTGCCTGCGAAGACACGCGGCATACCAGGATATTGCTTCTGCATTACGGAATAACTACTCCCACTACCAGTTATTTCCAGCACAATAAAGCCGTTAAGGGCCAATACCTTTTGCGCCTCTTAAAAGAAGGCAAGTCCGTTGCCCTGGTTTCCGATGCAGGCACGCCCGGGATACTCGACCCGGGCTACCATATTATTAATTCAGCCATCAAAGAAAATATCCCTCTTACTGTAATCCCCGGGCCGGCTGCCTTTGTCTTGGGTCTGGTTTCTTCCGGAAAGCCGGCGCATAAATTTGTATTTTGCGGATTCCTTCCCGCAAAGCCGTTAAGCCGCAGGCGCCGTCTTCAGGAATTAAGAAAACTTGCAACCACCCTTGTTTTTTACGAGTCTCCCCACCGGATTGCCGCTACCCTGGCGGATATTCAAGAGGTTTTTGGGGATATTGACATCGCCCTGTGCCGGGAATTAACCAAGAAGTTTGAAGAGGTCAAACGGGACAAGGTCAGCAGGCTGATCGCAGGGTTTATTCAGCAAAGGCCAAGGGGGGAATTTGTGGTAGTGATATAAAGGCAGGTGGTTAAATAAGGCTTGCGGCATAAAAGGATGTATGTTAACCTAGAGTAGACACCTGCGGTTTTAGGCTTAAAGGGGCCCAAAAAGGAGGGGTTATGAAACAGAGAAGAAAGATATGGAAGGTAAATGTTACCTTTCGTTTTCTTAATATAACCTTGGTAATATCTACACTTTTTGCCCTGATCAACTTCTATGCCCTTGTGAAGGTAGTTACGGAAACGCAATATTCACTGCTTTGGCGGGTGAATCTGATCATAGTCCAGATGTGTTTTGTAGGCATCATATTTGCTTTTTTAGCCAGCCTGATGGTTATTTTAAACCGTAGCCTCGGTCTCATGCCGCGCATAGAAGGCGTGCTGGATAAGGTTATCGCAGGCGATTATTCCCAGCGCCTGGTTATCAGGAAGAACGATATCATCCATCCTCTGGTCAATAGGGTCAATAATATTATCGAACTGCTTGAAGGAACATCCAAGGCTCATCCCCCTGCCTAATTTAATCTTGACAAGGCGCGATAGCGATGGTATATTATATTGAATATAACCTTTAAACTAGTTCGCGAGAAACTAGTAAGGATAAAACATGCACTTAATTATTGACCAGAAAACGAACCCGGCTGCTTTAAGCAAAGAAAGCGGTCGGGTTTTTTGTTTATGCGCATTTGGGGCTGTTTTTAGATGAAAGAAAAGGCAAGGTTGCTGGATAAGGAGGCGTTAGGGCGCATGCTTATGCGTATTGCCCATGAGATCCTGGAGAAAAACCAGGATATAGAGGAGCTCTGCCTAGTGGGCATAAGAAACAGGGGGGTGTATTTGGCCGGGCGCATTGCCTCCTGCATAGAAAAAATCGAGAAGAAATCCATACCCGTGGGGATATTGGATATTACTTTATACCGTGATGATTTAACGCTGATTGCAGCGCAGCCGGTAGTGCGGGGGACTGCTATTGATTTTGACGTTACCGGGAAAGTGCTTATTTTAGTAGATGATGTCCTGTATACCGGCAGGACCATCCGAGCCGCCCTGGATGCGCTTACTGACTTCGGTAGACCTAAGATTATACAACTGGCGGTTTTGGTAGACAGGGGCCACAGGGAATTGCCTATCCGCGCCGATTACGTAGGCAAAAATATCCCCACCTCCCTGAACGAATCTATAGAGGTGCGTTTGGATGAGTCTGACGGCAAGGATGAAGTGGTTATTATGGAAAAATAATATATAGGGGATAGATAAAGATAAAATGGTTTGGTCAAGTAAAGATTTGTTGGGGCTGGAGGGGTTAAGCAGGGAAGAGATTGAGTTTATCCTGGATACCGCCTCTTCTTTTAAAGAGGTCTCCAGCCGGGAAATAAAAAAAGTCCCTGCCTTACGCGGCAAGACCGTGGTCAATCTTTTTTACGAGCCCTCTACCCGCACCCGTGTATCTTTTGAGATAGCGGCCAAGAGGCTTTCGGCGGATGTCATCAATATCGCCTCAGAGACCTCTAGCGTGCGCAAGGGGGAGACCCTGGTAGATACCGGCAGGAATATCGAGGCCCTGAAAGTAGATATTATAGTGATAAGGCATAATTACTCCGGGGCAGCACAGATGCTGGCACGGCACCTCAAGGCAAGCGTAGTCAATGCCGGGGATGGCTGGCATGAACATCCCACCCAGGCCCTCCTGGATATGTTCACATTAAGAGAAAAACTTGGCCGTATCCAGGGCTTGAAGGTAAGTATAGTCGGTGATATAGCGCATTCGCGGGTGGCCCGTTCCAATATATGGGGGTTGGTTAAATTGGGCGCTCAGGTTACTGTTTGTGCGCCTAAAATGCTCATACCCGCTGCTATTGAAGAAATGGGGGTTGGAGTGACTGAGGATATAGACCTGGCATTATCAGGGGCTGATGCGGTCAATGTCTTACGGATGCAGTTTGAGCGCGACGGAGAAAACGCCTTTCCCCGGCAGCTGGATTATTTTAGCAATTTCGGCATAACGCAGGAAAGGCTCAAGAAGGCCAAAAAAGATATTATTGTAATGCACCCCGGGCCTATTAACCGCGGCATTGAGATGTCCAGCGAAGTCGCCGATGGGATGAGCTCCGTGATTTTAGAACAGGTAACTAACGGTATTGCCGTAAGGATGGCGGTCCTATTTTTAGTAGCCCAGGCCAACGACAGGATAAAGAATAATGAAGACGCTCATTAAAAACGGCTATGTCATAGACCCGGCTAATGGTATTTGCGGCATCAGGGATATATTGATAGACGGCAAGGTGATATCGAAGGTATCTGAAAATATCCGGTCTGCGGCAGATGTTACCATAGATGCCAGCGGCAGGATAGTTATGCCCGGGCTGGTGGATATGCATGTGCATTTAAGGCAGCCGGGCAGGGAAGATAAGGAGACCATTTATAGCGGCACAAAGGCTGCTTTAAAAGGGGGCGTTACCAGCCTCCTGGCCATGCCCAATACCCAGCCTCCCATGGACTCGGCGGTTAATATTAAATTACTGAAAGGGATCCTGAAAAAAGATGCACAGGCCAATGTATTTATATGCGCCGCTATTACCAAGGGCCGCCAGGGGAAAGAGGTTAGCGATATATCCGGATTACAACAGGAAGGCGTAGTGGCTGTTTCTGACGACGGCTCATCGGTGGATGATAAAGAGGTTATGGCAGAGGCCTTGAAAAAAGCCGGGCTGAATAAGGTGTTGGTGATATGCCACAGCGAAGACAAGGCACTGTCCTCTGGCGGCATGGTCAACCTGGGCATTATTTCTACCCGTATGGGGTTGCGGGGTATGGCGGATGAGGCGGAATACAAAAGGGTAGCGCGCGATGTAGAACTGGCTAAAGAATACAGCTGCCCGCTGCACCTAGCCCATATCAGCTCTCAGGAGTCGGTTAAGATTATTTCTCTGGCCAAGAAAAAAGGCGTGCGGATTACTGCCGAGGCAACACCCCATCACCTGTCTTTAAACGAAGAAGCGGTCTTAGGTTACGACACGAATTTTAAAATGAATCCGCCCTTGAGGAGCAAAGAAGATGTCCAGGCGCTTAAAAAGGGCCTGAAGGAGGGCATTATAGACGTTATCGCCTCAGACCATGCCCCGCATACGGAAAACGAAAAAGAAATTGAGTTTGAACGCGCCGAGTTCGGGGTGATAGGGCTGGAGACGATACTGGCAGTGGGTATTACAGAGCTGGTGGAACCCGGATTTTTGGACTGGCCGTCTTTAGTAGAAAAACTGGCGCTTAACCCGGCGCGGATCCTGGGCATAGACAAAGGTACACTTTCACCCGGTAAAGATGCTGACCTGGTGATTATAGACAAAGAGAAAGAGTGGCTGGTGGAGAGGGAAGGCCTAATCTCTAAATCCCGCAATTGTCCTTTCCTGGGCCGGAAATTAAAAGGAAAAGTAGAATATACCTTCTTGGGTGGTAAGATCGCCTATAAGGCATAAAGAGGAGCGAGATGGAATTTATAGCCGATTTTCATATACATTCCAAATACAGCCGGGCTACCAGTAAGGATATGGACATACGCCATATTGCCGAGTGGGCAAAATTGAAAGGCGTAACCTTAATGGGCACGGGAGATTTTACCCACCACCTGTGGCTGGAGGAATTAAAACATAACCTCCAGGACCTGGGGAACGGTTTGTTTAAATACCAGGAGGTATATTTCATTCTTACCAGCGAGATCAGCAGTATTTACTCCAAAAAAGGCAGGACGTACCGCATCCATAATATGGTCTTTAGCCCGTCTTTTAAGACCACGGATAAAATCAATGAGACGCTCAGCCGTTGCGGTAATCTGGCCAGCGATGGCCGCCCCATCTTAGGCCTGGATGCCAAAGAGTTGGCGCGGATTATCTTTGATATAGATGAAAACTGCATGGTAGTGCCCGGGCATATATGGACACCCTGGTTTTCTTTATTCGGTTCTATGTCCGGGTTCGACCGGATTAGCGACTGTTTTGAAGAGCAGACCCCGAAAATATTTGCCCTGGAGACAGGGCTTTCCAGTGACCCGGCGATGAATTGGCGTTTGAGCGCCCTGGATAATTTCAGCCTTATCTCTAATTCTGACTCTCATTCTCCTTCCAAAATAGGGCGGGAGGCGAATGTCTTTGATTGTGAACTGGATTATCGTTCTATCCGGGAGGTGTTAAAGACTAAGGATAGAAAGAGGTTTTTGTATACGATAGAATTCTTCCCCGAGGAAGGAAAATACCATTTTGACGGGCACCGCCTTTGTGATGTTAGGCTTTCCCCTCAGGAGACCAGGAAATATCAGGGCAGGTGCCCTAAATGCGCAAAGCCGGTAACAGTGGGGGTGCTTAATCGGGTGGAGGCAATAGCGGATAGGCCCGAAGGGTATAAACCTTCAGGCGCCATACCTTACCGCAGCCTTATCCCTTTGGAAGAGATTATCGCCGAAGTAAAAGGGGTTAATAAGGTTTCTGTGACCGTGGAAAGGGATTACCGCGGTTATCTGGCTAACATGGGTAATGAGTTTGATATTTTGATGCGGCTTTCCCAGGAAGATTTATGCAAACACCTTCCGCACAAGCTGGCGGAGGCAATAATCAGGGTGCGCCAGGGCAGGGTTCATATTGATCCCGGTTTTGACGGTGAATACGGCAAAATTTCTATCTTTGGGGATGAGAACTCAAAGGACAAGGAAGAAAAACAGCTTAGCCTTTTTTGACCCCCGTAGGCACCTTTAGACGTTTAAGCTGGATGATGAATACTGGTTACATATTAAATGACATTCCCCGTTTACAACGTTACTTTTAAAAAAGGGCCCCAAGGCTCAGTAACAGCGATGGGAGAAATAACAAATCCTACCGGTAAGAGTTACCGGTGTACGATTTTTAAAATCGTGGTTTTTGACCGTTCCCAGTGTTTGGGCAGCGGTTTTATCCGGATACATGATTTTGAAGCCAGGTCCACCCGCGCCTTTGATACGGTGTTGGAAAATATAGACTATAAGATAGTGCATACTATATTTCGATATGAGATTCTGTTTGAAGCCGGATATTGATGCGCCTGTAGCGCAACGGATAGCGCAATGGCCTCCGGAGCCATGTGTGGCCGTTCGATTCGGCCCAGGCGCATAAATTAACCAGATAAAAAGTTACCATATGCGTAAGAAGATAGTAAGTGTGATTGGCGGGCATGATTGTTCAGGTAGAGTGGAGCAATTAGCCCAAAAATTAGGCAAAAAACTGGCTAAAGTGGTGAATATATTAGTTTCTGGAGGGTTGAGTGGGACAATGAAGGCGGTATGCCAGGGTTTTCATTCTGCAGGAGGCTTGACCATCGGGATTATTCCTGGATATCATAAAGAAGACGCCAATCCTTTTGTGGATATTGTTATACCCACAGGCTTAGGCCTGGCCAGGAATGTATTGGTGGTAAAAAGTGCGGATATAGTAGTAGCCTTGCCTGGTGAATCCGGCACGCTTTCTGAGATTGCTTATTGCCTGCAGTTTGGCATACCGGTGATTAGCCTGGGGTCCTGGGATATAGAGGGGGTAATTAAGGTCAAGACAGTTGAGGGGGCGGTAAAAAAAGTAAAGGCATTTTTGTCGGCACCTTGATGCAGATAAACGCAGGCGCTATTTTAAAAAGGAGCATTTGATGAAGGCAATTCTGGTATTGGAAGACGGGCGTATTTTTGAAGGTGAATCTTCGGGTGCTCAAGGAGAAGCGATAGGCGAATTGATGCCCAATACCGCGGTGGTCGGATATCAAGAGATGATGACTGACCCTGCCAATATAGGCAAGATCCTTATCTTGACTTATCCTTTGATCGGAAACTATGGTTGTGCCCAGAAATTTAATGAGTCATCAAGGGTTTGGCTTGCGGGTATGGTTATTAAGGAGAAGTCCCGTATATTTTCCAACTGGCAGGCCAAGGAAGGCTTTGGGGATTTCGCCAAGGCATCTTCCCTGCCGGTTATCAGCGCGTTGGACACGCGCACTCTCGCGGTGCATTTGCGGCAGAAAGGCCGGATGTTAGGGGTTATCTCAACACGCTGTTTTGATGTTAAACAGTTACGGGATAAGATAGCCGCCTTACGCAATAAGCCTGCTGAAAGTCAGCTACCCAGGGTGTGCGTATCTAAGCCCGTGTCTTTAGGCAAGGCCCGGGGCAGGAAGTTGGCGGTATTGGATTTAGGTATAACCAGAAGCATAATAAGGCAGATTAAATCTTTAGGTTTTTCCATGGTTTTATTTCCTTATAATACGCCTGCGGATAAAATCCGCAAGATTAAACCGGATGCCCTGGTCATATCCAATGGCCCAGAGCAGGATCCCGCCTTAAAAGAGGTAGCGGATAATATCAAGCCCTTACTGGGTGAGCTGCCTATACTTGCGATTTCTACGGGCTGTCAGGTGTTGTCTTTGGCGTTGGGTGCGAAGGTGTCTAAAATGAAGGTAGGCCACCACGGCGTAAACTATCCTATCCATAGCCCTGTTTCTTATAAGGGGGAGATCACCGTGCAGAATCATTCCTATGTAGTAGATATCGAATCCCTCAATAAAATAAAAGATGTGCGGATTACCGCCTATAATTTGAATGACCACAGCGTTGAGGAGATAGAAAGCAGGCGGCGCAGGTTTATCGGGGTGCAGTATTATCCTGTAAGCCCCGGGTTCAACGAGGTCCATAGCGTTTTTACAAGGTTCAGCAAACTACTATAACGGAATTTTTAGGAGGATACACAATGCCTAAAAGAAAAGATATCACGCGGGTGCTGATGGTCGGCTCAGGGCCCATTATTATCGGGCAGGCCTGCGAATTTGACTATTCCGGATCACAGGCCTGTAAGGCCCTGAAAGAAGAAGGTTATTTTACCATACTGGTTAATTCCAATCCGGCCACCATTATGACTGACCCTAATCTCGCGGATGTTACTTATATAGAGCCTTTATCTGTTGAGATGATTACTAAAATTATCGCTAAAGAACGCCCTGATGCTATCCTGCCTACTTTAGGGGGACAGACCGGTTTAAATTTGGTTTTTTTCCTGATGAAACAGGGTATTTTGAAGAAATATTCTGTGGAATCCATCGGTGCTTCCGTAGAGGCTATATCTTGTGCCGAGGACAGGGAGCTTTTTAAAAAGGCAATGCAGGAAATAGGCGTAGGCGTGCCTAAAAGCGGTATAGCCAACAGCCTTAAGCAGGGGATGAAGATTGGCATGGATATAGGTTTTCCTCTTATTCTACGGCCTGCCTATTGCCTGGGCGGAAGCGGAGGGGCGATTGTCTATAATAAGGAAGAATTGGAAAAATCTCTGGCTAAAGGCCTGGAAACCAGCCCCGTGCATCAGATCTTGGTTGAGCAGTCCGTATTGGGCTGGAAGGAGATTGAATTTGAGGTGATGCGCGATTGTGCGGATAATGTGATTATGATTACTTCTATGGAAAACGTTGACCCCATGGGCGTACACACCGGAGACAGTATGGTGGTAGCCCCTGCCCAGACCTTGACCTGCGAGGAATATACTAACTTTGTGAATTTATCTAAAAGGATAATCCGCAGGATAGGCATTTCCGGGGGAGGAGCGAATATACAGTTTGCCCAGAACCCCCGCGACGGGGGCATAGTCATTATTGAAGTAAATCCCCGGCTTTCCCGCTCCTCTGCCCTGGCATCTAAGGCCACGGGTTTTCCCATTGCCCGGGTAGCCACAAAGTTGGCAGTGGGCTTGACCTTACCTGAGGTGATGAATCAGATTACCGGAAAGACTACCTCTTTCTTTGAGCCCACGGTGGATTACTGCGTTTTTAAAATCTGCCGTTTCACTTTTGAAAAATTTCCCCGGGCCGAGCGCATCCTTAATACTTCTATGAAAGCCGTAGGGGAGGCCATGGCCATAGGCAGGAATTTTAAAGAGGCGCTGCAAAAGGGCCTGCGTTCTATTGAGACCGCGCGTTTTGGTTTTGGCGCAGACGGCAAAGATAAGATTACCGACGAGATGCTTAAAGCCCCAAGTAACGGCCTGATGAAGGCAATCAAGGATAAGATACGCCTTCCTAATGACGAGAGGATATTTTATATCCGCTACGGGCTTAAGGCGGGGTTATCTATAGATGAGATATACGGCCTTTCTCATATAGACCATTGGTTTATCGACAATATGAAACAGCTGGTTGAATTGGAAGAACGGATAAAGAAATTTGAGCATAACATAGAAGAAGAAATAAAGATCCCGGCAGATTTGCTCATTGAGGCTAAAGAAGCTGGTTTTTCTGACCGGCAGCTTTCTTATCTGCTGGGTGTTAAGGAGGAAGCTGTGCGTAACTTACGTAAGAAAAAAGGGTTAAAACCGGTGTATAAACTGGTGGATACCTGCGCCGGAGAGTTTAATGCCAGACAGCCTTATTTCTATTCCACATATGAAAGCGCCCAGGAGGCCAGGCCAAGCAATAACAAAAAAGTGATTATTTTGGGGGGCGGGCCCAACCGTATCGGCCAGGGGATTGAGTTCGACTATTGCTGTTGCCACGCCGCCTATGCCTTGAAGGAAGAAGGCATAGACAGCATTATGGTGAATTGTAATCCAGAGACAGTTTCGACTGATTACGATACTTCGGATAGGCTTTATTTTGAGCCGCTGACCATGGAAGACATCATGAATATAATTGAGGTGGAAAAGCCCATAGGTGTCATTGTCCAATTCGGCGGGCAGACCCCGCTTAATCTGGCGTTGCCTCTGTTGAAAGCCGGGGTATCTATATTAGGCACAAGCGCCGATAATATCGATATAGCCGAAGACAGGAAGCGTTTCAAACAGATGCTGGATAAACTAAGCCTGTTTCAGCCGGAAAACGGCACGGCCTTTAATTTTCAAGAGGCAGAACAGGTGGCAAAAAAAATAGGGTACCCCGTCCTGGTCAGGCCGTCCTATGTCTTGGGTGGCAGGGCGATGGAGATTGTCTATGATGAAACTACGCTTGAAAAGTTCATTACCGAGGCAGCCAGTGTTTCAGGGGATCACCCCATACTTATAGATAAGTTCCTGGAGGATGCTATTGAGGTGGATGTGGACTTAATAGGTGACGGGGAATCCTTTGTAATCGGAGGTATCATGGAGCATATTGAAGAGGCGGGCATTCATTCCGGAGACTCAGCCATGGCCTTGCCTACCTACACCCTGTCCGCGGATATTCTCAATGAAATACGGGGGGCGACTTACAAAATGGCCCGCGAGTTAAACGTGGCAGGCTTAATGAATGTGCAGTATGCGGTAAAAGACGGCAAGGTCTATGTGCTGGAGGTAAACCCCAGGGCCTCCCGCACAGTGCCTTTTGTTTCAAAGGTAATAGGCGTGCAACTGGCGAAACTGGCTACTAAAATTATGCTGGGTGAGAAACTAAAGGACTTAGGTTTTACCCAGGAGATTATACCCAAACACGTTGCGGTCAAGGAGTCAGTCTTTCCCTTTAACCGCTTTCCGGGGGTGGATATAATCCTGGGCCCGGAAATGAAATCTACCGGAGAGGTTATGGGTATTGATAAGGACTTTGCCCGGGCCTACATAAAAAGCCAGATTGCTGCCGGTCAAAACCTGCCCCGTAAAGGAAATGTTTTTATTTCTGTGCGCGACCGGGATAAGGCCGCAGTAGTCTTTATCGCCAAAAAACTAAAGGACCTAGGGTTTCATGTTTATGCCACCTCAGGTACCGCCGCTAGCCTACAGAAGAGCAGGATTCAGGTAAAGGTCTTGCCGAAGATCGCCGAAGGCAGGCCCAATATAATAGACTTGATGAAAGACGGCAAGATCCAGCTGGTAATCAATACCCCTACCGGCAGGATACCGCGTCAGGATGAGATAAAAATCCGCTCCCAGGTCATATTGTACAACATACCTTACACTACTACTATCGCCGGAGCGCAGGCCACTGTAAACGGCATTGAGGTTTTGATTAAGGAAGATTTGGGGGTCAAGTCTCTGCAAGAATACCATAAAACTACGCAGCGGGCGAGAGGGGCCCTTCGGCCAAGGTTAAGATCAAGGCACAAAAAGCAAGGCCGAAAAGATAAACCTAACCGTAAATAGCCGTTTTTAAATAAGATATGCCTGAACTACCGGAAGTCGAGACGATAAAAAGGGAATTAGAAAAAACACTGCCGGGCAGGAAAATAATCAAGGTCTCTATCCATCATCCTGCGGTGGTGCGGGGGATCACCCCTGATAAGTTTAGGAAAGGCCTGGAGGGCGCAACTTTTCAGCGCATACTGCGCAAGGCCAAGGTGTTAATACTGGAGCTATCTAACGGCAAATCCCTGGTGATTCATCTGAAGATGACCGGGCAGCTGGTTTATCCCGGGGACGGTAGAAAGAGCAGGGTAAGTTTTCTTCTATCCGGCGGCAGGGTCCTGGATTTTAATGACCAGCGCCTTTTTGCGGAACTAAGGCTCTTAGATGACTGGCGCAATTTAAGGTTCATCCAGAGGCTGGGTCCTGAGCCTTTTGATTTGACCTTAAATGAGTTTAAAGGTATGTTGGCCGGTAAAAAGAGTAAAATAAAGTCTCTGTTAATGGACCAGTCATTTATCTCTGGCATAGGGAATCTTTATGCCGCAGAGATTTTATTCCGGGCAAGGATCAACCCCTGGCGGGCGGGCTCGAGTTTAAGCGATAAAGAAAAAACAAGCCTCTTTCGCAACATCAAGGCTACCTTGAAGGAAGCCATAGCGCATAAAGGCTCATCGATTGACCAGTATGTGCGCTTAAGCGGCGGGCCAGGAGATTACCTGCGGTATCATAAGGTTTATGGCAGAGAGGGTAAACCTTGCTTTGCCTGCGGCTCTATAATACAACGGTCCTCTCTGGCCGGCCGGGGCACTTATTTTTGCCCCCTTTGCCAGAAATAGGAATATAATGAAAGTGCGCCTGAAGATAAACGGGATCCTGATCAGTGTAACTGTTTTGTTGGTTGTCTTCTTCCCCCGCGTGTTTATACGCGTTAATTCTTGGGGTTGGCCGGCAGAAATACTGAAAATATTCGGTATTTCCCTGATCCTTTTAGGCCAGGTACTGCGGGTCTCTGCGCGCGGTTACAAGGCTCAACACTCCCGCGAAGGCAGCCTCCTGATTGTGGGAGGGCCTTATCTCCTGGTGCGTAACCCCATGTATTTAGGTATATTTTTGATCGGTTCAGGGATCACCTTGGTACTTTTTAAATTATGGGTCGCAGCCGTATTGATGATTATTTTCGTTTTGCGCTACCTCCCGCTTACTTTTGAAGAGGAAAAGAAATTGAGGAAAATATTCCCGCAGGAATACCGTCAATATGAGTCCAGGGTGCATCGGATGCTGCCTTCTTGGCAGGTGCTATTGTCTAAAAATATCGGGGAATACCTGCCTATTCAGCTGCCTTGGATCAAAAAGGAAATCGGCTCAATATTTGCCGTGCTTTTTATTGTTTTCTTTTTAAGGTCCTCAAGCAGCCTTAATACAGGCCTTAGGGTTTATCTGCATGAAGCGGCGGCAATAATCGGCGTACTGTTATTATTTATTGTCCTGGTTATTTATCTCATCAGACGGACAAAGTATTTATATAAAAATGATTCAGACAGAAACAAAAATAATTGATAATAAGCAGGTTACAGACAAATGCTATTGCCTGGAAGTGAGATCTTCTCCTATTGCCAGAAGCGCCTCTCCCGGTCAATTTCTGGAAATAAAAATAGGCCCAGATAACACCCCGTTTTTAAGAAGGCCTTTTAGTATACATCAAATAAATGGCTCAGTAATAAAAGTTCTCTATGAAGTAGTAGGCAGGGGTACTGAAATTTTATCCCGCAGACGATGCGGTGAATATTTAGATATTATCGGCCCCTTAGGCAAAGGCTTTGATTTCAGCCCCCAGGGGTCTGGGCCTTGTGTCTCTGTTTTGGTGGCAGGCGGCATGGGGGCCGCTCCTTTATTATTCCTCGCAGAAAGGCTGGTTAACTGTCCGGGGGTATCAGAGAGGCCGTTGGTATTAATAGGGGCCAGGAACAAAAAACAAGTCCTTTGCGAAAAGGAATTTCGGGCATTAGGTTGTAAGGTCAATATAGCCACGGATAACGGCTCAAAAGGATTTAAAGGTAGGGCCACGGATTTATTAAAGCGTATTTTATCCCGTGGAAAATCAATCAGGGGCAAGGGCAGGTTTATGCCGCTTGCGGTTTACAGTTGCGGCCCGCGCCCTATGCTGGAGGCGGTCAGCGGGCTTTGCCGGGTTTACCGCATACCGGCTCAGATATCCTTGGAAAGGCATATGGCCTGCGGGATAGGCGCCTGTATGGGGTGCGCGGTAGCAACAACCCAGGGTTTAAAGAGGGCCTGTAAAGAGGGCCCGGTATTCAAGGCAGGAGAGATAATCTGGGATTGATGAGGATGATTATTTACAGGAGGTAATGATGGGCAGTATGCCTTTAGTATCCGTGATTATCCCGGTGAAAAATTTTGAGCGCACTATCGAAAAGACATTTGAATATTTATTGCAGGTAGACTATCCGCATGACTCCTGGGAATGGGTAATTGCTGACGGAGGCTCCAACGACAGGACTGTTGAGATTATAAGAAACTGGCAGAAAAAATACCGTTTTATTAAACTAGTAGAGATACCTGATTGTCCTTCTCCGGGTTATGCCCGTAATAAAGCGCTGGAGGCGGTTGAAGGGGAGTATCTTTTTTTCACTGACGCTGATTGCGCGCCCTGCAGGGGATGGATAACAGAGATGCTCAGGCACTTCCAGGATGAGCCCAGGATAGCTGCGGTAGGGGGGGAAGTTTTTACCTTAAAGGTTGACCCGGATAATTTAGTGGAGGCCTGGTGTGAACACTTCCGTTTTAATATGGTTTCTCCCCGCTATGGGTTTATCCGGGAAGGCTATTATCCGGATTTTCCGAAAGACCCGCGCCCCTCAGATATAGGCGGGCACAAGGCATATTTCTTCGGCACCTGTAATGTCGCTTACCGCAGGAGCGCTATGCAGGATATAGGCGCAAGGTTCTGGGAACGGCCGACGGGGGAGGATATGGATTTAAGTTATCAACACCGTAGCCGCGGCTTTAAGTTTTATTTTGCCCCCCGGGCCAAGGTGGACCATATGCACCGGGCAGACTTAAAGGCCCTGCTTAAGGTCTGGGTGAGCTATGGGCAGGCCCATCTGCCCTTGATTGATAAGTATGTGCGGAAAAGGGGGCTAGAGGTAATATTGCAGTTTTTAAAAGCAACGCCTTCTTTTATTCTGCCTTTTCCTATCAGGGGCTTTGTCTATATAGGCAACTTTCATCTGATGCATTTTTTTGCCCTGCTTTTTCTTGCGGGTGTTGCGGTGAATTTTTTTGTTTCCGGCACAGGAATAATGATTTTTAACCTCTTGTCCCTGGGGGCGTTTTCTTATTTTGCGTATCAATATGTGAGATGGAATTTCGGCATGGAGCCTAAAGACAAATTCTGGGTTTGGTTTAAGATGAAATACCTGACTAACCTCAGTTTTATCAAGGGCGGATTGAAAGAATTTTCCAAATACAAGATACTTTGTATTGAGCCTAGTTTTTAACTTGTTTTTACGGCTTAAGCTTTTATTATTTTTAGGAGGGGGTGAAGATGGGCCCATGGTTATATGTTATTATAGGTTTATCCGCCGGTATTCTTGGCGGGATGTTTGGCATCGGAGGCGGCGCTATTTTAGTACCGGCGCTGGTATATTTATGCGGCCTCACTCAGCACCAGGCCCAGGGGACAACCCTGGCAGCAATGGTGCCTCCCATAGGCTTATTGGCGGCGCTGCGTTATTATTATAGCGGGAATGTGAAACTGGGGGCAGCCGGTTTTATCTGCCTCGGATTTATCGCAGGTGGCTTAGTTGGCGCGCACCTCGTGCAGAATGTCCCCGGGCCTATCCTAAAAAAGCTGTTCGGGGTTTTTTTACTCGTTGTTTCCATGCAGATGATACTGGCAAAATAAACAGAAGGGTCATATGGCGCTTAGGCTCAGCGTAAAGATAGGAAAACTCATCCTGAAAAATCCGGTCATGGTTGCCTCCGGCACTTTCGGCTATGGCGATGAATACCGGGATTTTATGAATCTTAAAGAGCTGGGGGCCATAGTGACTAAAACCATAACCTTAAACCCCAGGAAAGGCAATCCTGCGCCCCGGACCTGCGAGACCCCGGCAGGCCTGCTTAACTCCATTGGTTTAGAAAACCCCGGGATTGATAACTTTATCTCTCAGAAAATTCCCTTCTTGTGCGGGTTAGGTATCCCTATTATTGTCAGTATTGCTTCAGAAGATGACCCGGCTGAATTTATGGCCTTGGCCAGGAGGCTGGATACAATAAAGGAAGTAATGGCAATAGAATTGAATATATCCTGCCCCAATATCAGGAGGCGTAATTCGGCAGACGGATTTTCGGTGATAGACAGGGGAGGCTGCGGCTTGATATCCCAGGATATTGAGGCAACCTATAATTTGGTTAAGGCAGTGCGCAGGGAAACCGGTAAAACTATTATTACCAAACTCTCCCCGAATGTTACCTCTATTTCCGAGATCGCCCTGGCAGCTGAGGCAGGCGGGAGCGATGCGGTGTCACTGGTGAATACGTTTATCGGTATGAGTATAGATGTAGAAAAAAGGAGGCCGCGGGTGGCCGCGGTAACCGCCGGCTTAAGCGGACCTGCGATCAGGCCCCTGGCAATCAGGGCGGTCTGGGAGGTATACCGTAATATTACGATTCCCATTATCGGCATGGGTGGTATAATGGATACTTCCAGCGCCATGGAATTCATTATCGCAGGAGCCTCTGCTGTAAGTGTCGGCACGGCTAATTTTATTAACCCTGCGGTTACCAGGGAGATCATTCATGGCATCAGGAGGTATTTAATGAAGAATAAGATAAACGATATCAAAAGGATTACAGGCAGCCTGAAGATATGAAACGCAAAACAGAAATAATCCTTGCCTTAGATGTGGATAACCTCAAGAAGGCCAGGTATTTCCTGGATAAGCTTTATCCCCGGGTAAAGGTCTTCAAGATCGGCCCTCAACTTTTTACCGCCTGTGGCCCCAAGGCTATTGAAATGGTGCGCCAGAAAGGCGCTGAGGTGTTCTTGGATTTGAAATTCTTTGATATACCTAACACTACAGCCCAGGCTGTGCGTATGGCATTAAGGCAGAGGGTAAAGATGCTTACGCTCCATATCTTGGGAGGGCAAGAGATGCTTAAGGCTGCGGTTGAGGCAGGGAAAGAGGAGGCGGCAAAGGCCCATACTCAAAGGCCGTTATTGATCGGGGTTACGGTCTTAACCAGCAAAGAGGCGAAACGGGAAGAGGTTTTAGCGCTGGCAAAAAAAGGCCTGGGGTGCGGCTTAGACGGAATAGTATGTTCAGTAAAGGAAGCGGCGTTTTTAAGAAAGCGCATAAAGAATAAAAGATTTCTTATTGTTACTCCGGGTATCAGGCCGCGTGTTTGCGCTAAGGATGATCAGAAGAGGCATGCCACGGCCAGGGATGCCGTAAAGGCAGGAAGCGATTTTCTGGTGGTGGGCAGGCCCATATTAGAAGCCGCTCATCCGCTTGATGCATTAAGGGGTTTTAGGTAAGACTATGGACGCGAAGGCGGCATTAGGTGAAATTCAGTCGGCAGAAGCCAGGGCAAAGCAAATAGTAGAGGAGGCCCAAAGGCAGGCGCAGGGTATCATAGCTCAGGCTACGGCAGAGAAGGAACGCATTATCAAAAAGCGCGCTGAAGAAGCAAGGACAGAAGCGCAGAAAATGAAAGCTCGTATAGACAATGAAACCAATCAAGAGGTGTCTTTGATTGAAGGGCAGGGCCAAAAAGATATAGCGGCGTTAGAGGAGAAATCGCTCCTTAAGATGGAAGAGGCGCTAGAATTTATCAGGGGTAAAATCGGCCAGGATTAATGGGGTGCTATGGGCGTTGCCAGGATAAATAAGGTAGAGATTTTGGGTTTAAAGCAAGATAAGGAGAGGCTCTTAGCCTGCCTGCAGAAATTAGAAATGGTAGAGCTTATTTCTTCCTCTGCCCAAGGCCCGGGGATCCAGATACAGGCGCCGGATGAGAAGGAAATAAATCTCCTGGAAATTGAAGAGGCTATTTCCTATTTAAACAGCTTCAAAGAAAAGTCCGGGTTCTGGGAGGGTATGGTTAAATTCAAGCCCCTGGTGTACAACGAGCAGCTGAAGGGCGTCCTGGACAATTTTGATTATGTAAAATTATTACAGGGGATTTCTGAATTACGCAGCCATTTGAGGGAACTCCATCAGCATAAGGAGAAATTAATCCAGGAAAGGCAGCTGCTTTCGCCCTGGCGTAAGTTATCTCTTTCCCTGGATCAGGTTAAGGCCACGCATAATTGCGGTGTTTTTCTAGGGGTATTGAATACAGGAGGTTACACGGCATTAGAGGAGGAATGCCGGCAAAAGGAAATCGCTTTTTTTTCAGACATCGTCCATCAAGATCAGGCCAGTATCTTTCTTTCAGTCATATACCTTAAGCAGGATTTTGAGCAACTGGAGGCTGTGTTTAAAGGTCATCATTTTAATTTTGTTACCCTGCCCCGTCACAATCAGGCTGTAAGAGACAGGCTCCTGGAGATAAATTTCGCAGTCCTTATTGCCGATGATGAAGCGGAGAATATAAAATATAAAATAAAGGGTTTGGCACAGGAACAGTTTAAACTCGCCCTTATTTATGATTATCTGGCCAATATCCGGGGGATACGCCAGGCAGACGGGCATTTGGCCAAACAGCAGTTTACTTTTAGCCTGGCTGGATGGATCAAAGCCAGGGACATCGCGATTTTAGAGAAAGCAGTCAGCGGTTTTGAGGGCATCGTTTTATTTATCACTGAACCTGTAGAAGGGCCGGATGAGATACCGGTTGCCCTGGAGAATAATTTTTTAATACAACCGTTTGAGTTTATCACCAAGATATACGGGTTGCCTAAATATAATGAATTGGACCCTACCCCTTTTCTCGCCCCCTTCTTTTTTGTGTATTTCGGCTTCTGCGTATCGGATGCCGGCTACGGCCTGCTTATTATCCTTATGTGTTTCTTTGTGCTGAAAAAAATCCATCTCGGGCCGCAGGGGGTGAGGTTTTTCAGGCTGTTTTTGTTCTGCGGCATATCTACGGTAATAGCAGGCGCCCTTACCGGAAGCTGGTTCGGTAACCTGCTGGATATGGCCAGCCAAAACAATAAGTTTATGTTTTCTATTAAACGCCTTAAGGATTCCCTGGTTATACTGGACCCCTTAAAGCAGCCGACCAGGCTCCTGGGGGTTGCGCTTTGTTTGGGCATATTTCAGGTATGGTTCGGCAATATCGTGGCGGCGATAGGAAACTTTAAGAATAAACGTTACCTGGCCATAGTTTTAGACCAGATTGTCACACTTGTCTTTTTATCCGGCCTGACCGGTCTGGGGTTGATATTCTTGAAATTAGGGGATGCGCGCAACGCCGCCTTATTTAAATATTTGGCGTTGGCCGGTTCAGTCTCCTTGGTTTTAACCCAGGGCCGCTCGGAAAATGGCTTAGGGGCGAAACTTTTCTTCGGCGCCTATAGTCTTTACAGCGGCCTGTCCGGTTATCTCAGCGACGTCCTCTCTTACAGCCGTCTCTGGGCGCTGGGACTGGTCACAGGGGTTATGGCCAATACTATTAACCTTATCAGCGTGCAGTTTAGCGCGATATTCTTTTCTACCTTTGCCTTCCTTGGGCGCATAAATTCAGTACGGGTTGTGCTGGGGGCTGCGATCATCTTGTCTGTTTTTATCCTGGGGCATACGGTTGCTTTTTTTATGAATCTCCTGGGTGCCTTTGTTCACCCCGTGAGGCTGCAGTTTGTGGAGTTTTTCTCCAAGTTTTTTAAGAGCGGAGGCAGGCCTTTTAGGCCTTTTAAAGTGGAAACCAAATATATTAATCTGGAATAAGAAGGAGGGTGATATGGAGGCGGGTTTAGCTTTTGCGGTTGCAGGGGCAGCGATAGTGATGGCCATATCGGGCGTGGGTTCGGCTATAGGTGTAGCCTTGGCAGGCCAGGCTGCCGGCGGGGTAATGTCAGAGGATCCGGAGAAGTTTGGCAAAATGATACCGCTTATCGGTATGTCCGGCACACAGGGGTTTTACGGGTTTCTCATCGGGTTTTTAGTGTTAAATAAACTGAACCTTTTAGGGGTGGATATCAAGTCTCCCAGCCTGTATCAGGGCCTGCAGATATTCTCCATATGCCTGGTAGTCAGCCTGGTTGAGTCCATATCCGCGGTTTGGCAGGGCAAGGTTTCCGTATCCTCTATATACATCGTGGCCAAAAGACCGGAAGAAGCAGGCAAGGCCCTGGTTTTACCTATTTTTGTGGAGATATACGCGATATTAGGCCTGGCAGCCGCGTTTCTTCTGCTCTTAAGCGTAAAGATATAATCATATGTCACTAGAATCTATTTTAGCGCATATCCTGAATGAAGCGGATGCCCGGAAAGAAGGCATACTAAAAGAGGCGAGGCTTAAGGCCCAGGAGATAATCCAGCAGGCCGGGATTGAGGCAGAAGGTTATTACCGTGACAGTCTAAAGAAAGAAAATTCCTTGCTAGAACGCCAAAGGAAGAGGTTGGTCGTCAATGCGCGCCTTAAACAGAAGAAAAAAATACTAGAGGCAAAACAGGGAATAATCGGCTCTATTTTTGACAAGGCAAAGCCACAGCTGGCCAGAAACAAGATTAAGAAAGAGATAGTGTCATTGGACAAAGTCCAGGAGGCTTCTGAGGGGGTTGATTTTTACCTTGCGGGCTTGAGGCTTCAATACGAAAACGAAATAGCCGGGATACTCTTTAAATGAGCGGGATATCGCCTTTAAATTATACCTTTGCCGTGGCAAAGATCAGGGCGCTGGAGAGGTTTTTGATTAAGCAGGAGGTGTTTATTGAGGCAGTGGAATCCGCTTTGGATGAGGCATTAAGGCTTTTTGCCGAGTCAGGCCTTTATAGCGATGAGCTTTTACATGTCCGGGACAGCCGCCGCCTGGAAGAGATATTAACTCAGGAATCAGCCGGTTTAAAGGACCTCATCGGCAGCCTGCTTTTGGATAAGCGGCTATTGGGGCTTTTGGAATTAAATGACCTGCCCTGTTTAAAACGCGCCTTAGAGCATTACCGCAGTGACTTTCTGGAAGACTATTTAAGCCAGGTAATAGACATGCATAATATTAAGAGTTTCCTGCGCCTTTATGTTTTAAAAGAACCATTGGATGAACTTTATAAAGTTATCCAATGCGCAGGGTTCATCCCCAAAGGGGATTTTATTAGGCTTTACAGCCAGGACTTAGCGGTTTTTATGCATAGGCTGGAATATGTGCATAAACGCAATGAGACCCTGGATTACGCCTCGGTTTTAAGGGGGGGTATAAACCAGGCGGTAGAGAAAAAATCCTTCATTGCCTTAGAGAAAGCAATGAGCAGTTTATTGATAGGGGCCCTTAAGCCCGCTAAGTATTTTACTTTTGGCCCGGAGCCGGTGCTGGCTTATTATTTTGCCAGGGCCAATGAGATAAATTTAATCCGCATGACTATATTGGCCAAACTTAATAACCTGGATGTGGGACTGCTTAAGGAGCGGATCAATGCCGTCTATGCCTGAAGGATTTGTTGTAGGCAATGCCTTGGCGATTATCGGGGATGAGGATATAGTCTTGGGTTTTTCTGCCCTGGGTTTTAAGGTCTATACCGCCAAGGAAATACCACAGTTTGAGAAGGCGCTGGAAGATATAGTCAATAACCAGACCGGGGTATGCCTGGTGCAGGATAATATATACCAGGCGCAGGAAGAGAGGATAAACAGTTATAAAAAAATGCCCCTTCCGATTTTTATTCCTTTTTCTAAAGACGGAGGGACGGATTTTTTGGATAAGATGGTTAAGGGCATTCAAATAAGAGCCACAGGAGCATTATAATGACAAAACAAGCTAAGATCATCAAGGTATCCGGGCCTTTGGTAGTCGCCTGCGGCTGTAAGGGCGCTAAGATGTATGATATGGTGCGGGTTTCCGCCAAGAAATTAATCGGTGAAATCGTGGAACTTAAAAACGACCTGGCTTACATACAGGTATATGAAGAGACCTCTGGCATAGGCCCAGGGGAGCCGGTTTATTTGACTAACGAACCTTTAAGCGTGGAATTGGGCCCCGGCTTGATTAATTCTATTTATGACGGCATACAACGCCCCCTGAATGTTATTATGCAGTCTTGCGGTGATTTTATCCCGCGCGGGATTGATATTGCGGGATTAGACGCCCTGAAGAAGTGGCATTTTAAGCCCAAGGCCTCTATGGGTCAGCAAGTTGTCTCAGGAGATATACTGGGAGTGGTTGAGGAGACAGCTTTGATTGAACACAAGGTTATGGTCCCCCCCGGGATAACCGGCGAGGTAGTGGATATACGCGCAGGTGATTTTACTATACGGGAGGCAGTGGCCAGGGTCAAGACAAGCCAGGGATTCAAGGATATTCTTATGTCGCAGCGCTGGTCAGTAAGAAAGGCCAGGCCTATCCAGGAAAAATTCGCCCCTGATGAGCCGTTGACCACGGGGCAGAGGGTCATTGATACCTTCTTTCCTATTGCCAAGGGGGGCACAGCCTGTATCCCCGGGCCTTTTGGCGCAGGCAAGACGGTTACTATGCATGAGGTGGCTAAGTGGTCTGACGCGCAGGTCATTGTTTATGTGGCGTGCGGAGAAAGAGGCAATGAATGCGCTGACCTGCTTTTAAGTTTTCCGCAATTGAAGGACCCGCGCACCGGCCGTCCCCTGCTTGAGCGCACGGTTATCATTGCCAATACTTCCAATATGCCGGTGGCAGCCCGGGAGGCATCCATCTATACGGGCATTACTATTGCTGAGTATTTCCGCGATATGGGCTATTCCGTTGCCTTGATGGCGGATTCCACCTCCCGTTGGGCAGAGGCATTGCGTGAGATTTCCGGCAGGCTCGAAGAGATGCCGGGGGAGGAAGGCTACCCTGCCTATTTATCTTCACGGTTGGCGGAATTTTACGAACGCTCCGGAAAAGTTACCTGTTTAGGCAGCGACAACCGTCAGGGCGCATTAAGCATTATGGGGGCGGTTTCTCCTCCGGGAGGGGACTTATCTGATCCGGTAGTGCAGGCGACGTTGCGCGTAGCCAAGGTCTTTTGGGGGCTGGATGATAAATTAGCCAATGCCCGGCATTTCCCGGCCATCAACTGGTTGTTGAGCTATTCCCTTTACCACACCAGCCTGGAAGAGTTCTTAAATAAGAATATTGCCGAAGAATTCATTTCTTTAAAGCAGGAGGCAATGCGTCTGCTTGAGGAGGAGTCTTCGTTATTGGAAATTGCCCGCCTGGTGGGGGTGGAGTCTCTTTCGTTTGACGACCGCCTGGTTTTAGAGACTGCCAAATCTATCCGTGAGGATTTCCTGCATCAGAATGCCTTTCATGAAGTGGATACCTATACCTCTCTGGCCAAGCAATACCGTATGTTAAAGATAATCATGGGGTTTCATTCCTTCGCTAAAATAAGGCTTAAAGAGGGCTTGGAGTTTGACGATATCGTAAAGATGCCGTTGCGGGAAAGGATAAGCCGGGTCAAATATATCCCTGAGGAAGCCTCAGGAGAATTCGATAGGTTAGAAGAAGAGTTAAGGAGCGCATATGATTAGAGAATACCATACTGTTACTTCGGTTTCCGGGCCCCTGGTGATAGTGGAGAAAACCGAGAATATTAAATACGCGGAGCTTGTGGAAGTTGAATTCTCAGACGGCCATTCCCGCCGGGGGAAGGTCCTTGAGGTTTATGAAGATAAGGCCCTGGTGCAGATGTTTGAGGGGACTATCGGTATGGATATAGCAGATTCCAAGGTGCGTTTCTTAGGCCGCACGCAGGAATTATCCGTATCACGGGATTTAATCGGGCGTATCTTTAACGGCGCAGGCCGTCCCCGCGACGGCGGGGCGCAGGTTATCGCCGATAAACGGATAGATATCAACGGCAGCCCCATTAATCCCAGCGCCCGGGCATATCCTTCGGAGTTTATTCAAACCGGCATCTCTACCATTGACGGGATGAACCCTTTGGTCCGCGGGCAGAAACTTCCTATATTTTCTGCCTCGGGCCTGCCGCATGCGCAACTCACCGCCCAGATTGCCCGTCAAGCTAAGGTTTTGGGTAAAGATGAAGGCTTCGCGGTTGTCTTCGGGGCTATGGGGATTACCTTTGAAGAGGCGGATTTCTTTATGCGTGATTTCCGCAATACCGGCGCCATTGAGAGAAGCGTTTTATTCATAAATTTAGCCAATGACCCTGCGATAGAGAGAATCTCTACCCCCCGCCTTGCGCTTACCTGTGCCGAATACCTGGCTTTTGATTTGGATATGCATGTCTTGGTCATACTTATTGATATGGCATTTTATTGTGAATCCTTGCGCGAGGTTTCCGCTGCCCGCAAGGAAATTCCCGGCCGCAGGGGTTATCCAGGGTATCTTTATACGGACTTATCTACCCTTTATGAAAGGGCGGGCCGCATTAAAGGTAAGAGCGGCTCTATTACCCTCCTGCCGGTATTAACAATGCCTGAGGATGATAAAACCCACCCCATACCGGATTTGACCGGATACATTACCGAAGGCCAGATTATGCTCTCCCGCGAATTGCACCGCAAGGGGGTATATCCGCCGGTAGATGTTTTGCCCAGCCTCTCCCGGCTCAAAGACAAAGGCATTGGTAAAGACAAGACCCGCCAGGACCACTCCGATGTTTTAAACCAGCTCTTTGCCTGCTATGCTAAAGGCAAAGAATCCAGGGAACTGGCGGTGATCCTGGGTGAGGCAGCCCTCTCGGATTTGGATAAACTTTATTTAAAATTCGCCGACGGTTTTGAGGATAAATTCGTCCGGCAGGAAGAATCCGAGGAGCGCTCTATCATTCAGACCCTGGATACGGGATGGGGGCTTTTACGTTTAATTCCCCGGCAGGAATTGAAGCGTATCAGGGAAGAATACCTGGATAAATATTATGAAGGAAAACGATGATACTGCGTGTCAATCCCAACAGGATGGAATTGCTCCGGCTCAGGCGCAGGCTTCTGCTTGCGCAAAGGGGGCATAAACTCCTGCAGGATAAACTTGAAGAGATGATGCGCCGGTTCCTGTCTCTGGTTAAAGATATCCATTATTCCAAAGAGGATTTTATGTCACGCACCAGGGGGATTTTCCGGGACCTGCTTTATTTTCGTGTTAGCAGTTCATCCGTAGATTTTGTGGGTTCTTTGGCAAAAATCAATTCCGATATCGACATTAAAGTAGATACCAGAAGGGTTATGAATGTCAAGGTCCCTGTATTTGACATACAGAAGATAAAAATAGAAAAGGGCTATGATTTCTTCAAGGCCTCAGCCCAGCTGGATATGGCAGTAGCTCAGGCCAGGGATTATATACAATCACTCTTAAAACTGGCGCAGCTTGTAAAGACCCTGGATATTCTCTCTTATGAAATTGAACGCACCCGCCGCCGGGTGAATGCCCTGGAGTATATACTTATTCCCTCCATACAGGATACCATCCGCTATATTACCCAGAAACTGAATGAATTTGAACGCGGCAATCTTGTGCGCCTGATGCGGGTCAAGGAGATTGTCCGCAGCCATTAGATTGACTTACGAACCGGCTGAGTATATAATATAGAATATTTCCGGGCGGTTGGCGCAATTGGTTAGCGCGCCTGACTTACATTCAGGAGGTTTACAGGTTCAAGTCCTGTACCGCCCATAGAAATTTTTGAGTGTTTAAGCTAGGGGTAAATAACTGTTGCAAAAAACAGGACTTTAGCTTAAAATCTATATCCTGCTGTTCGGGCCCGTGGTGCAGTCTGGTTTAGCACGTCAGATTGTCGATCTGAAGACCGCGAGTTCAAATCTCGTCGGGCCCGTATATAACACTAATCCCCGTAAGCAATTTCGGGGATTTCCTGTTTGTAGATAATCATGGGGATAGGCGGCATCTTAGCATATTTTTGGTCCCCGGCCGGCCACAATTTGGCCGTAAGATTTTATAGAAAATAATCGGAAAATAAGTTCTTACCCCCTTTGATATCAAAGAATAACAGGGTTGATGAGGAACAAACAAACGCCTTGTAATCTAAGATAACAAGGAGATTGTAAAAGTGCCTGTTTGATGTATAATGATATCTGCAACGATTAAGATAATAAGTGGTCTGGAGATAGCTGCCTCCAGAGGTTATTTTTAAGATGGTCGGGCCGCCATCTTGCATATGAATGCAGGTGGTGGTTTTTGATTTCTGAAGGGACAATAAAGTGAATATTATTTCAATCCTTTCTATCGAGAATTTATTTAAAACCTTAGTGCCGCTGGGGGTATGTCTTATAACCTTGCTCTGCGGGTTTATTGTAAGAAAGATTGTTTTTGCCCGCCTTAGCCGCTGGTCAAAACATACCAAGACCAAAGTTGACGATGTTATTATAGATTCAATAAAAGGGCCGTTCATAGTCTGGTTTTTAATGCTGGGTATTTATTTTGCTCTCGAGTTTTCAAGGTTGCCGGAAAATCTAGTACATGTAATAGATAAACTCTTGCTTGTCCTGGGCGTTCTTTCTATTACCTTTGTCTTGGCTAATATCTCGGCTAAATTAGTTAGTGTATATTCCAGTAAAATCGAGGCTGCTTTACCAGTTACTTCCCTTACGCAAAACATTAGCCGGATACTTGTATTCATTATCGGGATCTTAATTATCCTGCACAGCCTAGGAATTTCTATTACACCGATACTGGCTACTTTAGGAGTAGGCGGCATTGCGGTTGCCTTAGCTTTACAAAACACGCTTTCCAATCTTTTCTCGGGATTTCATATTATTATATCCAAACAAGTTAGAATCGGCGATTATGTAAGACTAGACTCAGGAGAGGAAGGATACATTACGGATATCACTTGGCGCACTACCAAGATAAAGATGCTGCCTAATAATGTTATCTTGGTGCCTAATGAGAAGTTAACCAAGGCAACCGTTACTAACTACTACTTGCCGGATAAGGCAATGGCAGTGCTGGTTAATTTAAGCGTCCATTATAAGAGCGATCTGAAGCGCGTGGAAAAAGTTACCTGCGAAGTCGCGAAAGAAGTAATGGACAATGTGCCGGGGGGAGTGCCAGAATGCGAGCCTTTTATTAGGTATGGCAGTTTCGGAGATTCTGGTATCAATCTTACCGTAATATTGAGGGCTAAAGAATTTGTGGATCAGTACCTGGTTAAGCATGAATTTATCAAGAGGCTTCAGGAGCGCTATAAAAAGGAAGGGATTGTTATCCCCTATCCTATCAGGGCTATGAATTACAGCCAGGAAAGAGGTGAAAAATGAGGCGCATTTTGTTATTTATTTTACCTATCCTCATCGTTGTTGCCGCGGCCTTTACCCTTTTTGGCTACTTCCAAGTCCGCTTTGAAGAAGAGAGGCTCATCGATGATTTGAAGCGTAAATCCAAACACATCGCAGAAAGCATGGAGTTATCGGCGAAGGGTATCTTCTTTGCAAAAGACATGAGAAATGCCAATTACCTTGCCGAAAAATTCGAGACACGGGAAAGGCTGCAGGGATGTGTTTTATACGATAAAGACGGAAACATCATGGCCATTACTAAACGTTTCAATGACTGGAAAGAAAAAGAGAAGCCTTATCTGAAAGATTTGTTGTTAAACAAGACCCCCAGAGGTGAACTGGAGAAATTTAAAGGTTATACCGTTTATAGCTATATCCTCCCCATAACAGACGACGAAGGGCAGGTTTTGGGATTAGTCGAAGTTGTATATGATACTTCTTACGTATTTACCCGATTGACAGAGCTATGGAAGAGAATCAGTGCAACGCTCATAGTCCTGGTGATAATAATCTTTATTATAGCAATTTTTCTGCATCAGCAGATATTTGCTATTCCCCTGCAGCGTTTGACAGCCTGGTTTGAACATTTTCAAAGAGGAGAAACCGATGATTTCCATCCGATCAAAGAAAGGGGAGAACTTGGTAAACTTGCTAGCGAAGTAGAACAGGTGGCATTGAGCCTTAGGGTCGCCCGCAGGACAATTTCTGATGAAGCGTCTGCGCGGCTGCAAAAAGAAGAGACATGGACAGAAGTAAAATTAAGAGACCTCGTTAATGCAAAGTTGGGCGAGAACGCATTATTTGTAGTTTCGAACCGGGAACCGTATATGCATGTTATAGACGAGGTCACGGGGATAACTAAGTGTATAAGACCGGCAAGCGGTGTTGTCACTGCTATACATCCGATTCTATGCGCCTGCGGAGGGACATGGATAGCCCATGGCGCCGGTAATGCAGACAGAAAATTTGTAAATTCAAAAAATAAGCTTGGTGTCCCGCCAGAAGATAACCGCTATATTTTAAAGAGAGTATGGCTGAATAAGGAAGAGGAGGATGGTTACTATTACGGTTTTTCCAATGAAGGGCTGTGGCCGCTTTGTCACAATACGCATACGCGTCCTATTTTTAGAGAAGCGGATTGGAATGTCTACAAAAAAGTAAACCAAAAGTTTGCTGATAGCCTGTTAGAGGAATTGCCTGTTAAGGACCCTTTTGTGTTTATTCAGGATTACCACTTTACGCTCTTAGCCAGGATAATTAAAGAAAAAAGACCTGATGCCACTATCGCTTTATTCTGGCATATCCCCTGGCCGACCCCAGAGTCATTTTCCATATGCCCTTACCGCAAAGAAATCTTAGACGGAATGCTTGGTTGTGACTTGGTGGGATTTCATGTGCAGAACCACTGCAATAACTTCTTGGATACGGCAAACAGGCTCCTTGAGTCAAGGGTAGACACGGAAAAATTCAGCGTTGTCAGGTTAAATAAGGAAACTTTTATCAGGGCATTCCCTATCAGCGTTAACGGATATATGAATAAGGAAGCTGGGATGCCGGATTTGGACAAGCAGATAGCGAAGATTAAAACCGAATTTGAATTAGAAGACAAGATTATCGGCGTTGGGGTGGATAGGATTGATTATACAAAAGGCATTATTGAACGGGTGCTTGCCATTGACAGATTTTTTGAAAAATACCCCCACTATAAGAAAAAAGTAGTTTTTATCCAGATGGCCGCGCCCAGCCGTGTCCATATTAAGCGTTACCACGACCTTATGGCAGAGATCGATGAGCTGATTGAAAAGAAAAACTGGAAACATATGGACGGGAGCTGGAAACCGATCATTTATCTTAAGAAGCATTTTTCTGCCGATGAGATTATCCCTTTTTACAAAATGGCTGATTTTTGTCTGGTTAGCTCTCTGGATGACGGGATGAATCTTGTTGCTAAAGAATACGTGGCTACAAAAAAAGATCTATCCGGCGTGCTTATTTTAAGCCAGTTTACAGGCGCCGCCCGGGAATTGACTGATGCGGTCCAGTTCAATCCTTATGCAATCGAAGAATTTGCCGATGCTATAAATGTATCCGTTGAAATGCCCCCGGATGAAAAGAAAAAACGTATGGAGAATATGAGGAAGACCATTGCCGAAAATAATATTTATCGTTGGGCGGGCAACATAATCACGGAATTAACAGCATTGAAGAAGGTTTAGTTAGGCAGGAGCGGGGTTTAAGCGTGGAGTATTTGTTTACTAAATTTAGTAAAATAAATGAACAATTATGTAGTAATTTTATTTTACTTTTGTTGGATTACGACGGGACATTAACCCCGATTGTAGAAGACCCTAAGAAGGCAGTTATCTCTAAAGAAACCAAAGAATTATTGCAGAAGCTGTCCAGAAGTGATTATTGCAAGTTAGGCATTATCAGCGGCAGGTCTTTGGAGGACATAAAGAATGTTATGGGGATAGAAGGCGTTATTTATGCGGGTAACCACGGCCTGGAAATCGAAGGTCCAAAGATGAAATTTGAAAGCCAGGTTTCCCCGCGGTTAAAATCAATTATGCGGAATATTGCCGCGGAAATACAAAAGCAGATTTCAGGCATCAAAGGCGCGTTGGTTGAGGACAAAGGATTAACCTTAAGTATCCACTATCGTTTAGTCGCCAAAAAAGATCTGCCTGCGTTTGAGAAGATCATTGCCGAAGTCACTACCCCTTATATAGTGCGCGATAAGATAAAGGTTAATCCCGGTAAAAAGGTTTATGAGATAAAACCCCCTGTTGAATGGGATAAGGGTAAGGTTGTCTTATGGCTTTTGACAAGGCAGCAATCCGCCTTGGGGAAAAAAATGGTTTTTCCTGTGTATATAGGAGACGATGTAACCGATGAAGACGCTTTTAAGGTATTAAAAAGAAAAGGGCTGACGGTATTTGTGGGAGAGCCGGGTAGCTCCAAGGCGGGCTATTACCTGAAGGGCCCGGAAGAGGTAACTCGGTTTTTACGTTTAATATTGGACTTAAAACATAACTAATTATGACAGAATTAATAAGAACCAAAGAGCCATTTAGGTTTTGCACGAGATTGCACTTGTCAGAGCTGACTGGATTACGAGCCGCCACCTTGGGCCAATTGTTGGCTCTTATTAAGGAAGTGCCTGGTTCATGCATCTATCACCACACCCATAGATTCTTGCAACAACACCAATATCTTTCTCCCGAACCCCCGAATGACTTTGCATATTGGGTAACGGATATCCTGGGAGAAGATGAGCTCGGAGAAAAATTAGCCAGCATTGACACTATGCAATATTCAACTATACGCAGCCTGCGGGACAAGATCGCGCAAACTATTGAGGAATATTTAAGCGGCAGCTCATTTGCCAAATTAAAATTCGCGCGTCCCGGAGAAGAATTCCATTTTATCAAATCAGTCAGTTTTATTCTGCCGAAAAATTATACTGCCTATGATTTAAAGGAATTTGCGGATATCCTGAAGAAAATCACCATAGATTCGATTTATTTTCATATTTTTGAGGCGCGGCTTAGGCTTGAGAAACCAACCAATGACTTCTCGTTTTGGATAGAGAATTCTTTAGGCGATAAAGAATTGGGAGATGCTATTGCCGGCTTTGACCCCTATACGCGCACTTTAGAGGATTTAAGGAAAACGATTATCCAAATAATCGAAAGAAGAATTTCGCAATAAAATGACAGAGATAGAAAAATATATTCCTTTGGTAGGGCAGTCTATTATTGACGATTTAAGATTGCTTGGCGAGCGGTTAAAAGGCAAGGTTATCCAGCATATAAATTCTACTCCTGTAGGTGGTGGAGTTGCCGAGATATTGAACCGTATGGTCCCGCTGCTCGTGGAATTAGGCGTAGATACGAAATGGGACGTCATAAAAGGCGGAGAGCAGTTCTTTGATGTGACAAAGAAGTTTCATAACGCCTTACACGGCAAGGCCGAAGAAATAACTCAAAGAGATTTTGAGATATTTATGCAGACAAGCCGGGAGAA
This sequence comes from Candidatus Omnitrophota bacterium, assembly GCA_041650495.1. Classification (GTDB taxonomy): domain Bacteria; phylum Omnitrophota; class Gorgyraeia; order Gygaellales; family Profunditerraquicolaceae; genus JBAZLB01. The sequence goes on along the minus strand of JBAZLB010000004.1, from coordinate 72,494 downwards.
TATCGATAATGTTGATACCTATGGAGATATAGTTTTTGTCCATGACCCGCAGCCAATAGCCCTGATAAAAAAGAAAGCCGCTAACAAATGGCTTTGGCGCTGCCATATTGACGTATCTAATCCTGATGAAAGGGTCTGGGGATTTCTTATGGATTTTATCACTCAATACGATTCCGCAGTGTTTTCTGCCCCTGCCTTTTCCCGGAAATTACCCATTAGGCAATTTCTAATTTCTCCTTCCATTGACCCCTTAAGCGATAAAAACAAAGAATTGCCTCAGGAAACAATAGATGCGGTCTTGAAAAAATATAATATCAAAAAAGATAAGCCGATCATCACCCAAGTATCCCGCTTTGACCGTCTAAAGGATCCGATAGGCGTAATTGAAGCATACCTGCAGGTAAAAAAATATACTGATTGCCAGCTGGTGTTGGCTGGCGGCACCGCAGGGGATGACCCGGAAGGATTCAAGGTCCTCGGTGAAGTCAGAGAAAAAGCTAAGAACGACCCCGGTATCCATATTTTACTATTACCTCATAATGATATAGAGGTTAATGCGTTGCAAAGGTCTTCGGATGTAATTATCCAAAAGTCTCTTCGGGAGGGCTTTGGTTTAACCGTAGCAGAGGCCTTATGGAAAGCAAAACCAGTTATTGCTTCAAATGTGGGAGGCATCCCTTTGCAAATAAAACATAAATATTCAGGATTATTGTGCCATTCTGTTGAGGGGGCCAGTTTTGCCATAAAACAGCTGTTAAGTAGTCCCGAATACGCCAAGAAACTGGGAGAGAACGGTCGGGAGCATATAAAAAATAATTTTCTGATTACGCGTCATTTAAGAGATTATATGTTATTGTTTCTTTCGTTATATCATCCTGAAGATATCGTTCATCTCTGTTAATTCATAGCATGGAATTTCAAAAACTGGAATTCCAACCGCTGAAAATCGTTTAAAAGTTATCACATAGCGGTTTTCTTGTTAATGCAAGGGTCCGGAAGGGTATATTTCCGGAGGACTTGGATGGTCGGGCCGCCATCTGGCTTTTAAAGTCAGGTGGCGGTTTTTTATTAATAAAGGAGAGGCATGGATAAAGGAAGGCGGTTATATTTATTATAATGGAAGTCTGTATTTCAACTGGGATATTGTGTGTGGCTTTTGCGATTACTCATAATATCCGATGAAGGGGGTGTGGATTGAAATTAAGCGGATGGATATTCATGATAATCTCGTGGACATTTATTTTGAGTATGCTGATATTTTGTTTCAGCAGGATATTTAGAAAAGGCCTGGGCGGGAAAGATTCCAAGACATTAAATCGACTTAGAAAATAGGAGGGGCCTGTGTCAACGAGCATATTAGAACAGTTAGGGGTTATTGTTCTTGCGATTTTATTCTCACTGCTGTTTACTACTAGGAACAATATAAAGGCAAGAAATGAAAAAGCAAGATTAAATGGCATGAAAAAGTAAGAAAATGAATTCTGCGCAGCTTTTAACTATTTTTATTTCAGCAGTTTTTATTAACAATGTTATTCTGTCGCGTTTCTTGGGACTGTGTCCTTTTGTCGCCATATCTAAAGACACAAGGCAGGCGTTTGCGATGAGTATGGCAGTTACGTTTGTAACCACAATATCTTCTGCTATAACGTGGTTAGTCTACAAGTTTCTTTTGATCCCGTTTCAATTGACATATTTGCGTACCTTAGTCTTTATCCTAATCATTGCTGCTTTTGTGCAACTGGTGGAAATGATAATAAGAAAGACGAGCCCCGCTCTTTATCGCGCCTTCGGTATTTATCTTGTTTTGATTACTACGAACTGCGCCGTATTAGGCGTAGCGGTTCTCAATGTCGATATGTTCTTTGTAAACAGTAAGACAGTATCCGGGGGCTTCATATTTTCGGTATTCCAGGGATTATGCGTTGGGATAGGCTATACCCTGGCCATGCTTTTGATGTCAGGTATTAGGGAGCGGCTTGAGCTTTGTAATCCGCCCAAGGCATTCAAGATTTTACCTTTGGCATTTATCATTGCTTCTATAATGAGCCTTGCATTTATGGGGTTTAATGGTTTCAAATTTTAGTTCAAGCGGACTAGACTAATGAGGAGGTTTTAAGTATGACTGGAAACTTATGGCAGGATTGGCCGGTGTATGTGTTTTTAGGTGTTATAGTATTCTTTTTTGGGTATGTAATTGTAAAAGGTAATATGCAGGATAAGAAGAATAAGAAAGAGCAAAATAAACCTTCCGAAACAAACCAGTAATTGACAGTATTATGGATAAAAGTATCCTTACATTAGCAGTCTTCCTGACAGCTTACATTTTATTTGTGGTATTCCCTGCCCGAAGGTCTTTTGTTGCTTTTGGGGCAAGTATCCTACTTGTGGTAACCACGGCCGTTACTTTCCAAGAAGCCTTGGGGGCGATTAATTGGAACGTCATGGGGATATTTATTGGCACATTGGTTGTTGCGGATACTTTTATGGAAAGCAGAGTACCGGCGTATATTGCAGAAATAATTGTTAACCGTGCAAGAAATACCGCCTGGGCTATGGTAGCTATATGCGTGCTCACTAGTTTTATTTCTGCTTTTGTAGAAAATGTGGCGACAGTTTTAATCGTTGCTCCTATTGCGCTTACTTTATCTCATAAGCTAAAGATCAATCCTATGAATATAATGATCGGGGTTGCTATTTCGAGCAATCTTCAGGGTGCGGCTACGTTGATCGGGGACCCCCCAAGTATGCTTCTGGGTGGTTTTGCCAAAATGAATTTTATGGATTTTTTTGTCTATAGGGGAAGACCAAGTATCTTTTTTGCCGTTGAATTAGGCGCGATAGCATCTTTTGTTGTGTTGTATTTTATATTTAGGCGCCACAAGGAAAGAACGCAGCTGCTTAAAACAGAGCAGGTGAAATCATGGGTCCCTACGTTTATTTTACTTCTTATGATTTTTTCTTTGGCAATTTCATCTTTTTTTGATACCGGATTCAGTTATATGGGGGGATTGATTTGTATGCTATTTGGGATAGCATCGTTATCCTACGAGAAGTTTTTCAAACGGGGATTTATATTAAAAAGTATCAGATCATTAGATTGGGATACGAGTTTGTTTTTGGTGGGAGTATTTGTTATTGTGGGGGCGCTTACTGTTAATGGCTGGGTTAGTTATTTTTCAAAGTTTTTGTCTGGTTTAGTGGGGATAAACCTATTACTCGGCTATGTCATGTTTGTTTTTTTTGCTGTTCTTTTTTCTGCCTTTATAGACAATGTCCCCTTTCTCGCCGCGATGCTCCCGGTAGCTCTTTCCATGTCTAGCCGGTTGGCGATTAATCCTTCGCTTTTATTATTTGGTCTTCTTATCGGCGCAAGCGTAGGGGGAAATATAACGCCGATTGGCGCTTCAGCCAATATAGTCGCATGCGGTATTTTAAAAAAAGAAGGGCATATTGTTAAATTCAACCAGTTTCTTAAGATAGGCTTGCCGTTTACCCTTGTTGCCGTTATAACTGCTTCTTTGTTTGTTTGGTTGATTTGGAGTAAATGAGTTAAATGTCCGTTTTTTGCGGTAGACAATGTGTTACTGTTTACATATTAAAGAGCTACGTGATTTTAGAAAGAAAAATACTGACAAGACGGACAATCCTGTTTCGTGATCGCTGCAAAATTTTCTCTTTATTGTCAATCTCATTTTAAAGCGATGTATCTTGTGTAATTGCAAGTAGTTATAATCCCTCTCATCAGTTCGGACCGGTTTGAGCCCTTCCGGTAAAAATCCTCTGATTTTTCCCGTGCCCTCGTCTTTTCAGTAAAGTTTTTAATTTAATAATGCAGTTTTTGGTGGTAAAATAATCGTAAGCCCGTTGAAATATTGCTGCTTATTTTATCTTGTTCTGAAGCATCAACTCCCGGCAGATTATATCCTGAAGGGGGCGGAAACGCATAAACGTTTCTCAGCGCATGGTTTTTGCATATTACTGATAATAGCGATATCCATATGTTAAACCGGGGGTAGCCGCAGAGGGCTTATGGAAGAGGCGATTCTTCAAGTGAGATCAGCCTGCGTACATTTCTACAATAAACATAATCGTAAGATTTATAGTCTATGACACAGGAAGGCTCAAACAGGAAAGTAAGTATTGTTGTTACCTCCGGAGCATTTCGTTGCTGGGAATCATGTTGAGACTCATTATGTGTCCAGACACACTCTTTTCACGAAATCATCGTTGTTGATAATGCATGTAACCCCGAGGTCAGCCAAAGCATACACCGTCATTATCCGGAAGTTACTGTGTATACGGATGCCGAGAAAAAATCCTACTGCGTAGGGTTAAATTGTGGAATCAGCCAGAGTAACGGGGACTTTATTCTTTGTCTTAATGACGATGTCATTTTAGATGAAAAATTTATTGAAAAAGCAATTATTGGTTTTACTGTTAGCTCAAAGATTGGCATGGTGGATGGCAAAGTCTTTCGTTTTGACGGGATAACGTTAGATAGTACCGGATTATCGTTGAATCTGTATCGTTCAGTCCGGGAAAGGGGCTACGGCACTAAAAAAGGGCAACTTTACAATCGCGCAGGGTATATATTCGGAGTAAGCGGAGCAGTTGCTTTTTATCGTAGAGCGATGCTGGAAGACCTCAAAATGGGGGTTGAATATTTTGATAGTGACTTTCGATTCTTTTATTAGGATTTAGATATCGCTTGGCGGGCTTACAATATGGGCTGGAAGGCTTATTATATACCTGATGCTGTGGCGTACCATATGCGTGGTGCCAGCGTCCGGACGGCGTCGGGCATCAATAAAACGTATGCACGCAGATATCTTAGCAATGAATTGTACGCTGATTTAATAAAAAACCGCTATCGAACGATTATTAAGAACGAATCATTATTCAGCATATTGCTCCACTTACCTTTTATTGCCTGCTAGGATATATTTTCATGGGGTTACACATTATTCTTCCGAACAGCAACAATCCCAAAAATTTTATTCGACCTCGGCTGTATAAGATCGGCTTTACAAAAGAGAAAATCTCTCTCGCCTTGTTAGTGGTACAAATGGCTGACCTGTCATATCGAGCGATCAATGCGCTGTAATAATACTCATACGTCCGCTATATCTCTCTGCCAGAAGACAGCACTTATTATCGCAGGGATATGCCTTGGCGTTGTCTTTCTGGAGGCCGGGATGCGTTTAGCAGGTTTTATATTTTCATCTTTACAGGAAGGAAGAAACAGGATTTCTCTGCAGCAGAAAAGCTCATATCGCATTATGTGCGTTGGGGAATCGACGACTGCGTATGCGATAGGCGGCGAAAGTTGCTACCCCAGTCAACTCGAAGTTGTATTAAATCAAAATAATAAAGGATTAAGATTTAGTGTAATTAATAAAGGCATTCCTGATATTGATACTTCATATGTAGCTTTGCATTTAGAAGAAAACATTGCGAAGTATAAACCAGATATAGTGGTGGCGATGCTTGGTATCAACGATAGGTCCAGGCATATTGTGAACCAACGAACATCGGAAGATAAAATAATTTCTTATCTGCAGTCTTTGAAGGTCTATAAATTATTGATACTGTTGAGGGAGCATGTTATGGCGAAAAAACTGGCTTGTCGGATCCCCAGCGTGCAAGAGATAAACGGGTTTCCGCCCATTTCCGGCCTCAGTGATCCACGTAAGAGTTATATTAAGCGCGGCAATTATTTTAGTTATGGAGATTCTATGCGCGGCGCACAAGATGTCAACAAAGAGCAGGCAGAAGAATATATTGGTTTAGGGCGGGGATATCGCGACCTAGGAGACTATATCCAATATGAAAGGCTGCTGCAAAAAGCTCTAATACTGAGGCCGGGTTACGATGTAATATATATTGAGTTAGCTCAACTTTATCATTCCCAGGGTCGATACCGTGAAGCGGAGGATGCCCTTAAAAGGGCTCTTGTGTTGAATCCGAAAAATGATATGGCATATTTTCTATTGGGGAGATGCTATATCGACCAAGGCAGATATTTTCCTGCGGAGGAGCCACTGCAGAAAGCTATAGAGAGTGGCCCGGAAGATCCTCGGCCATATCTTGAGCTGGTACGGATTTATAGGGACAGAGGCAAGATTACTGAAATAGAAGCCTATTAAAGAAGAAAATAGAGATAAACCCTCAGAATGATGAGGCCTATATAGGTTTAGCGATGGCGTTTATCTATAATTATAATTATCCAGACGCCGAAGAGGCATTGAAGAAAGCCGTTGCCTTAAATCCGGAAAACGGCAAAGCGTATTTTTTGTTGGGGCAGTGTTATAGATACCAGGGGAAATATCCGGCATCCGAGGTGTCGCTAAAACAAGCCATAGAGCTGGATCCGAGAGACTATTGGGCGTATGTTGTATTAGGCGAAAACTATGTTTCCGAAAGGAAGTTTACTTTGGCTATAGAGACATTTAACCAGGCGGCCAAGGTAGATCCGTTGCAAGATTATGCGTATGGGGGGCTGGCTGTAGTATACAATGAAATGGGGATGGATACTGTAGCGAGTAAATATGCCAAAAAAGTTGATAAACTTTTTAGGCATAATATTACGACAAAGACATATAGCAATTACCATAAGATCAGGGGAATATTAAGTAAAAATAAAATACAATTGGTTTGTGTCCAGTATCCGCTTCGGAGTTTGGCATCATTAAAGGGGATCTTTGCTGGACAGCAAGACGGTATCATCTTTGTAGATAATGAGGGGATCTTTCAGAAGGCAATAAAAAGAGAAAGCTACAGAGAGTATTTTGTTGATATGTTCGCAGGAAACTTCGGGCATTGTACTAAAAAAGGAAATCGGCTTTTAGCGGAGAATATTGCATCCGCTATTTTAAAGGAGTATTTTCATATTTACCAATGACTCTACGAGATAAACTTGTTAAGATAAGCGCACAGAAAAACGTAATTAAGAGCCTGGTGCAGCGTAATTTAAGTGATAAATATATTGGCTCTACCATAGGTATTTTTTGGGCAGTTCTTAATCCCCTGCTTATTATGTGTGCCATTAACTTCGTTTTCACACAAATAATGCCTACCCGGATAAGTAATTTCCCCCTTTTTATATTGAGTGCTCTCTTGGCCTGGTCTTTCTTTGCAAACTCATTATCAGAAGCGGCAGTTTCCATTAAGAATAATAGTGCCGTATTAAATCAGTTCGTTATTATGAATGAGGCAATACCCCTCTCGGTGGTTTTAGCAAACTTTGTAAATTTTTTAGTTGGTTTTATAGGTCTCTTGCCCGTTTTTATTCTATGTAATACCAGAATCATAAATTCCTTAGCATTATTGCCGCTCGTCCTGCTGCTCCACTTTGTTTTTACATTGGGCATATCGCTCATGGTAAGCATCGGTAATCTCTATTATAAGGATTTAGCGCAGTTATTGAATATTGGTTTAATGTTTTTATTTTGGTTGACCCCCATATTTTACCCTTTAGAAAGTATCTCAAAGGGGCATCAGGTTATTATGATTGCAAATCCAGCTACCTGTTATACCCTTCTTTATCGCGCTATACTTTATAACGGCTCAAAAGGAGACAGCGTTATGTGGTTGTTTGCGTTTGGATTTAGCTTGGCGAGCATATGGCTGGGCCATTACATATTCACGAAAAAAGAGAAGGATGCTTTAAAACAAATCTGAGGCACGTACACACGGGATGAGATCGATGAATGCAGTATCTTTAAGGGGCGTGGGTTTAAAATACAGAATAGACTTTAAAGAAGATAACAAAATCTTCCCGGAAGACTTCTGGGCATTGCAGGGAGTAACGTTAGATATTCCAAGAGGAGAGAGTGTATGTATTATCGGCGATAACGGCGCTGGCAAAACCACTCTTCTTAAGATAATCGCCGGTATGTTTAAGCCTGATACAGGCAGTGTTTTTATCAATGGGACGATCGCCCCGCTTCTTAATATCGGGGCAGGATTCCATGCGGAGTTAACGGGCAAAGAGAATATTTACCTTATTTCATCACTGTTCGGCCTTGCTAAGCATGCGATAAAATCACGGTTTAATGATATAGTAGAGTTTGCCGCCCTCGGTAGGTTTATTAATGCGCCCGTGAAGAGTTATTCACAAGGCATGTATATGCGCTTGGCGTTTGCTATAGCGATACACATTGAGCCGGACATCCTATTGATCGATGACATCTTTGCTGTGGGTGATTTGTATGCGCAGCGTAAATGCATAGACAGGATGCTTAAACTCAAGGAGAAAGGGAAATCGATAATCCTGGTTACTCATAATTTAGAAATAGCGAAACGTTTTTGTTCCAGGGGGGTCTTACTTAAAGACGGAAAGGTGGTTCAAGACGGAGGGATCAGGGAGGTTTGTTCATATTACCTGGAGACGGTAGGTGATAAGCGGGGCATCGCCATGCTCCAAAAGGACTCATTGGGCGTTATTTTTAATAATGGGAAACTCTCGTTTAGTTTCGGCCAGGATACAATAACTGCCGGATTGGGAGGGTACATATCCATATTAAGCGCAGGTAACCAGCACTGTTCTTTTCAGGCAGATTGGCTGTTAAGAAAACGGGATGATAGCAAGATAGTTGTGGAAGGGACAATGTGGCATTTACCGCTTTCGCAGGTATGGGAAATATACTTTGATAATGATGCGGGTGTAATCGACTGTGTAATAGAAATGAATATTCGCCAGGCGTGTGTAATTGACGAATTTACGGCCTGTATCATGTTAAGGGATGAATATAGGCAGTGGTTCAATCCTTTCATAAATGGGTGCTTTGAGACAAGCGATTTGAGAGAGGAGATTTTTTGGCAATGCGCGGACAAACAAATACCGGCTGTTAATTTCATCGGCTTGAATGCGCCTGGAGGGCCTAGTTCCCAATTACCATCGATCGCTTTCATAGACGAGGTGTATACCGATACTAAATTATTAGAAGTCCATAATACCAACCAGGTATTTATGGCCCGGGCTTTGCAATCCCGTATTATCAATCCTGATGCGCAATCTTTGAGTCTTGAATCCGGAAAAAGTACGTTGTTTCACTTGAAAATTATGGTTGGAAACAAACGTTTACTTACTCATAGGCTCCAGAATTTTCCTAAATTAATGTTGCCTAAGATTATTCAAGGCAAGGACGATACTGTATTGTTACATGCATATAATGACAAGATGATCCATTTATACTGGAGAGGGGCAAAGATAACCGCCGGAAAGGGGTTTAAAACCAGTTTTTATTACCAAGGTAAGGAATACCAGAGTTCCGATGCCTTCTGGATGATACACCGGGTCTCTGCAGCCCGCCTTTCGGTTTATATCAGATGGCCGGGGTTACCTATACAACAAATATGGGATTTTAAAATCGCAGGTAACAATACCATTACTTGCCAGGTCCGCTTAGTGATTTTAGAAGACACGGTAATTAGAAACAATGAATTTCGAGTAATGTTTTCTGCGGATTACCGGGGATGGTTTACCAGTAGTGAGTCCGGTGATACAGGTGAAGATATAACCGGTCAGGATTTTAAGAGTACGCTCATGAAGAATGATTTGCTGCATATCCTTGGTTTGACATCATCAGGGCAGGATAACGCAGCTTTACCGGCGGTATTGATACATGACGCTTCCCGGCCCCCTAAATTTAATTCTCTGGAAAGAAAGTTAGACTGGAATGCGACTGTATTCGCAGATGCCTCAGGAAATACTGAGTTAGCAAACCACCTTTATTTTATGAGTATAGATTCAAAAGAATCAATAAATTATTTTAAAGGTTCATATTTAGCCGGGGATTTCTCAATAACCATTGGCACGGAGCCCGATCTGAAGGGGTATATTATAGAGAAAAGAGGCGTTGAATTATCTTCGTGTCTTGCCCCGTCCGTACGTAAAAGATCAACCATTGAGAATGGTCCGTATATATTTATTTTTGACCGGGGGAACGGGAGAATAAAGCATCGCAACGAAGAAATTACCAGCGCCTTTGGTCTCTATACCTCGGTTTACTCGAAAGGACATAACAACCAGGGCCAGTGGTACGTTTCTTTGGATGCCAGCTGGGAGATAATCGCTTCCCGTAAGGACAGTTTGTTACTGCGAGGGACGTGGCCATATATCCCTTTGGTGCAGGTATGGGAGGTTAAAAATAAAACAAATGGTTTCATTTGGGATGTCGAAATGGAGATTTTTGAATCAACCACAATAATAAAACAACAGGCTAATATTATGCTTTCCGGTATCTATAACCATTGGCGTGCGGCTGATAATATGTCCGGATCATTCCCGGATAGTTATGCTGTATCGCGGTGGGATATTCTTTATGCCCGGGATGAGATTGACCGCTTGAGCGCTGGCATCAAACAGCAGGGGCAAGGAGCGGATATTTTACCCGGCCTGTCCTTTTCCTGCTTTAGCGGCCCTGGCGGCATCACTGCAACCGTGGAGAATACAAATCGTATCTTCAAAAGCAGAAAGTTGGGATTTGAGAGTATCAACGCCACGGATAAGCAAAAACTGGCAGAAGGTAAGTATCACTATTTTCACGGTGAAATAATGCTTGGAGACTGCTCATAATGTTGCCTGGTTTATCCGCACGATACCTCAAATTTGCAGAGCGTTCTCATTGTACCCTTAATAGTAAGGGCGGTTTTTACAAAACAGCGGCAGGATTATTGCGAGCGAATAAATACAATTTCTTAAGACTGGATTGCTTGTTACGCGAAAGAATGCCCGCAGTGGAGGAGGTCGATCCTTTCTCAGTCTTTCCTACGGATAATATACTAATGCGTTGGATGGAATATATCAGTACAATGAATGCCAGGCTTTCCAAATTTTGTATCCAAATTCTATTGGATGACCGGGAATTGGCGCAGCTGCTTTTAGGTCTAAGCAAGATAAAAGAGACTGATGACGATACCAGGCAGGATGTTTTAATGGCGCTAGGCGCTATTTGTGAAGATACGTTTATCGGCCCGTCTTTAGTTGTCGTTGACTTGTTGCATAGATGCAATACTAATTGTTTGCATTGTTGGATTCATGCGCCGAGTACCCAGGAGAAAGATATCGCCTATCTCCGGCAGACGATGGGTATCGATATGTTTAGAAATATTGCAGTGAGGGCGAAGAAAATAGGTACACGACAGATAAGCCTGCTTGCCAACGGCGAACCGCTGATGCACCCGAATATAAAAGATGCTATCCGTATCTGCCGGGATAATGGCTTGGGGTTTGAGACAGTGACCAACGGGGTTTTTATGAATGATGCGCTTTCAAAACTGATGGTTGATTCCGGAATAGCTATTGTTACGGTTAGCCTTCCTGCTGCCTCTAGGCTGCGATACCATCAAATCTGCCCAATGAGCCCAATGAGCGATTTTGAAAAGATCAGGCATAATATAAGGTCGCTTGTAGAATATAAAAACACCTCAAAAGGGACGACCCAGATTCAGATAACCCATGTCATACATAGTCTTAATTGTTACGATTTGTCAAGCTTTGTGGATATGGATATTGACCTTGGGGTCGATGCGGTGACATTTAAACCAATTCAGATTGAAGGACACAATGCTTATCTTAAATTAACCGAACCGCAGGTTGATTATCTCAAGACTAACTTGCCAGCGTCAATAAAAAAATTAGAAAACCACGGGATCAGGACAGATCATTTATCCACTATTTATTTGGATTACTATAACAACCGCGATGGGTTAAGGACGAAGGATTTTTTTAAAGATAACGGGTGCTTAACAGGGTGGGTATTCTGTAACATCCAGGCGGCAGGGGAGGTTCTTTTTTGCTGCGGAAACAAAATGGTCGGCAGCTTGCAAAGATCTGATTTTGATACTATATGGTTCTCTGATGAGTACAATTCGTATCGAATTGCAGCAAAACGTTTAGAACAGGAAGGAGGGACTAGGTTTGTCCGCGGAGAAGAGTTATTTGATGACAAATGCCATTCCTGCGAGAACATTAATCAGCATCTTCATATGCTCAAGATTATTAAAAGATACTCGCTGGAGAAGTTCCTGTAATAAATAAATATACTTACCATGCGAGAAACACTATTGCAGAGATGGAAAAAGCATTATAAAGAGGGCGGCTTATGTTACTCTTTTTACCGGGGCTTAAAGTATATTATGTGGCGGATAGGGTTCTTGTGGGTTGAAAGATAAGATAAAGCACAAAGAATCTGCAAAAAGTTAAACATAGACACCGCCTTTTTATCATAATGAAAATACATAAACAAGGATTTATCAATTTTATAGCCGGAAGATTCTTATATTACCTTCGCCATAAGGGGGTGTTCTATGCTTTTTATCGCGCCTTTGCGTTTATCGTCTATACCATAGGTAATGGTGGCCTGCGGTATATATTCTCGCGGTTTATTAGTTCTAAGCTTGGTTGCCAAGAAGACGCCCGGACAATATTATTAATTGCCGGTAGATTAAAGTTATCGATTCATCCTGCGCGTAGGTGTATAGATTTATTTTGGAATGACATAAAGCTTACTCAAGCCCCGGGTTTTGTAACTGTGCTGAATGATAAGCGTTTTATGCGCGGCAGGCTATATTCGAATCAGGCGCGCTGGGAGGTACTACGTGTTTTGCCTTGTTATACGGAAATAATACTCACCTGGCCTTTCTTTGCGCTTAAACAGTCTTGGCAGATTACGGTGCAAGGAGAGAGGCTTATCGATTGGAAGATAGACATAACCCCTAAAAGAAATATTTCTCTCGGAGAAAAGGAAGCGGCTCTTTTGGTATCTTCAGATTATACCGGCTGGATAAGTTCTTATGAAGGGGGGACATTTCCACCGATAAAACCTACGCAAGAAGGATGGCAGGATATAAATTTTTGGAATCTTTCCTCGCGTTCTTTGGGAGTGCGGAGCACGTTTTGCAATAATGAGTATAAACCAGCGATTATTTTGGAGGCGGATAGCCCAAAGGAAGACATAAGGCCTATTATCAGGAATAGTGATTATAGCGCGAATTTACGCGCATTATTAATTCAGGTTAAGCCGCATAGTCCGCGGGATTTTTATGCGGCTGGCATGAGCCGGAATATTTTGTCAAATAGCATACACATAATTCAAGATGAAAAAATAATCGATCAACATATGCTTGATTCCAAGAAGAGATTATACCGCCAACGGCTGCCATTCATAGAAGAGAAGATGAATAAGAAATATTTAACGAATGTCCTAAAGCCTGTGAAGGTAGTGTTAATAAACCTGCCTTGGAAACAGGGGAATAGATGGGGAGTCAGGGCAGGGTCTCGATGGCCGCATATAAAAGACGCTGGCGAAGAGGCGTATCTTCCTTTCCCGTTCTTTTTGGCTTATTCCGCAGCTGTCTTTTTGGAAAGAGGCGTTAGCGTAAGAATAATTGACGCCATAGCTGAGCAGATCGAAGAAGGAGAATTTGTAAGGCTGGTGAATGAGCTTGAGCCGGAACTGTTGGTTGCGGAGGTCTCTACCCCCTCTTTGAAGAATGACCTGGAAATCTTAAAGCAAATATCAGGAAAACATACAAAAATAGCTGTTTGCGGGCTAGACTTTAATATCAGGCAGCCATCTTTCCTGGCCGAGAACAATTTTATAGATTTTGTTATTGTCGGTGAATATGAATACGCGGCATTTGAATTATTCCAAGCCATACAGAACGGCAGAAGTCTGCAGGGCGTATCAGGAATCCTTTATCGGGAAAACAATACTGTCAGGATCACCCCTGCGCGAGCCTTACTTGAGGATTTGGATGATTTGCCATGGCCATTAAGAGAACAATTATGTATGGAACGGTATAAAGATGCGCCCGGGAAGATCGCTTTTCCTAGTGTTCAGATGGTTGCAAGCCGGGGGTGTCCTTTCCAATGCATTTTTTGCGCCTGGCCGCAGCTCATGTATAATAGCAACCGCTACCGGGTCCGCAGTCCCGCCGCTGTTGTCGATGAGATGGAATACCTGGTAAAAGAACGTAATTTTAAGTCGATTTATTTTGACGATGATACCTTCAATATTGACAAAGAAAATGTATTAAAGTTTTGCGGGGAGATCCGGGAGAGAAACTTGGTTGTGCCTTGGGCGATTATGGCCCGCGCGGATACTATGGATGAAGAAATGCTTCTTGCGATGAAACAATCCGGATTATACGCAGTAAAGTATGGATTAGAGTCCGCAGAACAGAAGCTGCTTGATAACGCGAAGAAGGGCATGGATTTGCGGCATGCGGAACGTATGATATATGCGACTCAAGCCTTAGGGATAAAGATACACCTCACTTTTGCCTTTGGCCTGCCCGGGGAAACACAGGATACCATAAAAAGGACAATAGACTACGCGTTAAGTTTTAAGCCTGATTCCCTGCAGTTCTCCATTATGACTCCTTACCCGGGGACAGAATATTATGAGGCGCTGGAAAAGAAGGGGCATATTATCTCGAAAGACTGGTCTTGTTATGACGGGGCATCAAGAAGCGTCATCAGAACCGAATTTCTTTCTCCGGAAGATTTAGAACATGCCAAAGACGAAGCATTGAAGAAGTGGAAATACTATATGCGCTCGCGGCGCTCTTTCTATAATATACCGTTTGACCGGGAATTACGGGTTGCCTTTAGGAATAATATAAAATCAAAAGGTTTTGTGCGTACCGTCATAAAAAGCATAAAGTATTTACTGAATATTCAACAATAAAAGTATCCCTGATGGCATGAATAAAAGCCTCATTTGCGGCAAGACACTAAGAAACGCCATGACTATTATGGGCATATTTAATGGCGAATATGCGTATAAAGGGCCGGATTGCGTCCAGATTGATTTAACGAATGACTGCAACAATAATTGCATTGCCTGTTGGTGTAACTCGCCATTACTGAAAGATAAAGCGACCCCCCAAGCCGTTAAACGGCAGAGTATTGATTACCGAGTGGCTAAACGCTTGATAGATACCCTTAAGAAAATGCATACTGCGGAATTATATTTCAGCGGGGGAGGGGAACCTTTAATGCACCCGGCGGCCATAGAGATAATCTCTTATGCTAAGAAACGGGGATTTAAGTGTCACCTACATACAAATTTTACTTTAGTGGACGAAGATATGTTAGCGGCATTCAAACGGATAAAACTCGATTATCTTGTTGTAAGCTTATGGGCGGCTACAGCGGAAACTTATGTAAAAACACATCCTAATAAAACGCAGGATGACTTTATACGCATAAGGCAGCTACTCACCTTGCTCAATAGAACCAAGGGGTGTTTTCCTAAAGTAAAGATCTATAATGTCATCTCTAACTTAAATTACCAAGAATTGCTTAAAATGGCCGAGTTTTGCTTGGAAACAGCTTCTGAAGAAGTTGAATTTACTGTAGTTGATACTATCCCCGGGTGTACCGATACGTTATTATTTCAGCAGGGCCAAGCTGATGATGTCTTGGCGATGTGCAGGCTTATGAAAGAGAATAAGGAATATTGTACTCAGAAAGGCCGGCTGATTATTTCTAATTTTGAACAATTTATGAGGCGCGTAGAGAGCGAATACGCAGGTGCCGCAGAGTATGACCGCGGTTTTATTGATAGTATCCCCTGTTATGTTGGGTGGCTTTTTGCCCGGGTTTTGGCTGATGGCAATGTCAATTCCTGCCTTAAATCACATAGGATCCCGATAGGGAATTTATACAAAGATAATTTTGATAAAATATGGAATAATGCAAAACAGCGGATGTTCCGCAGATGCATGCAGTCGAAAGTAAAAGACCATGATTTACTTTCTTTTATAGGCAATGACCCCGGTAAGAAAATCGGTTGTTATAAAAGTTGCGATGACTTAGGAAGGAATATGATCATGCATCAAAAGATAAATAAACTCAGCCCAGTACAAGTCAGGCTGTTGAAAACCTTAGCCACGGTGGAGTGGTTTTAGGATAATATATCTTCCATGAGCGGACAAATCAATAGCAGCGAGGATGTCAAGATGGATTTCCGGGCTACATTAAGGCCTGGTTTCTGTTGTTTTGGCGTAGTCGATGAGTGTTTTTTACGCTGCAAAATGTGTCAAAAGTGGAGACCCGACCTTAATGTCCCCAGGGACATACCGAAACCGGATATAACCTTATGGAAAAGAGCTATATCGTCGTTGCGCTCAATAGCGGGCAGGGATTTTCTTATAAACTTTGGCGGGGGGGAAGCGCTTCTATTAGAAGGGCTATTGGATATCGTGCATTTTGCTGCAGAGAACGGTTTGCGTACTAACATCGCCAGCAACGCTTGCTTGATTGATGAACCTATGGCTCGCAGAATAGGAAGGTCCGGGCTGTCGAGCATTAATATTTCGCTGGATAGCATGAATCCGTCTACGCATGATTATTTACGTGGAGTGCCGGGGGTATACCATAAAGTCATGGATGCCATTGAGTATCTCGATAAGTATTGCCCGGGAGAGTTTGAAATTATTATCTGTTGTGTCATATACAAGATTAATATGGATGAAGTTGTATCGGTTGCGGAATGGGTGAATAAGCATCCGCGGATTAAATGGGTTTATTTTATGGCGGCGATGCAGCCGAATAATACCAGGCCTAATCCTCGCTGGTACCGGGAAGAATTCCAGTATTTATGGCCTGACGATACCGCACGGATAACAACCGTTATAGATCGTTTAATCGGGATGAAAAAACAGGGGTCTAAGATAAATAACCAATTTTGTCAGCTGGAAGCGTTTAAACAATATTTTGATTCCCCCGATAGATTCGTAAAGAAGACAGCCTGTAATTTGGATCGCGCAGTCCATGTGGATGCAATTGGCAATATATACATATGCTATGAGTGGGAAAGGATAGGCAATATCATGCATGATGACCTGGCTATGGCCTGGTATTCTAAGAAGGCATGCGCCGTTAGAAATAATATAATAAATTGCAAAAGAAACTGCCATCATCTTTTAAATTGTTTTTTTGAAGGTGATTATCCGTTCCAGGTTATATGAAACGATAATCATACTTCGCAGTAGGCCGATCCATGCCGCATAATAGCGTTAAGCAAATCCTGCACGACAGAAGAATCAGCGCAGCTGTTTTCATATTATTTCTTTTCTGCAATAACATCTTCTGGTTTTCAAAAGATGGTTATATACAGCACGGCTGTTATTCGGTATGGCATGAAGAGAATGCATTTGAATATAGCGATATGATCGCTAATGACCGTTTGTCTGCGGCGGAAAAATTATTTAAGACCATGGATTTCCTAAAAGTAAGCCATTTTGGCTATGCCTTCTCCGCAATTAACTTTAATTTGGCATCTTTAGCCGTTGCCTTTCCTATTATGGCGCCTCTTTCGGGCGGCCATAAATTATTTTTAATCAATATTGTTTTATTTTTGCAGTTTATGCTGGTACTTGTTGCAACATATATATTCGGCAAGGTTATTTTTAGTGAGCAAATAGGAATAAGGTCAGCCCTTATCTTATCATTTTACCCCGGCATGGTCGGCCTTTCCCGGAAAACAAACTCTGCATTGCTTGTTACGTTCTTTGTGCTTATTTCTATACTTATTTTTCTCCGCT
This sequence comes from Candidatus Omnitrophota bacterium, assembly GCA_041650495.1. GTDB lineage: Bacteria > Omnitrophota > Gorgyraeia > Gygaellales > Profunditerraquicolaceae > JBAZLB01. Next base: position 54,935 of record JBAZLB010000004.1, on the reverse strand, counting down.
GGAAGTATATGCCGGCCGTATTGCGCTCCGTGTTCTTAGCTTTTATTTTTATCTGCGGCGTGTTATCGGGAGGACTTTATCTGGTATTCTTTATCCCTTTATTCTGTTTACACGCGGGGATTGTTTTGTTGGATCCTAAGTTAAGGGCAAGGCATATATTGGATGCGGTAATTTTTTTATTTCTTGCAGCGATATTTTTCGGTCTTTATTTTGATAATAATTATGCGCATGTTTTTTTGAATCTTAAGGACGGATTTATAGAGGCATGTAAAAGCCTGGTATTCAAATCAAGCAATTGGGTCGGCAGTGTCGCTGACGGGAGGAAAGAGCTTTTTCTTTTTGCCTCACAAGATGCCTTTTGTCCGTGCACCCAGACAATTAACGCGGGGATAAACATAAATACTTTTTTGTTCTACATCATGGAAATAATGTACTACACCTCCCCGTTATTTTTCCTGCTCGGGGCCTTATCTTTAGTTTGGCTATTGAAGGACAGGGCGTTATCCTTTCAAACCCGGTTATCTTTTGGGGTATGGTTTTGTGTGAGCTATATACTTTTGACGCTGTTTCATATCAAATGGGGAAGTTTTATAGTGCCGCTTTTGCCTCTTTTTGCCTTAAGTTCAGGTTTTTTTCTTGAGCGTTTTTTAAAACAGCAGCAATGGAAGGAATACAGCATAGTGACCTTGGGCATAATAACTGTACTGTTTTATTCGTATTTTTCTTATTCTCGGCGTCATTACCTTGAGAATTTAGAAGAAGGGATTATCGCACATCGGCCTGTCAAATCAAATTTTATTGAGGCAGCTAGGCATATTGCCGAAACCATAGATTATGATAATAATTCCGGTTTAAACTATGTCCCGGGTATAATTATTTTTGATGGAGAGTCGCCGCGGTTCCGTGGGATGTGGGTCGCTGATATGAGTATGCGTATGGGGCATTTAATCAGGGTTTTCTTGCAGAAAAAATACCGGGTAGAGACTTTTTGGAGATCATCCCCGGATTTTCTCCAAGCGGTAACTAAAAACGATTATCTTATTGTAATAACCCGGCAGAGATTAAAAGGCGATCTACAGTATCTTTTTGCAGATACGGGTGCAATAAAATCTGTCCCGGAAGTTCAATTGAAGTATGAGAGTGATTTGGCGCAGCGGGCTTTTATCTCTTTGTTGAAGATATTACGATAAGGATAAGACGTGAAACAAAATATTGCATTGTCGGTGGTATCAGTTTTTCTCTCGCTTCTGCTTATAGAGGCGGGTGCCCGGATACTGCAGCCTATTGGTTACCAACCATTTTTTGATACTTCAAGTGAAGAATGGAAACATGACAGCGCCGATCTTCCAACTCTTATAAAGGCGTCTAGAGCTATGGGGTATGAGTTAATTCCCCGCAGAGGCAGCGGGGGATATAAAGTAAATTCATTGGGCATATTTGACAGGGAACGAACTATAGAAAAAAAGGCCTCTGAATTCAGGATCATAGCATTAGGTGATTCTATTACCGGCGGCGGCGGTATGACTTATGTGAAATTTATCGAAGATGCCTTAAAGGATAAAACAGGGCATATTGAGATATGGAATTGCGGGGTCCCGGGGTATAATACGGCGCAGGAATTAGCGTTTTTACAGCAGAGGTGTATTAATTTTAAGCCCGACTTAGTCCTTCTTCAATTTTGCTTAAACGATTTTCAGGTAACTCCAGTGGTGATTAAGGACAAGGGAAGGCCGGTAGTCTATTGGCCGCGAAACGATGCGGCTGGTTTTATCAATCCATTGTTGTTTAAATATTCTTATCTTTACCGGCGCATCATTTTCTTCCTATATTTTCGGGAAAATTTCGATGAGAAGGAAAAGTGCTATCGGATAGTCAAGGAATCATTAACTCGAATGCGGGACCTTTTAGCCGAAAGAGGGGTATCATTTTTTGTTGCGGTATTCCCCTACATGAAAGATCCGTATAATGAACAGGATAATACCAGGTATGCTTATATACGCGAAATCATCAGAGACTTGCATATAACTTCTCTGGATTTGACTCCTACTTTTCTCAATGCCAAAGTTACGGTAGGTGAATTAAGCATAGGAGACGGCTTGCATCCTAATGTGAAGGGGCATGAATTAGCTGCAAACGTAATTCTGAAAGAGATGTTCAAACGAAATTTGTTGCCGTCCGGTATTCAAAAGGAATAGCCCGTGCGAAAGTTATTCATAAATACGGTTAAATGGCTAGAAAATCTCCCCGGTCAGCAGACAAGGCCAAATTTTTGCTGCCTGAGCGTAACTGAACGGTGCACTTTAAAGTGCCGGATGTGCTTTAAATGGAAAGATGATGTGTCAGCGTTGCCCCCGAGAAATAACCATCCTACGGTTACTGACTGGAGAAATGCAATCGCCTCTATCCGTAAATTAGCGGGCAGTGGTTTTACGGTTAATTTCGGCGGGGGTGAGCCTTTTTTAATGGAAGAGTTGTTAGAACTAGTAAGATTTGCCGGTAACATAGGGTTGAAGACCAATATTGCTACAAATGCCTACTTGATTGACGAGCCGCTTGCAAAGGCAATAGCCGAATCGGGGCTTACAACCATAAATTTATCTTTAGACAGCTTTAAAGATACAACCCATGATTACTTAAGGGGCGTTGAGGGGGTTTATAAAAGAGTTATGCTGGCGGTCGACTATTTAGATACATACTGTCCTGAGCTGCAAAAAGGAATCTGTTGTGTGATAAGCAGCCTAAGTGCCGGGGATATCCTGGAATTAACTGAGCGCGTGCAAAGAGATAACCGCTTGGACTGGATTTATTTTATGGCAGTGATGCAGCCGAATAATACCGGTATGGATTCCAGGTGGTATCAAAAAGATTTCAGTCATCTCTGGCCCCAGGAGATAAAACAGGTTTATGATCTGATAGGCCGTTTGATAGAGCTTAAAAGAAAGGGATGGAAAATCGTTAATCATCTGTCGCAGCTTAAGGCTTTCAGGAGGTATTTTATATGCCCTGAGCGGTTTATAAAAATTTCAGAGTGTAATTTATCCAGGGCGATCCATGTTAGCTCTGTCGGTGATGTGTTTATCTGTTTCCAACAAGATAAATTAGGCAATATAACGAAAGATAGCATAGAATATTTGTGGTATTCTCATAAAGCTAAACTGGCGCGTGAAGCGGTGAGAAACTGCAGGCAGAATTGCCATTTTCTTCTCAATTGTTTCTTTGAAGGGGATCTGCCATTCTCCATATAGCATGGCTATGTGTTTAGGAGGGGGTCAGTATGATTAAACCGGGGTTTTGTTGTTTTGGTATTACCGACAAATGTATGCTGCGATGTAAAATGTGCTATAAATGGAAAGATGACATTTATGTCAAGAACTACTCTCAGGCCCCCTCTCTTGTACATTGGAAGCAATGTATTTCTGATCTAGCTCAGATGGTTGATTTTCCATTTGAATTGGATCTTGGAGGCGGGGAGGCGTTAATGTTTGACGGGATATTAGATGTTATCCGTTTTAGTGTCGATAAGGGCTTTAATACCTCGATAGCTTCCAACGGGTATCTTATTGATGAAGAGATGGCTCGCAAGATAGCAGGCTCAGGCCTAAAGTCGATAAGCATATCGCTGGATAGTATAAAAGAAGAGGTCCACGATCATTTAAGGGGAGTTACTGGCGTGTATCGCAGGGCCATGGATGCCATTGCCTATCTTCATACCTATTGCGAGGGTCTCTATATAAACCTGTGTTGCGTATTTTATGAAATTAATCAAGACACGATCTTAGATTTGGTTGAATGGGCTCATCAGGATAAAAGGATCGGTTCGATAAATTTTATGGCAGCGATGCAGCCAAATAATACTTTTCCCGAAGATAATTGGTGGGATGGTGATTTAGGGTTTATCTGGCCTAAGAATCCAGCCAGGACTATACAGATCATCGCAGAGCTTATCCGTCTAAAAAACAAAGGCTTTAAGATCGGGAATCCCGTTAGCCAACTGCTGGCCTTTCAGTCATATTACAGAAATCCCAAGAAGTTCTTGAAAAGAAGGCAGTGTAATCTTGATAGGTGCGTTTTGGTCAGTTCCGTCGGGGATATCTATTTATGTTATGATTTTGAACGCATAGGCAACATTAAGAGCGACCGCCTTATAGACGTTTGGTACTCAGAAAAAGCAGGTAAGGTAAGAAATGATATCGCCGGCTGTACAAAGAATTGCCACCACCTGATAAATTGTTTTGATGAATTCCAAAAAGATTTCCCTAAAATTTGTGAACCTGTCACATAGTAATAAGACATGCTGAATCTGTTTAAGAAAAGGAGGCAAGAATTACCCGGTATCTTGTTGATCCAATTGCCCCCCTGGGATCATCGGGTGGCGCCTTTGGGTATAGCGTATCTGGCTACCTTTTTAAAATCAAGGGGCATAATGGTAGAGGTGCGCGATTTAAATATTGAGCTGTATAACTCGGGAGTTTTGCAAAGGGGGTGGAACGGTAATGATAGCCATTGGTGGAAGGCGGGTCGGTCCAGCAACGGGCATATGCCGTTGTTTGAAGGCATGGGCGATACAATAGCATCATATGATATGCCGGTTATCGGGTTTTCGGCTACAATGGACTCCATACCGTTTTTAAATCAAATCCTTAGGATTTTAAAGAATAAAGCCCCTGATAAAATAATCGTCATCGGCGGGCCGGCAACATTTTTTGACGAGATAAGAAAAAATGACTTTGTGAAAGGATACGTAGATTATTTTGTCATAGGAGACGGAGAATTTGCATTACTGGAGATATTGAACGGCCTAAGGGATAAAGGGAAGTTGCGGTTATCCGATCGGGGTATCTTTAGAGTGTGGAAGGACCACGCGGGGGACAGGGCAGTCTGCATTAAGTCCATGCTTCCTACTGACCTTGATGCAGTCCCATTTCCTACATTTGAGGGGTTTGATTTATCTTTATATACGGAAGGAATGCTGTGTTGTGATTTTACGCTCCCGCTCATATTTAGCAAGGGATGTACTCGAAACTGCACATTCTGCAGCGATAGAATATTGTCACATCCTTATCGTTGCCGGAAGGCAGGCCATGTTTTAAGAGAAATGGTTTTAAACCAGAGTCGGTATAATAATAGCTGTTTTAGGCTTAATGATTTAGCATTTAATGCGGACCTGAAGTTTCTTGAAGAGCTTTGTGATTGTATTGTAGATGAGGGATTGCAGGTTAAGTGGTATGGACAGGCACAAATAAGGCCAGAAATTGATGCGCAGTTATTCCTGAAATTAAGAAAAGCGGGCTGTACGGAGTTCTCGCTGGGCCTTGAAAGTTTTTCTGACCATGTCTTATCACTTATGGGCAAAGGATATACCGCCTTTGAGGCTGAAAGATTTCTTAGGTTCAGTAAAGAGGCGGGGATAAGAAACGATATTGCATTGATTGTCGGGTATCCGGGAGAAACAGAGGAAGATTTCCAGGAAACGTTAGCGTATATCAAGAGAAATGTTGCCTATATTGATAGGGTATGCAGTATGAATATTTGCGGGGCACCTGTTGGTTCAGCTCTCAGGGCGGAGCCGTTAAAATACAAGTACATGTTTCATGGACGCGGATATACTGATTGGATGACCTTGGATGGTACAAATACCTACAAGGTCAGGAAGAAAAGGTATACCACCGCAGTGAAATACTGTGAGGATTTAGGTATCCCGGTCTATGCATGTTTAGATCTTGAAATATTTGAAGAGGATGCTCCTCCTGAACGCACTGACGTTAATCAACTATATCCATGATATATAAGCCAAGACATTGCGATATAGCGATATCCCACCAGTGTATGTTGCGGTGTAAAATGTGCCATATCTGGCAGGATACCCGTTCATTCCATGAAACAAACTGGCTTGATCTTAAGGCCTATAAAAAATTCTTATATGAACTGCGGGATTTTGTAGAAGACCCGTTTTTTGTTAGTTTTGGGGGAGGGGAACCACTGCTTAACCACAATTTTTTGGGGATCCTTAAGATTTGTCAAGACTTAGGATTTAAAAGTTGCCTATCCACCAATGCCTATTTATTGGATGAGGATAAGGTCAGGGAAATATCGCAGGCAGGGGTTAACACTATCGGTATTTCTCTTGATAGCCTTGATAAGTATACGCATGATTATCTGAGAGGCAAGCAAGGCTGTTGGGATCGGGCTATGCGGGCAATAGACCTTATTGACCGTTATTGCCCCGATTCTATCATAAATATCCTTACGATAATCATGGGTATTAACATCTCAGAAATAATATATTTCACAAAATGGGTTTACAACCATCCTAAGTTAGACGGCGTAATCTTTCAGGTAATACAGAAACCGTTTAATGCCCATGTGCCTGAGGAGTGGCATATTCTGGATGAATACGCCGGTTTATGGCCCAGTGATAATAATGCGGCAAACCTTGTTATAGATGAGTTGATTGCGTTAAGACAGTCACACCATGATGGCTTCAAAATAGGCAATCCGATATATCAGCTCGAATTATTTAAGTTATACTTAATGAACCCGCAAGGATTCATAAAACCACGCAGGTGCCATCTTGGTGACAATGCCATAAGGATCACTTGGGATGGCCATGTTTCCTTATGCGATGAAATGGGGGACATAGGAAACATAAAAGATGATACCATGCAGAATATATGGCTTTCAGAGAAAGCAGATACGGTAAAAAGACGTATTGCGGCGTGTGATAAAAATTGCCATTTTCTTGTCAATTGTTATTACCATGGAGACTCTGAGTAGGTAGGTTAGTATTTATCAATGCACTGCATGGTAAGGACGGTATCGTAGGGCCTATGCAAAAAAATATATCAGCTCCTGTTTATTGCTGTATAGCGTTATTGGAAAGCTGCTTCTTGCGATGTCGTATGTGTTATAAGTGGAAATCTGATATCAAGGCCCGGGATCCTCTTGAGCCAACGATAGAGCGCTGGAGGTATTTTATTGATTCGTTACGTTCTCTTATGAAAGATAAATCCCAAATAAACTTTGCAGGAGGAGAGCCATTGGCACGTGCGGAAACATTGGAATTAATCAACTATGCCCATAAACATGGCTTTGTTACGTTACTTGCTACTAACGCCTTCCTTATCGATGAGACAATGGCAGAGAACATAGCGGCTTCAGGCGTTACCACTGTGAATATATCTTTAGACAGTCTCAGGGAAGACCGCCATGATTCTCTCCGCGGTGTTAGAGGGGCATATCAGAAGGTTATGAGGGCTATCGAGCTTCTGGATAAATACAGCAGCGATGTAAAGATAGGCATATGCACCGTTATTTCTAATGAAAACCTTGATGAACTTGTGGATATTGTCAGGTGGATACAGGAGAATGACAAGATAGACGGAATGGGATTTCAGGCTATCACACAACCGTTTAGTACACCAGAAGATTTGCACTGGTATACTGACAGCCGGTATAGTTCCTTATGGCCTATAGACCTTAAAAAAGTTGACAAAATTATGAACGGGCTTATCAAGATGAAAGAATCCGGGTTTAACAAGCTTGGAAATTCTTTGCCCCAACTGCAGGTATTTAAAGCATATTTTCATAATCCCAATGACTTTGTTAAGCAGAAAAAGTGCCATATTGACACCCAGGCCATTAACATAACTCCTACGGGAGAAATAAGGATATGTTTTTACATGGAACCGATCGGAAACATTAAATATGACGATATTAACACCGTGTGGAATTCCTCAAAAGCGGAAATGATACGGGAAAAGATAGCGCAGTGCAAACGGAATTGTCAATCCATGGTCAATTGTAATTTTGACCCTTCAGAAGTGTACATTTATTAATTTAGGCTGTTTATATGCCACTAGAAACCAAAACAACCCATTCCGATCTTAAAACAAGAGGTAGGTCGCATTTTTTTGCCGGAGAGTATACTGAGGCCGTTAAATGTTTTAAAGAAATCCTTAGCAAAGGATCTTCTGATCCCGATGTTTTTATTTTTATGGGGCAAACTTTAAGAGAACAAAGCAGATATACAGAGGCCGCAGAGTATTTTAAGGAAGCCATTGCACTTGATACGAAAAACGAAACAGCCTTGTATGGCTTGGCAGATATTTCCAGACAAACAGGACAATATTCCGATTCTCTACGTTTAAGCCAGGAAATATTGCTAATAAACAAAAATCATGGGTGGGCCCAGTATAATTTAGGGGTTTTACTCGATATGGCTGGGCAATATAAAGAAGCTAAAAACATGTTTCGCAAGGCATTAAAGACCATGCCATCAGGAAGTCCTGTGTATAAAGGGTTAGCCGGTGCCTTAGTGAAAATGGGCAAGACAAGCCAAGGCATCAAGGTTTATCGCAAAGGGTTGAGGCTTGACAGGAGCACTACCGAGGGTATCTCTACAGTAGGTAATTATTTATTAGAGCAGCAGCGGCTTAAAGAAGCCGAAAGATTAATTAAGGCGTTCTTTAACAAGGGCGGGGAGAGATTGGTATGGCTGGAGAAATTAGCTCAGGCCTATCAGAGACACGGCGGTGCCTTAGTGAAAATGGGCAAGACAAGCCAAGGCATCAAGGTTTATCGCAAAGGGTTGAGGCTTGACAGGAGCACTACCGAGGGTATCTCTGCAGTAGGTAATTATTTATTGCAGCAGCAGCGGCTTAAAGAAGCCGAAAGATTAATTAAGGCGTTCTTTAACAAGGGCGGGGAGAGATTGGTATGGCTGGAGAAATTAGCTCAGGCCTATCAGAGACACGGCGGTTACGATAAAGCAATCGCACTTTATCATCATGGATTACGTTTAGAGCCTGCTTGTATAACATTGCTTAAGCAGCTCGCTGATTTATATTATAGCCAAACGCTACCCGGCAAAGCCGCAGGTTTATATGAAAGAATATTAGTCCTCTCTCCCGGAGATATAAAAACAATGGAACTGCTTGCGGCCTGCTATAAAGAAAACAAACTATACGATTCCTCAGAACAGCTATGTGAAGATATTCTTAAGATAGACAGCAGAAGTAAGCCAGCGTTAGGTTGTTTAGCGGAACTTTGTTATGAGAGAAAAGACTATGATAGAGCTGAAGCAGCCTATAAGAGAATGTCGGATATTGATCCCGGAGATATCAGCGCGTTGAACGGCTTAGCGAGTATATATAAACAATATAATCGGTATGAAGAGGCAAAGCAGCTGTATTTAGATTTCAGGCAGATAGCCTCCGGATCAATAGATTCGTATATCGGCTTAAGCGGCATATTCTTAAAACAGCATCAATTTGATGAAGCTATAAGAGAATTGAAGGAAGCCCTAAAGATGGCCCCCCGTCGGGAAGAACTTAAAAGAGAGCTAGATAAAGCGATGCGGGAGAAGCGCCGTTACGATCTGGCGTGCGTGTCTTCCGGTTCTTATAGTAAGCATTTATCCCGCCAAGAAGCCCTGGAAATCATAAGGCCGCGTTTTTGTGCATTAGGAATAGTATATAGGTGTAATTTTAGATGTAAGATGTGTCAAATCTGGAAGCAGGATAGCAATGAAGAACTTACATCAGGGCAATGGAAAGATTTTTTGCTTGCTTTTAAACGCGTAGCCGATAACCATTGCCAGATAAATTTTGCCGGCGGAGAACCGTTTTTAAAAGAAGGCTTAACTGACTTAATTAGATTTGCTAATGATAACGGGTTTTTGACCGCGGTATGTTCTAATGGCTATTTAATTGATAAAAAGCAGGCGCAATCTATAGGGGAATCGGGGTTACGGACAATCGCGCTTTCTTTAGATAGTCTCAATAAGGAGCGGCATGATTTCATAAGGGGCGTAGACGGGTCTTATGTTAAAGTCATGGAGGCAATAGAATTGTTGCATCGCTATGCCCCGCAAACAGAAATAAATTTACTTATGATAATACTGCAAGAGAATTTGGATGATGTTATTCCGCTCTTAACATGGGTCCAAGGGAATAAAAAGATTAATCTTATAAATTTCTTAGGCTTGATCCAGCCGCGCGGGTATGAAAAAGATGCAGGGTGGTATAAAAGGCCGGGAAGTAAAACGTTATGGCCTCAGGACAAGCAGCAGTTACACGACATCATTGATAAATTAATTGAAATGAAGATGTCCGGATACCACAAGTTAGGCAATCCCGTTTCTCAACTGGTGAATTATAAAAAGTACTATGCGGACCCGAATCAATATATCCGTAAGCATATCACCTGCAATATGGGATATTCATTCCTGAGCATCAATGAGAAAGGTAATGTTACGTTCTGCGAAGAGATGGATTCAATCGGGAATGTTCTTGAGAGGGATATTTATGACATATGGTTTTCCGAGACAGCGGAGAAAATCAGGGAAGAAGTGAAAAAATGTAATAAAAATTGCCATCAGATTATTAATTGTTGTTATGAGGAAGAATGTTTGGGAGAGAAAGATTACAGTGCGGGGTAAAGAATCCATAAGAACCAGGAGGCTTAGCCTGCGGACTATCTTGAAAAGACTGGATGATGTGGTTGTCCGCCTGAATGACCCTAAAAGACTCAATGAATACATGAATATAATAATGGCAAATCGCACCGAGTTAGAAATATTAATGAATCTTTTGCCTTTTGATCCCGGGTTGAAACAGGATAATGAATGTATCTTTGGTCATTTTGATGAACTGCATGAAAGAATAATTGGAAAAGACGGTACCTTCGATGAGACAATAAAACGATTGGAATCAATGGCGGTGCTAGATAAAAATGTTGTTTTTAAGATAGGCGTAACTCGCCATAACTTCTTCTGTATCAATGAGATGGTAAAACTGTGTATGCGTCTTAAAGGGGTTGATTGTCGGTCTCTGGAGGAGTCTTTTAATGTCTTTCCGGTTGATAAAATAATCCACAATTTCATAGAATATATTCGGGGGATACAGGAGGCAATAGAAAACGCCTCCATCGAGTTATTTTTATGCGATGAGGAGTTAATTGAAATCTTACAGATCATTCAGTTTCACATGCAAAGAGAAAAAGTTTCAGATAGAGACCTGGTAAGATTATTAGGGGTCATCGCCGAGCATGCCTTTATAGGGCCGCAGACAATAGTCTTTGATCCTTATCATCGCTGCAATATACAATGCAGGCATTGTTTTGTGCATAACCCAGCTATACAGCACAGAGAAGGATTCTTGGAGCGAAAATTTAGCCTAGAAAAGTTTAAAAGCATTATTGACGATTCTGCAGAGCTTAAGGTCGATGGTATTATCTTGCAAGGAGACGGGGAACCGCTTCTTTATGATAAATTCTTTGATATGCTTAGATACGCTCGGAGTAAGGATATTGGTGTACTTTTTTTTACAAACGGTTCATTGATTCATGAAAAAGAATCAAGGGAATTAATAGATTTGGGGGTAAAGGAAATTTATTGCAGCTTTCCATCCGGCACGTCTGCTACATATGCCCAGGTGACCACAATCGGCACCGAGGCGACATTTAATACTATAATAGTAAATCTTAAAACATTGGTGCGGATCAGAAAGGAACAGGGTAAATTAGAGCCCCGCCTGAAAATGACGCATGTTATCCATGCCCTTAATTATCACGAACTTATTGAAATGGCTAAGGTTGATGCGGAAATAGGAGCGGATGCTGCCCGCTTCTATCTTATTAGGCTAGACGATAATAATCAATCCCTTAAACTGAGCGAACGGGAAATAGAAGTTATTAAGAAGGACTTACCGATTGCGACTAAAATATTCATGGAGAATGGCATAGATTTCGTTGATAATATTATGTTTCAACTTGAGCATTACGACAAAGACACGGGGGCATGGTCGAAGGATATTTTTCTTCAAGAGGGATGTACGATAGGATGGTATTTTTGTCTTATACCGGCCCTCTATGACGTGAGTATGTGCTGTCATTTAAGGACTGTTGGCGATTTGAACAAGCAGTCTTTTAAAGAACTCTGGAATTCCCGGGAATATCGCAGGTATAGGATAAAAGCAAAATTTCTTAAAGAAAATAAAGGATATACTTTTTTAAACGGTGTTAAATTATACGATGAACATTGTGAGCATTGCGATAATCATCAAACATTGATAACAAATCTTGATAATCTCTACCGGTTCGGGCTTTACAGATTTTTGCGTTAACATGCCTGGCAATAAAATAAATCTGCCATATGGCGATCGAATAGCTGATTAGCAATAAGCGAGTTAGCAAGTACAATGAGTGCATTTGTAAGAAGAATAGGGTTTTTTATATTGGTAGGCATAGGGGGATGTGTATTACTCCAGGTTCTGTTGATATGTCAACTTCTTATAAAATATAGATTTCCCGATTTAAAAAAAATCGAACCTATTCATTACACTCCAAATAAAGACGACTTTTGTGTGGCGGGGTTTTCTCCGGGGGGAGAAATACCGTATACAGATACATCTGGCCGTCGTTTCTACGCTCATATTAATGCCTTGGGTGCACGGGATATATTTGAAGTATCAAAGAAAGATAAGAATCCAGTCGTTTTATTGGGGGATTCATTCTTTTTCGGTGTAGGAGCGGGTGATGCCGAAACAATTTCCTATTTCTTAAACCAGGGCGATTTAAAAAGGCGTTATATAAATCTCTCATTACCAGGGAATAATGTTTGTGATTCCGTAAGTAGGTATTTTCTAAAATCTTCCGAAATAAACCAGCCCCGGTTAATCATTTTTGAGATTTTTTTAAAAAATGATATTTGTGCCTCTGCAATTATTGAACGTAAAATAAAAATGCAAATAGAAGCGGATTATCGTTATGTTGTGTGGCCGTTTACCGGGATTTTTAGCAAAAACAGAATTATTCAGTATGCCCTTAGCCAGGTATATGCGCGGATATATCGGGATTTATCACAAACCCGCTTCCGGGAATATATACAGTATCCTTTGGATAAGCTTCTTTCGGGTATCTCTCAGGACAAAACAAAAATAATTGTAATCGTTTACGATGTTGATTACCGTATTGAAAAATATGCCCTTTGGTTAAAGCAGTATTGTTTCCAGAAGAATGTCTACTATTTTAACGCCTATGAATTGCTTGATAACGATGCGCTTAATGATAGAACCCTGGACGGGCACCCGGGGCCGCGTTTTAATAAAGTCATGGCAAAACAGATCAGGAAGATAATCGATGCGCTCTCTCTATAGCCGTTCTAAGATTTTCTTTACGGTCATTTTGGTATTGGTTGTAATTCCCGTAGATGTATGCCTTTTTTTAATGAAAAAAATTAGAAAGATAGTCATATTTCCCGGGGGCTAAATGAATATTGCGATGGTCCATCCCCATGATATATATTCTTCTTTTGAGCCATGGACTGTGCGCGTTGTTGCCCTTGCGAAGACGTTTGCGCAAAAAGGCCATACGGTAAAAATAATATATTTTCCCCTTTCAAGAGAGCCGGCTTCTCTTAAGGAAATATGCCCGCGCGTGGTGGCTATTCCTTTCTGCAGGAGGGCGGGTATCCACCATTTGATTTTTAATATAATCAAGTTATGGGATATAGCGCGATGGGCTGAGATTATCCATATTCAAAAATGCTTTTATCATGCGGCTGTACCGGCAATAGTATCGGCCAGACTTGCCAGTAAACCTTTGCATTATGATTGGGATGATTGGGAAACAAAGATATTTGAACTTTCTACATCCGGCGGTATATTTAGGAATTTCATACGCGCGTACATAAATTTTTTAGAGATAATGATCCCAAAGGTTGTCGATACTATATCGGTAGCAAGTGTACGCCTTGAGCAGGAATGTAAAAAAAGAGGCATTGATGAGAAACGCATTTTTAAGGCACGGGTAGGAGCAGACGGTGAGAAATTCAATCCTGCTTTATACGGGGATAGTATAAAAAAACGGTTCTCTATTAGAAAACCGTTGGTTTTATATTTAGGCCAGCTCCACGGAGGCCAATATGTAGACCTTTTTATACGGGCAGCATATAATCTTGTGTATAAGCATAAGCGGGAAGTATTTTTTATGATCGTAGGCGACGGCTATCAGGCACCGGTTTTAAAGAAGTTTGTTTCTCAGTTGAAGTTAGAAGACCGGATAATCTTTACGGGGCCAGTCCCACATGAGGAAGTTCCGCATTATGTCGGATCTGCAGATATATGTGTTGCATGTTTTGAAAGGAATGAAGCGGTCTTATGTAAGAGTCCTCTTAAAATTGCCGAGTATATGGCTTCCGGTAAGGCTATTGTCGCCAGTGACGTTGGAGAGGCTGCGCATATGTTGAAAGGGGCCGGTTTATTGACCATCCCAGGGGATGCAGATTCGTTAGCGGCGGGGATTGTTACATTGCTTGATAACGAAAGACTACGTAATGAATTAGGCAAGTTGGCACGTAAACGTGCTGAAGAAGAATATAACTGGGATGTCACCGCCGCTAATTTATTAAAGGCATATAACGAAGCAATAAGGATACAACAGAAACGGTAACGGTTGATCCTGTATGCAGAAAATGATATTTAATTTTCTCCGGGTTATTCTTTTAGCGGGTTATTTCATTGCTGTCTTTCAGTTTGATGGCAATACGGTATACGCTGATGATCGACGCCCTCTTTTTGGTGAATCAAAATATATAATCGGGATATTTAAAGAAGAAGGATTCCCTGCTTGTGGCATCCCGGATTCTTTCACTCCAGAATGGCTATCCCAGCTTCTTACGCCCTGTGCTTCTATAAAGTTTTTAACGATATCTGATTTAAACAATAAAGAATATTTTAATCCGCATAATTTTGATGTTTTAATCTTGCCCTATGGTGAAACTTTCCCCTATGAAGCGGCTGGCGCAATAAAGGACTATCTTTTTAATGGGGGAGGATTATTCAATGTGGCTGGCAAGCCGTTTTGGAAACCCGTAGTTAAGATCTCCGGCCGGTGGGAGGTAATAGATACGATAAATTCATACAAAGAATTTCTAGCCCCTTTAGGGATTAAGTATTACGAAACCCCTGATTTAGCAACCGTGGGCTTAACCGTTACGACGAGTATGGGCGTATCCCCTCTTATACCTTCGAAGGGGAACGTATTCCCCTATAGGATTCCGGCGCGCGATTTTTTTTATTTAAGAAATATATCCGATAAAAAGAATAACCCATCTATATGCCTAGTAAAAAGCTGGCTAAATCCATACATAAATAATATAAAAGACATACCCAATAAATGGTGTCTTATAGGAGCTTCAGGCAGGCTCCATCCATTGGATCCGCAGTCTGATATTGCTCAAAAAACTATACGCCGGGTCATAGATTATCTTTCATATGGCCTTGTTTTATACGATGTGAATACGGAATTTGCCGCATATTACCAGAGAGAGAAAGTAAGATTCTCAGTTAAAGTCATTAATTCAGGTAAAAATAGGGAAACAGGCAAGTTGACATTTGAACTGCTAGATAAGAATGACCGCTTAGTATATGCAAAAAATAAATTCGTTGCGCTTATCCCTAATCAAAAGATAACCGTAAGTGGAATTTGGGATCCTGGTATTTTTAAAAGTGATTTTTATACACTCAGGGTAAAGTTAAACAAGGGGGGAAATTTATATGATGAAGAATCAAATGGCTTTGTGATAATCAATCCTCTTGCCATGAAGCAGGGGCCGTTATTGCAAAGAAAAGGCAATGAATTCCTTATCAATAATCAAATAGCATATATATTCGGTGTCAATTATTATGAGAGCAAGCTTGGTGAATTGATGTGGTTGAGGCCGAATATATTAAAAGTGAGAAAAGATTTTCAAGCTATGCGCAAAGGCGGGATAAATTATGTCCGTATGCATTACCACCATTCAAAATGGTTCAGGGATTATTTTTCGCAGGTAGTCAAGGATACCTATCCTGAATATCTGCAGATTGCGGATACCGCCCCGTTACCTTCAGAACGCTCTTTAAGGATACTGGATGCAGTGATTAGGATAGCGCAGGAACAGGGGCTGATTTTTTGCATGGATATATTTTCCTTGGTGCCGGTTGAGATGGGTGATCCTATCGGCTGGTTAGGATGTTCAGAAAGAATCATTGATGATAAGAAGATGTCTGTTCAGAAAGAATTCATCCGGGTGCTTGCTAAACGGTATCGCGGGGTCCCCGGTATTACTTGGGATCTATGGAATGAACCCCGGCTCGATGCCCGATATAGTGAGAAATTGAGAAAATGGATAATGGGGATAAAGAATGAGCTGGTTAGGAACGGGGACCGGAATCTTATTACACTAGGGGACAATGTAAGCTTGTCTTTTCTTGATATCTTAGATTACGCCTCCCTTCATACAGCAGAACCTTGCGAGTTTAAGCTTCTGGCGTCCGCGCCTAAGCCGGTTATATTCCAAGAGGTCTGGAATGATGTTGGGGCCAGCTTAGAAGATGGGCAGCGCCAAACGAAAAAGCTAAATAATGACTTCAATGCCTTCTTGCAATCAGGGGCAAGAGGATTTGTCCCTTGGCAATGGACAAGACAAGCGCGATTGTGGCATAATAGTTCTGAGGCTGAACGTTGGGATGACGACCTGGGTATGTGCACGTATGAAAACGGAGTATTGAAGCCTTCCGGGGAGGCATATTTTTCATTAATTGCGGAAGTAAAACGTTAAAAAATGATCAATAAGCCCTCCGCATTAATTCAAACAGCGCGGCGTTTTTTAGATCGCGTATTGCTTTTAGTATTAGGATATATCCTGGCATAGATTCAGGCAGCTGTAGATTGCCGATAAGGATAAACCCATGAAGGTTATTTTTATAACACGAGAAGGATATTATCTTTCAGGAGCGCGGGTGCGTTGTTATGGCTTTGCGCGGGCATTAAAGAGATACAATATAGATACGGAAGTATTTTCTTTTGCCGATTCTTTGGGGGCAAAATATGGCGAACGGGAACTAGAGATGGGGGTTAGCGAGAAGATTAAGTTTAATATACGGGCCCTGCCTCTGTTATGGAAAAAGATTGACAGGGACACTGTTATTTTCATGCAGCGGTTAAATTATCATACGCTCACCCCCTTTTTAATTTCTCTGATGAAAAATAACAAATTTATTTTTGATTGTGATGATTGGAATATACGTGAGTATCCGGTATATTATGCTGGATTATGGCCGAGTTCTAAGATGGAATATTTAACTAAGAAGATCGCAAAATATTCAGACGTATGTATTGCTGCGAGTAAATTCTTAGATGGGTATCTCAGTAAATATAATCCCAGGATTTATTATATCCCTACGGGTGTGGACACCGCTATTTTTAACCCGAAAGACATAACTAGCAATGCGGAGGCAATAACTTTTTCTTGGATCGGGACAGCTTACCATAAAGAAATGGATGATAACCTTAAATTTATCATTGAGATATTCTCTAGATTAGCCGATAGCTATAATACTATTTATTTGAGCCTTGCCGGGGAAGGGGAGTTTTTAAATAAAATTAAAGCTAATCTGGGTACTATTAGGCACCACGACAGGATAATGATTCACAGATGGATCCATCCGGACAATATTCCTGCGTATCTTGCAGGCATTGATATTGGTCTTCTTCCCTTGATTCAAGACACAAAATTCAACCGGGCAAAAAGCCCTACAAAGCTGTTTGAGTATATGGCCATGGCGAAACCAACAATAGCAAGTGCCATGGGAGAAGCCCGGGGTATCATCGATAATGGAAGGAGTGGATTCTTAGCAAAAGACAAAGAAGAGTTTATTGATAAGATGAGGGCTTTAATCGAAGACAAAGGTTTACGTTATGCCATGGGAAGAAATGCGCGGCAAACTGTAGAAAAACACTATTCTCTGGAGGCTATAGGGGGGAGATTATTTGCTATAATTAATTCACTCGCTTAAGGGGAGAAACCGATAATGAATAAGAATTATGCGATAATCCTTACGGTGCTAATGGCCGCCGTTTTTATTTGCGCAGTAGTATTTTTCTTAATTAATGATAACAGCCGCCCCTGCGGTGATGAAGCCAGAAAATTATTGGTTTCGCTGCGGTATTATCACGCATTTTCTTCGGGTGGCATAAATGTCTTTCGCGGGACACAGTTGTTTTCACCGTTATATTTTCTCATGCCGTCGTTCATTTGTTTTATTTTGGGTGGGTTTTCCTATAAAGTATGCGCGGGTTTTAATATACTTTACTACCTTATGACAATAGTCTGCACATATCAATTGGCCATGATAATACGGCGGAATAGATGTACAGCCGTCCTATCCGTCTTTATTCTTTCATTTTTTAATTTCTTTTTCCTAAGTTATTCCCGGCTTTCAATTATGGAATTTGCCCTGTGCAGCTTCGTATGTATGAGTATATTATTTTTATTGAAAACTGATTATTTTCGCAACAGTCTTTATAGTTTACTCTTTAGCTTATCTTTGGCAGCAGGTATATTGATAAAATATACTTTTGTTATCTATATCATTGGTCCGTTATGTATCTATATGGTATTCAGTTTACTGGGACTCCGTAAAGCAGGTATATCTGTAAAAATAAAAGCTAGTAAGAATTTTTTCTACTCATTTCTATTGGGTAGCGGGGTAGGCTGCCTTTTTACTATCCCATTTCTTGATTTCCATGCGGTAACTCATTCTTACTTCCAGACATTAGAATTTGAATCATCCATTCATAGTCTCTTAGGTCACTTCTTGTTGTTTGGCAGGTATCTTGCTTATGCCCTTTGGTCTCCGATAAAGAGCGTATCTTATAGCGTCCAGATCCCGCTGGGTATTATTATACTGACCGCCCTCTTTTGCTTTCTCCGTAAAATCGGGAGGAAATATGTATTGATATTCTTGGCCTATTTTTTTACGCCGTTAGTAATTCTTGCTACGATACTCAGAAACGAAGAAAGCAGATATTTTATACCGGTAATACCCGCTTTATCTATTATCATTGCCTGCGGCTTAACATTGTTAAATAAATGGCTTAGAGCCATTTTTACCACATCCGTTATTTTTGCAGTCATTTATTTATTCATTTCTCACGGCATGTATTTACGCACAACAATGAACGCGCAGCATCCGATAGGAAAAATGTTATTACATATTAACAAACAAATGTTATTAGAAAATAAACAAGGTCATTATTTACTTGCCGTAAACGCAAGACACGATTCTTTAATCGATGTTATCGAATATTTTGCTCTTCTTTATAATGTACCCGTGGATATCTTAGAATTAAGAAAATATATCCGTAATGGTACTATAGTTCGGACGTTTGATAATGAGCTATTGAAGAAAATAGCAACCATCAAATACGTCGTATCAGATTATGCTAATCCAGCAGATATTGTTTTAGTTAAAAACCAGCGCATAATAAATCCACTACAGAAAAAAAGCCAATTCCGTTATGATGATGCTTTAATGAGGCTGCCCGTTGAATATTGGCCATATATAACGCTGTATGAAGTTAAGCCGTAGTATGAACATAGCACTTATTTATCCTCCCATTTCTCATAAAAGTTTTGAAGAGGATATAGATATTGTTAGCAGAGAATTTGGCATTTTCCCTCCACTGGGCCTAGCCTATGCCGCTGCCGTCATTGAAAAGGCAGGAAATAAATCTTGTATTATTGATGCCAACGCAGAGCAACTCAGCAAAAACGAAGTTCTAATACGGATTAACGAATTTAAAGCGGATATGCTCGGTTTTATGCTTACCGCGTATGGCTTTTTCGATACGTTGCGATGGGTACGATTCTTAAAAAAACATACTCAGTTACCAGTTCTTGCAGGAAATGTGCTTTGCAGTATGTATCCCGAGCAAGTACTGCGCTATGCTCCTATCGACTATATTATTATAGGACCCGCCATAGAGGCATTACCGCGTTTTATACAAGCAGTAGAAAATAGGGAAAGTTTACATGGCATCCCGGGCCTTGGTTGGCGCGAAAATGGAGAAATACGGATTTCAGAACCACTTACTATGGAGGAAGATTTTAATAGACTGCCTTTTCCCGCGCGGGGCTTATTGCCAAACGAAAAATATCATGCAGTAATGTCCAAGAGGAAGAACTATACCATCATGGTAACCAGTAAGGGATGTACGGGCAGCTGTGTATTCTGCCATATACATAAGATTCCCATGAGCTTTAGGTCCGAAGATTTGGTGGTGGCTGAAATCGAGGAGTGTTTTCATAATTACAACATCCGAGAGATGGATATCTTTGACCCCTCATTCACTATGTTAAAAAACCGGGTTTACAACATATGCGATGGGATATTGAAAAAGAATATCGATATACACTGGGCTTGCCGTGCACGCGTAGACCAGGTAGATTCTGCATTGTTGTCTTGCATGCAAAGAGCCGGCTGTAGAAGAATATTATATGGTATTGAAAGCGGAGTAAATGATAATCTTAAAAATATGAAGAAAGAAATTGTGGTTGAGCAGGCTATGCAGGCGGTAGCATTGACTAAAAAATCCGGTATTCAGGTGTTAGGGTTTTTCATGTTAGGAGTACCTGGAGAAACGCTCGAATCCATCCGTCAGACCATTGCTTATTCCCGCGCGATAGGGGTAGATTACGCCCAATACCACAGAGTTATGGCAAAACCCGATACAGAATTAAATAAGGCGGTTACTGAAGCCCTGGGATTTGATTATTGGAGAGAATATATTAGAGGGTGTGTTTTTGAACGAAGGCTGCCAACTCCCTGGACAGAAGTCCCGGATGATGTTTTGCAGCGGATGACCAAATATGCCTACCTTACCTTTTATTTCAGGCCGCTTTATTTATTGAAATTAATCCGGGGTGTCAAATCTTGGGGAGAATTAAAAAGATATATACGCTCAGCCGTAGGATTATTACTGAGCCGCAGAGACAAGAAAAAGACAATATTTCAAGAATCATGATAAAGGCCCCCGTTTAATGCTATGTCAAATAAATATTTAACCCTTTGTATTGATTTTGAAGAATTTAGCATTCCTCATGATTTCGGAGCAACTATATCTCAAGAAGATAAAGTTGCCGTTAGCTTAGAAGGGTTAGAGGCCTTGTGCGATGTATTGAAAATATTTAATATGAGTGCAACATTCTTTGTTACCGAGGGAATAGCCGGGATATTCCCGGAACTATTAAAATCTTTGATAAAGAATGGGCATGAAATAGCTTTACATAGTATTATAGGAGGGGATGGGCGTACTATGGCGCTTGAACTCCAGAGGCAAAAAACATTCGTGGAAGCGAAAATCCAGCAAAGAATATATGGTTGTCGTTCTCACAAATTTATTGATGTTCCTTCCGATATCTTGAGAGAGGCGGGTTTTAGTTACGATAATTCTTTGCATCCAACATTTGTTCCTGGCAGGTATTGTAATATTTTGAAGTCAAGAAATTTGTATCTAGAAAAGGGGGTAATAAGAGTTCCTGTATCGGTCACCCCATTTCTGCGGTTACCACTTTCATGGATTTGGTTCAGGAATTTTGGTTTCTCCTATGCCCGATCGTGCAGCCAAATGATTTACCTGTCCGAAGAATATATTAACATTTATTTTCATAGTTGGGATTTCGCTAATATCAGTCATTGGTCTCTCGCAAGGAGATTCAGACCTCTGGTGCGAAACACCGGAGAGAAAATGCTTTCTATGCTTAGCCGTTATTTAGCATGGTGCAGTCAAAAAAGAATAGCAGTAGTTACCCTGTTGGAATATATACGATATAAACATTCAAACTTAATCCCATTTAGATAAACATCAATCCCGCCGGATTATCATCAACCTTTGCTTTCAAGAGAAACGCCTATAAGATAAGACATATCCCTTCTTAAATATTGACAAAAGTATGTTTTTATGATATCCTAGTAAATTGATAGTTATTATAGATAATAAGGGATCTCAGGAGCAAATAGTGATAAGATTATCAACAAAAGGCCGCTACGGTGTGCGTTTAATG
Source organism: Candidatus Omnitrophota bacterium (assembly GCA_041650495.1). GTDB lineage: Bacteria > Omnitrophota > Gorgyraeia > Gygaellales > Profunditerraquicolaceae > JBAZLB01. The sequence goes on along the minus strand of JBAZLB010000004.1, from coordinate 33,049 downwards.
CTGGACCTGGCTTTACATTTTGGGAAGGGCCTGGTTTCTCTAAGAGATGTTGCCCAAAGGCAGGAAATCTCAGAAAAATATCTCTGGCAGCTGATAGCGCCCCTGAAGCACGCCGGGCTTATTAATGCTGCCAGGGGGGCTAATGGCGGCTATGCCCTTACCAGGCCGCCCAAGCAGATAAATCTTAAGGACATTGTTTCGGTGTTAGAGGGTCCGGTGTGTTTGTTAGACTGTGTGAATAACCCTTCGGCGTGTAAACGTTCTGCGCTGTGTATTGCCAGGGACGTATGGCAAGAGACCTCTCGAAAGATACTCAAAATATTGTCCACAGTTACGTTAGAAAATATGGTTCATAAGCAAAAAAACAAAATAAAGAATTGGAACCAGAAAAGCAGAAAATATTACTAATCATTTAGTTGTTTAATTTAAAGAAAGGAGTCATGATGAAAAAGTTTACGCTCTTGCTCTTAGGGGCATTGTTTATTGTTTCTGCGGGTTTTTCTTATGCAGCAACGAAAGATAATGGAAAATGCGGCTGTAATAAAGTTTGTCCTGATGTCTGTGCATGCGGTGCCTGTTCCTGCGCGCGGTGATTCATGCCCGCTTGAGTATAAGGCAGTCAATTGGTAGACACAATATTTTGTTTGCTAGCCTTGTGCGTTAGTTAACCAGATAACAATATTTATTGATATAATAAAGTCCACTGCGTAGGGATTTCTAGCAGTGGACTTTTTTGCAGGAATCCCCTTGTTGGGGCGGCTTGACTAATCCGGGATGAGAAGTTCGATGAAGAAAAGGGAGAAATGGTTATGATTAAAATAAAAATTGATGCGTATGCCTTATTAAGAAGAATAAAAAAACAAAGGCCATTGATTCACCATTTGACCAATTGGGTTACTATTTATGGCTGTGCTAATATCGTCAAGGCCATAGGCGGCTCTCCCGTTATGGCTCATGCTAAGGAAGAAGTTGCGGAAATGGCAGGTATGGCATCCGCCCTTGTTTTAAATACCGGCACGATTACCGTTGATTTCCTGAGGGCGATGAAGATTGCCGCTCGCAGCGCAAATAAAAAGGGCATCCCGGTAATCCTTGATGCCTGTGGCGCAGGCGCAACTATATTCAGGGATAAGAGCTGTTTTCAGTTACTGAATGATGTAAGGGTAGATATTCTCAAAGGTAATGTTTCGGAGATAGCCAGGATAGCAGGAGAAGATGTTAGAACAAAAGGCGTAGATTCAACCAGGATAAAGATAGATATGAGGCGGCTGGCCAGGGGGCTTGCCTTGAAACGCAGGTGCACCGTTGTAGTAACCGGTCAGGAAGATATAGTCTGTGACGGACAGAAAACCTTTATTATTAAAAACGGGCATCCTATGATGGGCTATATGGTAGGTACGGGATGTATGGCAGCATCGGTCATTGCTACATTTGCTGCGGTTGAAAAAGATTCGGCGCATGCGGCAGTTTGCGGCCTCTTGTGTTTTGAAGTTGCTGCGGAGTGCGCAGCGAAGAAATCAAAGGGCCCCGGGAGCTTCAAAGATAATCTCTATGATTGTATGTACGCTTTAGACAAGAGGATGATTAGCAGGATGCAAAAGGTGTATCAATAAAGAAGGAAGAAATAGGGGTGTAATGGGCACAGGCATAATAAAGACGGATATCTTTTAATGTTTGTGATAAAATATAAACGGGAGAAATACTATGAAACAGGAAAAAAAACGGAGAGTTTATCTTGATCACAATGCGACCACGCCCTTACATCCTGAAGTAAAGAAGGCCTTGAGGGAAGCGATGGAGGTATTTGGCAATCCTTCAAGCCTGCATGAGTTTGGTAGACAGGCGCGCGCGCTTGTCGAAAAATCCAGGGAAACAGTCGCTTCTTTTATAGGGGCATGCCCTGGAGAGATTGTTTTTGTCGGCAGCGGTTCGGAGGCAAATAATGCCGTGATTAATCTTTTCTCCTGTCAGGGCTTTCCTAGCTGCGAAGTCCCGACAATGAAAGCGCACAGAAAAGAAATCGTTACTACAAAAATCGAACACCCTTGTGTTTTGGAGTCAGCGGCTTGCCTCCAAGAGAAAGGGACAACAGTAAAATATATTGGAGTTGATAAATATGGTAAAGTTGATATCCCGCAGTTAGAAAAAGCGCTGACAGATAATACAGGCCTGGTATCGGTTATGTTTGCAAATAATGAGATCGGGACGATACAGGATATTAAGGAGATTTCTAAGATCGTCCGCGGCAGGGGAGCGCTTTTTCATACTGATGCAGTCCAGGCAGTAGGAAAGATTCCTATCGATGTAGAAGAGCTCGGCGTGGATTATCTTTCTTTTTCAGCGCACAAGATTTACGGCCCGAAAGGAGTCGGGGCTTTATATATCCGCTCAGGCGCGCCGTTTTGTCCCTTTATCCGCGGAGGCCATCAGGAAAAAGGCAGGCGTGCGGGCACAGAAAATACGCTTGGCATCTTCGGATTAGGTAAAGCAGTTGAAATGCGCAAGAAAGAAATGGCCGGTGAATCCAGGCGTTTGTCTATGTTTAAGAAACATCTTAAAAATTGCATTGAAAAAAATATCCCCAATATTCAATTTAACGGCCACCCAATAGATAGTCTTCCCGGCACCCTTAACCTGTCTTTCGGCGGGGCTGAAGGGGAGGCAATACTTTTGTATCTGGATACGCAAGGCATATGTGTTTCAACTGGCTCTGCCTGTGCCTCCGGCTCACTTGATCCCTCTCATGTTTTAATGGCCACAGGTATTCCACAAGAACGCGCACACGGTTCAATCCGCATAAGCATGGGCAGGGATACCACAAAGCAGGATATCGATTATGCTGCAGAAAAGCTTATTCAGGTTATCAAACGCGTAAGACAGATCTCTACCATTTCGACCAAGGCAAAACATGGATAAAAAACCGGAATGGTTATATACGGATAAAGTGAAGGATCATTTTCTGCATCCGCGCAACCTCTTACTGGATGAAGAATCGTTTGAGGCTGACGGACAGGGGGTAATCGGAAATATCAAATGCGGGGATGAAATGATTGTGGTCATAAAAGTTGATAAAGTAAAAGAAACTATAACTGAATGCAAGTGGAAGACTTATGGCTGTGCAAGCGCTATTGCCAGTACCTCAGTATTGTCTGAGCTGGCAGTCGGAAAAACACTCAGCCAGGCGTATCAATTAAGCTCGCATGATATTGCCAAGGCCCTGGGGGGGCTTCCCGAGCATAAGATCCATTGCTCAGTTCTAGGTGATAAGGCGCTGCGTGCGGCTATTGATGATTACTATGTGCGTTCTGGTATGCCGGATAAGGCAAAACAGGAAAAAGAGCATATTATTTGTCAGTGTTTGGGGATAACTGATAGAGAGATTGAAAATGCGGTCCTTGAAGGAGCCAGGAATTATTACCAGCTGCAGGAACGCACTAAAATCGGCACCGTTTGCGGAAAATGTAAGGATAAGTCCTTAAGATTGCTCGAAGAATACAAATCCAAATATTTTAAGAAGGCATAAAAGAACACCGCTTGCCTTCCTATGGTTTTGTGTTGAGGGCAAGGGGTTGTTATGTTATATTATGTTTTAAAATTAAGGAGGTTTTATGTTTAAGGCAAAAGAGATTAAGGCAGATGAGTTGAATGCAAATAAATTCATCACAGAGAAGGCAAAAGAAATTGCTTCGATGGTAGAAGGCGGAACCGCCATCAATGCCCTCTCAGGAGGGGTTGATTCTTCCACAGTAACCTTATTGGGCCATAAGGCTTTGGGCAACAGGCTTAAGACTTATTTTATTAACAACGGCCTGATGCGTCAGGACGAACCTCAACAAATAGTCGCTATATTTAAAAAATTTGGGGTTAAGGTAATGATAGTGGAGGCTCAGGAAAAATTTTTCCGCGCCCTCAAAGGCGTAGCTGACCCTGAGAAAAAAAGAGAAGCGATTACTCAGGCTTTCTACAAGGATGTTTTTGGTAAACTGGTCAGGCAAAGCAGGGCGCGTTACCTCTTGCAGGGGACTATTTTGACGGACATAGACGAGACAGTCGCCGGCATCAAAAGGCAGCATAACGTATTCCAACAGTTGGGGATTGATCCAGAGAAGGCTTTTGGATATAAGATAATTGAGCCCCTGGTAGAGTTACGTAAAGACGGGGTGCGCAAATTAGCGAAAGGATTAGGCCTTCCTAAATCCATATATAACCGCATGCCTTTCCCGGGCCCGGCTTTGGCAGCGAGGGTAATTGGTGAGGTAACGCCTGAGAAGGTCAAGGTGGTGCGGCTTGCCACTGCTATTGTAGAGAAAGAGTTAACGAAGTCCTGCGCTTTTCAATATATGGCCATATTGCACCAGGATAGGGTAACCGGGGTGCGTAGCGGTAAGAGAGATTTCGGATTGCAGATTGAAATCCGGTGTTGGGATAGTAATGACGCCCGTATTGCCTGTCCCACCAGGCTGTCTTTTAAAACCCTGGATAGATTGTCTGCGCGTATTCTAGCTGAAGTGCCCGGGGTGGTAAGTGTCACTTATAATATCGCCACCAAGCCGCCATCCACTATTGAAGCCGTCTGATCTTACGCTATGCGCATAATCAGGTTTCTCTATAAAAAACAAGTATCCTACGGAAAATTAGAAGGCGGCACGGTAAGAATTCTTAAAGATGGTCCTTTCCCTAAGATAGAATTATCAAGGAGCTCCCTGCCGTTAAATAAAGTAAGGCTGCTTGCGCCTGTTTCCCCTTCCAAGATAATCCTGGCTGGGCTTAATTACCGCGACCATGCCAGAGAACTTAAGATGAGGATTCCTTCTGAGCCGGTAGTCTTTCTAAAACCACCCAGCGCCCTTATTGCCCATGGAGAAAATATCGTATATCCTTCCGGATGCGGCAGGGTGGATTATGAGGGCGAGCTTGCTCTTATAATAAAGAAAATAAGCCGTAATATCGCGCAGCATAAAGCAAATGAATATATACTCGGCTACACCTGTTTAAATGATGTTACGGCAAGAAGGCTGCAAAGGAAAGATATCCAATGGACAAGGGCTAAGTCCTTTGATACCTTCTGCCCCTTAGGTCCGTGGGTAGAAACCTCTTTTGATCCTTCTGCGGCGGATATCAAGACTTGCTTGAATGGAAAGATAAAACAGGCTTCTAATACCAGAAACTTTATTTTTCCTGTTCCGTATTTAGTTTCTTTTATATCCAGAATCATGACCTTATACCCCGGAGATGTTATATCCACGGGTACGCCCTTTGGCGTCGGCAGGCTTAAGCCGGGAGATAAGGTTGAGGTGTATATTGAAGGGGTGGGTAGGCTTACTAACCGGGTTTCCTATGGGCGGTAGTTATCGTTTATTATCTTTCCTTTCTTCTTGACGCCGGGCAGGTGATAACGTAGAATGGGGAAGCAGTTTAAAGGATCAGCCTATATAGACATTTGCGAGGATGGCGGAATGGCAGACGCGACAGTTTGAGGGGCTGTTGGGCGATGAGCCTGTGAGGGTTCAACTCCCTCTCCTCGCACCATAATCTAAGGTTTACCCCCGGAGAATTATTGGTTATGATAGATTCTTTGGGGGTATTTTTTAGCTAAAGACGGGCGGGCAATAAATAAAATCATCATCGTAACTCTAATTATGACAATGAGTTATAAGCGCGAGAACCGTCCCCCTTAGTCTTAAGGTTTAATTCTTTCGTTACCTTTACGCTGGTCTTTGATGTAATTGCTTCTTTCCAGGCTCTTGGCGTAGGCCTTAAGTTCCGCCCCTATTTCTCCTACCTGGGCTACGTGCTCAATCTGGCGGGATTCGTTAGTAACTATCCCGATGGATATCGAAAGGAGGGATATCTTTTGTTCAACTCCTTTTCTATCGTGGGCGAGGATATATTTGTTTTTCCTGTCTTCTTCATTGTAAAAGGAAGGGATAGTATTTTCAAAGTCCGCGATTATCTTCTTACATATGTCATCTGTCTTATCGGGGGTAGTAATGAATACAAAATCGTCTCCGCCGATATGCCCGACAAAGTCTTCACTATGGCCTTTCTGCCTGACCGCCTGTATTAAGATGCGCGCAGTTTCCTTAATTACTTCATCCCCGTGCCGGAAACCATAGGTATCATTGTAGGCTTTGAATTTGTCCAGGTCTGCATAACATACGGCAAATAATTTTTTTTCTTCTATGCGCTTGGTAATTTCATTCAGTATGGAGACGTTCCCCGGCAGGCGCGTCAGCGGGTTTGCCTCCAGGTCTCTTTCTGTGCGCCTTAAAATCATACGTATGCGCGCCAGCAGTTCTTTCGGCTCAAACGGCTTTACAATATAGTCATCCGCGCCGGCATTAATACCGCCGACCTTGTCTTCCGTGTCCCCTTTTCCTGTTACCATTATTATCGGAATATGCTGCAGGAGGATGTCTTTCTTTACTTCTCTACAAACCTGCTGGCCGTTCATTTTGGGCATATTATAATCTAATAACACCAGGTTCAGGGGCTTGGATTTAATAATCTTCAGCGCCTCTTCTCCGTCCATGGCCTTGAGGATGGTATAGTTTTCCTCAGAAAGGGCGATTTCCAGGACATCGAGTATGTCCGGGTCGTCGTCAACCAGTAATATCTGCGGATTAGCCATAATTTCTCCTTATTGGGCTATAGGCAGGGTAAAAATAAACGTACTGCCTTCCCCCATTTTACTTTCTACCCATATCTTCCCCCTGTGGGCATGGATGATGTTTTTTACCAGGGAAAGACCTAGCCCCGTACCTTTCACCTGCTGATTTACGGCATTATCTACACGGTAGAATTCATCAAAAATAAAATTGATTGATTCAGGGGGTATGCCTATGCCGGTATCTTTTATGCCTACCTGCATAAAATCTTCTTTTTTGACTGCCGTTACGGTTATATTGCCGTTTTCAGGAGTGAACTTAACCGCGTTTCCTATGAGGTTCATAAGAACACGTTCTATCTGTGTGCGGTCTGCCAAGGCAAGGGGCAAGTCCTGCGGCAGTTGTGTGTTTAATTTAATATTTTTATTTTTACACTGTATAATAATCAGGTCTGTAACATTTGCGATCATTTCGTTTATATTCTGCGGCTCCGCATTCATTATAGTCTTGCCGGCTTCAATCCTGGCTATATCCAGCAGGTCGTTTACCATATGTACCAGCTCGTCGCTGTGGCGATTGATTTTTTCCAGGCGTTCTTTTACCGCGTCGGGTACCTTGCCTAATTTTTCAGCAAGTAATATTGCGGCGTAGCCTTTTATAGATGTCAGGGGCGTCCTTAACTCGTGCGATACGCTGGATATAAAATCGCTTTTGCGTTTGTTTATCTTGCGCACTTCATCCAGGGCAAACGTCAATTCCCTGGTCCTTTCCTCTACTTTTTTCTCCAGGTCTTGCTGGGCCTGCCAGGTTTTTTCAAAGAGCCGGGAATTGTCCAGCGCCTGGCTGATCTGATTGGCAAGGATGGTAATTAATTCTTCGTCTCCCTCTGTTATGGTCATATCCAGGTTTTCCGTACCCATCAGTATGAGTCCTTTGTCTTCTTCTTTAGCCAGTATCGGCGCTATCACGAATGAGTGCACCTTAAACAGCGTCTTTATTTTTTCTACTAAGGCAGCCTGTTGGATGGCATAACGAGAGGAGAACGTCTTGCCTTTTCTGATGAGGCCCAGGTATAATTCCTGTTCGGTATTTATCTGGGATTTTATCTGTTCGGTTTCATCTCTTTTATAACCGGAGACAAGGTAAGTAACAAACTGGTCTGCTTTCTCATCCCACAATACCGCCCAGGCCTTTTCTACTCCCAGTTCTTCAAAGGGCGCAGCCCCCACCTTTCTGAAGATCTGGTTTTTTTCCAGGGTTGTGCTCATTATCCGGGAGAATTCCTGGAGTGAGTAAAGGCCGGTTATCTTTTTGTCCAGTTCTTCCTGGGTTTTATTCAATTCCATGTCGGTGCGCACGATGAGCTTCGCCTGTTCATCCATTTCTTCCAGCGATTTTTTTAATTTGTCCACGTTTGCCTGCAGCTGTTTTGCCTTATCCACTTTAAAAATCAATGCTACGACAAGGGAAATCAGTGTCAGGATGTTGACAATGCGCAGTATATCCATGAAGTATTCCATATTTACCCTGAGATAGTTAAAACGGCGATGCTTTGGTTGTGCATATAACTCTGCCCCTGATAGGTTATTGCCTTCAGCGGCGCCTGTTCTGCGGTGGTATATATACCGATTATCGGGGTATCTTCCCCGAAACTGTTTTTTATGATATCCAATTCTCTTTTTGCATCCCTGCGCAGCAGCATATACCGGGACAGCGAGTCAAAGACCAGCACGAAGTTTTTTTTATCTTTTTCTTCGGATTCCGGAAGCGAGCTATTGAAATTTTTCTTCGCCTCATATACCGCCTCTTCCGTGGCTTCCAGGCAGGATTCTTTTGTGCCGATCATCAGCCTTACGCTGCTCTCCGGGCTAATATTGCTCTGCAGGCGCAGCGATCCGTCGTTTTCTATGGCGGTGATATTTCTCAGAAGGTATTCCTTTTCTCCCGGCAGGTATACCCCCAGGGGATAGAGTATGGATATGCGTTTAATTTCTTTCTGGAGCTCAGTTATGTCTTTTGCCAGATAGTCTTCGTATATTCTTACCGCCGGATCCCCGTCTATCTCGTATATGATATTATCTTCTATTTTTGTGACTACGCGCGGCCTGCCCAATGGCCTCCATCCGTGTTTTATGCCCAATCCGAACCTGATCTTTCCTCCCCATAGTATCCCTAGTACGCTATCGTGCAGGATATCCTGGTTAAGGTAAAGGTGTGTGCGCCCAAAACGCATGTCCGGAGAAGGAGATGCCCCTACCAGGGGGAAGCTTTTCCCCAGTCTTGCCTGCAGGCCGTAGATGAACTTACTGCCCGCTTCGTTTAAAGAGTCGGAGAAGATCATTCCCAGGTCCCGGTGCAGGCCTTTGAAGCCGTAAAGCAGCTTTTCGCCAAGCTCTTCTCCGGCATTTATGGCCTCCGTTGATCTTATATTCTGCATAGAAGCGATGTTAAAATAGATATTTTCAGGAAAACTAAAGGCGATGATTGCTAGGCCGTGTTTAAATATGCCTTTATTTGAAATGATTGCGGCTGCGCTGCATCCTATTACCGAGGCATCTGCCAGGGCAACGCTTATTGTTTTTAAAAAGTAAGAGGAGGTAAGGCTGGGAGTGTTAAATATGATTGCCAGGCTTATTTTAGAATTATAGAGGTTTGAGGTTGCCATCCTGCAGGCTTCTTTGGCTGCCAGGGCAGGGTCTTGTTCTATACTCAATCCTACGCCGATTTTCATTTAATTCCTTACCTTCTCTTTGCCCATAGTCCCGTTTATCCAATAAATCTATTGACTTAAAAAGGGTATTCCTTTAAAATGAAGAAAATTCAAAAACATACGGCCCCATCGTCTAGCCTGGTCTAGGACGAATGGTTCTCAGCCATTAAACACCGGTTCAAATCCGGTTGGGGCTAAAATTTGCCCTCTCCTACGTCAAGTAACAAGTAAATTCATCCCGAAGCGTACGCAGGTAATTTCTTTGAAATTGCACAGTGATTACGCAAGGGGTACAACTAACCCCGTCAGCTAAGCGCTGCGTGAATCGTAGTATCCCTTGCCTAAGCGCTTGAAAATTACTTTCGCTGTGCTCAGTAATTTTCTTCGCAGGCTTCGGGATAATTCGCGCAAATAATCTAGTATTTAACCCCGTCAGCTAAGCGCTGCGTGGAGCGTAGTATCCCTTGCCTAAGCGCTCGAAAATTACTTTCGCTGTGCTCAGTAATTTTCTTCGCAGGCTTCGGGATAATTCGCAGACGCCCCTTTCAGGGGCTACAACTTACGTCGTTTCCAGAGAAAACTATGACTCCGTAAGTTGTCTGCTCATTAAAATGCCATTTCTTCTATATCTACTATTTTAACCCGGATGTTGTCTTTTATTTCTCCCTGCGCCTCAATAACGATTAAGTCATCTACGCTTAACCCGGAGTTTACCTGGGCATAATCGCTGGTAACATAGCCTAGGCCTACACGGCGCAGCTGCACTGGCCCGCTCCTGACTCCTTCCTCGTCTTTTTCTATCAATTGCGCTGGCACTACCGGAATAAAGGATATGCCTTTCCCGGAAGAAATAAGGCAGGTTGCAGGTACTATAATAGCATTCTTAAGTTCTATAATGAGTATCTCCGCACGGCTGAACATCCCCGGGAAAAGCAGGCTATCGGGATTGGCGACCTTGATTTTGGCGGTGAGGGTGCGGCTTTTACCTTCTACTATCGGGTAGATGTTGTCTACCGTGCCTTCGAAGGTGACTCCGGGGTAGGCATCTACAAATACCCGCGCCTTCTGGTTGAGCTTAACCTTTTGAATATCCCTTTCCACTATGCCTACTTCCACGAATACCTCTTTGATTTCAAAAAGCGAACCTATCTTATCCTGGGGGGTGGCATATTCCCCTTCTTCTACCTCGCGCGGGCCCATTACTCCGTCTTTGTTGGCATAGAGGGAGGTCTTGGCCATTTCATTCTGCGCCAATTCCACTTCATTTTTTGCGCTTTCCACCTGATACCTGGCGCTTTCCGCTTCTAATTCCACCTCTTCCAGTTTTGACTTGATAATTGCCCCGGCCTCATAAAGTTTTTTATGCACCTCTAACTTTTTTAACGCTGAATTATATGCAGCCTGGCTGGAATTAAGCCTGTTTTTGGCGTAATCTATTTTTAACTGCGCATCCCGAGGTTCAAGGCTGGCGATTAAATCCCCTTTCTTGATTTTTTCCCCCTCGCGGAAATAAATCTTTTTCACGGATCCGCTGATTTCAAAACGCAGTTCTGTTTCGGTTTTTCCTTTGACTGAGCCCATTACCGGCAGGACATCTTCGAAGTTTGCGGTTTTGACTTTTAATGCCCTGACCAGGATTTGCCTGGGTTCAACAGCCTGGGCTTGCGCCTGTGCCGGGGTTTGTTTTTTTTGCCCAGGCGGTGTTGCCTCTGTTTTGGCGCCTTTTTCTTTTAAGGCCGCCTCTTTATTTGCTTCTGTTTTTTCTTTTACTGATTCTGCCGCAGGAGGAGGCTGTCCTTTTTTGGCTAATTTAATACCGGTATGTATGGCGCCCCAGCCGATAAGTATGATCCAGAACAAAAGGAAGGCGGCGATAAAAACATGCGTCTTTTTTAACGGCATATAGAAACCTCCTTATCTTTTTATCAATCTTAGGTCTCTGAATATAAGATAAATACAAGGGATGACAAACAGGGTCATAAAAGTAGAAACAATCATACCTCCGATAACGGTAATCGCAAGCGGAGACCAGAGGCTGGAAGATTCGCTTTTATCTATCGCCATTGGGATTAAGCCCAGGATGGTAGTAAGCGAGGTCATCATGATCGGTCTTAAGCGGTCATAGGAGGCGTTAATTACCGCCTGGTTTAAGCCTCCCAGCCCGTATCCTCCGCCATATTTTTGTTTAAGCAGGTTAATCCTGTCTACCAGCACAATGGCGTTATTCACCACTATGCCTCCGAGCATGATCGCTCCTATTAATACCCCTGTACCGATAGGCGTGTTAGTTATACGCAGCGCTACAACCGTGCCTATTGCCCCCAGCGGGACGGTCATCAGGATGATAAATGGCTGAGTGAGCGATTCAAAGAGGCTGGCCAGTATCATATAGACCAGGACCAGGCTTAAAATCAACCCGAAGGTCAATTCCTGTTGGTTGCGTATCATTTTATCATAATTGCCGCCGATTTGCCAAAAATAATCCTTAGGCATTTTCATTTCTTTTAACGCTGCCTTGACGTTTTCCGCGGCCGTACCTAAAGCGGTCCCCCCGGTGTTGGCGCTGACCTGGACCATGCGGGATTTATTCTTCCGCCAGACCTCGCTTGGCCCGATGCTGTATTGGAATTTGGCTACCTGTGATAAAAATATATTCTCTCCATCGGCAGTTGCCAGCCCTATCTGGCGCACAGCTTCAAAAGATTTACGGTATTTCTCCTGGAGCCTGACAATGGTCTCGGTTTCATCCTTTTTCTGCTGGGGGGAGGAGAGGGGCCGGCGCCGGCTTTGGCTTTGGGTAGTTTCCTGCGCGGGAGTAGTTTCTTGAGCTTCTCTAATGCGCAAGAGTGGGGCGTATATGCCCCGGTAATATGTGGCTACCAGCCCGCGCATATGCGCGTGCAGGGCCAGGGCGATTTCCTGCGCATTAAGCCCGAACATCGCTGCCTGGCGCTTGTCTATATTCAGGTGCATCTCCGGCCGCCCTTCGCGCATCCTGATTTTAGTATCCGTGAATTTCGGTATGCCTTGTATGCGTTGAGCGATCTGTATAGCCAAATTCTTTAATACCTCATAATCCGGGCCGTATATCTCAATTAATATTTCCTTGGTGCCTATTTCTTCGGGTTCCTCATAATAGATAAAGGCCGGCTCAAGTTTATCTGTGAGCGGCCGCATATCCGCGATGATCTGAGAGATGGATTTCCTCCTTTTATTTAAAGGCAGGAGCTCTACGTATATCTTGCTTGACCAGGGCTCTACTTTTGCCGTGGAGCTTTTTACTTCGGGGAATTTAGAGATGATACCCTCTACCTCCTTGACTACGCGGTCGGATACCTCAAGGCGTGTACCGGTAGGCATCTCGATAAATACCGTAACCTTATTTTGCTCAGCAATACCGATAAATTCCCTTTCTAATTTCGTCGCTTCTTGCATTATGCGCACAAAACCCACTAGCGCCAGGATAATGATAAAATAACGCAAGGCGAAGGTAGTCAATAGCGCCTTTTTGTATATTTTTTCAAACCAACCCATTTCTATGACCAGGGGCCCTTCCTGCGTATTTAAGGCAGGGCCAGGGCCTGGGGGTTGGTTATCGCTATTTGGCACATAGAATGTTTTGTCTTCGGAGGGGGGTTCAACTAGTTTTATTTTTATCCCTGATGCCAGCATGGGCACTAGAGTTACCGCAGTTAAAAGCGAGGCCAGCAGGGAATAAGTTATCGTCAGGGCGATGCCGCTATAGAGCATGCGGATTTCCGGGTTGATAAATACCAGCGGCAGGAATACCACTATGGTGGTCAGGGTAGAGGCGTTTATAGCCAGGAAGACTTCATTTGTTGCTGATATGGCGAGCTCTTTTTGTATGGCCATTGCCTCAATGATGGTGCGCGGTTTGTCTTTATGGGCTAAGCTGAATTCATCTCTTTTCTTAATTATATTATCTAAGACGACAATAGCGTTATCTACAAGCATCCCTACGCCTAATGCCAGGCCGCTTAAGGTCATTACGTTTATGGTGAGCTTGCTAAAAAACATCAAGCAGAAGGTAATCAGTAACGAAAGGGGGATAGCGGAGGCAATGATCAGGTTGGTACTTATGCTTCTTACGAATAAAAAGAGTATGATTGAGGCCAGGATTGCGCCTATATTCAAGGAGGACTTGACCTGGCTTATTGCCTGTTCTATAGCCTCTGCCTGGTTAAATGTAGGCACGATATTTATATCTTTATCCAGACTTTTACCCAGGTCCTTTAATTCCTTGTCTATAAGGTGCGATATCCTTACGGTATTGGCAGTGGATTCTTTCTGGATATAAATAGAGATAGCCGGCTGGGCATTCAGGCGGGCAAAGGCTACCGGTTCAAGAAATGAATCTTTTACCTGGGCTACATCTTTTAGACGGATGACTGAGCCTTCTTTGGTGGTAGCAATGGCCAGATTTTCCATATCGGCGAGACTCTGGAACTCTCCGATGGTCCTTACCAGGTATTTATCCTTGGCTTGTTTTATTTCTCCTGCCAGGAGGTTGGCGTTGTTGGTATGGATAATGTCTACCAGGCGGGTGATGGAAAGGTCGTATATCTGAAGTTTATACGGGTCTACCTCAATGATAATCTTACTTTCTCTGCCGCCGGCTATCTCTGCCCGGGCCACACCGTCAATCCTCTGGATGCGGTCTTTGATTTTCTCATCCACAATCTTGCGCAGTTCTTCGGGGCTGCGTTTCTGGCTGGTTACCGCCAAAATCATAATCGGCACATCCATATATTCGTATTTGGCGATAACCGGTTTTTCAATCTCGGTGGGGAGCTTGTTTCTTACCCGGTTAAATTTTTCCCGCACCTCTAAGGCGGCAAAATCCATATTGGTGCCAGGGTCAAACTCCAGGATAATGGTGGCGTTTCCTTCTTTGGCTATAGAAAGCACATTCCTTAAATGGCCGACGGAACCCACCGCCTCCTCCACGGGCTTTACCACATGTTCTTCGATCTCTGAGGCGGGTATGCCTCCGCGCACATCTATATTGATAGTGATATCGCCAAAGCTGATATTTGGCATCATCTCAACCGGCAGGAGCCGGAAGGCAATTATGCCGATTAAGACAAAGCCGGCAAAAAACATAGATACTGCTATCGGTCTTTTAACGGATATTGCGGCGAGGTTCATATTTAATTAGCGAGCAGTTCGTACCATCTACCCGGGCCAAGCGGGCCTTTGCCTTCGAGCAGTTTTTTGTCCACTAATTCTTTAAGGTCTCGGCTTGCGGTGGGCACAGATACATTAAACATCTTGGCGTAGTCTTTGCGGGTGATTTTCTTTAGTTCTTTTAGCTTTTCCAGAAGTTCCTTTTGCCTGGGGTTCAAATCAGCGCTTACCCTTTTACCCCCCGGGGGCTCTTTAACTTCTTTACCCTTATCTTCTTTGGGAAGTTCTTTCACAGGCAAAGGAGATGGCAGTGGAAGTGGAGGCGTTTTTATCTCTTCTGTTGGCTTGGGCTTATCCACAGGAGATTCTTCTTTGATTTTACCATTTTTTTCTATAGGTTCAGTTTTCTCTGCTTCAGCAGGCTTTATAGTTTGTATTTGTTGTTTTTTATCGCCTGCCCCTTTGTCCTTAACTGTCTCTTTAACATCCTTATCCCCGCTGGTTTCTTTAATATCTTTTCCCGCTTCCTTCGGTTTAGTGGGCGGTACTTCTTTATCTCTAATCGGTTCTTTAGTTGGAATGATTTTAGGCATAATAGTAATAGGGGGTTTGGTTTTTACAGAAGGAGTAAAAACAGGTTTTTTCACTTCAATTTCTTCTTCTGTTTCCCTTGGCGAATACAGGCCTTTCTTTTCTATATATCTGACTGCGACAAGATACAACGCTGGTATGAAGATTAAGGTGAGAAAAGTGGCAGAAGTTAATCCGCCCATCACTGTAATTGCCAGCGGTGCCTGCAGTTCCGCGCCTTCGCCTATACCCAGTGCAAGAGGCAACAAGCCTAAAATAGTGGTCAAGGAGGTCATTAAAATAGGCCTAAGGCGCGCCTTGCTTGCTTCCAGTACTGCGTCGTAAGGAGAGTGCCCCTCTTTCCTTAATACGTTCACAAAATCTATGAGCACAATGCCGTTATTGACGGCAATACCGCCTAACATAATAATGCCCAAGTAGGCCACTGAGCTAAGAGGGGTGCGGCTTATAAATAAGGCAAAGGCGACGCCGATCAAAGAAAGGGGTATAGTAAATATAATAAGCAGGGGCTGCCATAATGATTCAAATTCACCTGCCATAATCATATATACCAGGATAAATGCCAGTATTAAGGCAAAGGCTAAGCTTTTGAAGGATTCCTGCATCTTTTGTTGTTCCCCTGTTATTTGCAGGGAATAATCTTTGGGGATATTCGGCCTTAAGGAGAGAATAATATTGTCTACCGCTTTGGCAATATTCCTTATATTCTGTTTATAGACATTAGCAGTCAAAAGGACGCTTCTTTGCTGGTCAATGCGCCTTATTTCCGTTGGCCCCCTGCCTTTGGTAAGATAGGCTACTTCAGAGAGCGGCACGTTCATTCCCGCGGGTGAATGAATCAATAACCTCCTGAGATTCCCGAAGCTGCTTCTGTCCTCAGGACGCAGGCGCACGCGTATATCCACGTCTTCCTGGTCGATCTTGCCTTTGAATTTGGTAGCCACAAAGCCTTTCAGTGATACCTGGGCGGTAACCGCAATATCGCGCACAGAAAGGCCATAGAGTGAGGCCTTGTCCTTAAGAATGTTTAATTTGGTCTCGGGGCTGGGCGCAGGCATATCTATTTTAATGCCGTAGACCCCTTTTAATTTCTTCATCCTGGACTGGACCAGGGAGGATATTTCCAGTAATTTATTCAGGTCTGGGCCCTTGATCTCTACGGCAATGGGCGCTCCTTGTTCTAAGGCGGTGCCAAAGGAAGTTTCCTGGGCGATATAATCTATCTTGGCGTTTTCCAGGTCCTCTTTTTCCAGGTTGGACTTAAGGTATTGGATGACATCTTCCGTAGAGCGTTTTATACCCAGCCCTTGAGATTTCTTCTTTAAATTTACCATAATCTGGGCCTGGTGGCTGCCTAAGGTCTGCAGGTTTGTTTCTTGGGCAGAGGTCTTTTCTTCGCTGGAGCCGATATTTATGGTTACGTCTTTGGTCTCTTTTAATTTCAACAATAGTTTCTCAATCTTTTTAACTACGTTATCCGTAAGCTCTATACGGGTTCCCGGTGGCAGGTCTACTTTGACTATAAACTGGCGCTGGTCGACCTTGGGCAGGAATTGCTTTTCTACAGATACCATTATTATCACGCTTAAGGCAAACAGCACCAGGACTGCATAGATGACCTTTTCTTTTTTCTTCAACATATTATCTACAAAATCACTATATGAGAAATACCTCTGCCTCACATAATAATTTATTGCGTTCGTCCTTTCTTCTAATGCGTCTTTTATTCTTTGAAATAACCTTGCCCCCGGGGCGCTTCTTTTACGGCCTAGCGATATCAATACCGGCACCAGAGACAGGGCGACGATTATGGAAACCAGCAGGGCAAATGTTATGGTCAGGGAGAGTTGTTTGAATATCTGCCCGATAATGCCTACTACAAACGCAAAGGGGAGGAACACTGCCACCGTAGTCAGGGTTGAGCCGAATATCGGGCCAGTCATCTCCCCTGTCCCTTCTATGCAGGCTTCTTTGAGGCTTTTCTTCATCTGGCGCATGCGGAAGATATTTTCTATAACTACTATGGAGTTATCCACAAGCATGCCTACACCTAGCGCCAGGCCTCCCAAGGACATCATATTCAGGTTTATCTTGCTGAAATACATCAGGCAAAAAGTGGCCATGATAGAGATAGGGATAGAGAGGGTAATTACAAAAGAGGATTTGAACTCACGCAGGAAGAAAAAGAGGACTAAGAAGGCAAGGAATGCGCCCTGCACCGCGGCATCACGCACATTATTCAAGGCCTCCTGAATAAACTGGGATTGGTCATAGGTCAGTTGTATCTTGATGCCTTTAGGTAATTTTTCCGCCAGCACCTTCTCTATTTCTCTCTTTACCCCTTTTACCACATTCAAGGTGTTGGTCCCTGACTGTTTTCTTACCACAAGGGAAATGCTGTCCTTGCCGTTATAACGGGAGATACTGGTTTTTTCTTTAACGCTATCTTTTACTTTAGCTATGTCTTTGAGGTAAACCAGGCGCCGGCCTGACTTTTCTTTTAGTTCTTTCTCCCTGCGTGTCTTTGCCTGTTCTTCCGGTGAATCCAGGGCCGCCGGGGTTTCTTGTATTTCTTCCAGCTTCTGGTATTCTCCCATAGTGCGGATGAGGTATTCATAGAAACTTTCTTTGATGGTTCCGGCCGGGTAATTTATATTCGCCGTGCGGATACTGTCTATTACAGAGACAATAGAAAGCTGGGATGCGCGCAGCCGCGGCTGGTCTATCTCTACTACGATTTCCCGTTCATCCCCTCCGGTAATAGTGGCGGAGGCAACACCTTCTACCTTTTCAATGGCATCCTTTATGTATTTGCGGCATAACTCTCTTAATTCCAGGGAGCCCATTGGCCCGGTGACTGCCAGGTTCATTACCGGCAGGTCAAAAGGGTTGTATTTCATTACAACCGGCTCTCCTGCTTCGCGGGGGATCCTTTCTTTTATCAAGTCGATTTTCTCGCGCACATTCAGCGCGGCAAAATCCATATTCGTACCCCAGTTGAACTCTACCATGACCAGGGATAGCCCTTCTTTGGATATGGAGCTGATCCGCTTGACATTATTGACGGTGCCCACAGTTTCTTCTATAACCTTGGTCAGCAGGTTTTCTATTTCTTCCGGTGCGGCATTTTGGTAAGTGGATACTACGGTTATTTGCGGGTAGGTTATAGAGGGGAAGAGCTCCTGCGGCAGTCTTCCCCAGGAGATAATCCCCAGAAGGATTATCGCCGTAAAGACCATAATGGTGGTCACCGGCCTGTTTACAGAAAGTCTAGCTATATTCATATAATGAACAAAAGAGGGGGACGGTTCTTCTTCATCTTACCTATTATTTTGCAATAAGTTACAGATGCTTCTTTATTAAAAAGTTACTTCTCATCTAGAAGTAGGAGCAAATAACTACAGTCTTTTAAATAAAGTTACTTACATAACCCTAATTCTGCCAATGAGTTCTAAGCGTGGGGAACGTCCCCAAAACGTCCCCAAAAAGAAAAAGAGGGTTTGGCCCCTTTCTTAAAACAAAAAAGGCTTAAACCCCCTGTAAATTTATCTATTGCCAGCCCCTATCCCTGGTGTTCTATTCTTTGGTAATGGTAATAAATAATCCCTGATTTGTTAAGTCGTCTTTTGTGCAGTACACCGCGGCTACCTCTTGTCCTTCTTTTAAGGTATTAACGCCTGCGGCCACCGGTTCGCTTCTCTCGTTTTTCCTGACTATGCGCGTCTGTGAGTCAATTAAGAGGGTAATTTTCTTAATCGCGCTTTGCTTATTACGGTTGGTAATTTCCAGGTTTTTAACAGGCGTTTTCAGATTCAGCGCGCTGATTTTTCCCTGGATTTCCCCGGTAACCAGGGGAGTGATATTTTGCGTTTCCGGCACTTTCAGCAGCCTGTCTTCTTCTTCCGTATCCCTTTTAGGAGGCGGGATTACTTCACAGGATTTCTTCGCCGAAACTACCCGGGTTACCTCCAGGTGGTAATAACGGATGCATCTGGCGGCCACTTTAAGGTCTTTTTTCCCTTTGGGGTTAGGTATATATTTATATGTCTTTTCGCAAAAGACATTGCTCATCCCGTTTAGTTTTCCCTCGACGGTAAAAAGGTTATTTTTCCCTGTTTCCGCCAGCGATTGTTTAATATTCTCAGAGAGGACCCCGGTAAGCATGTATGCCTTAGCGTCTTTGGTGACCAGGATCAATTTTTCTGTCTTTGTAGTCTTATCCAGGGAAATCCTGCCGGTAAGATATTCGGTTTTTACTGCAGGCCTTGCGGAAACCGGGGATGTCGGCTTGGAAGAAACAGGGACTGCCGGAGGATTTACCTGGCCATAAACAAAAGAAGCCGTTAAAACAAATATACCGCAGAATAACCCGATAATCTTTTTTCTATGCATTTGTATTTTCTCCTTAACGGTTATATCTGTTGAAATTATAGCATCTAAAATACAGGATAGTCAAGCATTTATAAATATTTGGCTGAATGATCTGGCAGGATAAAACACGCATATTTAGGCCAAGGGCACAGGCGCAGAAAATAAAGGCAGAGAGCCGCTTTCACTCAAGGGATTTTAGATATAGTCCGTCCCTAAGCATTAAAACTTTTACAAGCAAGCGGCCCTCTTTAGTCAGGATACTCTCCTGTCCAGTCCCACTCAAAACTCTCTTTAGTCAGATACCAGCCTACCTCGCTGTCAAAGGTAAATTCGGCGGTGTAATCTTTCATATTAAAGATTATCTTGGATATCTCGCCGTTGCTGCTTCCGGTGACCTGCCCCTGTTTTCCGGTGGCGGTCATGGTTATCCCGGTAATCACCCCGTTTTCATCCCTGGTATAAACCTTGGTCTTGGTAATTTCTATCTTGGTTTTGTCGGTTTGCAGGGTCTCGGAGTATTCAATTTCCTTAGTCACTACCCAGCTGCCGCTCCTCATTTCATACTCATAAGTAACGGTAGTGGTATTATCGGCTTTCTTCTCTCTGTCGTCAGTATCCCCTGGCCCGTAAGACACCCCGGTAGTTACAGATTTTACCTTAAGCGCTACCCCATCCCTGATTTCGTAAGTGTCTACAGTCGTGGAAGTTGAGCTGGACTCTATTTTGCCGTCTTTAGTCTTGGTGGTAGTAGTGGAGCCTTCTCCTTTAGCGCCGATAAGCTGGCCTTTGTCGTTATATTCATAGACAGTAGAGAAGGTGCTATCTGAGACTGTGCCGTCATCAGAGGTAGTGTTAGATGTCCCCTCTACCTTGTCTATCTTAAGGCTTCCGCCTTTCCAGACACTGTAAGCAGTTGATTCGGTAATGGTGGTTGAGGTCTGGGTCTTGCCGTCCACCTTCTTGGTAGTGGTGGTTTCAATGCGGGTAATTTCCGTGGAAGATAGCGCCACGCCAAAAGGGTTGTAGACGTATTCCACCTTTATGTTTTGGACCTGTTGGGTGGTCAGCGTCTCTTCAGTAACATCACTGGCAAAGGCATTTGAACAGGCAACCAGTAAGAATAAAACTACGGTTAACCCCAATATTTTTCTCATTCTTTCACCCCCTTTCCTCCCTGATTTTAAGATTATACCCTATTCAGGTTGATAAAGCAAATCCTAATATGTTTAGTTACCCTCTAAGTTGCCCTGCATATCCACGGTGATATCGTGCAGGTAAAGCTTGTCCTGGGTTTGGGTTTTTATTAATGCCTTACCCAGTATTACATCGTATTCTACGGTAATGCTCTTTATGTATTCGTTATACCAGCCTCTTTCCTGGGCATATTCCCAGCCTCTTTCTGTGCCGGTGGTTTGCGTCCCTTCCTTGACCAGGTTGCCTTTGGCGTCATATCCGTAAGTCAGGTTCAGGTCACGGGTTAAAATATGGGTATTATCCGGGTCAATAAAGGGGTTGGATATCTGGGTATGTTCCTGGTTACCGAGTACTCTGAGGAGATTGCCTCTTAAACCATTGGTATAGGTGAGGGTGGTATCTTCTATACGGGTTAATTTGATGCCATCCGTATCAATCCCGTAATAGGAGGTGTGGACATTGATTTGCTTGGCCATGGGTGTTCCGAATAGGAGCTCAAATTCCGTATTAGATGTACCGTTGAATTTATTGCCTTCCTTTAAGGTTGAAGTCACCTGTGCGGCATCCACGGCAATGGTTTCTGCGGTCTGGGTATCTACGTAAGAGTAGGTGATATTGCCGTTTTCATCCGTATTTCTGGTTAAAATATGGCCGGCAGCATCCGTATATTCATACCAATTGGCCTCTTGTCCGCTGAAACGGCTGTTGCCTGAAGCGGAGATGATATTGTGGTTTGCGTCGTATTCGTATTTGGTCACCGTATTTTCCGTTTTAATTGAGCCGTCGGCATTCTCCGTAATCGCAGAGATATTTGTTTCCAGCAGGCGGCTTTCATTTTCTACGTCCCTGCCGAACAGGCTGAATTCGCTGTATGTAAACTGGGCATCTACGGTGGTCTTGGTTATGTTGCCGTCTACCTGGGTAGTGTAGATTGTTTCATGGTAGCCTAAGAGTTGGGCGCCGTTATAGGTGGTCTCCGTCCTGTCTAAGCTGTAGAACAAGTTGTCGTTGCCAATCCCTTCTTCATGATAAGAAGTGATATGGGACAGGTCATCTCCGTCGTATTTGATATTGGAGCGGACAAACGCGCTAATACCGTAAACACTGTCTTCTACGACCTGGGCGAATGCCCTTAAGAACTTGCCGTCATACTGTAAGGCCTCCCAATTGCTGACGCGGGTATTCCCTGCGGAATCTGTTTCTTCCAGAGTGTAAGCCATGAGGTTTCTTACGGCACTGGTCTTTTCATCCGCGTAGAATACGGAGTCATCCGAGTATTTCGCGCCATGCCAGTATTGGGTGCTTATATTGCCTAAGGAGTCTTTTACCGTAGATTCAGAGGAGACCATCAGGCGTTTTTCATTGTATTTGATGTTAAAGGTGTTTTTGAAACTGACATTGCCGAACTGATCTACTACGCGTTCGTTTTCCATACGCATTAATAAGCCGTCTTTAAAATAATCCGTCCTGCCGTCGCTATGCTTGATGTAGTTAAATTCACTCTGGGCAGAGGCGCCCTGGATGCGCTGCTGGCGGCGTGTCATTATTTCAACCCGGATGTTCTCTGCGTTGTATTTCTGCTGGAATTCAGCGCTTAAAATGCCATGTTCTGACTGTGGGCCGACTTGGTAGGATGAAGAGACGATTTTTTCTACTTCGTTTCTCTTGTTCACCCTTTCTTTATAGCGCATATCCAGTTTAGTAAAGATATCTACATAATAACCGCTCTGGATACGGCCTAAGAGGTATTCGCGGTAGCCATTGCCAAGATAGGCAGAGGGATAATCCTCTGCACAAACCATACTGGCAGTAGAAAGGGCCAATATCACGGCAAAGAAGGCTATTTTCGCGATTAATCTTTTATTCATTTTTTTCTGCATTTTTAACTATTTTTTGTTGTTTTTTTGAGAAACTGGGTACGCCTCCTAAATTTCGGCAACCCGGTTATCGGAAGGGAGTTAAGGTAAGAATAAATACGGGAGAACCCCGTTTTCCCTTTATCGATCCGTGGCTTTCCCCCGGCACTTTGGGGTGCTGAGGGCTTTATCGATTTAGGATACTTAAGTCTTTTAAAAAGTCTTTAATAAAAGAGCAAAAAAAATATCTAACTTCACTTAAAATATACTATATATATATAGGAATTTCAACCTGGAAAACTAACTTTTGCCTCTGTTAACAAAATAATCTCCCTTACCCTAACCCTATGGTGTAGATTAAGTTAACACAGGAGATCTTTAAGCATACTCGTATACCAACTTACAGAATAAACTATACCTGATATTTCTTTATTTTTCAAGTGGGGGGAGCTGACTTTTTACTCTTTTTACAACAAATCCAACATTAGATTAAGCTTGAATTTATCTAGTTTTTATGCTGATTTAGGCATTATTCGGGTTTTATAAATTCCTAGTTGTTTAGCGTTTAGATCTTCAGAAACAGAAGATTTTAGTTAGTTCTAATGGATAATCGTATCATGATACGGTTTAAGGGGACGAGGGGACGGTTCTTGCCCTTAGAAACCATTGGTATAACTAGGGTTATGAAGGTGGCTTTATTTAATAGAATAATCGGGTTATATGGTTATTTAACTACTTATTTTCAGAGGGGCAAATAACTTTTTAATAAAGAAGCATTCATAACTGATTGAAGCATAAAAGGTAAGATTAAGGAGAACCGTCCCCGGTTAGAGGGCTAGGCCGTAGCCGGTGGCTTTCTTGAGGTTGGCTAAGGAGAGTTGGTAGTTACTTAAAGCCTGGATATATTTGGTTTGGGCTTCAGAAAGGCTGTAATATGCCTCCATAGAATTGGAAAGGCTGACCTCTCCTACCATAGAGCGGATTTCCGTAACCTTTGCTTCATTACGCCTGAATTGCATTTCTGCTTTGGATGCCTTAAGCTGCAGCACTGCTTTCTGGTAGTTTAAGAAGGCATCTTGCACCTCAAAGGTTATGGTTTTCAGGCTTTCGTCAAAATCGCTAATTGAGCGGTTTAAGTCAATATCCGCCTTTTTCTTATCTGAAAGGCGTTTTAAATTGTCTAATATGCTGAATTCACCGCTAACCGTGCGCGAAGCCGTAGGAGAGGTTTGGCCGAAGCGCGGCTGGCTGTGCTCCTGGCTATAGGCTGCATTCATAGTGTTTGCTCCCCAGGGCTGGGATGCCTTGACCCCGACATACCAGTTATTGGATTGTTTCATCGGCTCTGTTTTATAGGCGCCGCGGTAATATCCGTAAGAACCGGAGAAATCAACAGTCATGGAATTCTTCTTATTAGATTCCACCCTTTGGCCAAAATCATTAAATTTTACCAGTAACTGGCTTAAATATATCTCCGGCCGGTTTTTATAGGCGATCTCCAGGCATTTATCCAAGGATAAGTCTAAAGGCTTTGCCTCCAGCTCTTTGGCGTTGACGATCGGCGTATCCTTGATATTAAGGACCTGCTTAAAGGTAAGTTCAGCCATATACAGGTCTTGTTTTATGCTGTCAATCTGAAAGTCTATTTGACGCAGCCATGAGCGGGAGCTGGTGACCTCTAAGGGTATAGCCATGCCTATTTTGGAGAGATGCTCTATTTTATTCAACAAGGCCTGTGCCTCCTGGCGTATATCTTCTTTTTGCCCTAAATGTATCTTGGCCGCCACTAGGTTGTAGTAGGCGGTTTCTGCCTTCTGGATGACGTCTAACTTTAGGCGGTCGTAGTTCTTTTTGGTGATTTCCAGGTTAACCCTGGACTGCTGCGTGGTATTGACCAGTCTTCCTCCATAGAAAATCGGCTGGTCCAATTGGACCTTGACTTCCTCTTCGTGGTAATCTACCTTATAAACATCGCCGTCAGTGTGATAGGCCTGGGTTTTGAACGTAGGGAAGAGGTTACGCTTTGCCTCAGTAACCTTCAGCTGTGCCAGTTCAATTTCCTGCCTGGCTACCTTGGTAGGCTGGTTATTCCTCAGGGCCACTTCTATGAAATAGGGCAGGTCTTTAGGCTCTTCTTTCTTGCCTGTCTCTTGGCTGGTTTCTTCTCTGTCTGCCTCAACTAATGGCGCAGATATCTCTTCTGCCTCATCCGGCACAATAATCGGCGCTTGTTCTTCTGTCTTTTGCTCAGGAGGCGGATACGTTTCTTTTTCTTTCTTATCTTTAGCCGGGGCCTGGATCTGGGTTTGAATCTTACTTTGCGCCATGGCCTGAGCTAAGGCCTTTGCCTTTTGCTCATTTTGGGTATCTTTAGGGATTTTTACGGCAAGAGGTTCCTTCCATTTATTATAAAGAGAAGAACGGAATTTATCTTTATCAGCGGGCTTCCATTCCTTAGGCCGCATAAAATTAACCGGCAAGATGATCTCTGTGTCTTCATCCATCTTGCCTATATCCTCCGGGAAGGGATAGGGGCTGGCGTCTCTTACCGCTAACATTGCCGCTGCATCAAGCAGGGGGTAACCTGATGATTCAGCAACATCAATGTCTTTTATCCGGCCGTCTGGGCCAAGAGTAAATCTTACCTTGACTATCCCTTCCCAGCCTTTGTTTTCCGCTTCCGTGGGGTAAACAAAGAAGGTGTTCACTTTTTGCTGTATTAA
Source organism: Candidatus Omnitrophota bacterium (assembly GCA_041650495.1). Taxonomy (GTDB): domain Bacteria; phylum Omnitrophota; class Gorgyraeia; order Gygaellales; family Profunditerraquicolaceae; genus JBAZLB01. Next base: position 7,848 of record JBAZLB010000004.1, on the reverse strand, counting down.
GCTTATGTATTTGGGTGTGGGCAGAACTGCCTGCGGAAAGGCGCTTTGCAGGCAGAGAGAGGAGGAGATAAAAACAATCAGGATGATTTTCAGGCTTTTTATAAGCATTCGCATTATTTTTTAGACAGTTATCCCTAAGTTAATATACGCCACTGAAGTAGGTTAAGTATAAAGTAAAAAATTTATTTTGTCAAGAGAAATTTTGATACGGTTGATACGGTTTTCATACCTCAACTTAACATGGGCTTTAACCTAGACCTCAGCCTTTAAATGCCTGATACGGTTTTTTCATCCTTATGCGTAATTATGGAAAAATCTTGACGCTTTGGCTTATATATGGTATATTCAATTTACCATGCGTTGTAAAATATGTCAGAAAGAATTTACTCCCAGCAAATACCGGCCGAACCAGCAGGTATGTCCTCAAGCAAACTGTCAGAAAGCCAGGCAGGTGCTTAATGAAAGGGCCTGGCGTAAGCGTAACCTTGATTATTTCAAATGCTTAGATATGGAGTCAGCCTGGCGCAAGAGCCGTTGCCAGTATAACCGCGCCTGGAGAATAGCCAACCAGGAATACCTCAAAGAGTACGAAAAAACGCATCAAGATAAGCGCAAAGAGTATATGCGCGGATACATGCGTCAATATCGGCTCAACCAATCCGTTAACCGAGGCAAAAGTTAGATAATATTATTGACAAGCATCCATAGAATAAGTATACTTGAGGTGTAGGTTTAAACTTTTTTAAAGTGTTTCTTAACTTATGCCCTTAAGATAGAAACATGGATCTCGTCGAGAAAAGCCACGGGGCCTGAGTAATTTAAAGGTCAAGATAATATGAGTAACTGGCGAGAGCAAATCTGGTTGAAGATCACCGCCCTTACTATCGCGGGTGTTTTTGCCTTTTCTGAGGTCACTTGGGCAGCAAAGGCAGACATGAGCATCTTTTTACCTGTAGCTCAGCAAGCCGCGCAAGCAGGCCAGATACCTTTTAACCCGGTTAATCCTTTCTTAAAGATAATACAGGGAATCAATAATTTCATACTTCCTTCAGCTACAGCTGCCGAAACACCGTATTATGATCCTAATGAAAACAGGTATATCCCGATATTAAATCCAGCTTGGCTTGCTCCCAGCATAACTGTGCAATTAGGAATAGGCAATAATGATACGGTTGATACGGTTGGTGATGATAATCCACAGCCTTTGGCGGGGACAGGGGCGCCTTTGGCGCAGCCAGCGCAACCACTCCCTCAAAGCACACCGGTAAATAACCCTGGAAATAATCCGAATCATGGCCAGGCGCTTGCTTCTAACCAAGACTCATGGAAGGCTCCAGATTTAAACAGTAATAATAGAGGGGCAGTTACCCCGGATAATACAAGGTTATTAAGTGCCACAGATGATGGTTTAGGTAATGATAATGTGGATTTAACCACTTTTTCCGGCCGCGGGCCTCCGGCAATGCCCTTCAACTGCGCTGTCCATGCCTTAGCTTCCCTCCTGAATATTTCCTTTGATGATGCAGCTTCACTTTTAGCCCCCTATTCCAGATATAATTCTGTAACCGGCCAGTGGGAAACCTCTATGTACGGCCTTCAGCAAATAACCGGTTTATACGGTAGAGATTTAACCGTATCCGAACTGCAAAACCTCACCCAAAACGCAATCATATATGTTACTATAAACGGCCAGGGCCATTATGTCACATATAATGCCGAAAAAGGCACTATTATGGATAATGGCGAAGAGCTTTCTTTGGCGGAATTTCAGGCCAGATACGGCTTAAATGATAATGATACGGTTAGAGGATTATTAGGAGAAGGGGATAAGAATACCGGTTCTGCCGTGTCTGTTGAGCAGTTGAAGGAGACTTTTGGATCTATTTCAGATAGTGCTTTGGAACATCAAGAAAAAGTAGAAAGTCAGGGTGGCGGCGGCGGCGGTGGCGGCGGCGGCGGTGATGGTGGTGATGGTGGAAGCCCTGCTCCTCCTACTCCTACTTCTTCTAATGGTTGGGGATGCCCTTGGGACGGTGCTGGTTGGAACGGTAGTCCCTACGGCGGTGGCAGCGGTGGAAGTCCTACTCCTAGTAGTGGTAGTGATGGTGGAAATCCTGCTCCTACACCCACTCCTACTTCTTGCGGCGGTGGAAGTCCTATTTCTACTCCTACTTCGGTTACCGGCTCAAATGGCGCTGGTCCTTCTGAGTCTGGATGGACTGCTCCGGGAGGAGCAGCTCCTGTTTCTGCCCCGCAGGCAGGCAGCCAGGTTCAGGTAGGGAATGATACTTATCAGTGGGCTTATACGGATAAAGGCCTGCAATTATGTATGACAGATGCCAATGGCCAGGTGCACACTGACCACACCTTTAACTTAGGCATAAGGGATTCAGAAGGCATAGTCCATTCTACTGATGGCAATGATGTCAAATACGCTTGGTATACTAATACTTGGACCGGAGCCTCCTATTGGGTGCAAATGGATAGCAGCAATAATTATAACAATAGCAGCAATGGCGCAGGCTTCCCCGGATATTACGGCAGCAACAGGGGCAATAGCTATACTGCCACTCCGTTTTTCTCTATCGCCTCTTTCGCCGGCGCTTTCACTACTGCCGGCTATAATATAAACCCCAACAGTATAGGAATCATCGGTTCAGCCAGCGCCAATAATCAGGCCGGGGCAAGCAATATATTTGTCTATGCCGCCTCAGCTGATAACTCTCAGGCTTATATTATGACTTATGATACCAACACTGGTGCTGCCACAGGAATCACGGTTATTACTCCCGAAGGAAACGGCGTTACTTCTGTAAAGGCATATGATATGAAAGGTAATGAATTATCTTCTTCTGAGGCCAAGGTTACGGTAGAAGAGGCAGAAGCGGGAAGATATACTGTTTCTGTGAATATGGGCGGAGATGAATTTGCCTTGAATTTCTCAGTAAATAACATTGGCTTAGAAGCAGGCGATAGGGGCTTCTTTGGCGAGAATGATATCAAGTTGATCGCTCCGGTAATTGCTGCGGTATTATCGCGCTCTAATACAACACAGGCGCAGGATTCGTTATTCTGCTTTATACCTGAGAGCCCAACAGGCGCCCAAGGGCAGGCAGGCGGTTATTTTATTTTTATAATGCCTACAGGCAAAGAAGGCGCTGATGACCCGAAGAATTATAATTATGAAGTATTTGTGGCTTCTTCAATGCGTTCATCTGCCGCCAATAAGCAGGGTGTAAGGATTGATAACACCCTGGCAAATGCTTCCTGGAAAGACGGCTTGGAGTTTCTCCAGGGATTACATAGCAAATTCGGCTTTAACCACAATATTTCCATAACCGGCGCCTCAGAACAGGATATAGCATTTATCAATTGCGCCTTGGATATACTTAAAGTAGTTAGCCCCAGCCATTATGAAGTTGTGGTAAAGAATATCAAGATAAATTTAGTTGACAGCGGTACAACCCAGGTTGATCCGAATACAGGGGAGGTTACTTTAAGCCGTGATTATTTAAAGAGCCATTCCGCGGCTTGGATTGCCGGTATGCTTGCCCATGAAGCAGACCATTGTGTTTATGCCAAGGAAGGCGGAAAGCCCGGATTAGAAGCAGAGTTAAGGGCGAATAATATTATGCTTGAGGTAATGGTTTTTGCCGGTGCCTCTATTGCCGATATAATCATTGTTAAGGTATCCACCAACCTCACCGACAGAAACGGCAAGCACTATTGGGAGGCAGGTTTTGAAGGGTTTAGCGCCAATCCTGCCCAGTTTGTAGGTGAATTCGCCAAGACAGGTATGGGCATTTTGGCGTTCAATGGAAATAGCCTGGTAGTTGCCCCTTCGCTCTTATTAAGTTCTATACCGGTTTCCCAGCTATCTGACGATGCGATAAACCAGATGTTGGCAGATGCCAAGGCATTCTTTCTATCCGGATATGGTATTGACCTCAGCCAATTTAAGGCTTGGGTTGAGCAATACAAATTAGAAAATAGCGGTAAAATTCCCACCTTGAATGAATGGTATCAGCATGTGGCAGCAGTCAGGGCAGGGTATAGGAGTTATGAAGAGGTCCAGCTGGATAAGGCCCTGGCTTTTAGCGGCAATATTTCTACCCAGCTGCAGAATTACTACATTTATTTCAGCCAGTTAAACTGCTGTATGGATATAGAGAATTTTATGAGCGCCTGGAAGATGGATATGGCAAACAGCCATCCTGAGATTGCCAGCATTATCAATCTGGCGGTGACTGATCCGATAGCCTTTATAAATGCATGCCTGGCAAGGGGTATAAGCATAAATGAGCTCCTTCCTAATTTATCAGGCGTAGAAAATACAGGGTCTTTAGTCAGCGAGCATCCGGATATCTTCTCTTATTTATGCCTTTTAGACAGGGATATGGGCACAATTAACAGTATTATCGGGGCAGACAAAGCTAAGTATGATTTCTTTTCTGAGATGTTTAATGCAAAAGGAAACAGCCTCTTCAGCGACTTTACTTTCTTCAGCGACTATGAAGCAGCCAAGAGGGATATCTCTGCCTTCCACAGCACCTATTTTGACAAGGACGGTAATTTCCTTTGCGGCAGCTTGAGCGGCATCAACTGGGACAGGTTGATGAATGACATAAATACAACCAAAGGTTACAAGGAAGCATTGATGGATTTCTGGAAGAAGGAGAGCAATGTCTCCAAGGCATTTGGTTATTTCAACCAGGCAGGAGGCGAATCTTCCCCGCTTACCGACCTGCCGGTATTTGATTTTAGCCTGGGCGCCGAGGCGGTTATGGCCCGGATAAATGAATTTAATGCAAAATACGACACTTGGGTAAACAGTACTGGCGTTGAATTTGATGATAACGGTTATTTTAAAGGCTTCAGGAATCCAGAAGCCGCCTCTTTAAAACAGGCTACGGAAGATATATACAAGCAGGCTATGGGCATAGAAAAGGGTCTTACCGGAATATATGGCGAGAATTATATGAACGCTGTTTCTTTCTATTCCGACCTTATCAGCGCTGAACAGAGGGCGGAAAGGATAACCGCAGCCATAAATATATTGCATTTGAATTTAGTCAGGCCCGGCACATACCAGCCCGGCACACCTTTACGGATTACCGCTGACATCTGGCTTTATAATGCTAAAGAAGTGATTACGTTGGAAGCCGGAGTAACCAAGCTTCCTTCCGGCACCCAAATATTGACCGCGCTTAATCCGCTTTTAAAAGCGCCTCTTGGCGTGCCGGTTGAACCTATAACGCTATCTAATGGAAAGACTTTCTGGGCAGTGGACTTAGCCGACGCTACTTTAGATTTGAGTATGGGCGTTGCCCGTTTAAACGGAACATTAAAATCAGGCGTATTTAGTTATGAGGTAGGGGTAGGTAACGGCCGCGGCCCTCCGCAGGATGCCCCAAAAGCCAAATTCTCTCCTACCGCAGATATCATCGCTTCCAATGAATCAGGAACCTCACTTCTGTTCTACATCAATCCTTCCAAGAATCAACAAATCGAAATAATCGATTCGCAATTCAATGTATTTGTAGTCGGGGCAAAGTATAATGTCGCAGCCGGGGTAAAGGTAAGCCTTGATGGCAATAAGCTCTTTACTGCCGGTGAGAATGCACAGTTATACATCCAGGAAACAGGGATATCCGGCGTAAACGCAACCCTGGGACAGAAAGATTTTGTGCTTCTTGAAGGTGTCCAGTCTAGCATCCGTACTCTTATTACTACTTGGGATGCCCAAGGCAAACCGACCTATACTATAGATAGAGAATTTATTTATGATTTTGCGGGAGAATATAAAAGCCCATTAGTTCCGGGCGGGGTTGTCATCATCGAAGTTGGGGGCAGTTTTTATGTTGACATCTCCTTACAGTATATCGGAGTGATTCATGCCCCTAACCCCTTGGTTTCACAGATTACGCCGGAATCCCGCCTCCAGGAATTAATGGCTATTTTACCGAAGATCTCCGGTGGTGCGATTGGCCCGAATGAAATCCTTAACAGCTATGAGGACAGTTTAGTTGTTACCGATGGCGATGCGCAAAAGGCACTGGAAAGAGTAATCGGGCTTGTTGTGCCGCAAAAGACAGGTGATGCCTTAGTTGACCTGGCATTAGCAAATTATAACTCTATTAACCCTGCGATATTCGATGCGCTTAATGAAACTCCTATTGTAATTGTTGATTCTCAAGAGATTCAGGCGTATTTCGATGCCTCCAATAATAGAATAACTTTCACTACCGCCTATATTCAAAATTCTTCCGTTAATTGGTTGACCTCGGTTATCGCCCACGAATACGAGCATGCTGAATTATTTAAACAGAAAGGGACAGTAGAAGGTACTGAAGTAGCTGCCCTGGAATACCAGCTTTCCTGTTTGCAGTCTTTGGGAGGCGTTGAGACAGAGGTTAATTATTTGAAGGCTACGATTGAACAGGAAAAAACTTTGGGTATTCAGGCCCCCGCCGTTCCTGCGGGTGAGGAAGTTGCGCCAATTGTTCCTGAGGAGCAGAAATTAAATGAAGCAATAGTTATGGGAGATAGCCTTGTCAATAAGGTAAATGAGGATGTGGCATTAAAGCTGGATGTTCTGGCAAAGAGCGGTAAGATTCCGCAGTGGATTGCTGAATATTATCGTGCTTCCTTAAAGAACGGCGATGCTAAATATGAAGGTATCGATGGTTTTAAACCAGGGGATTTCACGCCTGAATATGTAAAAAGCTTTGCCGCTGGATTTGGCTTAATTTGGGATGGCGGGAAATGGACACCGGCCGATATAAGCGCTTCATTAGGGAAATACGATGATTTCATCAGTCTGAAAGCGACAAATTTAGTATACGAAATATTAGCGGCAGTAATAAACAAGGGTCTTTCAGCTACCGGCAATGACCCCAGGATTTATGGCGTTTATGCTTATCTGGCGAGCCCCGATAACGCAGCCCTAAAGGACTTTGCTGGCCAGTATTATCTTAGGAACATTGATATTGTTGACCCGGTAACAGGCCGGATGTTAGCGGATTCCATTGCAAGCTTAGAAGGTTACGGTAAAGATAGCAATTTACAACGCGCAGTGAATTTTCTCAATGGTCAAATTCAGATTGGCACCGAGAACTATGCTGAAGTTTTATCAGCCTTGTTATACTCCGTTAATAAATGGAATACTCACGTTATGGGGGATAACGGCTTAGGCAGCGGCAAGGTTTTTTCTCTTTACGGTAAACTATCCCAGAATCCAGAAGATATGGGTGCTTTCGGAGGCCAAGCGATAGATGGCCTGGCGATTTTTGGATATGAAAAGAAGGGGGCAGAGTATACGGTAATTTTCTCAACGGAAGATAGGAGACTTTTTGATTATACAACAAATATAATTGCCGCCAATACACAGATTGTCAGGTTCAGCGCCGTTACCAATGTCCTGCCTGAAGATATCAAGACTACCCTGGGCATACCTTTAGCAGGAACTGGTAGCACTCCTTTATCCCTGGCCTTGGATCCTAACGATGTTATGAAACCGACGGCTGATGCCTTAGCCAAGTACGGTATAGATGCCAGCAAGATTACCGCCTCTGACCTTCCTGGGTATACCAGTGAGTTAAAGGAACAGAACGACCTACTCATCAATGCATTAGGCGCAAAGTTCGATGCCACTACTGGCACAGCTACCTTAGACCCAACCAGGGTAGACCAGTTCAGGGCTGTACTGTCTGCCAACAAAGAGATTGTCAGGTTCAGCGCCGTTACCAATGTCCTGCCTGAAGATATCAAGACTACCCTGGGCATACCTTTAGCAGGAACTGGTAGCACTCCTTTATCCCTGGCCTTGGATCCTAACGATGTTATGAA
>JBAZLB010000003.1:0-194848 GCA_041650495.1 Candidatus Omnitrophota bacterium | reverse complement strand
TTATACAGCCCCAGGATAGGATGAGCCGACATCGAGGTGCCAAACCGGGCTGTCGATATGAACTCTCGAGCCCGATAAGCCTGTTATCCCCAGAGTACCTATTGTCCGTTGAGCGATGGCGATTCCACATTCAACCACCGGATCACTAGCCCCTACTTTCGTATCTGCTTGTCCTGTCGGACTCGCAGTTAAGCTGGCTTTTGCGCTTACGCTCCACGGGCGATTGCCGAACGCCCTGAGCCAACCTTGGGGCCCCCTCGTTACTTTTTAGAGGGGAACCGCCCCAGTCAAACTGCCCGCCTGTCACTGTCCTTCCGCCGGATTCACGGCTAGAAGTTAGAATCTTAATACAATAAGGGTGGTATTTCACATTGCGGCTCTGCCTAAGCTAGCGCCCAGGCTTCAAAGCCTCCCACCTATACTACACATATTGGACCAAGATCCAATGGCAGGTTACAGTAAAGGTTCTGGGGTCTTTTCGTCTTGGTGCGGGTAGACGGCATCTTCACCGCCACTACAATTTCGCCGAGTCTCTCGTTGAGACAGCGCCCAGGTTGTTACACCATTCGTGCGCGTGGGAACTTACCCCACAAGGAATTTCGCTTTATTCTGTTACTTCTAACCTACTTTTGATAGGCGGATTAGACATTTCTGCTAATCTCTCCATATCGCTATGGAGTACGGACTATATCTTGTCTTAATTTGCTTAAGACCATGGCATATAGTCTCTGAGGATGCAAGTAGTATTAAAGCATCCAGCGCGGCTATTTGTTTTAGTATCAGCTTACAATTTCTCCACTATCACCAAATAGCTATTATTGCTTTTTACGTCTTTAATTCAAGCATGTACGCTCTATTTAAAGACGCGCCGTTAGCAAAAGTTTTGCTAACATTACCACCAGCCTTTCCTGCTGATTGTCCCCACTGAAGCATTTTTACTTTAAAGTTTTAAGCTTAAACTTTACGCTTTTCACTTTACGCTTAACACTTAATAGTATCTTCAGATACACGGGATATTTCAGCATATAGCCATGTTTTACTAAGGCAGCTATTCCACCTTAGGACTGTTATAGTTACAGCCGCCGTTTACTGGGGCTTCGGTTCGAAGCTTTGCTTAATCTTACGACCAAACTGACTCCTCCCCTTAACCTTCCAGCACCGGGCAGGTGTCACACCCTATACTTCCTCTTTCGAGTTTGCAGAGTGCTGTGTTTTTGCTAAACAGTCACCCGGGCCCCTTTACTGTGATCCCGGTGCTTTCGCATCGGGACACCTCTTATTGCGAACTTACGAGGCTATTTTGCCGAGTTCCTTAACGAGAGTTATCTCGAGCGCCTTACCATATTCAGGAGGTCTACCTGTGTCGGATTGCGGTACGGACAGTTAAATAACTCCTTCACCATACTTTTCTTGGCAGTATGTTTTAGAACACTTCTACCTCGCTTGCGCTCGGCATCCCCTCCCCTGATTACTCAGGGAAGAACCAGGACATCCAACACCTGGCAGCCCTAAACACACCACGCGTCATACAGGAAGTTTTAACGCCATTTAACTGGTATCCGAATGTTAACGGATTATCCATCGCCTACGCCCAACGGCCTCGGCTTAGGCTCGACTAACCCTGGGCGGATTAACCTTCCCCAGGAAACCTTAGACTTTCGGCGTGCCTGTTTCTCGCAGGCAATTTCGCTACTTATACCGACATAATCCCTTGTCTAATGTCCACTGCTCCTTACGGTACAGCTTCAACCAAATAGACAATGCTCCCCTACCGCTTTATGCCTTACGGCATAAAACCCATAGCTTCGGTAATAGGCTTAAGCCCCGATTATCTTAGGCGCGAGAACGCTCGACCAGTGAGCTGTTACGCACTCTTTAAATGATGGCTGCCTCTGAGCCAACATCCTGGTTGTCAAAGCGAACTCACATCCTTTACCACTTAGCCTATCCTTAGGGACCTTAGCTGATGGTCTGGGCTGATACCCTCTTGACGATGGAGCTTAGCCCCCAACGTCTTACTCCCAGGATAAAAATAATGGTATTCGGAGTTTGGTTGGGTTCAGCAATCTAGTAAGATCCTGTAACCCATTCAGTACTCTACCCCCATTATTCAATTTCCTGAGGCTATCCCTAGAAATATTTCGGGGAGAACCAGCAATTTCTGAGTTTGTTTAGTCTTTCGCTCCGACCCACAGCTCATCCCGCAGTTTTTCAACACTGATGGGTTCGAGCCTCCACCTGGCTTTCGCCAAGCTTCACTCTGGCCATGGGTAGATCACTCAGCTTCGGGTCTGCTATACGGTACTAAATCGCCCGATTAGGACTCGCTTTCGCTACGCCTTCAGCCGGAAGTCCGGCCTTAAGCTCGCACCGCACAGCAACTCGTCGGTCCATTATGCAAAAGGTACGCGGTCGGCCATTTTCACACCCGAAGGTATGAATATAGGCCTCCCACCGCTTGTAGATCTATGATTTCAGGTTCTATTTCACTCGCTTCACCAGCGTTCTTTTCAACTTTCCCTCACGGTACTTGTGCACTATCGGTTTAGGTGTAGTATTTAGCCTTGGACCGTGGTCGGCCCGGATTCCTACAGGATTCCACGTGCCCCGTAGTACTTGGGATACCTCTAGGCGGCTTTGAAATTTCGCATACAGGACTTTCACCCTCTTTGGTATGTCTTTCCATACATTTCCGCTATCCCTCTGCCTGCCATATTAAGGTCCCGCAACCCCTTCATTGCTTTCTTGCGAAAGTAATGAAGGTTTAGGCTCTTCCCTTTTCGCTCGCCGCTACTCGGGGAATCTTTTCAATTTCTTTTCCTCAGGTTACTTAGATGTTTCAATTCTCCTGGTTCGCCTCCCTGCGACTATGTATTCATCGCTGGGATATCACTATATAACTAGTGATGAGTTGCCTCATTGGGAATCTCCCGGATCAAAGCCTGTTTGCGACTCCCCGGGACATATCGGTGCTTACCCCGTCCTTCTTCGCCTCACCTAACCAAGTCATCCTTCATAGACCCTTAGTAGCTTGACCAATAAATCTGATTCTCTCTCGGTTATTGTAGTTTTAACGAGCACATAGCTTACAAGCACGCAGTGTGAGTAAGTTATATGTGCGAATTATCCCGATAGCTACGCAAGAATCTTAGCGCGAAGCGATAAAATTCTTGCAGTGTTTAGCTGTCGGGCAATTAGCCACATAGCTTACGAACACGCAGTACGAGTAAGTTATATACTCCTACCTTCAAGATCAAATTGACCTTGTTATATAAGTTGTCAAAGAACATAGAATCGGATACTAAATCCGAAACGAAATTATGTTCAAGGTGGCGCCGCGCTCACTGCTCGGCTTGCCGCCTCGCTACGTTCGCTGCGGCATCCACCAAAATTTTCCTTGTCGGAACTTGATTCAGGTGGCGCCGCGCTCACTGCTCGGCTTGCCGCCTCGCTACGTTCGCTGCGGCATCCACCAAAATTTTCCTTGTCGAAAAATTTTGGTGGAGCTGAGGGGGATCGAACCCCTGACCTCCTGCTTGCAAAGCAGGCGCTCTCCCAGCTGAGCTACAGCCCCAAAGGGTAACCCCTGAATACTGGTGGGCCCAAGAGGATTCGAACCTCTGACCCCAGTCTTATCAGGGCTGTGCTCTAACCAACTGAGCTATGGGCCCGAATTATTAAACCGCCATGCCCATAACTTCAATCTTTATTTCCACTTCACGGGAGCATGGCTCCCGGAAAAATTTAAATTAGATAGCTAAGCTTTTCTCGTTCTAAAGCTCGATAGACCTTTAGTTCTTTAGTAAACTTAAGAACTTATGAACCTAGAGAACTTAAGAACTCTAAAATTCTCGCAGAGCGAAAATTTTAGAAAGGAGGTGATCCAACCGCACCTTCCGGTACGGTTACCTTGTTACGACTTAGCGCCAGTCACCGGTTTTACCTTAGGCCCCGCTAGGCGGAGATTTTAGGTACCACCAGCTCCCATCGCTCGACGGGCGGTGTGTACAAGGTCCGGGAACGTATTCACGGCGGCGTAGCTGATCCGCCATTACTAGCGATTCCGTCTTCATGGAGTCGGATTGCAGACTCCAATCTGAACTGAGCCCACTTTTTTGCGATTAGCTCCACCTCGCGGTTTGGCAACGCTTTGTAGTGGGCATTGTAACACGTGTGTAGCCCAAGGCATAAAGGCCGTACTGACTTGACGTCATCACCACCTTCCTCCCGCTTATCGCGGGCAGTCTCCCTAGAGTGCCTCTCTTGAACCTTTCGGTCTTGAAAGTAGCAACTAAGGATAATGGTTGCGCTCGTTGCGGGACTTAACCCAACATCTCACGACACGAGCTGACGACAGCCATGCAACACCTGTGCAGGCTCCTGATTTGACAGGTCGTCTGCGTTTCCGCTTCCTACTTCCTGCATGTCAAGCCTTGGTGAGGTTCCTCGCGTAGCGTCGAATTGAACCACATGTTCCACCGCTTGTGCGGACCCCCGTCAATTCCTTTGAGTTTTAACCTTGCGGTCGTAGTCCCCAGGTGGAGCACTTAACGAGTTATCTTGCGGCGCTAAAGATTTCTCCCCAACACCTAGTGCTCATCGTTTACGGCTAGGACTACCAGGGTATCTAATCCTGTTTGCTCCCCTAGCTTTCGCAGCTCAGCGTCAGGGCTAGCCCAGAGAGCCGCCTTCGCCACTGGTGTTCCTCCCGATATCTACAGATTTCACCCTTACACCGGGAATTCCGCTCTCCTCTTCTAGCCTCAAGCTGTGTAGTTTTGAAGGCAGTTCTTTGGTTGAGCCAAAGGATTTCACCCCCAACTTACACAGCCGCCTACCTGCCCTTTACACCCAATGAATCCGAGTAACGCTCGCCACCTCCGTATTACCGCGGCTGCTGGCACGGAGTTGGCCGTGGCTTCTTCTCTGGGTACCGTCAGACCTTGCCATGTTATGGCAAGGGTTTTCTTTCCCATCGAAAGAGGTTTACGATCCGAGAACCTTCATCCCTCACGCGGCGTCACATAGTCAGGCTTTCGCCCATTGCTAAATATCCTCGACTGCAGCCTCCCGTAGGAGTCGGGGCAGTGTCTCAGTCCCCGTGTGGCTGACCACCCTCTCAGGCCAGCTACCCGTCAATAGCCTTGGTGGGCCATTACCCCACCAACTAGCTGATAGGACGCGAGCTCATCTTCAAACAGTGGCCCTTACGGGCTGCCTTTACTTATAGCGGCTTGCGCCGCCATAAACACATCGGGTATTACCCTCGCTTTCGCGAGGCTATCCCCGGTTTGAAGGTAAATTACTCACGTGCTCCTCACCAGTCTGCCGCTATAAAACAGGCAAATCGGCATCTGCCTTACGGCTTCAACCTCTCCGCCTGAAATATCGCTCGACTTGCATGCCTAATCTACGCCGCCAGCGTTCACTCTGAGCCAGGATCAAACTCTCCGAAAAACTTAAGAAAAGTTTGGAAAATGGCTCTTTTGATTCTTTTTCACTACCTTTTAAAACCCAACAGTCCCTTGTTAAAGGAACCGTAGGGATCTGGCTTAGCTATCTAATTATCAAAGAACCGAATGAAGGCTATGAGCCTTATAAAAATAAAAAAGCGCCCCTCATAGACTTGGGACGCCCCTATCGCATCGTTTTGGCGTTAGCGTCTTCTTTGTCTGGGGGGATTAATTACGCAGAATTATCAAACCTACTTTGATTTTATCCACTATAGGCGGTATGCCTTAGAATATTCCTACTCCTAAGGTAGTCCTATTGTATAACAAAGAATACCAATATTGTCAAGACTTTTTTATTATATTTTATTTCCTATTACCTCACTCAAACTTATTCAGGGCCTTTAAAAATGCCTCCACGATCTTGGGGTCAAACTGGGTACCGCTGTTCTTCTTAAGCTCAACTATCGCCTCTTGCTTGGTTAAAGGGACCTGGCGGTAAGAACGCGGCGAATGCATGGCATCATAGGCATCGGCTACGTTAATTATGCGCGCGCCAAGCAGAATATCCTCCCCCTTCAAACCTTCGGGGTACCCCGAGCCGTCATAGTGTTCATGATGTTGTTTTACTAAGGCAATGGCGCCGTTTAAGAAAGTAAGCGGCTCTAATATTTGCGCTCCGGTAAAAGGATGCAGTTTCATTTTTTTCCATTCTGCCTCAGTAAGCCCTGTGGGTTTACTGAGTATGGCATCCTCCACTCCTATCTTGCCTAAATCATGTAATTCACAGGCATCGCGTATAAGCTCTTTCTCTGAATTTGAAAGACGCAGCTCATCCACAATAGCCATGGCGTATTTCGCTACGTTTTCGGAATGGCTGTGTGTATAATGATCCCTGGCATCAATAGCCTGAGCCAGGGCCTTCATCGTGCGCATATATGTCTCCCTCAGGTCTTCGTAAAGCCGGGTCAGGTTCTTAGTCGACTCCTCTATCCTCGCGGCTAGATGGGTATTCTGTTTTTTTAAGGAGACATTCTGTTCACCCAGAAGGGATACCAGGTTCCTGTGCGCAATTTTTAAAGAGCGCAGTTGAGACCCTTTCCTGATAATAAACATCAGCCTGTCCAGGTTAACCGGCTGGGTTATAAAATCATACACCCCTATAGCAAGCATCCGGTTAACATCTTCAGCGGAGGCGTCTTCAATAAAAACAATGATAATACAATCCGGGTCGTGTTTTTTTATCTTCTCCAACAACCCTAAGCCGCCTAAGACAGGCATATTAAATTTTAGTATTGCTATATCAAAAACGCCCCCTTCAAAGGCCTTAAGCCCGCTTAGGCTATCGGCTGCCAGGGTCAATTGATAACCGCCTTCCATATTCAGCCTTTCCCTGATGCATTCGGCTACAGCCTTGTCGTCATTAATTAAAAATATGCGGCAATTTTCCATCAAGCCTCTCTTGTATTTGTGCCGTCACTGCTTCTTAAAAAACATAACATCCAGAAAACCTATTGTATTTTACCATTTATTCTAACTTATTGCAATACCTGAGTTTTAACTAAAGCTGCCTGCCCTGCATCATCAACCAGAGATTCCCTGGATATGCCTATATCTATAAAATCCCAAGGTAGAATTTCATCCGCAGGCCTGGCCCGTAAATAGAAACCGGGGTCAATCTTACATTCCATAAAGGCCTCCTGCCAAAGCGAGAACATAAAACGTTTGCTCCAGGCATCAAACCTGGCGCCTTTATTAAAAGCGCTCAAGATAACTTCGCTTAATCTTCTGTCGCCCCTGGCAAACACCCCTTCCAAAAAACTCATATACGGATCATGAAAACTGATTTTTAGCCGGTTATTCTTCGATTTCTTTTTAATATAATGCTGCCTTGCCTTTATATCATCCAGCCCTGCCATGGGAAACCACTGAAAAGGCGTATGCGGACGGGGAATTAAGGTATTAATACTTATATTTACCTGGGCGGGCCTGCCTTTAATCTTCCTCCTTAATTCCGAGGCATCGGCAGCAAAACTAATAATTGCATCAAGGTCAGCCTCTTCTTCATATGGCAGGCCGATCATAAAGTACAATTTTATATGCTGGTAGCCTGAAACATACGCCTGTTCAATTGCCCGATGAAAATCCTGCATATCAAAATCCTTGGAGATGATTTTACGCATCCTCTCGCTTGCTGCCTCCGGGGCAAAGGTCAAGCCGGTTTTTTTAATAGTAGCAATCAAAGAAGATAAACCCCCCACTATACTCTTGGGCTTTATGGAAGGTAAGGATATGCCCACCCCATGGCTCCTGAACAAGCCCACCATTTCACTTAATAGTTCTTCCATCTGCGGATGATCGCTGACTGACAGGCCGCACAGGGATATCTCTTCATATCCGCTCTTAGCCCAGGCATTCCTTGCCATATTTAACACAGTCTCAGCCTGCCTGGTCCTGAAGGGAAAATACTGCTGCCGCGCCTGGCAGAAACGGCAACGGTTAGGGCATCCGCGCATAATCTCCAATGTCAGGCGGTCATGCACTATCTGTATGTAGGGCACCAGCCAATCCTCGGGAAAATATGAAGTATTCAGATCTTTAACAAAACGCTTTTTAATCCTTTTTGGCAAACCCGGTATTCTTGGGAAAAAGCCGCATATATTGCCCAGAGAGTTATACTCTACAACATAAAGGGAAGGCGCGTATACACCCTCTATTGCCGATAACATACCCAGCATATCCTGCCTGCTTATTTCTCCGGATTTAAATCTATTTTTTTGTTTACGGTATACATCTATTATCTCGAGGATCACCTCCTCCCCTTCTCCAATAACAAATAAATCAAAAAAGTCATGTATGGGCTCCGGATTCAAAGAGCAGGGGCCGCCGCCAATGACTAAAGGATGGAAGTTCTCGCGCATATTAGATTTTAAAGGTATCCCTCCCAGGTCCAATAGTGTCAAAATATTAGTATAATTCAGCTCGCAACCAAGAGAAAATCCTAACAGGTCGAATTTATCCATTTTACTTGCGGATTCAAGCGATAATATATTAAGGTTCCCCTTGCGCAAAACCTCCTCCATATCCGTATCACAGGAAAAAAACCTCTCGCATGAAACATCGGAGAGTGAATTTAACAGGCCATAGATTATCCTCATGCCCAGATTGCTCATCCCCACCTCATAGAGGTCAGGGAAACACAGCGCGAATCTGACCATCGAGTGGCTGAGATCTTTCCTGGATACATTCCATTCATGGCCTATATACCGGCCAGGCTTGTGTACCTCTAATAGCAGTTCTTTAAACAGCATCTGATTTGATCTTCGCGGCCCGCAGGCCTTAACCTATAATTTGACGGTTAAAAAACCGCTCTATTCCTATCAATACTCGCAAGTATGCCCAATGATATAAAGGTTACGCAAACAGATGAGCCGCCATAACTCATCAGCGGAAGCGGAAGCCCCACTACCGGCGCAAGCCCCATATTCATGGCAATGTTTACCGCCACCTGTAAGCCCAGCATCGAAGATATACCTAATGCCAGCAACTTGCCGAAATCATCCGCAGTCCTTAAGGCGATCATAATGCCCTGTCTTATTAAAAGATAATACAACAACAACAGAAGACAACAGCCGAAAAAACCCCACTCTTCTGCAAAAGTAGCGAAGATAAAATCCGTATGCGACTCAGGAAGAAAACGCAGTTGGCCCTGCGTCCCGGAAAGCCATCCTTTGCCGAAGAAACCTCCTGAACCAATGGCAATCTTAGACTGAATAATAGTATACCCGGCCCCCAGCGGATCAATATTGGGGTTCAAGAAAACCATCAGCCTGTCCTTCTGGTAATCCCGTAAAAAATGCCAGACGAAAGGCAGCATCGCTAACATAGCCCCCAGAGACGCCCATATATAACCCAGCTTCACTCCGGAGAGATATAACATAGCCAGGAAAATAGCCAGGACCATAGCGCCGCTGCCTAAATCCGGCTGCTCTATGATCAAAACAATGGGAGCTGCCATAAAGAAGAAAGGAATAAATAAGCTGCGCCATAGGCTGAATCGGGATACCCTTAAGGCTGTCTCTTGCACTGACTTAGTACTGAAATATCTGGCCATAAAGATCACAACCGCTATCTTGGCTACTTCCGAAGGCTGAAAATTAAACCATGCTAACCTAATCCACCTTTGTGCCCCCAGGCGCACAATCCCCAGCATAAACACCAACAATAGGAATAAAATAGCTAAGGCATACAATAAATAAGCAACATCCCAGAGGTGACGGTAATTAAGATTAGACATATATAAAAACAGGGCCGCGCCAAAAATAATCCATAAGATCTGACGCTGAAACAAAGACTGCCACTGCTGCGCTTCTTTTTGATAAGTACTGCTGTAAATAGACATAACGCCAATGAACGAAATCAGAAGCGCAAGAATAAAAATAGTCAAAACTGTAGCCTTCATCTTCTGCCTCTTAAGAAACTTTTTCCCCTAAGCTGCCTTCAAAAAGCACATCCTCCCGGCTAAAGCCGGAAGGGATTTCCGCTCAGCGGAGTAAATCCCCCTGCGCCATTCCTTCAATAACCTGCCTGGCTACGGCAGCAGCGCGATGTCCTGAACCCCCGTTTTCTAGGAATACGCAAATTACAAACCTGGGCCTTTCGTAGGGGAAAAAACCGGCAAACCATCCATGTGGTTGTCCACGGGAAACCTGGGCTGTGCCGGTCTTGCCCGCTACTGTTACAGGCAAGCCGCAAAGATTATTAGCCGTGCCGCTAGGCTCGGCTACCACCTTTCTTAAACCCCGTCTTATCGTCTCTATTGTCTTAGGCTTCAGGCCCAGATTGGTAATCTTTCTCCTTGTCCCTGAGATGTCCTGGTTATTTACCGCCATTATGGTATAAGGCGTCACCAGGGATCCCCCGTTGGCAAAAATCGCCATCATACGCGTAACCTGTAAAGGAGTAACCAACAAATCACCTTGGCCGATAGAGAAATTTGCCGTATCCCCGTCAAACCAATTCTTAAAACGGTGCGCCTTCTTCCAGAACGGATTGGGAACAAGCCCACCCTCCTCATAAGGCAGGTCAATCCCTGTGGCTTTGGAAAAACCGAACTTTAGCGCATATTCAGATATGGCATCCGGGCCTATAAGCAGGCCGGTGCGATAAAAGAATACGTCACAGGAATGCGTTATGGCCTCCAATATATCCTGTTGGTTATGGATATCCCAGCATTTAAATTCTTTCCTGCCTACGCGCGTACTGCCATTACATATAAATGTCGAGCCCAGGTTGATTTTATCCTTCTCCAAGGCAGCAGAGGCAACTACTAATTTAAAAATAGAAGCTGCCGGGTAACACCCGCTTATGGCACGGTTTAGAAAAGGGGAACGGCGGTCCTTAAAAAGACGGGAAATTTCGCTGTTCCTTTTTTTAACAAACGCCTCGGGATTGAATTTGGGACGGCTGGCCATAGCGATCACCTCTCCGTTTGCCGGGTCCATGATAATGATACAACCTTCCTCATCCCCCAGGCATTCTTCGATGATCTTCTGTATTCTTAAATCCAGCGTCAGCTGTATATCCTTGCCATCCCTCCCAGGCCTAAAGCCCAAAACGCGCACAAACTTTCCCCGGTTGTCTACTTCAACGGACAATCCCCCTTCTTCCTGGCGCAAATAATAATCGTACCTTTCCTCCACGCCGCTATAACCCACCACGTCCTTTATTTTATAACCATAATCAGAAAGTTTTGTCAGGCGCCAGCGGTCAATTTCATTTAAATGCCCTATAAGATGACATGCCAATCCGCCATAAGGGTAAGACCTTAAAGGATTGGGCTGGATAATAATATTATCCATATCCAGCTTTTTTTCTTCCAAGGCGATTGCCTTTTTTAATCCTATATCCCGGGCAACAGCTACCGGCACAGAAGAAGAGGCGTGTTCTCCATCCAATAACTTCTGTATTTTCTTAGGTTCGCTATCAAGAATACCGGCTATGGCTGGGATACCCCTATCAACCAGACCATCACCTCTGGGCAGAAGCATCAGGTCGTATGATATATAATTGCTTACTATCGCTTCTCCCCTGCGGTCAAGTATCCTGCCGCGGCTGCCATTCTGGGAAAGCAGGCGGATACAGTTCTTATCGCTCAATTCTTTGAATCTACTGCCCCTGATGAGCTGCAGGTTCAGAATAGCCAAAGACAGGGCTAAGAATACTGCGGCTGTAAACCAGCTGATAATCCTTACCCTCATAACCCACCCGAAGGCAAGAGCG
This sequence comes from Candidatus Omnitrophota bacterium, assembly GCA_041650495.1. Taxonomy (GTDB): domain Bacteria; phylum Omnitrophota; class Gorgyraeia; order Gygaellales; family Profunditerraquicolaceae; genus JBAZLB01. Next base: position 183,116 of record JBAZLB010000003.1, on the reverse strand, counting down.
GTTTGAATACCCTTAAGGCTATCGGCAAGACAGCTGCAGTATACAAAGCCTCAAATATGCTCACCCGCAAAAAAACTCCCCAGGGAATAAAATTACCGAGGAATAAAAGAATGAACCGTGAGATGATATTGCCGCAAAAAGAAAGTATTATCACTATCAAGGCGCGGATCAAATAAGTATCTACGGTTATCTTCTTAGACAGCCTTATAATCAACAGACACCATAAGGCAAATAAGAATGTATTGATGCCGAATTGATGCGAGGAAGGTATGTCCTTCAGTATGCCGGCAAGAATGCTAAAGGAGAGGGCTGTATTTCTTTTGAAGGCCAGGCTGCTTATAAACACGCTTACGAGAAGCAGGTCTGGCTTTACAGTGAAAATACGCAGGTATTCGCATACTGTCATTTGCAAAAGCCAAAGGATAACGATAAAAAAGGGGAAACCCCGGCGCAATATAATACGGGCATCTTCCTGCGGTCGAAATCTCACCCTTAGTTCCTTCCTTAGGACCTAATCCGATTGATCACTGCGATACGATTACTAATACCTCTTCTATATTAGAGAGATTGACCACCGGTTTTACCACTGCATAGCGGCTAAGTCCGGAGAACTCATCTCCTATGCTCATTACTGTACCGATGGCTAACCCTTTAGGATAAGCATCCGTAAGCCCCGAGGTTACCACCGTATCTGATATCTTAATATCGGCGTCCTTGGGCAAATATTTCATAATCAAGGAATTGCCAAGGGTACCCGATACCAATCCTTCCTGACGGCTACGCTGGATTATCGCGGAGACCCCCAGATTAGGGTCGCTTAACAGCATGACTTTACTGGTTGAATCGCCCGTTTCGATAATACGCCCCGCCAAGCCGAAATAATTTATGACTGCCATCCCCCTCTTAAAACCATGTGAGGCGCCCTTATCAATAATAAGCACGGAAGACCAGTTGTCTGCGGAACGCCCGATTACCCTGGCAGCAATGACTTTGTAAGAAACCTTCTGTTTAACTGCCAATAACCTTCTTAAACGGCTGTTTTCTAAATAAACCTCGCTTGCGGCGTTAAGCCTATGCTTCAATAAATACAGTTCTTTCTGCAAGAGTTCATTCTGCCGGAAATTGCGGTGGTAAAAGATGACTGCCCCGGCTTCACGGCTTAAAAAGGTAAAAAAGATTGCTGGAAACTTAGAGATATCCAGGGCCTTGGCCCTGAAGGCGGGGATTAAACTGGATAATAATATAAGCAGGAAAAAAGCGCTTGCAGCATAGATTATATTTTTCTTCTTGAACTTAAACACATTTTATAATTTAAGAGTACATTTCCGACTTGATATTCACGGTTACCTTCTTAAGATAGCGTATCTCATTTAAAACCTTGCCCGTACCCAAGGCAACTGCGGTTAAAGGCTCATCCGCTATGTGTACCGGCAAGCCGGTCTCTTCGGAAATAAGCTTGTCCAGGCCGCGTAGAAGGGAACCGCCTCCTGCCATCACAATCCCCCGTTCTATTAAATCCGCCGCCAATTCCGGGGGCGTTCTCTCCAGGGATATTTTCACCACTTCTATTATAGCACGGATAGGCTCTTGTAATGCCTCCCTTATCTCTTCGGAAGTCACAGTTACCGTCTTAGGCAACCCGGCCACCAAGTCCCTGCCTTTAACCTCAAGGGACATCTCTTCTTCCAGGGGATAGGCTGAACCGATCTTTATCTTTATGTCCTCGGCAGTGCGTTCCCCGACCATAAGGTTATATGTCTTTTTTAAATACTCAATAACCGCCATGTCCATCTCATCCCCGCCTATGCGTATGGATTTAGAGAACACTACCCCTGCCAGGGAGACTACGGCGATCTCCGTAGTGCCGCCGCCAATATCAATAACCATATTCCCTACCGGCTCTTGTATAGGCAGGCCTACGCCTATAGCCGCAGCAATAGGTTCCTCAATCAAGAATACCTCCCGGGCGCCTGCCCTTTCGGCGGAATCCTTCACTGCGCGCTTTTCCACTTCCGTAATACCGGAAGGAATAGCAATAACTATCCTCGGCCTGACCAGGACCCTGCGGTGGTGCACCTTTTTTATGAAATACCTTAACATCGCCTCGGTTATTTCGAAATCCGCAATCACGCCGTCTTTCATGGGACGGATAGCGATAATATTGCCGGGGGTTCGGCCAAGCATACGCTTAGCCTCTTCCCCTACCGCCAAAACATGCGAGGTGCCTCTTTCTATGGCAACTACCGAGGGTTCGCATAAAACAACCCCCTCCCCCTTCACGTAGACTAAGGTAGTGGCTGTACCCAGGTCTATACCCATATCATTGGAAAATAGCCCCAGGAAATAATTAATCGATTTCTTGGCTAAATCTTTAAATTTTAACATATTCCCTGCCTGGAAAAATTAACGCAAGCGCATTCTATCAGAGTTTAAACCCTATGTCAAATAAAAATTTACACAAATACCTCTCTACTTTTAATGCCTCAACGCTTTTAATATACTCAGGAAACCCGGGAAAGACTTATTTATGCAGGAGATATCATCTATACTGCTCTGACCTCTGGCCTTAAGGCCTGCTACTATCATGCTCATGGCAGTGCGGTGGTCGCCGAAACTACGCAATTTAGCCGCCCTCAGGCAGCCTGCCCCCCGTATAATAATATCCTCCCTGTCTTTTTTTCTGCATACCCGTATATCAACACCCATCCTGGCGAGGTTCTCCTGCATAGAACTTATCCTATCTGTTTCTTTTACGCGTAATTCTCCTACCCCCTCTAAAACAGTCTCACCCCTGGCACAAGAGGCAGCAACCATAAGAACAGGCAGCTCATCTATCAAAGAAGGAACCTGTGTTCTATCAATCACTATGCCTTTTAACAGGCTGCTCCTGACTATAATATCCCCTACCGGCTCATAACCCCACGCCTCCTCCTGCCGACGGATAATTTTAATATCAGCACCCATCTTTTTTAAGGCCTCTATTAGGCCGATGCGTGCCGGATTTAACCCCGCCTTCCTTATGGTCACAGAAGAATGCGCCAATATAGCAGCCATAACCATAAAAAAACCGGCCGAAGATATATCTCCGGGGATATGCAATTTATCCGGTGAAACTAATTTCTCAACGGGTAACATCTCAATTATCCCGCGGCCAAATTTTATATCCGCTCCAAAAAACCGTAACATACGCTCGGTATGGTCACGCGTAGATATAGGCTCTGACAAATACGTCTTTCCTTGAGCGTAGAGCCCTGCCAGCAATATTGCAGATTTCACCTGGGCGGAGGCAACGGGTATCTTATAAATAAGCGCTTTCAAGGGCCTGCCTTCGATCTTAAGAGGAGGATATTCTTCTTCCTGCGAATTTTTATTTCTGACTTTTGCGGTTATCTTAGCCCCCATCTTTCTTAACGGCTCGGTTACGCGCCGCATTGGACGCAGGGAAAGGGATTGGCCTGCGGATATGCTTACAGAAAATTTCTGGGCAGCTAAGACCCCCATGGACAAACGAAGCGTCGTGCCGGACTCGCCCATATACAAGGGCCCCCCGGGCTTTATCAAACCGTAAAAACCCCCTCCGCAAACAAGGATTTCAGCGGTATTATCCCTGGGGTCATTTTTGCTTTTAATCTTTATGCCCAGCGCCTTAAAAACCCTGACGGCAGAAAGACAGTCCTGGTTAAAAGGAAAATTCTTGATGAGCGTATTTCCTTGGCTGATTGCGCTTATGATCACTGCGCGGCAGGCTATTGATTTATCTCCGGGTAGGAAAACCTCTCCCCTCACCTTTAAGGCTGGCTGAATCAAGAACGGCTTCATTTGTTTTTCTGCACAGCCCTATCGCCTTCGCTGACCCGTTCTTTCATTTCCGGGGAAAGAAAATCTGCTGCGGACATGGAATCATGGATCTTTTGTACCTTTACATCGCCGACATACTTATTACGGTGGTATACAGAAAAGACATCCTTTAGTCTTATCCCGTCCTTGCTGCCCATGTTTATCACCACAAAATTATAATCTTTATTTACCACCAGGATTTTGCCTTCGCGTAAAGAATCCCTCCCGGGCTTAACAGAACCTGCCGGTTCAGCCTGTTGCTGAGGAGGGTTAGCCCCTTCGTTATTAACCACAATAGTGCCTAATTCCACATCCTCGTTTTGAGCCTGAGGCTGTGCTTGCGCTGCCTGTGCCTGTTGCAACTGCGTCTCCAACTCTTTTATCCGCGTTTCCAAGTCTATCTTCTGGGTATCCAGGCTTTTAATACGGCCCTGGAGCTTATCCATGTCCTTCTGCACCTGGCTTAATTTATTTTCTAAATCTGTACGCAGGGCCTTCTGCTGGTCTAAATCCGCCCTTAAACGCTCTGCCTGAGACTGTGCCTCCTGCCTGCTGTTTTTTTCCTGCTCTAGGTTATTGGTAAGGGTAGCCACCTCAGCCTGAGACTCCACGACCTTGCCCTCCAGTTCGGCTGCCGCCTTCTTAGTCTCCTCAAGTTTTCTCTCCGTCAGGTCATACTTTATCTTTAAATTCTCAAGCTCTTCCTGGAGAACCTTGGCCTTTATCTTTTCTTTCTGCAAAAGATAAAAACCCATGCCTGCCAAAGACAGAGAAACCAATATCGATATAACTAATATGGTTATAGGCGATCTGGCCTGTTCGGACATCTGTTCTCCTTTCTGAAGTTACCCCTCTAATTATTTGTTCTGTTTGTTAAAATGTATTATAGCATTAACTTCTCAAAAATCAAGCACATATCGTCTCTGCATCTGCCTTCAGGCCTCATCCTTCTTTTAGGTATTCTTTGAATTCTATCGGCAATTCAGAGTCAAAATGCATAAACTCTTTCCTGCGCGGATGCATAAAACCTATTGACTGCGCATGCAAGGCAAGGCGGATAAATGTATTATCCCTGCCGTACTTATCATCTCCCAATATCGGATGCCCCAGGAAAGCAAGGTGCACCCTCAACTGATGGGTGCGGCCGGTGAAAGGGAATAATTCAACCATGCTAAAACCGCGCAAGCGTTTTAAGGTGCGGTAATGTGTCTTGGCATATTTTGACTTATCGTTAAAGACAACTGACATATTCTTTCTTTTACGGGGATGCCTACCGATAGGAAGCTCAATTATATCTTCATCAAATTCCATGACCCCTTTAACTAACGCAACGTATTTGCGCTGGATGCTGTGTTCGGCAAATTGCCTGGCTAAATCAAGATGCGCCAGGTTGCTCCTGGCGATTACCAAGAGCCCGGAGGTCCCCTTATCCAGCCTGTGCACTATACCGGGCCTTCCGGGGTTTATATCCGAAAGCCTGCCAAAAGAAAAAAGCAAGGCGTTGACCAGGGTGTGCTCGTAATTGCCGGGCGCAGGATGCACGACTAAACCTGCGGGCTTATTTATTACGGCCAGGTCTTCATCCTCATAAATAATATCAAAAGGAATTTCCTCAGGGCTAGCCTTAGAAGAGGCCTTATCTTCCATCTCTATCCTTAAGCCTTCAGTGAGACGCACCTTGTAATGGGGGCTGGTTATCAAAGAACCTTTCAGGCTTACCTTGCCATTTAAAATAAGTTTCTGTATTGCTGTGCGGGAAAGGGCAACATGTTCTTTTTTGAAAAAATCCGCCAGAAATAAATCCAGGCGTTTACCGCTATCGGGTTGAGTTATTTTTATATCATATTCACGCATAATCCACTTTTATTTAGCTTGCCTTTTCAGTAAAATCAGTTTGAGCAGAGAAAAAATAAAGAGCGCCATGCTCATAAAATGAAAAATAGTAAGTCCGAAGATGATGCCCGGGTTATCGGCGCGCCAGAATTCAATCAAGAAACGCTTGATAGAATATAAGAAGAGGTACATATAAAATACCTCCCCCTGTTTATGAGGGGCATCCTGCATGAGCCTGAGTATAATAAATATTAAGACCATGCCGAGCGAAGAATAAAGCTGGGTAGGAATCAGGGTGTCCTGATGCACGGGGAAATAAAAACCAAACTGCCAGTGACGGCCATAACAGCAGCCGTTCAAAAAACAACCTATCCTGCCTATAGCTTGAGCCAGGGCGACAAACGGCACCATTAAATCCAGTATCTTATATACAGGCAGGCCCTTCTTTCTTAGATAAAACGCCCCGGCGGTGCATCCTGCTATGATACCTCCGAATAAAGACAGCCCGCCGCGCTGAAGCATAAACATCTCAAGGGGATAATCCAAATAATATCTGTAATGCTGTAGTATATAAAGGATCCGGGCGCCTATAATACCGAAAATAAAAACCACAAAGGCCAGATTAAAGACAAACTCTGCCTTAATACCTTCCTTCCTGCCCCTGGACGCCGCCAGGTAAGAAGCCGTGATAAAGGCAACAGCAAGCATCAATCCATACGCATAAATGGTGAACGGCCCTATCCTGCAGATTTCAGGATGCATCTTATATTTTAGCCCTCAGAATACTATAACCTAACAATATTGCACCTGCTGTAATAGCGCTATCGGCAAGATTAAATACCGGCCAGATACGAAAATCCAGGAAATCCACCACATACCCCAGGCATATCCGGTCTATTAAATTTCCCAGGGCACCGGCCAGGATCAAACTTAAAGAGACGAAATAGACAGAAGAACGGCTGTGTTTTGCGTCTCTTAAATTCAAATAAATCAGAAAAATAGCAAATAGAGAAGCGAGTATAAAGAAAAGGGCGTGGTTTTTCAGTATGCCGAATGCTGCCCCGCGGTTATAGACGAGGGTAAAATGGAATACCCCTTTTATCACAGGAAACGATTGTTGCAGGGCTAACTTTTTAACAGCGAGGAATTTTGTAAACTGATCTAAGGCGAGAATAACCGATACGATAATAAAGGCCATCTCTTAGGGGTGAGTTAAGCCTTCTCCTTTTTCTCCTGGCACTTCACACACAACCTTGCATAAGGGACAATCCTTAACCTGGTTTTAGAGATAAGCGACTTGCAGCTTTCGCATACGCCAAATACACCCTCCTCTATCCTCTTGGCGGCATCGTCCAATTCGTACAAAGACTCCCGCTCACTGGAAGCCAGGCCCAGGGAAAACTCCCGGTCATAAGTATCAGAGGCGACATCGGCCATATGATAGGTGTAACCCGATATATCCCCGGAGGCATCCTTCTGTGATTTTTTCAGCGTATCCTCGGATATATGCCTTATACCGTCAAGGATGTTTTCTTTCATCTTCATTATTATTTTCTTAAATTCCGTCAGTTCCTTTTTGTTGAATTTTTTCTTCACATTAACCCCCTATAGCCTTAAGACAGTTATCGCAAATTTGACTATGCAGATTATTGCATCCTACGGACAAAGAATAATTCCAGCAGCGCACGCATTTTTCCCCTTCTGCCTTTATAACCTTGATGGCAACCTCAGGATACCCCCTGCATACCGAAAGCCCTGCATCAATTTCTTCAACACTTGCTATCTCTACCTGGGAAACTTTTAATATTTCACAAAGATCGCCCTCTAAGCTTGTTAAGAATTTATAACTTTTAACCTCATTTGTCAACAAGATTATTCTGGCGTCAAAAGAACTCCCGATCTCACCGCCGCTGCGTTTTTCCTCCAGCGCCTTGGCCACGTCAGGGACTAAGGCAAGCGCGCCCTGCGTATCTTTGAAATCCGTATTTTCTTCAAGGGCCACCCCCTTAAAATACGAAAGCCCAGGCCACCTTAAAAGATGCACGCTAAAAACCTCGCGGTCCTTTTCCTCCTTTGGTATATGCTGCCATATTTCCTCGGAAGTAAAGACCAGCATCGGGGCCATTACCCTGACTAAGGCATGCAATATCTCGTATATTACCGTCTGTGCAGCACGCCGCTCCCTGGAAGCAGCAGCGTATGTATATAACCTGCCCTTTATCATGTCCAGGTAATACATGGAAAGGTCTTCATTACAGAAATCATATATTAATTTATATGCCTTATGGAACTGAAAAGAATTGAGGCTATCCGTTAAAGAAGGCAGGAGGATATATTCCATTTTAGCCAATATCCATCTATCTATTCTCCTGAATTCGCCAAACCCTGCTTTATCCTTATCCGGGTTAAAATCATATAAATTACTGAGCATAAACCTGGCGGTATTCCTGATCTTGCGGTAGGCCTCAGCCAGCCTGTTCAAGATAACAGGAGAAATACGGATGTCTTCATTATAATCGCTTGAGGCTACCCACATCCTCAATATATCCGCGCCGTAATCCTTGATAATACCAAACGGTGAAATAACATTACCCAGGGATTTGGACATCTTCCTGCCTTCGCTGTCAACCACATGGCCATGGGTCAATACCGCCTTAAAGGGAGGCCTTGAATCAATAGCCATAGAGGGGATAAGCGAAGATTGGAACCAGCCCCGGTGCTGGTCAGAACCTTCTAAATAAAGGGCAGAGGGTGTCCCGCCAAGCCCCTGTCTCTTCTTTAAAACCGCCTGATGGCTCACCCCGGAATCAAACCAGACATCCAGGATATCAGCGCCTTTGATAAATTCCTTTCCCCTGCAATGGGGACACTCTAATCCATCAGGCAGGAAATCATCCAATCCTCTCTCCAGCCAGCAATCAGAGCCTTCTTTAGAAATGAACTCTGCGAATTTTTTAATCAGGCGGCCGTCAAAGAACTCCTCTTTACACTTGACACAGACTAATGCCGGTATAGGTACCCCCCAATAACGCTGCCTGGAAAGGCACCAGTCAGGCCTCAATTCTACCATGGCGGCAATACGCTCTTTGCCTGAAGCAGGGACCCAGGTGATTTCATCCTTGATCACCGAAAGCATCCTGGCGCGCAGATCCTCATGGTCAACCTTTAAAAACCATTGTTTTGTCGCCCGGAAAATAATAGGGGACTTGCAGCGCCAACAGTGCGGATAAGAATGGTTGATTATAGAATCAAAAAACAAAACCCCGAGGACTTTTAATTTTTCTATAATCGCCTTATTTGCATCATGCACATTTAGACCGTTAAACTCACCCGCAGTTGCATCAAATCTGCCGCGGCTGTCAACAGGCATAATAATTTCCAGATTATACTTCAGGCCGGTCAGGTAATCATCGCTTCCATGCCCGGGGGCCGTATGCACCAGGCCGCTGCCTTCTTCTGCTGAAACGTACTCTGCCAATACCACCTTTCCTTTTCTCAATTTAAAGGGATGTTCATATACCAGGCCTTCCAACTGGCTGCCGTGTATTTCTTTTATGAGTTCCCAGCGTACGATGCCTGCCTGCGAAAGAACCGATGGCAATAATAAACTGGCGACAAGCAGATTACCTATTTCTGTCTTTATGTAAGAATACTTAAATTGCGGGTGTACCGCTACCGCGACGTTGGCAATCAGTGTCCAGGGGGTAGTAGTCCAGATAACTAAATATGAATCCGCCCCAAACCCGTCTGTCTCCTTGAGCTTAAATTTGACAAATACCGAAGGCGATGCATGGTCTTCATATTCTACCTCCGCCTCGGCAAGGGCGGTCTCGCATTTATAACACCAGTTCACCGGCTTAAAACCCCGGTATATATAACCTTTTTCAAACAGGGCGTAAAATGATGAAATAACCGCCTCTTCGTATTCATGGCTTAGGGTAAGATAAGGATTTTCCCAGTCTCCAAAAACCCCCAGGCGCCTAAACTGCTCCTTCTGATTAAGGACATATTTCATGGCATATGCATGGGCCTTCTTTCTGAATTCAAGCCGGGAGATTTGAGACTTGTTGATCTTTAACTCTTTAAACAGCCTGTGCTCGATCGGCAGGCCGTGGCAATCCCATCCCGGCACGTATGGACAATAAAATCCCCGCATGGCCTTATATTTTAATATAATATCCTTTAAGGTCTTATTCAGGGCATGACCGATATGTATATCCCCATTGGCATAAGGAGGCCCGTCATGAAGGATATATTTCTCCTTTTGTTCTCGACCTTCCGTGAGCAGGCGGTAAATATCCTGTCTATCCCACAACTTAAGGAGCTCAGGTTCTCTTTTAGGCAAATCAGCCTTCATCGGGAATTTGGTCTGCGGCAGGTTTAAGGTATTCTTATATTCCATATCGGCATTATCGGCTTTTAAATTTCTGTCCTTTTAGATTCCATGCTACCGGATACATCCGGCGGCCGCTAAATATATTTCTTTATAATAATCCCCATCTTTTTCTTAGTTGCCTCGGTAATAACCTTCCTGTCCGTAACAATGGCATGCTCCAAGGCGCTGGCGCAGGAACAATGCCTTTCTTCCCCAAGCGCCTTAATCACGACAGAGATTATCTTCTTGGCATTATCAACATTCTTCCTGAGGTTCTGGATTACCATCTCGATAGTAACGCTTTCATGCTGAGGATACCAGCAATCATAGTCAGTAACCGCAGCTAATGTCGCATAACACATTTCCGCCTCTCTGGCTAATTTTGCCTCTGCCAGGTTAGTCATCCCTATGACATCCATACCCCACATGCGGTATAATCTTGATTCAGCCAATGTAGAAAAGGCAGGCCCTTCCATATTGATATATGTCCCCTTAGGATGGACACGGGGGGTGACCTTCTTAGCTGCCTTAAACAGCGCATTCCTAAGCTGCAGGCATACCGGTTGAGAAAATCCAATATGGGCGACTATCCCCTCTTCAAAAAAACTCATCTCCCGGGCATAATTAGTCCTGTCTACGAACTGGTCCACTATTACAAAATCCATAGGCCTTATTTCCTCTTTCAGGCTGCCGCAGGCGGTAACGGAAATAATCCTTTCTACCCCCAGTTTTTTCATCGCATATATATTCGCCCGGTAATTTATATGGCTGGGAGGCAGGCGGTGCCCTGCATCATGCCTGGGGACAAACACGACTTCTTTGCCTTCTAATACTCCGGTAATAAACCTGCCCGAAGGCTTACCGAAAGGGGTAGATAATAAAACCTCTTTTACCTTTTTTATCCCCTCAATCTTATATAACCCGCTCCCCCCGATTATTCCGATACGCCCCATAGTCCCCTCCTAACGAGATAACTCTTTAGCCCTTTTATGAGCAGCCCTCATCGCACGATATATAGTCGTATGCAATCTTTCTTTCTGAAACACCCCAAGGGCAGCCTCAGTGGTACCGCCCTTGGAGGCTACCTGCGAAATTAATTTCCGGGAATCAAATCCTTTTTTCTTATTAAGATGCATGGAACCGATAACCGTATGGTATATTAACTGATTAGCTTGCGCCCTGCCAAGGCCTAAGGCTTCAGCTGCCGCCAATAAGGCATTAACAATAAAGAATACATAAGCCGGCCCGCTGCCTGAAAGAGCAGTGACTACATCAAGAAGTCCTTCTTGAGGAATCAGGATTGTCTCGCCCACCGAATCAAAAATATCTTTGGCGTTCTTCAAATCACCGCGCGTAGCAAAACGCCCCCTGCTGATAGCAGTAATCCCTTCGCCGATTGTCGCCGCTATGTTGGGCATAGCGCGTATCACCCTGATCCTCCCTGAAAGCATATTTTCTATATATTTGGTATTTACTCCCGCCGCTATCGAGATAATCAATATCTTTTGTTTATTATGTAAATGGATGCCCCGGCGTATTTCTGCCAGTACAGGCCCGATATCCTGCGGCTTAACAGCAATAATAACAATATCGCTTTTCTTCACTAAGTCGGCTATACCTTGAGCACTTTTTATATGGTAGGTGCGGCAAACAAACGCCTCCTTCAATCTATCTTTTTCCTTAACTACAAAGCGTCCTATCCTTCGCTTTAGTGCGCAAGACAAGACCGCCTCTCCCATATTCCCGCAACCAATAATTCCGATCTTCATTTTTCTCCCTCTCTTTAATTTAAGCTAGGGTGAGTGAAATTTTGCCACGCCGGGACAAAATCAGCGAACAGCCAAGACAGGGCCTGCTGCAAATAAACCATACTAATCTTCGAAGATGGCCTGTCCTATACGCACCATATTCGCGCCTTCCTCAATTGCAACCTCAAAATCATCGGACATCCCCATAGATAAAATAGATAGGGGGCAAGGGGTAAAAGATAAGACGTTAATCTTATCCCGTAATTCCCGTAACATCCTGAAATACGGACGAGCCTGCCCAGGCTCATCCGAAAGGGGCGCAATAGTCATTAGACCTTTTATGGTTATGTTCTTTAACCGGGATATCTCCCGGGCCCCCTCAACCGCCTCTTTAGCCTCTAGGCCGAACTTGCTTATTTGCCCTGAAGTATTGACCTCTATAAGTACATCCTGGGTCTTATTAATTTTAGCTGCCTGCTTATCAATCTCCTGAGCCAGATGCAGGCTATCCACGGAATGAATCAGATCAAATATTCCCAAGGCATCTTTCACTTTATTAGTCTGCAGATGGCCGACCATATGCCATTTTATATCAGGCCCTGCATGCGATACCTGGCTTATGGCCCTGTGCTTTACAAGGGCATCCTGGACTTTATTTTCTCCGATATGACCTATGCCCGCTTCCACCAGATCCCCTATATCTTTTAGGGTGCGGTTCTTTACCACTGCCACCAGAGTTACCGAATCAATTTGGCGGCCTGCCTGTGCGCATGCCCTGGAAATACGCGCGTTTATTTTTACTAGATTATCCTCAATCATAGTTTTTCCCATTTATTATACACGAGAAAATACTCCGGTCAAGTGGAACCCGCCGGGCTAAAATACAGGGTACCTTCGCCAATCTTTAGGTTCCCTCCCGAGGCAGTATAATATTCATCCCCAGATTGAAGCCCGGGGATTTATGCCGAGGGGGTGGAACCCGCCGGGCTAAAATACAGGGTACCTTCGCCAATCTTTAGGTTCCCTCCCGAGGCAGTATAATATTCATCCCCAGATTGAAACTAATGGGATTTATGCCGAGGGGGTGGAACCCGCCGGGCTAAAATACAGGGTACCTTCGCCAATCTTTAGGTTCCCTCCCGAGGCAATATAGCATTCATCCTTGGGTTGAAATTCTGCGATTTCTGCTTTTATACTGCGGATTTAAAACGATTAGAAATATTCCTGGTAGACTGCTTTGATTTTAGAGGTGACATTAGAAATGAAGTTGCGATTGACAGGCGATGAGGTAGGAGAACCCAGTTCCTGCCTGTTCATAACTTTGCAGATTATGCCTAAACAGGTCAGGTAAGTAAGATGCCTTCCTCCGGCAAGTTCCTCGCTCCTGCTGGCCAGATGCGATATAATGGGATTCTTAACCCGGCCAAGACGCACAGGCACCTCTAAGGTATTTTCCAGTATTTCTAAGAACCCCTCCGTCAATACTGCCCTGCCGGTAGTTATAAAATTATTTATCCGGGAACAGGGGGTGATCTTTTCTACGCATTCCTTTATCTCTGAAGCGATGTTGTTTGCCCGCGCGGTGATGATCTCCGATACCAGTTTCTGGCTTATCGGCTGATATGCGCCTTCTCTCTTTACCAATATCTCCCTGTCTTCCCTCATCTGGCTATATTCGCCTATCAAGCCATGAGACCTTATTATATCCCAGGCCAATTCAGGCGATATATTCAGGCGGTTGGCGAGTGCAGTGACCAAATCCTCCCCGGCGCAAGAAAGAACCCTTACCTCTCTTAAAAGCCCATCTTTGAATATCACGACTTCTGTAATATCCCCTCCTATATCACAAAGAACATTTATGCCTTTCCTGTCTTCCCCGGAAAATACCGCCTCAGACGTCGCCAGTCCTGAGAAAAACAGGCCGCGGATTTCGCATCCTGCCTGGTTTATAAGACGGGTAACCCCTTGCAAAAAAGAAATCCTGGCGCAAAGTAAATAAAGGTCTATCCCCAGTTTGTGACTATAAAGCCCCAGGGGGCTCGTTACGTTACTATTTGAATCTATGTCATAGCTTAAGGCTATTTCGTGTATTATTTCTTCTTCAAGGCTTGAGCCGAGTATGCGCGCCTGTTCATTTACCTGGCTTATGTCGCTGAGCCCTATAACTTTATTTCCTCTTTCCGCAAGAGGCATAACTGCATAGCTGTGCTTGGTAAGAATATCTTCCCCGGAAACATTAGTATATATATATTTAACCCCTATTCCGGATTTAGCCCTGATGTTCTTTAATAGCCGGTCTATGCATCCCAGCACTGAAATAGAATCTACGATGCTGCCCCTCTTAAGGCCTTTCGCCGGCACGCTTTCGCAGAACAATGCATTGAGATGCCCTCTTTTTTTCTCAGCCACTACCGCCGCAATCTTGGTATGACCTATATCTAATGCGCAAATATAATTATTAAACATACGCCCCTTAAAAGGCATCATAACTTTTCACCCTTTTCTTCTTTAAATTTTATCGCCGGTTCTTTAAACCTCATATCGATATATTTGATACTGCTTAAATCATTCTTTAACTGCGCGAACAGCCCCGCAAGTATGGATATCCTTTTACCTATATCATCCTGGGGTATCCTTACCTCTAAGACTGAGGGGACAACCGCAGCCTGCCCGGCCGCCTGAGGCAGGGATATAAAATAAGATACGCTGGCGGGGTTAGATAAATTTACCATCTTAATCGGATAGCCGCTCAGTATCTTATCTTTCTTAGACTCTTTTATTATATCCAATGCGGCCTTTAATTCCTTAAGCCCGCATCTGCTGCCGTTATTTGCCTTACTCAACCCTCCCTCAAGCCCTGTTATTAAGGTGATACCAGAGGCAGGGCCCTCTGGCCCAGGTTCAAACAAAACCATCTCTTCGTCTATGTAGAAATACCTGTGCAGCCTGAGGCAGGCAACAGGCTGGCGCCTGCTGAACTCCACAAAAATACGGTTAGGCAAAAGCCGTACCAGCCTCACCCTCTTATAGGCCGGGTATAATTGAGCTATATACCGCGATTCTTTGCCCAAGTCAATACTAAATATATTACGCCCTGTTAAATAGGTGAAATTAATATTCCTGTCTTCCTCATTGCAGATAACTTCTTTAACCGTAAAATACGGGTTCCTTCTGGCTATCCCCGCCGCATACCAGAGAAAAAGAAGAATCAACACAGAGGTTAAGGCGGAAACGGATATTAATCTGACAGGAAGACGGACCTTATTTTTTTTCATAAGCTAACTGCAGCAATTTGAGGCAAAGTGCAAAGAAATCTATGCCTTTGGCCTGAGCTGCTTTCGGCAACAGGCTGGTAGAAGTAAAACCCGGAATAGTATTGACCTCCAGGACAAAGACATTGCCCTTATTATCTAAAATCATATCTACCCGGGAACAACCAAAACATCCCAGGGATTTATGCGCCTTAAGTGCTGCATGCCTTATTGCCCTGGCGCTGTGTTTGTCCACCTTAGCCGGGACTATATACTCAGTCATCCCGGGATGATATTTGGCAACGTAGTCAAAGAACTTGCTCTTGGGTATTATCTCTATTGCCGGCAGGGCCTCTTGAGCAAGTATGCCCACGGTAACTTCTCTGCCCCCTATATATTCCTCTATTATGATACGCTCATCAAAAGAAAAGGCCTCTTTGATCGCCGCGGGTAAACCTTTGTTATCATTAACCAGGGTGAGGCCAATACTTGAACCGTGCGTCGCAGGTTTTACTACTACGGGCAGAGAAAAACATGTTCTTACCCCTTTTTTAAGACCATACCTTTTTTTCTCCAATACCTTATATCCGGGGACCATCAAGCCGTGCTGCTGGAAAATCTTACGCGAAGCAACCTTATCTATTGCCAGGCTGCTGGCTAAGACGCCTGAGCCGGTGTAAGGAATGCCTAAAAGATCCAGTATCCTCTGCATTTTTCCATCTTCGCCAAAACGTCCGTGCAGGGCAATAAAGGCACAGTCTATATTGTGCCTGCGTATTAACCGGGCATTATCAACGACCTTATCCGTCTTGATATTAATAGCCACCACATCTAATCCCTTGGCCTTAAGGCACTCATAGACAGCGGTTCCGGATTTAAGCGAAATCCTTCTTTCCGTAGACGGTCCACCCATTAAAACTCCGATACGCCCGAAACCCGCCCCCGGTTTTATCTTTTTCTTCCTGGTCTTACCTGATAGGTTTCTCACTATTACCATATCTTTACTTCAGGCCGTAAGGTAATATTAAAGTTCCTTTTTACCCTGCCCTGGATAAGACAGGCAAGGCGCAACACATCTTTGGCGCTTGCCTTGCCTGTATTTAAAATAAAATTTGCATGCCCTGAGGAAACGGCCGCACCTCCGATACGCCTTCCCTTTAACCCGCAAAGGTCAATCAGCCGTCCTGCCGAATCATGGGGAGGGTTTCTAAAGAAACACCCGGCTGAGCGCGCTGATAAATCCTGGCCTTGCCAGCGCCTCTGTAAATATACTTTAACCCTCTTCTTGACTTCTGTTTTTTTATCCTTTATCAGGCGAAGCCTTGCGCCTAAAACAATAACCCCTCTTAAAGAAGAATCCCGGTAACCAAACCTGATATCCTTCTTTTTAATACTCTTTATCCTGCCGCGATAATCCATTACTTCAAGGCTTAAGACAGCATCGGAAATATTTCTTGCTACCCTTTCTTCCCCCTTGCCTTTTTCAAATATGCCCGCATTCATCATCAAGGCCCCGCCCAGAGTCCCCGGTATGCCGGAAAGAAACTCAAGGCCGCACAGCCCTTTCTCACTACAGAATCTTAAGAGCCTGCTTAGCAATACCCCGCTTCCCGCATGAATAATATTCCCGCGTAAAGATACCCTGGTGAAAAAAGGCGCGCCTAAACGCAGCACTATCCCCCTTACCCCTTTATCCGAAACCAAGAGGTTGCTGCCGGCACCGATTATAAAAAATGGTATTTTAGCTCTTTTTGCCAGATTAAGCAATAATTTTAAATCAGCTGTATCTGCGGGCTCTATAAAAAAATCAGCCCTGCCTCCGATGCCGAAAGTGGTGCAGCTCTTCAGGGCAACCCCTCGCCTCACTTTGCCTCTTATATCGCTATACCAATCCATCGCTAACCTGCCCATTATGAAAAAACCTTATCCTTTTAGCCGGCCCGCCAGTTCTTCACAGGTCTTTACGATATCACCTGCGCCCAAGGTAATCACCAGGTCGCCAGGCTTGATGATCTTCAATATATGTCCTACAATCTTTTCTTTTGGCAGAAAATCCACCCTTTCACTCCCCAGGCGCTCCTTTATTCTCTCTGCCAATGCCTCTGCATCCACGCCTTCTATCGGCCTTTCGCTTGCCGCATAAATATCAGTAACCACTAAATAACCGACAGAATCAAAACTCCCGGAAAATTCATCCAATAACAAACTCGTGCGGCTGTAGCGATGGGGCTGAAAAACGGCAATAACCCTCTTTGCCCCCAGATATTTAATTGCATCCAGGGTAGCCTTTATTTCTGTGGGGTGATGGGCATAATCATCAAGCAAAAGATAATCCTGATTTTTGAATCTGGTTTCCAGTCTCCTGTGGGTGCCCGGGTATTTTCCAAGCGCCTTGCTGATCTTATCCGGGCCAATCCCCAATTCTAACCCTAAAGCAATAACCGCAAGGGAATTTGATATATTATGCAACCCGCCCAGGGATAATTCAAAATGACTAACGGGTTTATTATAATAGAGGCAATCAAATTCCGAAGACAGGCCTTTTATGCTGATATTCTCTGGCCTGATATCTGAACCTTCACTGATGCCGAAAAAAATATGGCGGCCCGGGTATCCTTTTAAAATAGAACGCAGGTTTTTATCATCCCCGCAGGCAAATACGCATCCCCCCTGCCGGGTATTCCTGATAAACCGGCTGAATGCCTGTACCTCACTTTCAAAATCCTTATAATAATCCAGGTGCTCATGGTCAATATTGGTGATTATGGAATATTGCGGTTGATAATACAAAAACGAGCCATCCGATTCATCCGCCTCTGCGACAAAGAATTCACCCTTGCCCAAACAGGCATTAGTATCGATATTGCGCAATATTCCTCCGATTGCCGCAGTCGGAGAGAATCCCGCGTCCATAAGCAGGAAAGAAACTAAAGAAGTAGTGGTGGTTTTCCCGTGGCTTCCGGTTACGGTAATCGCGGTCTCATCGGCCATGAGACGCGAAAGCGCTTCTGCCCGCCTGATCACCGGGATACCCATTCTCCTGGCTTCCTGCAATTCCGGATTATCCTTTTTTATAGCCGAAGAATAAACAGCTATACCCGCCCCCCGGATATTCTCTGCCCTATGCCCTATATAAACCTCTGCCCCTTGCCGGCGTAAAAAAGCAATCCCCTGTCCTTCTTTTATATCGGAACCGCTCACCCTCATACCGCGAAAAAGCAAAAGACGGGCAATCCCGCTCATGCCTATACCGCCGATACCTATTAGATGGTAATGTCCGCTCATAAATATCGGTTCCTCTTGATTGCCAATACTGCATCTGCCAACCTTATATCCGCATCCATATCCTTAAAACCCTGGTAACCAAAGCGCATAGACTCAAGCAGGCCAGGATTTAATAATAAGCCCTCCAGGCAAGACCTAAAAGCCTCAGGGGTCAATTCTTTTTCCTCCTTGATTACCGCGCATCCGGCTTCACCCAAAACCGCTGCGTTCCTCACCTGATGCGCATATGCATAAGGATAGGGGATGAGTATGGCCGGGATCCGATAAAACATGATCTCTGCGATACTGGAGGCCCCGGACCTTGAGACTATCAGGTCAGAGGCGCTATAGGCATACTGCATAGACTCAAAAAAAGCAAAAACCCTGCCTTCAATACTTAACGCCTTATATGCAGGGCTTATCAATTCGTAATCACCCTGTCCGCAAAGATGAATAACCTGTATGTCATCTTTTTCCTGTTCTCTGAACCCTTGGAGGGCCTGGATAAACAATGAGTTAAGCCTGCGGCTGCCCTGGCTGCCCCCCATGATCAATATGGTAAATCTGTCCTTTTTCAGGCCGAAGAAATCAAGCGCCTTTGGCTTCTCTATCCTTATTAATTCCCTGCGCAGGGGGTTGCCGGTAAGCACGATTTTCTTCTCTGGCACCTTCAGATATCTGTAAGTTTCTAGAAAAGAAACGGCGATTCTATCCGCGATAACAGCCAAGAGGCGGTTGGCGCGGCCCGGAAAGACATTCTGTTCATGTAACAATATCGGTATTCGTAAAATCCAAGCCCAGAAAATAACCGGTATGGCAACCAGGCTGCCAAAGCCCACCACTGCCTCAGGCCTAAATTTCAACAATATAAAGGCGCTTTCCAGGAAACCTTTACAGAAATTAAGAATAGAAATAAGGCTGGCCAGGAACGAACCCCTCCTGAGATTGGTTATGCTGACTTTATATACGGGATAGTCTACAGAGCTCAGGTCACATGGTATATTAACGCGCGGCAAGACCAATATTACCTGAGCATTTTTATCCTTTAATCTTAAGGCATCCAAAAGACTCAGGGCAGGAAAGATGTGCCCGCCGCTTGAGCCGCTTACTACCAGGACTTTCACTTGTGCCCTCCAGGATGCATCTGATTCCTTGCAAGACCTGCTTTATTAAGGGTATTCTCCGGTGCGCGCGATATTCATAATCAGCCCAACGCTGATCATGTCGAAGATAAAAGAAGAACCCCCGTAGCTTATAAACGGCAGGGGTAATCCTTTAGTAGGCAATACGCCGCAGGAAACACCGATATTTATCGCAGCCTTCAGCGAAATCATCAAAAGCAGGCCCAGGGCCAGGAAATAACCGAATTTATCCTGGGTGTTCTTTATTACCTTGATGCACTGCTGGATGAAAAACATAAACAATAATAACACAGCTACCGTTGCCACCAGCCCCATCTCTTCACCGATAATAGAAAAGATGAAATCCGTATGCGCAGCCGGAAGATAAAAAAGCTTCTGCTTGGAATGCCCCAGCCCTACGCCGAATATACCCCCTGAGCCTAAGGCGATCTGCGATTGTATGATCTGAAAACCGCTTCCCTTAGGATCCAGCCAGGGATTTAAAAAAGACATGATGCGCGCCCTGCGGTAGGGAACGCTGAATATCAAAATATATACAGCAGGGATACTCATCAGTATGACAGATATCAAATAGGAGATCCTCGTGCCAGAAATAAAGATCATAGTCAAGACTACCGAGGAAAGCGCAAGAGAAGTCCCCAAGTCCGGCTCTGACATAATAAGTATTAGCGTCAGCCCAAGGACAGATAATAAAGGCAAAAAACCCCTGAATAAACTTTTAATAGCATCGCCTTTGCGGGCGATAAAGTCCGCCACATAAACAATAACCGCCAGATTTGCTAATTCCGAAGGCTGAAAACTTATGAATTTGAACCTAAACCAGCGGCGCGCACCGGAAACCTCCCTGCCTATTCCGGGTATCAAAACCAGGCAAAGCAGTATTAGCGAAAATAACAACAGCGGTTTTGACCATTTACGCAGGATGCGGTAATCAATAGCCATAACCGTAAAAGTCAGGATAGCCCCGATAAAGATAAAACTTATGTGCCTTTTCAGAAAGAAAAAACTGTCATTATACCTCTCCCAGGCATAAATGCTGGATGCGCTATAAATCATGACGATACCTATACAGATAAGTATGAAGGCAGCAGTAAATATCTTTATCCTGATATCGCGTATCATTCTACAGCCTGTTCTTTGGACAGGGCAAATACCGCTGTTTTAAAGATAGTGCCCCTCTCCTCGTAATTGGCAAACATATCAAAACTTTTACACATAGGCGACAACAAAATACAATCCCCTGATGCAGCCTTCAAAAAGGCCATGCGCACAGCCTCAGGCAGACTAGCCGCATCTTCTAAAGGGATAACCGCGCCCAGGGCCTTCCTGATCCTTTCTTTGGCTTCGCCTATCAAAATTAGGCTCTTTATTTTCTCCCGCGCCCAGGGTAATATACTGCTGTAATCATTGCCTTTTTCCCTGCCCCCGGCAATCAATATAACCGGATGCCGCATGTTTTTCAACGCCCAAACCGTAGCCTCTACTGTGGTACTCTTTGAATCATTAACGAACCTTATCCCGTTTACCTGGGTTACGTATTCCATCCTATGCTCTATACCTTTAAAATCTCTGAAGACCTTATCCATCACCCCCCTGGAAACACCCAAAAGCGAACCCGCTGCCGCAACCGCTGCCTGATTAGCATTGAAGCCGGCCCCCTCAAGGAAATATACAATCTTAGACCTCGCCTCCTGTTTGATGCCCCCCAGAAGAGGCTCATCCTGGTTTAAAACCAGATAATCGCCTGCGTCCTGCCGCATAAATATGCGCTTTTTCGCCGCAAGGTAGTCTGACATATTCTTATACCTATCCAAGTGATTACGGCTGATATTCAATATAATTGCGATCTTAGGTTTAAATGCCTGGATATTCTCCAGCTGAAAAGAACTTACCTCTAGCGAAACAAAATCCCCCGCGCCTATATTTTCTACTTCAGCGCAAAAAGGATTGCCGATATTACCGCAGACAAACGCCTTTTTACCTGCCGCCTCTAAGATTCTCCCGATTAAAGTAGTTACCGTGGTCTTGCCGTTAGTGCCGGTAATGGCGATAACCGGCGCCGGACAAAGCAGGTATCCTACCTCTATTTCGCTTACTAAAGGTATCCCGCAATCCTTTAGCAGAGAATAAACCAAAGAATCCGGCGCTACCCCGGGGGAAACCACTGCCAGGTCATTAGGAGCGATAAAATCCCGCGAATGCCTGCCCACCTCCAATTTTATATCGCTTGATTTCAATTTGAGGATACTGGTCCGTATATCAGCGTTATCGGCACTTTCCGTTATGCTCAACCTAGCCCCTAAATCACAAAGGAGGTTAGCGCAGGCAACACCGGAACGCGCCAGGCCGATTATCACGACCTTCCTGTTTTTAAAATAGTCTGCGTTGCGCATACAAAGTAAAACCTATCTTATCTTTAATGTTACTAAAGTAAGCAATGCCAGGAGGCTGGCCACAATCCAAAACCTGACAATCACCTTGCTCTCCGGCCAACCCAGGAATTGAAAATGGTGGTGCAGGGGGGCGATGCGGAATATGCGCCTCTTCGTGAAGCGGAAAGACGCTACCTGCAGTATTACCGATGCCGCCTCAATCACAAATATCCCTCCCACGATTATTAAAAGTAACTCCTTTTTTATCAGTAAGGCTACTGTCCCCAGCGCCCCTCCCAGGGCAAGGGACCCCACGTCCCCCATAAAGACCGAAGCCGGATAACAATTAAACCAGAGGAAACCCAGACCTGCCCCCAGGATGCTTGCACAAAACACCGCCAACTCTCCGCTGCCTGCCAGATACGGGACAAAAAGGTAACTGCTGAATCTTAAATGCCCGGATATATAACTTAAAACGCTGAAGGCCATAGCCACCATAATTACAATACCCGCAGCCAGTCCGTCTAAGCCGTCAGTAAGGTTTACGGCGTTGGAAGAACCGGAAATGACCAGTATTACTAATATTATATAAAATATACCTAATTCAAAAGATGCGTCTTTAAGAAATGGCACATCCAGCCTGGTATGCCCGGGCAGAAAGGATGAGATCAACACGGCAAGGACAGCCCCTAAGGCTACCTGGCTTGCCAACTTAGCCCCGGCAGTCATCCCTTTAGACCTCTTCCTGATTTGCTTTAAATAATCGTCAATAAATCCGGTTATACCTAACCAGGCCGTAGCAAGAAGCGCTAAGAGGACATATTTATTAAATATATCCGCCCAGAGAAGGTTAGACAGCAGTATAGCCAGCAATATTAATATGCCTCCCATAGTGGGGGTATCCTGTTTCTTGCTGTGCAGTTCATACAGCCTCCGGCTGTCTTCCTTCCTGACGTTCTCGCCTATTTTCAGGCGCGCGAGCATCCTGATGATAAAAGGGCCGAGAATCAGGCTTATGAGAAAAGCGGTCATTGCCGCCATGGCCGCACGGAAAGTAATGTAACGGAAAATGTTCAGAAAAGAGAGAGAACTATGGAGGGGATATAATAAATAATATAACATCTTATGCCTGTTCCCCGGCTTAAACCGGGAATATTATTGTCTTATTTTTGCTGCCTGTGTTTATTTATTTGGAATACCTCTTCCATCTTCATACGGCGAGAGCCCTTGACTAAGACCGTATCCTTTCCGGTTACGCAAAGGATGCGGTATAATACCTGGCGAGCCTGACGGGGCGTCTGACAAGTAAAGATATTCTTGCGGTTAAAACCGGCTGCCTCAGCTGCCTTTGCCGCCAGGCGCGATAACTTGCCTACAGCGATAAAGGCATCACAAACCTCCTTTACCTGCCTGCCTGCCTGGATATGAAATTCTCCCGCCCTCTTGCCCAATTCCAGCATATCGCCCATTACAAATATTTTTCTACCCAGACAAGCGATATGGGCGAATGCCTCCAGTGCCCTGTTTAAAGAAAGAGGGTTGGAATTATACGTATCATCTATAAAATTTACTTTCCCTGCCTTTGCCGGTTTCAGCCTGCCTTCAGGGAGAATAAACCCGGACAATTGACGGGCAATATCATTATACCCTATGCCGAATATCCGCGCCACTGTTATCGCAGCTAAGGCATTATAGATATTATGCCTGCCTATAGCTGAAAGAGAAATATTATGCCTGCGGTTAACCCAAAAAGAAATTCCCCTTGGGGTATCTTCAATACAAGATGCACAGAAATCACACCCTGGCCTTAGACCAAAGGTAAAAATTGCTTCCGGTGAGTTTCCAGCCGCAGCCTTCTTTGTTATAAGAGTATCATCTGCGTTTATCACGGCGATACGCGGTTGTTTGAGATCCGCTATTAAAGAATATTTTTCCCGCAATACCCCGGAGAGACTACCTAAATACTCCAGGTGAGCGGGGCCTATATTGGTAATTATCCCTATATTGGGAGAACATATGCGCGACAGGGATGAAATCTCTCCGGGATGGTTAGTCCCCAGTTCCAGAACAACCAGCTCATGGTAAGAATGCAGATTAAGCAGCGATAAAGAAACCCCTATTTGATTATTCTTTGTCCCTTCATTCTTCAATACCCTGAATTTACGGGAAAGTATCCTGGCGAGCATATCCTTGGTAGTAGTCTTGCCGCTGCTGCCGCTAATTGCAATCAGGGGGATATTGAATTTACGGCGCTGGAAACTTGCGATATCAGAAAGCGCCTTTATGCCATCTCCGACCTCGATCACCACAACTGAGCCGGGCACTGCCTTCCTCTGCGCTAAGCCCGTCTTTTGGGCTTGCCTGATAACACAGCTGGCGCCTTTTCTTAGAGCCTCTGCTATAAAATCATGGCCATCAAAATTATCTCCCTCCAACGCCAGGAAAGCCTCATCAGGCCTTATTGTCCGCGAGTCAATAGAAATCCCCCTGACTCTGCCGGATATCCCCCCATCGACCAACCTTCCGGAAGTGGCTTCTAATATTTCACGGATTTCAAACATTCCCTGGCTACCTCCCGGTCGTCAAAATGGACCTTCTTTTCTTGCATGAGCTGATAATCTTCATGGCCTTTCCCGGCTATCAATACCACATCCCCTGCCTTAGCCAGAGAAAAGGCATGGCTTATTGCTTCTCTTCTATCCAAAATAACACAGTAGTTATCCTTTTTTATCCCGGTCAGTATATCATTAACTATATCCTGCGGATCATCAGAACGGGGATTATCATTAGTAATAACCGCATAGTCTGCCAATTCTGATACTACCCTGCCCATCTTCGGCCTTTTTTCCCTGTCACGCTGGCCGCCGCATCCAAAAACTACAATTATCTTACCGCAAGATACCTCCCGTAAAGACATAACGGCATTATATAATGCATCTTCTGTATGGGCGTAATCTACAAAGACATAAAGCCCTCGGTCATTGTCTATCCTCTCAAGCCTTCCCGGGACAGAAGAAAGACCCTCCAGACCGGATTTTAACTCCCCCAGCCCAAAACCGCTCTTCAGTCCCCAGCTGAAAGCAGCAAGCAGATTATACACATTATGGCGGCCTATCAATTTGCTATGCAGGACTAGACTGCCTTTGGGATATCCCAAGGAGAAGACTGTCTCCTTCAGGCCATACTTTATTTCTGTCGCCCGCACATCCGCTGAATTTTCTACGCCGTAGGTTATACTGGATGGTAAATCCACCGTATCCTTCAACCTCAATGAATATTTATCGTCATTATTAAAAACAGCAAGCGCGCCTCTTTTTAAATTCTTAAAGAGCCCTGCCTTAGCCTGAAAATAACCCTCCAGCGTCTTATGGTAGTCGAGATGGTCTTGTGTAAGATTGGTAAAAATAGCAGAATGGAATTCTAACCCCGTGACCCTGTCTTGAGAAAGTGCATGCGAAGAAACCTCCATTATCGCGTAATCTACCTTTGCCTGCTGCATTTCGCAAAATAAACGCTGGAGCTCAAGCGGTCCGGGGGTCGTATTTACCGATGGATATACCCTTTCCCCGAAACGATAGTTGAGCGTGCCGATTACTCCAGGGACTAACCCTGCCTTCTTTACTATAGCCTCAAGCAAATAGGATATAGTGGTTTTCCCGTTGGTACCGGTAATACCGCAGACCTTCATCTTATCGCCAGGCCTGCCGTAGAATTCCGCTGCCAGTAAGGCCAATGCCTTGCGGCTATTATCAACCTTTATCCAATTTACCCCCCTGCCTTCAGGAGAGGCGCTATCAAAAGAAGGACCAACCCCCTGCCCCTGCAACCCCCCGGCACCATATGTATCAAAGATTATGGCCTGAGCGCCTCTTTCTATTGCTTCCCGGATAAAAGTATGTCCGTCTATCTGGTTGCCTTTCACCGCCACAAATAGAAAACCATTTCCTACTTCTTTGGAATTACGGGATATGCCACTGACCTCGAAATCAAAAAGAGTATCCTTGGCATAAAAAGCAGGCAAGGCCTTAACTAACTCTGTTAGTCTCATCTGTAATAGAAACCTCCTTTAACGGTGCGTTGGATCTCAGGTAACGCAGCACATCACTGGCAACATTTTTGAAAACCGGCGCAGCCACTACCCCGCCGAAATAATAAGGCCTGGGCTCATCCACGACTACCGCAATGCCTATTTCCGGGTCTTCAGCCGGGGCAAAGCCGATAAAAGAAGCCACAAATTTATTGTGGGAATATGCGCCGTTGGGTTCCAATTTCTGCGCCGTCCCTGTCTTGCCTGCCGAACTAAATCCGGGGACCTTGGCCATTTTCCCCGTGCCTTCCTCTATTGTACCGGTAAGTATTTTCTTTATACGGTTTGCGGTAGAGCCTGATACCACCTTCTGGACCACTACAGGAGAAAATGATTTTATAGCCTTCTGGTGCTTATCCCGGATCTCTTTAACGATATAAGGCTTCATCAGGTTCCCGCCGTTTGCAACAACAGATACAGCGGTTACCAGTTGCAGCACGGTCACCCCCACCTCCTGGCCTATGGGGATAGCGCCAATGGATGTCTTTGACCAGAAGCGCGGCTCCTTAATCATACCAGAAATTTCACCTGGCAGGTCTATATTTGTTTTCCTGCCGAAACCAAAAAGTTTAACATACTGATAAACCTTATCCGCACCCAGCCTCTGTGCCACCTTAGTAGTGCCGATATTACTGGACTGCTCAACGACCTCCCTGAATGTAAGCCAGCCATGCGGTTTATGGTCATGCAATATGTGCGAGCCTACCTTATAAGACCCGTTCTCGCAAAATATCCTGTCTTCTTCGGATATCTTATTCTCCTCTAGTGCTGCGGAAGCGGTTACTATTTTAAATACCGAGCCGGGTTCAAATAAATCACAAATCAGGCGATTACGCCGCGTATCTTTATCGCTTGAAGAATATTCGTTTAAATCAAATGCAGGACGGTTGGCCCATGCCAGTATGGCCCCGGTACGCGGCTGCATTACCACGATGCTTGCGCCTTTTGCATGATATTCCCTGAAGGCCTTATCCAATTCCCTCTCTGCAATATACTGTATTACCTCATCTATGGTCAATACTAAGTCATATCCGTCTTTAGCAAGGGCCATATCCTCCCAAAGATTAAGCCTCTTTTGCCGGGCATCCCTTAAGTACATCGCCCATCCTGCCTCGCCCCTTAAGTATCTGTCATAATATAATTCCAGGCCTTCTAACCCGTTGTTATCCAAACCCGCAAAGCCGATAAGATGGCTGGCCAGGTAACCGTTCGAATAGCAACGCTTACTTTCCTTAATAAAATTAAGCCCCTTGATATTTAATCTGCGTATCTCCTCGCTCTGCCCAGGACTGATCTTTCTTGCCAGCCAGATAAAGGACTTTTTGCGGGTTAATCTTTCGTTAAGATAATTGTAATCTGTCTTGAGTATAGGGATAAGCTGTCTGATGATGTTATCTTTATCCTTTTGCGGCATTTCATTTGGCGAGGCATACAGGGAATCTGCCGATATATTTGTTGCCAGGGGTTTTAGGCGCGCGTCATAAATAGTGCCTCGCCTGGGCTCAAGCTCCACAAAAAGATTGTGTTGTTTTTTGGCAATCTGCGCCAGATAGCTGGCGCGGAAAAATTGGATAAATAAAAGGCGGAATATACAAAATAAAAGGAAGACAATAAATAATAAAAATACCGCATCACTCCTGCGGCGATAATTGCTTATATACACATTAATAAGGTTAGTTTGATAATCAACCTGTGCCTAATCCAGAGTTAACCTGGAGCTAACTATATTCTAGGGTTATGCTAAACTGCCGCCCGGAATATTGCCCCTACCCTAAGGGAACGCTTAACTTATCCGAAAGAGAAGTAACGCGCATCAGGGGTTGATTGTCTTCGCCTCTGCCTGCCTCCTGACGCTGAAGATACGAACGAAGATATTCTGCCTCTTTGGCGAGGATACGTTTATCCCCGCGCCTTCAACTGCTGGGCCCAGCCTTACCATCCGATAACTCCCCGGGATCTGAAAATCCAAAGATGCAGACAGTTTAGTGCCGATATTGGTTAAAGAAGCGTTCTTTTCTATGTTATACTTCAATACGCTATTTTTATTCATCAGGTCCTCGCATAGCGTAAGCTTCTTCTGGCCCAGATATGCCAAGCGGAATATCTCGGATTGCTGGTGGACATAAAGGAGGGAAAACATTGTAATAACAGAGATAATGGTCAGGGTCTTTGTCATCCTCATCTCAAGAACCTATCTTCTCAGCTACCCTCATTTTGCTGCTACGGCTGGCAGGGTTCTCTTCCATCTCCGATGCCCCCGGGATGAGCGGCTTGGGCGTAATAATCCTTATCCTGCCCAGGGCCGACTCCCTCTTGAAGGCTAATTTCACTATCCTGTCTTCAAGAGAATGGAAAGAAATCACGCATATCCTGCCTGAATGGTTAAGTAAATCTATTGCCTCACTTAGCGTTTTCTCTAGGGCCTCCAGTTCCCGGTTTACCGCTATACGTACTGCCTGGAAGGTACGGGTAGCTGGATGTATGCGGTAATGCCGAAAACGATACTTCGCAGGCGTAGCCCGTAAAACAATGTCCGCGAGCTGCCTGGTAGTAGCTATGGGATGCTGCTGTCTTTCCCTGACAAGACAACTGGCGATACGGTTATGCCACCTCTCCCCTGCGAAGTTCCAAAGCAAAGAAGAAATTTCCTCTTCATTGAGATTATTTATCAAGTCGTAAGCGCTGATATAGCCGTTTCTATCCATGCGCATATCCAGCGGCCCTTCTTCTTGAAAACTAAAGCCCCTGTGCGCATCTCTAAGCTGAAAAGTAGAAATCCCTAAATCGAACAATATACCATCTACCTTATTTATATGCAAACCTTTTAGAATATTTCGCATATCCACAAAATTTCCGCGTGCCAATATGCATGAATCTCTAAATCCCTTAAGCCTCTCTTCAGAGATTTTAAGGGATTCATCGTCTCGGTCGATACAGATAAGCTCGCCCCCCGGAAGTATGCGCTCAATAATATTTAAGCTATGGCCGCCTGTGCCTACCGTAGCATCTACGATTGTCTTGCCTGGCCCAAGGGCCAGGCCTTCTAAGGTTTCCGCCAGCATCACAGGTATATGAAAATCACTTTTCACTTGCGAAATCCCGCTATCTAAAACCAACAAATTATTACCTCACAAAAAAACTTGAATCAAGACTCGACTAATTTTTCCGCTATCTCTTCAAAGGACGGTCTAAAGCTGCCATAGAATTCCTGCCACTTGTCTTTTGCCCAAATCTCAATTCTATTGGAAACACCCACAATAATAACCTCTTTTTTAATCTCGGCAAAATCTTTAAGGTATTGCGCAAGAAGTATCCTGCCCTGTTTATCTGGGATGACCTCTATCGCCCCGGAGAAATATAGGCGGTTAAAAGTACGCGCCTCCTGCTTTGTAAAAGGCATCGCTTTAAATTTATTTTCCTGCGTACGCCACTCTTCTTCGGAAAACATAAACAGACATTTATCCAGGCCGCGGGTAACAAAGAATTTCTCTATAAAATTCCCCTTTGCTGCATCGCGGAATTTCGCAGGCAATATAAGTCTGCCCTTACGGTCTATGGAATGTAGGTATTCGCCGTAAAACATCTTTGCCTTTCTACCACTTTACTCCACTTTCATCCACTTTGTAACACAAGTATAGTTAAGTTTACCACTCTTGTCAAGATAAAAATTTACCTAAGTATATATAAAACAATGAGTAGTGTATTGAAGGGGGTTGGAAGACAACAGCTTGTGGTTGATTAGGAAGAGGATAGGGTCTGCCTGGCGGATAATATGTCTTTTTTTACCTGAAGGGATAATTCGTGGACGCAGGAGAATTTCTTCTCCTCTCTTATTTTACTTATAAAACTTATTTCTACATCCTTACCGTAAATATCGCCATGAAAATCAAATATGTGCACTTCCACATGTATCTGTCTTGACCCATCGATCTTATCTGTTGTTTGCGCAGCCTTTAAGGTAGGCCTTACGCCAATATAGCATATGCCGCGCAATTTATTTTTTTTCAATACAACCTTGACCGCATATACCCCTTTCGGAGGAAGCACTTCATGATGGGGATTTATATTAGCCGTAGGAAATCCCAGGCTCTTAGCTAAAGAAGCCCCCCTGATTACCGTCCCTAACACACTCACCCGGCGCAGCAGCATCTCTTGGGCCCGAATTAAATCCCCCTTTTTAATAAGGCGGCGGATACGCGTGCTGCTGACAACTTCTCCTCTTGATTTAATGGTGCTGAAGGCCATAACCTTAAAACCGTACCTCCTGGACATCCTCCTTAATAAACCAAGCCCTCCGTCCGCGCCCCGGCCAAACCTGAAATTCCTTCCGATCAGCACATAACAGGCGTGTATCTTATTTACCAGAATACCCCTGACAAATTCCTCCGCTGTCATCAGGGAAATCTTCCGATCAAACCTGATCACTATACAATTATCTATGCCCAGGCGACAGATCAATACCAGGCGGTGCTTCAACGAACAAAGACTTTCCTCCTTTTGCGGATGAGGGAAAAAAGTCACTGCCAGGCTCGCTCCGTGAATAAGGAAAGCCTTTCGGACAGCGGCTTTTAAAATCTTCTGGTGGGCAATATGCACTCCGTCAAATACGCCCAAGGCAACTACTGCCTTTCGGTAAGCCGGCAAAGAAGAGATGCCCGTTACGGTCTTCATTGAATAATCTTACCTATTTTATTAAGGACAAGGCTTTTTACCTTGCCTATACTCCCGACAACCGTGCACCCGCTGGCTGTCTTATGTCCCCCTCCCCCAAAAATAGCGGCAATCTTGTTTACGTTAATCTTACCCTGGGAACGTAAGTTGATCCTTATCTCATTTTTATTGCCCATATTTTCCTTAAATAGAACCGCTACCTCTACCCCTTTTATCCCCCTCAATATGCTCAAGACATATTCGCCTACGTCAAAAAAAAGGTGTTGCTCTTTAAGTAAGGCACGCGGTATCTCTGCCCAGGCAACCTTACCGTCAAAACGGCATCTAGTGGTAGATAATATCTTATTAAGGAGCCTGACATCGGCAAGAGAGATATTTTCGTAGGCATACTTATAAATCTGCGGGATATCCAGGCCATGGCCGATCAAATCCGCAGCTGCCTGGTGTGTAGAGGGCCTGGTATTAGAATAACGGAAAGACCCGGTATCCGTAAGTATCCCGGTATAAAGTAACAGGGCGGTTTTCTTATCCAGGCTCAACCCCAGGCCTTTATAGAGCTGATAGACCATTTCGCTGGCCGAAGAAATAAACGGTTCCACCCAGTTTACTGCCCCGAACATCTGGTTGCTTATATGGTGGTCGATATTGACTACCGGTACACCCGCGCGGCTAAGTGAAGCTACCTCACCACACCTTGAGAGGTCAGAGCAATCTAATACCACAAAACATTCAAATCTCAAGCCTTTTACCTTATGGTTGAATTTGCGTATCTTTTCTGACCAGGGGAGAAATCCATATTGCACAGGCGTATCGTCTGCGTTGACTATGACCGCTTTCTTACCCAGGGCATCCAGAAGCCTGTAAAAAGCAAGCTCCGAGCTGAGCGCGTCACCTTCCGGATTCATATGGCTGGTAATAAGGAACGTCTTATGTTTTCTTATTTCTGCGGATATTTTTTCTAGGCTCATCTGGCTCCTTTATCTCGTTTAATACCTCTTCTATCCGCGCGGCGTATTCCCCGGACCTGTCTTCCCGGAAAGAGATTTCAGGCGCGAAGCGCAACTTGATCCTCTCGGCAATCAGCTTGCGGATGAAGCCTGTGGCTGAATCCAGGGCTGCCTTGGTTTTTTTATGCTCCTCTTCAGAACCCAAAACACTGAAAAAGATCTTTGCCTGCCTCAAATCCGCAGTAACCTCTACGTCTATAATAGTTACAAAACCCAAACGAGGGTCCTTCAGCTCGTCGTGAATTATAACTCCCGCTTCTTCTTTTATTGCCTCTCTGACCCTATCCTTCCTCGACATTTTTTAATAACCCTCCTTCTATAAATAGCGCCTTCTTAAGCCTGGAGGCCTTAGCGCAAATCATCTCATAGCGGCGGTAAGCTTCCTGATCATGGCGAATTCTTCCTCTTTATCTTTTACCTCCCCGTTGAGTTTAGCCTTTAAAACCGCGGAAAATATCTTCCTATAATACGGACCAGGGCTTATACCCATGGCCTTAATATCCTTACCCGATATACACAGGCGCATGCCGTTGTATATTTCAAAGAAATCCTCTATATGCTTCTTTATGTTCTTATCTTTAAATTTGGCCTTAATCATAATAATGACCTCGTAACTAAGCGGCTCAAGCAGACTGAATATCCTGGATGGCTTAAGATCAGGCTGCTTCAAAAGGCTTATGAAATCCGCTTTGATCGCCCTCCATCCCATTATACGCTTCTCCTCCCCTTTTAAAAAAGAAAATCTGCGGCAAAGAAGCTTGAGCCTGCCTGTAGGAAGTTGGTCAATCAGACCCATAAAATATACCAGCCAGCTGTCCAGGCTTCTGCGCTTAGGGTATGCCTGCTTAAACCATCTGATCTCCTTGTCCAAAGAGGCTAACGCCCCGTATCCCCTCTTAGTTACGCATAGGTCCCTATCCAGGAAACCAAACCCTGTCAATTCTTGTATGCGTTTTATCTCTTTTAACGGGCGTTCCTCCTTCAGGCTCAATATAAATTCATCGCGCAGCCTATGCGGCTGAACCTTTTCAAAGATACCCGTATTTTTCGCCTCCCTTAAAAGGCTAAGGGTATTTTTTTCTATCCTAAAATTATACCTCTGTTCAAAGCGTATTGCCCGCAGAATACGGGTAGGATCATCCATAAAGCTTAAATCATGCAATACCCGTATCTTGCCGGCGGATAAATCTCTTTTCCCGCCGTAAAAGTC
The DNA here is from genome assembly GCA_041650495.1 of Candidatus Omnitrophota bacterium. Taxonomy (GTDB): domain Bacteria; phylum Omnitrophota; class Gorgyraeia; order Gygaellales; family Profunditerraquicolaceae; genus JBAZLB01. The sequence goes on along the minus strand of JBAZLB010000003.1, from coordinate 150,319 downwards.
AATAAGATTGCCTGAATTTACGCCTGTTATGCCCATTGCCATGGCATTTATGGTAAAATCCCTGCGAAAAAGGTCATCCTTTAAGGAACCTGTCCTTACTTCGGGGAGGTGCGCCGGATAACGGTAGATTTCTGAACGGGCGGTTGCGATATCCACCTTCAGGCCGCTGCCTGTCTTTAAGGTGGCTGTCCCGAACCTCTTATGGATGATAATATGGGAATGCGTATCTCGGGCTAGGTTTTCGGCAAATTTTATGCCGTCACCCTCTACTACAATATCTAAATCCAGGTTTTTCTTGCCCAGGATTAGATCTCGCACAAAACCGCCTACCAGATACGCAGAGAGGTTATTTCTTTCGGCGGTATCACCGGCCAATGATATAATCCTTTGTATCTGAAGCGGTAATTTTCTTAAATACCCTCCCGACATATTTACCCCCTGTTATAACTCACCCGCCTATCATAAAGAATGTTCTTTACTACGGCCGGGGATGAAACATCCTGTGTATTGCCTTGAGCCTCTCCCGGCTGATATGCGTATAAATCTGCGTGGTAGAGATATTGGCATGGCCGAGCATCTCCTGAACAGAACGTAAATCCGCCCCTCTCTCTAATAAATGGGTGGCAAAAGAATGCCTTAAGATGTGCGGTTTTAAAGGCTTTTTTATCCTTGCCTGACGGGCGTATTTCCTGATCATCTTCCACAAAGACTGCCGGGAAATCCTCTTTCCCAGACGGCTCAAGAAAATAAATTCTGATTCATTCTTTTTAAGTAACCCCGGACGGACGGCCTCCAGGTACCTTTTAATGCTTATAATTGCCTTCTTGCCCAGAGGGATAACCCTCTCCTTATTGCCTTTTCCTATACAACGCAAAAATCCTATATCCAGGTTAACATTGTCTGTCTTTAGATTCACCGCTTCAGATACCCTCATGCCGGTTGCATAAAGGGTCTCTAAGATCGCCCTGTCCCTTATACCCTGTATACTGCGGATGTCCGGCTGGGTGAGTAAAGTCTCAATTTCATTTAGAGAAAGGGTTTCAGGTATCCTCTTCCATAACTTAGGCGATTCTATCAGGCTGCTCGGGTCCATTTTAAGGATACGCTCCCTTACCAGGAATTTGTAAAAAGACTTTATGGCCGCCAGCCTCCTGGATACGGAATTTGCGGAAATGCCGTTATCTTTCTGAGATAACATAAAATCCGAGATGTTGTTCTTAGCGGTCGCTGACAAAACAGGGATCCCTTGGCGGGTAAGAAAATCGGTATATGTCTTTATATCCTGGCGGTAAGAAGAGATGGTATTGCGGGATAAACCGCGTTCTACCAAAAGGTAATTCAAAAAGGCCTCTCTTAATTCCTGCATATGAGTAAAAACCCTTAATACAGATCAAGATCCTGTTGTTTCTCCTGGCCTATGGTAGAAGAAGGCCCGTGGCCGGGATAGATAACAGTATCATCGCTTAATGCCCATAGCCGGTTTTTTATGGATTGCATAAGCAGGCGGCTGTCTGCCCCGGGAAAATCTGTCCTGCCTACGCCCTGAAAAAATAAAGTATCCCCTGTAAACAAAATATTATCCTCAGGACTAAGGAGTAAAAGGCAAATGCCTCCTGAGGTATGGCCGGGCGTATGTATGACCTTAAGCCTTACCGCGCCTGCCTCAACCACATCTCCATCCTCCATCGGGATTATATCATTCCTTACGCAGAAAGGCGAAGAAAGAAAAGCGGAAAGGTTCAATTTATCATCTTTTAATAATTCCGCGTCTTTCTTGTGTATATAAACAGGGACCCCGAAGGCATCGTCGCATCCGATATGGTCAATGTGCCCATGCGTATTAATAACCATTTTAGGGCTAAGTCCATACCTGTTTAGCATGCGCCTTATCTTCTTTTCTTCATCTCCCGGGTCAATAATTATTGCCGGGGCATTACTGCCTGTTGCAATAATATAACAATTAGCCTGCATCTGGCCTACAGGGACAGTTTCCAATATCATCTTAGGCTAAATAATCCTTTATCTTATCCGCAGAGAAAAACCGCAAGACATTCCTTCTGATACGCTCTGCCTGCAGGCGGTTATTGGCGGTATTATTACCATAGAGGTCAGAGACAATGGCATCCTTTAATTCCTGCATCTGCCTGATGTAGCCCAGCAACTTATTGCGCCTTTCTTCCTTTAAAAGCAGGCTCAATTGCTTAAGGTTCTCAATAGACTGCTCTGCGCAGCTTATTTGTTTTTTATAATTCCTGACTGTGGTGGGAGAAAGCGCCTCCAGTAATTCATCATGCCAGGATTTCCAATAGAGGAAATACTGACGGTATAATTCGTCTTTGGTTACCAGGGGCGACTTATACTCCTGCGGCACCAAAACCATCTCCTCGCGCACAGAGCTATCCTTTTTGGACTTACGCGTAAACTTACGTACAAAGGCATCGCATCCGCAAGTAAGAATAAAAGACAGTATGCAAAAAATCAAGACAGCATTTTTTATCGCTCGCATATCATTACCTCCGCTTGAGCTGTTCTTCATCTAAGCATCCCCCTGAATTGCTCCTCTGTTATAATAGTAACGCCTAATTCCTTTGCTTTATTGTATTTTGAACCGGGCTTATCTCCCGTCACTAAGAAATCAGTCTTTCTGCTGACCTGGGATGAAGGACGGGCCCCTGCCTTGCGGGATAAATCCTCTGCCTGAAGACGGCTCAGGTTTTTTAACTCGCCTGTAAAAACAATGCTTTTTCCGCTTAAGACAGTAGCCCTGCCCTGTTTGTGTTTTTCTTTAAAATTCACCCCTGTCTTTCTAAGGGCTGCAATAAGTTTTCTAGTACTGGCCTGGGAAAAATAACCTTTGATTGAATCAGACAACACCGGCCCCACTTCGTATATCTCTTCCAACTCTTCTTTCTTGGCAGAAAGCAGATTATCTAACGTCTGGAATTTAGTGGCCAGGACATATGCCGCCTTCTCCCCCACATGACGTATGCCTAAGGCATAAATAAGCCGGGATAAAGGCTGTTTCTTACTCTTCTCTATGGAAGAAAGCAGGTTGTTAACTTTCTTATCTTTGAAAAGCTCAAGCCTCAAAAGGTCCCCTGCCTTAAGCTTATAAATATCGGAAAAACTATGCACCAATTTTAACGCCACCAACTGGGCAACTGCCGCCTCCCCCAGGCCCTCTATATCCATTGCAGAACGTGAAGAAAAATGCAACAGGCCTCTTTCCAGTTGTGCCGGGCATGAAGGATTAATACAACGCAAGGCCACATCCTCTTCTTTCTCCTTGATGGCCTTCTCTGAACATGCAGGGCATATCTCAGGCGCAGAAAACGGCTTACCCCCCATATCTTTAACTACCTTAACCACTTTAGGGATAACTTCCCCTGCCCTTTCTATTAATACCCTATCCCCTTCTTTTATGTGCAGCCGCTCTATTTCCTCAAAATTATGCAGGGTAGCGTGTTTTATCACCACGCCGGCACATTCCACGGCCTTAAGTTCAGCCACAGGAGTAATTACGCCTGTCCTGCCAACCTGCAGATTAATCCTTAAGACCTCTGTCGTTGCCTGCTGGGGGGGAAACTTATATGCCACTGCCCAGCGCGGGCTCTTTGCGGTTGAGCCTAATTGTTTCTGCTGTTTAATATTATTCACCTTGATGACTACCCCATCGATATCATAATCCAAGCCTTCTCTTTTTTCCTGCCAATTACTGCAATAATCAAATACTTCGTCTAAATTCTTACAGGGCATGCAATGCGGATTGATCTTCAAACCCCACCCCTGCATTTTTTGTAAGAATTCCCAATGACTTGAGATATCTAACCCACGGCAGGCCCCCAGGGAATGGGCAAAGAAATTGAGCTTACGCTGCGCTACTATCCGGCTATCCAGGAGTTTTAACGATCCGCTGGCGGCATTACGAAGATTCGCAAATAACACCTCCCCCAGATCCTGCCGCTCCTTATTCAAGGCCTGGAAATCCTTCCTCTGCATATAAACTTCTCCCCTGACCTCTATGAAATCCGGCACATCTTCCCCCGATAAGACCAGGGGAATAGAGCGGATGGTCTTAAGATTCTGTGTGATATTTTCTCCGCTTTCCCCGTCTCCGCGGGTAACCCCCATCGTTAATCTCCCGGAGTTGTATGCCAGGTTAGCACTCACACCGTCTATTTTTAATTCCGCGACATAATCAATTTTACCTGGCCCCAAGCCCTTCTCTATACGCTTACCCCACTGCCTTACCTCCTCAAAGGAATAAGTATTACTCAAAGACAGCATCTTTTCCAGATGCCTGGCTGTAATAAATCCTTCTAAGACACCGCCTGAAATCCTGACAGTGGGAGAATCATCGGACTTAAATTGCGGATGCCTATCCTCTAAATCTTTAAGTTCCCGCAGAAGATCATCGTATTCCTTGTCCGATATTTCCGGCTGGCTCAAGACATAGTAAAGGTAATCATGACTACGTATTCTTTTTCTTAATGCCTCGATTTTATTCCTGATAGCTTCTGACATACTGGGGACGGTTCTCCTACTTATAAATATCTACCATAATTATAGTTATGAGCATGGCTTTATTTATACCTTAATATGTCCCATCAGCTGCGTCAATACCTAACGTTGAAATCGCTAAATTCATCTGCTGCCGCAAGCCATACTACATCCGCATCCCGGATATGGCTTGCGAATTGGCCGTGTATTTTCTCAAGAAAATCCTTGAGCTCATCCTCCTCTGCCTCTGCTATTACTTCTACCCTTGCATCCGGCAGATTCTTCACCCAGCCGAAGATACCTGCAGCCCTTGCCAACTCTACTAAAGTAAAACGAAACCCCACCCCCTGAACCATGCCTGAATAATAAACATGCAGCCTCTTTTTCATATGGATATTTGTTTTCCGAAGACAAACCGTATTTGACAATACAAAATGCAGGGGCTAAGGTAAATTCATCGGTGAATTCAAAGCACATAGTGGATTTCTTCGAAATCCCTTTATCCCGCTTCGCAAAATGTGGTATACCAACAGTTAAGCGCTGCGTGGATATACTATTTACTCCTCGCGTAACTACATGCTTCTCGTCCTAAACAGCACAAAAATCTCTTTCCCGAGAAATGCGAAGCATGTCCGGGATTAAATCCCCGAAATCGCGTAGCGATTTCAGGGGACGATATTTTTGTGCTAGGACGAGAAGTGAATTCGCAAGAAGCATAAACTGATGGCGAATTCTATCGGGGCGACAGGACTTGAACCTGTGACCTCAGCGTCCCGAACGCTGCGCTCTACCAAACTGAGCCACGCCCCGTATTCTTTATTTTATTATGTGATGAATTTGATATTATAGTATAGCAGAAATAAAAGACTTGGCAATAAGTAGAATCTATCCCTCATAGGAGACAGTTACCCGATTGGACTAACAATCGGTGTTGACGGTTCGGTTATTCGTTGGCGGTTAAAGCCAGGAGATCTTTTTTTATTTCCTGATAATCAGGCGTATCCATTAATCGGTAGATTTCCTGGGCCTGCCGGAAATAATCCCTGGCCTTGTTAATCTGCCCTCTTTTCTGGTATAAAAGAGCTAGATTACGGTAGGCACCTGCTAGTTCCGGCCGGGCATTTATCTGCTCTGAAATATGGACTGAATCCGCGAAATATTTCTCTGCCTGAGTAAAATCATTTATCTCAATATATAATTCACCCAGCATATTATAGTCGCTAGCCAGATTAGTCCTATTATCATGCAAGCGGTCAATTTCAATCCCCTTCAGATAATAATCCAGGGCCTTTTGATACTCTTTTTCAAACAGACATATCTCCCCCATGTTAAAATAATAATCACTTAATTCGTAAGTTAATTTCAAACGGCTAAATAAAATACGGCTCTTATTATAGAATTCCTTGGCGCTGGAAAAGTCGTCTTTGTCCGTAAATACCAGCCCGATATCAAAATAATCGCAGGCTAAATTATACCTATGGGCATAGATATGCTGCCTCTCACGGTTGATCTCTGAGCTCTTCATCAATAATTCCATGGCTTTATCGTATTCCTGCCTATCCATCCTCCAGACCGCCATCCTCCTTAAAGCAACTGCCTCGCCCAAATGGTCAGAGTTTTTTCGGCTGAGAGCTATCGCCTTATTGTAGAAATCAAATGATTTTCCGTAATCCCCCTGCGCCTGATAAACCTCCCCTATCCCTATGTAGGCGGAAGACAAGTCCTTATTACTGTGTCTCTGTTCACTATAAAGGGCATAATCGAAATAAGTCCTCAGGGCGTTATCACGCTGGCCTAATCTTAAATACGCCCGGGCAAGCAAAGGATAAGCCGCTAAGAATCCAGGGTCTTTTTTATTGATACGGTTTAAAAAAACTGACGCCTCCTGATTCTTGCCTTTTGCGAACAAGCGGCGGGATTCAAAAAAGGCCATATAACTATTGGGGCTGAGAGAAGGAAGACGCAGATAAATATATCCTGTCAACACCGCGATAATCATAACTAAACTTAGCTTAATTGCCGCCTTCTTATACGCAGTAAAATCCCTCTTTATCCCTGGTGCCTTGAGTTTATGCCTGCTGGAAAACAAGAAAAAATCAGGGTTCCCATAAAGGACATACCCTGCCCAGCATATTGCCTCTATCCCGTACTCCTTAATAAGCTTCAGGCGCGCCAGACGTAACCCCTCACCCACAGAATCCCCCTTAAGCAAGCGGGCATAAAATTCCTTGGCGAATACCAGACTTACAGGATCTTCTACCTTCCATATCGTGCCTATATAATGCCTGACCCCGGAAAAAAGGAATGCCCAGGCCAGACCATAGGCCTTCCCCTGGCATCCCTCCTCAAGTAAGTCCTTAGCCGTATTTGCGGAATGACAGGCATTAGAAAAAACCAGCCCCGGAAAAGATTGCGTCTGGGCCAAAGCAAGTATATCCCTGACGGTAAACTTCCCGTCTTTTAATAACCACCCCGTATCCTTAGGTTCACCCCTGCCATATTCGCAATGCCCGGCAAAATGGACAATATCATAATCGCGTAAATTCTTCTTCACATAAAAAGTATCTATGGAAGTGGATTTAAAATCTATGCTTATCTCTTTCCTTTTGGAGTCGAATTGGTTCCTTATATACACGCCTTCAAGGTAAGCTGACTTCAGGTCATTTGTAGGATTAGCCAAAATGAGCATTCTTACCTTGGAAGAACGGCTGCGATATTGGGGGGCATGGATTTGTTCTGCGGTTTTTACTAATCTGCCAAGGTTAAATTTAAGACAAAGAAAATCCTTACCGTCATAAATCAACTCCCAGGGTATATCCACTAATTCTTCATCTATGGAAAGCACCAGGTCTGAATGATAACTTTCCTTCAGCCTTTCCTTAACCGGTTTGGTAAATAAGTAATCCCAGAGCAATTGACAGGTTTTCTTAAATCCTGCGCAAGATACGGAATCTAAAACTCCTGTCTTGCCTGTCTTATTTAATATAGACATTGTTTCGGAACAAAGCCTGCTAATCTCTGTAAAAGATACCGGCTGCTGACTGTAATGTCTAAGGGTAGAGGATAATTCTCCCTTCTCAAAGATGCACATTTTAAGTGCCTTCCCCTGCCGTGATATTTCCAGAACCAAAGTGTTAGGCTCGACCATAACTTTTAAATATTTATTTCCAATAAAATAGAGGCAACCCCCTCTTTTATGTCACGTATCTCTATATTGTAAAACCCTGGCAGGATATGCTCAAAAACAACAGGCCCTTCCCCCATAAGGTAAGATTCGATTTCGGTAGCCTCTTTAAGCAGGCTCACCCTTAAGTTCTTAATTAAGGCCTGGCTTTGTTTATCCCGCATGACGATAAAAATATTACAGGCAGAAACACTTTTGCGTATTATCTTTACCTGAAGTCTCCCCATTTTTAAATCCTTGACTATATTTAACTCATCTTTAAATTCCTTTACCTGGCGGCTGCGCAGTACAGGCTCAGGGAGGAATTTATGCCCCAAGAGTACATCTCCGGTAGTATTGACTATCTCAATGGCCTTCTCTTTAAGCCTCAGGAATATCTTAAGGACATCCGTTCCGTCTTTAATACTGCCCATGCTTCTTATTTTATCCAGCAGTTCCCGGGGCAATATATGACCACCCTCAGCATCTATCTTCATTTGTACGGCTATGGCCTCAACGCAATGGTTACACCTCAACAGGTGGCCTATAACCCGTTTGTTTTCTGTCTCCGTAAGATTCCTCTCCAGAAAACAAGCCAGCATATCTTCATCCGGATGCGCTGACCCATCTTTTATCAATCTGTCTTTATACCTCTGATATACCACTTTAACTAAACGCTCAAATTTATTCGCCATCTTAAGTGCCCCTTCCTTATATAATAGACGTAATCCTTGAGGCTATCTAACCCTATATTTATCTCTCCTGCCTTTACTCCCTGATAATAAAACCCTTACCCCGAAAACATTCTCTCAGCCTCTTCACAATCCTTTGTTTACGCATATCTACTGCAGCCCGGGAAATACCCAAATAATCACCCAGGCTGCCCAATGCTACTTCCCTATTAAGGTGCAATTCCAAAAAATACTTGTCATCATCCTCTAAACTATTAATACAGTCCGTAAGGACCGATAACTGCTCTTCCTTTATAATATAATCAGGAGGCAATGGCACCTCGGCAGGCAATATATCCTGCAAGCTCCTGCCCTGGCTATCTTCCTCTTCAAGAGAAGACACAGGTCTTAACCGGCGTAAATAATCCATGGTAAAATTAACCGTAACCTGCCTAAGCCAACTGGCCAGGCTGCAGCCATGGGTCCCTTTAAAGCCTTTGAGTTTTTTGAAATTATCTTTGACTAAGGAAAGAAAAATTTCCTGGAATATATCGTTGACGACATTCTGGGCGGGTAAAACTAAGCCTTTAACCTTCAGGACGCTGTATATATAATTATATACTAGGCGGGAATACCTCTCGACGAACTTATCCCAGGCCTGCTTTTCTCCTTTGGCACAGCTTTGGGCAAATTGCCGGTCATCCATTCCATCTATATTATACTACTAAATAAAACAATTATAAATAGATTACAACCTAAAAATCTAGTTTTAGTGTAACCCCCAGGGGCTTAAAGTATAGATTACCTTTTGAAGATTTCTGCCTCGGTAATAAAAACAATATATAAACAATACAGGCTAAAAAAGAATCAAAGTGCTAATGTCTGATATTTTTCTTTTATAGCAGGAACTGAATGCTATAATTAAATATAGAGCATAAAAAACGCAGCAATAATTAAAACACTCCGATAGCGCATGCTAATCAAAATGAAGAACACCACCATAGTGCTTATATTGATTATGCTGTTTGGCATATGCATCCGTATCATCCCCATTCCCGGGCTCACTTCAGGGCCGATTTCTGTCGACGAAAGCAAACTGATGGCCCAAGCTGTTGAGATATGGTCATACTTATCGCCCAAAATTGCGATAAACCATTGGCGGCTGCAATTACTTACTTTCTTTGATGACAACATCATATCCAGGCTCGAAAAGTTTAAGCCTATTGCGGCAAAAAATTACTATTATCCATACTCGCAATGGACAAGTATAAACACTGGTTTTGCTCTTTTAAATAAAGCCCAGCTAAATTTTAATAATAAACTCTACGAAGTATCCTTGTTGGATCTTGAAGATTTCTTATCTAATACAAAACTGGATTCTCCAAGAACAAGGGCTTTAACATATATAGGTATGGCCAGTAGTTATACCGGGTTATCAAAGCTGACGGGCATACAAGATAAACGAGAGATTTATTATAATAAAGCGATATCTTATTTCCTTGGGGCATCAAAACTATTGGCCGATAGCGATGAGCTTAATATATCCATATGTTTAGGCCTGGGGTATACATACTTTAAAAAAGGGGATTATCAATCGGCATCTCATTATCTTAATAAAGGCCTGACCTACCCCCTATCAAATAGCAGGAAGGAACATATCGATCTTTATATCAACCTGGGTTTTATGGCTTTGGAATTACAGCATTATCCGGATGCTATCGGTTATTTTAATCGAGCGCTGGCACTGAGGCCCAATGCATTGCAACGCAGGCCTTGCTACATCGGATTAATGCACTGCTACCAGAACCACTTATCCATTTTCCCTCCTGACCATGCACCGTTACAATATATTATCTTATATTTCTTTATGTTTTTAGGAAGAAGCGAATTCATTTTGCGCCTGCCCGCGTTATTATGCGGCATAGGCTGCCTGTTCATGACCTACCGGCTCGGGATGCTCATTTTTGGTGTAAGCACGGGTTTATTAAGCCTCTGCATATTATCGCTATCTATGTGGCATATCTATAGCTCTACCCGGGCGGATATGTATCCCCTTTTTATGCTTTTAAATTTATTATCTGTTTTTTTCTACTACAAGATGCTAATAAAAGATAGCTCGATCAAGACGCATATTCTTTTCTTATTCTTTTCCGTACTCGCCGTTTATGCCTTTTATCCTAATTTTATTATTGTGTTGGCAGAATTATTATTATCCGTTCTCTTCTACGGGAAGTTCAGGAATAGATTAAGATTATGCATTATCTTTGCCGCCATTGCCGTTTTATCGCTACCCGGTTTAATCAATGCCTGGCATGGAATGCAATGGTTATACGCACAGCGCGGCTTTTTCAAAATGGAACACGACACAAGCATATTGCCGATATTGTTTTCATCTTTCGGGGGAATACGGAATTTTCTGCCGCTGAATATTTTTATATTTATTTTAGGGGTAATTTTTACTTTAAAGAAAAGACGCACGATTACAGGGCTGCCACTTTTGGTGTTTCTGGCCCTGCCCTGCCTATTCCTGCTAACCTGCTCCTTATTTCATTTGGAATCCGGTGAGCAGCGTTATTTTTCACCGATATATCCTTTTTTTGTCATTGTCGCGGCCTACGGGATAGTAAATATCAAAAAAAGAGCTATCATGGTCCTGGTCTTTTGCCTGTTTAATATCTCTCTATTCTTTTTTATATTGCATATGGCAGGGGTCAATGCCGTAACGTCTTATATCCCGGAGTATTATACGAGGAAGTCTAAGAGGTTTGATTCTGCAGCGAATTATTTAAAAGAGATGTATAAAGCAGGAGACGCTGTGGCCGTACTTGCAGAGATAGAAATTCTTCAATACAACCTGGATAAAGAAAACCGCTTTTTTGTAAAAAAGGTAAAACCTCTTCGAGGGAATGTATGGTATTTCCGATATGACGCAGATACCATAAAGAACGTATACGGATTATGGGTTTCCGATAGTATCTGCGCGAGGCTAGGAAAATTATGGAAAACACATAAGCGGTTATTTTTGATAGACTCTGGTTTTATCCGCAGATTACGCAATAAAGACGTCAGTAGGTGGATAGAAAAAAACCGTTCAGACAAGACAACTTTCGGTTCAGTGACGATTTACCTCTTTGACGATGAAGAAAAAAAGGCATTAATTAACGCGGCCATATGCCGCTGTAACGCAATAGTGGACTATTTGGGTTGCGAGGAACGCCTATATCCAATCATATACCCCTTCCAAAAATTCTATAGAATTAACTTTACCCGGATAATATCCACGGCCTTAAGGCCAAGGCGTCTTAAAAACCAGACTGCGCCTAAATTCATCCCCGGCCTTACCAACCATGGCAGTCCGGCAGATAACAAAAAAAGGCTGCCCTCTCCTTAAGAAAGGGCAGCCAAATGAAGAGTCTATACGGAATTACTTACCTATTTAAAAAAACTATGCGCGAGAACAAACGAGGCAAAAACTATAGAAACCATGGACATAAGCTTAATAAGGATGTTCAGGCTGGGGCCTGAGGTATCCTTAAAAGGATCCCCCACCGTATCTCCCACAACCCCTGCCTTATGCGCAGGAGAACCCTTGCCTCCATGATGGCCTTCTTCTATATATTTCTTGGCATTATCCCAAGCGCCTCCTGAATTAGCCATCATTATCGCCAGGACAAATCCGGTAACCGTAGCTCCGGTAAGAAGACCTATCTCCCCTTCAACCCCAATCAATAAACCTACTAAAATAGGCGCTATTATTGCAAGAAGCGCAGGCAAAATCATTTCTTTCTGCGCGGCAGTAGTGGCTATGGTAACGCAACGGGCATAATCCGGCTTAGCCCTTCCTTCCATCAATCCGGCGATCTCCCTAAATTGCCGGCGCACCTCCATAACAATCTTAGAGGCAGCCCTACCCACTGCGCGCATGGTCATTGAACAGAATAAAAAAGGCAGCATGCCTCCGATAAATAAACCCACCAGGACATTCGGATCCATCAGGCTCAATTTCATCTCCCTGCCGGCAAGGCCCACCTGGTCGCGATAAGCAGCGATTAGGGCTAATGCAGTCAAGGCTGCCGAACCTATCGCAAACCCCTTACCGGTAGCGGCCGTTGTATTTCCTAATGCATCCAGGGCATCTGTACGCCGGCGCACTTCAGGGTCTAATCCAGCCATCTGGGCATTGCCTCCGGCATTATCCGCCACCGGGCCATAGGCATCGGTAGCCAGGGTTATACCTAAGGTAGAAAGCATACCCACTGCTGAAATTGCCACGCCGTATAAACCGGAGCTTGGATTACTTGCTCCCCCGGATAAGAAATAACTGCTCAATATAGCAATACCCACTACGATAACCGGGACTACCGTAGACATCATCCCTACTGACATACCCGCGATAATCACGGTTGCAGGACCGGTTAAAGAAGCATCCGCTACCGAACGGGTAGGGCTGAAACCGCTTGAGGTATAGAACTCGGTGCATAAGCCGATCAATACTCCGGCAGCTAAACCGGATATAACCGACCAATAAACGCCCATATACTGACTGCCAAGGGTATACCTGATCAGGAAATATGACGCCACGGCGACAATAAAAGAGCTGACAAAAACACCCTTTCTTAGAGCTGCCAGTAAAACACTTTGGCTGGCTTCTTCCTTGCTGCGCACAAAGAATGTCCCGATAATTGAAGCAATAACCCCTACTGCCGCCATTACCATAGGCACAGTAACGCCTCGTACCCCTAAGCCTGCAGCTACCCCTAAAGCAGACGTAGCCACGATAGAGCCTACATAAGACTCATAAAGGTCTGCCCCCATCCCTGCGACATCGCCTACATTATCGCCTACATTATCCGCGATAACCGCGGGGTTACGCGGGTCATCCTCAGGGATCCCCGCCTCTACTTTACCTACTAAATCCGCCCCCACATCCGCGGCCTTGGTAAAAATACCTCCGCCCACGCGCGCAAAAAGCGCCTGGGAACTGGCGCCCATGCCAAAACAAAGCATCGTAGAAGTAATAGCGGTAATCTTATCCATACCTGCGGGCAAAGAACATACTGAATAATACCAATTAAGAAAATAATACCATACGCTTAAATCCAAAAGCCCCAGCCCCACCACTACCAACCCCATCACTGCGCCGCTGGAGAATGCTACGCGTAAACCGGAATTTAAACTCTTTATGGCGGCATTGGCGGTTCTCGCCGAAGATTGAGTGGCGATATACATACCTATAAAACCCGATAACCCTGAGAAAAATCCCCCGGTTAAAAAGGCAAAAGGGACAAAAATAACCAGATAATTATTCAATGCCAAAACCAATAAGACAACGAACATCACGGCAAAAAACAAAGATACCCCCAGGTATTGCCTTTTAATATAGGCCCTTGCCCCTATCCTCACTGCATTGGCTATTTCTTTCATCCGCTCATTGCCTTCATCTTTTTTAAGGATGCAGATTGCCATATATTGAGCAAAGATAAGTGCCATAATTGAACCTACCGGAGCAAGCCATAATAAATTACCCCCGAACATTTATACCCCTCCTTTTGTTTTTACTTTAGACTAAGCCTCGCTACTGCCTAATATCAAGACAGGATTTATCGTGCCCCTGCTATCAAATATATTTAGGTGGCATCCTATCACAAAATATTAAAAAGTCAACCTAATTCAATTTAGCCTTATTATCCTTAATTACCTCTGCCTCTACGTCTATAATCTTATCCTGCTTCTTATAAGAAGAGAATACCTTACGGCTGATCTTATAGGAGGTGACCACAAACAATATTACCAATACCGCCTCCAGCAATAACCAATAGGAGGTTTTTAGAAAAATCCAGCCGAATAGTAAATTTAGGAATATCAGAAGAGGCAAGAGGCATCCGCTGTTGCTCAAGAAAACAAAAGAACCCCCTGACTTGTTATTATGAACCACCATATTTTATCCGTTTTCTTGTAAACAGGTAAGCTAAACTTCGTCCCTCACAAGGACCAGGATTGCCGAATGCGGCACAATGATATATTTCTTCTTCTCAAACTCTATCTCAACGCCGGCATTCCTGAGAAAGATACAGTAATCCCCTTCCCTCGCCTGCAGAGGAAAATACCTGCTTTCTACCTTCGGGCTCTGCCAGGGTTCTATCTCCATGGCTGCAGGATCGGGGATAGGATAACCCGGGCCGGTCTTTACTACCTTGCCGCCCTGTATTTTCTCTTTTTCCTGAACCCCCTGGGGCAGGTATAAGCCGGCGTCAGTACGGTCATGGCCTTCATCAGGCGAAACTAAAACCCTGTCTCCTACTATCAATAACTCTCTATTCATAGCGAAAGATCAAGAAGACTGCAGGATTATTTTTTTCTTATCCGGGTTAATTTCAAACTTAAATAGTTTTAGAAACGACATTCCCAGCAGCCCGTCAAACCCGACAAAGGCATCATCTTTATAAATCAGGGCTATATCTACTTTTTTAGCAACCATCTCTCCTATGGCCATAGTATCCAATGTTGTGACAGCCGCGGTAACCTCCCTGCCGTCGGCCAAAGTAAGTTTTACATCCGGCTTTATGCTGTTTGCTAAGATATCTAACTTCACCGCAAATGAACGCGGTAAGACTACGAAAGAAGAACCTGTATCTACCAATAGCTTTACCTCGGTCTTACCGTTCAACAGGGCGTTTACAAAAATATGATCCCCCTGGCACTCGATAGGGGCTTCTTTAGAAATATTATCTTTCTTGCCGGATGGATTCTTTAATTCTGCTGCCTTGCTCTGACGCTCTCTCTCCCAGAACTTTTGCATCTCCCTGCGCTGTGCCGGCGAAGAATAAATAATCTCTTTGACATTGCGGCGGGAAAGTTTCATTAAGCCTATCCCCACAGCCACCTCTATGGATTCAGGGGTCTCCTGGATAATAACGCCTTCTAATCTACGGCCGTTTTTAAGACAAACGACATCCGCAAAAACATTCTCATAGCAAACGCAAAAGAATAAGAATATAAATAAAACTGCCGCCGGCTTCATTCAATACCCCAACTAAGATAGCTTATTTCGCCATCCTTTCCCTGATTTCATCCGGGATAACCCGCACTTTAAGGCCGTCTCCCACGCAGGCCAAGACTGTTTTTGCTTCACCGAGGATACGGCCATCCTGGTTTTCTATTTTATATAAGAACTCGACCCTGACGCGGGATATATTTGCTATCTCCGTATTAATAATAACCGTATCGCCATAAAAAGCCGGATATTTGTAATCTATCTCCTGGCGGCTAACTACAAACAATATGCCCTCTTTAGCCAGACTGACCGTAGATACCCCTTTCTGGGCAAGCAACTCTGTGCGCGCCTCCTCCAGAAAATCCAGGTAATTAGCATAATAAACCACGCCTCCGCAATCGGTATGATGGTAATATATTTTTACTTTCATAATAACTTTATAATCCTGCTGGCCTCATCCGATAAGTTTCCTGGCCTTCTCTATCCAGCCGTAACCAGTATCTGTCAACAGCACATCACAACCGGAGTAACCCAGTCTTTTACCGAGGGTCTTTAGAATATTTACTTCATCATCCACAATCAATATCTTCCTAAGTGGCTCTCTGTCTCCTTTTCCTGTTTATTTTCCTTTTTTTATTCCCTGGCCGGCAAAGGGGTAGGGTTGTAAAAATTACCGAATCTTTTCCTGCCCGTCTTTATCAAGGGGGATAATATCTCATTGTATAAGAGATATAAACATGCAAGGATTAACGCCATTAATATAATCTTATTTCTTAAACGCACCCTGGCCCTTCTTTCTGTTAAGAAAAATACCGCAAGGCTTATAAGCTGATTGCGGCAATCTTTTCCGACTCCCGGGCAAATTGACAGTAAGCGCATTCATTCTTGGGCTGAGGTATGGGTCCGTCAACACTCTTACGGGCACTAAAAATTGCGCTTTCAACCCAGGAATTATCCCCTTCCTGAGCTTCTAAAAAGAAGTCAAAAGAAAGCTTGCCTGCGGCAAACCCGTTATCTTTATTTACCTTGGCAAATAGAAAATACCCTGTCCGGGAAACCTTAAACCCGTTCTTCATAAGCAGCCACTGGTAAACCTCCATCTGCCTTTTATAGCTATCGTATATTTTGTATTCCTTTGCTCCCGTAGACTTATAATCAACGACCATCAATTCCTCTTCACGGTTTATCCATACGTCATCGATTGCCCCATACACCAGAAAATCTGCCTCTTTATGCTGAAATTGGATACCGGTAAAATTATGTCTCCAGGTATCTATTTGGGGGCATTTATATGGGACTGCGTTTATATTGTATTTCGCCATCACATAATGCGCAACACCTTTCTCCCGACAGAGG
This sequence comes from Candidatus Omnitrophota bacterium, assembly GCA_041650495.1. Lineage (GTDB taxonomy): Bacteria > Omnitrophota > Gorgyraeia > Gygaellales > Profunditerraquicolaceae > JBAZLB01. The sequence goes on along the minus strand of JBAZLB010000003.1, from coordinate 133,635 downwards.
TCAAATTCATCCTTGAGAAGCTTATCAATAGCAGAGTTGATGGTATAAGGTGCTGGCGCGGGGCGCTTTATCCCCTTATTCAAATCTAGCCAGAAACAGCGCGGACAGTCTAAAAACAATTCCAGTTTGGAACGGGATAACTTATCCATATGTGTTTTCTATGTAAAAGAATCTTCTTTATCCCTATCCCTGTTTCCGCCTTTTTCAAATGACTTTTTCTTCAAAATAAGGTAAATAAGAATAGCCAGGGGTATAAGCAGGCTGATAGAAGCGGATATTCTGTAAACAGGCAGAGAAATCTGGCTTTGTTGAGGTGTAAGATCAGGCATCATCTGCCGCAGTGTTTCCTGGGAAAGAGTAAGAAGATTGACTAATTGCGCGGCAGTGTTAAAAATATAATAGAGGACGGCTGTCCACCAGCCGCGCATGCGCATTTTAAACAGGTTTACGCCAAGGTAAAGATAGATTAGGCCGTTTAAAAGAAAATAAAACCTAAGGGCATTACCGCTTAAAAGCATATTAAAAAACGGGATCGCATATCCAAGGGGATATAAAACCGGGGTAACAGAGAACGCCGCGGAAATAATGCTTATTACGGAAATAACCGTAACCCCGAGGGGCCTCTCAATTTTATTGCCTGCCGGATCTTTACTGCCAAACACCTCCTTTACGTCACCTTTATTGAAGAAAGCTAAGAAAAAAACAGGCAGGCCAATAAATATAAAAGCCGCCATCAGAGAAAACAGGCTGCCTGAGATAAAGACTGAGATGGATTTATCGGCGGTGGTATACATCTTCCCCAGAAATGCAAATATTAAAATTATCCCCATGATAATAGAAATGACCGAAAGAATAAAAAGGGAATATCTGGCCCAGTTTTTCTTTAAAATAATCCCTATCCCGCTTACTACTAACCATAATATGAAAGGAGAATACGTAGCCATAATCCTGCCCATATTAACGCCTGCGGGAAGGGCAGCGGAGCTTTTCAGCGCTGCCGGAATCATAGCAACCGCCAAAAAGGTAATAAATAAACCTGCGAGGATTAAATAGATACCGGTAGCCAAAATTAAGAATTTTCTCATTGCCTGCTCCTGTTTATAAAATCATTCTCCGATTAACTGAACTACTATACGCCGCTGCCGCCTTCGGTTATCGAACTCTGCCAATACCACCTGCTGCCATGTCCCTAAGACAAGCCCAGCCTCTTCAAAAGGTATGATCAAGGAAGGCCCCTGCAAGGCTGCCCTTAAATGGCTGAAGCCATTGGCGTCGCCCCAGGTCTCATCATGGCTATAACGCTGCTGCTTGGGGATAAGTTTATCGTATAAATCCCGCATATCTTGTATTAAGCCTGGCTCGTATTCAAAAGTAGTTATTGCCGCGGTAGAGCCTACTACGAAAACAGTCATATTCCCGTTCTTAAGTCCGGAAAAAGAAAGCAGCTCCCTTAGCCTGTTTGTAATATCTATCAGATCGGGCTCGCCCCTGGTCTCCAGGATAATGCTCTCATTGATTATTTTCATCCTTATCGCTTAAATCGACCCCCTGAATTTGATCCCCTTGTATAAAACTAAATGGTCCTGCATCTGTATCAACGGTTTCTTTTTCATCCAAAACCTTCTGTAAATAAATTCGGTTATCTCTTCTCTCTGCTTAAGGGTATACCTGTGCACAGCCGGATAAAGCAATATCATCCATATCACTGCCATAAATTTTGTGAAATCATGCACATAAAAATGGATGCGATTAGTGCGCAAAAATAACCGGGTATCTTTATAAATCCTACCCCGGCTCAATTCCCGCTTAAATCGGCCCAAGTCCTGGTCATTACGGCAACCGCAGAATTTCCCGGCAAAATAATTATAAAGCCAGGTAGTAGTGCCTTCATCGTCACTATGCGAACTCATCAACACCGCATGTATAGCCCCCACCGAAGCAATTATCTGGGTATATATGCGCTCAAATATCTGTGCCCATGCCTCTTTCTGACAGTAATAAAGCGAGTGGTGGAAGGTAGCCAGATTCACCTTCCCCGACTCCAGCCTATCCTTAAGGAATACTTGAGTCTTGTCGTGATTTAAAAATACCGCCGTATAATCTCCCCTGATAGTCTGCACATGACCTGTGTGCTGACGGCGTATCCGCTCGCGGACATTATCCAGCGCTTCCTTATCAATATCAAACAGGTACAATCCACCTTGAAAGAAAGTTTCTAATATCCTGAATTGCGGCTCATCGCTTGAACCTATAGAAAGCGCCCTCATTTTTACAGATAAAGAAAGCGCTTTATTCAAGACGCGCACCACCCTGGCAAGCCCCTCTCCTATATCCACCTTATCCTGGCTATAACGCGACCAGATCTTATCCTCATCACACATATTAGAACCGGCAACCTTTAATCCGGCCTCTATCATCTTTTTATACCGAAAATCCATACCCCTCCTTAAATTATATACTTCAAACGCCTATATCCTCGCTCCATAAAGCCGGATATTGACGGATAAAATCATTCATCATTACCCTGCATTCTCTTATATCCAGATTAATCACCTTTACCCCCCTCATCCTAAAATACCCCTCCGGTCCCTTAAATGTCCTGTTTTCGCCTATTACCAGCTTGGGGATTCTATAAAGCAGTATGGCCCCTGTGCACATATCACAGGGAGATAAAGTAGAATATAACGTACACTTCTGATATTCCTTGACGCTAAGCCTGCCGGCGTTCTCCAAACAATCCATCTCCGCATGCAGGATCGCCGATTTTTTCTGAACCCTTTTATTATGTCCCCGGCCTATTATCTTTCCGCCCTTGACTAAAACCGAGCCTATAGGTATCCCGCCCTCCCTTAACCCTATCTTTGCTTCTCTGAGCGCTTCCTGCATAAATTTTCGGTGGCTGGCAATCATAATCTTTCTCCTCATTATATTACAACAGGCACCTGCCTCATCAACATAACAACTGCCCTTGTTATAACTAAAATTCAAAGGCTATATCTACGCCAAGAAATACCTTACTGGCTCTCTTGGCAAAACCGCTTCACCTTTTTATACCGCGGCTCTGTATAAAGCAACTAACACCAATAAATAAGCCGGTACCCTGATAAGAATCACAAAATCCGCCAGGGATACGCCTCGGCCAAGTAGGATTATCATATGCGATAAACCAAAGATACCGAAAGCTGCGGCTATATAGATAAACAGGCTGTCTTTCTTCTTGTTGTAAGCCCAAAACCCCAGGATAAATATTAATATACAAAGCAGCGTATTCACTATGTTTATCATCTTTTATCCTCCCCTTCTTCTGTACCTTACGCCTGTCTTTATAACTCCTTGCCTTATATATTATTATAAGCCTTTCCTTATGTATTTTAAAGTAAAAAATCAACCTGATGCTGACCTGAAGATTAGCCGGGGGTATTATTTCAAGACCATACTAAGCTTAGACAACTGATTGCTAAGGAAGATACCGCTATAAGAAGGAGGGGTGACGGGAAATAATTTGAGCTTAACGGGAAAAGCTAAAAAAAACCTGACGAAATCTTAAGATTATACCTTTCTGTTTCAATGTTCAGGCAGCCAGGGCATTCTGTGGTTTTGCCCCATCCACTCCCTGATAATAGAATGCCCCATAAAACGGAACATGGCGTTACGAAAGTTTAAACGCGCCAGCAGAAGAAAAGAACGATAAAGAGAGTAAAACCGGCTGTAGCCCTTCAGTACATTAAGCTGAAGCTCCTTAGCGGATAATAATTTTGGCCTGAAAACAACATGCTGCCCGTCATAAAGGTTCCAATCCTGGGAAAAAATCCTCCTTTGCGCCTCTAAATCTCCGTGGACCTTTGTCCCCGGGAAAGGAGTAAGGATGGACATCTGCAGGGTATCAATTTTATGCTTTATGGCGAATCTTAAAGTATCCCAGACGGTGTTCTTATTATCATCGTCTCCCCCCAGGACAAACATCCCATGGATCTTAATCTTCTTCCTATGGAAAGAACGTATGGCGTTAACGATATCATCGAGCGTCTGTTGTTTTGCATATGCCTTAAGGGTCTTTGTATTCACGGATTCAAAACCCACACAGACTACCTTGCAGCCGGCATTAGCCATCAAATCCAGTATTTTATTATTCTTTGTCGCATCGCAGCGCACCTGGCAGGCCCAATTCTTCATCTTTCTTGCGGACATAAGCTCCAGCAGCCTTTGCGTGCGCCGGGGGTAAGCGGTAAAATTATCATCGCAGAAGAAAAAACTTCTTGTATCCTGGCACTTCAATTCTTCCAAGACATTTTCCGCGCTGCGGAAACGGTATGCGCGGCCGAACATCTTTGTCACAGAACAGAAGCTGCAATCAAAAGGGCATCCCCGCGAAGTAGAAACAGGCCTCATTAAAGAAGGCGACTTATACCCCTTAATTAAAGAGAAATCCGGAAGCGGCAAGGTATCCAGGTTTTCGATAGGCCTGCCGCGCACTATTGGATCCTTTATTCTGCCTTCTGCGATATCGGTAATGACCTCTTCAGCTTCTCCTACTACGACCTGACGGGAAAACCTAAGCGCCTCTTCAGGCAAAAGGCTGGCATGTACCCCGCCGATAATTACCTTATGCTTAGGGAACCTCCTGGCTATCTCATAGCCGCCCATGGCAGTAGAAGTCAATATGGATATGCCGATAAGGTCTGCATCAAGACAAGAGTAATCAGGCCGGTATATATCCTCGTTATAAATCTCAACCTCATGGCCCCTGTTCTTAAGGATAGTCCCTAAGTATACGGGGCCAAGTAAGGGCATATGCAGCCTGCTGTATATAGTCGCCTCTTTAGCCTTGGGCTCTATTAGCGCTATCTTCATAACAGACGTAAGGAAAAACCGTTACGGGACTATATGCACATTAATGGCGCGCGGGCCCTTTTCCGATGTCTCCACTTCAAATTCAACTTTTTGTCCATCTAACAAGGCGTCAAATTTAACATCAAGAAGGCTGGACTGATGAAAAAACACTTCCCTGCCGTCCGTATCATCAATAAAACCAAACCCTCTTTCACGTACCAGTTTCTTAATCTTGCCTGTATGCATTTGATACTCCTTTCGCGATAAAAAATAGGCCCTATGCTCTAAGGTTAGAGCCGGGCCTATTATTTTTTATTTTATAACTTCACTACCTTTGTGGCCTGTTCGCCTTTAGGGCCTTTCTCGATTTCAAACTCTACCTCTTGCCCTTCTTCTAAAGACTTATAGCCTTCGCCCTGGATTGCGCTATGATGCACAAACACGTCGCTGCCTGATTCAAGGGCGATAAACCCATAGCCTTTTTGATTATTGAACCACTTAACCTTGCCTTTTGCCATTATTTCCTGACCTCCTCCCTCTAAAATTATAGTAAAACCAATCAGAAACCTTTTTCCACTTCTACCTTGCTGGATTGAACCTACCTAACGGAGGATAAATAATGGCAGAAACAAAAAAAACTGAAAGGTTAGTTATCTAAAAACCTTTCAGTTTAAGATCTCTAATCTCTTATTTACTACTTTGTTAAGTATACCACCTTTTATCCTTTTTGTCAAAGATTATCTATGTTCCTGATCTTCAATATCCTGCCCCCTGCCGGGGGACGGTTCTCCTCTCCCAAGTCTATTTGCCGCATAATATTATAAGCCTGGCTTTATTTCCTCATCCTTTATCTTAATCCGGCGAAAACCAGTGGCATCCAATGGTAAAAACGGCTTATCCGTAACTAAAGAGGTCAGAATAAACTGCGGATCCCCAAGCGTACGTAGAGGGATCTTAAGAATGAAGAAATCCCGTTTCACCTGGGCAAGCGTACCAGCAGGGTTAACCTCTTTTGCAGTATTTAACTCCGTTATCTTGAATCTATCGGATTTAGTCCGCACCCAGATATTCGGCATTTTTGCAAAAGGAACTTTATCGCTATAGCCAAGGATGTAAATCGAGAAAAAAATCCGCTTCTTCAGCTCCTGCGGTTTCCTTACCCGTATCCAAAAACTATCGCCTGCCACTGCATAGCTGAGCCGGTTGTTGTCATTAAAAATATTGCCTTTATCTGGCGAGGCTTGTCTTTCTAATTCAAACAACGGATAATCGCCGAATAATTCATTCTGCCGCACAAAAGACAACAAATAAAAAGCGCTCACGCAGGTCTGGCTCCTATAACAAAGCATCGCCTTGTATTTCTTGTCAATCTCCTCAGGAGTCAATTGAAACGAAACCCATTTTATTAAAGAATCCGGGAAGTGCCTAGAAGAAGGCTCCAGTACAAGCTCAGGATGGTAATGCCGCGGAAGCGGCCAGCCCGGGGCATGGACGAAATATACGTATAATCTAGGCTCGGGTATTTCTTTCTGTAAATCGCGCAGGGCAACCTGCAAGAAACAATAATATGCCCAGTGGTCCCCGTTCACATCGGCCGGATGAGAGACAAAAATCTTATTCGGCCTATAATCCAACAACACCTTTTTCAAATCTTTCAATATAGTTTCTGCCTTATAAGGTGCATTATAAGAAGGGCTTTCCTTATAAGGGACATAGGACTGACGGGTTAAATAACTCTCAAAGGGACGGGTACTGTCCCAGAAAGAAAAAAATATCGTATCTGTTCCATAATCGGGATAGCCCAGGAAGATAAGATTACTTTCATCCAGGCCTAATATTTTCATGGCTTTTTTTGACTCTTCCTCCCGTACCTTACCCATCCTGATAAATTCAGGATTAGATAAGACCGGCCTCTTTTCATAAACCATAAAGGCAAATTCATTATGGTCACCATTGGTCAGGTAAGCTACCTTAACCTGCGCCCCGGTTTTTACCGCCCGCTGGATTACCCCGCCGCATCCTATATTCTCATCATCCGGATGAGGAGCAAGCACCAGGATGCGGTCTTCTTTCTTAAACGGTTCAAGACTGGCGAATTCCTCCGCCGCAAGCGGGGCTATTGTTAAATAAATCAACGCTGTAAAACTAATTAAAGATAAAACGCCTGTTTTTATAGACATAACCTGAACATCCCTCCTCTTTAGGGATTAAAATACCCGCCCTATTCAATAACAAAACTCACGCCTGCGATACGTGAATAAATATTTTTTATCCCCCTCAAAATAATAAAAGACCTTCGCCTCAAGAATAAACGAAGGTCTTTTATAATCAGCAATGCATATTACCTATCTTTATTTCTTTACCGCCTGCATCATCTCGCGCATCTGTTTCTGAATATCCTGCCATTTCTTAATCTGCTCGGTACTCATGATGCTTTCAATTTTACGGGAAGTCTCTATGTCCATAAAGGTATTATCCACCTGGATTTTCGCAACATCCTCTATCTTTTTGCGAATAGCCTTCAAGTCCTGCCTCTCGCTGATCATCTGATTTAATTCCTGACGCAAGACATTAAGCATCTTTGCCTTCTGTGTAAATGTATTCTGCAAATCAAGGAGGAGCTTTTTTATATCTGCCTCCTGCTTATCGGTTAAACCCAATTCTTTTTTATAACTGAAAATAGTTTTAGTCTCCTGTTTTTGCGCCTCTGCTGCCTGGGTACCGGTAGCCGGCGTTTGTTTTTCCTGGGCAAAACTATTTGAAATCAACAATAAGATTAATGCCGCTGTTATAAAAAATACCTTTCTCATTGCACCGCTCCTTTTTATCTTCTGCCGCTTCGCTTTATTTCTAATAAGTTAACGTAGTATCAGGGGTGCCGTCGCCGTCAGTATCCCTTTCCACCCTAACGGGTTTGCCTAGCTCGTAATAGACCCATTCATCTATCATGCCGTTAGCGTCAGAATCGGTTTCAGCCCGGACCATTACTCCTTTTATATCATAAATTAATGTCGTATCCGGCTTGCCGTCGCCATTGATATCCTTTTCCAACTTAACGGGATTTTCTAAATCGTAGTAAACCCATTCGTCTGCCTTACCGTTAGCGTCAGAATCGGTTTCAGCCCGGACCATTACTCCTTTTATATCATAAATTAATGTCGTATCCGGCTTGCCGTCGCCATTGGCATCCCTTTTGCCCCGAACCGGTTTGCCGTTTTCGTAATAAACCCACTCGTCTATCTTGCCATTGCCGTCGTTATCCGTCTCGATCCTGACAATATTTCCTTTCCCGTCATAGATTTCTATACGCTCGACTATGCCGTCTGAATTCTTGACTATTTTTATCTCCCCGGACTTAGCCTGCTTAGGCTTTAGGGCATCCTGTTTTTCACTGACAGGACCTTGTTGTTCTTCAGCAGAAAATCCTGCCCCCTGGGTAGAAACAAAACAAACACCCAGAATAAGCAGAGCAAAGAAAACGGAGTGTTTTATTTTATTTGCTGCGGATTTTAAAAAGATGCGATTGTCTTTAATTTTTATTACCCCTGGCTAACCTTGCGTTAGCCAAATATGAATCCAATCCATATGTATTTAATCAAGTATTGATATTTTTTAACATGTAAGCTGCCCATTGTCAAGGCTTTTGTTAACGCACTTTTTACTCATACCCGTATTTTCTGATAAACCATTTCTTTACGATTTGCACAAACAACAAATATGTGCCTACCATAAGCAACAGCGCCACAAAATACATAGGTGGCGGAGAAACAAATCCAAACGGTCTGGCCAGAGGAGAAAAAGGAATGAGTATCCCTATCGTAACTATCGCTATAGAGGCAAAGATCAGAAATCTGCTCGGCTTGCTTTCGATAAAAGGCACCTTGCCGGTGCGGATGACATGTATAACCAGTGTCTGGGTGCATAGAGATTCAATAAACCATCCGGTATGGAATAACCGGGCATCGGCATGGAAAATAAATAACATGACGCCGTAGGTAAGAAAATCGTAAATTGAACTGATAGGGCCTATGATAACCATAAACTTCTTTATATAATCCACGTTCCATGGGCGCGGCTTGAGTATATATTCCTTATCAACGTCATCGGTGGGTATGGCTATCTGCGATACGTCGTAAAGGAAATTATTCAAAAGTATCTGGATGGGGAGCATGGGTAAAAACGGCAGGAACATGCTGCCTCCCGTCATGCTGAACATATTCCCGAAGTTTGAGCTTGAGCCCATCTTAATATATTTAACAATATTGCCGAATGTTTTTCTGCCCTCCCTTACACCATCCTCAAGCACCATCAGGCTTTTCTTAAGCAGGATAATATCAGCGGACTCCTTGGCGATATCGACTGCGTTGTTTACCGATATGCCTACGTCAGAGGCCTTCAATGCCGGGGCATCGTTTATGCCGTCCCCTAAATAACCCACAATATGCTTATTGCTATGCAGCGCCCTTATTATTCTCTCTTTTTGCAAGGGTGAAAGGCGGGCAAAGACGTTAGTAGTCTTCACCAGATCCTTAAGCCCCTGGTCATCTGCCCTGTCTACCTGCTCTCCGGTAACCAGGGCTTGAACATCAAGCCCTACCTCGCTACAAATCTTTTTGGTAACCAGCTCGTTATCTCCGGTCAACACCTTAAAATCTATCCCCAGCCTTTTTAATGCGATAATGGCCCTCCTTGCGCTTGGCTTGGGAGGATCAAGAAATGCCACATAGCCCTTTAGGATCAGGTCCTTCTCATCGTCCTTGGAATACGCCTCTTTTTTCTCTCCGATATCCTTATAGGCTATGGCCAATACCCTGAAACCTTCGGAGCTTAAATTATGGTATTCCTCTTCTAAATCTGAAAGTATCAGGCTGTCCATTTCCAACAATTCGCCGTCCAGCTCGTATTTGGTGCAGCGCTTAAATATTTCTTCCGGAGCGCCTTTCACAATAATCCTATGCGCACCGTCAGATTCTACGACCACAGACATTATCCTTCTTAAGAAATCAAAAGGTACTTCGTCTATCTTTCTATATTGTTTTACCAGTAATTTCTCATGCTTAAGGATCGCTTTATCCAGAATGTTCTTTAATCCCGTCTGATAAAAACTGTTCAGATAAGCAAAACGCAGCACGCCGTCATCTTCTTTTCTGACCACATCGCAATGTTTTTCCAGGACAATCCTGTCCATGGTGAGTGTGCCGGTTTTATCCGTGCAAAGGATATCCATGGCCCCGACATTCTGGATAGAATTCAGGCGCTTGACTATGACCTCCTTCTTGGACATCGCGATAGCGCCCTTAGAAAGATTTATAGTAACCAGCATCGGAAGCATCTCCGGAGTAAGCCCTACCGCCACACCCAGCGAAAAAAGCAGTGATTCGATAAAACTGCCACGGCGCAAGGCATTGATGGCAAAAATAAAAAGCACCATAAAAAACATGGCGCGGATCATCAGCCAGGTAAACCGGTGTATCCCTTTATCAAAACTTGTCTGGACCCTCATGGTGGCCAGCTTCCGGGAAAGCTCTCCGAACTGTGTTGCAACGCCTGTCTTTAAGACTACCCCCAGCGCCGTCCCGCTGACCACGCTTGAGCCCATAAAGGCGATATTACTCAATTCAGAGATAGAATTATTCTTTGGGCTAACCGGTATTGCTATCTTTTCTATCGGGAAAGACTCACCTGTTAAAGACGCCTGGTTAATAAATAAATCTTTGCAGGAAATAATCCTAAGGTCTGCGGGGATCATATCACCAGCGAATAAGTCCACGACATCCCCGGGGACCAATTCCCTGATCTTGATTTCTTTCGATTTACCGTTTCGATAGACAGCAGCGGTTGCGCGCACCATTTCACTCAACCTCTCCGCTTCTTTTCCCGCGCGGTATTCCTGGATAAACGAAAGGAATACGCTCATGATCGCCATGAGCGAAACTAAAAACGCGCTGATTTTCTCTCCGAAAAAGAGCGAGAAAGTTGCGATAATCAAAAGGACTATGACCAGGGGATTGATAAATTTGGAGAGTATCTGGACAAGAATAGTCCTCTTTTTCTTCTTGGCAGGTTCGTTAAGGCCATACTCAAGGGTCCTTGCCTTAGCTTCTTGCTCGCTAAGCCCTTTTTCTGAAGTAGCTAATTTATCAAAGATAACTTCTTTGGTGCAGCCGGCATAATCAAAATCCAAAATCTGCGGCTTTTGAATGCCGTTACTGGCGTTACTGTTGTCTTTCGCCCTGAATCCGTTCATAAATAAGATTATCTTTTTTAAATCGTCTTTAGAACAAGGGAATTAAAAATATTTCTAGAGGGCAGGTTTACCTAAAGACCCGGAATAAAGACTTGCCCCTTTTACAGAGTTAAAGTATATTTTGTTTTTTTTATTTGTCAATTAATTATAGCTTAACTGCCATGAATCAATGATGGCCCTCTTTTTATTAATACCCCTTGATGAAAAATAATTTTATCCGTTCTGCCAGTTAACTAAAAAGGGATTTTTGGAAGGATTTACTTAAGAAGGTTGAGGCAGCAAGAAATCCCCCAGTCTGTGCCCGGGATACCACTTTTAGCATACCGAATAGCCACAAAATATTCTAGGGTTAAGAGTTTTTAAAGCAGCTCCCGAAACTAAGGCCGCCCCAAGGGCGTCCCGGGGATTAACGCCAAGGACGGGAAAAATGAGCCTTGCGGTATCCTGTACGTCTTTGTTTATAGTTAGATTTTGATTGTCTGCCCGAATACGAATGCTCCCCTTGAGTAAATTGCTCCGGAAGGATCTCCGGGTGCTTTGATATAGGCAACTGGGTCCTGATGAGTTTTTCGATATCCCGCACATCGCGACTTTGATCCGGGGTGGCAAAAGAAATCGCATGCCCTTTATGCCCTGCCCTGCCTGTACGGCCGATGCGATGCACATAGTTTTGCGCGTCTTCCGGAAGATCGTAATTAATAACCAACTCAATCCCGGTTACATCTATCCCCCTGGCAGCTATATCCGTAGCAACCAGCACCTTATATTTTCCGGATTTAAAGCCTCCCAATGCTTCGCGACGCTGACTCAAAGAACGGTTGGAATGTATTTCCGCTGCGCTATGACCCATATCCCTGATCGAACGCACAATCCTGCTTGCGTTATATTTCGTGCGGGAAAACAAAAGGACTGCCCCGTGATATTGCGTAAGCAACTTGCCAAGAAGCCTCAATTTAGATTCTTTCCTGACAATAAACAACTCCTGGGTAACATGTTCTGCAGCGGTCCCGGAAGGGGCGATTTCCACAGATACGGGCAGCTTCATGTGTCTGGCGGCTATCCCCATAACTTCTTTGGGGATGGTAGCAGAAAAAAGCATGGTCTGTCTTTCTTTAGGCAGGAAACGCAAGATCTTATCCACCTGCGGAAGAAACCCCATATCCAGCATACGATCCGCTTCATCAAGCACCAGCATTATAACATCATTAGGCAGCATATTCCAGTGGCCCATATGGTCAAGAAGCCTTCCGGGGGTCGCAATAACTATGCGTGGATTCTTACGTAACGCCTGCACCTGCTCATACATCGGAGCCCCACCGATAAGACAGGCTGTTCTCATACCAAAAGGATGCGCTATCCCCTGTATGGCTTCATCAATCTGAATAGCTAATTCCCGGGTAGGCGCAAGAACCAACCCCGTACCTTTTTTCTGCGCCAGGCGTTGCACCATTGGAATAGCAAAAGAGTGCGTTTTTCCCGTTCCGGTCTGCGCGACACCAACAATATCCTTGCCCTGGATAGCCAGGGGAATTGCCTTTAGCTGAATAGGTGTAGGCACTTTAAACTTTATACGCTCAAGAATATCCAGGATTTTAGGCGCAATGCCCAGCCCGTAAAACCCCTGCTCAGGTTGACGAAACCCCTGTGAGGAGTTATTAATATTATCCGCTCTCTGTGTCATCATAATTTAGCCCCCTTTGGCCTCTGTCCTTTATCTATGCAGCCAAGATGAATATGACAATAGGCCTCATGGTTGTAAATACTTAAAGTTTGCCTGCAGTGCGGGAATTTGCATTTCCTGCCCCTGCAGGAAGTCTTCACTTTTTTCATCGCCCTTCCTTAATCCCCCTAAAGAAAAAAGCCGCAAAGGTTAGTAATCATCCCTTTTGCGGCTTAGGAGTTTCTAATCTTTTTTTCCCACCGCATATAAGTATACCACCTTATTCGGCTTTGTCAAACATAATCTTGCTAAAAATCCTTAGGGGTATAGTTTTTTGCCGTAAATGTAAAGCGGGACGTCTCTATGCAATATGTGCCTGAAATACGAGCGCCTGCCCCGATGCAACAACTGAAAACCATGCCTAAAGAAAAATTTGGCAGCCGCATCGGACATAGTAGCTAAATGGACCCCGGTGATATCCTCTTCTCTGAGGTACCTCTCATAGGCCTCAATTAATCTTGAACCTAACTTAACTCCGCGGAACCCTGCCTTAACGTTAATATGAAAAGTAGCCGGATATACAATAGTAAAATCTGACATTTTAAATTCGCCTTTTATCAAGCTCGATAAGCAATTAATAATGAACATAATGTTCTTCTTTTTGAATAAAACCCCGCTCCTTAATGCCTCCCAAAGCAAATAAGGAGCAATTTTATCTTTGATCACCTTTTCTGAGGCAGCTTTATTCTTTGTGCCGATAAGGCAGCCTGCGACTTTTCCGTCCGCCTCGGCGACAAAACAGGATTGAGGTTCATAATCCGTAAAATACAGAGTCAACGAATCGCTGATAATCTTCTCGCCCTGAAAAAAGACCCCTGCCGGCTCCCCCATGAAAGCCGTATCATGGATGATCCGCCTTACCTCGTCCTTGTCCCTGGGTTCAAATTTTCGTATAATTATGTTTTGCCCCGGCATGTCTTTTGCTTTCCTTAAACTTCTTCGCTAGAAAAAAGGTCAAAAAATAGAATATTACCGCACATATAATGCCCAGAATTACGCTTCCCAGGAATAACGAGGGATAAAGATTGAGCACTTTACGCAACGTGATATTCTTAAAATCAGGCCAGCTTAACGGGGGGAGATTGCTTTTCAGCATAAACCTTCCGATTTCATAGCCAGCCCAGGTAATAAAAGGGACTGTGGGGGGCAAAGAGATATTTGTTCCCAATAAGATAGCTATTTTATTGGCCGGCCGCACCAGAACGGCTGCGATTATGACAAGTATAGTATGAAACCCGTAAAGCGGCAATATGGCAATAAAGACACCTATTGCCGTACCCAGGGCGATTTCCTGAGGCGTATTGTTAAGATGGATCAGACTGACTAGAACCTCTTTGAATCTTCTTTTCAAATATCCTCCTATTTCTTTTGCCTGAGACTGTGGTTTTTCATGGATAAGGTATAAGAAAACCCCCCGAGGCCTTTTATTTTAACAGGCAGCCTTAAGTCATCATTGCTAACCCATATTTCAAATTTAGGCGGTACACTTGTAAAATGATACGCCTTAAATTTACCTGCAGGGACAGTCACGTCTTCTAAGGAAGTTATCTGCACCTTAAATTCTTCGGGCAGCCTTATATTATAAGACCACCCTACTTCTAACTTAGGCACCTTACGCAATGAAAAAGGAAGAAGTATGGCGTTATGGATCGGACCGCTGCCATGAAAAAGATATTCTTTTGTTTTCTTGCCGCCCTCGAATTTAGTTATAACTAACTTGTTTTTCCGGGAGTCGTATTCTTCAATAAGGTATTCCTTGCTAAACCACATGGAAACGAAACGTTCTACCTTAATAGGAAGACAGGTATCCGGATCGCTGTAAATCTTCTCGGTATCTTCAAATCCGGCCACGCGGGTCTTAAAAACTATTAGATTCGCTTTAGCGCTGTCTATTTCTACCAAACCCAAATCCTGATACTTAGAATAACCTAAAGGGCTTATATCGTAGAAAATCGTTTCTAAGGCATCTTCCGAAGCAGAAATATTAGCATTTAATGAAAGGCAGACCAGGAAGATTGCTGGTAAAATAATTATCTTTGCTGCATATATCTTATTGGACACTTATGCTCCTTGTTTTAGCATGACACAAATAAAACCACGCTCACAACACTAATTATGACAATGAGTTCTAAGCGTAAGAACCGTCCCCTTATCTCTATTCCTCAATAAGAGACTTTAATAACTCCGTGATAACGCCGATATCGTTTTCCTTGATTTCTCCCGAAACATAATATCTTATGATTCCTTCCCTGCTTATAATTATTACATTGCTTTCACCCTTCCTGAAGTGATAGGCGAGAGACATCTTGCCGTCCCAGTCCCCGTATATTGTCATACCCTCCTTCCTGGAATTCTCGCGTAAACCATCTTCCCATGCCCCCTTAAACATCACCCCCTGGCAATCAATTACCGATAACCTTGCCATGGCCTTCTTTACATATTCGGGCTGCTGCCCATAAAAAATGTTCAGTTCGGTCTTTAGCTTGCGATTTTGTTCAATGGCTTCTTTGGCTTCATAAAACAATACCGCCACTTTGCCTTTTATATCGCTTAAAGTCAACACTTCTTTGTTTGCCGATATGACTTTAAAGGAAGGAGCGACTTTCCCAAGCATGGTATCTTCCGCCAAAGAAAATACAGGCGATAAAAACATAAAGGCAGGGCATAAAACACAAAAAATACGGCGCGTCATAGATAACGTCATAGAAAATGCTTAAAACCCTCTAAGGCCATTGTATTCTTTCTTAATATTTATACAGATTAATTATAGGCAAAAGGCCTGGATATATCAAGGATATTCTAGGGGGGATGAAATCTTCTAATAATGATGCTCTGTGTGCTGGTGGGGGTGCATGTGCACTTTATTCTTGTGCTTGTGGCTATGGATATGCATGAGATTATTCACCTGGAGGACCTGGGAATCTTCCAATATCTCTCGCGGACTACCTGATCTGACTATCCTTTTCTCCTGGTTAAAGACGTAAACCATATCGGATATTTCCTCTATAATATGCAAATCATGGGTGGAGGTAATAATCGTCTTACCCGAAGCATCCGCTTGTGTAAGCAAATCTATGATATGCCTGGCTGTCAATGGATCCAGCCCTGCGGTTGGCTCATCCAATAAAAGGACATCCGGATCAATAATCAGCGTAGAGGCGATAGCTACCTTTCTTTTCTCGCCTATACTTAACTGATGCGGCGACCTGTCCAATAAATCTTTGATACCCAGAATGCCGATCAGCCCCTCAAGGCGTCTTTCGATTTCTTTATTCCCGACCCCAAGCTGCAACGGCCCAAAAACAATATCTTCCTTTACAGTGGGACAAAATAACTGGACATCGGAACTCTGAAAAACCAGGCCTATTTTCTTTCTAAAATCCCTGGAAAAGGTTTCATCATTAAAGAGGCCCTCATCCAATGCAGCGCCAAAAACCTTGAGCGAACCTTTATCGGGAAAAATAAGCCCATCCAGCATATGTAAAAGCGTAGATTTACCGGAGCCGTTTGCGCCGATAATAGCAATCTTTTCGCCCTGATGAACATTAATACTGATATCACGTAGAGCGGGAAACTTTCCCAGATACGAAAAACATACCCCCTCTAGCTTAAATACTTCCTTACTCATAATTATTATTAAATCTTAAGTTTATAGTTAAAATACAATACCCAGACGAATACAATCGTGGCCATAAACAACCACAACCAGTCCCTTAATCCAGCCTTGAAATCATGCAATACCAGCGGCTCCCCCCTATATCCTCTGGAAAGCATCGCCTTATAGACTTCCTCGTTGAGCTGGTATGAACGCGCCCAAAGATAAACGATATTCCAGGCTACAATATACTGCCCTCTTTTATAATGGACTTTGGCTCCGCAACGGCTCTTTATAGCCAGATACGTATTCTCAATTATTTCCACAAACAGGTAAATATACCGATAGCACATCCCGAGCGTCATCACAAAGACCTGAGGCACCTTAAATATGCGTAAGACCTTTAATAACATATAGTGCCTTGTGGTTAAGACCAAAAGAATACTCAAGGATACGCTGGTCAAGACACGCATAAAAAATAAACTCGCGCTGGCGATGCCTTGCCTGGTGATGCTTAAAGAAAAACTAAATATATTGAAGCTGAATAACGGCTCACCCGCAGTGATTATATTAAAAAGTGCAGGCAAAGCAATAAAAAGAGAAAATAAAGGAATAAAAACCCATGTGCGTTTTAAGAAGAAACCCAGGTGTATTGAGGAGAGACCTGCGAGCATAAGACAAAACGCATACATACCGGTAAGAAAATAAATGTTCCTTGAAAACATAACCGCCAAAAGAAGAAATAAAATACTCAAAAATTTTATCCGGGGGTCCCGCGCCTGTAAAAAACCCCGCTTTGTAGCATATTCCTCAGAAAATACTGAGTCTCTCAAGAATGAAAAAGCGCCTACGAGAGAACGCTCTATAAAATTATTGTTTTTCACTGATAGGTAATTTTCTTAGGTATATTTCTTATAGCCGGTTATTTATACTATACTCCAAACAAATACGCTATCAATATAATTACTTACCTGCTCTTACCCCTGACCGGTATCCCCTGCGCCCTGAGGGTATCGGCTTTTTGTTTAGAACATTTCATGCATAGAAATACTGGACTTGTATTACTGCAGTCATAGCCGACGGTCTTAATCAATCCCCGTAGATACGAGGTAACTCCGCATTTATCACAACGCCTTCTTTCGGACCAAATACAAAATGTACCTTCTCAATATATTCTCCTCATTCGTATAGTTATTCTACCTATCATTATCTATTTCTATGGACTCAATTAAAAATTCCTCGCCATCGTTAATATCGAAATCTTCCGATTGACATACAGGGCAGGCAGAGAATGCTTCCGAAATCTTAGTGACGGTGCCGCATTTTTTACATTGAATAACAGCTTGATTCTTTTTTATATTAAGCGTAACATTTTTAGAATCTTCCTTCCCCATGAGCACTTGGAATGCTGCACGCAGACTTTCCGCGCTGACATGCGTAAAGAGGCCCAAGGTTACGCTGATAGTTACATGCTTTGGCATGGTTATGCCGCTGATTTTTTCTTTTAAATAAACAACAATCTTACTGGCGAACCACATATCGTGCATAGCTTACCCCTACAGATACGATCCGTTATCCAAATACACTGCGTAATCTTTGACTGCTTTCTCTAAAGACATGAATTTATGCCTGCACCCGGCAGCCCTTAACTTTGCCATATTCGCCTGCGTGAAATACTGGTATTTATTCCTTATCCTGGAGGGCATTTCGATATATTCAATTTTGGACTTTTTACCTACAGCCAAAAATATAGCTTTTGCAAAATTATTCCAACTCTGAGCGCATCCTGTCCCTAAATTAAAAATGCCTGTTTTATGGGGTTTCGTAAAGAAATAATATACCACATCAATCGCATCCTTAACGTAGATAAAATCCCTCTTTTGTTCTCCGTCTTTATAATCTGGATGGTATGACTTAAAAAGGCACACGGGCCTGCCTGATTTAACATCAGCAAAACGCTTACAGATAATGCTCATCATCTCGCCCTTGTGATATTCATTAGGGCCAAAAACATTGAAGAATTTAAAACCAATGGATTTCTTCAAAAGGCCGCTCCTTAACATCCAGATATCAAACAGGTGCTTGGTATAGCCGTAGATATTAAGTGGCCTGAGATTGCTTAGTTTACTTTCGTTATCATCATAATCATTACCACCGCCGTATGTAGCAGCCGATGAAGCATAAATGAACCTTGCAGTATGGGCATCTGCCCATACTGCAAGGCGTTTGGAGTATTCGTAATTGTTCTTCAAGAAATAGGCGGCGTCGTTAAGGGTTGTAGAACTACAGGCGCCGAGGTGAATAATCGCCTTAATACTGCGCAATTTCCCTGATTCAAGGATACCCAGAAAATCATCTTTCTGGATATAGTCAGCGAAATGTTTACCGGAGAGATTCTTCCATTTAGAGCTAGTGTCAAGATTATCAACAACAATTACACTGTCAATACCTTCCTGATTAAACTTCCATAAAAGGCAACTGCCGATAAAACCGGCGCCGCCGGTTAAGATAATCACTTCTTTTGATTTTAGCAATTGGGCACTTTCCTGTATTCTTCAAAATTACTTTTTCTTGCTTAAGAGTTTACCGATTAGCAAAACTGTGCAAACAGTAACAAGAATACCGATTATAGCCGAACCTATATACGCGAAACTAAGGTAACTCAACCCTTTTCCCTCCCACCCCTTGAAAGCATAATCAGGAATAGGCGCGCTCCAAAGGCTAGAGAGCCTCTCAAATCCCTGGGGGATATATCCTACTAATTCTTTGATTCCGTCTGTACCCCACTCGCCCCAGGCATCACCAGCCTTGAAATGGTCAGGGAGTAACAGACCTAAAGGAGAAAGCACAATTAGGGTCCCTAGACCTATCCATAATTTCGTAGTAATTTTCATAGTTACACCCCTCCTTCTTCGACAATTTCAGGAGACTGTTTCTGAAGATATTTAATTACCAAAGCGGTAACAATCGCCTCAACCCAGCCAAATATCAATAGGTGCTCGCCTGCCATTGCAGGAACAGCGACATTGAGCCCATAAGGACAATATAATGCCTGCCCACTGGCGGCATGATGCAATAACGGCTGTAATCCAAACTCAACTCCCGCGAATAATGCAGCTACATTGATGCCGATATATCCGGCCACTCCGGCAGCAAACACTCTCCTGTTAGAATCCACGGGTGCATTATAGCTGATAGCTTTATAGATGTAGTAACCCACAAACGGCAACACAAAAGCCATATTGAAACAGTTTGCTCCTATCGCAGTAATTCCGCCATCACCGAATAACAACGCCTGAACTACTAAAGCAACAGTTATAGCAATACAAGCTGCCCAAGGACCTAAAAGTATCGCCACCAAAACTCCTCCTACGGCGTGTCCGGTTGAGCCTCCCGGTATCGGAACATTAAACATCATAATCACGAAACTAAAGGCCGCGCCTATCGCAAGCAAGGGGACTTGTCTTACTTTAAGCGTCTTTTTTACAATTCTTGAAGCAACTGCCCAAATTGGCAGCATTACGGCATACATTACTCCGCTTGTTGCCGGCCCTAAATAACCATCGGGTATATGCATAACTCTCCTCCTTTTTTACCCCTTGCATAAACGCTCGAAGATTTTCTTGTGAAATCTTCATCGCAGGCTCGGGATTAATTCGCAGACGCCGCTACATCTTATGTTCGTAGCGAGTGTAAACGAGTACACTCCATAAGTTGTGCCTCATTAAAAATCCACCTGCGCCCTCATCCCACCCACAAAGATGCCACTTGTATCTCCTACAACATCCTTGCCAAATGGATTCCAGATATACTGGAAGTCGGGACTAATGGATAAGTGATCATTTACGTGTATTCTGTAATATGCCTCAAGATGACCTTCGGTTTTTGCTAAGTATTCTTTTGCTTTCTTGTAATCATCCGAAGGAATTACCTGCCCGACCGCGAAAGCTAACACATCCTTCTCTCTCCCCCAAGGCTTACCCTCAACCTGAAAACCAGCGCTCCAAGACTGTTGGAGTGAATAAGTATAATCACCTGCTGCGGTTTTAACTTCAGGGTTGTAGACTTCCGGACTCTGCCATCCGTAACGGGCAAAGAGCGTAACAATATCGTTAGCTTTCTGGTCAAAACTTAAACCAAAACCGTAGGCTGTTTCTTTGGCCTCTTCTGTATCAAGCCACTTAGTATGATTAGCATTGTTAGCCCAGCCATAGAAACGGTAATTACCGGGAAGGTTTAAGAAGTTAGTCTTAAGACTAACCTGACCGATGTTAAAGAGATTATCTCCAATCTTCTCCCAGCCGTCTTTCGCGTTGAACAGGCCGTAGCCCAATTCCAGCCATTCTTTTGGCATATAAGCAAAGCGGATTCCGGCGTTATTGTCCGGGAATTCAGATGTCGGGCTATTCCGGAATATCCTGCCTAAGAATTGAGTGGTTTCGTCATTGGCAACTTCGTTCTGGTCAAAATAGGCAGTAGGATCAAGCTTACCAAAAGTAATAGCGGCTTTGTCCTGAAACAAATTCTGCTCATACCATAGTTCCGTAACCTCCACCCTGGCTTCACTATCACCAGCGTCCCGGTTGACATTACTATATAAGGCAAGATTATCTTCTAGTCCTGCTCCTTGGCCAGCCTCTAAATGCAGGAATGCCCTGCCATCTACTTCCTTGAATTCTCTGGCTAAGGTTATATCTGCGGAATACGAACCGTCGCTACGATCCTTCTTCTGTGTCTGGCCGTCCCCATCATAGTTGACATTGTTAGACCCCTGAACAATAAAAGTCGCGCCTGCGCCAAGCTCTAGGCCTTCCATAAGCTGCATAGGAGCCCCGGGTACCCGCTTAAGTTTCTCTTCAAACTGCGACAGTTTTGATTCATACTCGCTTATTTGCTGCGTTTGCGCCTGCACTGTTGAATTTTGCGTAGCAATATACTTGTCTTGACCGGAGACTTTCTTCTCTAAGGCAGCAATCCGCTCTTTAAGCTGATTGATTTCATCCCTGATGGGTACCTGATCAGCAAAAGTTGCCGTAGCACAAAGAAAAAGGAAAACTAACAAAAATAATGTTACCTTTCTTAAATCCGCCATAGATATACCTCCTTTTTCATTGTTTGCCCAAACACAAGTTTATGGTATACTTATGGCTGGGCTTAGGTTGAGTGTCCAACGCCTGAGTACCGCGCCCCGCCGGAATCTTTGTGAGAGGATGGCGGGGTGTTGTTCTTATATTACTTTTTTAAATTTCGTGCTACTGTGAGATAAAAAAATAATAGCCTTTAGATATCTCGCCCGGTAGTAGACATACTCAATGTCCCGTGTTTAACCCCCTTGACCGATCTCAGGCTATCCGTTAACCTCTGCGCTTCTTTAGGGGAACCTTTTACTGCGAGAATTTCTAAACAATTATTATGGTCCAGATGAATGTGCTGCGCAGAAATAATCATGCTGCCAAAATCATGTTGAATATCCATCAGTTTATTCACCAGCTCTCTTTTGTGGTGGTCATAAATAAGCGTAATGGCGCCTGCGATCTCCTGTCCGCCCTGCCATTGCTTCCGCACCAATTCCTGCCGGATCAAACCCCTGAATGCCTCTGAACGACAGGTATAATGCTTTTCTTTAGAAAGGCGGTCGAATTTTCCCAGAAGTTCCCTGTCAAGGGATACGCCAAAACGCACTATTTTCGCCATAGTCCTCCCTGTGTTACGATTATTATATAAGTAACACAAGAATATTCCGGTGTCAAGTTAAAAATTATCTATGCCACAAGGGCTAAAAACATCCTTCTTCCTTTTCTAAACCGGATAAAAGTCTTTCTTAAATCACATAAAAACAGGGCCAGATTTAACAATTAGCCTCTGGCCCTGTTTTAGCTATGCTTATTTTACCTATCTTATCAAAAATCCATCAAATCAATTCGCCAGTCAGTCTTGTTTAATTTGTCGTCGAAACCAGGTTTATTCTCATTAACCCATTTATTAAAGGAGGGGGCATCGTTAAATTTCTTATCAGCCTTACCGTCATAATCAGTATCAATCTCTGCTGACTCAAATTTTCCGTCTTTAATATGTACTGTCACATCAGGCTTACCGTCATAATTGGTATCCGCCTCGACTTTCGATACATATTTTCCGTCTCCATGGTAAGTCACATCAGGCTTACCGTCATAATTGGTATCATATGTTTTAGGGGCTGCGCCATGCGGTGCAGGAACGACTTGAGAATATCCTGAATGGATACCCATAAAAAATAAAACTGATAAGATAACGGCCATAACGCTAATATTTTTCATCGCTTCCTCCCTTTCTAGAATGCAATTATACCATTTTATTAAATAGAGTCCATGCTAAAATGCAGCATTATCCAAAGTGGTCTCCCACAGCACATATCCATGCCTAATTAAAAAGCATCCTAAAGGGCAAGGCAGCAATAGACAGGGCACCCTTGGCCCCGGTTCTTGCAGTACCCCAAGCCGCATCCACCGTATCTTTTATTTGCGAAACAACCGGAACAATCTCTAAGTTTATCAACTTGCCGATATCCGTATTTTCAATTGCTTTATAGACGACCATTTTTACAACGTCATCTTCATTCTTAAGGCTAACGAAGGCCGCATTCTTAATGCCTATAATGTATTTATGTTCTCTTTTACTGCCCTGCGAATAATCAATGTAATTTACCTCGCCGACGCTTAAGACGACAACATCAAAATAGAAAGAGGTCTTTGATTCTTGCAAGGTATCTTTTTTGCTGATCGGAATAATTTCTTTTATATTTACCTTACCATCTCTATTCTTAATAATATTCAATCGCTTTAGGTTCAGCGCAAAAAGATAGATATTCGGATTCGTCATAGTAACGGCCTCTAAGGGGTCACACACAAAATGAATCGATTCGATATATGCAAACTCATCTTCAATAAAGCCACCGGGATTATGTATGGTTATACCGGTTGCCGCAATGTGCGTAAGAAAAGGAGAAAAATCTATTTTATTTATGGTGACATTGATCCCCAGGCTATGCTCGATTTCCCGTTCGACTATTTCTTTTATCCTAAGATGTTTTACAATGGATAAAACAATAGCCAGAAAAATAATTAAAATAAGAAAGGTAATACCCAGAAAAATAATTATTCTTCTAAGAATATTCATATAATATTGCCTTTAAATGCCTTTCTTATTGCGCAAAAGAAATGATAACGGTTGTCCCCTTGGCGATCTCAGACCTTAAGTGTATCTCTGCGCCGGAAATATCTACCAGGCGCTTTACCAGGGCAAGGCCTAAGCCGACGCCCTCTACGTTGCCGGTAAAGTATTTTTCTACCTGGTAGAATTGCTCGAATATCTTTTCCCTGTCTTCAGGGGGTATGCCCGGGCCGTTATCAGAGATCTCTATTTCAAGACTCTCCGCAGCCCTTCTGACAGAGATAGAAATCCTGGCAATTTCTTTATCATTAAACTTGATTGCATTCTCTATCAGATTTTTGATTATTATGTCCAGGGAGGATTTATTTATATCAAGGGCTGATCCTTCCTGCGGACAATCAATACTTAATTCTATCTTCTTGTCCTTTGACTTATCAACCATAGGCCTGACTAAAGAAGGCAAATAAGTAAATAAAACTACTTTCTCCTTTGATATATCCGGCCTGGCCTTGTTTATTTCAACAAACTTCAGTAGTTTATCGATTAGACTCCTCAGTTTCACAGATCCTTCTGTAATAGAGGCAATGAATTTTCTCTGTTTATCGTTAAGTGCCTCCGAACTATTTTCTCCCCCCAGTAGACATGCGTTTGCGTAAATAACACTTACCGGGGTACGCAGTTTATGAGATATAAGGCCTAAGAAATCCTGCTTCATCATCTCTTCCATGCGCGCCTCAGTCACATCGCGCAGCGTAAGCACTATACCTGACACTTCCGAGGTAAGGCTTTTGAGCATATCAAGGCGGGCCGCAAGATATAACGGCTTAAAGAGCTCTGACTCCTGGCGGATGATGTCAAAATTCTTATGCGGCAGCGAGGGATCGATGAGCTCATCCCTATTTATAGAAACCGAGAAGTTGCTTAAGAGATGGTCCAGGAGATTGATATTTTGCGCCCCGCAGATGCCCAGATATTTATTGGCGGATGGATTTATAGATATTATCCTGTAATCGGGGCTGCAGATTATTACGCCATCTCCCATATCCTTAATAACTGCATCGAAGCGGATCCTGGAAACCGCAATCCTGGCAAAATAAGTATCATTTAACTGCAAAAACAGAAAGAAGCCGGTCATTAAAATAAAGGCTGCGAAGATCCCGACTACCCGATGGTCAAAAATATTCCGACGCCAGATGCCGGCATCAACATCCATACCCAAAACCGCAATCACCTTTCCTGTATCCATATCCTTAATCGGACATAAGGCAGAAACCCATTCCCCCCACCTGTCTGCCGTCGGCCCTTCCATAAAAGGTATCCCGTCAGAAAAACTTTGCACTAAAGAGGGGCTGCCCTCATCAAAGATTTGCCCAGGAGGAGAATGGCCTTCATCGGACAATGCCAGAGAATCCAGGAAGAAAAACACCTGCCCCCCTCTTTTACCCATCAAGTAAATAAAACGGCAATCCCGATTTACTTTGTGCGCTGTCTCAATCTGCCTTTTTAAGTAAGCATAATTTTCCGTAGAAATATCAAGGGATGAACCGGTGAGTAGTCTCAAACGCCCCCGGTCAAGGACAGACGCTATGGTATCTGCCCTCACCAAGAGGTCATTGCGGGATTTATTCTTATAATAAGCACCTACGGAATCCGTAATAAAATAGCCCAGGATTAAGGCCGCAATGAAGGCCGCTATCACTATTGTAAAGTATTTTGCTCTTTTCGCCTGGTAATACCCGGCATCGATATTCTCAGAAAAGTAGTGGTAGATCCAGAATATTGCGGCAAGACAAAAGGAAAGAAAGGCCTGCAGCAATTGGAGGGGAAAACCAAAAATACGGATAAATGAATTGTAGTTAACTAGGGTTTGAGAAAAACGCAGTGTTTGGGGGGCTGCTATATTAGTCAAGGCATAGAGCATAAAAACCACTCCAGCAGCCTGAAATAACCGCCTGACCAGGAGATCGGCGGCCCTATTGGAGCGAAAAATGACCAGGGATGCCCAAAGGCAGCCCGCAACACCAAAGGCATAATTTGAGATTGTGCCTAATGCGGCTCCTCCTGCGATGAGCCACTCCAAAACGAGCAAAACAAATAATAGAAGATAAACCCACAGGCAGCGGTCCTTGCAGCCAGCAAGGATCGCGCTTCTACGGCTAAATTCAATCAGTAACAAAAAAGAAATAACCGCGGTAAAAAAACGGAGATTTTCAAGAAAGGCACTATCGCCAAGGATAAATACGAAAAGACCGGACCATATGCTTACGCCGTGGATAAGGCCAAATAATCCCAGCCATTCCCATGGCATGACCGCTTTCTGCCGGACATGCAGGAGGAGACAGACCCAGGCTAACAAAAAAAAGGCAAATCCGTAAATAAAATATAGATAATCTATCCCTGCCCCGAAGAATTCCTTCATCATAAAGGGATTGTCTCCTTTAAAAGCAATTATATATGTGAAACCTTACCGTATCAATTATTTTCTATGACGGATAAAGACTTCATTTCCTGATCACCCGTCCTCAAAGCGTATCATTAATAATAAGCCTATCAAGATACCTCTCATTGAGCTCATCGATTACCACGTTTGGTTTCTCCCGCAAAATCAGATCAGGATCAAAGGAAAACGACCATACATATACACTCCTGCTGAAATGTGCCGAGATAAAAGGGATCAGAGGGGTAGCAAATGAATCCCTGAACATTACCATCCGCGGCAGGGTATTATTTCCCATCGTCTTTACCACCATCTCTTCAATCTTAAAAGGATTTTGCAGGTCAACCCAGGCTAAATCAGGAGCCTTCTTTACGTCTTTCGGAATCAACCGTGGCACCCGCTCGCTTAAAATATCCCCGGTAATAGCAAGCATATCCACAAGGTCTCCACGCCTGACAGTCTCAAAGGTGACGGAAAAATCGGTTATCGCAGGCGGGCTGATCGCAGGGAAATCTTGCGCGATTACCCTGAGAAGACTGTCGGAGACGATAAATGCGCCGTATTGGTTCCAATGGGTATCAATCTTTCTAAAGAGGGGGCCCTCTCTTTTCTTCGCATACAAATCTTGCCGCACGTCTACTACCTTCACTTTTGAGTTCTTAGCAATATACTCCACGACCTGATCAAGCCTGGAGGCGTTTCTTACGCGCTCAATGGAATCCGGCATAAACTCCGGGTAGATCGTCTGCTTTTCCGGTGCGGGCATAAGATAATACACGATACCATGGCCCTTGAGCCATTTACCCCTCTTCTCTACCGTCCGCTTGATTTTTTGAAGATCATCGATAGAAAATATGCTTGTGCACTTGTAATTATCCAATGCGCCTTCGTCCGCATAAAAAAGCCAGTTGTCTTTGCCTATGATGACCTTAGACGGAAGTGGCGAGGTCTTGAGGTATCGGACCTTTAAAACACTGTTCCAGCGAATCAGCGTATTGCGAAAAATAAAATGGTCATTGTAATACTGGTCAAACCGCCCGGGAAACTCCTCCAGTGTTCTAAAGGCCAATTCCGGCATGAGGAAGAGCCCCCTATTTTCCGTATTCTCTAACCGGTCGGAAAAATAGAGAAAAGGGCTTATAAACGGCAGACAAATAAGGATTAGAAACGACACACAAAGAAACAGCCGGATATACCAGCGGTCCCTCTGGATATACGCAAAATGCATACTGCCTGCCTGGTTATCCCGTATAAAGGCTGTCTTTGCTAATGATCTACCTTGACACTTCTTCTTTTCGCATCCACTCATTTATAACCCTTTTAGGCGATAATGTTAAAACCTGAAATATATAAAAGGATTGTATGTTCCGTTGGCCAGGAACATGGCAGAGAAAATAAAGATAGCGATAAGATACGCCGTTGATAACAGCTCTGTAAAAATCTCAAGCGGCCGGGAAAAACTGCAAACCGCAGCCTCCAGAGAATTTAAACAGGACATCTTCAGCATTCCCCCGATAGGCGTACACCCTATAATCCCCGCGGATAAAATCAAGAATGTTTCTTTATTGATATACGTCGGGTCAAAAGGGGTATATATTTTCGCCCCTTGGAAACCAAACATCATTTGTAGAAAATGAAATGCATGCACGAGGGAATCTGACCGGAAGAAAACCCAGCCTATAATCACTACGCCCAATGTATATGAACATTTAACCGGCATCCACAGCTTGTCCAGGATCCTGCCGAACCTTCCCCTTTCAAGGATCAGGAACAGGCCGTGATAGAGACCCCAAAAGATAAACCTCCCCGCCGCACCGTGCCATAACCCGACAAGAAAAAAGACAAAACCAAGGTTAAAATACGTCCTTGCCTGACCGAGACGGTTCCCGCCTAAAGGAATATAGAGATAATCCCTGAACCAAGTCGAAAGAGATATGTGCCATCGCCTCCAGAAATCCCTCACTGATTGTGCGATATAGGGGTAATTAAAATTCTCGAGGAATTCGAAACCAAACATCCTTCCAAGACCGATAGCCATGTCAGAATACCCGGAAAAATCAAAATAGATCTGCAGGGTATAGGATATAATTCCTAACCACGCCGTATTCACCGCCAGGGCACTTTGAGGGATCGCGAATATCTTATCCGCTACGGTAGCCATCGTATTCGCTATGATGACCTTCTTCCCCAGGCCGATGGTAAAACGTTCAACGCCAAAACTGAACCCCTCCACCGTCACCGTCCGGTTACGCAACTGTTCAGCCACATCTTTATATCGGACAATCGGACCTGCTACTAACTGCGGATACATAGTAACAAAACAAGAGTAGTCAACGAAGTTCTTATTGGCCTTGGCAATCCTGCGATACACGTCAATCGTATAACTCATTGTCTGGAATGTGTAAAAGCTGATACCAAGAGGCAGGGTAATCTGCGCCAGATCAAAAAACGGACCATTCATCCCCAGATGCACGCATAGGCCATGGATAAGGCCGACCCCGAAATTGAAATATTTAAAAGTAGCCAGGATCCCAAGGTTGCCGACAATTGACATAATGAGTCCGGCCTTTGCAATACGGCGCGAATCAGCCTCAGAGAGCCTGTTGCTGCTATGGGCATAGTCAATTATCAAACCGCAGGTATAATCAAGGAATGCGGAAGCCATCATCAGTATAACAAACCACCCCTGTCCCCAAAAATAGAAAATAAGGCTTGTAAGTAACAACAAGAGATTGGCTAAAGAAATAAAGGTGGTTTTACGGGTAAATTTGTACGGAAGGAATACCAGGTAATAACAAAATAAAGAAAAAGGCAGGAATAAGAAAATAAAGGTAAGAGAACTGAAAACCATATTTTTTGATTTTTACAATATCCTGTCTTTCAATAATCAGAATGCATATCCCTAATTCGCTAGCACAACATCATCCTCTTTCTCCGGCTGATTTACCAACGTAGACACTTCCCTGGCAATATCGTTGCTTAAAGATACGCAAACCGCACTGAGGGTTTTAGCTAAACCTGAATAATTACCGGGAGTAATCGGTTGCCGGAATTCCGATCTCTTCATAACCATCATTTTCTTCTTGCTCAGATCGAAAACCGACCATTGCACTACAAAAAACAGGTCCTTTTTCAGCTCGCTTTCCAACTGTACAAGATCAATAAACACCTGATATCTGACCGGAACGTCCATATCCCAGGGGAACAACTCAAATGCTGCCCCGGGAAGCATAACGATAAGATTGTCCCTGATCAGGCGCCCCAGGGCAAAATCAAGCGGTTCCCCCCATCGGTCAAACTGGGCAAAGGTAAGCATATTATTTTTGTCCCGGGTCACAATCTGCGGGCGGTTTAGATATTCGGGGATCTTGACCGGCCCGATACCGATGATCATACCGGAGGTAATCTTGAATTTTCCAACCTCCTGATCTTTATCTATTGCCTGCAGCATATAAAACCGCGGCGTGGGGCTGTTCGGAACAGATATACATCCGCTCAGAGCCAAAAAGAAGATCAAGCAGGATAAAACCCTGCAATATACAAAAAAACTGGCCTGTTTCATTTTACTCTCCTTTAGGAATTTGTTTTCCTTTTAAGAACGCCTCGGGATGTTGCTCCATATATTCAGCGAGCAGACGCACGGAGCGCGCTGCCTGGGTCAGCTCCCGGAGTGCATTCTTAAACCCGTAAAAGCCTTCATTTACCAATTTGTTAATTCCGGAGGCGGCAGCCTCCAGGTCATCCGAAATATCTTTAATAGGGATCTCCTGCATAACCTCAAAAATATCCGGCGATATGGGAAGTGCCGGTATTTCGGGGTATTCCTTTACCAGCCCGTGCAGCGTTGCCGGCTTACCCGGATAAAAATCAAGCGAAAGCATGAGTTGACCGGTGATAAAATTTTGTATTTCCAACCGCGCGCGCAGGCCTTTCTGGATCAAGAAATTATAATCGGAAGCCCCTAACTTCTCAGGGACACCCTTCACGCGGCCCAATTCAACCTCAATAATTACGGGGATAAGCACATCTTTAGTCTTAGGGTCATAAACCAGGCTGATCTTATGCACAGTACCTATCTTAACCCCCCGGAAAATAACCGGGGCCCCTTCGGAAAGCCCCTTAACCGAACCGTCGAAGAATAAGACATACTTATCCGTATTCTTAAACAATGCCCCTGAGCCAAAAGCCACTATGCCTATTACCAACAATACTATTGCCCCTACCACAAATAAACCAATCGCTGTTTTACTGGCCTTTTTCCCCATATTTAAACTCCTTGCTTCTTTCCCCTGGTTAGAAACTGAATAACCCTTGGGTCCTTAGATTTAGCTAATAAATCCCTGGGGTCGCCTGCGGCAATAATAGTCTTACTTTCCTCGTCAAGAAATACCGCATTGTTACCCACGGCAAAAATACTGGCAAGCTCATGCGTAACCACCACGATCGTTGCCCCCAGCGTATCCTTAAGCTGAAGAATCAAATCATCAAGCATCCTGGCGCTGGACGGATCAAGCCCGGATGATGGCTCATCAAAAAAGATAATAGCCGGATCAAGCGCGATTGCCCGCGCAAGGCCGGCCCTTTTACGCATGCCCCCGCTTATTTCCGCGGGATAAAAATCCTCATATCCTCCCAACCCCACCAGGGCAAGCTTTAATGCCACCATCTCTCTTATCTGCCTAACAGATAAATTTGAATACAACTGCAGGGGAAGCGCAACATTATCCCTCAAAGTCAGGGAACTCCACAATGCCCCCCCCTGATAAAGAACCCCGAAACGCCGCATCATAGCCTGCTGTTCTATTTCATCCGCATCCCAGAAGTTTACGCCGCTGTATAAAACCTCGCCCCTATTAGGCTGCTTAAGGCCGATAAGGACTTTAAGCAGGGTGCTTTTACCGCATCCGCTTCCCCCCATAACAATAAAAATATCGCCTTTTCTTACGCTAAAGTTCAGGTCGCGCATCACCAGATAATTATCATAGCTCAAATAGAGGTTGCGCACTTCAATAACCGGCTGCAAGGATGTTTCCATCGGCTATACCCCCAGGACCTGACAGATAAAAGTAATGACGGCAGTGGCAATCACGATACCGGTGATCGATAAAACCACTGCCGAAGTTGTTGCCTCTCCTACCGCGGCGGCATTTCTTTCGCATTTCATCCCGCGGAAGCATCCGGCTACCGCAATAATCACGCCGAAAACAAGACTATGAATAAGCCCCACCCAGAGGTTACTAAGCCTTACCGCATCTCTGGTATGATTGAGATATTCTACGGGATTAATATTAAGCACGCTTATGCTGATAATAAAACCGCCCAGGATCCCCATCAGGTCCGCATAGATGGTTAAAAGGGGCATCATAATGATTAACGCCATAACCCGCGGCATGACCAGATACTCAACCGGATTAACCCCTAAGGTTTTAAACGCATCAATCTCCTCGTTTGTCTGCATAAGGCCCAGCTCGGCGGCAAAAGAAGCGCCGGTACGGCCGGAAACAAGCACGCCGGTCATCACTGCCCCCATTACCCGGACCATAGCGATACCTACGATATCGGCGATAAAAATCTGCGCCCCGAACATTTTAAGCTGTATCACGCCGACAAAAGCAAGGATCATGCCTACCAACGCACTGATCAAAGACACAAGGAACAAGGCATTCGCTCCGCATTTCTGCACAATCAATATGAAATCAACTCTGGAAAAATAGGCCTTACCCATGATTAGCCGGCCGAAGGAATAGGTAATCTCCCCTAGGAAATCTAAGAGCAAACGTAGGCCTCTGCCAACCTTGATGGCCTCTTCTCCTGCCCTGTCAAAAAATGGCTCAGGTGCCTGCCGGTGCGGAATAATCTTTTCATGCACGGTTTGAGCCAACGCAAGTAGCTTTTGTACCCCTTGCGGAAGACCTTCGCGCACAATTCGGATATTCCTGACTTCGCATTCCCTGGCCAGCGCAAGCAAAAAAGAAACCAGTCCGCTGTCCCAACGGCTCAATCCCGAAGCATCAAAGGTAATCTGTGTGATATCTGGATGATTGGTGAGCTGAGAGGTAATTTCGTCTTCCGCAGGGAGACCGCAGACAATCTGCCAGTTCCCGCTTATTTTAACGTGCAGTGTTTTGGGGCTAGAATAATCAAATGTAAGTTTTTCCGGTTTCACCTAAAGAAGTTACCTCGGGAATCTGGGCATTTCTTATATATTGCTTCTTCTAAAATACCGCATGAATTATTGTAGCGTCATCCGACGTTTATAGCAAGATTAAATTACGCTAAACAAAATTATACATTAGTACCTGCCAGATAAGAAACTGCCTTCTTCCAACCCCCGCTTCTTGCCATCTCCTCTCTTGACAATGCCCCTATTGTATCTTATTATATTCAACATATGAAAAAAATTCTTCTATCAATGCTCATCTGGTTAGTCGGCTCAGCACTCATCATCGTCCTATACTTGGCGATGCTATTATTCACTATTCTTTTTTATCCCTTCGACAGAAAACGTGCCATTGCGCATATGCAATGTTTCTGGTGGTCAGACGCAGTAATCACGCTCAACCCTTACTGGAAACTCCAGATAAACGGCATAAACAATATCGATAAAAACCGCACGTATATAATAATAGCCAACCACCAAAGCCTGGCTGATATAGTACTTGCATATCAGACAAAAATACAATTTAAGTGGGTGGCCAAAGAAAGTTTATTTAAAATACCTTTTGTCGGCTGGTCAATGTCGCTGGCCAAGCATATAAAACTCCAGAGGGGTAATTTAGGCAGCATAAAGAAGGTTTACCGGGAAGCAGCCCGGTGGTTACGTAGCGGCGTATCAGTCCTCTTCTTCCCGGAAGGGACAAGAAGCGAAACAGCTGAAATGGGCGATTTTCACAACGGCGCCTTCAAGCTTGCCATAAAGGAACACGTACCGATATTACCCATACTCTTTGAAGGCACCGGCACAGCGATACCCCGGGGCAGCTGGATATTCACCACGAAAACATCCGCTAAACTAAATATTCTGCCAGCCATAGAAACAGCCGATTTTAAGCCATCGGACTTTGCTAAACTTAAGGACTTAGCACGCTCTGTTTTAGATAAAAAGAATGAAGCATTACGCTAGAGGAATGCTCTATAACGGCATCAAAAAAAGGAGAGAAGGTGATAAAAAATATCATAGCCGGTTTATTCTTTTTGTTCATCGTTAACCAATCTGCGGAAGGAGCCTTCGCCATGGATAATAACACTGTGGTCTTTGAGACAAATCAGGGAATGATTGAGTTCAGGCTCATGCCTGAAGTTGCCCCTAAGGCATGCGAAAACTTTACTAAGTTAGTGGAAAAAGGATATTATAACGGTCTAATCTTCCACAGGGTAATAAAGAATTTTATGATCCAGGGAGGAGACCCCACCGGCACAGGCACAGGCGGAAATTCAATCTGGGGTGAATCATTTAGAGATGAAGTCAGCCCGGATGCTAAATTTGATAAACCCGGGCTTCTGGCGATGGCCAATGCCGGCCCTAATACAAACGGAAGCCAATTTTTTATTACTACGGCTAAAGCCCCCTGGTTAAATATGCGCCATACAATCTTTGGCGAGGTTATCTCAGGATATGAAGTTGTACAAAGGATTGAAGATACGCAAACTGATGCCTCCGATAGACCCAGGGGCGAACAAAAAATTATAAAGGCATATTTAAAAAAGGGCTCGCAATGATTATGAATGTTCAAAAAAGAAAAAAAGAAACCCCGAGAAAAGGCATTGACTGTGTCAAATGCAGAAACCAGGCGGATTGCTGCAGGTTCGGGGCATGGATAGACTTAGAAGAAGCTAAGAAAATAATATCTCTTGGGATAAAAGGGGATTTCTTTCATCTAGAGAAAGACGAAGATTTTCCTTCCGGATACAGGGTTGGCACCAGCTATGAAGATAATCCGTGTTCTTTTCTAGATTCCGATGGTCTATGCTCAATCCATAAAGTTGATTATAATCTTAAACCGAACACCTGCAAAGATTTCCCTTATGAAAATCATAAGATCTCTGAATTTGCCGATGTGCTCTGTACCTTGTATAAATCGAAAATAAAAAATAAGAGAAAAAAGTAATCCCGATTCCTATTTTAAACTCTTGCGGAACTTCAGGGTGCTTAAAGTAATAACTACTAAGCCCATGATGAAGAGCGGAACAAGTTGGGTCCAAAGGATCTCAATTCCCACCCCTTTTAAGAAGATACTCCGGATAACCACCAGAAAATAGCGCAGAGGATTGAAAAAAGTAAACCACTGGATAACCTTGGGCATATTGGCAATCGGATAAGCAAATCCGGACAGCAGGACGGTGGGCATATAAAAAAGGAAGACCGACATCATCGCCTCCTGCTGGGTTGAGGATATCGTGGAAATAAACAGGCCTATTCCTAAGGTGGTGAATAAATACACACAGGTGGAAAATAGCAATAAAAACAGGTTCCCCCTTAGTGGTATGTGAAACCAGAGTACTCCCAGTATGGTAATCAGGGTAATCTGCACAAGCGCGATTACGCCGAAAGGAAGAAGCTTGCCCACAATGAGTTCAAGCGGCTCCAGAGGGCTGACAGTCAACTGCTCCATTGTGCCAATCTCCTTCTCTTTTACTATAGCCATGGCAGTCAGCAAAAGGGACATCATGGTTACGATGGTGGCGATTACCCCCGGCAGATAATAGTCCCTGGAGATAAGGTTACCGTTAAACCAGGCGCGGTCCCTTAATTCTATGCTTGGCATACTCTTTACCTGGCCGCTTGCTTCAGCCTCTTTCTGCATCAGGTCATACTGGTATTGATTTACAATCGTATTGGCATACCCCATAACAATCATGGCTGTATTTGAGTCTGTGCCGTCAAAAGCCAGCTGGATATCCGCGTCTTTCCCGGCGTAAATGTTGCGGCTGAAACCGCGGTCAATACGAATAACCACGCTCACCTGCCCCCTATCGAGAACCCTGTTCTGTTCTTTATCGCTATAGATATAATGCTCGGGGACGAAATATTTAGAATAGGTAAATCTGCGCAGTAATTCGCGGCTCTCCTTGGTATTATCACGGTCGTAAATAGCTGTGGGGACATAGTTGATGTCTTTATTTGCGGCGTAACCAAAGAGGATAATCTGAATAAGCGGAGATATGAAAATAACCGTTTTCATACGCGGGTCGCGGAAGATCTGTTTGAATTCCTTTATCAGTATAGCCCTTGCCCGCTCAAACACTGGACACCTCGATTTTTCATTTAGCGCAAGACCCCGCAAAACGTGATATCTACGCTACCTTTTTCCTGAATCTTCTTATCGCAAGGCCTAACATTACAAAAGCAAACAATAGCAGGAAAACCGCCTCGTCCCACATGGAACTTATCCCGCCTCCTTTTAAAAATAATTCCCTTAATATAACTATATAATAACGCGCCGGGATTATATAAGTGAATGCCTGGACAACCTTCGGCATATTAAAAATCGGATAGATGAACCCGGATAAAAGCAAAGTCGGTATAAGCGTAGTCAGGCTTGCCAACTGGCTAGCCATTAATTGCGTCCGGGCAACTACAGAAATATAAATGCCCTGCGATAAAGCCCCGGTTAAAAAAAACGCGCTTAAAAGAACAAATAGAATATAGCTACCCCTGAAGGGAACGCCGAACAAAAACCTGGCCATAATCATTCCCACCGTAAGGTCAAAGAACCCGATGGCAAAATAGGGTATAAACTTGCCGATGACCAATTCCGGGGCTTTCACGGGGGTAGAAATCAACTGTTCCATCGTGCCCCTCTCCCATTCCCGGGCGATGCAAATGGAAGTAAGCAATGCCGCGATAATCATAATAATCATCGCGATAACCCCGGGGACAATAAACCACGTGCTGGTCAGGCCCATGTTGAACCAGATCCTGGAACGGGCTTCCAGTGATTTGACCGGCTTAAGACCGTACTGGGCAAACGTACTGGTTAAAAGGTCCACATTATATTTAGAAACGACCGTCCGTACATAACCCATGGCTATAGTCGCAGTATTGGCATCGCTTCCGTCTACCAGAAGCTGCAGGGGCGTACTCTTCCCGGATTTAATATAATGAGAGAAGTCTTTAGGAATAATCAAGGCCATCATTACCTCGCCGCTGTTAATCATATGCTCTATATCATGATAGTTATCTGTGTAGGCAACTATTTTAAAGTACCTGGAGTTTTTAAAATTGAGCAGGAAATCGCGGGCAAACTCTGAAGATGCATCCTGATTCCAAACCACAGTACGCACATTATCAATATCCAGGGAAAGCCCATAGCCGAAAATCAAAAGTAAAAATACCGGGATCGCCAAGGCCAAAGCCAGCGAGCGCGGATCGCGCTTGATCTGGATGAATTCCTTCCAGGCTATTGCCTTAATTCTTTTTAGATTCTGTCTGATCATAATTTTCTATAGCAGAAACGAATACGTCTTCCAGGGAAGGAAGAATCTTATCCACGCTAAACTCTCCTGCCTTCTCTTTCTGGAGGAACGCCTTTATCGCAGGTATAGCCTTGGAACTATCGTAGACAACAGTATGGATATTGGCCCCGAAGAGCGCTGCTTCCTTGACGCCTTCTATTCTACTGATTTTATCCAGCCAGTCCTGGGAATTAGACAAGGCGATCTCAAGTACCTCGTTCTTCATACACTTTGTCTTCATCTCCTGGGGGCTACCTTCAGCGATAATTGTGCCGTGATAGATTAAAACCATGCGGTTACAATTCTCTGCCTCATCCATATAATGCGTAGTAACAAAGATAGTTACGCCGTCAGCAGCCAATTTCTTAATAATACCCCAGAAATTAGCGCGAGTTATTGGGTCAACCCCTGAGGTCGGCTCATCAAGAAATATGATCTTTGGTTTATGGATAAGCGCGCACCCCAGGGCAAGACGCTGCTTCCAGCCGCCGGCCAATGTAGCGGTAAGGTTTGCCTCCATTCCCTCTAACCCAGCGGTCCGGATGGTTGCCTGAAAACGCTCTTTTTTTTCCTGCCTGGGGATTTTGTATATGCCGCTGTAGAAATTAATATTCTCCTCTATGGTCAAATCATTATAAAGAGAGAATTTCTGCGACATATAGCCGATATGCTCTTTGATTTTATGCTGCTCTTTGATGATATCATAGCCCCCCACCATCCCCTTGCCTGAGGTAGGAGTAATAATCCCGCAGAGCATCCTGATAGTGGTAGATTTTCCCGCGCCGTTAGGACCTAAGAATCCGAAGATCTCTCCTTCCTGAACTTGGAAATTAATCCGGTTGACCGCGGTAAAATCGCCGAATCTTTTCTCTAGATTCTGAACGCTTACGGCAGTATTATTTGGGCTGCTGTCGTTCATATTCTTCAATTATAAAGATAAAGGCCTCTTCCAGGGTCTTAACATTACACTCTTTTTTGATGTTATCGGGTGAATCGCAGCGCAAAAGCTTGCCCTTATGCATCAAGCCGACCCTGCGGCAACGCTCGGCTTCGTCAAGATAACAGGTAGAACAGAATATGGTAACCTTCTCTTTAAGCAGGTCATAAAGTATGTTCCAGAAATCTCTTCTGGAAACCGGGTCAACCCCGTTAGTGGGCTCATCGAGAAATAAAACCTTAGGGGTATGAATCAAGGCGCAGGCCAGCCCTAATTTCTGCTTCATGCCCCCCGAGAGCTTACCGGCAAGACGCTGCTTAAAAGGCAGGAGCCCGGAGAAACCAAGCAGGTGATCAATAGCCTCTTCGCGTTTGTCTTTGGCAACGCCGTAAACATCGGCGTAAAAATGTATATTCTCTATTACAGTTAACTCCTCATAAAGCCCGAAACGCTGAGACATATAAGCAATGTATTCTTTCAACGGCTCGGCCTCCTTTACGGTATGCTTATTGTAAACCCATGCTTCACCGGAGGTAGGGTCTAGGATCCCGGTCAAAAGCCGCATGGTGGTGCTTTTTCCTGCGCCGTCCGGTCCGACTAAACCGAAAATCTCCCCTTCCTCGACCTGAAGGTTAAGCCGGTTGAGCGCGGTCAATGTCCCGAATTTACGGGTGAGGTCTTCCGTCTTTATGGTAACCATGTAAGATTATTTGATTATTATATACGCGTCCGCAGGCATACCAGGCTTTAAGTCCAGGCTTGAATTATCGACTCTGACTTTTATCCTGTAGACATACTTTACTCTTTCTTCGGTAGTCTGGATATATTTGGGAGTGAATTCCGTCTGACTGGATATAAATGAAACCCAACCGTCATACTTCTTGCCGCGATAAGTGTCTGTTTCCACGTAAGCCTTCTGTCCCAATTTAACTTTGCCCAAATCGGTTTCGTTTATATAGGCAGTGACCCATAAGTCATCAAGGTTTACGGCAGTAAAAACCGGTGCGCCCGCCTGCACGACTTCCCCGGGCAAAGCGCTCTTTACCAGTATGTAGCCGTCAAGGGGGCTGGCTAAATCCGCCCAGCCTAATTTTGTATTGGCTAACTCTAAGGATGCCCGCAGTTTCTTGATATTAGCCGAGTCAGTATCCATCCTGGTCTTTGCCATATCGCGCTTTTGAGCTGAAATTGCCCCCGCCTTCAGAAGGTTCTCAGCCCTTATATAATCATCGTAATCGAGTTTATATTCGTATTCCGCAAACTTAAGCGACGCCTCTGCCTCAGCCTTGATTTTACTCAGCTCATCTTTATTCAGCCTGGCGACAATATCGTCTTTCTTTACAACCTTGCCCTCATCGCTCAGGAGCTCCTCAATCTGACCCCCCACCCTGAAAGATATGCGCACGTCATCCCCTTCAATATTGCCCGAGACCTTAATAACTTTTCCGTTGGCACTCCTCTCTTTTAATATAAAGGCGGCTGCCGCAGAGACCGCAATAATTAATATCCCGAACATAATTATAAATTTTGCTTTCTTTTTCATTTCTCCTCCTCCACAAAGCCCTTGCCCATAACTCTATCCAGTCTTGCCCTTGCCATGATATAGTCGTAAATGCCTTCGGCAAGGTTCTTTTCTACCCTCGCCAAAGAAACCTGCGCATCCAGGACATCCAGATTTATGCCTACGCCGTTATTATAACGGACATAAGAAATCTCCAGGGCCTCTTTTGCATCCTGCAGGTTGTCTTCCTGTGATCTTATGACCGCAGCTGCCTCTTCTAAGTCAAGGCATGCCTGCCTTACGTCAACCGCTACCTGGTCCGCCAGATTATCTTTTCCTATAACCGCCTGTATGTATTTTGCTTTAGCCGCATCCACCTTTGCCTTCGTGGAGAATCCGTCAAATATTGGCATGCGCACGGAAAAACCTGCATTCCAATTACTATGCTTATTATTAAACATATTGCCCGGATTACTAGATTGATATGAATATTCCGCGTTTGTTCCTATCTGAGGAAGCCACCCTGCCCTGGCGTATTTAACCGCCCATTTACTGATATCTATCCCCAAAGACTTTAGGACCATCTCCGGTTCGTTCAAATAGGCCTCTTTCAGAAAATCTTCTTCCCTTATTTCAAACGGCCCATAAATCAATTTATCATTTATAATTATCTTATCGCTTACTTTCAAACCAAGCAATTTATTCATTTCCGCAATAATTAAATCTATGGAATTCTGCGCATTTATTAACTGCGGCATGAGCAAAGATACCTGCACCTTCGACTGTAAGACATCAAATTTTGAAGAAGTCCCCTGCTTAAAATTGCTTTTTACTTCTTCGTAATGGCTTTCTGCCTGCCCCAGCAGGTCTTCTGCGATACGCTTTGTTTCGTAGGCAAGCAACAGGCCGTAATAAAGCCTCTTTGCTTCAAGCTCCACATTAAGCCTTGTAGCCCGCAGGGTTTCCGTTTGCTCCTTTAAGGCAAGTTGCGCCTGCCTTAGGGCAGCCAGATTTGCCCCGCCGTTATAAATAGTGTCGTTTACGCTTATGCCCATCATATTATTGTTTTTGAATCCGGAAAATATCCTGACATCCTTCTTGCCGCTGCCGCCTGAAGAATTTAACACTGCTCCATTACGGGTATAACCGGTATTAAAATCAACTTTCGGCAGAAATTCGCTTCTTGCACTTAATATATCAGCGCCGGATATCTTAAGCCCATACTCCTGTATCCGGATATCCTTATTATTCTTGAATGCAATCTTGATCGCATCCTTTAGCGAGGAAAGTGCCAATGTTTCTTCCTTATTCTCTTCGCATAAACCGTTAACGTGGCCCATTAAGAGGATACTAAAAAAAGCTATAATAACCGCGGAGTTGGTCATCTTCTGAACAATTCTCTTGAATTCATCATAGAAGGGATAACTCTTGTTCGCCCTGAAAAACCTGGCGTTTGCCTTATAATTACTCTGTAAGACCCCCTCTTTTTGCAAGTTATAAAGGGTCCTCTGAAAAACCCCCGGTTTTTTCTTCAGAATCCTGCCGAGCTCCTGGATATAAAATTGCTGCTCCGGATTAGAATAAAAAACTTTTAAGAGCCTAAGGGTATTTTTTGAAAACTGCATCATCTGCCTCTATAAGTATATTCACTTAGCATACAAATATATATGTTTTACATATAATTATATGTTTATTGCATATACTTTGTCAAGCTATTTCTTCAGGTTATGCGCCCGTAAACAAAAAATACTTGTAAATCCTTTCTTAAAAAAGTATAATGTGATTAAATTTAAACAGGAGGAACGGATGAAAAAAATAGTAAAGATATGTGTTTTTCTCCCATTCTTTGTTTTTGGGCTTGGTAGTATTTCATATCCAGTAACAATAGGTGTCGGGGAATTAGTCGATAATTTCCAGAAGGCGACCGACTTGCAAAGAACCCAGATAGTAAAAGATAATTTAGGTAAAGAAATTTCCGGTAACGGCACGGTCAGTAATGTAGGAGAATACGATTTCTTTGATACGGTAAACGACCTGCGGGGTACCTACTATCAGATGAGCACGGAACAACAGAAAACAAAAAACAATGTTCCGTATCAACTAATATTTTTATTTAAAGACAAGGATAAAGTAAAGGATACTGATAAGGGGCAGATTGTTCAAAAGGAAGGCAAGATAATAAAGATAACCGACGAACGCCTGCAGATTTCGGTATGGCTCTTTTGCGGTGAATTAACCGAAAACGATAAAGCGCTGTTTAAGCAAAACTGATATTCTATTGTATCCCCGCAGTTAATTTGAATATTCTGCAAGAAACATATCTCTTTAGGAATATTCCGCTTTAAATCTTATAAAATATAGGCGCGCGGGAAAAACGAATGCCGATATATCTATCCTGTTTAGGATTATTACGGCGTTTTCCGGACTATCCTCTTTTTAATCAAATACCCTATAGTTTTAAAGATCCCAAATCTTACAAGCGCTAAATATAGAGAATAGAAACCTATTGGCGGGGCTAAAAACAAGCACGGGATGAGAGCGTCGCTATTTAAATTGGACTGCAGATTCTTTGTATTTATATAGACAGACCAGGCGGCATAAATAACTGCGAATATGA
Organism: Candidatus Omnitrophota bacterium; assembly: GCA_041650495.1. Lineage (GTDB taxonomy): Bacteria > Omnitrophota > Gorgyraeia > Gygaellales > Profunditerraquicolaceae > JBAZLB01. The sequence continues at coordinate 92,147 of JBAZLB010000003.1, read as the reverse complement.
GTATTTCCCCGAATATCCTTCTTAATAATTTGATACTGCGCGCGACTTAAATCACCCCTTGTTTAATTCTATCAATTAACCTGACGGCATCAAGCTATGATAAGGAATAACCCATCCTCATCCCAGCACCCACCTTCAATTGACACATCGATACCCGAAACTGTATCTGATGTTATTTATAAGCCTGCATTGTTTCAATAACCCGCTGGCTTACGCCCTGTTTCTTTAGATAGTCGATATCGTCTGCGGTTAAAGAGTATTTTGGGTTTGCGGCCTTGATTTTAGATATAATCTCATCGCTTGATACGCCTTTCTTAGTCAAATCAACTATCTGTTGCATGCTAAGCTGCGCTGAGGTTTGAGTTTGAGCATCCTGGGTCGGCTTCTTAATCTGTGCCCCGACTGCCGCTCCGCCGATTGCCCCTACTGCCCCTCCTATCAAAGCGCCTTCTACGCCATGGCCGCCCTGATGCCCGATGACACCGCCTGCGACCGCGCCAACTACGCTTCCAATGCCCGCCCCTTCAGCTACCCTTGTCTTATTAGACTGGCAGCCTGCCAGAGCAAATACAAACACCAAAGTAACGAATAAATAAAGATATCTTTTCATTTAAATGCCTCCTTTCCTAATTTTTGATAATAATTATACCCACAACAACCTCCCATATCAAGAATATTTATAGGCCTGTGCCGGCCCTGGCCTCAGCTTCAGCCCGAAGCCCGATCCGCGCCCCTTCTCCCTGGCTTCTGCCCGCGCCCCTTACGCTCATCAATTTCTAATCGTAATTGCTTATTGATTATATTAGAAACCATCTCGGATATTGTAAGTTTTTCTTTCTCCTTACGGATTTTATATAGGACCATACCGAAAATAACCAGGGAAAGATTGATAAATCCTATAAAAAGGAAGGTGTCCCTTAAATTTTTATTAATCGGGTTTGCGATAACGCTATACTCCATTGCCGCGATGATAGAACCTTTAGTCTTGCCGATACGGATAGGGGCAAATGCTACTAATGTCTTTGCGATCTTAGGATCAGCGTCTTCAGAAAAAAAATCTAATATATCCGATCCTTCTTGACCATTTCTGATTTTTCGCATTATTGCATTTAATTTTAACCAATCGGGTCCGGATATCCTTCCTTTCGCAAGTGTCAGGATATTCTTCCCAACATAAGCTGGGCAAGGATGGCTTATTATTTCTGCATTATTATCTATTATAAACACATAAACTCTTTCTAAATCATTGATGTGCTTGACCAGGCTGTTTATCTGAGGAACAGAAATCTTGGTATCATCAATATATCTTTCAATGCTTTGCGCTTCAGATAAAGCCGTTATCAATAGCTGGGTCTGGACTTGACGGGTAATCGCTTTCTCAAAATCGTTATGGTTTAACCAGGCCAGATATCCTATCGCACATAAGATAACGACCAGGGCAAAGCAAGTCAACATGATTCTATATTTACTTATTACCTTGCGAAACAATAAAACAAGTATTTTATTCATATGTCGAATAATAATATGGGGTTAATGCCTCGAACTCCGCGGCGCAAGTATCAACCAACTTATAATCTGGTTTGACCCCTAAACACATGCGCCATTTTCTTATCGCATCTTCGCTCTGGTTTAATAAACGGGCGAGTTGCAAATCCGAGAACCCGGATTCTTTTGCTTCTTTAAGCAAATCGACTGAGCTCTTACTATGATTTAATCTCAATTCTGACTTAATCCGCTCTTCCAATATTACAATCTGTCTGATATTCTCCAGAAACCAGGGATCAATTTGAGTTAACTTATTAATCTCATCTATACTATAGCCCTTCTTGAACCCCTCTTTTATATAAAGCACTCTTAAGGCATTGGGGGCCTTTAAATTCTTCCTTAATTCATCTTCATCCGGAGGATATTTTAAATCGTCCAGACCGGCAAGGCCTATTTCCAACGAACGCAGCGCCTTCTGCAGGGCCTCCTTGAATGTCCTGCCTATGGCCATTACCTCGCCTACGGATTTCATGGAAACGGTCAATATGGGGTCCGCCGATGCGAATTTCTCGAAGGTAAAACGCGGAATTTTCACTACGCAGTAATCAATTGTCGGCTCAAAACAGGCAGGCGTCTTTTTAGTAATGTCGTTGGTAATCTCATCTAATGTATAACCCACGGCTAATTTTGCAGCAATCTTGGCAATAGGGAAGCCCGTTGCCTTGGAGGCCAAAGCAGAGCTCCGGGAAACCCGGGGATTCATTTCAATAATAACCATTCTGCCCGTCTCAGGATGCACCGCGAACTGAATATTAGAACCTCCTGTTTCCACTCCGATTTCTCTGATACAGGCAAGAGCGGCATCCCTCATCTTCTGATATTCTTTATCCGTCAGAGTCTGGACAGGAGCGACTGTAATGCTATCCCCCGTATGTATACCCATCGGATCAAGGTTTTCGACAGAGCATACGATTATCACGTTATCTTTGAGGTCGCGCATTACCTCCAGCTCAAATTCTTTCCATCCGGCCACCGACTCCTCGACTAAGATTTCATTAATCATGCTTGACTCAAGCCCGTGTTTAGCCTGTTCCTTGAAATCATCCATATTGTATGCGATGCTTCCACCGGTACCGCCTAAAGTAAAGCTTGGCCTGATGACTACCGGCAAGCCGATCCTATCAGCAGCCTCTACGGCTTCGGATAAACTATAAGCCTTATCGCTCCTGGGCATATCTATGCCGATCCTGGCCATGGATTTTTTGAACAACCTTCTATCTTCGCCCTTTCTTATCGCCCGGATATCAGCGCCTATAGTCTCAACTTTATATCTTCTGAGTACCCCCATTTTCTCCAGGGCCACGGTTGCATTTAAAGCAGTCTGGCCGCCTAGGGTAGGCAAAAGCGCATCAGGCCTCTCCCTGGCAATAATCCTGGCAATAATCTCAGGGGTTATCGGCTCGATGTATGTCTTGTCAGCTGTTTCAGGATCCGTCATAATAGTAGCTGGATTAGAATTGATTAAGATCACCCCGAACCCCTCCTGCTTTAAAACCTTACAGGCCTGGGTTCCGGAATAATCGAATTCGCAGGCCTGACCGATGACGATCGGCCCGGAGCCGATGACCAGTATCTTTTTAATATCTTTTCTTTTTGGCACGTGACTTCTCCATTAATTTTGCAAAACTGGCAAACAAATATTGCGCATCATGCGGCCCCGGAGAAGACTCAGGATGAAACTGAACGGAGAATACCGGCAGCTCCCTATGCCGCATGCCTTCAAGCGTTTGGTCGTTTAAATTAATATGGGTTACTTCTATATCTTTCTTGGCCAAAGATTCTATGTCTACGCAGAAACCGTGATTCTGGACAGTTACGTAAACCCTGCCTGTCCTTAAGTCTTTAACCGGGTGGTTGGCTCCGTGGTGGCCAAATTTAAGCTTATAAGTTCTTCCTCCCAGGGCAAGCCCCAGCATTTGATGTCCAAGACATATCCCGAATATAGGCAATCTCCCGATCAGGCCCCTGACAGTATCAATCACATAGTATACCGCAGCCGGGTCTCCAGGGCCATTAGAAAGTAAGACGCCATCGGGCTTCATATCTAGGATTTCTTCCGTTGTAGTATTCGCCGGCACAACTATAGCCTGGCATCCGTTATTCAGAAGTTCCCTTAAAATGTTGCACTTGATGCCGCAATCTAAGACTACGACTTTATATTTGGCTTTCTCTATCTTGGCCCAGACATATTTCTTACGGCAGGTAACATCTTTCACCAAATCTCTGCCTACTAAACCCAAAGAATTTCCTGCTTTCTCTATCAGGCTCTTTTCGTCCAAATCCAGGGTAGATAACACTGCCTTCATCGCGCCTGCCTTGCGTATGTGCAGAGTCAACCGCCTTGTATCTATGCCTTCGATACCCGGGATACCAATCTCCCTTAAATAATTAGTCAATGTTTTGTGCGAACGCCAATTACTGGAAATTTTGCTGCATTCTCTCACCACAAAACCCTCCACAAACGACTTATACGACTCTGCATCTTCGGCATTAACTCCGTAATTGCCTATTAAAGGATAAGTCATAGAAACAAGCTGGCCTTTATAAGAAGGATCGGTGAGAATCTCCTGATAACCGGTCATACTGGTGTTAAATACCAACTCCCCGTATTTTTCTCCGGTAGCACCAAAAGATTTCCCCCTGAATATAGTCCCGTCTTCTAAGGCTAATATAGCGTCCATATTTTTGGTCAAGGTTTTACCTATCTCCTTTCTCTTCTTGCCTTCTTTAATGCCGCATTAATAAATTCTCTAAACAAGGGGTGGGATCTATCCGGTTTAGACTTAAACTCAGGATGAAACTGTACGGCGATAAAATATGGGTGCTCTTTAATTTCGATTATCTCAACCAATTTCTTCTTCGGATAAATCCCCGAGAAGACCATGCCCATCCTCTCAAACAATCTTTTATATTTATTGTTAAACTCATACCTGTGCCTGTGGCGTTCGTAAATCAGGTCTTTTGCATAAACTCTGCAGGCAAGGCTATTCTTCTTAATTCTGCAGGGGTATGCGCCTAAACGCATTGTACCTCCCAAATCCCCGATTCTTCTCTGCTCCTGCAGCAGGCTGATGACCGGATATTTTGTTCTCTTAAATTCCGATGAATTAGCGCCTTTTAAATTGCAGACCTCTCTTGCAAATTCGATTACGGCGCACTGCATACCCAGGCAAAGGCCTAAAAACGGTATTTTATTCTGGCGCGCGAACTTAATTGCCTTGATCTTCCCCTCGACCCCGCGGTAACCAAACCCCCCGGGGACAAGAATACCTGAAACATCTTTCAGGATATCTCCGATTCCTTTCTTCTCCAGCCCCTCGGAATCAATCCTCTTGATCTCTACCTTTGTATCGTTGTAGATACCGGCGTGGATGAGCGCCTCATATACAGACTTATAGGCGTCCTGCAACTCTATATATTTGCCGATTACGGCAACGGTTACTGTATTCTTAGGGGTAAGCACCCTGCCCACGACATCTTTCTCCCATTCCTTCAAATCTGAAAATTTACATATCAATTTAAAATGGCTCAGGATTATCTCATCCAAAATCTGTTTCTTAAAAACCAGAGGGACCTGATATATCGAGTCCATATCAGGAGATTCAATGACCGCCTCATTCTTAACATTGCAGAATAAAGAAATTTTATCCTTAACACTGTCAGACAACGGTTTTTCCGTCCGGCAAATCAACACGTCCGGGATGATGCCTATCTCGCGTAAAGTACCCACGCTATGCTGGGTAGGCTTTGTCTTTACCTCCCCCGATGCCTTGATATACGGCACAAGTGTCAAGTGGATATAAAGCACATTTTCATAGCCCATATCCAGCCTGAATTGCCTGGCCGCTTCCAAAAATGGCAGGCTTTCAATATCGCCTACTGTCCCGCCGATTTCAACAATGACTATATCAGCCCTGGAAACTACCTGGCATTTTCTAATCCTCTCTTTTATCGCATCTGTAATGTGCGGGATAACCTGGATGGTCTTGCCTAAATAATCGCCCTTTCTCTCCTTTAAGATTACACAATTATAAATTTGTCCGGTAGTAATGTTGCTGAATCTTGACGTGCGGGTATTGGTAAAGCGCTCATAATGCCCCAGGTCCAAGTCTGTTTCTGAGCCGTCCTCAGTAACATATACCTCTCCATGTTGGTAAGGATTCATCGTCCCGGGGTCAATATTTATATACGGATCCAGTTTCATCAACGCAACCTTCAGGCCCCGCGATTCAAGGATGTTGCCGATAGAGGCAGAGGCGATCCCCTTGCCTAAGCTCGAAATAACCCCGCCTGTTATAAAGATATACTTCGACATCTTAATAGCCCTCCAAAGTTATTTCTATTTTCCCTTTCATCCGGATATTCTTTTCTTAGATGAAAAACATATGACTTTTTGCGAGACCACGTCGGACATTATTCTTAAGGACCTGCCCCTAACATCATAGAGCCCGATAAGATATTCATACTTGGCAGACTCGGGTATAAGCCCTGCGAATAAATTATTTAACTGCGCAAACCACTCCTTGTTAAATACTACCTCTTTCTTGTCGGGGAACAACGCAACATAAAATATATCCGTTTCTACCAAGTCTTGAAAAAAATGCGTTCCGAAAGATAGCTCGGGCATAAGATTATCGGCCGGAAAAGAAACCTCTGCAAGGACCGATATATTGTTTATTTCCGCGAATTTAACCGGCACCCCTAAGGAAGGTGTCGTGGTGCCCCACCTCCCCGGGCCCATAAGAAGGACGGATAATTCCTCCTTGTTCTTTATGGTCTTATTGATCTTGCCTACCGTACGGGCAATTTCATACTTCTGCGATAACCCAAGCTTACTATACCCTTGCGGATCGACATAGATAATCCAATCGATCTTCTGCGAGATGTTGCCGCCAAGAAAATATCCATGCGAATCAAAAAGCACGTCTTTTCTTTTTAGATGGTCCGGCATATCAACCTTATGGCCTAACCCCCGTGTCTGTAAGGGCCTGCATTGTAACAGGTTTATTTTAAACGCATTGTCCCCGGTAAGATTTACCGTGAATTCTATCTCAACGGGATAATGGTAGCTTTTCTCAAGTATTTTTAATATCTTCTTAAACGAGGCTGCTAAGGCAGTGGCATCAAATATGTTATCCAGTGTCAATATCCATGCCTCTTTATCCCCTGCACCTCTTTCACGCATCAACTGGGTAGATTCATAATCTTTTACTGCTATACGGTCCAAATACTTATATGTTTTATCGGTTACAATCTTTGAGAAATTAACGGTGCTAAGCCTGTTTTCTTTTATGTCGATAAGGTCCACCTCGTGTTGCGAATATTTCCTTAGATCATCCTTCTCTGCATACGGCCTGCGTAAAGGATCATCAAGCGCAACCATTCTGGGGTAATCGCCTTCAACGCGATTGACCGCCCTTGTACCAAGCCCGAATACCAGCCTGAGCATCCCCGCCCCAGGATCCATATCTGCATTCCATACGTACGTATTATGGGATACGCCGACCCCCGCAAGATCGGGGAAGAAATAATGTTTGTGATGCGCCCCTGAAACCCGCTGGACCAGGAGCGCCATCTGTTCGTCTAATTTATCCAATCCCCGCTGCCTCCTGTATGCAAGGGCGTCTTCGTTCATTGTGCTTGCATAAATTCTTCTTACAGCCTCAGCAAATTGAATATATCTCTGTTCAGGGCTGCCCTGATTCGCTAAAAATATACTCTCGTATTTCCCGGCAAATGCGTTCCCAAAATCATCCTCCAGAAGAGAGCTGGAACGTATTATAATAGGAGAAGAGCCGAAATATTCTATGATCTGCTGAAATTGTTCCGTAACCTCTTCGGGAAATACGCCATAAAGCATTTTCTCTTTCAGGATCTTTGCAATATTGAAATAGCCCTCATCGGTCTTTTGCTGCATATGCATTTTCCACCACCGGTTATGCACTATATATGAATAGAATATATCCGAGCCTATATAAAATGAGTCATGAGGCTCATAAAGCTGTCGCCATTTAAGTGAACTATTCCCAGAAAGGATCTTCCTGGCTAGAAGCATGCCTACGGTTTTGCCGCCAATAAACCCGGTACCTATCAATCTGGACTTTATCTCTACAAGTTCCCCGAGTGAAAAATTGCGTATTGCCAGAGACAAGATCTTCTTGTTCCTTGTTATCATCAGGCCGCAGAGCTTCTCTACCATATCCTTTATTGGTTCTTTAGAGGCACCGTCTTTTATCATTTCTTCTGCCTCAATAAACAACCTGTCCCAGTAATCTAGGTTCCGCTTTGCATTCTCGGCCCCTTTCTTGCTGATGTATGAAAGTATTTTCACCGCATTAACACTGTCGGTTATTGGGATAAACTTATCATTCTTTCTTTGATGGGGCAAAAACATAGTAGGCGTATATCTGTTCCATACCTTCAAAGGGTGTATATATAAGCTGCCTTCACAATAATAGGCGTCTATAAGTACCTGCGTTGTTTCGCGTATACGGGCTATAGATTGAAAAGAGTGGTTATTACGCAGTAGCGAAAAGTAGGTAACGGTCTTAAGTTCATAAAGATACGGGCAGGTAACCATAAAGAAGTTCCCTATCATTAAATCGGTGGCCCACGCGGAAAGAAGTTCCGAGAGACAGTCAAAGACATAATATGCGTTTTCGCCTTCCTGTGTAATAATATTATCTACCTTTGTAGTAAAGTTCTCAAACCCGGCATAAGCATTAAGCTCATATCTCTTTATTGCTTTAGACGGCTTAAGCAACTCTCTGTGTGAAGCAAACCTCATATAGATTATTTTCTTATTTTCCTTCAACGCGTGCTGCACAAATGGCTTTACCAGGTCGATATAATCATTTATATTGTCTATCTGCCAGACTACATTATCCCCTGTCCTTAAGCCTGTAATTACGGCATCCAACCCCTTCATTCCAGTGCTTATCATTTTGTTATGCCCTCCCTATATAAACGACAGATTACTTTCACCCATCAGATACTTATCAATAAAATATGCCGAACGCCTTCCTTCCGAAATAGCCCAGACTACCAACGACTGTCCGCGCCTCATATCTCCCGCAGAAAACACTTTCTTAAGAGAGGTCATATAATCTTCGTTTGTCTTAACGTTGCCGCGACCGTCTAATTCAATATTAAGATCGGTGAGTAAACCGGTATGTTCAGGATGTAAAAATCCTACTGCAAGAATAACTATGTCCGCTTCGATCTCCAGCTCCCCCTGCGGCACTTCTTTTATAATAGGGCATGCGCTGCCTTTTGTTTCAATAAACTCCGCCTTTACGCAAGAAAGTTTCTTTACAAAACCCTTCTCTCCGATAAAGCCTTTCGTCAATACCGCCCAGTGGCGCTGGCCCCCCTCTTCATGAGAACTTGAATTCTTTAAAATAACGGGATATTTCGGCCAGGGATACTCATCAGTTCTACAGCCGGGAGGCTGAGGTAAAAGTTCAATCTGCACGACGCATCTTGCCCCTTGCCTATGCGCCGTCCCTACACAATCAGCCCCGGTATCCCCTCCGCCTATCACTACGACCTTCTTGCCTGCGGCATCAATCAGTGCATCCCTTCGGATCTTTTCACCGGATACGCGCCTGTTTGATTGCGTTAAATAATCCATCGCAAAATATATCCCTTTCAATTCTCTTCCCTCTATCTTAAGGTCTCTTGGGATACGACAACCCCCCGCCAGGCAAACCGCATCAAACTCATCCAGAAGCCTTTTGGCTGGATAATCTCTGCCGACATCTATGCCTGTCTTGAAAACAACCCCCTCTTTCTCCCAGATATCTATGCGCCTGTCGATAAGATGCTTTTCTAGCTTAAAATCGGGGATACCGTAGCGCAATATCCCTCCCGGCTTAGTATCCTTCTCAAAGACAGTTACACTATGGCCGGCCCGGTTAAGTTGCGCTGCACAGGATAAGCCTGCGGGCCCCGAACCGATAACAGCCACTTTTTTTCCTGTCTTATGCCTCAGGCGATTTGGCTTAATCAACCTGTTTTGGAAACCAAATTCTATAACCGCAAGTTCATTTTCACGGATAGTAACCGCATCATCGTTTAAGCCCAGGACACATGCATATTCGCATAATGCCGGGCATACTCTTGCTGTCACCTCAGGCAGGCTATTAGTAGCCTCCAATAACACAAGTGCCGCCTCCCACCTGCCCCGGGAAATATGCTCATTCCATTCAGGGATATAATTCCCTATGGGACATCCCCAATGGCAAAAAGATGTCGCGCAATCCATGCATCGCGAAGCTTGTTCCCGCGATTGTTCCTCGGGGCGCAATCGAGAAACATCTTTAAAATCATGCACCCGCTCACAGATTTCCCTGCGCTGGCCCTCTTGTCTGGCCAGCTTCAAGAAACCCCTCAAATCACCCATCTGAGCCCTCCGCCAAACCTAACTTCTCTTCTACCTTTGCCCCTTCTAAGATACGCTTATACTCTATCGGTATAACCTTGATGAAATTCTCAAGCCCCTCCTGCGTATCATCAATAATCCTTTTTGCCTTCCGGCTTTTTGTATATTTGAAGTGGTTGCGAAGCAAATTGTATATCTGCTCCTTATCTTCTTCCTCAATCCCTTCCAATTCAACCATATCCATATTGCATTTGTCTCTAAAGTCCTTACCCTCATCGTAAACATAGGCTATTCCGCCTGACATGCCAGCAGCAAAATTCCTCCCTGTATTCCCCAGGACAATAACCCTGCCGCCTGTCATATATTCACAACCATGGTCACCCAGGCCTTCCACGACAGCGTACAACCCGGAGTTCCTGATACAAAACCTTTCTCCGGCAACACCGCAAATATAGGCCTCTCCCGATATAGCCCCATAAAAAGCGGTATTGCCTATAATTATATTTTCATCGGGTTTATACTGCGCTCTTTTATCCGGATATATTATAACCTTGCCTCCTGAAATCCCTTTCCCTACATAATCGTTGGTCATCCCTTCCAGTTCAAAGGTGATCCCTTTCGCCAGGAATGCGCCGAAACTCTGTCCGGCAATCCCCTTGAACTTACAGATGACAGTATCCTCCAACAACACCCCATCGCCGCATCTCCTGCAAACCTCACCGCTCAACATTGCGCCTACGGCCCTATTGGTATTGTTGATATCAAGTGAGATCATGGACGGCTTATTCCCATTGAGCGTACCTTCGCACATCCTGATAAGGTCTCTATCAAGAACTGAAGCCAGGCCGCTATCTTGCTTTAAGTCACAGTATCTGCTGATATCCTCAGGGAGATCCGGCTTATAGAGAATTCTGGAATAATCTAAGCCCCTGGCCTTCGCAGGAATAATACCCCTGTTTACTTCAAGGAGGTCTGTCCTGCCTATCATTTCTCCTATTGTCCTGATGCCGAGCCCTGCCATGATCTGACGGAGCTCCTGAGCTACGAAATGGAAATAGCTTACTATATATTCCGCCCTCCCCTTAAACCTCTTTTGCAATATCTCATCCTGTGTTGCCACGCCGACGGAACAATTGTTAAGATGGCAATGCCTGAGCATAACGCAGCCGATTACCACAAGCACGGCTGAGCAAAAACCGTACTCTTCAGCCCCTAATAAAGCTGCAATCGCAACATCGCGTCCCGTGCGCATCTGTCCATCAGTTTGCAGGCGGACTCTTGAACGCAGATTATTAAGCATAAGCGTCTGGTGGGCTTCAGAAAGGCCTAATTCCCAGGGAAGCCCGGCGTATCTTATCGAGCTTTGCGGGGATGCCCCTGTCCCTCCGTCTCCTGCGGAAATAAGGATGGTATCGGCGTGACCCTTTGCCACACCCGCCGCAACCGTCCCCACCCCTGCCTCTGAAACAAGCTTTACGCTTATGCGCGCGTAAGGATTGGCATTTTTTAAATCAAAAATCAGCTGAGCAAGGTCTTCAATAGAATATATATCATGATGCGGCGGCGGCGATATTAAAGTAACGCCTGGAGTGGTGTACCTGGTCCGGGCAATTATTCCGCTTACCTTATGCCCTGGCAATTGTCCCCCTTCGCCCGGCTTTGCCCCCTGCGCAATCTTTATCTGTATCTCGTCCGCGTTAACCAGATAGTTTATAGTTACTCCGAATCTTCCGGAGGCAACCTGTTTTATGGCACTCCTTCTTGAATCTCGGTTAGGCAAAGTCACGAATCTATTAGGGTCCTCCCCGCCTTCGCCGGTATTGGATTTACCGCCTATCCTGTTCATAGCGATAGCAATTGTTTCGTGCGCGCAGCCGCTTATTGAGCCAAAACTCATAGCCCCAGTAACAAAGCGCTTCATAATATTCTCAACCGGCTCAACCTCATCGAGAGAAATCGGTTTTTCTGTCTTAAACTCAAGCAGGCTCCTTAAGGTTACGGGGTTGGCTGACTGGTCATTGATCATTTGCGCAAATTCTCTATATCTGCCGTAATCATTACGGGCTGCAGCATCCTGCAAAGCGGATATGCTTTCCGGATTCCAAAGATGGTATTCTCCGTCCTTTTTCCATTGATACACCCCGCCGCTTGCCAGATACGGTTTGTCTATATATCTTCCATAAGCCTCTCTGTGCCTTTCTATAGTCTCATCTGCTATTCCTTCAAGTCCGACGCCTGCGATCCGCGATACGGTACCGGTAAAATATTTATCTATAAGCTCATTATCTAACCCTAAAGCCTCGAATATCTGCGCGCCGCGATAACTCCTAAAAGTAGATATACCCATTTTTGATAATATTTTTAATATGCCGTCTGTTAACGCTTTATTGTAATTCTCAAGCGCCTTATTAAGATTTAAATTAATCCATTTCTCCTTTATGAGATATTCTATCGTTTCATAGGCAAGATACGGATTGACACAGTCAGCCCCGTAACCAAAAAGTAAAGCAAAATGATGCACCTCCCTTGGCTCTGCGCTTTCAATTATTAATGCTACCTGCGAACGTATTGTCTTTCTTACAAGATAATGATGGATAACGCTGGTGGCTAAGAGTGCGGGGAGACCGATATTATCTTTATCAACACCCCTGTCGCTCAATATTATAAAAGAATACCCCTTCTCAATGGCGTATTCTGCTTCAAAACAGATTCTTTCCAGGGTACGCATGAAGCCTTCTTTCCCGCTCCTGGAATCAAAAAAAGTGTATATTGTCTTGGTTTTAAAACCGTTTACGCTTATATCGCGTATCTTTCCAAGTTCATCATCCGTCAATATAGGATTCTTTACCCTGAGTTTATGGCTGTGTCCTGTAGTCTCCTCCAGGATATTCTTCTCAGGGCCTATAAAGCTTTCCAGGCTCATTACCAACTTCTCTCTTATGGAATCTATGGCCGGGTTAGTTACTTGCGCGAACAACTGCTTGAAATAATTGTAGAGAAGCTGCGGCCTTTTTGATAATACGGCATGGGGAGTATCATTACCCATAGAACCGACAGGTTCTTTCCCCTCTTGCGCCATGGGGGCTATGATTATTTTCAGGTCCTCCCTTGAATAACCAAAGGCCTTAAGGCGGGAGATTATATCGCCGGACTTCTGAACGCTGCCGCCGTTGCCGGTAAGCATATCCAGATCAACCATATTATCGGCATTCCATTGCCCATACGGGCAACGCTGTGACACCCTTTCTTTTATCTGGGAATCTCCTACTATACAACCCGATTGGGTATCGATAAAGAATATCTTCCCCGGTTCAAGCCTGCCTGAAACCTTGATATCTGCTGGCTCTATATCCAGGACCCCGACTTCAGATGCCATTACTACAAAATCGTTCTTAGTCACAATGTAACGGGCCGGCCGAAGGCCGTTTCTGTCAAGCACTGCTCCGATATTCCTGCCGTCCGTAAAGGCTATCGCAGCCGGTCCGTCCCAGGGTTCCATAAAACAAGCGTGATATTTATAGAAATCTTTAAGTTTTTTATCCATAAATCTGTCGTGTTCCCAGGCTGCGGGGATAAGCATCATCATAACATGCTCAAGCGATCTGCCCGAAAGCACCAAAAGTTCAAAGAAATTATCAATTGCGGCCGAATCACTCCCTCCCTCTACAATAACCGGTTTTAACTTCTCTATATCCATACCGAATGCCTCGCTGGCAAGGAGCCGCTCTCTAGCGCTTACCCCATTCACGTTGCCGCGCAAAGTATTGATCTCTCCGTTATGCGCCAAGAATCTAAACGGCTGTGCTAAATCCCAGGTAGGAAAGGTATTAGTTGAATAACGCGAATGCACTAAACATAAGGCGCTTTTGATATTCTCGTCTTTAAGATCGAAAAAGAAATTATCAATCTGACCGGGCATAAGAAGCCCTTTATAAGAAAATGTGCGGCTGGAGATATTGGTAATATAAAAAGACTTCTTTTGTTTTAATCCGGAGGTACGGATAATATTTTCGACTTCTTTCCTAATAACGTAAAGCCTTCTTTCAAAATCTAACCCATCCAATTCTGCCTTGACTTGTCCTGAGCCGCCGTACTTCTTAACAGGCTCAAGCCCTCCCCTGCCTATAAAAACCTGTTCAAAAACAGGCTGGGTATTCTTAGCGCCTTTTCCTATAACAGAGTCATCTACAGGGACGATACGCCAACCTAAAATAATTTGGCCCTGCTCCTTTATCACCTTCTCAAATACCTCTTTACAGAAATTGCGCTCTTGGCTATCCTGTGGCAAGAATATTAAACCGCTGCCGTATGAACCGGGACGAGGTAAATCGATCTTAGATTCACAAGCGGCCTTTATAAAAAACTCATGCGGGATCTGAATCAGGATACCTGCGCCGTCTCCGGTCTTCGGGTCTGAGCCGACTGCCCCGCGGTGCGACAAGCGGTGCAGAACCTCAATACCCTGTCGTATGATAGCATTGGACTTCTCTCCTCTGATATTACAGACGAACCCCACGCCGCAAGAATCATGCTCAAAGTGCGGATCATAAAGCCCCTGCTTATCCGGTAAACTGTTATGCGCCATCAAATCTTCCATTTCTTCGGACTAATTCCATATTTACTTACCTTGGCTCTTAAAGTGTTGCGGTTTATACCCAAGATCTTAGCTGCCTTAAGCTGATTGCCAAAAGTCCTGGCAAGCGCCTTCTCTATTAACGGTTTCTCGACTTTCTCAACAATAGTCTTATATATCGCTATTCTTTTCCCGTTCCCAAACATATCGTCTAATTCTTCAAACATTATTTCCAGATAGTTTCTGTTATCTGCATTACTTTCCATCTTATTATGCCCTGATTTTATGCATTTATTCTAAAAAAAATTATCTCTGGTAAAAACAGGTATTTTATCTCTCTTATGCCTTGAATTCATAACCATTGACTTGGTTTTCTCAAAGAGTGCCCCTTTAGCCTTATGCCTGCCTCCTTCTTCAATTATTCTCAGGTATTTATCGAGATCATCGTAACATATGCCTATCTCGTCTTCATCAGTCTGCCCTTCCCATAACCCTGCGCTGGGAGGCCTTTTTATTATCTCCGCAGGAATCCCCAACTCCCTGGCCAGTTTTCTTACCTGTGTCTTCAAAAGCCCTCCTAAAGGCAGGATATCGCATCCCCCATCGCCGTATTTTGTAAAATAACCGACCATCAGCTCGCTCCTGTTGCCGGTCCCTGCCACTAAATAATCCAAGGTATTAGCCAGATAATAAAGCATCGTCATTCTCAGTCTCGGTTTTAAGTTGGCTTTCGCGATACGGCTTCCGCTGAGATAAACTCCGCATAATCTCTCATAAATATCACCCAGCTCGACTTTCTTAACCCGTATGTTAAACTTTCTTGCCACTTTTAGCGCGAGCTTCTCATCGTCCGGGTGGTTATTGCAGGGTAGGATCAAGCCGATTACATTGTCCCCCAGTGCCATTCCGGATAACACGGCCGTTACGGATGAATCTATCCCTCCGCTTAAACCTACAACAATGCCTTTTTTACCGGCCCTTCTTACCTGTCCCTTTATCCACTCGCTTATATTCTCTGAAAGCTTCATCATTAATCTTGCGTTCTAATCTATAAACAGCATTTCCCTGTATTTCGGCAGGTCCCAGGTATCATCCGAAACCACGCACTCTAAGGCATCCACGTGCCTGCGTATATGTTCCATCAAAGGCCTCAGTTCTTTAAAATAAAGCTCGGAGCGCTTCTCATCCTTTAATCTACGTGCCTGCTCAAGAAGCTTATCCATCTCATTAGTATTACGCCGGACATAATAGATCTTAGAGATCACCTCGCATAAATGCCCCTTCCTGTCCTTCAGCGCATCCGGCTCAACAGCAAGCCCGCCATCCTTCTCCAAATCCGCCAGTTGATGTAACGTATCCGCCAGGAGTTTTTCGTATTTATAACCAGCGGGAACTACCGAGGCATTTACCATTTCCCTTAAGGTATTGGCTTCAATCTCAAGGGTCAAATTGTACATATGGATCCAGATATGGTAGCGGGCAATCAACTCCTCCCGCGATAAAACCTTGTATTTCTCAAAAAGTAAGATATTCTTCTCTTCGGTCAGGGCCTCTAATGCTTCATAGGTAGCGGCAACATTCGGCAGGCCCCTCTTCTCGGCCTCTTTTACCCATTCTTCAGCATAGTTATTCCCCTCAAAACGGATATCCTTGGTCTCTTTAACGATTTTACTGACCACCTTCAAGACTTCTGAATTAAAATCCTTACCTGTCCCCCGGACTGTCTTAATCTGCTCAGCAACATAATCCAGATTCTCTGCAATAGCGGTATTAATTACGGTAATCGGCGTGGATATATTCTGGGAAGAGCCAACGGCGCGGAACTCAAATTTAGATCCGGTGAAAGCAAAAGGAGAAGTCCTGTTCCTGTCTGTCATATCCTTATTGAATTTAGGAAGGCGGGCGATGCCTAAATCAATAATATCTTTTCGGGAAACCTTTGATTTGACTCCGTTCTCCAGCATATCCAGGATTGCCGTCAACTGCTCTCCTAGGAAAACACTGATTATTGCAGGAGGAGCCTCATTTGCCCCCAGGCGATGCTCGTTACCGGCTAAAGCCACGCTTGCGCGTAAAAGATCTGCGTGCAAATAAACCGCACGCAATACCGCTACAAGAATTGCCAAAAACTGCAGGTTATCTTCGGGAGTCTCCCCCGGGTTCAAAAGGTTGTTCCCTTTATCATCCGAAAGCGACCAATTCAGGTGTTTTCCGCTGCCGTTAATCCCGGCAAAAGGCTTCTCGTGCAGCAAGCAAACCAGGTTATGACGCAAGGCTATCTTTTTCATCAGCTCCATCAACAGCTGATTATGATCAGCGGCAATATTCGATTCCTCAAAGATCGGAGCAAACTCATACTGATGCGGCGCAACCTCGTTGTGCCGGGTCATAAGCGGAATACCGAGCTTATACGCCTCCTCGGCGACCTCAAACATGAAATTGACTACGCGTTCCTTGATGGCACCAAAATACTGGTCTTCCAACTGCTGTCCCTTAGGAGAAGGTGCCCCGATCAAAGTGCGCCCGGTCATAACCAGGTCTTGGCGAAGGTTGTAATAATTCTTATCGATTAAGAAATATTCCTGCTCCGGGCCACAGGTAGAAAATACCTTTTTGACATTTTTATGCCCGAAAAGTTTTAATAACCCTACTGCGGCCTTATTTAAGACCTCCTCTGAACGTATAAGCGGCAGCTTTTTATCCAGGGCTGCGCCGTGGTAAGAAATAAATATGGTGGGAATGCATAGTGTTTTTCCCAATGCATTCTCAATAATAAAAGCGGGGCTTGATGGGTCCCATGCCGTATAGCCGCGCGCCTCAAAGGTGGCGCGGATACCGCCTGAAGGAAAACTGGAGGCATCGGGCTCCCCCTGGATCAACTTGCTTCCGGAGAACTTCTCGATTACCCTGCCGGGGGCGACGGTAGAAATAAAACTGTCATGTTTCTCCGCGGTCAAGCCGGTCATCGGCTGAAACCAATGAGTATAGTATGTCGCGCCCTTGGAAATTGCCCATGCCTTCATCGCATCGGCAATTTCATTGGCCTGCTCAAGACTGATAGTCTTGCCTTCTGATATCCAAGTCTTAAACGCCTCGAAGGTAGAACTGGAAATATGCTCACACATTGTCTCCAGGTTAAAGGTATTCCCGCCAAAATAATCAGAGACTTTCTTGGGAGAATTAATTTTATCCAATCCTATACTTTTAATCTTAAAGAGAACCTTTTGCCTTACGCTCATTTCTTCCTCCTTTAATAAGCTCTGAAATCGCCCTCATCCTTATCTGCCTCCAAGGGCCTATCCGATGGCTTCTTTGCCGCGCTCCTCTGTGCGGATGCGAATACATTCTTTTAGATCCAGAATAAATATTTTCCCGTCGCCTGTCTCACCCGTTTTAGCCCCTCTTACGATAGCCTGAATTGCCGGCTCAACAAAATTATCATTTACGGCAATCTCCAGGCGTATCTTCCTAAGAAGGTTGCCTGTCTCTTTCGCGCCGCGGTAAATCTCAGTAATGCCTTTCTGGCGGCCATGCCCCATAACCTCGCTTACCGTAATAAGATTGACCTCTTGTTTATAAAGTTCTTCTTTTACCCCCTCTAACTTGTCCGGTTGAATTATGGCAATAACTAATTTCATAAAAACCTCCTACTCTAAAACAGTGTATGCCCTTTCATGATGCTGCGTCAAATCCAGGCCTATGGCCTCCTCTCGTTCTTTAACCCTGACACCCAGCAATAAGTCTACTAATTTATAAATAACCAGCGTAGCCACGCTAGTATAAATAACGGTTACAGCTACGGTTATCGACTGCACCAAAAGCTGCCCGGGGTTGCCGAAGAATAATCCATCTCTACCGGCAGGGTTAACTAACTTAGAAGCAAATAATCCGGTAGCCAGGGCCCCCCAGATCCCACCCACACAATGCACTCCAAATGCATCCAGGGAATCATCGTAGCCTAACCCCGGTTTGATAACGGTCACGGCAATAAAACAAAAAACGCTTGCCAATAAACCGATAATTATGGCTGGGACTACGCTGACAAAACCGGCAGCCGGAGTAATTGCGACCAGTCCCGCCACCGCCCCTGAACATAGGCCGAATATGGTAGGCTTGCCATTACGCATCCATTCAAGAAAGGCCCAGCTTAAGCCCGCGGCTGCCGCAGAAGTATTCGTAACCACAAAGGCATTTACTGCCAGGCCGTTAGCAGCCAAAGCGCTACCGGCATTGAATCCAAACCAGCCAAACCACAAAAGGCCTGTACCTAAGACTACAAAAGGCATATTATGCGGCGTGGGCACATTCTTATCTAAATTGACCCTTTTGCCTAATATTAAAGCAGTGACTAAAGCGGCTATCCCGGCGTTAATATGCACTACTGTCCCCCCGGCAAAATCCAGGGCGCCCATGTCTTTTAAGAAACCGCCCATGCCCCAAACCCAATGGCAAAGCGGGTCATACACAAATGTAGCCCATAAAATCGTAAACAGCAGAAAGGAAGAGAATTTCATCCTCTCAGCAAATGCGCCAATAATTAAGGCCGGGGTGATAATTGCGAACATCGCCTGAAAAATCATGAAGGCCTGGTGAGGTATAGTCCCTGCGTAATCCGCGTATGGCTCTAAGCCTACATTCTTCAATCCAGCCCAGCTTAAACCGCCCCAGAAACCTCCCGACGGAGCAAAAGAAAGACTGTATCCGAAAAGTACCCATTGAATACCCAAAACACACATAATAATAAAACACTGCATCAGGACGCTTAAAACATTCTTCTTTCTAACCATGCCTCCGTAGAAAAAAGCCAGGCCGGGAGTCATTAATAAAACCATGGCTGATGAGATTAAGACCCAGGCCGTATCCCCTGAATTGACCATCTATTTCCCCCTTTTTCAGAAATCAACGTCTAACTGAAAAGTTACCATTCATATCCGGAAAAATAAAAAAAGCGTTCTTCGTCCCTGTGGCGGGGCTCAGAACGCCATCGTTCTAAAATAAAAACGTCCTGATTAGCTGGCCTTGCTAAAAAGAACGTCATCGTCTGACTTCTTCTATGTAAAACAAAGGTCACACAAAATAAAAAAAGCGCCCTTTTTCTTGGACGCTTCCTTGCTTTTACTTACGCATACAACTTTGTATGCTCTACGGTCAAAAGATAACACATCATCTCAAATTTGTCAAGTTATATTTTCTAAAATTAAGCTTTCTTACTGTAAAATAGGTAATGATAAAGATCCCTGACTCAATGAATATTGCCGCCAGCGCCGCTCCTTTGTAAGAAAAAGAATATACCAAAAGAAATATCAGAGGCAAGCCTACTATCGCCATGATTACGTGAATCCTGGAATAAATATGCGTTTTGCCGCATACGAGCAGAAACTGCACCCGGAAGGCATTGGCAGTGACAAAAAATACGGCAACAAGCAGGAGCCTCAAGGATAATACCGCCTCCTGGTAACTCTTCCCGCAGACAACATTAACAATCATATCCGCGAAGATAAAGATCAGCGGCAGGCATATTAAAGAAATGATGATAGTGATCTGCTGTATCCTCTGCATGATCTTAAACGCCTTGATCTTGTTTTTCTGGAACATCCTGCTTAAACGCGGAAAAAGCGCTTGAGAAAAAGAATCCAGAGGGAATGTCTGGCAGGCGCCGGCAATCTTCTCTGCGATAGAATAAAATCCGGTAATATTATTATTGGTGAGAAGCCCTAGTATAAAGACGCGCGTAGTCGTATACGCATTTATCGCCGCGATAGAAATGAAGACATCCCATCCGGCCTTCAGTTGTTGCCGGACATTTTTATATCCCTGGAATTTGAATGATACGCGGAATCTTCGCAAGACTATGTGTTGCCCCAGGAGTCCGGTTATCAGGAATACGGATGAATTTATGAACGGGACCAGAAGGTAGTCCTGCGGTCCCTTTACAAAGAAAAAAATGAGAAGCAAAAATATGATTCCTCCTATGGTATTCAGGATGGTGATATATTTCATCTTTTCCGTCCCTTGAAAGAACCAGATAGGGAATATAGTGCTTCCCACCACCGTGCCGAAACTGAGTATATAAACCGCCCAGTCATTCCTGAACTTGGGGATAGAATACACGATAACGCTTAATATGACCAGGCTCAAAAATGCCAGGGCAATCTTTACCATCATAACCGAAGAAAAGGCCTTGCAGATTTTAGCGTGTTCATCGCGGCAAAGGGAAATCTCTTTGGTGGCAGATATGCTGAATCCGTAATCCGTCAGGATAATAAAGTATTGTATAAAGGCCTGAGCAAAAACAATCAATCCGAATCTATCAGGTCCGAGCACCCTGAAGAGATAAGGCACAATTATAACCGGCAAAAGATAAGTTATGACCTGCAGCATAGAAAGGGAGGCGACGTTACTCATCACCACCTTACGCTCCCGGGGATGCGCCATCCTATAGGTCTTCTTGATCAGCTTAATCAAGTATTGCATGCCTTTAATTTATACTGTTTTAACCCCTAAGTCAAGCGCCTAATACGTCTAAATAATACGGCCTTTAATATAAAATATTCCAGTAGAATTTGTTTTTTATAATGATATAATTTTACCATGATGAGATTTCCGCAAGATTTTCTCTGGGGGGCTGCGACATCTGCTTACCAGGTCGAAGGCAATAATATTAATTCTGACTGGTGGCAATGGGAAGGGAAAGCCGGTAAAGAAAAGTGTGCCCAGGCCTGCCGGCACTATGAACTTTATAAGCGGGATTTCAATCTGGCTAAAAGCCTGCATCATAATGCCCACCGCCTCTCTATTGAGTGGAGCCGCATTGAACCGAAAGAGGGAAAATTTTCCCGGAAGGAATTAAAACATTATACCGATGTAATTCTCGCCTTGAAAAGGCGCAATATTGAACCGATAGTAACGCTGCATCATTTTACTAATCCTGCCTGGTTCAGCAAATCGGGAGGATGGACAAGACAGCGTTCTATCGAAAATTTCTTGCGCTACTGCAATTTTATAGTTCCTCCCCTGGCAAAGTATGTCCGCTACTGGATTACCATAAACGAACCCACAATATACATATCCCACGCTTATATTTTCGGAATATGGCCCCCCCAGGAAAGGTCATATCTGAAAGCAGCGGCAGTAGAAGAAAACTTAGTTTCGGCGCACATCAAGGCCTACCGCCTGATACATAAGGTTTATAAGGAGCGGAACCTGGATAATCCTTGCGTAAGCATCGCCCAGAACGTAATGGCCTTTGTCCCCTGCAAGCGGGATTTAAAAGACCAATTCACTGCCTATCTCAGAGACAAGCTGTATAATTTAGGGCTTCTTGAAAGAATAATGCGGCATAGCATAATAAAACATGAGGTCTTGGACTTTATCGGAGTCAATTATTACTCGCGGCAATTGGTAGAACTTAAGAAATTAAAGGTAGGAAGCCTGACGATGGATGTCTGCAGCCGTAACTGTCATCCGGTTAAGAAAAACTCACTCGGATGGGATATTTACCCCAAGGGCTTATATGAAGTGCTTATGGAGCTTAAGAAATACGGTCTGCCTATTATGATAACGGAAAACGGCATCTGCACATCCGATGATAACCTGCGCTGGAAATATATATACAGCCACTTAAAAAATATCCACCGGGCTATGAAAAAAGGAGTCCATGTAATAGGATACCTTTACTGGTCGCTTATGGACAACTTTGAATGGGATAAAGGCTTTAAGCCGAGATTCGGGCTGATAGGAATCAACTACAATACTTATAAGAGGACTGTCAGGAAAAGCGCCAGGAAATTCGGCCAGGTATGTAAAACAGGTATTTTAAAATAATATAGTTCCTTTTCCACTTTAAAAGGTCCCTCCCTAAGATCCCCAAGCCGCCCCTTATATGGAGACTCTGCCCCCCCCTCAGGGGGGAACTCAATGACATCGAATCCTGGCGAGGCGAATTGCGAAAGAAATTCGGCCGCCGTTTAGGATTAGATGTAGAATAAAAAAGCCCAACAAGTAAAATTATTGGGCTTTTTTATTCTAATCCCCTTTTATGGATTAATTTCGCAACTACCTAAATCCGCAGGAGGTTACAAAATCTCCTCTTTTAACGGCCTGCGTTCTTACGCTTTGAATAACAATCCCTGCAATATATCGGACGGTCATCTCTAGGTTTAAAAGGGACTTCACATTCTTTCTTGCATTCTGAGCAAATCGCCTTGTGCATCTCCCTTGGCCCTCCGCCGTATCCGCCGCCGCCTTGTTCATATCCCATGCTACCTCCTCGATTTGCCCTCGCTTTATGCCAGAAAATTAAATCCGCAGCTGCTGAGAAAACATCAGATGAAATTCCCTCAGCGTTTAAGCAAGGGACAGGTTATATTCCGTTCGCTCTGATAAATATTTTATTCCTTAAGTTAAAGACTGCAGGGGTTTCACAGAAGGACTGCAAATACTTTTTTATACTGCAGTGACGTCCTTATTCAAGTCCTGCCCTGGATCCCCCGTAGAAGCGGCGCACTTGTTATCCGATAAAACAAGACGCTCGTTAGCCTGTATGTTCTTTTTATTCAGCTTACTTTGCCTCTTCTCTTCTCTTTTCTTTTTCCTTGCCAATTCCTTTTGATACTTATTATATGAATAATTATCTCTTGCCAACATACCTCCTTAATGAGCGCATAACTTATCGAGGCGAAGCCGACATAAGTTATTTGCGCGAATTAATCCCGAAGCCTGCGATGAAGATTTCGAAGAAATCTTCGAGCGCTTAGGCAAGGGATAAACTCCTACCCCTTGCGTAATCACTGTGCAATTCCAAAGAAATTGCCTGCGTACGCTTCGGGGTGGATTTACTTGACGTAGAAAATGACAAATTCAATAAAGCCACCCCCCATAACCATAATTCTGCCAATGACTTCTAAACGCGGGGAACGTCCCCTTTCCCTTTACCCCGCTTGCCTTTGCGTTTTGAGGTGGTAAAACGGCTGAATAATTCATCTAAAAACTTATATGCCATCCCCATTTCCTCATCGGTTATGTAAAAAGAAGGGGCTAAAGTAAAGACGTTCTTATAATAACCGCCGACATCCAATACCAGGCCGTATTTCTTTCCTTTGTATTGTAAGTCGCCATCAAGCCCTGCCTGAAATATCTGATCCACTAATTGCCTATTCGGCGTAATGCCGTCTTTCTCGCAAATCTCAAGACGAATGGCCAGCCCTACCCCTGAAACATCCCCAATCTCTTTGTATTTCTTTTGAAGTTTCTTGAGCATGTTTATAAACTTCTTGCCGCTATCGTTGATCTGTCTGATTAATATTTTTTCCTGAAGTAATTTCATTACCTCTAAGCCTGCGGCAGTGCCGATGGGATTGGAGGAAAATGTCGAATGCGTGGATCCGGGAGGAAAGGCCTTTGGATTAACAAGTTCTTCTTTGGCCCAGAAACCCGACAAAGGATTCATGCCGTTAGTAAGCGACTTACCAAAGACAACCACGTCAGGCCTGATGCCAAAGTGTTCAAGCGCCCAGAACCGCCCTGTCCTGTAAAAACCCATTTGTATCTCATCATCAACGAGATAAATCCTAAAATGATCGAGTGTCCTCTTAATCCTCCTGAAGTAATCGGGCGGCGGTATAACATAACCGCCTGTGCCCTGAATGGCTTCAATATAAAAAGCCGCAAACTCACATTCACCGGTTTTAGTATCTACCATCGAATTATATTCTGTCTCAAATAATCTCTCAAATTGAGCCACGCAATAATATTTACAAGAGTCAAAACGCTTGCCGTAATGGCAACGGAAACAATAAGGATACGGGATAAACTGTGCCCTGTTGGAAAAATGGCCATAGGGCCTTCTATAACGGTAACTTGATGTGATTTCCGTGGCGCCGATGGTCCGCCCATGATAGCTTCCCTGAAATGCGAAGAATTGTGTTTTGCCTGTTGTCTTACGCATAAGCTTGATGCTGTCTTCAATAGCCTGGGATCCGCCCACATTGAAATGCACCCTGCCCTTAGCCTGAAAAGACCTTTGCATTTGCCTGGAGATGCAGCCGGAGAGCTCAATCTTCTCGCGATGCAAATACTGGCTGGCCAATTGCGGCAGGCGGTCGATCTGATTCTTAACCGCATCATTCACCCGCTTGTTTTTATAACCTAAATTTACTGCCGAATACCACATCTGAAGATCCAGGTAAGGCGTACCGCGGCAGTCGTACAAGTATGACCCGTTACATTCAGAGAAAATCTTCGGTCTCTTTAAATAATGAACGGAATCCCCGTAAGAACAATACCGGGATTCTTCTGTCAAAAGTATTTTTTCTAACTTTGACTCCGTTGGCATATTATTTACTCTCTGTCAGGAATTTTCATGCTGATGCGAAGCGCAAGGTTCTTATTTATTTTATCAATGCCCCGAACCTTGTAATCACCCGCCTGGGATGGAATAAGAAGAGAACTCCCCTTATTCAAACGGACAGACCAATCATTACTTAACGATAAGACCTCCATTGCCCCTTTAATACCCATTAATACCTCAAAGGTATCGCGCCTGTTAATCTCAATCGGATTACCGCTTGACTCAGCGCTCAAACGCTCAACCTTGAAAGCATTGCGGGTCAAGACATAATCAACCCCCTTGACTGGAGTTGGCAGCCATAGACCCCTGCATTCTTTTTCCAACATAACACCTTGCTTGCATTGATAATCGATCGAAGCCAATCCCTTTTTGATGTGAGTGGGCCTTTGACGGCGAAAATCATACATGCGGTAGGTCAAATCGCTGGATTCCGTGATTTCAACTGCTATAGATCCTCCCGTCCAACAATGCAGAACGCCCGAGGGTATGCGGAAGATCTCTCCCGGACTGACATAAATTTTATGTGACAAATTGAGGATATTATCTTCCCTGCTAATGGCATCTTCAAAAACCTCGCGGGTCACCCCGTCTTTTAGACCCAGATATAATGCGCTTTCAGCGCCTTCGTGCAAATCAATGACTATAAACACTTCTTCCTTGCCCGGATCTTTCTCACCCAGGGCCTCTGCCACTTTATGCGAAGGATGAAGGTGCGCTGACATATGCTGGTGCACATCAACGAACTTGACCAGCATGGGAAAATCCTGGCCAAAGTTTTTTACCACGGCATCACCAAGGATCAAACCGGCTAATTGCCTGTCCTTAAGCAAGTCCATGAAGATAAGAATTCTGCCATCCGGCATGAGAATGCGTGATGGATATTTTTGATGCCCGGAGATCTCCCAGGACTCAGCCGCAATCCGTGTATTCTTATCATAGGGCAACCCCTTCATATCGTAGATGTGGTATCCCCCCCACATGTAATCTGCGAAATTACCGTCAACAAATTTGATCGGAAACTTAGTCAGAAAGTCCACGTCTTTGGAGCTCAAGCTAATGATGTCCTGTTGAAATTCTAGATTAACGGAATTAATCTTACTGTTAATCATGGTTCTTCTTTTCTTTAAGTGTCTCCTGTTTCTTAAGCAGGAAACGAATCCCCTCATTAAAAGGCCTTGGGGTATCCACATTCACCATATGGGTATTCAGGGGCTTGCCTGCGGCAGAGGTCTGTTCAACACCAACAATAGGATAAGAAAAAGTACGGCCGGTTACCTCATTGCGCACCGCAGCAATTCGCTTTGCCATCTCCTGCTTGTTTAATCCTTCCGGACCATTGACCTGATATATGCCGGCGACTCCGTAATCAAGAAGCTTCAATAACGTCCTGGCAGCGTCTTCGATCAATACCGGATGCTTGATCTGAATATTATCCGCCTTCAATGGCTCAGCGTTATCCAGACCAGCAATAAGCTTACTCACCGTCGTCTTCTTATCGTCTGGGCCATTATAACCATAAAGAGCGCCTAGACGCACAACTAAGACATTAGAGAAATCCTTTAAAGAAACCTTCTCGCCTTCAAGCTTGGTGCGTCCGTAATAATTGATTGGATTGGCTAAAGACCCGGATCCATAAGGACCGACTCCACCGTCAAACACATATTCAGAGGATATATAAACGAACTTACAATTCTTCGCATGCCTGGCAATAGTAGAAACCGCATCGGTATTCAATACCCGCGCCCTGTCTCTTTCTTTCTCGGCTAGTTCTGCATCAGCTTCGCCTGCAATATAGACGATGATATCAAAATCGGGATGCTCAGAAAAATATTTCTTAATTTCCTCTTCGGATGTAACGTCCAATTTATCAAAATCTAAAGAAGATGCCTTGCTAAAGCCGGTGCCTCTGACATCCTCATATTCCTGGCCAAAAAGCTTATACACTGCATTTCCAAAAAATGAGGTCGCGCCAATAATAAGGACAGATTTATTGCGCTTCGCCTGGGGCCTCTCTTTTTCGGCAAGAATAAACTGGAGAGAACCTGAAAGGACAGGCCTTACTTCAAGCTTACGAAACCCCTCCATGTCTATAGCAGCCAGAATAGGCATGGATTTACTTTCCACAGCTTCACAGAGCAGGGAAACGATGTTTTCATCTTCCGCAACTTTTTCCAAAGCGGTAATAACTAAGCCGATTTTCCCCTCAGCATCTCGGAGAGAATGAATAATATTTTGAAAACTTGCCCCCGCTTGATCCCTGCATAGATCAAACAATGATCCGATATCCAACTGAACCGCTTGCTGAATGAACTCATCGCTACCAAGACAGGCAGATGTTTCAGCAACTAATCTATCACCTGCCCCCTGAGCTTCTGATATAAACACCGCGTTGCCGAAAGATTGAATAAGGCTCAACGCGCGGCCAATGTCATTGTTTAAATCGGATGCATGAGAATAGGCGTTGTCTAAATAAAAAGGCGCCACACCCATTCCCGAATACTTGTCTTGGATACAAGTCAGTATCCGGGTAATTACATTATTGACTTTCGGCATGGTATTAGGCTTGAGAGTGCATTCGGCAGGAATCGAACTTTTAACCTCCCCCTCCTTAATCAAATGACCCACCCAGTTGACTAAGAGTACTTAAACTGTAACTGGTTTTATATAGATGAGTTGTGATTTTTACTAACCCGCGGTCACTCTTGGAAATTAGATTATTTAACAGTTCCCTTCCCCTTCTCATGATATTTTGGCCCACCTTTCCCCGGGCTATATTTTTATAAAATAAGGCAATGCCCCTCATTTGTCAAGGGATTTCTGGCCTCACTGCCTGGACCTGACTTACAATATGATATTATACCCTATAATTATAAATTTTCAACAAACTTCAGCAAGCACAAGTAAAATAGCATCAATCTCTTGTCTGCGGCTTGCTGCGCTACTTTAGGGCAATCCTGAGTGGAAACTGCACCACGGGCACCTTTACGCATAAATGATTTATACTTCCTGCTGTTACGATTTTAAATTATAAACTTTGGCTTGGATTTTAGCCTTATCAGAGGTAGAATATTCCTGCAAGAATGGACCCGGATTCTTGAAAGAAAAAAGCAGAGGTCAATATCTATGAAAATAAATTTGGCAAAGTCCGCAGGATTTTGTTTCGGAGTAAAAAGGGCAATTGATATTTCATTTCAGACAATTGGTTCCCGTAAAAACGTCTACATGCTCGGGGATATCGTACACAACGAAGAGGTAGCCCGGCAAATGCAAGAATCCGGACTCAAAAAAATAAAAAGGCTCACCCGGGGTGAAAATAAGACTCTACTAATCCGTGCCCACGGAGTCAGCCTTGGCCTGCTCAATAAGGCCCGCACCCTGGGTTATAGAATTGTCGACACCACCTGCCCCATGGTTAAAGAAATACACAAGACTGCCTCAGATATGCAGAATAGCGGTTATAAAATCATAGTCATCGGAGACAAAAAGCACGATGAGGTGCGCGGGATCGTCGGGCAGCTAAAAAAGAAGGCAATAGTAATCGACAGTCCGCGAGGCCTGCTTTTGGAAAAAATCAAAAAAATAAAAAAAGCTGCTATTGTCGTACAGTCCACGCAGAACATTGAAAAAGTAATGAAAATTGTCGCCCTGTTAAAACCCCGTATAAGGGAACTAAAATTCTTCAATACCATATGTAAACCCACCAGCATAAAACAGCAAGAGATAAAAAATATGCCCCGTGAAAACGACGTCATGGTGATTATAGGCTCAAAGACCAGCGCCAATACCAAAAGGCTTTTTGAGATCTCAAAAACGCTGAATAAAAGAAGTTTTTGGGTTCAAAAAAGTAAGGATCTAAGGCCGGATTGGTTTAAGTCTGCTCAAAGCGTCGGGATAAGTGCCGGGGCATCTACACCTGACAGGGCCATAAGGGAAATCGTAGAATGTATAAAGGGGCTCGCCTAAACTTGTTTTTTACGGATTAGATCCTCTCAATTGTCTTCTTTATAAATATAGTAGAGATAAAATCCGGTTGCATCAAAGGCGCAGAATTATTATTTACAAACTATGCCTTTAATCTGTTGCCTAAATTATTATTTATGATAGAGTGATATAATTAAGTTTTACATTTAAAAAGGAGACTGATATCAAATACAAGCACGCCTTATTCCTGAATCCCTATATTTTAAGTGCTGCCAACAGCACAATGATGCTCTTCCCTCCTACCGGGCTTGAATATGTGGCTAAGAGCGCTAAGGGCCTGGCCGATAAGATTACCCTCATGGACCTAAGGTATGAAAAGGACTTGTCTGACACGGAAAAACTCATCGCCTTTATATCCAGCTATGTAGATATTCTCTGCGTCAGTATCGGTTGGGACCGTCAGTTTGACGAAATCTGTCAGATGCTTAACCGCATACCGGATAACATAACATTAGTCTTAGGCGGTTACAAGGCCACCGAGAAGGTAGAAGAACTTTTCAAGAGATGCCCTACAATCGATATCATTGTCAGAGGCGAAGGCGAAGAGACAATAAAAGAGATATTAAAAGGTATCCCGCTCAAAGATATTTTGGGCATCTCTTACCGCGAGAACGGCACGATAATAAATAACCCTAACCGCCCCCTCCCCGATGTAGATACCTTAGGCGCACCTGACCGTTCCCTGCGGCGTAACGAATATTCCTTTGCCTTAAACGGTATAAAGGTAATGAATGTAACCTTTGATTCCGTATTAAGCGCGCGGGGCTGCCCCTATAACTGCAAATTTTGCACCTTCAGCTTAAATCCTCTCGGACAAAAAAGGAATTATGCTGCTCGAAACGTCAATTCCGTAGTTAATGAAATACAGAGTTTAAAAGCGGGGGTGATAATTTTTAGCGATGACGACTTTTTTTCCGACCCTAAAAGAGCGGAGGAAATTTGTGATTTGATCATTAAAAGAAAAATCAAGAAACGTTTCATAGCTCAGGCGCGCCTGGATATCGCCAAATACCCTAAACTGCTAGAGAAAATGGTTAAAGCCGGATTCAAGGCGCTATTGATCGGGATTGAATCGCCTCACAACTGGATACTAAAACAGCTTAACAAGGGCTTCGATCAGAAGGCGATACGGAGATCTTTTGCGGTCCTGACAAAATACCCTATCTATTATAGCGGTTACTTTATCTACGGCAATATCGGCGAGACGGAAAAAGAAATGCTCTATATCGGGCAATTCGCCAAGGAGATCGGGGTTGATTCCATCGCCTGCAATAAGTTAAGGATTGAGAAATTCTCGCCCTTAAGAGAACTCGCCGAAAAAACTCCCGGGTATCATGTTACCGAAAGAGGAGAACTTTATTCCGACACCTACAGCCACGCCGCCTTAAAAAAAATAGGCAGGCGGATCAAATTTTCTTTCTACAACCCCTCCAGATACGCAAAGATACTCTGGAAGAATATCTTTGTAGTAAAGTTTTTCACATTTAGAGAAATAGTCTTCTTTTTATCCGCATCGCCGCGCCTTTTCTTAAGCGTGATTACAAGAGAAAGGCGCCGCGGCCGCCTCGGAGATTCCCTGAAACGCACCTTTATTAAGAACGCCTGACCGAGCAGAAAACAATACCCCTGAGCCTACGCCCTAGGATATAAAAATAGCGCTGATCTTACTTTTAGAATCAGCGCTACTATCATCCTACCTCTCACATTGAGAGGCAAATTAAGTTTAGGGATTAGGTAATTTCTTCTATCGGCAGGATAAACGCCTTAATGCCTTCTTTACCTAACTTTACCCTGAGTTCTTTTACGGCAGAGACCAGCTGTTTTGCGTCATTTTCCGGAGTGGCGACATAAAGAAGATTGTTCCTGCCCGGCCAGATATCATTGCCTAAATGCGTGCCAGAGGTTTCTCCCCGGCCAAAAACACCCATGACCTTGGTATAATTTTTCAAGTTGCATTTTTCCATCATTTCCATTACTTCCATATCTACTGCTTCATTATAGGCAATAATCACCATTTTTAGCATTATTTCTTACCTCCGCTCACCTCTGCTTTTCTATGGAAGATAGCATAAAGCGTAGGCACAAAAAGCATGGTGATTAATGTAGAGATTGTTAAGCCCCCAATCATTGTAATACCCAATGGCTGCCATACCTCAGAACCTTCACCCCGGGAAATTGCCAAAGGCAAGAGCCCGACCAGAGTAGTAATTGTGGTCATTAATACAGGCCTTAATCTTTCTTTTCCCCCAGTAGTTACTGCTTCATACATAGATAAACCCCGGGCGCGCAGGATCTGGATATAGCTTATCAAAACAATAGCGTTATTAACCACGATGCCCATCAACATAATAATCCCTAAAAACGTAACAATACTTAAAGTCGTATTCGTCAGGACAAAGCCTAGAATTACGCCGATAAAGGTAAAAGGGATGGCGAACATAACGATAAAAGGGTCTAAGAGCGATTCAAATTGCGCGGCCATTACCATATAAACCAGACAGATACCCAGCAATAACAGCATCGTCAGATCACCAAAC
This sequence comes from Candidatus Omnitrophota bacterium, assembly GCA_041650495.1. Classification (GTDB taxonomy): domain Bacteria; phylum Omnitrophota; class Gorgyraeia; order Gygaellales; family Profunditerraquicolaceae; genus JBAZLB01. The sequence goes on along the minus strand of JBAZLB010000003.1, from coordinate 60,780 downwards.
GCCTTTCTTTGTTCTTCTGCCTCGCCTCCGATGTTAATCATGACATCGCTAGACAAGGTTAATTTACCCAATTCTTTATTGATGTCCTCGATGATCTTTCCCGAAGACCGCCTATAGGCATTACATTCTACCTGCACTACCCTTTCCCGGTTTTTGCGGTCGATATCCTGCGGCCCGATGGTTTCGTAAATTTTGGCGATGTTAGACAATTTAATATGGTCCCTGGAAACTCCTTTCAGTGCCTCTGAATCTGCCAAAGCAGTAAAAGAAGCCTTTTCCTGTGGCAGGGGGGCTAGGATAGAAAGGCTTTCGATATCCTCTTGTTTTGTGCGCGAAGCCTCCTCAAGCCTAACATAAATATCGTAAGTCTCTCCTTTTTCGCGGTATTTTGTCGCAGTTACCCCCTGAATAAAAGCCTTAAGGGTATCGGAGATAGTGCTCATGTCCAGGCCCAATGCCGCTGTTTTTTCCCGGTCAACATCAATCCTTAATTCCGGGCGGTTAAGCTCGCGCGAAATAGAAACATCTACTGCCCCGGGGATCTTTTCTAAAATACCTTTTATTTTTTCTGCCAGGGCATCGGTCTCTTCAAATGAGTGCCCGATAATTTCAATTTGAATTGCCTTGCCTCCGCCTCCGGTAATCAGACGGCCTATTGGGTTGCCTGTTGAAACATCGGCCTTGATTACCCCGGGGATATTCTTTATCTTGTTTCTTATAACTTGCCCGACCTCCATGACCGAGCGTTTTCTCTTAGTCTTACTTACCAGCTTTGCTCCGGCAGCGATAGTATGCGAGCCCTGCGCACCGCCAAAGGCCCTGCCCAAACCCCTGACTGAACCAGTCCGCACATAATAATATTCTGCTTCAGGGATATCCTGGGCAAGCAAATCTTCAATTCTCTTGGCTGCTTTATCGCTTTCCTCAAGCCTGGTCCCGACAGGAAGACTGATATTTATGCGTAGATCCCCGGTATCTTCCTCAGGGATAAATTCATTACCGACAAAACGCGTCATGGTTAAACTAAAGATAAACGCCAAGGTAAAACCGACAATAATGATCTTCTTATGCCTCAGGGACCAACCAAGCTGTCTTGCATAAAAATTCTCCCACCCCTTAAACATTTTTTCAGAAAAATCATAGAATTTAATGAATGCCTTTGGCTTTTCTTTAATTGCGCTGTTATTAAAATGCAGCCATTTTGAACAAAGCATCGGGCTGAAAGTTGCGGCGGTAAAAAGCGACGCCACAAGCGTGACAATAATAATTACTGCTAATTCTCCGAAGATAACACCGACAACTCCCGGAATAAATAACATCGGCAGAAAAACCACGACAGTTGTAAAAGTAGAGGCAGCGATAGCTGAAAACATCTCTGAGGTGCCGAAAATTGCCGCTTCCTGCGGCCGCTGACCCCGCTCAAAATGGCGGTAAACATTATCCACAACAACAATCGCATTATCAACAACCATGCCTGAAGCAATAGCTATGGAAGAAAGACTGATGGTATTAACAGTTTTGCCGTTTAAAAAGAGATAAACAAAGCTGATCAGGAGCGAAAATGGTATGGTCAAGGCAACAATCATACTCGGCGCTAACTGACGCAGGAAAAACCAGACCACTAAAATTACTAAGAATATTGCCAGCCACACTGAAGATTTTAATGAATTAAGCGAGGTAATGATATCTTTTGAGGTATCAAATATAGTAACAACCTTTACGTCTGCCGGAAGCGTCCTTTTTAATTCTTCCATGCGCTTTTTTATTCTTTGCGCGACTTCTACGGAATTAGTGCCGCTTTGCTTCTGCACCATCATCATCAGGCCCGGCTGTTTGTCAACGCGCACCGTGCTTGTAACTTCTTTAAAACTGTCTTCCACGCGCGCCACATCTTTTAAATAAATGAACTTTCCGTCGCGCCTGCCTAAAATTACCAGGTTTATTTCTTCAGGGTTTGAGAATTCACCGGGAAGCCGCAGAAGATAATCTGTCATGCCGGTTTTTAAATCTCCTACAGGCTGTGTAATGTTTTCCTGTTCTAAGGCATTTTGGATATCAAGTATTGAAAAGCCGTACCCTTCAAGGCGGGCCTTGTCCACCCAAATATTAATCTGCCGCTCTAAGCCGCCGCCTTGAATTTGCACTGTCCCCACCCCGGGAAGCTGGCGAAGGGCATCACCCACCTTTTTATCGATTAAATCATAAAGCTCCGGGTACGATTGTTTTGCCGTAAAACCAAAGTATATTATCGGGATATTAGCGGTATTAAATTTAAAGATTATTGGATTATCCATTTCATCCGGAATATCCGGCAAGAGCCGTTTAGCTAAATCAATGCGGTCGCGGATGTCATTAGATGCCTCATCCAGATTTGTCCCCCAAATAAATTTAAGGGTAATCCTCGAGGAGCCTTCCGAAGAAGCAGAGGTGATTTTTTCTAACCCCGGGGTTGTAGCAAGTTGGTTCTCCAGCACTTCAGTAACTTTACTCTCTACGTCTTCAGGGCTCGCACCTGGGTAGCTGGAGATTACACTGATAGAGGGCGGCTCAATTTCAGGCATGCTATCTATACCTATCCTGGTAAGGCTGTAAAAAGCCAGCACTATGATTGCGGAAAAAATCATTAAATTCGCTGTTGGCCTTTTAACTCCGAATTCGGGGAAATTCATTCTTTCTCTTCCTCTGTAATTACCTGTGCACCATCATAAAGTTTCTGCTGCCCCATAATCACAACCAGATCGCCTTCGCGAAGGCCATCCCTTACTTCATAATACGGGCCCTGATGGATACCTGAAGTAATCCTTCTTAAAACCGCTCTTTGATTCTCTATAACATAGACGTATAAATTCGGTTCTTTACCCATAATTGCTTCTTTTAAAATCACCGACACATTCTTATGCTCGGTGAGCACCAGACTTACCTTACTAAACATTCCCGAGCGCAGCTTACCTTCCGGATTATCTATGGTAATTTCAATTGGCGCTGCGCGCGTAGACAAATCTACTACCGGACTAATCTTTGTTACCCGGCCGCTGAATTCTTCATCCGGATAAGCATCTATTTTAACCTTTGCTTTTTGACCCAAGGCAACTTTTGAATAATATTTTTCCGGGATGTCTAAATCTATTTCTACGCGCCTCATGTCAACCACCAAGGCAATGGGCGTTTGCGTCGTGACATTCTCTCCTATATCCACATAAACCCTGCCGATAATCCCAGCAAGCGGACTTTCTACGGGGGCCTTTTCAAATTTAAAACCTACCTCATCGCGGTCGATATAGGCAACTGTTTCGCCCTTATTGACAAGGCTTCCGTCCTCTTTGACTTTTTCAATAATTTTCCCGTTCACCTTGGAATAAATTACTGCCTCTTCCTGCGCCTTGATATTACCTATATAATCAACCGTTTCCTCAAGGTCTTTTAATTCAACCCTGGAAACCCTAACCGGGATTATTGGTCTTGCGGCCTGTTTTTTTTCCTCTTTTTGGCAGCCTAAAAAAACCAATACCACAAATACTGCTATGAATATCTTCCGTGACCTAACCATCATCCCTCCAGCTTGATATCGTTCTTGGCTAAAGTTAACCCTTGAGATTTATCCAGATTAATTAAGGCAATATTATAATCAATTAACGCCTTGACATAATCAAGCTCAGCCTGTGATAATTTATCCTGATAATCCAGCATATCGTGTGTAGAAACCTGTCCTGCCGCGTAACGCTCTTTTTGCGCTTCGTAGTTCTGGGACTCTTTTTCCTTGGAAAGATTAGCCACATCTACCTGCTGTTTTTGTGTTTTGGCTAATCTCACCCTATCTCTTATTTCCAGAATAATATTCTGTTCCAATCTTTTAAAGTTTAAGATGGCTTGGGCTTTTTCTAATTTTCTCTGGTCGTATTTTGCCCGATCCCCACTGCCCCAGGGAAGACTGAATTTAACCCCGACGCTCCAGTCTGTATAGTCAGAGTCCACTTTCTCAATGGCATCCTGGTAGTCTTTTCCTAATCCGTTTAAACCAAAACTGCCTATCAGGTCCGCGGTAGGAAGCAAGGCGTTCTTGGCAGTCACTATCTTGATATCCCGGCTCTTCAAATCTATCTTCGCGGAATAGTAATCCGGCCTGTATTTAAAGGCATCCTTAAGGCTTTGCAATAAATCTACTTCTTCGATAATAAATGCCGGCTTATCTATAAGTTCAATCTTGGCGTTCCAGACTTCAGGATCATCGACTAAATTGGTAATAAGCTTAAGGTCATCCTCCGCTTTCTTGACCTGGGCATCAGCTGTAAGCACTGTTTTTTCTCTTTGCGCTGCAGCAGCTTCTGTTTCTAATAAATCAACGGAACTGATAAGCCCTTTTTGGTATCGGGCTTTGTTTATCTCCAATAAATGCTGGGCGCGTTCTAAAGATAGCTTAGCAATGGCATAGTTTTCAAGATAAAAAATATAGTTGTAATAAGCTATTTTTGATTTGCTGATGGTATCCATAACCGTATCTTTAAAAGAAGCTGCGGATTGTAATCTATTATTCTGGGCGACTATAATATCCGCTTTATTCACCGTTCTGCCAAAACCTCTAAAAAGCGGCTGGGTGATAGTAATTTTTGGCTCTATTGTATAATAAGGATTAAAGATCTGGTATGTGGAGTCGCTTTTATATCTCTGATTAAGGAGTTCTACCTTATACCCCGTGCCGCTAATGAACTTACCCGAAACATCGGCGTTTAGTTGCATATCTTGTGTATTATAAACTTCTGCCCCCTGCAAAACACTGGATGAAATCTCGCTTTTATCGTTCAGCGTATACTCAGCATTAAAAGTCGGTTCAAAATCGGCTTCAGCAATTTTCACATCGTCTTCTTTTAATTTTGGTTCGATGCGCTTAACCAAAATTTCTGAATTCTGTTTTAGGGCATAAAGCATGCAATCCACTAAGCCAATTTTTAAGACCCTGTCCTGAGTGCCCGAGGCCATAAAAAGGGTTTTTTCCATTTCCCTTGCACTTTCTTCTGCCTCACCAGGTTTATCCTTTGCTGTGGCAAAAGAAACAAGGCTGCAGGACAACCCGATATTTAAACAAAAAATTAACGCCCTTTTAAACATTTTACCTTCATTAGCCCTGTACCAAATTAGAATTCTCTTTGAGTAAAATCTCTTTTATTTGCAATAGGATACGTAAATAATCCTGCCGGTCAGTCTCAGAGATCTTGCCAAATATCTTTACTATCATCTGGTGTTTACTTTTATTAATATCTTTTATTAAATTATCGCCTTTAACGGTTAACTTTATTTTAATAATCCGGCGGTCTTGCGGGTCGTAGATTCTTGCACAATGGCCGCTTTTTACGAGGCGGTCGATAATCCCGGTCATGGCTGCCATAGTAACACCCATAAAACGCGCCAGGTCCTTCATCTTGGCTTCCTGCTCAACCTCTAAAAAATGCAAAATCATTATTTGCGGCAGGGTAACCTTTCTTTTATGCAATTCGGCTGACATGCACCGGGTAAACTCTTTCATCATTATGGGCATAATCTCGCTCATTTTATCGGCAAAATGGCTGAGGGAAATTATAGACATATTTAATCTCCTTAATAGTTTACTATATTAACTATCAATAAGATTAAATATACCTTAAAAAACAAACAATGTCAAGGAAAGTTTAGGTTTTTTTGCTTAGAGGTTTTGAATCAGGATAGAAAGGAAATAGCTAAAAACGCAGGGTTCCCCTATTTATTTCGGATATCCTACTGTCTGTGCCAGGATTATTCTTTGGTCAGGCCGTAATTTCATGGCTTTCGCTAAAACCGGCTTATCGATCAACCCGCGCACAACAGTTGCTAACCCTGCGGAAGAACAGTATAAATAGACATTTTCACTGATGAATCCTGTATCAGTACCTGCATAAAAATCTGCATTACCTCCTGAAGCTTCTCCCATTTTAGAAAGATCCGCCACATAAATAAGATTTATAGGAGCATCCTTGACAAATGGTTGCTTACCTGTCAAGGCCCTTATATCCTCTCCTATAACCGGTATCAACATATTTTGCTTGGCATCAAATAAATAAAGGCCGTCTGCTTTAGCAAGATAGATATCAATTTCCTGCATATTCCTTGCAGAAGGGGCAGTCCTATGGCCTGAATCCGGACGATTTATCCCATTTGCAGCCCAAAGCAGGTCAGAAATTATTTGCAAGGGTAGTCCTTTAGGACTAAATTCACGCAGGCTTTTTCTTTCCTTCAATACTTGCATCAAAGACTTACCGCCTTTTAATTGCGGAGCCAAAAGCCTAATCGGCTTAATATCCTGGGAATAAATCAATAGCGGACAGCTAAACAAAAATGCCGGTATGAAACAAATGGTTAATATTGATTTTATTTTCATGGGAATCGCTCCTTTTTTAATCATCAAAACTTTCTGCTCTAGTTGTCTAAAGTCGTCAAAAACACGGCAAAAAATAAAACTTATTACCGGAAACACACTCACTCGATTAACACTATACCGTAGTAATTCCCCCTACAGCCCTGTTTCTTCAGCACCTTGATTGGAAATCCATTGGACCTTACGGTAGTAAATACATCTATCCCGCATGCCTCTAAGGATGGTCTTGTTTTGTCTGGATGGCGGCAGAATTTAGCACATTTATTACAAAGGTTACAAGGCCCCGCCCCCATTCCAAACGCCTTGAAGTATCCATTCAGAAATATCTCCCGTTCTAAGATTGGAATAATGCCATGAATATCTGTGTATTCATTACCATGAACAAGGAGCGCGCACTTGTAATATCCTAGTGCGCGACGAGTTTCATCCGGAGTAGGTGAATACGGCGGACAGGTGAGAGACTGTCCGTAGCCGTCACAGCCAAACTTACATTTGAACCTCACCCATTCAGCGGAGACAATAGTCTTTGCCGAAATAACTTTGGCCTGTTTTGCGCCCAGTTCTTTTGCGCGTTTTATGTACTTTGCAAACCTGCGCATCTTTTTAAAAGGGACGGTTCTAATTTTTCTCTCCGGGGGTAACAACGGTTCTATTTTCGCTCTTTCGGTGGCCTTCCCCTCGCTTCTCTTCTATTCTTGATTTGGTAATATTCTTGAAGTTTATTGATAAAATCCCGGCTACCTATGTATAATTTCTTTCCAAGCTCTCTTGAATTTATTATATCGCTGTCAACTACAAAATCAACATATTGTTTCCTCCGCCGGAGAGCCATATCAGATAAATCAAGATAAGCCGGGCTTGGGGTAATAAGGGCATCCGGCTTATTTTTGGCATAGAAGCTATAGCTTGAAAACCGGTATTGCCCAGGGTCGCTTACCATGCCTGCCCTTACAGGGTTAAGCTCAATGTACTTTCCGCACTGTAGCAAATAAGAATCGACCTCAATAATATTACTCTTAAATCTGTCCTGCCAGAAATGACCACAATAGCCGTATCGCTTACGGTAGTAATGGAAATAACTTAAATCCACTTGTTTCATAAATTTTGACAGGGTATTTTCCGGCTTAATGAATAGGACAATGTGGACGTGGTTGTCCATAAGGCAATAGTGAAAAATATCCACTCTATTCTCGTCCTTCAGTTCCTTTAGCAGCGTAGAATATTTTAGCTTATCGTTATCGCTGTGAAAAACAATCTGCCGGTTATTACCCCTGCAGATTATATGTAATGCTGCATTGCAAGGAATGATTCTTTTGGTTCTAGGCATAAAAATTCCTCCCTCTACTTTAATAGACGTAAAAGGAGGAAAAATCTAACCAAAAATTTTAGTAATTTTTAATAAATAGAACCGTCCCCTTTTATTCCCCGTTGTTCTTCCCCTTTATATTCCACCTAGAAACTATCCGGACATTTGACATTCGGCCTTCCTTTAAATAATAATATCCTGCAATTATCAGGCTGAACCTTCCAGGAATCTAGCAAAGAATAGTCATCCTGATAATCTAATCTAAACTTAGAACTCAAACTCTGTAAGCGGGCGACTGTTATACGGTCAGAAATCTTAGCAAATTTTTCTTCGTTTATCAGTGCTATTACGTAATCGTATGCGGAAAGCCTTAGGGGTTTCCAAAAAAGATCTCTCTCGACAAGAGGAAAATTTCGGTTATCCTCTAAAATTGAATAAAATCTTACTCCTGAGTCACTAGACTTCAATATATACATTAGGCTAAAATCGTTATGCCCGCCTACAGATTCAATCCCCAATATGGCTACATTTATATTTCTATTCATTCTATTCTGTCTGATATATTTTATTAAGTCCGCAGCAATACTTTGTATATTTGACTTGTGCGGGTTAATGCAAGTACATTCATAAAAGTTCTTTGGTCCCCCCGGATAATCGTATATTAATCGCGGATTATCCATAGGAGTAATAATATAAAATATCGAACTTTCTTTTGGCCTTCTAGCAACTTCAAAAGCCCGGTAGTAATAAGAAAAAAACAGCATCTGAAAGAACGCAAAACCAATAAGAATAAAAATAGATATTTTCTTTATCTTGCTGTTCTTAATAATATAGAATAAAGAAATTGAAATTAATACCATAGACGGGTACACAGGCATGAAAAATCTATCTTTCTTTACAGAAAACAGTGTAAATAAAACATAAGGCACTAGCATCCAAGCCATTATAATACCCTTGCCACTTGATTTTAATCTAAGAAAGACAACCAAGCCCAAAAGAAATAAACCAAATAAGACCGGTGAAATATTGTTAAGCGAAAAATAAACATAAGCAAGTAACCAATCGCGGGAAAATATCTTTAAATCCATCAAACTCGTGATTATATACCCAGGGGCCTCTTTAATCCTGGATGTATAAGAAATAATGAACTGTTCATAGAAACCTTGCTGGAGATCTTTAAATACGGGCAACCACCATATTGAGGAGATTGCTCCGGCGATTATTAATGAAATTAAGGCATTGTTAACAATAAGCAAAAGTACTTTTTTAGTCCCCCATCCATAACTTCTCCAGAGGCTCTTTATAATTGCATAAAGAAAAGGACCAATTATAAAAAAAAGTATCTGGCCTTTGATTAAAATACCTAGGCCTAATACAATTCCAAATATTACACTTTCTCTTAATTTCGTAAAATAATCTGTCTTTATTAAACAATAGATACCAAAAGCGCTAACACAAGTAAGAGGAAAATCCAGAGTATATATTCTTGACATACCCACAATAGACGGATATAGAGAAACCAGGGTAGCAGCAAGTAAACCATAAGCTGCGCCAAAGACGTTTTTACCTATCAAGTAAACAGAAACAATTAACAGAATAAAATACAGCATATTTGCAAGGCGGGTAACCAAGAGGTTAGGATTATGGAAAATAATGTTTACCGATGCAGAGGTAAAGAAAAATAAAGGCGGGTATAATGTTACGCCCCGAATTATCTTGTCTTGAGATAAATAGAATATATATTGTATTTTAGAAATCGGGCTATCCGAAGAGGTTATTACTTCTTTTATGCCATTATAAATCCTTAAGTGTGTATTAAGATGATCTCCCATATCATCTTCCATGGTAAGCCAGTCATTTGCACACCAAAAATAATTATTCATAAAATGAAACCCGATCAAAATTAATAAAAACAATATGATAAATTTTCTTTTCAATAACATAGCTATAGCAGATAGCGTCAGTTTATTCCCGCAAATCCCGGACACCTTCCCGATTAGATTAGAAATTATCTGGGCTTTTAAAATTGGCTAAACAGAAATGACTAGGAGGCTCAATAAGAAACTGATAATGCTAAAAAGGATATAACCCCAAAAGGCAGGCCAAAAACCCGTAATCACAAATCCTTTGACAATTTTAGATACAAGATAAAATAAGGCTCCATTTATAAAAAGCGTAAATATCCCTAAGGTGAAGATGTTAATAGGCAGGGTAATCAAAATAACCAGAGGCTTCAAGAAAGCGTTAATAATTCCTAATACCAGGGCAATCACCAGCACGGTCGCGGTGCTTGAAATTTCTATCCCCTTCACAATGTGTGCAACGATGAAAATTGCCAAAGAATTGATACCCCATCTCACCAGAAAATGTATCATTTGGGCTCCTTTCTTTATCAGTTAACCTGCAATCATTGAAATGCTGGGACAACGCAAAAATGGATACTCTTATTGTAAATTCAGATCTCGAAAATCAAAAGTTATAAGCGACTCCTAAAAATAGAACCGTCCCCTTTACCCCTTTACCTAACCCCTATGACTCGTCTTGCTTATCAGGCTGCTGTGACTCTAGCTTCTTAAAATAAAACTGGCTGGGTAGGCTACCCTTACTTGCCTTAGCTAACATATCCTCTATTTTACCTAATAGTTCTTTTTTGTTAATCGGCTTAACAACATACTCATCAGCGCCTCTTTCTAATGATTGGACTATATCGCTTTCTTTATCTTTAGCAGTAACCATAATAACAGGCAGGCCGGAATTTTGGGAGTCTTTCCTTAATATCTCACAGACCTGGGGACCATCTAACTGCGGCATCATAATATCCAGCAGGAGTAAATCCGGCCGTTCCTTGCCGACCATTTCTATGGCCTGCTTTCCATCATAAGCCTTCAGTACCTCAAAGTCTGCTGCCTGCAGGATTGCTTCAAGAAGTTCAACGTTCTTTTCGTTATCATCAACAACCAAAATCTTTGCTTTTCCCATTTTCACCTCTGCCTATGTCGCAAATAACGGCTCAAGCCGGACCGATATATTTTTCTACCAAAACAGGAAACTGCCTGGTATCTATCGGTTTTGCGATATAATCATCTACGCCCAGGGCAATGATTTTCTCCCTGTCGCCCTTCATGGCCAAGCTCGTTACCACAATCACCTTTATATCTTTGGTCAGGGGGTCGCTTTTAAGTATTTTTGCCGCGGCAAACCCATCTATCCCCGGCATCTGCATATCTAAAAGGATTAGATCCGGTTTGAGCTCGCGCGCCATGCTTATACCCTTTCCTCCATCCTCTGCCTGCAAGATTTCATAGCCGCGGTATTGCAGGATATCCGACATCAATAATCGGTTATTCTCGTTGTCATCCACAATGAGTATCTTTTTGGCCATTTTTGTCTCCCGAAGATATACCGTATCCCAATCAGATGAATAGAATACGGCCGATACGCTATGATTTAACGGGTATTATGAATATAAACTTAGAGCCCTTGCCAAATTCACTTTCTACCCAGATTTTCCCTTCATGCAGCTCAACTAGTTTTTTAGTTAAGGCAAGGCCTAAGCCTGTGCCTTCAACAGTCTTGGAATAGGCAGATTCAATCTGGCTAAAGGTTTGAAAAAGCTTCGAAAGGTCTGTGGGCTTTATACCGATGCCGGTGTCTTTTACGGAGATCTCTATAAAATCCCCCTTCTCTGGCTCGCCTGCCTCCGGCGCAGCCGAAGAAGCGCCCTTGACCCGCTTTGCGCTTACCTCAACGCTGCCGCCGTCCGGAGTGAACTTCACGGCATTAGTTAAAAGATTAAACATTATCTGCTTAAGTTTCTTTGGATCAGCTAATATGTTAATATCTGCCTGAGGCCCGACATCTAAAGACAAACTTATATTGTGCTTGAGGGCCTTCTCCTGAAGCAAAGTAAGCGATGCCTCAAGGACATCTTTTTTTAAAGATATGTTTTCCGGCTCAAGCTCCATTTTCCCGGCTTCCACTTTGGAGAGATCCAATATATCATTAATCAGGCTTAAAAGATGCCTGCCGCTGGTATTAATGTTATCCACGTATTTTTTCTGCTTCTCATTCAACTGGCCAAAATATTGATCCTGCATAACCTCGGCAAAACCAATAATTGCATTAAGAGGGGTTCTTAACTCATGAGACATATTAGCCAAAAAATCTGATTTTGCGCGATTGGCGGAATCTGCCTGAAGTTTTGCTTTCTCAAGTTCGTGCTTCTGTTCAAAGAACCGGCTGATTATACGGATGATATCGCCGAATTCGGTTTGATCTTTTTGCAACGCAGCCGCACTTTCAGTATTCTCGTTTTTTAAAGCACCGGATATTAACTGAAGCGGGATCTTGACCCACCTAGTCAGCAAAACTATAAAAATAATCAAGAATATCCCCAAAAACGCCGTCATTATAAAGAAAAAGTTTTTGTAATTGAGGTTGAAATCCTTAATCAGCTGGGATTCCTTCCAGACGGTTACTTCAAACGCCGGTTTTGCATCCCAACCTATAAGAATCCGGCTAAAAGTGGTTATCCCCTTTTCCGGATTTGAGACAATGGGGAATTCTTTATTGTCCGAAAACGCAGTTAAGGTTATATTGTACCCACATAACTTGGCAATTTCATCGATATAACTCTTATTCCAAAGGCGGCCGGCCAGAAAATAGCCTTGCGCGGGAGTCTTCCTTTCCACATCCTTGCCTGGGTGAATGCTGGCGCCGCGAATTTCAAAAATACCTTTTGGGGTATTGATATAAAAATGACAAAAAGGTCGGTTAGCAAAAAGGTCGCTTATTCTATTCTTGGTAAAAGTTAGCTCTTTAAGGTCGGGGTTTTCAAGATCATCTACGGAGTAGACAAGAGAACCGTCTAGCCCGTATATCCATATTACATTCGCATTGTAAACAGGTAATGCGGTATCGATATTTTCAGCAGCCCAGGTTTTATCTCCGCTGACTACAAAATTGCCCATCTCATCCCAATGAGTATAATCGTAGGCTAAGGTATCCAGTGCTTTTCCTTTAAGTTCCAGTATTCCTTCAAAAGCCAGCTTGATCTGTTTTTCTTCATTGGAGAATAACGTGATTAGATTTTGCTTCTCAAAACCCCTCTGCAAGAGGAGAAAAGAAACAAATACTATAACAATTGAAAAGAGTAAAAATATTATTTTTGTTTGTACCCGCATATTTTTCTTCTCACATTTTCTGCGCTATCTTATCCATTGCCGCGCTATCTGCCGCTGGCAGACAGGACTTCTTTTATTCTTTGAATAACCTCTGTCGGACTTGACGATTTGGAGATAATAAACCTGCCGGAAACCACTCCGTGTTGCGACTTGACCTCTTCCTCGGTGATTATACTAGTGAGATATATTACCGGTATATTTTTGGTCTTATTATTTTCCAATAAATCGCGGGACACCTTACCACCGTCTTTCTTTGGCATCATCACATCGAGAAGTATTAGATCGGGGATATCCTTAATTGCGAGTTTCAGGCCATCTTCACCGTTGCCAGCGGTCAAGACATCGAACCCCTGGCTCAACAAAATATCCTGATAGAGTTCAAGCTCTTTTGGATCATCATCCACGATTAAGATCTTAGCCATAGCCATCCTCCTTTTTATTATTTATGCCGAATATCTCTATCGCCAGAGCCGCTTGCGTAAAAGATTCGCCCGGCTAACTTTTCAAAACCAGTTCAAGGGCTTTAGGGTCGTTAGCCTTACGCATCGCTTCTTCTACGGAAATTAATCCATCTTGACAAAGATTTTTTAAAGTTTGCTCCAGGTTCTGCATCCCTTCTTGACGCCCGGTCTGGATGGCGGAATATATCTGACTAGTACTTCCTTCTTTAATCAAGTGCTTTATTGCAGAGTTAACTATCATTATCTCAAAGGCAGCGATCCGGCCAGAGCCATCCTTCTTGCGCAGCAACTTCTGGGCGATCACTGCTCTTAAAGTAGACGCTAATTGGGTGCGTATCTGAGGCTGCTGATGAGGCGGAAAGACATCGATCATTCTATCTACTGTTTGCGCCGCATCGTTTGTATGCAGGGTAGCAAATACTAAGTGCCCTGTTTCCGCGGCAGTAATGGCATTGGAAATGGTCTCCAGATCCCGCATTTCTCCGACCAAAATAACATTGGGGTCCTCTCTCAATGTGTCCCTGAGGGCAGCGGCAAAAGAATCGGTATCTATGCCTACCTCCCTTTGGTTAATTTCGCAAAGTTTGTTTTGATGAAGGAATTCCAGGGGGTCCTCTATAGTTATGATATGGCCTTTAATATTATTATTTATATACCCGATTATCGCCGCCAAGGTAGTCGATTTTCCGCTTCCGGTCGGCCCGGTAACTAAAATCAACCCGTTTGGTTTTGTTGCTAACTCTTTGATAACCGGCGGCAATCCCAACTCTTCCACGGTAGGTATTTCAAAAGGAATACACCGCATCACCGCACCTACACACCCCCGCTGTTGATAAACATTTACCCTGAAACGGGCTATCCCCGGCACGGAATAGGAAAAATCGAAACGATGGCTCTTATTGAATTCTTCTTTCTGCTCCTTTGTCATAATAGAATAGACGTATTTTTCTATCTCTTTGGAGGACAAAGGGCTAAGGTCAGAAAAGGACAGTTCCCCGTTGACGCGAAAGATGGGAGGGCTGCCCGCCTGAAAATGAAGGTCGGAGGATTTCTTGATTACCAGGGTGCGCAACAAAATATCGATATTCGTCATATTTTTTTCTCCTTAATAATCACCGCGCCTCTTAAGCGCTAAAAAACCTGACATCTATAAATTTCAGGACGGATTACTTGTCTTCTCTGGCTCAGATCTGGTTCAAAATTCAACTTCTTCTCATTATCCGAGAAGAATGATATTACTGAGACCACTCTCATGTTTCATGAACGCAAACCCCCTGGATTACATAAGCCAATTATAGGCTCAATAGCTTAATATATCAAGAATATTCTGGATTTGGAGAAGAGAATTTTGTAGCGATTACGAAGCAGGATTGTCCTGTTTGTCCGTTAATTTCTGGATGGAAACGACGTAACTATTTGACGCGCAAATAGATGAAAGATACCCGCCTCCTTTAGGCGGACATGAGTTATTTATATCTTCTTGCTCTTATTTGGTCACATTTTCTACACCGGTAGCCATTTTGTCTTAATCTTCTTTTGTATTTCTGCCTTCATGGAAGAACAAACAAAATTGCTGCCATAAAAACCGCTGCCCATATCAACCTGATCCTTCCTTATTCATTTCAATGCGTAACCGCGGTAAACATTCCGGGAAACGTTTTTGCAAGAACTCAAGAAGCTTTTCCCTGACTTCACAACGTAAGTCCCACATAGTAGGAGAATCCTCTGCGCTCATCAACGCTCGCAGTTCAACTGTTTTATCAGTTGCATTGGTAACCTGTAACACATTGACCTTTTTATCCCACTTTGGGCAGTTTTGTAGAATACGCGTTAATTCATTACGGATTTCTTTCACGGGCACGGCGTAATCGGTATAGATAAAAACCGTTCCCAACAAATCTGCTGAAGTCCGCGTCCAATTCTGAAATGGTTTTTCGAGGAAATATGATATCGGTACTACCAGGCGCCTTAGGTCCCAGATACGCACCACTACGAAAGTGAGGGTAATTTCCTCAATCCAGCCCCATTCATCCTCAATAATAACCACATCATCCAACCGAATTGGCTGGGCGATGGCTATCTGGATTCCGGCAATAAGATTGCCCAGTGTTTTTTGCGCGGCAAAACCTATAACTATCCCGACAATTCCTGCCGAAGCCAATATACTTACTCCTATATGCCTGACTTCTGCAAAACTCATCAGCACGAAGGAAACAGTCAACAAAACTATAACCACGCCTATGATATTTGCGATCACGCGCATTTGTGTATGCATACTGCGGGCATGCACATTATCCCGTGTATTGATATCATAACGGTTCAAAAGCTCATCGCGGACAATATAAACAATCTTTATGGCAACCCAACCAAACAACGCAATAAGCAGGATATGGATAAAATTGCCGATAAATAAGCCTGCCTTCCCCGGTAACCGTAATAAAGGCATAACACCTGCGACACACAAAACGGGTATCAGAAAACGTAAAGGACTTTTGAGAGGCCCCAGGTTGGGCTTAGGTAATTTTGAGGGAAGGGCATCCCGACATTTAATTAAAAAAGCGACAAAAAAATAAAGTATCCACCCGGCAACAAAACTAGCAACTATTAAAATGCCCGAGAACAGATTATTATCCATGGTCTTAAATCCTTTCTTTATTTATATGCCTATCCTAAGAAACAACAGCCTCATACTAGTCGCTTTGAATTGGTAACCTAAAAGTGTGATAGGAAAAAAACCTAAAGTTAGTCCAATACTCTACTTCCGGATTTATCCGAGACAAACCTAACTCTTGCTGGACCTTGAATAACAGGATGGCAATAAACAAAAGAAACACTGGTATAATAAACAACAGGCGCCTGAATAATAAGGGGCCTTTCTGCTTCAGCCCGATTATGCAGGGAAGGACGCCAAATAGTATCACAACGCCTATGCCCCCCACAAAATCAAGCACGCTAAGGAATATATTCGGGTAGACAATAGTAATAACCAACGGCGGTAGGAAAGAAAGTGCTATGGTCAATGCCCTGTTTCTTGTCTTAATATAGTTTACCGTAAGATCATCAATAAAATCCATCGTAGTGTTTCCAAAAGATATATACGAAGTAATAATAGCCAGAAGGGCAAAAAGAAACAGGGCGGGAATAAAGAGAGGCACTTTTATTACCTGAGCCAGAGGCACAGTCGCCGGCAAATTGTTATTTAAGGCATTAACAATACCATTCTCGCCTGACAATGGCAACACCCCGATACCGACCTGAATCCATAATGAATTCATAATAAACCCGATAACGGTACCGGCAAATATGGCTATAAATATCCCCTTAAGATTCCAGTCCAGTTGTTTGCAGATAGTAGGTATAATATTATGGAAATTTGCCGCCATTACAATAATAGGCAGCGCAGCCGGTAACATCACCCAATCTATACGCGTGAAACGCTGCGGGACTACGTATTTCTCACCCATTAAAACAATGACGATAAAAGAAACCAGTAATAACACAACAAATAAGGCATTACACCTAAGAAGGGACTTAGGGTTCACTACGGCGATCGCTGTTACAGCTAAAAAGAATAGTAATATAATTAACTCCCTGGGGATATGTACAGCTGAAAGCCTCATAATAATAGCGGTGGCCCCGGTAAGATATACTGTAAGCGAACCATAAAGAATAATCAGATTAGCTATAGTGGCTATCCATTTCCCAAAAGAACCGAAATGCTGCTGATACATGCTCGGGTAATGGAATACTTCTTTGTACGTGCTCACTGCCTCCTTCCCTAGTATAAAAGCGGTCAAAAGCATAGCGCAACTTATTATAAACGTCCCTATCAATGAAGGCAATAAACCGGCCATCCCTGTCTTGATTGGAAGCCCTAAAATCCCGGCGCCTATAAGATTACCGGTTATAAAAAAAGTAACCATTATTATAAGAGAAAAAGATACTTTCTTATTCATGTCGAGTATTTAAATAACTTTTATTATTATAAAGATTGCTGATCAATTATAGCGCTTTTCTTAAAAAAATAAAATGCCTTACACCTGCCTCCCAATAAAAAAAGCCACCCTACATTCACATGCAAGATGGCGGCCCGACCATCCAACACCCTCCGGGGATACTTTCCTATCCCCGGACCACTTAGGCTTAATTAGAGTTATATTATATCACGATCAATAATATTGACAACGACTCATTAATATACCACGAATATTCTGGTTTCAGAGAAACAATTCCTTATCTAACTTTGTCCAAAATGTCCAGTCTTGGGGGGATGGAAATGACGTAACTATCCAGCAGATAAAGCTATGACAATCTCCGGGGAGGCATCGCTTTGGGATGCCCCATTCATTTGTGCGCCCTTTTTTGATACGTTCCCGAATTTCTCAGAAACTTATCAGTCGGAATTCCACGACTCGTTCGCTCTTTTTGAATATTCGTCTTCCGGAATGAGCGGCTCATCCAACTCCGCCTGGAGGTCGGCCGGTATCCTGCGCTTTAAAGCTATCTCCGCGCCCGCCTGCCGCAGCAACTCTTTATAGTGATTCAGGACCAGTTCCAGCCCCAGGCCATCCGAGGTAAGGAGCGGCCCCTGGCTCCTATAGACCTGCGCGATGATCTCAGCCTTGTTGTTGCGGATGTCACGCTCGCAACAGAGCCGCAATGCCGCGAATTGGTCTTTCTCGGGAAATCCACAGTTCGATACCCAAACGATCGCCGGGTATTTTCCATAGCGCGCTACGTGGCGCGTCTGGCCCGCGTCGCCCATCTCAAACTGCGGGCAGACCAACGGAAGGCTCCTATCCATAAAATCCTTCATGATACCGCTCACGTGATCGACATAGAGCGGGCTGGCCATGATGACAATGTCGGAGGCCATATACCTCTTGAGGAGCTCTTCCATGTCGTCTTTCAAAACGCACCTGCCCGGTGTCTTCGTCCAGCACGTAAAGCAACCGATGCAGTGGCCTATCTTCTTGCGCGCCAGCAGGACGTTTTCCGTTGATGCGCCCGCTTTCGCCGCGCCCTCCAGGAGCGCCGACACTATGACATGGGTGCTGCCGCGATCAGCCTTCGGGCTACCGTTAAATGCGGTTATCTTCATATATCACCCCTTTTTTCATAAATTAAAAATATGCCTGCGGGGACGCATCACTTTGAGATACTTCTTTGATGCGTTGAAGAAACGGTTCCAAATGCCATGCTGGACTAAAAATAGCTTCATATATGTAACCGCTTATTTGCCCCTCTTAGAATACCATGCGGTGAACTTCGCGGCAGCCAGAATGGGACAGATCGCGATCATCCAGTTCACCAATACGTTTATTGACGGTATGAGATGGTTCAGTCCGGACGCCGCCGTGTTGGCCAGGAACGCTGCGAACCAGACCCAGGTAATTACATAGTTGGCGTGCAGGAACTCAGCCGAAGTCCAGTACTCCTTTGGGACGCTCTCGCGCGCGTACTGGATCGTAAACGGCTTGCCGATAAGTATGGAAACGAACACTATGAGCGTGAGGGCGGCGTTACTCATCAGTCTTATCCAATAGCCCAGCCACGCACGGTCGACGAAGGCCGCAGCAACCGCAAACACGACGAATACCGCCAGCGTCCCTATCTGCAATATCTTGGGAGTGCGCCCGGACATTTTCTCCATCACGATAGCGGCAACGGAAGCCGCAAGCGCGACGACGATCGCAGTAAAAAGCTTGCCGTAGCTCAACAACACCCAGAACACCAGCCATGGCAAGAACGTCATTATCATACCCATCTTACTCTCCCTGATCCCGTCGAGAGGCATAATACCGGGGCCCCTCTAAGAATAACCTCTCGCTATCTACAGGTATGTATTATAAAGCTGGATATGACGGTTATCAAGGAAATTCAGGGATTTAGATAGGCATAGGGTTATTTAAATCTTCTTACCCTTAGCAGATAGGAATTTTTATGGAATATAAAGGGGCGTGCTGCTGAGCGCCATAAATATCAGTATCTCCTATTCCACCCGAAGCCACAGTTCTGGGAATAGTAATCTTAATCGCCCAGGCTTGAGCAAAATTATAAATTTCAGCCTTGTCTTCATTTTCTAACTGATACATCTGCGCAATCAGTTTCTTATTTATAACCCCGGACTTTACCGCTTCTTCATAGTGCTCTAAATTATCAAAGAAGATATCCATGGTAAATAAGAAAGGCTTGGCGTTTTTACTCCGGATAATCGTGGCTATATCAGCGATATTAACCAGTTTAACCATTATATCTCTTCAAAACTTATGGGAAACAACGCGACCGGACTGTCAACTTCTACTAAATGATAGATATTAAACTCAAAAACTTCTCCCACGTCAATATTTTCCGGAGAATAAAGCATGGCTAAGTTTCCGGCGGTTGCTTTGCATCCCGGATAATCAAAATGCATGCTTAAATGCGAAAGGTATCCGCAAATTGTGCTGGCCAGCTCTTGTGTTTTAGCCACCACCTCGCCAATAAGCCCCAGTTCAAAGGACAGGGCATTCTTTATGCATTCGGCTTTTCCCAAGACCCCATTTTTACCATAGACATGGAACAAAATCTGAAAATCTTCATCCAGGTCATGGAAAAAGGCCTTAGTGTTTTTCGTCACTCCATCAATTAAATAATCTATCTGGCTAATCATGACCGGATCTCTGACCCCGGAAATAAAGACCGTACGATAACCTACCTTAGCCGCGCCTTCAACCTTTATCGTATATACATCTTTGACAAATTTAGTCCCGCTCACCTTGGTCATACGGCCGGTTTGTTCGAATACCGTCTGGCTTAAATCCAGTGTTCCTGCGGGAAGTCCGGCTTTAACAGGATTACGTTCTTCATAAAGAGAATGGTCCGCTACAGATTTAGGAGTGCATTTGCTTTTTGGATTCATCGGCTCTACTAAAAAGTATCCTTTTCTAATTGTGCCTAAAATCGGCTCAAAGCCACAAGAAGGTTCTGCCGCCATAGAACCGCATTCAAGTATTTTCCCCATATGCTCAGCCAAGGCCTCATCAAAACCATTCATGATCGGAATCGCCGCCATAATAGCCGGATCATAAGCACGTCCGGCAATAATCACATCCGGCTTTGATTTTAGCGCTTCAATAAAGGGCTCAACTCCCATTTGGGCTACAATATTAGTGGCTCTATCCACCTCTTCTACAGTTAAAGCTTTAGCGGACTCAAAAGTGCGCACCTTACCTTGTTTAACCGCATTTTTTAAAAACTCTTTGCCAATATCCCCGGTAATAGTGGCTAATTTAAAATGAAGGTTTTTTTCTTTGGCAATTTCTTTTACAATATTAATGGTCCACTCAAGAGTAGACTTAGTACCGGGGCCACAGGCCGAACCCACTAATAAAGGAATATTATTTTTATCCCGCGCCAGCAACAATATCTCAAGATCCCTTTTTATCATCATCTTATTGGAAATTGGCAGCCCCTTGCCAAGAAAATATGGACCGGGGTCAGTTGAACCCGCATCAACCGCAATAGCGTGGGGGTTGCGTCTCATGCCTTCTTCAAGCAATTCTTCGGGGAAGCCGCTTCCAATTGAGCCATTAGGAGTTAAAACCCTGATTTCATCCATAATTAAATAAAGTATATAGAAAACAAAACTGGCTGTCTACCTTTTTTCTATCCAAAAGAGATGTTACAATATTTACTAATAAGAAAAGATATTTACGCATAATAACCTCAGGGGAATCCTCCCTAATCTACGCAGGTCAATTATAGGTTTAATACCTTGGCATATATAAAGAATATTCCGGGCTTAAAAAGGTTTTTCCCTGCGCCGGAACTTTATAACTCCTCCAACGCGCTTATGCATTTTAAGTAACCTCTAATTCGCCTGTACCCTTATCCCGTTTATATTATAGCAAGTCTTGCCAAAAGGTACGACGTAATAGATTCAGCCCCCTGATTGAGATTAATATTTCTCTCCCCTATGCCGTCATAACATCCCCCCGTGACCCTGTCGTAAACAACTTGTTTCAGGCTGTTGTCGCCTAAAAACCAGTTAAAGGCTTCATGCATAAGTTTTTTATAAGAATCCTTCCCGGTTATTGAATGCGCCGTAGCAAGAGCGCAAACCATCGCCGATACATCCTCCGGTTGTTGATCAAAATAGCGGCGCTCTCCCATCTTATGATGCCAACCATCCTGGCCTATTGGCATATATATCCCGCCGACAAAAGTCTTGCTTATCAGAAAATCCAACGACTTAATCCCTATATCCAGGTATTCCCTTTTACCGGTATGCCCATGCCCTAAAATAAGAGCCTCCGGCAAAACAGCGTTCGAGTAAGTCAGGTAATTTTCAAACCACTGCCATCCCTCGCAAGATACACCCCGATAAAACGATACCAATCTATCGCAGTGAGCAACTAACAGCTCCTTTAAGTCCTTACCTTCAATCTCCTGTATCTTTTTTAAAATGAGGCTTACCCCTTTTGCGTAAAAAGCGATTGCCCGCGGGGATTCAAACATCTTGCATATTTCTAACCTTTTCTTTAATAAGGATAAGGCCTTATTCCTTACGCTGTCCGGCAGGTAATCGGCCGCGGTAACAACCGCCAATGCCCAAAGAGCCCGGCCGTTGGCATCATCAAGACTGTCCTTTTTGTTAAGCTCGGTATCTATTGACCTGTCGGACCTTACATAATTACAAAACATGCGGTCTTCGCCTAAAACAAACTCTATGAAGCGTAAATATACCTCTATGCGCTTGAGTAATTCACTTTTCTGCTTATCAGGATAAACCGCCTTAAACGCTCCTCCTAATTTTTCATAACATAAACACGCAACTACCAGGGCGCGCGCATTATCATCCAGCGTATAACCTGATGAGATATCCGGTAAAGATAACCTGGCGAACTGTATAATCCCAAAGTCATCTGTCAGGCGAAGAATGTGATTAAGGTTAACGCGGGGAATTTTCTTGTGCTCGCTTACTTCGGCGATATCGCTGGAATATTTTGAGAATAATTTTGAATACTCAAGGGCAACATTTTCCCATGTCATATTGCGGGTCCTAAAATACGCGTTCTTCCCAAGTTGTTCTCTTAAGGAAGAATCTTTCAAAAGCCTCATGATGCCTTCGGCATAAGAACCGGGATCCCTGAAATTAACTAATATCCCCGCCTCGGAGGTAATGAACTCCCTGGCTTGCGCAAAAGGAGTGGAAATTACCGGCCTCCCCGAACCCAGCGCATAAGAGAATGTTCCTGAAACGGACTGATTCGGGTCGAGAGAAGTTGAGATGTAGATATCCGCGGCCCTTAAAAAATGAAGGAGCTTGTCCACAGAAACATACTCATTATAAAAGTTCACGTGGGGAGACAGCCTAAGATCATGGACCTTTTGGATCAGGAATTTACGGTAGCTTTCCCCTTCTTCTTTTAGGACATTCGGATGAGTAACCCCTAGAACTATATACAAAATATCCGGGTAGGCATTAACAACTTTAGGCAGCGCCTCTATTACGTATTCGATCCCCTTCCCCCTGCTCAGCAATCCAAATGTCAAAAGGCTTACCTTTTTTGAAAGCCCTAAAGCAGACTTAGGTTTTGCGCTGGAGGCATAGGACATAGAATGGATGCCGTGAGGAATCATTGAAATTTTCTCTTCAGCTATTCCATATTCGCGGATAAGGATCTCTCTTGAGAAATTAGTCATCGCCACTAATCCGCTTGCTTTTTCGGCTATCGAACGGACTATCGCTTTAAGCCTAGTCCCGGGCGAAGGCAAGATGCTATGAAAAGTCACAACCGAAGGTTTCTTGAGCGCCCCCAGGAAAGAAATGATGTATGATCCGTATTCGCCTGCGAAGATGCCAAATTCATGCTGAATATTGACGAGTTTAACCTCGACCATTGCGTTGATATCTTTAGCAGTCTTAATGTATTCCCGCTTGGAATACTGGTTTATCTGAAAAATGACTTTTTTTGAATAGTGGTAACGCGATATGTCGTCAAGATTAACCGCGACTACCCTTGACTCGATGGCAGGTTCAAGCAAATCATCCATCGCAGTCGTAAGGTCTGCGGTAAAGGTAGCTATACCGCACTCTCTGGGGGGAAAAGTGGATAAATAAAGGATTTTAAAGGCTTCATTCATTATTAATAAACAACTTACGATTATTATTTTTTGAGTTCTGTCAAAAGCTCTTCCATATCGACAGATTTAGCCGCTATGAGTTTATCGGCTGCGCCATAATATATATATAACCTGTTGTCTTTCAGTACGGTTCCTGTAGGAAAAACAACGTTGTCGACATCTCCGCGCTTTTCCCACTTCTCATTCGGAGAAAACAAGGGCTGCTTCATGCGTCCTATAACTTTAGCCGGATCGTCGAGGTCTAGTAATGCGGCTGCCGCATGATAAATTCTGCCTTGAGACGAATCCTCTATGCCATGATAGACCAAAAGCCATCCCTCCTTAGTTTCAATTGGCGGACATCCGCCACCGATATTCCTGCTTTCAAACCTGTATTTGGATTCGAGTAGAATGTAACTGCCTAAATTCCTAAGATATTCTCTCCAATAATCATCGGTAAGGTCTTTAAAATCATTAAAATAAATCACCTGAATCCCCGGAAGGATACGGTGAACCAGCGCGAATTTATTGTTAAATTTCTTAGGAAAGATAAAGGCGTCCTTATCCCATAACAGAATGTCAGCGCCTTGCCTGTCTTTTATATATGATTCAAAAAGAAAATACTTCTCCCTTACCCTTATTTTTGAGCAAGCAAAGAGTTTGCCTGCTTCGGCATAAGTAATACGCGGAGATATTACCCCCTGCTTTACGAAATTGATAAGGTCGGTGCTCGTAGCGTAAGCGAAAATGGCGTTTTTACCGTCATAGGCAGTATAAAAAAGATAATATATCCCGTTTAAAAAAACAATCCGGGGGTCCTCTACGCCTTTTTTCTCGTAATCATATTCTGGAAAAAGGACGGGATGGTCAAGCCTCCTTACGACCTTATTAGCGACTAACTGACAGTAGCCTATTGAAGAAACCATATCGGCCTGCCTTACGCCCCTGTAAAACATATGAGTTACGCCGTCTATCTCTACGCAGGCGGGATTTAAGACTGCCCGGTCATCAAATGCATTGCGTGAACTCTCAAGTATTATACCCTCACTCTTGACTTCAATCATTTGGCCTCTTTCTTTATTAAATGAAATATTACCTCTTAAGATTCAGGAGACGGTCTATTTTTCCCATACTTGTATTATAGGCTCAATACCACGCCTTATCAAAGGTTTTAAAAATTGTGCAGGAATTCCCAGGGAATATTTTACCGGGCAGAAGGGACTCACCATAAAAATACTTTCTGCAAACAGGTAAGGCAAAATTAGAGAGGTGTTTCGTTTTCCGCCCAGAAATACGGCACGGTAGAAAAAGCCTAATAGATGCTATTGCGGCAGGACTTTCTCAAAATGCTGGTAATCTTTTAAAGATTTCCAATTACCTCCCCACGTCCACCCTAAACGTACAAAAGTTTTTACAACAGGGGAATCACAAGCAAGCGTTCCCGGTTTACCTGTATCGTATACTGCACCAGGAGGCAATACAATGTTTCCTTTAATATAAGGATTTTGCACAGGATTAATATCAATGGCAAAGCCATAAGCATGTTTAGAAAGAGATTTTCCCCCGGTTACAGTCCTATAATTAAACGCGGAAGTATTATTGGATAACATAGAAAGATCATCCTCATTCCACTTTCCATTCTTAAAAAACCGGTCATGAGAAATGGGAATAACGGAGTTAATAGGAAATTTGTTTTCTAAAGCAACCCGGAATACTTCCCGGATATCTTCTACGAGCCTTTCATCTATAACAAGTTGCCCCTTGTGGATTCTTCCGTCAAATGAATAATATAGTACATCCACAAGCCTTTGCCTTTTTTTAAATTCAAGCGGGCTGTCTTTTCTTAGCGCTTCAGACAATGAAATATCGCTATCGATAATCGGATTATACGGGGAGCCGGCTGGCGATTCATCAAGCCGTCCGGATGGCGTTCTTACTACTCCGTTAAATTCTGTGGCGCATCCGGATAAAATTGAAGTTGAGAATAAAAGAAAAAGGAATAAATGTTTCTTT
The DNA here is from genome assembly GCA_041650495.1 of Candidatus Omnitrophota bacterium. Lineage (GTDB taxonomy): Bacteria > Omnitrophota > Gorgyraeia > Gygaellales > Profunditerraquicolaceae > JBAZLB01. The sequence goes on along the minus strand of JBAZLB010000003.1, from coordinate 35,328 downwards.
ACCATATTCAACTCAAATTATAGGATAGATTAGACCAAATATTCACGCTTAAAAGTCCCTCTGTTATGAGCCAGGGGGAAACCTCTCTCTATTTAGATTGGTTTGACGTAACTACTTGCACCGCAATTATATACAAAATGTCCACCCTTGTTGAGTGGACATTTTTATTCGTAGCGCCTTTTCAATTAACCGAACAGAGCCTCGACAGAGGACAAAATTTGCATAATTGATTTTCTATTGTTAGGGATATAACAACCTGCTATATCGAAATGCCCTCCTCCTCCATATTCTTGCGCGACCCTGCCTATGTTAATATCGCCATCAGACCTCAAACTTACCCTTAATGTGTCCTTGTTTTTTTCTCTGAACAATACCGCGGCCTTAACATCCTTCATGGAATACATTTCGTTCGCTATCATATCAGTATCATAATCCTTGCCTCCAACCCTAGCCAGATCATTATCTCGTATGACGGACCAGATGATCTTGCCTTTTTTTAGAAACTTTGACCTCAACAGGCAGATAGCTGATAACATCATCTCCACTCTTGTTTTCGGGCCGTACACCTTATCCGCCAATTGCGAAAAGGCTATGCCTGTCTTTAATAATTCCCCGCACGCCGTAAAGGTAAATGGCCTGACATTTGCCAATTTAAATAAGTTTGTCTCTACAATCAACGATGTTAAAAGATTTTCCCCTATATCCCTGGTTATTGCAACATGCAGCTTTTTTAAAAGTATGTAGACTAATTCCCCTACGGCCGCCGCCTCATGATCAACAAGACGGATATCACCGAAAGATCTCCTGAATTCATGATGATCAATCTCAAGGATGGCTTTTGCCTTTTTGAAGACGGAGATGTTTTTACCTAAGAGCTCAATCGCGCTGCAATCGAGGGCTATAGCCAAATCTATTTTTTTGTTTGTAGTACTAACGATACAATCCGCCCCTGGCAAAAACCTGTAGCGTTCAGGTATGTTACCCGGACACAAAAGATATACGTTCTTGCCTAAGCTATCCAGCGCCAGGCCCAGCGCCAAAAGAGACCCTATCGAATCTCCATCCGGATTGATATGACCAGAAATAGCTATATTCTTAGAGCTTAGTATGCTTTGCCGGATTTTTTTAAAACCTTCCATACGCTTAAGCCTTTCACCTCTCACATCTTCTCAGTTTCGATAGTTACTTTTACTTCCGGGGGCTTATCACCGGAAAAACGAAACTCAGATGGAATAATGAGTTTAGGAACTAGGGTTGTTGTTTCTGTTATTGATTTTAATTCGATAGGTTCTGTCGTAATAGAAATTTTTTCTCGGCCGATCATATCGGGGATCCTGACCGATACGCTCTGGGGCTCAACCCTCATCTCTTTAATAGTAACCCCGGAAGGCGCTCGCCCATTCGTCTTTATTTGTATCGGAATGTTAACAGATATCATCTTGTACACCTTAAGCGGGATTTCCTTTGGTTCGATATTAAGCAAAGAAAACCCTGCAGGCTTGCGTACCATATCCTTATTAAGATAATATTTATCCGTCCCTTCTTTGATCTTTGACATATCCATGGACAATTTAAGTTCTTTTGGGTCCAGGAGGCTGAAGGCGCGCTCCGAACCGCTGAGGGTGATAGTTACCTCTCTGGGTTTCGTCTCACTGATTATCTTGTCTTGGGCAAGGTTACGATATTCGATAGGAACGACAAAATCACGGCGGATTGTTTCGCTGCGATGCCCAAATGCCAGCCACAAACCAAACGCCAGAACAACAGCAATAATCTTTTCCAAAAAATGCCCCTTTAAAAAATCCGTCGAGAGCGCTTTGTGTTTTACGGGAAACTTTTTTCTATAAAAACTTTCTAAAATATTACGCAGCTCCCCAATATCTTTTAACTGCGTCATCTTCCCCTCTGCCGCCACCGAAACCGTACTGCGCTCTTCCGAGATAATAATACATAGCGCGTCTGTACGCTCTGCGAGACCTAATGCGGCGGCATGGCGCGTGCCTAAGTGGCCTACCTCTTCTATGTTCGTAGAAAGAGGCAGGTGGCAGCCAAACATAGCAAGCCGCGTTCCTTCAACAATAATCGCACCATCATGACTTGGGCTGCTGGGCTCAAAGATGCTCTCTATTAATATTTGGCTTAGCAAAGCATCGGAATTAATCCCTGCCTCAAGATAGCGGTCTAGGGGGTCTTTGCCCTTTACAACAATCAAAGCGCCGATTTTTTTACGGGAAAGATTAGCCAATCCGCTAATTAACATAGCGATACCCTGGCCTTGCGAATCCACCCGGGGCCGCCGGCGCGTTATTCCCCAGATAGCGATTTGCTCAAAAAAATGGCGGAAATCGTCCTGAAAAATCACTACGATCATAATAAGAAAAATGGCAAAAAACGCCTGAAAAACCATAGTAGTCAAATAGAGCCCGAAGATGCGCGCCAAAATATAAATGAAACCCAAAATGATCATTCCAACCAGAATAAACCGAACCCGCGCCTTCTTTAGCCAGACCAGGATTAAATAAACAAAAATAGAGATAATACCTATATCGATAAAATCGATAAATCTCAGGCCTTGTAAAAACTCCGTAACATAGTTAAGCATTTCAGTAATCATATCTTCCGAATTGACCGGTCTCCTTTTATCGTAATCTCAAATTTCAGGCTTGGTTCAGGCGCATCCGGTACCGCATAATTTATTTCTTATATTGCCTGCGCGCTGTCAAGAAGCATAACACCGGGGATCCCTCTAAGAATTGATGCGGAAGCACCTCCCTGAATTACATAAGCCAATTATAGGCTCAATAGCTTAATATATCAAGAATATTCTGGATTTGGAGAAGAGGATTTTGTAGCGATTACGAAGCAGGATTGTCCTGTTTGTCCGTTAATTTTTGGATGGAAACGACGTAACTATTAGAAGGATAAATAGATATGAAACGTCTACCTACAAGATACGGATAAGAAGTTATTACCTTCTCAATCTCAACGCATTACCAATAACTGATACGGAACTGAAACTCATTGCAGCTCCCGCGATCATCGGACTTAAAAGAATTCCAAAAAACGGATAAAGAATACCCGCCGCCACAGGGACCCCTATCGCATTATAAATGAAAGCAAAAAACAGGTTTTGACGAATGTTTTGCATAACCCTTCGGCTAAGCCGCAGCGCTTTAACAATCCCATTAAGATCCCCCTTAACCAGGGTAATTCCTGCGCTTTCAATTGCCACGTCTGTTCCCGTTCCCATAGCAACACCGACATCCGCTTCAGCTAATGCCGGGGCATCATTAATACCATCCCCGGCTACCAGCACCTTTACGCCTTCGCTCCTTAACTTCTTTACAATCTCCTGCTTATCTTTTGGCTCTAGTTCTGCATAAACGTCAGTAATGCCTAATTCCTTTGCAATGGCCTTCGCAGTTTTTTGATTATCGCCTGTCAACATAACAACCTCAAGGCCCATTTTATGCAAAGCGCAGATAGCATCGGGAGTTGTTTTCTTTATAGGATCAGAAATCCCCAGTATCCCCACAGTTTGTCTATCAACGGCTACCCAGATAACAGTCTCGGCCTCCTCTTGAAACTCATCAGACTTTTTCTTTAATCCTTCAGCTAAAGCTATTCCATTGTCTTCGATAAATCTTTGTTTTCCGAGTAAGACTGCCTTGCCATTAACTTTGCCTTTAACCCCTCCGCCCGTTACGGATTGAAAGTCATCTACCGGCGCCAATTCATAGCCTTTATCTTTTGCGTAATCAACTACTGAGCGAGCCAACGGATGTTCACTGCTGCGTTCGATAGAAGCCGCTATGCCCAGCAATGATTTCTCATCCCAGCCGTTTGCTGTAATAGTAGCGGTTACCTGTGGCCTGCCGGCCGTCAAAGTCCCCGTTTTGTCTATAAGCACACAGGTTACTCTCTCGGCCTTTTCAATCGCCTCGGCATTTTTTATCAATATCCCTGACTGAGCGCCGATTCCGACGCCAACCATAATGGACATCGGCGTTGCCAGACCCAAGGCACAAGGACAAGCGATTATTAAAACCGAAATAGCGCTAACCAGGGCATATGCTAAAGCCGGCGCCGGCCCGAATAGGAACCAGACAATAAAAGCGGCTACCGCACACACCAGCACGGCAGGGACAAAATATCCGGAAATCTGATCAGCAAGTTTCTGAATAGGAGCACGACTACGCTGTGCATCAGTTACCATTTTCACGATTTGGGAAAGAAGGGTTTCAGGACCTATCTTTTCAGTCCTCATAACAAAAGTACCTGTCTGGTTAACGGTCGCGCCAATGACCCGGTCTCCTTCAATCTTCACAACCGGCACCGGTTCACCTGAAATCATTGATTCATCGATTGTACTCTTACCTTCAATAATAATGCCATCCAGGGGCACTTTCTCTCCCGGACGAACACGCAATAAATCACCTTTTTGGATATATTCAATAGCAGCATCTTCTTCTCTGCCCTCTCTGATGCGGTGCGCCTGTTTAGCGGCAAGGCCAAGTAAAGCCTTGATCGCCTGGCCTGTCCTATTACGCGCTTTTGCTTCAAGAAACTGCCCCATAAGCACCAGGACTGTAATAACAGCAGCCGCTTCAAAATACAAGCCGATCTTACCGTGCTGTTTTAATGATTCGGGGAAAACACCCGGAAAAAGGATAGCTATCGCGCTAAAACCATAAGCCGCCCCCACACCCATAGCAATCAAGGTAAACATATTGAGACTCTTATTCAAAACTGATTTCCAGGCTTTTACAAAGAAGATACTTCCTGCCCATAATACAACGGGTGTTGTGAAAATAAACTGCAGCCAACGTGAAAGTCCGGAAGAAACAAGTGCTTTCAGATTGAAAACCGGGATCATCTCGCCAAGCGCCAGGAAGAAAACAGGAAGAGCCAAAATCAATCCAATCCAGAATTTACGCGCCAGCATACGCGCTTCTTCATTGTCGTCTTCTCCGGCAGGGGCAGCCCTCTGTTCAAGACGCATACCGCACTTAGGACAATCACCGGGCTCATCCTGTTCGATTTCAGGATGCATAGGACAGGTATACATAGCTTTATTCCCGATCTCTGGCATGGGTTTCGGTGAATTTAATGATATGTTTCATCATATCAACACATTCTACAGGATACAAACCGACTGCAGTCTCCGCTGAAAGCATCACATAATCCGAACCGTCCAATATGGCGTTAGCGACATCTGAAACCTCCGCCCTTTTAGGGATATGATTTTCGATCATGCTTTCCAGCATCTGAGTAGCGGTAATGACAAATTTTTTTGCCCGGTTACATTTTCTAATTATCCCTTTTTGAACTATCGGCACTTCATATACAGGGATAGAAACACCCATGTCGCCTCTTGCGACCATAATTCCATCGCAGACTTTGATTATTTCATCAATATTTTTAATGCCTTCCCGGTTCTCGATCTTTGCGATGATCCGGTATTTATGCGGATAATTCTTAAGATATTCCCTGATAATAAGGATGTCATCCTTATTTCTTACAAAAGACTGGGCTATATAATCAATTTTATTCTCCATGCAAAAATGGAGGCCCTCCTTGTCTTTTGCTGTCAATCCCTTGAAGCTCAGCTTGATATCCGGCATATTGATACCTTTACGTTCTTTAATTAGCCCGGGGATGACTACCCTGGTCTTCACCCTGTTTTTATCGCGCCCTAGAACTAAAAGGGCTATATTGCCATCATCAATATAAATGTGCTGGCCATTTTTTATCTCATTTAAAGAATCCGTGTAATCAAACGGTATTAGGCTACCTTCTCCAAAGACATTCTCTTGAGTTAACCAGACTACCTGCCCTTTATTTACCTTGATAGCCTGACCTTCCTTTAGTCTTCCGACCCTTATGCGATAGCCTTCTAAATCTCCCAATACCTTGACATTTAAGTGATGTTTTTTATTTAGTTTTCTTATGAGTCGTATCCGAGCCAAATGGACCTTTAAGCTGGAGTGAGAGAAATTCAACCTTGCCACCCCCATACCGGCACCCATCATCTTTATGAGAACATTTTCTTTGTTTGAAGCCGGGCCTAAAGTACAAATTATTTTAGTTTTTGTCATTTACCGCTCCAGGTCTTCCCTTATTTATCTTCAGTATCATTTTCTAAATAAGTTTACCCATCCTCTCATTGACAGGATGTACCGGCATAGTTTATCCTCATTCCGATTAACTTACCTGTATTCCCCGGTGGAATTTTATGCCCAAATGGTCCATTGTCTTATCGACACGGATTTTTATGAAATCATTGAGGACAAAGAACATAAACGCGTATCCCCATACAAAAAGCGCCAATCTCCAGCCTATCGGCTTCATAAATATACCGTACACTGCAAAGAGCGTGGCAATTACCTGGGTTGTTTCACATGTCAATATCAATGCAAGTGCAGGATAAGGCTTATGCCAGAAAGGTTCTTCTCCGGTCCTGGCCAAATAAATGGTCATATGGCCTGCCACCGCTAATTTCAAGAAAATAAGCGTTTGAATCGTCTGGAGATCAAGATGAAAAAGTTCTTTCCCAATCCAGAACATCCCAAAACTAGCAAATACACCGGCTATCCCCAAAGCAGTTGATAGGCTCAAAACCCTCCTCATATTCCAGCTTACCGGATCAGGGTAAATCTTTGTGTTATCGTATGCAATCATCATAATGGGTATATCATTAAGCATTGCCAAGATAACGATCATGATGGCGGTGACTGGATAAAAATTAAAAATCAGGATTGCCAGAGTCATAAACAATAGAACCCTGATTGTCTCCGCGATACGGTAAATCGCATAACTGTTCATGCGCTTGAATATCTTACGGCTCTCCTTAATCGCATCGATTATAACCGAAAGGCCGGACTTGGTAAGGACAATGGCCGCTGCAGATTTTGCCGCATCGGTAGCGCCTGCAACAGCTATCCCCGCGTCTGCCTTCTTTAACGCCGGGGCATCATTAACACCATCGCCGGTCATTCCGACAATATGGTTTTTCGCCTGTAATTCTTCTACTATTTTATACTTATGCTCCGGAAAAACCTGGGCAAAACCATCCGCACCCTCAATAATATTCTGCGCCTCCTTATCGGATTTATCCAGGAAACTAGATGCAGGCTGAATATTTTCTCCCAGACCCACCTCTCTTGCAATCTCCTTGGCCACAGCGACATGGTCCCCGGTTACCATTTTTACGTTTAAGCCCATTGACTTGGCTGTTTTTATAGTATCCGCAGAATCTTCACGCGGCGGGTCATAAATCGCAAAAAGTCCTGCGTATTGCCATTGCCCTGAATCATCTGTTTTGGCAATGCCAAGGGCGCGGTAACCTTTAGCCGCAAAATCATTGACGGTCCCGTCTATTTTAGAAGAAATCAAATCTTTATTGGCTACGAGGGCAAGAATAATCTGCGGGGCGCCCTTGGTTACCTTGAATTTTTTGCCCCCGCTTTCTTCGACGCTTACTTCGGTACGTTTTGCAACCGGGTCAAACGGCTTAAAAGACGTTACTTTATACTTACCGAAATTTTGTGCGACTTCGCTTACCGATTGAGCCCTGGCAATAATAGTATCATCAATAGGGTCCCTGTCTTCTGCCCGGGAAGCCAATCTGGCCCATATTAGCATGTCAACATCCCTAAATCCTTCTAAGGGCTTAAGCTCTTTAACGCTCAGTTCATTTTTCGTGATAGTGCCTGTCTTATCCGAACACAAGATATCTACTCCGGCCATCTCTTCTATAGCCACTAATTTACTTACAATAGCCTCTTTTTTGGCAAGCATAGAAGCCCCTACTGCCATCGTCACCGTCAATACAGCAGGCATTGCCACCGGAATAGAAGCCACGATCAGGATAAGCGCAAACTGAATGATCTCAAGAAATTTCTCATGGCGGAAGAGCGAGACTAGCAAAATAACCGCCACTAAGGCTATCGCAATCACAATCAGATAGTCCCCTATTTTAATTACCGCTTTCTGGAAGTGACTGCGCGTTTTGGCTTCGGCAACGAGCCTGGCAGTTTTACCGAAATAAGTATTTAAGCCGGTGCCGACTACCAGGGCATCCATCTCGCCTTGTTTGACGATGGAACCCGAATAGCCGATATCAGAAAGGTGCTTTTCAACGGGCAGCGACTCTCCCGTTAATACAGATTGATCTACCAGGACATACTCCCCTTCGGTGAGCTTGATATCTGCCGGAATAATATCGCCTAAACGTATACGTATTACATCCCCCGGCACCAATCCTTGTGCCGGCACCTCATTCCATTTTCCATCGCGTAATACGCGCGCCTTAAGCGCCAACCTTTTCTTTAATAATTCGATGGCATTATCTGCCTTATACTCCTGCCAGAATCCCACCGCGGCATTTATCACCAACATTGCAAAAATCACCCCAAAATCTTCACAGTGCCGGATAACAGCGGAAAGTATTGCCGCTATTTCTATCATCCAGGGAATTGGCCCCCAGAAATAACCTAAGAATTTTACCAACGGGTTAATTCTCTTCTCGGCTATTTCATTAGGGCCGTACTGCTTAAGCCTCTTATTTGCTTCTTCAAAAGAAAGACCTGACCTGCCCGAAGAAAGCTTATTAAATAGCTCATCTACTGATATTTGTTTTGCTTCTTCTGTATTCATATAATATCCTCCCTATTCCACCGCTTATGAAATAGTATACCCCGCCTTTAGGTAAAGTCAATTGGCTAATTTAGCATCTTTTCAATTTTTTCTACCAGAATCAGTATTGGATTATATATTATATAAAGCGGTTTTTATGCTTGAGATGACACAATCGCATGCCGTGAAAAGATGCAACCTATGTAAAAGACCTTTATGCAATTTGAAAGGTGCCCCTATAAGGGCAAGCAGTGATATTCAACAAGGGGACTGCCTCTCTGTAAACAGGCAGGACGGGTCATAAAAAGGAATGGACCCGCAACCGCTCTGATATGGGCAGTTATGGGCAGCGGGGAAACCGCTCTCTATTTACAGGTTTGTATTATATGGCTGGATATGACGGTTATCAGGGAAATGAGGAAATTAGAGAGGTTATTCTTTTACTAACTTTGCCCCGATCCGCTTAAGGTTAGGGTATGATTATATCCTCTGCTTTTCGTAAAGCGTATTTTGTGCATAAGGGGCCGATTAATTCATAGACAACAGTAGTGGCCACTATTGTAGTAAAAATCATATTTCCGACCTGCGGGAAGTCGCTTTTAACGATAAGCGCACACCCTAAAGCTACGCCCGCCTGCGGGATCAGCCCATAACCAAGATACCTTCTTACGCTTGTTGAGGCATTAGCAATTCTCGCCCCCAAGTTTGCACCAAGCATCTTGCCGACTACCCTGAAAATAAGATAAGACAGGCCGACTATGCTGAGCTTACCTAAAATACCTATCTCTAAATTTGCCCCGGCTAAGACAAAAAAGAGCAAAAATAATGGCGAACCTATGATCTTTAAGCTATCGAAGAATTTGAAGGAATACCGGTTTAAATTGACCAATACCGCGCCTAAAAACATACTGGCTAAAAGGACAGATAAATGTAACCAGATAGCAAGCCCGATATTCAAGAATATCAGGCCCAGCGTAAGAATAAGCAACTCTGTAGGTGTACGCACAAATCTATAAAATATAGATAATAGCATAGCTGAAAAAGCGCCTAAGATAAACGCTCCGAATATGCTCAAGAGGGAATAAAAAAATACCTTTGCCAGGAAAAAGGTCGCTAAGATATGCGCGTAAATAGCCTGCGATATCGCAAGCGAAATAGCAAATATGATAAGGCACCAGGCATCATCAATTGCTACTACTCCTAAAAGCGTATCGGTAAAATTCCCTTTTGCCCGGTATTCTCTTATGACCATTACGGTTGCAGCAGGGGCAGTTGCAGACGAAATTGCTCCGAAAAGCAGCGATAAATAAAACGGCTGCCGTAAGATCAAATAAAATATAGAGGTAACCAGTACCCACGCCCCGCAGGCCTCCAGGATCGAAATGCACAGCACCGATTTTCCTATGCGGCGCAAATGATAGCGTGAAAAATTCTGGCCGATACCAAAAGCGATTATACCCAAGACTACATTTGAAATCAATCCAGAAGAATTCAGGATCCCCTCCGGGACAAGCCTGAACAACGACGGCCCGATAAAAATTCCCAGCAAAAGGTAGGCGGTTACCGCAGGAAACTTTATTTTTTTTATCAGCTTTGCGGATAATAAACCCGTAAATAGAATAAACCCAAGCCCCAGGATAGTATTCATTTAATAATTCCTTTTTGGTTAAAGACTGACTTTATGATATCGAATATACCGATCCTGCCTACTAACTTATCTGCCCTGCCCACAACAGGAAGCTCTTCTTTTAGATGTAATTTCATCAGATTATAGGCCTCCTCCAGCGAAACGTCCTCCCGGATAGAGATATATTCCTGATCCATAATGTCCTCAACCACTACTAAATCCCCCATATCCTCGGTGATATCCGTCTTGAATATGTCTTTCTCTTCCTCGTCCAGAAATGGCACCAGCTTTAATACATCCGGGCGGTATGATTGAAAGGTATCTATTAAATCACGGAATGAAACAATGCCTACGAGGCGCCTGTTTTCTTCGACAACCGGCACCAGGGGGAATATATGAAAATTATTAAATATCTCTAAAAGCTCCCTCAACTTTGTAGAGCGTTTTACGGAGATGACTTCTTTTGACATTATTTCCTTTACCTGCATCAACCGCTCCTTAAATTAAAACTTAAGAAAAATATAAATTTAGATTAATTGCTGGGGGGTTTGCTGATACCAAATGGCTTATATCAAAACAGGATTTCGTATATTAAGATCTAACGGCCAAGATATTAAAGGGGACTATAATTTGAGGGCCTCTCGTATGGGCCGAGAAAGACCTCTCTTTGTACCTGTCTCTATTATATTCGCAACATAACACTCATCAAGTGAATACGTACCCTAAGAGAGAACTTTTCTCACCTGATTAGAAAACAGGGGCATTTTATTTCGAAGCATCCAGCGATTTGATATACTTATAGTAATCGCTATCAGTAGTCAAAACCAAGGTTGAATTCTCGTCAATAGTGCCTTTATATGTTTCTAATGTCTTAAGGAATGAGTAAAATTCGGGATTCTGGGAATAAGAGCTGGCATAAATATTAATTGCCTCAGCATCGGCTTTCCCGACAATAGACTGCGCCTGCCGATAGGCCTCTGAAGTAATTAACTTTAACTCTTTGCCGGTTTGTCCCTCAATCTCTGCAGATTTTCCAAATCCTTCTGAGCGGTATTTCTCGGCAGCGCGCTTTCTTTCAGCAATCATGCGGTCATACACCTTGTTGCGCACTTCTTCCACATAATTTATGCGCTTTATACGCACATCCATAATCTCAATCCCGTATTGCGGAGCAAGCACTTTTGCTTTCTCTAATATGGAACGGGTCAGCTCTTGCCTGCCTATTCCAATACGCTCTAAAGCTTCATCGCTAACAATAGCATCAGCGCCTAAATCTTTGCTTTCTAGTATGCGATTTGAATTCCTTACCGCCTCAACCAGAAGATTTCCCGTAACAGCATCCCTGGTAGCTGAATTGATAATATCATTCAGGCGGCTGCTGGCGCTTAACTCATTGCCTACGGACTGTAGAAACTTCAGCGCGTCCACTATCTTCCAGCGCGCCATTGTATCTACCCAGATATATTTTTTGTCTTTTGTGGGTATCTGATTCGGGTCACCGTCCCATTCCAGAAGCCTCTTCTCAAAATAATGCGCCTGTTGAATAAAAGGCGCTTTAAAATGCAGGCCCGCGGATGTTATCGACTCACCCACCGGTTTGCCGAACTGGGTAATCACTACTTGTTTTGTTTCATCCACTATAAATAACATCCCGCTTGCAAACGCAAGCACAACAATTATAGCCAGGGAAAAAACTAATCCCAAAATTGTCCCTAATTTGCCTTCTTTCATTGCTTAAGCCCTCCTTTCTTGCCTATATCTAATAACGGCAATATGGAAGATTGCCTCGGGTCAATGATATATTTTTCTTTTGCCTTGGGCAAGACTTCAGAGAGTGTCTCAAGGTATAGCCTCTTACGTGTGATCTCCGGGGCCTTTTTATATTCCCCTAAGGTTACTAAAAATCTTTCTGACTCACCCTTAGCTCTGTTTATCTTATCGAGAGAATATCCTTCTGCCTCGCGGATAGTCCGTTCTGCTTCTCCTCTGGCCTTGGGTATAGTTTTATTATATACCTCCCAGGCCTGGTTAATCATCTTCTCTTTTTCCTGCTTTGCCTCGTTGACTTCGTTAAAGGCGGGTTTTACCTTATCCGGCGGGTTTACATCCAGCAATTTCACTGTAATGACCTGAACCCCGGTCTGATAATCATCTAATATTTTTTGCATCTCGACTTGAGCTAAATGGTCTATTTCTTCTCTTTTAATGGTCAATACTTCATCCACTGTATAATCTCCCACAAACCGGCGCATAACTATCTCAGAGACGTCCCTTATGACCTTAAGGGGATCACGCACGACAAAAAGCAATTTTATAGGGTCTTTTATCTTGAACTGCACAATCCAACGCACATCAAGTATGTTCAAGTCCCCTGTAAGCATAAGAGACTCCTCAAGGTCTGCTCCATAAGAAGACCCTGTCCTTACCCGCATCCCCATATTTCTAACCCCGAATTCCTCCTTAAAGATCTTCTCTACTTTGATCGGAGTAACTTTATCAATTCCAAAGGGGATCTTGGCATGCAGCCCGGGGGAGCTTAAGCTAATATATTTACCAAACCTTTGGATCACGCCTACCTCATCCGGCCCTATTGAATAGACTACGCCTTTTACCCCTATAATAATAACCAGGCCTAAGACTATCCAAAAGATGTGCTTGCTGTAACCAGAAAACTTCTTTTTGCTTACGTCTATTATTTCATCGGGTGTAGGGATATCCTGCCATTCCATAGCTTATGCCTCCTTTCAAATCTTTATCCAGCGGGATAGGCCTTCCTATGCCTTTTAACCCAGCAGGGTAGACCCTCCTAATACATTTAAAGGAAGGGTCTTATGTTGCACAAAAATAAAATCCGCCATCCTGCTATTATTGCCAGATGGCGGCCCGACCATCATTGCTACCTTCAGAAATAAAAACTATTTCTGAACCCAGAAAAATATTTTATAACGCTTATGTATCTACTTTAAAGAAGTTTAGGCTTTTTGTCAAGCATAATCGAGAATTATTAATCAAGCTCCGGTCTTCTCGCAGTTCAAACAGCAATATTGCACAAGGAAACGTGCTGCTATTGGTAAATTTGAGAGGTATTCCCGCTAAGGACGCCCAGGAAAGAAAACGCTCTCTGTAGACAGGTAACCTTACACCCAGTCCTATCGGATGGATTGGCGTGCCGTCTTCTACGACAAAAGGCTATTGACCGTATCCGATCAATCAAATCCCGGGCGCTTTCCGAAGCAATCAAGAAACTATCCGGGCCTTGTTCCTTCTTGGTTATCTTTACCCCATAATATCCTGCGCGCTTGCCTGGCGAATCGAATCACTGCCGAACCTTTGGCGGATCCTGTCTATTGCCTTGTGGACTTTTTCCTTTTTGATCTCTTTCTTATCCACAAACAGGTATTTTTCATCTGCCGCGGAAAGATTCGACGCCTTTACACCGACAAGCCTTACCTTGCGGTCCTTAACCTCGAAATCCTCAAAGAGCCTTCTGAGCGTCTTTATCAAGACTTCTGAAAAATTTGTCGGCTCGGGTATGGTTAGTGATCTCGTATAAGTCTGGAACCCTTCAAGCCTGATCTTTAAAGTGATTGTCCGGCATTTAAAGTTTCCTTCCCTCAGCCTATCAGATACCTGCTCGCACAAAGAAGCCAGCTCGCTCATTATAAGGTCTTTATTGCACGTATCCTTTTCAAACGTCGTTTCGTTGCTTATTGATTTTGTTTCTCTCTCAGCCTCAACCTCACTCTCGTCTATCCCCTGCGCCATTTCCCAGAACCATTCGCCGTTTTTGCCGAACTCACTTACCAGCCCTGCCTTGCCTGTTTTAGCAAGATCTGCGACTGTGCGGATACCCATCTGGTTCAGGAGGGCTTTTGTTTTACTGCCTACTCCCCAGAGCACACCTACATCGAGCGGCCGAAGAAAATCAAGCAGGTTTCCCTCTTTGACCTCAACCAGGCCGTCTGGTTTCTCAAGGCCCGAGGCGATCTTAGCAGCCATCTTGGTAGGGGCTAAGCCGACCGACGCAGTCAGGCTAACTTCTTTTTTTATCCGGTCTTTTATGGCAACGCAGGCCTCATAAGCAAAGCGATACATCTTATATGTATCGCTGATATCAAGAAATGCCTCATCAATACTTACCTGTTCGACAACCGGCGAGAAGTCTTTCAAGATATTGATTATCTGGCCGGAAACCTGGACATACTTTTGGTAGTCAACCGGAAGGAATATTGCCTGGGGGCATTTTCGATAAGCACTTGAAATAGGCATAGCGGAGTGGATGCCGAATTTCCTTGCTTCGTAAGAGCATGTTGAGACAACGCCCCTGCCCAAACCACTCCTGGGGTCAGCGCCGATAATAACCGGCTTACCCCGGTATTGCGGATTGTCCCTTTGCTCCACGCTTGCAAAGAACGCGTCCATATCAACATGGACTATAAACCTGTTCTTTCTCATCAGTCTTTTGCCTTAAAATCCAGGAATTGGGAGGGGGCAGGCCATATCTCTTGGGTTCAAGCAGTACGCTAAATAATGTCGTTAATCGCGCCCTTTTCTGCGGCGAAAACTTGGCTTCTTTCTTCCGCCGGAACTGTGGTCTTCTCTACCCTGCGGCTTATCAAAATTACGGTCTTTGGCGAAATCTCCCTCCCGGGGGTTATGCTCAAATTTGGCTTTAAATAATCCGCCGCCTTCCTTATGCCTGGTAAAACACTCCTTGCAGTATACCGGGCGGTCTCCGGTTGGCTTGAAAGGGACCTCGCATTCAGCCTTACAGTCTGCGCAGATCGCTTTAGTAAAGCTTCTTTCCCGGTAATTATTATCCTGGCCCCTTCTGCCAAAACGCTGAGAGTTATCGAAGCGCTGAAAAGGTTTAGAATAATTACTTGTCCCGTACGGCCTTTCTGAAGACCGGCTGACCAAGGTATCGATCTTCTTCTCCAGAAGAGTCAGCTGCTGTTGCATTTTATCGATAAGAGCCGCTATATTCGGCTCAACCTGCGGTTGGACTGAAATACTTTTACGCTTAAATATTTTTTTCATCTTGCTCCTTATCGCGTTAAATCAACCTTATCAATTTTATGGTTTATATTATAACGTCCTTTCTGATATAAAGCAACCTCCTTCACCAGGGGCCCCAAAAAAATAAAGCCCGGCAAATACATGCCGGGCCAATTTTGGCCGCCCACAAATCCCAGGCGCTTTTTGGAAACAATCAAGAGCTTTCCCATAGTTGTGCCGGGCAGTTTCCAGCTTGAGCCCGAGAGATCTGGCCCCGCTTTTCGCGAAGGAAAAATGATCAGCTATAGAACAGGGGCATTCCAAAAAAGGACACCATTTATAGGCTGGTAACTTAAGGAACGCCCCTGGATTATTAATCCACACATTTAATCATTCCTTATATTTCGATACGTATGAAGGCAGCAAATATTTACGGTCTTTATAAAGCAAAACTACCCCTTTTTTACTTATATCGATAACTTTGGCTCCTTCGATAACATCCCCCATATTGATTACCCTGTTATTTATAATTGCTTGAGGCATTGGCTCTCCCCAGACTACTCCTTGCACAATTAAAGCCGTAGAAGGATTAAAAGTTTCGGCTTCTTTCCCTGGTCCTTTTTTCTTTTCGACTTCCATAGGGATAATTTTACCGGTTTTTACCCTGGCCTTATCCCAGGCCTGTTTAATTTCAGACATAACTCTGTTTGGGTTAAAATTGTGCTTATAGAGTATCACAAAAATAACCACTGCCAAGCCGATAAATACGGATATTTTAACCCCCGGCCTGATACCGTGGCTACAGCGCCTCTCTTTCGTCAGCATCTTTCTATTTCTTTCTTCCCTTGATACTGCGTTTTGTCTAAAGGATGCGCTCATGGTATCTGTCTTGGGGTCATATCCGCAAGAAGGACAAAACGCAGCCTTTTCTTTAATAAGTGTTTTACAACATTTGCATTCTTTCATGGGTAATTCCTGTCTTTCGCACAGTAATTTTCTCAAAGAGAAATATTTTTGATTTACCCCATCAAGAAACCTCGCCATTGCCTGCCGGCAGGCATGCCTTTTGGCGCACATCCCCCTTTCCGTCCTTATCGGTCTTTTGCGTTCCTATCAAGGAAATTGCGGGCCAGTTCCTGCGCAGTTTGGGCATGCGGGCTTAACCAGAAGCCCAAATGAGAGCCCTCTTCTATCCAATAACGCTCAGCATCAGGGATATGTTCGTATGCATAAACTCCGTCGTAAAACTTTACGTCAGCGTCATGAGTACCGTGTATTATAAGGCTCGGACATTTTATCTTTTCGACTGGAAGGTGGATAAGTTTTCGGTATTGAGCCATATCATTTTCCGTGCCCGCTTTCCTTACGTCATAGGGATACATCGTATCCATAAATGCCTTTATAAAATCCATGCCGCCCGGTGACTTAAGCGCAAAACTCACGTGTTTCTTAAGCTGGTCCTTTGTAAAAAATGCCACCGACTGGTATAACTGCTGCAGAAACATATCCGGCTTCTTCTCACTCAGCATTTTGTTAAGTTTCTGGCCCAGGGGGCTAAGGAATAAAAGCTGGGTAAAAACGCCTGCAGTATCCGGCATATCATAATAACCGCTGATACTATCAATGGCTATCAATGCCCAGACTCTATCGGGATGGCGGATGGCAAACATATAAGCCGGCGGCCCGCCCGCCGAAGCTGATATGCATGCGACTTTATCAATTTTGAGCTCATCAAGTAAAGCTGCAAAAAGATCGGCCTGTTCTTCGATCGTTTTACCGCTTTCTAACGGCGTCCCCAAATAACCGGGCCTTGAAGGACAGAGCAACCTGTATTTATCTTGATCCAGCCAGGATACCATTACGCGCGCTTGATCCCGGCCCCCTATCCCTCCGTGCACACTTAAAACAACGGGAAAGCCGCCTTCTGTTATATCAAATTCGATTCGGCCATTTTTTGTTCTTGCGATTTTAGGATTCATTTTCAGGTTTGACAAAATATTTTCCTGGCTTTGCATAATTCCTCCTTTATCACCGGCGTTACATCGTCAAAAACCGCGGCAATAAAAATTGGGGTCCAGATTGACAAAAAAACGAATTTTCTTCTCGTCTCTCTAAAATCCCCTCAACCGTTCCTGCAGGAGGCAAGACACCCGCCGATCCGATAGGGACGGGTGTTGTCTTCCTGCAGAAAGCAGGACACCGGCGCTTCCTATAGCGCCGGGTGCATAATGAAATAGCATAAATGCACCGCGCCCTGGGGGGGCGCTCCCATATTGAGCGTGCATCAGTCGGCCTTGCTTCATCCAGCGCTACACTACATTTTTAATTTTCCGGGATTTTGTAGTGTAAACGATAAATTCTCTGTTTCTTTGCTCTGAAATAAATTTATGCTAGAGAGGCTCGATGGGATAAGATGTTCGCCCAGGTAAGCATAGATTCAGCCCAATCGGCGTCCATATGAACATCATGAGAGAGGCGCGTAAAGTCATTCTTGAACCATTCATAGGTGGGTAGGAAACGGCTTGATTTCGGGGCGGATTCCAAATCTTTTAGATATCCTTCGGTCTGTGCCAAAAACTGCTCCACTCGCTCCTTACGACCTTCCATGGCCCAACGGCACAAACGCCCTAAATTGACGGCAATATTTAAGGTTATTTCACGTGCATCCATTCAACTAATCCTTTAATAAAGATTCAATCAATGAAGCGGCTTTTTTACGTATTTCTTCATCTAATATTTCACGGCTTCTATTCTGCGTGGGCCTTAAATTAATCAGAGAGTCAAAATCCATTTCCCCTGTCTCCAAATCTAATCCCGCTCCCCATAGGTCTTCCTGGCGACTTCCGTCTTCTAAAAGCAGCCGTTCTCCGTCAACATGTTTTTCTCCGCCCGCAGCTAAGATGTTACGCTGAACATCAACTACAATTTTTATGTAGCCCTTTAAATCTTCAGCTATCTTCTTTAGGGTTTCCGGATCTATTTTGGAACGGACGATTAATAACATTTTGAAATATTATAGCATAAAAATTAAAAATGTAGCCTAAATTATCTGTTATTCAAGAAACAAGTACGAAGTTAGGAAAGAAGCTCTGCCGCTATATCTTCGCTCTTCCCCGCCTCTTGCGGGAAGACGGGGCATAGCGGCCGAGCCTCTTTCCTGAAAAAATTTTGTTTGCAAGGGCGCGGGGATAAAGAAGTTTCAGAGCTTTACCCCGGGGGATCTTTCTTGTGAAAAGAAAATCAAAAATATCTCTCTTTGAAAAAGTTACTGAGCGAAGGACAGGTGATAGGACCCAAACCAGTTGCTTAATCCTATCGCTATTTATTGGTCCATTCTTAATTAAGCTTAACCCTTTATTCTCAATCTATCTTAATACCTTTAGTTAGTTTAAAAGATCTACATGCCTAATTTTGTACTCTGTTCTATTTTGCGTATAAAACCTTTAATTGTTCAATGGTGGGATGACCTAAATAATATTCCCCTTGCGGACCTATATACCCGCCCTTCTGCTTAATCAGCGTAACAGGAGTATAACTTCCGTTTGAATTGGGTACATTAATCGTGACTGTTTCTCCAGATACTTTCTGAGGCTGGGTAGTGGCGGGAGATACAACTATAACATTCGGATTCACTACGGGAGCCGGCACAACAACATATCCGGAAGGACAAACTGTATAATAAATACCGTTATAATAATAGTAAGTTGCACCTCCAATAACGATAGTCCTATAACCTAACGGAAGGACCGTAACAATCGCTCCTATAGGTGGGACATCAACGAGAATTTCAAACAAACCAAAAAATACCGGCCGGTAAAATCTGCCGTCGCGATAACGATACTGTTCATGTCCAACCATAATTTGTTCCGGTCCTCTGTGCGGAGACTCCGGACCTCCGCCACGCGGCCCCTCAGACCCTCCCATTCCCGGACGAGCAAAAGCATTTGTTGATTGTATAAAAAGGAACGAGCTAAAGCATAATGCCACCAAAAATTTTCTAAGCAGATTTATCCTCTTCATTTTACACCTCCTGCAAGCACTACTATCAACCACAACTGGAAACTTTTTTCTTCTTCAGCCATCCCCATCCCGCCCCTTCCGCTAGGTGGACCTCCGCCTCCAGGCCCTCCACCACCGGGGCGACCCATTCCACCTCCGCCAAAAGACATACCTCCGCCAGGCATACCCATACCTCTCCTGCCTCCGGACCCAGACATTCCTCCTCCAGACCCTGATGTCTCAAAACCTAAACCAATCAATCTATCTTTATTAGGCCTAATGGCATAAGGATACTGTTCATTTTCAAAAAGTGGCACTTTTAGTTCATAAACAAAATATCCTTTTTCTTTGCCTATCTTAACATTTATGCCGTATTTCTCGGCTGCCTCTACCGTTGTCTTATATCTTTCTTCTTCACCCGGACCGATAATCTCAACTTCCTGCCAGGGCTCTTGAAACATTTCCGTCGGTCTCTCTGGGCTTTTCTTATCTGGCGGATCCAAATCTTCCCTGCCTCTACCCATAGCCGGCATACCGTTATCCGGCATCATCCCGCCGCCAGAGGGGAAATGAATTCCCAATACTTTATTATTGCCACCTTTCGGGTCAAACCACACTGTAAAACCAGACCTCAACAATTGTTCCATAAGGCCGTGGTTTCGGGTAATCAAACAAACATATAAATAAGTATCATCATTCATCACCCCAATGTTAACCCTTGTATTTTCATCATAATACGCCAAGCTATCTTTCCACTCGTCAGATTTTCCGTCAATGCTAATTTCGCCGTCTCGCCATCTGCTCTCAATCTTATGTTTGCCGCAACCAATGATAAAAACGCATAGTAAAGCAAAGATTGTAAATACGATGATATCCTGGTTTCCCCGCATGATAATAGCCTCCTTTATACTTTTATCACCGCCTACTCGTATCTTAACGCTTCAATAGGATTAAGCCGGGAGGCCTGCCTTGCCGGCCAGAGCCCAAACACTATCCCTACTGCCAATGAAAAAACCGTGGCTAGGATTACTGAAGACGCAGAAATCTTTACTGACCAGCCGGCTATAAGAGTTATCAATATAGCCGCAGCGCTGCCGAATATAACGCCGGCTAATCCGCCGATAAACGACATCAATACCGCCTCAATAAGGAACTGGGTAAGGATATCTTTATTATTTGCTCCTATGGCTTTGCGCAGGCCGATCTCGCGCGTCCTCTCGGTTACCGAAACAAGCATAATGTTCATAATGCCAATACCACCTACAAGAAGGGAAATAGCAGCGATGGCTCCAAGCAAAAGAGACATTGTTTTAGTGGTAGATGTAAGCGTATTCTTAATGTCGGCCATATTAAAAATAGAGAAGGAATCCTGCTGGTCTTTGGTAATCAAGCGGTGCTGCTTTATAATAAGCTTGCTTACTGCTTCCTGGGCAGCGTCGGTTAAATCCGCGCTTTTTGCTTCCACATAAATAGAATCAATATATTGTTTGCCGAATACCCTATACATCGCAGTAGTTATTGGTATAATCACTGTATCATCCTGATCCTGAGGGCCGGCTGTGCCTTTGACAGGTAAAATCCCGATTACTTTAAAGTTAATCAGGTTTATTTTAATGGTTTCTCCGACAGGATTAGAATTCCCGAAAATCTCTTTTATCACGGTGGTGCCGAGCAAGGCTACCTTATTCCTCATTTTGACTTCTTCTTCGGTAAAAAACCTGCCGACTATCGGGGTAGATGCGCGCAACTGCTCATATTCAATACCTACGCCCTGAACTTTGGTATTCCAGTTATTGCTTCCGTAAACTACCTGGGCCCTATCCGACACTAAAGGGCTGACCCTAGCTACGCAATCGCTTAGTTTCTTGATCTCTTCTGCGTCCTTAAAGGTAAACCGCGTCGTTGTCCCAGCCTGTAAAGCTACTCCTCCCGATTTTCTGGCTCCAGGGCTGACAATAAGGAGATTAGAACCAAGCGAAGCCAGCTGCTTTTCTATGGATTCTTTCGAGCCTTGGCCAATAGCCAGCATTGCGATAACCGCGGCTACTCCGATAAGTATGCCCAAAATTGATAAAAATGCCCGCATTTTATGCGACAGCATAGCTGAGACCGCCTGCCTGAGATAATCAAAAAATTCCATGCCCCCTTTTACTGCACTGCCGGTTTTAGACAGGATATCTTTGATTTCATAACCAGGGAAGCCAGTTTTAGGACTTTCCATTCCATTGAAAACGGCCTTATCGGAAATAATCTGGCCGTCACGCATCGTAATAATTCGCTTGGCATGCGCTGCAATCTCATTTTCGTGGGTAACAATGACAATGGTTTTCCCCTTTTTGTTAAGCGTCTTTAATATCGTAATTATCTCTTCCTTGCTTTTAGTATCAAGATTTCCCGTGGGCTCATCAGCAAAGATTATCGGCGGGTCATTGACCAAGCTCCTGGCAATAGCGACCCTTTGTTGTTGACCGCCGGACATCTCATTTGGCCTGTGAAACATCCTGTCTTTTAGGCCGACTTCTCCGATTTCTTTCTTAGCCCTCTCTTTTAAATGCCTCCTACCGGCGTAAATTAAAGGGAGCTCGGCGTTTTCTAAGGCTGTCATTCTCGGCAATAAATGGAACTGCTGAAACACAAAACCAACCAGCTGGTTCCTGACCAAAGCCAGTTCCTTATCAGAAAGTTTTGTTACATTTTCACCTCCTAAAAAATATTCCCCGGAATCCGGCCGGTCTAAAAGCCCCAAGACATGCATTAGCGTAGATTTACCCGAACCGGAAGCACCCATGATCGCGACAAACTCACCGGGAGAGATCTTTAGGGATACTCCACGCAAAGCCTCTACCTTAACATCTCCCATTTGATAGGTTTTATTTAAGTTTCTTGTCTCAATCATTTTTATCCTATCCTGGCGGCGGGCCGCCTTGATTTTTCTTCCCAGTAGGCATTTTAGGCAGGAATGGATTGCTGCCTGTATTATTACTAGTAGTGGGCAAAACATATTGTTTTGTCAAAACAAATATTGTATCGCTGGCAGTTATGCCAGAAAGAATCTCGTAATTCTTGTCATCAGTAATACCCAGATTAATAACACGCTTGACAGGACTTACGCTGCCTTCTTGTTTTAACAAAACATAATTTTCATCCTTATCTTTATGTACTGCTTCAACCGGTACAAGCAAAGCGCCTTCCTTGCCTCCAACATTGAAATCAATCGTTGCATTCATGCCTGAACGGAAAAATTCTGGTATCTTTTCAGGGACGAGGTCAACTTTATATATAGTTACATTATTTACGGTCTCTGATTCATAATATATGTGTTCAACGAAGGCGTTAATCTTAACGTCTGGATACGCATCTAAGCTGATAATCGCCTTTTGGTTAAGCTTAATCTTTCCTATATCAGTCTCATCTACCTGCGCGCGGACAATAAGCTGATCAGAAAGCACTATTATTGCATCAGAAGTTGAAACGGTCTGGCCGGGTTGGGTCGTAGCAACAATAACCTCTCCGTTAATCGGAGCTAATAATGCTATCGGCTTATAAGTCTCCTGCCAATATTTTAACTGCTCTTCGCCTTGACCGTGAGCTGCGTCAAGAAGCGCCGCTCTCTCGGTTGAACTCATCCAAGCCAAGGTTTGCCCGGTTTTCACGCTTTCCCCCTCTTTAACCAAAATGCTTTCCACGCGGCCGCCAACCGGAGGCTTTACTTCAAGACGGTTCTTAGGATAAACCGTCCCAGTAGTTGAAATAGCTACCTGTATAGAGCCAAACGTAGGCTTGATTTCATTGGCCACTTCGGCTGGATCTTGGCTCTTCTTCATTCTGATAATGATTAACGGACAGCTTAACAATAAAACCAAAATTATAATACTTAATATCTTTTTCTTCTTATTCATATTCTAAAGTTTCTCCTTTCGCCTGAATCCAGCCTGCTTCTGCCAGCAACGCATTTGCCTGAGCGTCTAAATACGCACTCTTTTGCTGTACCAGATTATCCTCAATGATCGTCCAGTTATCGAAAGTAATGAACCCAATAGAATACTCAGCTTGGGCGATTTTTGAGCGTTCTTCGGTTGCGATTAAAGATTTATATTGCACTTTTACATTATCAAGCGCATCTTGAAGCAAAGTCCAATTCTGCTCCAATGTTAAAACAATGCCATCTTTAGTGCTTCTTTCGTTTTCCTTGAGCTGATTTAAGTAGGCCTTGACTTGGGAAACCTCTGCCAGCCTTAATCCTCCTTCAAATATGGGCATAGATAAAGTAAGCCCCAAATTCCAATTATCCCCTTTTGGCTCCCAATGCGAACCGGACTTATTCGCGCCTGCTGAGCCGGAAAGCGTGGGAGAAAAATTGGCATAGGCAGAATTAAGGCTAAATTGCGCCGCATTCTTCTGGGCAATAAGCTGCTGCAAAGAGGGGTTCTTTTGGGCAATAACTTCAAAGTCAGGTTTATTTAAAACAGTATCTTTTACTTTAAAATCACCCTTTACGGCTACAGGAGTAAACCGTGCCCGGCCTATCTCTTTTATAAGGTCTCTCTGGGCAACCTCCAGGGCTCTTTTAGCCTGATTGACTCCATATTGTGCGTCAGCCAGATCCGCCTCGGCAGTCAATAAAGCACCTTTGTGTTCTAGACCTGACTCATAACGTAAAGTAATTAATTCAAGGTTGCTCCTTCTAATATCATAAATTTCCTGTGTGATCTTAAGCGATTCCTGAGCTTTTAACAAATTAACATATGCGCTACGCAACTTATACCTTACAGTAACCGAAGTATATTTGAAATTTTGTTTCGAGGCATTTATATTCTCTGAGGCAGCCTTGACATTTTGAATTGTCTTGGTTCCGTCGAATATCAATTGCGTGCCGGTAAGCCCATAACTATACGAATCGCTGGTAGAACTACTGCCAGATGAACCGCCCGGTCCGCTAGAGTCGCTTGAGCTACCAGAATCGCTCCTGCTTGTTGATGCGCTCAAATTAGCGTTGATTTGGGGGTAAAGAGTGCTAGCAGTAATCTTTTTACTGGCTTCGGATTGTTTAACTTCTTCTTGGGCAGCAATCAGGTCAGGGTGGTTTTTTGCCGCTTCTTTAATGCATTCCTGCCATGTAAGAATTTCTTCGGCAAATAGCGAATTATAAAAAATGAATAATAAAACCAAAGTTATAGAATAAATCTTGAGGTATTTAAGCACGTTTTTTAGGCTTAAAATACTTGTTAATATACAATAAGGCAGAGGGGGCATATATTCCTCTGCCTTATTAAATTCAGGATTTATACCTGTTATTCTTGAGGTGGCGGCAATTCTTCGCCTGGATGCGGCCCGCGTTCTCTCATCGGCCCATATTTTTCTCCTGGCCCCTTGGGTCCGCAACCCTTACTAAACTCCTTTTGCAACGCCTTAAATTTTTCTTGCTGCTCAGGCGTAAGGATACTCATAATCTGTTTATCGCTTTTCTCCTTAATCTGGTCAATAGAACTGCGAATATTCTTTCCTACTTCATCGATTTCCTGACGAGTTTTCTCTAAAATATCTGTCACTTTTGCTTTCTGCTCTACGCTAAGACCTAACTTAGCTGTTAGCATCTCAATAGGCCCGCCACCGCCCATTCTTTCTCCTGGTCCTCTCGGCCTATACCCCATAAAACGCTCAGCCCTTTCTCTAAAACCCGGCCTTTCCGGGCCAGACCATGGCAGATTCGACCGCTTAGTTATATTAGCACCAACCAATACGCCTGTTAAAACACACAAAGCTGCGAATACTGCTAAATATACTGCGTTCTTATTCATCCTGACCACCTCCTTATATTAGTTTTGTGCGCTTAACATTACTCTCAAAGCCGTTTCCGTTGTCGTTTGTGCCCCGCTTAATATATGTTCATCCAGCGAATAATTGGCTATTTGCTGCCTGGAAGTTACAATCAAAAGCGCTATTGATAACGCAATCGTGGCAACAGGAATAGGAATAAGCCGACGCGAAAAATTGCCCATGCCCGTCAACCACGAAAGTTTTTCTTCAGTGTACTGCCGTCTTGTGATTTCTTCTCTCAAGCGGGAAACTAGATAATCCTCAGGTAAGCTCTTGCGTTCTTTTTCCAGCATAAGCTGCTTAACTTCAGAAAGCTCTGAATATTCTCTACTGCATAAATGGCAATGGGAAAGATGATCCTTAATAAAAGCGACTTCCCTATCGTTTGCCTCTTTATCAAGATAACGGGGTAAAAGTTTTCTGACCTGTCCGCATTCTTTCATTTTGCTTCTCCCTCGCGCTTAAGCAATTCTTCTTTAAGGATTTGTCTTGCGCGATAAATCCTTGATTCTACGGTTCCAATACGGCAATGTAAAATCTGTGCTATTTCGTTATAACTCAAATCTTCAATATCCTTAAGCACAAGCGCTATCCTGTATTTTAGGGGCACATTTGCTAAAGCCGTCTTTAATATCGCTTCCTTCTCCCTTTTTAACAATGCATCTCGGGGATTATCATAGGTAGTAGGAATGTTTTCTATGGCCAATACATCGCTGGCCAGATGTTTCCTCCGGCGCAGGAAATCATAGGTAGTATTTACCACTATACGGTAAAGCCAGGTGGAAAATTGGCAGTGCCGCCTGAACGAACTCAAGCTGTTATAGGCCTTCAAGAATGCTTCCTGCACAATATCCTCGCTTTCCTTGTCATGCCCGATAAGCGAATAAACGATATTCAAAACCCTATCCTGGTATCTCCTTACCAGTATCTCAAACCCCTCTACCTCACCGGCAAGAAACCGTTCGATGCAAATAATATCCTCATTCTTCTGTTTTTCCATATATTAGACGTAAAAGTATGGGTTTTATTCCCAAATATTTTAAGTTTCTAACCTATTGAAAAAGTATGTGCCTAATATGCCTAACGCAATAATCCCCATAGCTAAAACTGTAATATTCAATACTATATTAAACTCTGCTTTTCCTCCGAAAGCATATTTTAATAAATCTACACAGTAGGTCATTGGATTAATCTTTGCTAAAATTCTAATAACACTTGGAAAATTCTTGATTGGGAATAATGCACCAGACAGAAAGAACATCGGCATAACTAAAAGGTTCATTATGGTCGGGAAGGACTGCATATCGTCAAATTTTGAAGCAAGGCTTGTGCCTAAAAGGCTGAACAAAAGCGCTGTGAGGAACATAAGGATAACCGCTAATGGAAAGAGTGCCCAGTCAGAAATCCTAAATCCCATTAAAAAAGCGAAAATAATCACAATTAACCCCTGGAAGATACTTGTTGTGGCGCCTCCTAAACATCTTCCAAATAATAGCCTCGCTCTTGACACGGGGGCGACAAGGGTTTCTTTCAAAAACCCAAACTGTTTATCCCAAATCAGAGACATCCCATTCATTACCGCACTGAATAGTATTGTCATGCCGACTATCCCGGGCGTTAAATATTGTATATAGCTACCATTTCCTGTTTGTTTAAAGGTTGAGCTTAAGCCGAAACCGAAAGTAACCAAAAACAACAAGGGCTGTGCTAAAGTCCCGATCATTCTTTGTTTGTTCCTGAAGTACTCCTTAATCTGCCTCTGCCACATAACCATTAAGGCGCTATTCATCTTTTAAACCTCTTCCTCATCACATCAACATGGTCCGCCGGCTGCTCCCGGATATCATATCCTGTCAGCTTAAGAAATGCCTTTTCCAATGAATCCGTATCAGTTTTTTTCTTGATTTCACATGGGGTGCCTTCAATTAGGATTTTTCCATTGTCAATAATCGCAATCCTCTTGGCGTTTTTTTCGGCTTCATCAAGATTATGAGTAGTAAAAAATACTGTAACGCCTTCTTCTTTGTTTATTTTATCCAAGTATGTCCAGAAGAAATTATTTGTCTGTACATCCAAACCCAGCGTCGCTTCATCAAGAAACAATATCTTTGGGAAATGCAACAAACCCCTTGCAATCTCAACCCTCCTCTTCATGCCTCCTGAAAATTCTCTTACTAAACTGTCTTTCCTGCTAAACAGACCAATATCATTAAGAATTTTTTCAATTCTATCCCTCCTTTGATTCTGGGCAACCTTATAAAGTACTGCATGGTAATATAAGTTTTCATACGCGGTTAAGTCGTCATCCAAAGTATGATCCTGGAATATAACTCCGATGGAAGCCCTAACCTCGTTTTTTTTCGCAAGCACATCAAAACCACCCACATTCATGCTTCCACTGGTTGGTGATAAAATTGTCGTGAGCATCTTAATGGTTGTGGACTTCCCGGCACCATTGGGCCCAAGAAAAGCAAAAATGATCCCTTTTGGTACGGAAAACGATACACGATCTACGGCACAGAGATCCCCAAAATTCTTAGTGAGATTACTAACCTCAATCATTCGTAAAACCTCCATAAAAACAGCCCCAACGAAAAGTAAAGAAATACAATTTTGATAACAACCTTCAAAATGACACTATGTTACTACTTATATTATTTAGAGATTACTTTTCTTAAGCTGGTTACATGTTCTTCAAAAAATTTCAAGAATTTGTTGAACTCAACTTCGGGAATAATACTAACCATTTTCTCATGATGAGGCGGCCCAGAGATAATGATTACATTATCTCCAGGGTTAATGTTCATTGCTTTTCTTGCTTCTGCTGGGATAACAATCTGTCCCTTTGTTCCTACTGGAACTTTACCGTAAAACTTTGGGAAATTACTCATTTCCTACTCCTTTCTAAATTGTCTTCACAAGATTTACCTTAGTATAACTTGTATGAAAAGTATTACTTATAATATAAAAGATACCATACTTAATAACTATTGTCAATTTTTTATTGGGATGTTTTATTTACAGCAATTAAAGGAAGGATTTTTCTTTAAAGATGATCGAAATTCTGCGCAGCTTGAGAAGTGACTCCCATGAGGACCCGTTACTTCATAATTCCGGTCCTTTTGCAATTCGTAGAGAGCCATTGCGCTATCTTTTCCGCCGCTCCAGGTAAAAAGAACCTTTTCAACCATTGTTACATTGTCAGCTAAGCCGACGTTTAATTTTTTTTAACTCAATTCTTCTCCTTCATTCTCTCAATCGCCTTTAACGATTGAAAGAAAATTCTGATATATTTTTTCTGCCTGGGAATGAAAAAGGCCTTTATGTAAAACGTAACCATCCAACATCTCTCGGAGATTAATCCCTGCTGAATCAGATGCCGCATACTCATTATGCCATTCTTCGATATTTTTATTTGTTATTTCAATATGAAATTGTAAACCATACGCATTGCTGCCGACTTTAAAAGCCTGATGCGGGCACCCTGATCCAGTTGCTAAGAGGGCTCCATTTTGTGGAACATTGAACATATCCGAATGCCAATGAAAAACAGGCATAGACGATAAAGATTCTTTAAAAAGGTGGTCGCTTTTTCCTTTATCCGTCAAATTAACCTGATACCAACCGACCTCTTTAACCGGAGAACGCACTACTTTAGCTCCTGCTGCCTTAGCTAATAATTGCGAACCTAAACAAAACCCTAAGTATGGCATACCTAGGTGAAGACACTCTCTAATAAAATGGTCTTCTTCAGATAGGAATTGATATTGGTCTTCTTCATATACATTCATCGGCCCACCTAAGGCCACTACCGCATCATAGCCTTCTGGGCTCTGCGGTAAACGCTCTCCGCTGCCTAATTCAAGAGTATCCCAATGGATGCCTTGCTGGTACAGGAAATCCCCAAGCGTACCTGGCCCTTCGATATCGATATGCTTTATAATAAGGAACTTCATTTGCTCCCTATTGTTTTTTGTCCTCACACTTATTGCACAATTCGGGGTCTTTTAGCGATGGTCGTATCTCGAATAACTTAGATGATACCACTTTATACAGAAATCCTTCAAGCGGGACTTTATACTTCTTACATTTCTTAGTTATAACACTTCCCTCTCTTGCGAGTCTGTTGAGTTTTTGCCTTGAATAAACTTCCTACCGCTTCCGCAATAACGGTATTATCTCTATAAACTCGTACCCTTAAGATAACCAGCTGGCTCTTTTCTTCTTTCAGGCTAGTTTCGATATGCAACTTGTCTCTAATATAGGCGGGATTACGGAACACAATCTCTGCGCGAACGGTCCTTGCGTCTATTTTAAGTAAGGAGACGGCGAAAGTTGCGAATGATTCATCAATAATAGCCGCGATGACGCCACCATGTATAATGCCAGGCGGTCCTTCGTGATTATGGTTTGAATCAAATTCGCCCACAAGTAATTTGTCTTTGATCTTAAATCTAACCTTAAGTCCGCTGGGATTATCAGGGCTGCATCCGAAACAATTTTTTACATGCGTTATTTCTAACATAGGAAAATTCTACTTATTAGCTGGTTTATTTGCTACTACTATGCCAAAGCATTTATAGTGCGACGTTCTTTTGATAGTAACTGATCTAAAGCCAGCTTTTCTGCAAATCGCAGCCCACTGTTTAAGGCTTACGCAATACTCGCCTTGATTTAAAATATGCTTTATCCCATTGATGTACATCTGCGTAAAAGCCTCTACTCCGACATCATTTAGGGCCGGAATCCATTCTGATTCTAAAACGCGTAACATACGCTGAAGCCTCTTGGCATCAGCGTGATTACCAGTGGAGTCCATATCAATCTCACCTATGACAAAAACTCCTCCCGGCTTAATAAACTTGTAAATCTTCTTTAATACAGCGAGTTTATCCTGTAAGTGATGCAAAACAACGGAAGATACCGCTATATCAAATGTATTATTTTTGAAATTAAGTGACTCGATATCCATCAACCTACAGTTAATTTTCTGGCCCAGGGCCAATACTTTCATTTTTTCTTTAAAGATTACCAACATCTCTTTAGAATTATCAATGCCTGTAATGGAACAATCCGCCTTCTGCAGTAACTTTAGGCTAAGCAACCCTGTGCCGCAACCGATATCCAGGAGATTATCGCAATCCTCAACCTTGGAATTTCTTACGATTAAATCCAATAACTCCCGGTGAAAGCCGATTTTTCCCAAAGTCTGGTCATATTTATTTGACCAGTGGTTAAACCAGTCGCGAGTACTGGCTTTATATTTCTTTTTGTGAAATTGATCGTTCATAGTTATTTAGTCCTCTGTTTCTTTCTTATCATTTATTGTTTATTATACTACAAATAAGTTAACCTGGCGACAGCGAATCATATAAGCCTCTCTAGTTTATGCCTCAACCTTGAGCCATTTTTTTAGTTGTTGGCATATTTCATTCGGACTCACATTAAGAGATTCAAACTATTGTGTGCGGACGAGGTGAGGACTGGTTATCTCTATTTAATGCGCTATTTTGATCGCTGAATTTCGCAAATATCGTCGGGAATAGCATAAAATCGCGACCATAAAATACGAGAGGTTTTGGCCTATTTCAGAGAGAATTTCTCTAAAAATTCCCCCTCTTCTACCTAAGAGATCGTGTTGCAAAATATTTCAGAAATCTCAGACGGGAATAACACCCCATCTCCTAGGGACATCGACAGATAAAAAAACACCGACAGGTTACCCCATCGGTGTGTTGTTGTGACTCATTGTGCCACATAGAAATAGTATAAGTAAGGGTTCCTCATTGGAAGCAATTCTAAATTA
This sequence comes from Candidatus Omnitrophota bacterium, assembly GCA_041650495.1. Lineage (GTDB taxonomy): Bacteria > Omnitrophota > Gorgyraeia > Gygaellales > Profunditerraquicolaceae > JBAZLB01. The sequence continues at coordinate 4,444 of JBAZLB010000003.1, read as the reverse complement.
TTCCCTGGCTTCTCCCTGATAAACTCCCCCGGGGTAAAGCCTTGTCTCTAATGAAACAGCTTAAATACACCGCGCCCTGCTCCACCAATTACGGAAAAACACAGAATACCTATAAGTAACCGACGCAAATACCTATTCATTGCACTCATATTTATAATAAATTGCCGGGATAGTCAAGACTTACTTCGGAGAATTCTCTTCCTGACCTCTTGCTACCTGCTGCAAAATCTGGTTGGCGGCGCAGGCATCGTCATGATAGCCGTCTTTGCCCTGCGCGTTAACAACAGCCGGATCAACCTCCAACCTGCCTATATCAGCCTGCGAATACATGCCGGCTTCGTTCTTATACTTGTTCTGGTAAATCTTGCCTTCAAAGACATTTCCCCAGACCCGGATATCCTTTAATTGTTTCGGATCAACCGCCAGCGGGTCCTGTTCGAGAATAGTGAAATCAGCGATCTTACCGACAGAAATACTGCCGATTTCATGTTCTTTCTGTAAAGTAAAAGCGGCATTGACAGTAATAGCCTTCAGCGCGTCTTTGGTGCTTATCCTTTCCTCCGGCCCCGCGACCTTGCCGGACATGGTCAGGCGGTTTACCGCGCACCAGGCCAGGGTAAGCGGTCTGGCCGGCGCCATCGGCGTATCCGAATGCAATGATAAAGGAATATCGTTACGCAACAAAGAATTACAGCGGACCATATACTGTGCCCGCTGTGGTCCCAGGCCGACTTCTGAATACCTGTCTGCCAAGACATGGACATAATAAGGATTGACACTGGCAATCCCGCCCAGCTTGTGGAGCCGGATAGCCTGGCCGGGCTCGGAAACACAGTAGTGTTCCAACGAAAAACGATGGTCCTGGCGGGGATTTTCCTTCATCAATTTTTCCAGGATCCCGATGCTCACATCATTACCTAAATCGCCGTTAACATGGATACGGATCTGGTAACCCGCGTTCCAGTATAGTCTGGCATCGTCTTCCAACTCCTGCGGGGTCTGGATCCATTGGCCTTGGTGGCCGTCGAGATAACCGCCCTTCAACTGCATGTCCTGAGAAAAGGCGGCGCCGTCGCAATAAAGCTTGATCTGCCTGGGTAAATAATAAATCCGGTGCCCGCTTCCCAGGCAAACTTTTTCTGTTTCCTTAAGTGCCTTGGCCAGGCCGTATTTATTACAGATTACCTCGCCGCTGGGAATCAATAAATTCCGGAAGGACGTACTGTCATTATCGAATACCAGCTTCATCAATTCCATGGCCGAGTTAGGAAGCATAATCCCGGGGTCGGTGGTAGTAGTCAGGCCGCTGGCACTTACATACCGTTTGCACATCTCCAGACCGCGGGCAAACCGGATTGGCGAAGCCAGGTGCGGATAAAGCGGCTTCACTATCAACGATATCCCCTCCTCCCAGAAATGCCCGTTCTTGAGATCCGTCTGCTCACTGGCATGTCCGTGTCCTCTCAGCGCCTCTTCCGTAATCTTCATGGCATTGACCGCGGCAGTATTAAAATAGAATTCGTGGACCGAGCGGTGCCACACCACAATCGGCCGGGTTGAGGAAACCGCATCCAGGTCCGCGCGTGAAAGTGAACCGTGGAAATACTGGTGGTAACCCCAGGTAAAAAGCCATTCTTTTGGATCTTTGAGCGATTTCTCGGTTTCGCGCAGTTTATTTATGTAAGCGTCGTGTCCGGCAAGGCCTTTGACTTTAGCCCAGGGCAGATCCCAGTCGTCAGGAGTGATAAAATGCGCCGGCGCAACCAGGGCAAAGAGCCAGATGTGGAGATGCGGATCAATCAATCCCGGCAGGATGATTTTCCCGGCAAAGCGCTTGTCAATCCGGTAATTTTTGCCGACAAGGGCCTTTTTGACCTCGGCAAGGCTGCCCACTGCCACGATCCGGTTTTCCTCCACCGCAACTGCCGTAGCTAACGGTTGATCATCTCCCATGGTGATGATCTTCTTGGCGATATAAACCGTGATCTTATCCGGCGCAAAGAACTTTTCAAGGATCTGCAATGGAACTGTCTGCGCGCAAACCTGTCCGGCAAATAAACATATTATGAAAGCAATAACAAAAATCCTTTTCATGCAACCCTCCCGCTTTCAAAATTCACGCCGAACCTTTCGGCGAAGATATGGTGTTCCTCTTGGGTTGAAATTCTTACTTAATTTTTTTTCCTCCACAAGTAAATCTCAGGGTAAAGCCCCCTACTGAAATATCTCTATCCCCGCGCCCTTGGGGGCGCTCCCACATTGCCCGTGCACCAGTCGGTCTGCCTTAGGGAACGTGGCGGGACGTCCGAGCAAATTTATTTGTATAATTCAGCGATTTTCTTCTCAATCATCGCCACGTGCTTTTGTTCTTCATTCAACAGGAAATAAAATAACTCTTTCAAGGCGGGATGTTCGACTAGTAATTTTTTATATGTCCCTACCGCGTCTTGCTCCTTTGACAAAGCTAACTCCAAAGCTTCAAGTTCAATCATAGAACCCTCCTTTATATGATAAGCAAAACTTCGAGAAACATTTACGAATTTAGGAAAGCTCCTCTCCCGCTATGTTCCCGCAGAAAGCGGGACACCTGGCCATCCTTTAGGCCAAGGTGCTTTGCGTTCTGCCTCGCCTCTTGCGTTCAGGGCCTCAAAACTAACTGCTTTGGCGGGGCGCGGCCCCCACCCCGCGCCCCGCCAGGCGCTATCTTTTCAAAAAACTGATAAAATTTTTAGGGGAAGGAATTAATCCAGTAGTTTCTGAGACAAACGATGCAGCTCTGGATTGGCTAAAGCCAAAACCTTCTTTTTTACCGCTCTTGAAAAATACTCTTTCTCAGTTTTGGTTAATTTTTCCCGCTTAAGCTTCTTTAAAAATAGTTCTTTTTGTTTAGGAGAAAAAACTTGTGATAATGAATATTCAAGGCCCAATTCGTCTTTTACTGAAAGTAATTCATTTAATTTATTCTGGGCTTGGTTAAAGTAATTATTGAATACGGTCTTTAATCTCTGAGCAGATAATTCGCTTCCGGAAACGTTAAGCTCTCCATCAGATTTAAGCTTCTCTAGGAATACCAACACTTTTCTTCTTCTCGCTACGGAAAGTGAATAATAGAATTTATCAGCCCAAGAAAACTTTAGATTAAAAAATTTATAAAGTGCAAGCGACATTTCCATAAGTGAAAGTAAATACGGTTTATCGAACGGCTTTTTTAGATACCAATTAACCTTGTCATAGTTGAATAACCCTTTTTCTACGCTGTTTGCTAATACTACTGGAAACCCTTCCCAAAGGCGAAGATCACGAGATCTTACCATGTCCGCCAAAGTTAAATTAGCATTTTTGTCTTCCTCGGAGCCAAAAAGCGGTAAACCCAACGCATTAACTCTTTTGAGAAGATCGCTATTTTTCATTGATCAGGCCTTCTTTCTTTAGAATCTTCAAGAAATGCTCAAAATTCTTATTCACTTTATCTTCTGAGACATCAAAAGATGCTGTTTCTTTAAAACGCTTCTTAAGCTGCTTAAAATCTATGTCTTTCTTTTTATCCCTTACTAAGACAAAACAATCATCTATATCGATCGCTGTAGCCCTGAATAACTTACTGATGATAATGTCATAATAATTCAAAACTCCCAAATAAATTCTATCAAACTCTTTTACAAAAATGTGATTTTCTTTCTCCAGTGGTGACTCTAATAATTCTATGGTATGTACTGACTTACCTCTAAATAAATCAAATATGAAACCATCCCCTCTTTCCCATCCCCAGCCGCTTGCCGATTTATATCCAAGCTGTTTTAAAATAGTTACTAGATATTCATGTTCATCTAAATTTGGCACTATCAAGTCTATGTCCTTGGTAGACGGTTTCACGCCTAATAGCGTCAAAGCGGTTCCGCCGCAGGCAATCAAATGCACCTTTCTTTTAAGAAAGGTATCCCAAGCACTGATTCTATCCAATAAACTCTGCTTATCTACTCTATATTCCATACAATAATTTGTATATATTTATACAATTCTCTGTACTAAAGCATACAATATATCTAGCATTTTGTCAAGGCAATTTTTGACAATAAATGATAACTAATCTTGTGCGGGAAACCTCAGTGGGGGCCTCTTCTAATCCCCGGGGTAAAGCCAATCCCTAATGAAACATCTCTCTATCCCCGCGCCCTTGCAAACAAAATCTTTCCCGGAAAGAACCTCTCCCGCTATGTTAATGCTTCCCGCAGAAAGCGGGACACTTGGCCATCCTTTAGGCCAAGGTGCCTGTCCCGCCTTTTGTCGTTTTTGTTTTCTAATACCGGGGTAAAGCCCGGTCTCTAAGGAAACAGCTATGATGCACCGCGCCCTTGGGGGCGCTCCCACATTGCCCGGTCTTCCGCTCCCCCTCGCTTAGGGCTCGGGGTCGCTTGGCGGCCGCTTAGGTCAGCGGCCTTCTTGT
>JBAZLB010000002.1:0-234260 GCA_041650495.1 Candidatus Omnitrophota bacterium | reverse complement strand
CCTTTTGCTTTTACCGAGCAGGGCGTGGCTATGCTTTCAAGCGTTCTACGTAGCAGACGCGCTGTATTGGTAAATATTCAGATTATGCGCGCTTTTGTAAATCTAAAACGGATGGCTCTGACTTACATAGAATTGAAGCGGAAAGTCGAAGCTATGGAGAAGAAATATGATGTTCGATTTAAAATAGTTTTTGATGCGCTTAAGAAACTATTGGGACCAGCGCCAAGAAAAGAGAAACGAATAATTGGTTTTCGTACTCATATTAGATGACTTCGTATTAAGATATGGCGTGGTCTGTCCCCGGTTGGGATTATGACGGAAACTGTCCCCTTTATTATGCGGGTCTATCCTTCCATATGGGTGGTGGGGGCAACTGATTTGCCTTGACCGCGCCTCTGCCGTAGGTTAATATATATAAAATATGCAAAGGCCTACCTTAAAAGACCAACTCATCAATACTTCCTACCGGGATAAATGGCTGCGTATAGGCATAAAACAAAGGGCAGGGGTCCTTGTCCCTTTATTCTGTGTATATTCAAAGAAAAGTTTAGGTATAGGAGATCTTGAGGACCTGAAACTGCTTGCGGACTGGTGCGCTAAGACCGCAAATTCCATAATTCAGCTTTTGCCCATGAATGAAATGGGGCCGTTATTTTGCCCCTATGATTCCGTGAGTTCATTTGCCCTGGAGCCTTCCTATCTTTGCCTGGATAAGATATTATGCGCAAACAGGAATTATGTCATAGATGGGATAGAAAGAATAAGAAAGACCTATCCTTTGGGCAGGGCGCATGTTGATTACGGTATAAAACAGGAGAAGATGAGGCTGCTTTGGGAGGTATTTTTAAAAGAAGATAGTGCTGGCTTGGCCCCTTTTGATAAATTCAAAAAGGATAACGCTTATTGGCTTGAGGACTTTTCTCTTTTTCAAGTAATCAGGCATTACCAGGGCGGCAGGCCCTGGTATGAATGGCAGGAGGATTATAAGGACCGTAAACCTTCTGTCCTGGATGCATTCTACAAGGAGCATGAGAAAGAGATAATGTTCCAGGTATGGATGCAATGGCAGCTGTATTTACAGTTTAAAGGGGCCAGGGAATACGTCAATTCAAAAGGCGTCTTGTTGAAAGGAGACTTGCCTTTGCTTGTTTCCCGCGACAGCGCCGATGTCTGGGCGCATCCGGAATTCTTTAAATTGGAATACTCAGCAGGCGCCCCGCCGGATATGTATTGCGCTAAAGGCCAGAGATGGGGTATGCCTACTTATAATTGGCAAGCTATAGCTAGAGACGGCTACCGGTATTTACGGGAGAAACTGAAATATGCCCAGAATTATTATGATATTTTAAGGATAGACCATGTAGTTGGGTTGTTGCGTATATGGAGCATACCTTACACAGAGCCGCAGGAAAACCAGGGCCTCAACGGTTTTTTTGACCCGCCCCAGGAAGACAGATGGAGGCCGCAGGCCCAGGCGATATTGTCGGTTATGCAAGAGGCTACGGACATGCTTTTGTGCGCCGAGGACCTGGGGGTAATACCAAAGGCATGTACACAGATACTTTTGGAAATGGGCATACCAGGCAATGATGTCCAGCGCTGGGTAAAAGACTGGCAGGTGAGGCATGATTTCCTTGAACCTGGAGAATACCGGTTCTTATCTGTAGCCATGCTTTCTACCCACGATACTACTAATTGGGCAGCCTGGTGGGAAAATGAGGCGGGGACAGTTGATGAGGGGCTTTTTATGCGCAGGTGCCTAGAAAGAGGCATAGATTATTTTCGTGTTAAGGATAAGCTGTTTAATCCCCTTCTTTCTTATCATGGCCGGCTCAGGTGGCAGGATACAGTTAATTCTGTTGAAGTATTGATTGGGGCCTTAGGCACGAGGGAGGAAGAGATAAAGGATTTTATTGATATGTATAAAAACAGTTATAAAGAAAAAGAAAAACTATGGGTACGCCTGGGTATGCCGGGGCCTATGCAGGAGAAGGCAAGTAAAGAACTCATCGGCCTGGCCTTAAAATTTACCCTTTCCTCGCGGGCGGTCTTTTGCATACAGCTTATTACAGACTGGCTGAGCCTGGCAGATGTTTTTAAGGCAGACCCTTATGCTTTGAGAATAAATACCCCCGGGACAGTGGATAAGCATAATTGGTCTTTAGTCATGCCTATTGCCCTGGAGGACCTGTTAAGACATAAGGTATGCAAGGAAGTCCATAAGATGGTGGTTAATTCAGGCAGAGGGGTAGTTTCCTTATTAGGGATGCTTAAATTTTAGGCAGAAAATGCTTGACGGGGTTGCTTTTTATATTATAATAAAAAACCTGTAAAGAACGATACGGACAATGACGTCCTCAAGAAAGATAAGAGGGCGTCTTTTTTTTATTTTATCCTCTTTAAAACAAGATATTACTATGAAAATAATCAATAAAGAGATTTTAAATGATGCTGCTGTGGGAAGAATCATCCGCATAGAGGTCTCTTCCTTAGATATCGCACGTAAGGTAGAGCCCGGGCAGTTCGTAGTCCTGATGGCATCCGAAGAAGGGGAACGGGTCCCGCTTACGGTGGTGGATGCCGATAAACATAATGGGGTAATAACCCTTATTTTCCAGGAAGCAGGCCTGACCACCGGGCTCTTGGGAAAATTAAACCCCGGGGATTCATTGTATGCTTTAGCCGGACCGCTGGGGCATCCTACAGAAATCAAGCATTACGGCAAGGTCATAGTTGTCGGCGGCGGAGTGGGGATAGCTGAGATTTATCCCGTAGCCAGGGCATTTAAAAAGGCAGGCAACCGTATTACCACCATACTGGGGGCAAGGAGTAAAGATTTGTTGATTTTAAGCGATGAATTAAAGTCTGTCTCGGATGATTTTTATACTATTACTGATGACGGCTCCTGCGGCAGGAAAGGTTTTACTACCGATATATTGCAGGAGCTTTTAAGCCGGGATAAATATGATTTGGTTTATGCGGTAGGCCCCCTGCCGATGATGCGCAAGGTCTCTGTTGTCGCAGGCGGATTTGGCACAAAGACAATCGTATCCTTGAACGCCATAATGGTGGACGGCACAGGGATGTGCGGTTGTTGCCGGGTTACTGTGGCAGGAGAAGTAAAATTCAGCTGCGTGGATGGCCCGGAATTTCAGGCCCAGGCAGTAGATTGGGATGAGCTGATGAAGCGCAATGCTGTTTATGCGGATAAAGAAAAGCATATCTGTAAACTGAAGGCGGTTTAGGGTACATTTCCTTATGGTCATGAAGAAAGAGCCGGTAAAGGTAAAAGAACTGGAAGCCCAGATAAGGTCAGCCAATTTTGATGAGGTTGTCTTGGGCTATAACGAAGAAGAAGCGTTGAAAGAGGCCTCTCGCTGCCTGCAGTGTAAAAATCCCGCTTGCATAGCGGGCTGCCCGGTGGGCATAGATATCAAAAGCTTCATTTACCATATTACCCGCAAGGATTATAAGGATGCCTATTTTACAATCCGGCAGAAGAACAATTTCCCTTCTCTCTGCGGCAGGATATGCCCTGCGGAATACCAGTGCCGCAAGGCATGCGTGTTGACTAAAAAAGGCCTCACCTATGCCTCGCCTGAGGCGATAAATATCCATTTTCTGGAACGGTTTGTAGGCGATTACGGGATGAAGAACAAACTGGTAGTCCCTAAAAATGATGAAAACAATCTTTCTAAATATAAAGTAGCGGTAGTAGGTTCAGGCCCGGCAGGGTTATGCTGCGCCGGAGAATTAGCCAGGAAGGGGATCAAGGTAGTGGTCTTTGAGGGGTTACATAAAACCGGCGGGGTGCTCAGGTACGGTATACCGCCTTTCAGGCTGCCGAGGGATATCCTGGATTCTGAAATAGATTACCTGGGCAATCTCGGGGTAGAGGTGGTCACCAATTTTATCGTAGGGAAAACCAAGGGCCTGGATGAAATCCTGAAAGAAGGTTTTTCGGCGGTATTTCTGGGGCTGGGGGCAGGGATCCCTTCTTTTCTGGGGGTCAAAGGAGAGAACCTTTGCAATATTTATTCTGCCAATGAATTCCTGACCCGGGTAAATCTTATGTCCGCCTATGAATTTCCCCGTTCTCATACCCCGGTGAATATTGGAGGGCATATTATCGTTATCGGAGGAGGCAATACCGCTATGGATGCCGCAAGGGTCGCCTTGAGGCTACAGAAGATAAACGGCATCAGAGCGGATACATCTATCCTTTACCGGCGCACGGAAGTAGAGATGCCGGCCAGGAGGCTGGAAATAGAGCATGCGCGGGAAGAAGGAGTGAATTTCAGGTTTCTGGTCAAGCCGCAGGAATTCAGCGGAGATGAAAAGGGTTTTGTTAAGAAAATCAGCTGCCTGGCCTGCCAGCTGGGTGAGCCGGACAGTTCAGGCAGGAGAAGGCCGGTTGATATAATTGGCAGTGATTTTAAGCTTTCATGCGATTTGGGGGTCATTGCCGTAGGCCTTAAGGCCAATCAGATAATGACTAAAGTCACCCCCGGGTTAAAGACAGATCAATATGGAGATATCATCGTGAATAATGAAACTATGGAGACCTCTATCAGGGGGGTTTTTGCCGGAGGCGATATCGTGGGGGGGGAAGGCACAGTTATTGAGGCCATGGGCATGGCCAAGAAAGCAGCATCCGGCATCATTACTTACCTGGATAAGAGAGGCCCCTGAAAGCTATTTCAGGGACATAACATAAGGAGGGAAGGATGTCAAAAAAGGTGGAAGATTTTATGAATAAGGTTATTGAAAAGAACCCAAATGAGCCGGAGTTCCATCAGGCAGTGCGGGAAGTTGTAGAGTCAATTACGCCTTTTGTCGAAAAGAATCCGAAATACGAAAAATCAAAGATCCTAGAAAGGATGATTGAGCCGGAGAGGGTAATTATGTTCCGCGTGCCCTGGATGGATGATAAGGGCCAGGTCCAGGTTAATCGCGGCTATCGTATTGAGATGAATAGCGCCATCGGGCCCTATAAAGGAGGGCTGCGTTTTCACCCCAGCGTTAATCTCGGTATCCTGAAGTTCCTGGCCTTTGAGCAGGTGTTTAAGAACAGCCTGACTACGCTGCCTATGGGGGGCGGCAAAGGCGGTTCTGATTTTGACCCTAAAAGCAAATCTGACGCCGAGGTAATGCGTTTTTGCCAGAGCTTTATGACAGAGCTTTTCAGGCATATCGGCCCTGATACGGATGTGCCTGCCGGAGATATCGGCGTAGGGGGAAGAGAGATCGGGTATCTCTTCGGGCAATACAAGAGGCTGCGTAACGAATTTACCGGTGTCTTGACCGGCAAGGGCCTGAATTGGGGTGGTAGTTTAATCCGCCCGGAGGCTACCGGTTACGGCTGTGTTTATTTTGTGCAGGAGATGCTTAAAACGAAAGGCGAATCCTTTAAAGGCAAAGTCTGCGCGGTTTCCGGCTCCGGTAATGTCGCCCAGTACACAATAGAAAAGCTTATTCAATTGGGGGCCAAGGTCGTGACCATGTCAGATTCCAACGGGTTTATCTACGACAAAGACGGCATTGATAAGAAAGAACTGGATTTTGTTTTAGAGCTTAAGAATGTCAAGCGCGGCCGCATCAAAGAATGCGCCAAAGAATTCAATTGTAAGTATTTTGAGAATGAGAGGCCTTGGGGCGTTAAATGCGATATCGCATTTCCTTCTGCTACCCAGAATGAGATCAGCGAGGCTGATGCCAAGGCCCTGGTAAAGAATGGCTGTATTGCCGTCGGGGAAGGGGCGAATATGCCCACGACTCCGGAAGGTGTTGAGGTCTTTCAGAAGGCTAAAATACTTTATGCGCCCGGTAAGGCCTCTAATGCCGGGGGTGTAGCTACTTCCGGATTAGAGATGAGCCAGAACAGCATGAGATTTTCCTGGTCGCGCGAGGAGGTAGATAATAAACTGCGCGGGATTATGATTGCAATCCATGAGCAGTGCGTCAAATACGGCAAAGAGAACAACTATATAAATTATGTCACCGGAGCCAATATCGCAGGCTTTGTGAAGGTAGCTGAGGCTATGTTGGAGCAGGGTTTAGTGTAGGCAGGGTTGAAAGAGAGGGCACAAAGAGGCGTTCGCATGCGAACGCCTCTTTTTTAAGCCGACCGCAAGAGGTTACTATCCTATCTCCGGCTATATTGTCTTTACAACCCTCAAGCCTTCTAATATAATATGACTGTTGGTTTGGGGGATCAGAAAAATATGCCTAAGAAAATAGGTTTTGATAACGAGAAATACCTTAAAGAACAGACCGCAGCTATTTTAGACCGGGTAAAGAAGTTTGACAATAAGCTTTACCTGGAGTTTGGCGGGAAACTCTGTTTTGATTACCACGCCGCGCGCGTATTACCGGGGTATGAACCTAACGTAAAGATAAGATTATTGCAGTTATTGAAGGATAAGATTGATATCGTCCTTTGTATATATGCCGCGGATATAGAAAAGGGCAGGGTCAGGGGCGATTTTGGCATTACTTACGATGCCGCCACATTCAAGTTGATTGATGACTTGAGAAAATGGGGGCTGGATATACTGGCGGTGGTGATTACGCGTTTTACCAACCAGCCTTCAGCCGTAGTATTTAAAAATAAATTGGAGCGCAGGAACGTCAAGGTTTATCTGCACCATCCCATAGAAGGCTATCCTGCGGATGTGGATTTAATAACCAGTGAGAAGGGTTTCGGCAAGAATGAGTATATAGAGACCAGGAGGCCGATTGTGGTGGTTACTGCCCCCGGGCCTAACAGCGGGAAACTCTCTATTTGCCTTTCTCAGCTCTACCACGAAAACAAGCGCGGCGTAAACGCGGGGTATGCTAAATTTGAGACCTTTCCGATATGGAACCTTCCGCTTAAACATCCGGTGAACGTGGCATATGAGGCGGCTACCGCGGATATACAGGACTTCAACCTCGTTGACCCCTTTCATTTGAATAAATACAATAAGATGGCTGTAAACTATAACCGCGATGTGGAGAGTTTTCCCATACTAAAACTCATATTGGGCAAGATATTTGAAAGAAATGTCAATCTGCCCGCTTATAATTCTCCTACCGATATGGGGGTTAACCGCGCGGGGTTCGGCATTGTGGATGATAAGATTGTGCAGGAGGCATCCAAGCAGGAATTAATCCGCAGGTATTTCAGGTATAATACCGAGTATGTCCTGGGGATAGAAAAAAAGGAAACAGTGGAAAGGGTTGTGCTCCTGATGGAGGAATTAGGGGTTAAGATTACGGACAGGCTGGTGGTGGAAGTAGCCAGGAAGGCGGCGGAGGAGGCAGAGGCAAAAGGCAAAGGCCATGAAGGCATATATTGCGGAGCGGCCATCCAGTTAAATGACGGCAGGATTATTACGGGAAAGAATTCAAAACTTATGCATGCGGCATCCAGCCTGATATTGAACGCGGTAAAGGTTTTGGCTAATATACCGGATGAGATCCTCCTTTTGTCCCCGCATGTTATAAGCCAGATCGCGAAATTAAAAGAGGGGATATTGGATACTGACTCCGAAAGCCTGGATTTAGAGGAGACGCTTATCGCCCTTTCCATCAGCGCCACTACCAACCATACCGCCGAATTGACCATGCAAAGGTTAATTGAATTAAAAGGATGCGAAGTGCATATGACCCATATACCCACCCCGGGGGATGAGGTAGGGCTTAAACGTCTGGGGGTCAACCTGACCACGGACGGGAAATTCTCCTCCCGCAACCTCTTTGTAACTTAACTTCCTGTATCATGCCGGTAACCATAAAATTCTTAGGCGGCGTCAGGACAGTAACAGGCTCATCCCACATGGTCTCTACCGGCCGCTGCGGTATCCTTTTGGACGCGGGGTTATTCCACGGCCACCGTGATGAATTTTACCAGGTAAATACTGTCCTGAATTATAACCCCCGTAAATTAAACGCCCTTATTTTATCCCATGCGCATATAGACCACTGCGGAAATATCCCTACCCTGATAAAGAGGGGGCTGAGTTGTAAAATATATACCACGCATGCCACCAAGGATCTATCCCGCCTCATGCTTGAGGATTCAGGCAAAATACAGGAAGAAGACACCCGTTACCTCAATAAGATCAACCGCAGGCTCGGCCTTCCTTTGCGCAGGCCTCTTTATACGCGTAAGGAGGCAATAAAGGCAGGCAAGATATTCCGTTGTCTTTCCTATAATCAAAGGTTCTGCCTGAACAAGGATATCCATGTCACCCTCTATGATGCCGGGCATATCTTAGGCTCAAGCATTATAACCCTGGATATAAAAGAAGGCCCGCGCAATATACGGTTGGGATATGCGGTGGACCTGGGCAGAAAGAACCTGCCCATGCTTAATGACCCGGTCCTGCCGCCTGCGCTTGATTATCTGGTGATCGAAAGCACATACGGGGCAAGACTGCATGCCCCCATCGAGGAGGCAAAGCACAAACTTGCCGATGCCATAAACCGGGCGGTTGAACGCAAAGGTAAAATACTTATTCCGTCATTTACCCTGGAACGCGCCCAGGAGGTGATATATTTTCTGGCTGAACTCCTGAAGGAGAATGCCATACCTGCTATCCCCATTTATGTGGATAGTCCCCTGGCCACAGACATCACCGACTTATTTAAATACCATCTGGATTACATGAATCCCCTAACACGCAAGGCCATAGAAAAAGGAGAGGGGCCTTTTGAGCTGTTGAATTTAAGATATATACGCGCCCAGGAAGAATCAAAGGCGCTGAACAATGACAAGCGTTCGATGATCATTATCGCAGGTTCAGGCATGTGCGAGTCAGGGCGCATCTTGCATCATCTGAAAAATAATATTGAGGATTCCCGGAATATTGTCCTGGTGGTGGGATATATGGCAAAGGATACCCTGGGAAAGAAAATAGTAGATAAGGCAAAGATAGTCAGGATATTCGGCGTTGAGTATGAGCTTAATGCCGAAGTAGTGGTGATAAATGCCTTTTCCGGGCATGCCGATAAGAACGGCCTGGCAGATTTTATCCAATCCTGCCTTCCCTTAAAGGGCGTGTACCTGGTGCACGGGGATGAGGAGCAATCTCAGGTGTTATTTAACAGCCTTTCGGCAAAGGGGATACCCGTTTATCTTCCTTTGAAAGGCGAAGAAGTCTTGCTCAAATAAAGGTTGTATGCTATTATATTTTTTCATTTGTTAAATCCGCTTGAGGCATCCGCAGGGGTGATAAGGGCGATATAAGGAGGCAATCATATGGCTGGTGGAAAGGCAACACCCAAGAAAGATGAATCGATTAAGGTATCCGCAGGGCAGCCGGTAAAGACGGGGGAGATACTATGCAGGGGAATAAATACCTACAAACCGGGCAAGAACGTAAAAGGCATGGGCACGGTCTTTGCCCTATGCCCGGGGAAGGTTTATTTTACCCGCAGGAAGACCCCCGGCGGGAAGATGAGGACATGTATTAATGTCCTGCCGCAGGAGAAAAAGGCAAAGGCATAAGAATGGTTGTTGAGGATACCGCAAGGGCAGGGCAGGCTAAGCGTTATTCTTCCTTGCGTTACGGTTTGGCTGTTTTAGATACCGTATACATCTTAGGCCTGCTTTTTATTTTTCAATATTTCGGCCTGGCAAAGACCCTGGCAATGCATATAGAAAATGCGGCAGGCGGCATTTTCACCCTTCCTTTATATTCAATAATCCTCTTTTCTGGTTACTACCTTTTGGATTTTCCGCTTAATCTATACCAATCTTTTATCCTGGAGCATAAATTTTCCCTCTCCGGACAGAAATTCTCCGGCTGGCTTAAGGACCAGTTCAAAGCGGCAATCTTATCTTATGTTATTCTGCTTATTCTTTTAGGCGCTTTTTATTACCTGGCCAGGCATTATCCTGCAACATGGTGGGCCATTGTTTCTTTATTCTGGATATTCTTCAGTTTAGTCCTGGCAAAGCTCACGCCCCTGGTCATAATACCCCTGTTTTTTAAATATAAAGATTTATCCGATACTGCCCTTAAAGAACGCATCCTGGCATTAGCCTCTAAGATGCAGGTTAAATTATTGGGCGTTTATGAGATAGATTTCAGCAAGAAGACCCTGAAGGCAAACGCGGCCTTTGTCGGTTTAGGCTCCGGTAAGCGCATACTGCTTGCGGATACCCTGAAGGGTAAATACAGCCCTGATGAGATAGAAGTAATCCTGGCCCATGAGTTCAGCCATTACCGCCTCAGGCATCTTTTAAAGCTTGTCCTTATCAATTCCTGCGCGATTATATTTTCTTTATACCTGTTGTTTTCAACAAGCGCTTTGCCTTTGAGGTTTTTCGGGCTTTCCTCTCTAACGGATATCGCAGCTGTCCCCTTGATAATAATATATATGTTTGTCCTGGGGATAATTATCCAGCCTTTGCAGAATTATCTCAGCCGCAGGTTTGAACGCCAGGCAGATGCATTAGCGGTTAAGGTAACCGGCCACAACAGCGCTTTTATTTCCGCGATGGAAAAACTCGCCCTGCAGAATCTGGCTGACCGTAATCCGCATTGGCTGATAAAGCTATTTTTCTTTGACCACCCGCCTATTGATGAACGTATTGCCATGGCAAAGGCTGCGTCTTAATTTAAGACTTATTCTTAAAAGGAGGCAAGAATGCGCTTAGCGATTAAACTGGTTCTAGCGGCAGCGGCGTTTATGTCTACGTTATTACTTTTGCCCTCTTTTGCCATAAGCTACAGTATTCCTTCGGCAGGAAGTGGGCTTAGCCTGCCCCCTGAACCCAGGTTAATACACCCTGTCAGCGAGGAAGCCGTCTTGACCGGGAAAGGTTCTCTTGAATTTAAATGGAGCATAGTCAACCTGGTAGAGGCAGACCATTGTGAATTCAGGTTATATAAAGGTTATAATATGTATGCCTCCAATCTTATTTTCAAACAGGCCCTGCCAGCGAAAATCCCCTTTATAGAGATCAACTCCGGGATTTTTGAGGACGGCCAGGTCTATACCTGGTCAGTACGGGAGGTCTCCTTCTGGGGAAGGAAGAGTGAACGTGCCTTTTGCTCATTCAGGGTGGTAAAGAAAGGGTGAATTTATATTGACCGCGGTTTAGGTATGAGATAGAATAAGAATAGATACAGAATCCAAGCGAGGTGGTAAATGGCGCCTGGAAAATAAAGTTTTATACCGACGATTCTTATGCCAGGTAAGAGTCGTTTTTTATTTTTGGGGGAGGAGTAAAATGAAGAAGATTTTGATTGTGGATGACGAGAGGGATGCCGCGGAGTTGATGAAAATGAGGCTGGACAACAAGGGCTATACGGTTTTAATCGCCCAGAGCGGAGAAGAGGCCCTGGCTAAGGCTAAGTCTGCGAAGCCTGACCTGATCTTATTGGATATCGTTATGCCGAAGATGGATGGTTATGAGACTGCCAAGAAGCTAAAGAATAATGCCGCTACAAGAAAAATTGATATTTTATTCCTGACTTGTAAAGAGTTGGATTCCCGTGGTCTGTCCGAGCGGTGCCAGGAGGTCGGTGCCCGGGGTTATTTTGATAAATTGGCCTATCATCAGGATTTATTAGAGACTATAGAGGAAATTCTGAGTGAGTCCCCTTAGCAGAGATCTTCAGGATAAAAAGGGGGTTGTTTATTGCTTTGTTAAGTAGTCCAGGATTATTTTTGCCGCGCGCAGGCCTGCCCCATTCTCTCCGAGAGACGCCTTTACCTTAAAGAGACCTTCTTTTATCTGTCTTAGCCGGTCTGGGTTATTCAGGATATTCAAGGCTTCTTCAGCTATCTTTGCCGGATTGGCTTTGAATTGTATGAACTCAGGGATAATATTCTCTCCCGCCACTATATTTACCATCCCGATATAAGGGACTTTCACCTGGGGCCGGTAAAGCAGGTAATTTAGCGTATTCATCTTGTAAACTATACAGAAAGGCTTCTGCATAATAGCTGTCTCAAGGGTTGCTGTACCGGAGCAGACCAGGCAGAAATCCGCGATTTCCAGACAGTCATAGGTTTTTCCTTCCAGCATCTTAACGTCTAATTTAAATCTGTTTATTTCATTAAGATATATATTCTCTTCTACATGCGGGGATTTGGCAATTATAAATTGAGAGGGTATTTTTCTTGCGATAATAGAAGAGGCAGCGAGCATTATCGGCAGTATATTCTTTATTTCCTGGTTGCGCGAGCCCGGCAGTAATGCGATGGTCTTTTTATGGGGTGAGAATTTAAGGCTTGAGAGTAATTCTTGCTTTGTTAGACTGGGAGTTACTATGTCTAAAAGAGGGTGTCCTGCGCAGACAGCGTCAATCCCGCATTTATGGTAAAATTCCTCTTCAAATTTAAAGAGGACGACCATTTTATGGATATATTTTTTAATAGTCTTAAGGCGGCCTTTGCGCGAGGCCCATACCTGCGGGCTTACATAGTATATAACAGTGATCTTTTTATTTATGGCCTTAGCCAGCCTCAAGTTGAAGCCTGAAAAATCAACCAGTATCAGCGCATCCGGCCTGTCTTTTTCTATTTTCTCAAGAACAGTCCTTTTTAAACGGAAGAAACGGGGGAGTTTCTTTATGACGTCAAAGAATCCAAAAACAGCCAGTTCTTTTATATCGCAGATGATCTCATCAGCTGAGCGCTTTAAAGAAGCGCCTCCTACCCCGGTGATCTTGATCGCGGGGTTTAGTTTCTTTATTTCCTGCGCCAGGTTCCCCGCATGCAGGTCTCCGGATGGCTCACCGCAGATAATCATCAGGTTTTTTATTTCTGCCATATCTGCTTTTGGATGGTCAAGGCTACCTTCAGGGCTTCCCGGGCAACGGGGCCTGAGACCAGGGGGTCTCTGTCTTGGAGTAGGCAATCAATAAAATCCTTCAGTTCCTTCTGGAGGGGTTGTTCCTTTTCAATGGGCAGGTCGGTTTTAGTGATGGTGGAACCTTCTTTTTTATATACACTTGCCTTTGCTTCTTTATAATCCAGGGAAATATAGGTATCCTCCTGGAATATCCTTATTTTACGCATCACTTCATCAGATACGCGGCTGGCAGTAAGGTTGGCTACACAGCCGTTTTTAAAGGTAATACGGCTATTGGCGATATCTTCAAAAGGCGTAAGGACGTTTACGCCCACAGACTCAATCTTTTTGATCCCGCAGGGGACTAACCCTAAGATTATATCTATATCGTGGATCATAATATCCAGCACTGCCCCGACATCCAGGGAGCGGTTGGGGAAAGTGCTCAGGCGGTGGCATTCTATAAATTTAGGCGCCTTAATAAGTCTTTGGGTGGCGGAGAAGGCGGAGTTGAACCTTTCTATGTGGCCGACTTGAAGGGTGAGCTTATTTTTTTTAGCCAGGTCAATGAGCCGGTCTGCTTCTTTGAGGTTGGTGGTAAAAGGTTTTTCTACCAGACAGTGGATTTTATGCTTCAGGCATGCCGCGGCTATTTCATAGTGCAGTTTAGTAGGGACTGCCACACTTACCGCATCTACTTTGCCAAAAAGCTGCCTGTAGTCGTTTAAGCCTATTACGCCTAATTCACCTGATACCTCTGCCAGGCGCCTTTGGTCTATATCGCAGACAGCTGTCAGGGAGCAGTTCTCTATTTCTTTATATATTTTGGCATGTATACTGCCTAAATGCCCTATCCCGATAACCCCGATCCTTACCTTTTGCATATGAAAATAGTAGCAAACCCCTGTCATGCTTGCAACTAAAATCTTTCCCCAGCTGTTTATAATCCTAAAAAGGCAGCAGTATGGCTGTTTTCCCTTGACTAAGAAATGCTATTATGCTAATCTAAACTTCTATTTAAACAACAGGAGAGAAAAAATGGCCAAGATTAAGAACGTATTCGCCAGGCAAATACTGGATTCACGCGGCAATCCTACGGTAGAAGTAGATGTAATCCTTGATTCCGGAGTGATGGGCCGTTCAGCTGTGCCTTCAGGAGCCTCTACCGGAGAAAACGAGGCCCTGGAATTAAGGGATGGGGATAAGTCAAAATACCTGGGTAAGGGGGTTTTGAAAGCGGTTGCCAATGTGAATGGGGTAATTTCCGGACGCATTAAAGGATTAAGCCCTGATTTTAATAAGATAGATAAACTCCTTATTGAGCTGGATGGCACGGATAATAAGTCCAAGCTGGGGGCAAATGCTATATTGGGAGTCTCCTTGGCAGTGGCTAAGGCAGCGGCTTTATCTAAGAAGCAGCCCCTTTATAAGTATCTGGGAGGAGATAGCGCTAAAATACTGCCTGTTCCCATGATGAACATATTAAACGGCGGCATGCATGCGGACAACAACCTTGATATCCAGGAATTCATGATTATGCCGGTTGGGGCACCTACTTTCAGCGAGGCCCTGAGGTATGCTACGGAGGTTTTTCATAACCTGAAGGCGCTTTTAAAATCGCAAGGCCTGTCTACTTCTGTGGGGGATGAGGGGGGTTTTGCGCCTAACCTGAAATCCAATGAAGAGGCAATAGGGCTTATACTCCAGGCAATAAAAAGGGCGGGGTATGAGCCGGGTAAGGATATTTTCCTTGCCTTAGATTGCGCGGCGAGTTCTTTTTACCGTGATGGCGCCTATCAATTTGAGAATTCCCGCAAGAGTTCCGCGGACTTAATTAATATATACGCAGGCTGGATGGATAAATATCCGCTTATCTCAATAGAGGACGGCCTTTCCGAGCATGATACTTCAGGCTGGCAGGAGATGACATCTGCACTTGGCCTGAAGCTTCAACTGGTAGGGGATGACATATTTGTGACCAACCCCAAGATCTTTAAAAAAGGCATAGAAGATAAGATTGCCAATTCCATATTAATCAAGGTCAACCAGATCGGTTCTTTGTCTGAAACCCTGGAAGTAGTGAGAATGGCTAAGAAAAATAAATATAAGGCGGTTATATCCCACCGCTCCGGTGAGACCGAAGATACTACTATCGCCCATCTGGCAGTAGCTACGGCTGTAGGCCAGATTAAGACCGGCTCGCTTTCGCGTACGGACAGGGTTTGCAAATATAACGAGTTATTGCGCATAGAAGAGGCATTAGGCAAGAAGGCAATTTATAGTGGGAAAATCTGGAAGAAATAATGCCGGAAACATTAAAAAGGGCATTCTGGATTTTTGGTATATTGGCTGTTATTTTTATATTATTCCTCCCGGGGTTTACCAAATTACAGGAATTAAGGGATAAGAACCGCCAGTTAAGCCAGAAGATAAAGAAGTTGAATATAGAAAACTCCCTTTTGCAGCAGGAGATAAACCTGTTACAGAAAGACCCGTTTTACCAGGAGAAGATTGCCCGGGAAAAGATGGGTGTGGTGCGTAAGGGGGAGATACCAGTCAAGATAGTCCCGTAAAAGAAAATAGATTATTGCCTTTCTTTAGGCGGATAGCATGGTATAATATAGCTATCCTTGTTCTTTCTCTTAAGATAATGAAATAAGTGGTAGATATCGCGGGGTGGAGCAGTCCGGTAGCTCATTAGGCTCAATGGACACAAATGTGTTGTCCGATGGGCTCCTCGGCCGGAAACGGCCGAAGGATAGTCTGCCAAATTCGGTGGAGCCGCAGAGTCAAAAAAGGTAATACCGAACCAAGTCCGCTAGAGTTTCTAACGGAAAGGTGTAGAGACTAGACGGCAGAGGCCGAGATAATTTCGGTCAAGGTATAGTCCAGACTACAAATCTGTCATAAGCGCTTATGACAGAGCAGTGAAAACTGTAGTAGCATGCATAACCTAAAGGTCGTGCGTTCAAATCGCACCCCCGCAATAAATCATAAGAGCGTCTTACAGATACGTAAGGCGCTCTTTTATTTATAGTTAAAATTATGAGGGCAGAGGAGAGGACGGAGTTCTTTTAAAATTAAAATATAGCTATATACAGAGAGTCTTTCTGCCGTGCCGTATTTCTGCGGCAGAAAGCCGCATACTTGCCATTCCTTTATGGCAAGGTATGGGCGTCCTTATCGGGTTCACCTCTCAAATTTTAGAAATTGCCTTGACAGAAGACTGTTTGAATGTTATATTTAATTGTGAACAATCGTTCATTATTTAGACATTATTCATAATTCATAGGAGTAAAGATGACCGTGTTAAGCAGAAAAGAAAGAGATAGGCAATTGCGCAGGTCCGATATCCTGAAAGCAGCCGAGCACTTATTTGCTTTAAAAGGGTACCACGAGGCGACAATAAGAGATATTGCAAAAGAAGCACAGTACGCTACCGGAACGGTTTATCTACATTTTAAAGATAAGGATGCCCTTTATTTTGCTTTGCTTGAAGAGAAGATGAAAAGTTTGCAAGTTACAATTAAGGAAAAGATAGGGCAGGTGAAAGATACAAGAAGGAAGCTGGAGATTTTTGTGCAAGAAGGCTTAGTCTTTTTTGAAAAGAACCAGGATTTTTTTCGTATATTTATTTCTGAGGGAAACGAATTATTGTCGGAAAGAAGAATCTTAAAATCTCCCACCGGGCTACAAATGCAAGAATATACAACAAGCCTACTGAAGGAAGCGCAAGAGCAGGGAGTTGTCAGCAGGGATTTTGATGCGGGACAGATCGCGGAGGTGTTTACTTCTATTATAAAAACGATTATTCAAAGATGGCTGGAAGAGAAGAAGGAGAAGAACGACAATTTAATTGATTTGTCTGGCGTAATTCTTAGATTATTCCTAAACGGTACTGCAAATAAATAGTTCCCACCATAATACCAATTCCGCATAGTTTACTAAAATATTAAAATCACCTTGACAAAAGGTATTGTGAATGTTATATTATGTTTATGAACATATGTTCATAGAATGACATGATGTTCATATCGGAGCATAGATTGTGGCTTTTCCTAAGAAGATTAGAGGTGATAATACAGCAATGAAAAGACCAATGTTATTTATTACAAGTTTGTGTGCTATCGTAGCGTTTATCTTTAATATCGCCCTGGCAGATGGTTCTCAGATAAGTTCTGCTTTGCAAATTAGCCTTGATGAAACTATCAGACGTGCCTTGGAAAACAGCGAGGAATTAAAAATAAAGGATAGCGAGGTTAAGAGAAGCAAGGGGGTTTACGGAGAAGTTCGCTCCGAGGCATTGCTGCATATTAGCGGCCAATCGACTTGGACTAACAATATGGATTACCCGGCTAAAGCCGCCGGCAAGTATTACGACCATTCATTAGATAACGGCTTAAGCGCTTCGCAGCTTGTTTGGTCGTTTGGCAAAGTGATGTACGCAATAGATTCGGCTAAGAATGCGGTCGAAGCGACTCGTTTTAACAGTGAAGCAAGCAGGCAAGAAGTTATTTTTGCCGCAAAATTAACTTACTATAGCTGCCTGCTTGCTAAAAATACGCTAGCTATAGCCGAGAAATCATATGTAGATGTTCTTGAGAATAAAAAATTGCTCGGGCAGCGCTCTTACGGAGGCCGTAGCTCGAAATATGAGATCGTTAAAATGAATGCCGATGTCTCGGCTAGGATTCCGGCAGTCAATGAAGCCCGCACCCAATTCGATGCCGCCACTGAAACCTTAAGAAGGATTATTGATATTGATCTTGACCGGAAGATTGAACTTGAGGGAAATTTTCAAGAACAATATGCTGATTTTAATTATGAAACGCTGGTGAATGCCATGTACGCATATGAACCTTATTTGCAGGAACTTGGTAAAACAATCTACTCTACCGAGGCGAACGTAAAAAGCAAGTATGCAAATTTTCTGCCTACGATTTCGGCGTTTGCCTCTATGAATTATCGCAGCGATTCCAATAAAACTACTGCTTGGGACGAACTCGATAATTACTCTGCCGCCGGCCTTAAGGTGAGTATCCCGATTTGGGAGGGAGGAGCAAAGGAGGCTCAGTTGAGTCAAGCTAAAGCGGATAAAGAAATTGCTGTTCTCAGGAAAGAACAGGCAGGAAAAGATTTATTGTTGGAGCTTAAGAAAGCTTATTTAGAATATGAACAGTATAAGGACAATCTTGAAGCAAACATCGAAGCAGTAAACCTTGCCGAAGAGGCCTTTAAACAGACACAGGAGATGTTTTCTTCTGGCCAGGTCAGTATCACCGATCTTAACACTGCGGAACTTCTTTTGACTAACCAAAGGCTCAATAAGGAAGCCACGCTTTACAATATAAATATAACGCTGGCAAAAATCGAGAAATTAGTAACCGAAAAATACGAATATGAAAAACCTTAAGCGAGAGACGGTATACTTAATAATTATTATCGTTAGTTTAGCTTCCGTCGTAATACGTATCCAGGCGGTCAAGGCGGCTCGCGGAAAGGCAATCGTCAGTTTCTATGAGGAATGGAAGAAGGCCGGAAAGCCGGTTGAGGTTCGGGTGATTAAGACTGAGGATGTCCCCGTCTACGCCCAGTTTACGGTCAGAATTATTGACGGACGCCTTGCCCGCGGTTTTGTCACCGGTGAAGTAAAGAATGCGCTTCGGGAAGGGCAAGAGATATACGATCCGGCCGATAAATCTGTTGTTTGCGCCCGATTAAAAAGCATAGGCGCGGAATTAGATATGGACGCCGGTATGTTTCCGGTAGAAATAGAGTTCAATAAGCCTCGGGATCCGGGAGTTGCGTTAGTGGTTCGCGCTCATACCACGACGCTGCATAACGTATTAGCCGTTTCCAATGAAGTATTAGATATCGCCGGAGACGAATATTTTGTCTGGAAAGATGAGAATGGCTTCGCCAAGAAAGGCAAAGTGGTTATCCGGTTACGCAACGGCTATGGCGCGATAATCTCCGAAGGGCTGCAATCCGGGGATAAAGTAATCTTTAGCGGACAGAGTATGCTTGAGGATAATGACCGGCTGCGGGTAGTAAACGCCGGAAAAACAGATAAGAAGGAATTGACTCAATGATAGAGTATTTTGTTAAACATAAGGTCACCACGGTCATGTTCGTGTTGGTATTCGTGGTCTTGGGGCTGTTCAGTTATTCTAACCTGATGATTGAGAAGACTCCGAAGGTCGATTTTCCGATTGTCACGGTTTCCGTGGCATATCCGGGGGCGACCCCTCTGGAGGTGGAGACACTGGTAGTCAAAAAGATCGAAGACGCTATTTCCGAGGTTTCTGAGGTCAAGAAACTCAAAAGCCAGTCCTATGATAGTTTCGGATATATCTTCGTAGAATTCCTGCTTTCCGCTGACGTCAATGTCAAGTCCATAGAGGTTAAGGATAAAGTTGAGGCCATCCTTAACGACCTGCCGGACGCGATAGAAAAACCGGTAATCGAGAAATACGATCCTTTAATCGAGCCGGTGCTAGACATAGTTTTGACCGGTGACTCCGGCGACCTGCGCGAAATATACGAATACGCAGACAAAACTCTAAAGACCAAATTCTCATCTATCCGCGGCGTGGCCAAGGTTGACGTATACGGAGGCAAAAAGCGCCAGATTAATGTCCGTTTGGATCCCATGCTTATGAAGCAGCATTATATCAGTATCAGCGAGGTGGTTGGGGCCCTCATGGCCCGCAATAAGAATGTCCCTGCTGGGGATATCGAGAAAGGTTTTGATGCTCTTAGCGTGCGTTTTACCGGAGAATTCACAAGCGTAGAAGAGATCGCTGATACTCTCCTGGTCTCATCCGACGGCGGAGAGTTCCGCCTAAAGGACATTGCGGTAGTAGAGGATGGCTTTAAGAAGATCTCTACTATCGCCCGCTATAAGGGCAAACCCGTAGTTGGCCTTTCCGTCAATAAGGCTTCCGATGGTAACGCGGTGTTCATCTCTCAGCAGATGCGCAAGAGACTGGCGGAGTTCCAGAAAGGGTTGCCGCAGGGAATGCATTTGGAAATCGCCACCGACACCACGACTTTTATCGTCAATGAAACCCTGGATACTGAATGGAACATATTTATAGGCATCATTTTGACTATAATCCTGTTGTTGCTGTTTTTGGGCCGATGGGATATGTCTTTTATTTCCGCAGTCATTATTCCTACCTCGATTATCTCTACGCTGTTTCCCATGTGGATGTCGGGTTTTTCCATTAACATGATGACCCTGCTTGCCATTGCTGCGGTAATCGGGACGCTTATTTCCAACGCCTTGGTGATTTTGGAGAACGTGATGGTGCATTTGAGTCGCCACGACAACCCGGAAAAGGCGGCGATTGACGGGACTAAGGAAGTTATCATCCCGATCATCGCCTCCACCGGCACCAATCTGGTTGTATTTATGCCAATCGCCATGATGGGTGGGATGGTTGGACTGATGATGAGAGCATTCGGCCTGACAGTGGTTTATGCTACCTGTTTTTCATTACTGGCTTCGTTCTCGCTGACTCCAATGTTGTGCGCGGCAATGCTTCAGTCCAAGACAGCCAAGAAACCTTCCCTGCCCGGGCTGATGCAGATGATCGGCTACAGGATAAAAATGATCCCGGCTTCTATGGATGGCTCCATGGAATTTCTTAAGAAGCAGTATAAGCATATATTTGAGCTTATGTTCCGTTTTCCGCGCTCGACCATTGCTTTTTGCTGTTTAGCGCTGATCGGTTCGTTCTTGCTTTTCCCCTATGTGGAGAATGATTTCCATCCCAAGTCTGACGAGAACAAGATTGTCATCAACTTTTCCCTTCCTCAAGGCTCGACCATCGAACGCACCGAGGAGGTGGTCAGGCGTATCGAAGCTTACTTGGAGACGATACCCGAGAAAAGCGCTTACTTGTCCAATATCGGACAAAACGGCGTGGAAAACGCCAAGATTACCTTGGACCTGGCCCCTTCAACCAAGCGCAAACGCAGTGATATGCAGATTATCGACGACCTGATTGTTTTTATCTCCAAGATTCCGGATACAGAAGCGTATTGCGTACGGCAGGGTATGAGCTCAATGTCTGAAGGCGACGTAGCTATAGATCTTTACGGCGCGGATTACACGGTTATGGCGGACTTGGCCCGGCAGATGAAAGAGGCAATGTATAAAAGCGGCGATTTCCAAAGCGTAGTCCTTTCGTATAAAAGCCCCAAGAAGCAGATGAGCCTAATTCCCAATGAGGGGAAGCTTAACGAGTTCGGACTTAACGCGGCTAGCGTGGGAGCAGTGATGCGGCACTCCATTTACGGCGAGGATTCCAATATTTACAAAGAGAAAGGCGAAGAATATAAGGTTAACGTGGAGATGGATGATGTCTATGCTCAGAATTTTGACGATATCAAGGAAATATCCATTCTTTCGCGCAAAGGGCTTATTCCTATCAACGAACTAGGAGAGTTAAAGACCGATAAGGCCGTTCCAACCATCTGGCGCCGTGACCGCAACAGGATTATCCGCATTGACGGTTATTTGGGCAAGAGCTCCATGGGGATCGTCAGTAAGAAGTTGGATAAACAGTTCAAGGCGCTTAAGTTTCCCGACGGCTATAGCTATAAATACTCCGGATATTCGGAGTATATGGAAGAGACGAATGTTGAATTGGGTCGGGCATTTATTTTGGCGATCATTCTGACATTTATGTTATTGTGCGCGATCATGAATTCGCTGATCGCTTATCCTTTGGCGGTTATGACTACGGTGCTTGCCTCTGTCGCCGGAATGGTTCTAGGACTATTTTATCTCAACCAGAGCATGAATGTGGCTTCGATGATGGGTATGGTCATGCTGGTAGGTATGGTGGTGAATAATGCGATCTTGCTCCTGGATCAGACCCTGGTAAAGATGAAAGAGGGGGTGGCGGTCAAGGATGCGCTTTGGCAGGGTGCCTCGGATAAATTCCGGGCGATTATCATGACCTCGCTTGCCATTATCTTGGGCGTGTTACCGCAATTGTGGAGCTTGAGCAAGATCAAGCAGTCGATGGGCGCGGTGATGATCGGCGGGATGCTGGCCTCGATCATTTTTACTTTTGTTCTCGTGCCGGTTGTCTTTTGGTATCTTCAATGTTTTGAGAAAAGGTTTATAAAACATTAAGGGAATGAAAAAATTTGACTCGTTGTTTTTAATCGTGAAGATGTTAAGCGAGAACGAAACGATCCATACTCATGGAAGGCGTGTTGCCCGGTTTGCGTGCGCTATTGCTCAAAAAATGAGTTATTCCGACGCAGATATTAAGCACATCCATTTTGCAGCAATTGTTCATGATATCGGAAAGATTAAAATACCGGAAGAGATCCTTAATAAGCGCGGCGCTCTTGATGACAATGAGTTTGCGATAATGAGGAAGCATCCGGAGTTGGGTTA
Organism: Candidatus Omnitrophota bacterium; assembly: GCA_041650495.1. Taxonomy (GTDB): domain Bacteria; phylum Omnitrophota; class Gorgyraeia; order Gygaellales; family Profunditerraquicolaceae; genus JBAZLB01. The sequence goes on along the minus strand of JBAZLB010000002.1, from coordinate 212,046 downwards.
TCATTTCTTGAAAGACATAAGGCCTGAATCCATAGCTGCGGAGGTTGCGCTTCAGCACCACGAGAGACTAAATGGCTCAGGCTATCCATTCGGCCTGCACGCCAGGGACATTAATCCTGTCACAAGAATAGTCACCGTTGCCGATGTGGTTGATACAATGGTTTCTCCACAGGTGTATAGACCGGCATTAAGTATGGATGTAGCCCTGCAGGAAATTAAACAAAATAGCGGTTTGTTATACGATCCAGAGGTAGTTGCTATAAGCCTGTCGTTTATTGAAAAAGGAGAGCTCAGTGTTTGAAGAGTCTTATTATTTAAGGCTTTCCGGCTTGCTCCAGAGGCTTATGCGGAGCTTGCATGCCCGCGCTCAGCATTATTCTTTGAGCCAAAGGGTTTCTTTTTCTGAATTCCATGTTTTATCTCTTCTGCGCAGCGGCAAGCCGGTTGAGATGAATAGAATAAGAAAAGATTTGTCTATTTCCGGCGCATTTGCAACGAATCTTGCCGATCAGCTTGTTAAGCATAAACTACTCGCCCGCCAGCGAGACGATAAAGACCGAAGGAAAGTGACTGTTGCGCTTACGGATAAGGGGAAGCATTATTTAGCAAAATTTGAGGCGCACAGAAAACAATTTTTCAGGGTGCTTGTTGGGGGGTTGAGAGAAGAGGATAAAAGAATGATAGAAAGCGGCATTTCAATGCTTATTGATTCCTTAGAATCTATGGAAAATTTTGATGTATAGACGGATAGTGACAAGAAAACTACTATATTTATTTAGTATATTCATTTTTTTTATTTCCGGGTGCGCAAGCGTACGGCATGCTATCCCGCCGGATTTATTAAGTAGCGCGCGGGTTTTCGGCATGCAGGATATCAGGGCGTTCAGCGGTAGCCCCAGTGATTCTTTTAAAAATGATTATGTTAAGTTGTTGGAGCAGGAAGAAAGAGAAGGCCCGCTTTTTTTTAATTTCAAAGCCAGTCGGACATATTCAATGCTTGCTATCTCAGGGGGCGCGGCTAACGGCGCCTACGGTGCCGGATTGTTGAGTGGTTGGTCGCAATCTGGCACACGGCCGGTTTTTAAGGTGGTTACCGGCATAAGCACCGGAGCGATAACTGCGCCGTTTGCTTTTTTGGGCAGCAGCTACGATGAAAAATTAAAGGAAATATACACGCAGTATTCTACGAAAGACATTATGCGGGTACGCTCGCCACGTATAAGAATTCCTTTCAGTAATTCCATCGCCAGCACCACTCCATTAAAGCTTTTGATTGAGCGCTATTTCGATGCGCGATTAATGAAGGAAATAGCTATTGAGTATAATGGAGGCCGCAGGCTTTATATAGGCACGACTAATCTTGATGCAGAGCGGCTTGTTATCTGGGATATGGGTAAGGTTGCCTCTATAGGAGATGATAAAGCCTTAGAGTTGTTTCGCAGGGTTATATTGGCATCGGCATCTATACCCATTGCTTGTCCTCCGGTTTATTTGGACGTAGAGGTCGGTGACAGAGTCTATGATGAAATGCATGTTGACGGCGGGATAAGTAAGCAGGTTTTTTTTCTTTACGATGTACTGCAGGGGTTTGATAAAGCGCTTAAAGAAAAGAGCATCGATGTCCACAGGAATAAGTATAAAATTTACGTGATAAGGAACGGTTATGTAGATCCTGTCTATAAAGAAGTTCATGATACTCTTTTCGCGATAACTGAACGTGCCGTAGATACGATCACAAACGCCCAGAGCATAGGAGATCTTTTTCAGTTATATTTATTTACGAAAGATGGTAAGGGAGATTTTAATCTTGCTTATATCCCGGCAACCCATGTATCAAAAGCCAGGGAGCTTTTTGACCCCGTTGAAATGCGAGAGCTTTTTAAGTTGGGCTATGAAGAAGCGGCACAAGGATATAATTGGAAGAAAACTCCGCCAGGGATAAATACAAATTAGCCCAAGAAAGGAGTTGTTATGAAAAAGAAAAGTAAAGAAATTGACCTAACCGATTATATAAGAGTAAAGGCGGAAGAGCTCTGGAAAAAGGATGGGTGTAAGCATAGCCGTGATTTAGATTATTGGCTGCAGGCTGAAAAAATTGTAAAAAGCCAAATGAAGAAAGAATTACTAGGCTGTAGTTTCTAAAAGCAGTAATTTATTGCCTATGTCCGGATAAAGAGAGGTGGACAACCTTATCTCTTAATCTCCCAAAGAGTTATGCAATTTCTATCCAAAAATGACCGGACAAAGCGGACATAAAATCTATCTCTTATGTCCATGATTTTTTGATATTTGCTCTATTTCTATATAATATGGTTGCTTTTGATTCAGAAGTATAGTTCTTTAGTATACTGACCCCCGCAACCATATAAAAGAGAAGGCGGAGATTCTGGGATTAAGAGTCTCCGCTTTTTTGTTGGTCTGAGCGGATTTCTTTCTATCGCGAAGAGTTTTGCAAAAATCCTTAAATGATACTTTAAAAATGATATAATACACCTACAACCACAAAAGAGTGGTTATAGGGCCAAAATAGGCAAAATCTAAGGGTAATTCTTTAAAATAGGGGGTTGCTTTTTTATTCTGCAAAAGGAGATCTATATAGCAAGTTCACTAATTGCAAAACATGCGGTAAGTACATTTAGGGAAAAGGAATATTTTAGGTAATGCCAAGAGAAAGAATTACAAGAAGACAGAAGGATATATCAAGGTTATTAAGAGAAAGGAAGCAGATGTATAGAGACAAATTAAAGACCTTTAAGAAAAGATGAATAAAAACCAATTAATAGTTGCTTGAGTGATCAAGAATGGATAAGAAAAAGATTAAGCGGATAATAGCGATAGAAGGGATGATAATAATAGGGTTAGCTGTTGTATTGTATGTAATCCTGCGTTTTCTTCCTGAAATGCCCGTTGTATTTCCAAAATATAAATTGGAGTTTCTTAACGGAGAAACATACACTATAAATATATATCCAGAGATTCGTAGTGGTTATAATTCTAAAGAGATTATAAAAGAAGCTCTTCATCCACCGCCAAAACTTATTGAAAAACGGATAAGGGAATTTATAGATACGGCACGTATTAAATCTGATTTAGGAGAATCAAGCTGTGTAAATTCTAATGCGGTTTATAGGTCTGAATTATCAATTTCTTTTTTCGGTAAAGTATTTATAGTTAAAGTATTGATCCTCTATTTGATTTTCTTGCCCATCCGCTTTATCCTATGGGCACTAAGGACATTGCGGGAGAGATGAGAGTAATCGATTGGATTATAAATACACAGTTTATTCTAATCTTACTTCCTATGGCTAGCATTATAATCGGCCTATTCGTCTTTTTTAAACCTGAACTGACTATTGAAATCCAAAAGAAGTTTTATGAAAAGATAAATTGGCGTATTGAACCCATCTCTATGCAAAAAGAAATCCGCAATACTAAAATAATGGGGATATTCTTAGCTGGTTTCTCCATAGTAGCGGTGGTATTCTTTATTATAAACATTATTAGATGAATAAAAACCAATTAACAGTCGTTTGGAGGCGGTTATGAAAAAGAACCAAGTAATCGGGCTGTTGTTGTTGGTTTTGGCGATTTATACAATTATAGGCATGGCTATGAATAACGCCACTTACTGGGCTATCTATAATTACGTAACCATAATATTGTCTGTAATAAGCGGCATTGTCCTGTTAAGACAAAAATAGCTGAGTAAGAAGATTAGAATCGCAGATAGGCTTAAAGGGGAGTTGAGCCCTGCAATAAATAAAAACCAGCAAGAAGATTACTGGTTTTTATTTATTCCTAAGCTTGGGCTGAAAATACCGGGGGAATTCCCGGCAGGATTAAGCGGGGAAAATTACCTTAATATGGTGGCTGACCAGATAACATAAATAATAGAAAACAGGCCGATTATCCGCCTGTTTTTCATGGTCCATTGCTGGAAATTAAAGGCATCTTTCTCCAAAAGCGGCACCACTCTTTTCTTAAACCCTTTCTCCTGGTCAAAGAATTCTTCTATTTTCTTAAATGTTTTTTCAGTAGCCGCTAATAAGAGAACCCCTATGACAAATATTATAGGGTTGAGCCAGGAAAAGACCAGCCTTATCAATTCAAATACATTAAGATCTTCAGGCATATAAGCCTCCTTTTTAACAAGGTTATTGTATGCCAATCTCAATCTTCTTGGTCTCTTTCTCTTAAGAGGTAGCTATAGGCCTCATTATAGCACTAAGCAGGTATCTTTAAAAATTAAATTTTATGTTCTGGCTATTGGTGTTATAATTAAGGGCAGCCTTTAAGTGAGAGGATATCCAGGCAGGGGATGCATATGAGAAAGGAAGAAAATTGTCTTTAGAAAGAAAAATAATTGAGGCGCCTTTTGAATCTTACTTCGGGGTTTTTCTGACTTTAGCCTGCACCTTTAAATGCGATTATTGCGTGCAGAAGATTTCTTTACCTAACCAGCCGATAGCCCATTATCCCCTTGTTTCCGGGAAGGAATGGGTGGATGCTCTGAATTCCATTACCGGCAGGGTTAAACGGCGTTTCTTCAGGCCAGCCAAAAGAAAGAAGATCTCCATTACCGGGGGAGAGCCTACTCTGCATCCGGACTTCGTTTATATCCTCAATAACCTTGACCGTAACTGGAATATTACCGTTACCTCCAATTTTACCTCTCCCTTTTTTTCCGGCAATGCCGCGCAATTAAGGCAGATCAGAAAAAGGTACTACCTCAAATTCAACGGCTCCTTTCATTTTCTTTATACCCCCCTGGATAAATTTATTGAGAATATGCTTAAGGTCAAAAAGACAGGCTTTAAAGTGCACACCATATTTATAGTCGGCCACCCCGGGCATATGGAGGAGATACAGCGTTATAAAAAGGAATTATTAAAGGCGCATCCTTTAGTCAAGGTGCAGCGTTTCCTGGGGTATTACCAGGGGAAATTATACCCCTGTAAAGAAGGCTATGACATTAATTATCAGCAGGAGGATGGCATATATAATTATCAAGATTACACAGAGGGTTTCTCCCAGAAGGAGAAACGCCCTGTTTATTGCCGGATGAATAAGGTGCTTTTCTCTCCTAGCGGGGATATGTATAATTGCCATTATAAACTTTATACCGGGCATGGAGAAAAAATGGGGAATATATTCGCCAAAAACCTGCATATCGTATTACCCGGAGGGTTTTTTCTCTGTCAGGATTACGGATTCTGTAACCCTTGTGATGCCGAAGGGCATCCTTTTAAGCGGGTGGGCGGGGAGGAGTTTAATATATCCGGTTAGGCGGGTATATTTAGGCGTGTGTTGATATACGGGCATACGAATGTGTTGATAAATGGGCGCATCTTTGTTATAATAAAAGAGTTGTTTTCTTTAATTTAAGGAGGTTTGAATAATGATCCCGCGTTATAGCCTGCCCCAGATGGATAAGATTTGGCAGGATGAGTTTAAATTTAAGACCATGCTTGCCATAGAGATAATTGCTTTAGAGGCGCTGGCCAGGAAGGGTAGGGTGCCTAAGGCAGCGGTTTCCCGGATCAAGCAGAAGGCTAAATTTGACCTGCGGAAAATTAAAAAAATAGAAGAGAAGACGCAGCATGATGTAGTAGCCTTTGTGAATAACCTGGCAGAGAATATCGGAGCGGATGCCAGGTACCTGCATCTGGGCCTTACTTCTTCTGACCTTTTAGATACTACTTTAGGGGTGCAATTAAAAGCTGCCTCTGATATACTGCTGAATGATTTAAAGATATTGCATGCCCTGCTTGCCCGCAAGGCCAGAAAATACCGGGATATGGTTTGTATCGGCCGTACCCATGGCGTGCATGCTGAGCCGACTACCTTCGGTTTGAAGCTGGCGCTATGGTTTGATGAGACAGGGCGCAACATAAAGCGTTTAGTCCAGGCACAGGATGCGGTTTCTTTAGGCAAGATTTCCGGGGCAGTAGGCACATACGCCAATATTGACCCGGAGATAGAAAATTATGTCTGCCGTAAACTCGGTTTAAAACCCGCCCCTATTTCTACCCAGGTTATACAACGGGATGTATATGCTCAATATATGGCCACCCTTGCGCTCATCGGCGCGAGCCTTGAGAAATTCGCCTTAGAGATAAGGCACCTGCAGAGGACAGAGGTCATGGAGGCAGAGGAGCCTTTTGGCCGGGGGCAGAAGGGGTCTTCTGCTATGCCGCATAAGAGAAATCCGATAATATGCGAGAGGATATGCGGTTTAGCGCGTATATTGCGCGGCAACGCCCTGGCAGCCTTGGAGGATGTGGCCCTTTGGCATGAGCGCGATATAAGCCATTCTTCCGTAGAGCGGATAATTATGCCGGATTCAACCCTGGCCTTGGATTACATGCTGGATAAGTTTATCCAGGTCATAGACGGGCTCATGGTGCATCCGGATAATATGCTGGCTAACCTGGCGAAAAGCAGGGGTTTGATATTTTCCCAGCGCCTCTTGATTGCTCTTATGGATAAGGGCCTAAGCCGCACGCGCGCCTATGATCTAGTCCAGCGATGCGCTATGCAGGCCTGGAATAAAAATGAGGATTTTCAGAAAGTCATTCTTGCGGATAAGGGATTTCTGGGCCGTTTTTCACGGGGGGAGATTTCCTCCATATTCAATTTAGATTATTACCTGCGCAACGTCGATAAGATCTTTAAGAGGCTGAAGTTATAGGACGGCCCTGGCCTTACCGCAGCGTTGCAGCAAAATACATACCCTGCCTTTTTTGGTTTCTCAAAGAGACATACCATGATATACCGGATAGAAATAAAAAACAAACGCGGCATATTTGATGCCTTAGGCTGCGGCATTGCCAGGGATATCCAGGATTTGGGGATAAAATCTGTTGCCGCGGTTTATTTTACGCAGGTTTATAATATAGAAGGAGATATAACGCGTAATGAGGCAGAAAAAATAGCAAAGGAGCTTCTTACGGATGAGGTTTTTCAAGGGTACCGTCTGTCTTCTTCCGGAGCGCCTGCGGCAAGAAAAGATTCCACTATGACGGTTGAGGTGGCCTATAATGCCGGGGTGATGGAGCCCAGTGAAGAGTCCATATTAAAAGGCATCAGCGACTTAGGGGTAAAAGGGGTTATATCCGTGAAGTCGGCCAGGTTGTATACCATAAAAGGCAAGATCAGCCCGCGTCAACTTAAGACTATTTCAGAAAAACTTCTTTATAACAAATTAATCCAGCATGTAGTTAAACCTGTCAGCATAAAGAAAGCCGCTTCCTTAAAGCAAGGGGCGCTTCATCCGGGGTATAAGTTTAATTTAGTAACTGTTGATTTATTAGGCGCTTCTGATAGAAAACTGCGTGAGATAAGCCGTAAGGGGCAGCTTTTTCTGAATCTTACGGAGATGCGCCAGATAAAAAATTATTTTCAGCGCAGCGGATGCAACCCCACTGATTGCGAATTGGAGACTATCGCCCAGACATGGTCAGAGCACTGTATGCATAAGACCTTCCGTGGCAAGATCCGCTATAGCCAGCGGTTATTGGGAGAAAAAGGCAGGGGTAAACAAAAGGTAATCAATAACCTGCTGAAATCTACCATCATGAGAGCCACCCGGGAGTTAAATAAGCCCTGGTGCGTATCTGTGTTTAAAGATAATGCCGGGGTGATCAGGTTTGATGAGAAATACAATGCCTGCTTTAAAGTGGAGACGCATAATCACCCTTCTGCGCTTGAGCCTTTTGGCGGGGCGAATACAGGCGTGGGGGGGGTGATACGCGATCCCATGGGCACGGGGCTGGGGGCAAAACCCGTATTAAATACGGATGTCTTCTGTTTTGGCCCTGTGGATTATCCTTTTAGCAGTCTGCCCGCAGGCGCCCTGCATCCCAAAAGAATAATGAAAGGGGTGGTATCTGGGGTTAGGGATTACGGCAATAAAATGGGCATACCTACGGTTAACGGCGCGGTATTATTTGATAAAGGTTTTGTCGGCAACCCCCTGGTTTATTGCGGCACCGTAGGCATCCTGCCCAGGGATAAGTCTTTTAAGCATCCTAAGAAGGGGGAATTTATTGTAGTAGTGGGAGGCAAGACCGGCAGGGACGGTATACACGGGGCTACTTTTTCTTCGGGGGAACTGACCCATCAGTCAGAAGAAATATCAAGCGGCGCGGTGCAAATCGGCAATCCCATTCAGGAAAAGAAGATGCTGGATGCCCTGCTTAAGGCGCGCGACGCCGGTTTATACAGCGCAATAACCGATTGCGGGGCAGGAGGGCTTTCTTCGGCGGTAGGTGAGATGGGGCAGGAGTTAGGCGCCAGGGTATGCCTGGAGGAGGTCCCTCTTAAATATAAAGGCCTTTCTTATACGGAGATTTGGATCTCTGAATCACAGGAGCGGATGGTCCTTTCGGTTCCTAGGAATAATATCGCGCGCCTGAAGAAGGTTTTTGACGATGAGAATGTTGAGGCAACGGTAATCGGAGAATTTACCGGCACAGGGCGCCTGGAGTTATATTATGAAGATAGCCTGGTTTGCCGCCTGGATATGCGTTTCCTGCATGATGGCCTGCCGCAAATAGAGAAGAAAGCAGTATTTATTCAATCACAGCACAAAGAGCCAAGGCCTGCTGTCTTCAAAGACCTTAAGCCGTTTCTTCTTAAACTGCTTGGCCGTTATGATATCTGTTCTAAAGAATGGGTTATCAGGCAGTATGACCATGAGGTGCAGGGAGGCTCGGTATTAAAACCGCTGGTAGGGATATCAAATGACGGGCCTACAGATGCGGCGGTGGTCAGGCCGGTGCTCTCTTCCCGCAAAGGCCTGATTGTTTCCAACGGTATAAATTTCCGCTATGGTTTTATTGACCCTTATTGGATGGCAGCTTCTTGCATAGACGAAGCCCTGCGTCAGATTATCTCAGTCGGCGGCTCCCTTGAACGGGCGGCTATTTTGGATAATTTTTGCTGGGGAAACCCCGATAAACCGGACAGGCTCGGCAGCCTGGTGAGGGCTGCCCTTGGCTGTTATGATACTGCCAAGGGTTTCGGCGTGCCTTTTATTTCCGGTAAGGACAGCCTGAATAACGAATATAAGGTAAACAGAAAATCCCTAGCTATACCCGGGACCCTGCTGATTTCTGCCATGGCGGTGATGGATACGACAGACAAGGTGGTGTCAATGGAGGCTAAGAATGCGGGGGATTTGGTTTATGCTGTGGGTTATACCTATAATGAACTAGGAGGTTCTCATTATTACGACTTGCTTGGCGGCTTTATCGGTAATAATGTGCCCAGGGTTTATCCTAAGGCCGCAAAACGTATTTTTCAGGCACTTTCTAAGGTTTCTTCTTTAGGCCTGGTTCAAGCTATGCACGACTGTTCCGAAGGCGGCATAGGGGTGGCGTTGGCAGAGATGGCTTTTTCAGGCGGCCTTGGGGTAGAGGCATTTTTATCCGGGGTCCCTTGCCGGATGAGAGAAGGCGAATATGGGCTGGGGGGCGGGAAAAAGAGGAACGATTTAGTTTTATTCTCAGAATCAAATTCCCGTTTTATCCTGGAGGTCAAAAGAGAACACCGCTGTAAGCTTGAGCGGGTCTTGACAGGCCTTCCTTTTGGAATAATCGGGCATATCTCTCAAAATAAGGAATTAAGGATACGCGGTCTAGACGGAGAAGTTTGCCTGTCCGCGGATATTTCCGAATTAAAAGAGGCATGGCAGGCGCCTTTAAGGTGGTAAAGAAAAAGGAGATTGTCTATGGGTAAGGATAAGGCTTTAAGCGGAGATCTTCTGCATGAGGATACCTGGCGCATATTCAGGATTATGTCGGAGTTTGTAGACGGCTTTGAAGTGCTTTCACGTATCGGCAAGGCAGTCTCTGTCTTTGGCTCCAGCCGCACCAAGCCAGGGGACAAGTATTATAAGTTAGCTGAAGAGGTGGCTTATCTTTTGGCCAGGGAGGGGTATGCTATTATTACGGGAAGCGGCCCGGGCATTATGGAGGCGACCAATAAAGGCGCAAAGAGGGCTAAGGGTAAATCCATAGGTTTGAATATTCAGATACCCAGTGAACAGAAGCCAAATCCTTATGTGGATATCCTGCTTGATTTCCGTTACTTTTTTGTGCGTAAAGTTATGTTTGTCAAGTATGCCAAGGCATTCGTGATCATGCCGGGAGGCTACGGCACGCTGGATGAATTCTTCGAGGCCATAAACCTTATCCAGACACATAGGATCCCCGGGTTTCCCGTAGTGCTTTTTGGCAGGCAATACTGGCAGGGAATGCTTAAATGGCTTACGGATACTGTGGCAGTAAACGGGAATATTACCCGGGAGGAATTAAAAATATTCACGATAGCGGATAAACCCCAAGATGTAGTCAAGGCGATAAAGAGATTCTATGGCCAGGCCTAAGGTATGTGTTTTAAGGACCGCGGGCACCAACTGTGACCAGGAGACTGCCTTTGCCTTTAATCAGGCGGGCGCTCAGGCAGAGTTAGTGCATATTAATATGCTGGCAGGAGGAAAGAGGAAACTAAAGAATTACCAGGTGCTGGCTATACCCGGAGGCTTTACTTACGGAGACGATGTGTCGGCAGGCAAGATCCTGGCTAATGAGTTAAGGTATAAACTTCAAAGTGAGGTATGCACCTTTCTTAGAGAAGGGAAATTGATTATCGGTATTTGCAACGGTTTTCAGGTCCTGGTGAAGAGTGGGCTTTTGCCCGGCAATGGTTCTTTATCACAGGAGGCAAGCCTGGTTATCAATGACTCCGGGAAGTTTGAGGACCGCTGGGTTTATCTTAAGTTATCCGGCAGGTGCGCCTGGACTAATGGGCTGCCTGAGAGGATTTACCTTCCGGTAGCGCACGGGGAGGGGAAGTTTATTACGCGGGATGATGCTGTGCTTGGGCGTTTGGAGAAAAAAGGCCAGGTGGTTTTCCGGTATTGCGATAAAGAAGGTAATCCTACCGGTTATCCGGATAACCCCAATGGTTCAGAAGATAATATATCCGGTATATGCGATGAAAGCGGCAGGGTCTTTGGCCTGATGCCGCATCCGGAGAGGTATATAACATTTTCCCAGGGGCCCAGAAAGAATGCGGGCAGAAGAAGCGGTTTAGGAGATGGTTTCTTGGTTTTTAAAAGCGGGGTTGACTATGTCAGAAGATATTTATAAAGACGAGCCTAAGGAACATTGCGGTTTGTTCGGTATCATTAACCATCGCGACGCTGTCTGGCTGAATTATTTAGGCCTGTATGCCTTGCAGCATAGGGGCCAGGAGGCCTGCGGCATAGCCGTGAATAATAACGGGGTGGTCTCTGTGCATAAGGGCATGGGGCTGGTCAGCGATGTATTTGACGGCTCAACCCTTTCTCATCTGAGAGGGCGTATGGCTATCGGCCATGTGCGTTATTCAACCACCGGCTCAAGCGTAATCAAGAACTCCCAGCCGCTCCTTCTTGAGTATGCTAAAGGCGCTTTATGTATTGCCCATAACGGGAACCTGGTTAATTCTTTTACTTTACGCAAAGGCCTGGAAAAGGCAGGTTCTATTTTTCAGACCACCACGGATTCTGAGATTATCATTCATCTCATGGCCAGGTCGCGGGCAAGAAGCCTTGAGGACAGGTTGATTTATGCCTTGAGGCGTATTAAAGGCGCTTATTCTTTAGTGATGATGGATAGTGATAATCTTATCGGTGTCAGAGACCCTTTAGGCATAAGGCCGCTCTGCCTGGGGAAGCTGGGTGATGCCTGGTGCCTGGCCTCTGAGACCTGCGCCTTTGACCTTATCCAGGCGCGTTTCGTCCGCGAGGTATTGCCTGGTGAAATAGTCCTTATCAATAAGAACGGCCTTAGGTCCGTTAAACCCAGAGAACTTAAGCCACGCAACCGGCATGCCTTTTGCGCCTTTGAACATGTGTATTTTTCCCGGCCGGATTCCATTGTTTTTGGTGAGACCGTGCATATGGTCAGGCGTAAGCTCGGGGAACAACTGGCTAAGGAGCATCCGGCAGAGGCTGATTTTGTAATCCCTGTGCCTGATTCCGGATTCTCCGCGGCTATGGGCTATTCTCATTGCTCAAGGATACCCTTAGAAATGGGCATTATACGCAACCATTACGTAGGCAGAACCTTCATACAGCCGGCGCAGGATTCCCGGGATCTTGGGGTGAGGGTTAAATTCAATCTGCTTAAGAGTGTCTTGCGCGGCAGGCGTATTATCATTGTGGATGATTCCATTGTGCGGGGCACTACTTCCAAGATACGCATACGCAGCCTGCGCCAGGCAGGGGTAAAAAAGGTGCATTTGCGCATATCCTGCCCGCCTCACCGCTTTCCCTGTTTCTACGGTATAGATTTCCATAAGCCTAGCGAGCTTATCGCCCATAAATACGGGAGCATAGAAAGGATAAGGCGGTATCTGGAGGTAGACAGCCTGGGGTATTTAAGTATGGAGGGGATGTTGAATTGCCTGATACATCCCAGCGAAAATTATTGCACCGCCTGTTGGACAGGAAAGTATCCGCTTAAGCCGCAAAAGGGAGAGGGAAAATTTTCCCTGGAGTCTCATTGCTGCGGCCAGGGAGGTATATATTGATGCGTAAAGTAACTTATAAAAAGGCGGGGGTGGATATAAACAAGGCTAATCTTTTTGTAGAAGCGATTAAACCGTTTACCCGCGGCATAGGCGGTTTTGGAGGTATGTATAAGTTCCCTGCCCGGGATTACCGCCATCCTTATTTGGTGTCTTCTACTGACGGGGTAGGCACGAAACTGAAGATCGCCTTTTTAGCGGACAAGCATGATACCGTAGGTATTGACCTGGTGGGGATGAATGTGAATGATGTGTTGTGCACAGGGGCCAGGCCGCTTTTCTTCCTGGATTATATTGCTACCGGGAAGATAGAAAAAAAGGTATTAGTCAAGGTGGTGGCAGGGATTACCGAAGGATGCCGCCAGGCAGGATGTCATCTTGTGGGGGGGGAGACTGCCGAGATGCCCGGATTTTATAAGAAAGGCGAATATGACCTGGCGGGATTCTGCGTAGGGGCAGTTGAAGGCTCCAGGATAATTGACGGCAAGAATATAAGGCAAGGGGATGTGCTCTTAGGCATAGAGTCCAGCGGCCTGCACTCCAACGGCTTTTCTTTGGTGCGCCGCGTATTTTCCCAAAAAGAACTTAAGAAATATTCCCCCCAGTTACTTAGGCCTACCATTATTTATGTGCAGCCTGTTTTAAAGGCCTTGGAGATATTTAATAACGCAAGGGCCCCTGCCATTAAAGGCATTGCCCATATTACCGGAGGCGCTTTTTATGATAAGATCATCCGGATATTCCCTGCCGGCTTAGGTATCAGGGTAAACGCAAAGGCATGGGATGCCCCGGAGATTTTTCACATCATACAGAAAAAAGCGGATATACCTCAACGGGACCTTTACCGCACTTTTAATATGGGTATTGGCATGGTCCTTATTGTTTCACCGGCAAGCGCCTTGCAAATAAAAGCAGCTTTCTCAAGGATGCACCTGCGTTCCTGGGTAATCGGTGAGGTTACCGCCGGGAAAAGACAGGCAGTGATATATTAGCTTAATCTCCTTTTAGACAGAAAACTGGATGTTGCGCAAGCTACTTTTAAAACTCCTTTCTTCTCTATCCTTATATTTTTCCTGTCCGAAAAGACTGTTTATCCTGCTTTTACTATTGGCCTTGTTCTTCCGGGTGTTGACTTTTCCAGGCGCTCATTTGGGCGGATTTGATGAACAGATGTATCGTATATTCGCCATAGCCCTGGGCACAGACGGTCCGGCGGCAATACGTTATATTGTGCAGCAGTTTCCTGATAATGAGACCCTCAGGCAGGGGCCGCTTCCTTTGCGTATAGCTTATATAGCTGCCTGTACGCTGGCCGGTAAGCTCCTGGGCGGCTACAGCTTCTTTAATCTGGCGCTGGTCTCTCTTATCTCTGGTATCGGGGTGATTATCCTGGGGTATTTTCTCCTGCGTGAGTGGTTTGGCCCATCCGTAGTATTCCTTAGTTGTTTATTACTGGTCACTTCTCCGCTTGCCGCTGGTTTATCCCGCCGGGCATTATCAGATTCCTTCTTTACCTTCTTAGCGGCGGGGATATTTTTATTTTACGACCGCAGCTGGCGTTATAAAAGGATGAGGGATGCGTTATGCCTGGGAGTTTTTCTTACCACTGCCTTCCTGGCCAAGGAGTCGGTTTTATTATTGTATCCCTGCTTAGGGCTGGCTGCTTTTTATTACCGCAAAGAAATGCATTGCGTTATGCCTTTACGCATAGCAGTGCCCTTATTTTTATCCCCTTTGATTTACCTCCTGGTCAGCGCCTGGATAGCAGGCGGCCTGCAGGCTTATTTACATACATATATTACTTATTCCCAGATGCCCAGGAGTATTGCCTATTCCCTGAAATTCCAGAAAGGGCCATGGTTTAGATACCTTATTGATTTCTTCCTCATTTCTCCCGGCGTCTATATATTCTCTCTGGCAGGGATGTGTTCTTTTGTACGCCTCCAGGATAGCTTCGGAAGAAGATTAGCGGTTGTCTACAGCCTGGGGGGGCTGGTATTATTCAGTATGCTTATTTTCTTTAACTTGAGACTGGTGTTATTTGTGGATATATTCTTAAGGGCGCTTGCTGCCCTGGGCATCCTTTCTTTAGCCGGCAGATTTAAAAATATCAATTACCGTTATGCCGCCCTGGCTGTTTTACTTATACTTGTCTTGGCTACCGACATACACCAATTTTTTAAGTTATTTATCCGCGCAGGCGTTTATGACCCGGTTACCGCATTTTTGATTGACGCCAATGGTTTTGTGCGTTAAACAATGCCTGTTTTTTGATCTGATAATATGAGTGAAAAGATAAGGGTTTTAGTTGTGGGCTCAGGGGGCAGGGAACATGCCCTGGTCTGGAAGATCGCCCAGTCTAAATTAGTGGACAAGATATTCTGCGCCCCTGGCAACGCAGGCATATCTTCCCTGGCAGAATGCCTGGATATAAAGGCAGAGGATGTGCAGGGGCTCCTGGATTTTGCCCGGCGGGAAGAAATAGGACTGACAGTGGTCGGGCCTGAAGCAGCGCTTTCCTGCGGCATTGCCGATGAATTTCAGCGCCAGGGCCTGGATATTTTCGGCCCCAATAAGGCGGCCACGCGCCTTGAATCAAGCAAGGTATTTGCAAAGGAATTAATGGCTAAGTATGGCCTGCCTACTGCTTCTTTCAAGGTCTTCTCGGATTCTAGGGAAGCCCTTAATCATCTTGATAAGTTTCAGGGGCCTTGCGTGGTAAAGGCAGACGGTTTAGCCCAGGGCAAAGGTGTTGTGGTAGCACATACTCAAGATGAGGCAAGACAGGCAGTAAAGGCAATGATGGAGGAGAGGATATTCCAGGATGCCGGAAGCAGAGTGGTCATTGAGGAATTACTGGAAGGCCAAGAAGTTTCCATATTGGTTTTTACGGATTCCAAAGAAGTCGTCCCTTTAGCCTCCAGCCAGGACCACAAGCGTGTCTTTGACCAGGACAAAGGTTTAAATACCGGCGGGATGGGCGCGTATTCTCCTGCCCCGGCGGTAACTGAAGGCTTATTTAAGGAAATCCAGCAGAAGATCATTTACCGTATTATAGACGGCCTGGCCAGAGAAGGGATAGAATACCGAGGTGTTTTATATGCCGGAATTATGCTGACTAAGGAAGGGCCGCGGGTCCTTGAGTTTAACGTCCGTTTCGGCGACCCGGAAACCCAGGCGGTCTTGCCCAGGCTTAAGTCTGACCTGGTTGAGGTCATGCTTGCGGTAAGCAGAAGGCGGCTAAGTGAGATTGGCAGCCTGCATTGGGATGGGCGTGCCTGCGTATGCGTGGTTTGCGCCTCTGGCGGATATCCGGGGAACTATGAGAAAGGCCAGGAAATAACCGGCCTGGATGCGGCAGGGGGTATGCAGGATATAATGGTATTTCATGCCGGGACAAAACTGATTAAGGTAAATGGCAAGACGCAAATAATTACCAACGGAGGCAGAGTGCTGGGGGTTACGGGCATGGGTGGTACTATAAAAGAGGCAATCCAGAAGACATATCAGGCTGTAGAGAAGATTCATTTTCGCGGGATGCATTACAGGAAGGATATTGCAATGAAGGCGCTTGCTTGAATAAGCAGGCAATAATCAAAGAGTATTTGAAGACAAGGGGGAAGAGATGAGAAGGGCTTCGGTTAGTATTATTATGGGGAGCAAATCAGACCTGGAGATAGTCCAGGAGGCAGCATATTTACTTAAAAAATTCGGGGTGAGTCTTGAGATCAAGGTGTTGTCTGCGCACCGCAGCCCCAAGGAGCTGGCGCGTTACATTGAGGGCGCCCCGGGCAGGGGAGTGAAAATATTCATTGCCGCCGCAGGAGGTGCAGCTGCCTTAGCAGGGGTAGTTGCCGCTCATACTACCTTGCCTGTTATCGGCATACCCATTGAGACAAAAAGCTTAAAAGGGTTAGATTCATTGCTTTCTACTGTTCAGATGCCCAGCGGCATCCCGGTTGCCTGCATGGCTATAGGCAAGGCCGGCGCAAGGAATGCTGCCATATTTGCTATGGAGGTCCTGGCTATTGAGGATGTAAGAATAAAGGCCGTATTGAGCAGCCATAAGAAAGAGATGTGCGCGCAGATTAAGAAAATAAAAATTACCCTTTGAATGAAGAATGCCCCAGGCTAAGATAGTAAAGGTAGATCCGTTAAACCCTGATGAAGGCTGCCTGTTGGAAGCGGCGCGGGTTTTAAAAGGCGGGGGATTAGTGGTTTTGCCTACGGAGACAGTGTATGGCATAGCTGCGGATAAAGATAATACCCAAGCCATGACCAGGCTTTATAGGATAAAAAACCAAAGGCAGGATAAGCCTTTTTCTCTGCTCATCAGCAATAAAGACAAAGTAGAAGAGCTGGCTTTGGACATTCCGGTTAAGGCATACAAACTTATGGATGCCTTCTGGCCCGGGCCGTTGACACTGGTATTGAAAGCGAAGGGTTCAGGCACCATCGGTATGCGTATGCCGGATGAGGAAGCTGCCCTAAAGATAATAAAATTATCCGCGGTTAAGGCCATTGTTTGCCCTTCCGCAAATATATCCGGCAGGACAGCGCCTTGCGATTTCCCCGCCGCCATAAAAGATATACAGGGCATGGTAGAGTTTGCTATTGACGCAGGTCCGACCCGCCTGGGCAAGGAGTCAACGGTAGTGGATTTGACGGTTGAGCCTTTGGCCGTGCTCAGGGAAGGATTTATCGGGACTAGCCATATACAGGAGGTTGCCGGTAAAAAAACCGTGCTTTTTGTTTGCACCGGTAACTCCTGCCGTTCGGTAATGGCAGAAGCGCTTTTGAAGAAAAGGCTTAAAGAAAAAGGAAGAAAGGGCATAGAAGTTTTATCCGCGGGTATTATGCTGGCAGACGGCTTCGGGGCAACGGCTGAAGCCAGGGAAGTCTTGATGCAAGAAGGCTTAGATGTATCCGGCCATCGTTCAAAAAGGGTAACTGCCGAGATGCTGAAAAAATCCGATTTAATACTGGTAATGGAACATGTGCATGAGGAGCATATTTTAAAAATTGCCCCGGGGGTAAAAAATAGGCTGTTTTTATTAAAGGAATTTGCTAAAATAGAGGATAATAACCTGGATATTACAGACCCCATAGGATATGAGGCTGATTTTTACGCCCAGGTCTTCGGGGTGATAAAAGAGGCGATAGAGAAGATCAGCGATATAATATAAAAGACAAAGAAGGCAATAGGAAATGAAAAAGATAATTATCGGTTCTGACCACGCGGGGTTTGCCTTAAAGGAAAAGTTAAAGGTTTATTTAGTTCATAAAGGATTCCGGGTAGAGGATTTCGGCGCTTATTCTCTAGAACGCTGTGACTATCCGGTGATTGCCTATAACCTGGCCCGGGAGATTTCTCTCGGCAGGTGCCAGCAGGGGATATTAATATGCAAGAGCGGCATAGGCAATAGTATTGTTGCCAACCGTTTAAGCGGTGTGCGCGCTGCCCTTGTCTATAATATTAAGGCAGCCAGGCTCTCCCGCCTGCATAACGACAGCAATATCCTGGTTTTAGGCTCTGCCTTTGTCCATGAGCCGCAGGCCAAGAGGATTGCCAGTGTCTGGTTAAACACCCCTTTTGAAGGGGGCAGGCATAGGAGGCGTTTAAATCAGATAATCAAGATTGAGCGGGATATAAGGAGGGATAAGGTTTGAGGCATATAAAAGATACTGACCCTGTAATTTATGCGGCAATAAAAGAAGAGATTATGCGCCAGCAGAATAATCTTGAACTTATTGCCTCGGAAAATTTTGCCTCTTTGGCAGTGCTGGAAGCGCAAGGCTCTGTTTTAACCAATAAATACGCAGAGGGCTATCCCCACCGCCGCTGGTACGGTGGATGCGAATATGTGGATAAGATAGAGGAGTTGGCTGTTGAGCGGGCAAAGAAACTATTCGCAGCTGAACACGTGAACGTCCAGGCGCATTCCGGTTCGCAGGCGAATATGGCTGTTTATTTTGCCGCCTTGAAGCCGCAAGAGACGGTCTTAACTATGGACCTTGCCTGCGGCGGGCACCTTACTCATGGGCATCCCCATAATTTCTCGGGGATGTTTTATAATGTAGTAACTTATGGCGTCAACCGCAAGACCGAGACCTTAGACTATGAAGAGATTATGTTTTTGGCAAAGAAACACAGGCCAAAGATGATACTTGCCGGCGCCTCTGCCTATCCGCGCATAATAGATTTTCAGAAATTCCGCGCTATCTGCGATGAGGTGGGCGCTTATCTTTTTGTGGATATGGCGCATATAGCAGGCCTGGTCTCAGCCGGGGTCCATCCTTCCCCTGTGCCCTGGGCGGACTTTGTTACTTCTACCACCCATAAAACATTAAGGGGCCCGCGCGGCGGGTTTGTAATCTGCAAGCATGAATTTGCCAAGAATATAGATATGCGCATTTTTCCCGGTATACAAGGGGGGCCGCTTATGCATGTTATTGCCGCCAAGGCTATTGCCTTTAAGGAGGCGATGCAACCTGGTTTTAAAGTTTACCAAAAGCAGGTTGTGCGCAATTCCCGGGAACTTGCCCGCAATTTGTCTCTCTTAGGTTTCAGGATAGTTTCAGGAGGAACGGATACGCACCTGATGTTGGTTGACCTCACCCCCAAGTGCATTACGGGTGCCGAGGCCTCTTTAGTCTTAGGAGAAGCAGGTATCACGGTTAATAAGAATCTTATACCGTTTGACCGTAAGGGCCCGGGGGTAACCAGCGGCATCCGTTTAGGGACAGCTGCCGTTACCAGCCGCGGGATGAAAGAGGCGCAGATGCGCAAAATCGCCCTCTTGATCAATGAGGCCATAGAGGCTGATTCTTGCCCAAATAAGCTTAAGCGTGTCAAAGAGAAGGTTTTGAAATTAACCCGGCAGTTCCCTCTTTATCCGGAATTACGCAGGGCATAATGAGGGCATAAAAAATTATGATGAAAAAAAACATTCATTCTTCTAAGGCAATAAAACACCGGCCCAGCTGGGATGAATATTTCCTGGAGGTTTCAAGCCTTGTGGCTAAGAGGGCTACTTGTCTAAGGCGTAAGGTGGGGGCGGTTTTGGTGAAAGATAAAAAAATACTGGCTACCGGATATAACGGCGCGCCTAAAGGGCTCAAGCACTGCCTGGATATCGGCTGTCTCAGGGAAAGATTAAAGGTCCCTTCCGGACAGCGGCATGAACTTTGCCGGGGGCTGCACGCCGAGCAAAACGTTTTGCTTCAGGCTGCCTTTTATGGCGTAGGCACTCTGGGTAGCACTTTGTATGTTACTAACCATCCTTGCGTAATCTGCGCCAAGATGCTGATCAATGCCGGGGTTAAAGAGGTTGTTATTTCCGGAGACTACCCCGATGATTTCTCCCGGGAGTTTCTTAAAAAAGCCAAGATAAGGGTGAGGAAGATATGAGGTGCCCCTACTGCGGACATAAGGAGGATAAGGTTGTTGATTCGCGGGCCACACAAGAGGAGTCGGCGGTCCGGCGCAGGCGCGAATGCCTGAAATGCGGCAAACGTTTTACCACTTATGAATATGTAGAAGAAGTATCTTTAATGGTTATTAAAAAAGACGGCAGGCGCCAGCCTTTTGACCGTAAAAAAATACTCTCCGGTATTATGAAGGCCTGTGAAAAAAGGCCGGTGGGGATGGAAAAGATGGAGGAGGTTGCAACTCAGGTTGAGCGGGCTATCCAGAGGAAATCCGACCGGGAAGTGCCTTCTTCCCGCATAGGAGAGTTATTGATGGAGAAGCTTAAAGGGATTGATGACGTAGCCTATGTCAGGTTTGCTTCCGTTTACCGCCAATTCAAAGACGTAGGGCAGTTTATGGTGGAATTAAAAGATATACTCAGCAAGGGAAAACGTGGTCCCAAGGGGATAAGATAAACCTGTTACCGGGAATCTAAGGAAGCATAAGCAAGCGAGGCTCTGGTATGGTAGAGATGGAATTGAACAAGATTGTTATCGATGAGAAAAGGCACGACCAGTTGATTGTCCTTAAGGAAAAGAACGGAGAGCGCCTCCTGCCTATTGTTATCGGCTTGGGTGAAGCCTCAGCGATAAAAATGAAAATCGCCGGTTTTAACCCTCCCCGCCCCCTGACCCACGATCTGCTTTATTCCACTATCGAGAATCTTGGCGCGAGTATCACAAAGATTATCATTGATAAACTGGAGGAATCCACCTTTCATGCCAAGATCATCTTAACCACGCATTCCCAGGAAACCAGGTCTGTTGACGCGCGCCCTTCCGATAGCATTGCCTTGGCAGTGAGGGCGCATGTGCCTATCTTTGTGGAAGACGAAGTGATAAAGCAATCAGAGGTATTCAAACAGAGCCAGTAACAATCTTTATAAAACTCAAATATACAAGGCGGGATTTTCTTCTGTCTGCTACATCCAAACACGCAGGCAGAGGTGTGCCTATCTAAAAAGGTAAAATGAGGCTATTTGATTTTCAGGAGGACAGGGCATTATTAAAGGCTGCTTTTCATGAGGCAGAGCAGAGTAAGCTTGAACTTTACCTAGTGGGAGGATACCTGCGTGATAATTACCTGGGGGTAAGAAAGGGTAGCCCTGATATTGACTTTTGTCTTAAAAAGAAGGCAGTTGATTTCGCCCGGTATCTTGCCCGCCGGATTTCTGCCGGTTTTGTGTTATTGGATAAAGAACACGGCTGTGCGCGCGTAGTAAAGAGGATAAAAGATAAGACCTATACCCTGGATTTTGCGGATTTCCGCGGCAAGTCAATAGAAGAGGATTTGCGGCACCGCGATTTTACTATCAATAGCATGGCCCTTTCTTTAAAGGATGCCTTAGCCTCGGATCTAAAAGCGGGGGAAAAAGGAATTATTGACCCTTGCGCAGGCAGGAAAGATATAAAAGAAAGATTGATCAGGCTTACGGACGATAAGGCCTTTCGTGACGACCCTTTAAGGATGCTGCGCGCCTTCAGCCTTTCTTCTGTCTTTGGTTTCAGGATAGACGGGGAGGTCTTAAAGAGAATAAAATCAGAGGCAGGGCTTTTAGCGGCGGTTTCTTTTGAGCGTATCCGGGATGAGCTGTTTAAGATATTGCAAAGGCCCCTGGCATTTGAGGCTATCAGCAAGCTGGACAGCCTGAAGATACTGAATATCATCATCCCTGAGATCGAGGTTATGCGCGGGGTCAAACAGGGGCCGTATCACCACCTGGATGTATGGCAGCATACCTTAGAGGCATTAAGGCAATTTGAATTGTTGTTGAAAAGAACGGGGAGGAATAAGGATATCCAGGGCTACCTTGATGAGGCCATATCGGGTGAAAGGAAGAGGCGCGGATTAATAAAATTAGGGATACTGCTTCATGATATAGGCAAACCCGCGGCATTAGTCCATGAGGAAGGAAAGACTAAATTCCATGGCCATGAGCGCATAGGTTGGAATATTACCAAGGAAATAGCTAAGAGGCTTAAACTTTCCAATGACGAAGCAGATTCTTTAGGCAAGATGGTCTTCTGGCACCTTAGGCCTGGTTATCTTGCGGATAATAAACATATTACTGCCCGGGCCAAGTTCAGGTATTTCCGGGATACGGCAAGAGAGGCATTAAGTATACTTTTGCTTTCTTTGGCTGACCAGCGGGCGACCAAGGGGCCCCTGACTTCAGAGGAGTCGCGGATACAGCATGAAAAGGGGGTTTACGGCCTGATCAGGGAGTATTTTAAGAACGCAAAGGCCAAAAAGCCCCCTCGCCTTATTACAGGGGATGATTTGATAAAAAGTCTCAAGATATCGCCTTCTCCTTTAATCGGAAAGATTCTTTCTGAGATAGAGGAGCTTCAGGCGATCGGGAAGATAAAAGATAAACAAGAGGCTTTACGCGTCGCCAGGAAGCTAATTAAAAAATCAGGGGACGGTTCTCGCGCTTAGAACTCATTATCATAATTAGGGTTATGAGGGTGGGTTTATCAGGATGTCCCTTGCGTAAGCACTTGAAATTTTTCTAGCGCAAGCGCTAGAAAATTTCTGCGTACGCTTCGGGATAATTCGCAGACGCCCCTTTATAAGGGGCTACAACTTACGTCGGAGATGGATAAAATAATCGCTCCGTAAGTTGTCTGCTCATTAGGAGGTAATTATGGATTTTGAGGATGTTTATTTGACGCGCGAGGGGTATGAAAAGTTAATGGGGGAATTAAATTATTTAAAGAATACCTGCAGGAGAGAAATATCCAAAGAGATAGCCCGGGCCAGGGGGTTTGGGGATTTAAGGGAGAATGCCGAGTACGAGGCAGCCAAAGACAAGCAGGCGTTCAATGAAGCAAGGATTTCCGAGCTTGAGGATAAGCTTAGCCGGGCACGTATCATTGAGCATGAGAATATCGGTTGTGAGGAAGTGCTTATCGGGGCCAAGGTTAAGTTAAAAGACATAAAAACCGAAGAGGAGTTGGAGTATACCCTTGTTTCAGAAGTGGAATCCGATTATGAGCAGGGCAAGATTTCTGTTTCTTCGCCGTTAGGCAAGGGCCTGATGGGTCATAAGAAAGGGGAGACCATAGAGATTAAAATCCCCGCAGGCGTGCTGTGTTATAAAATATTAAAGATATCTAGATAAGCTATCCAGGAGAAAAGAAGAAGGAAAAATCCATGAAGTCTTATACCCAATACCTATGGTTTAATACCCGTTCCCGCCAGGAATTTATTAATATCACTGTCCAGGTAGAGGCGGCCCTGAAAGAAAGCGGGGTCAGGGAAGGGTTGTGCCTGATCTCTGCCATGCATATTACTTCGAGTGTTTTTATAAATGACGACGAAGAAGGGCTGCATGAAGATTTTGCTGCCTGGCTTGAAAAACTTGCTCCTTACGGGAAAGATAAATACCGCCATAATCAAACGGGTGAGGATAACGGGGATGCGCATTTAAAAAGGACGGTTATGGGCAGGGAAGTGGTAGTCGCAATCTCCGCAGGCAAGCTGGATTTTGGGCCGTGGGAGCAGATATTCTACGGAGAATTTGACGGCAGGAGAAAAAAAAGGGTTTTAGTCAAGATCATCGGGGAATAATTTGCAGAAGATAAAACATATATATAAAGGCAGGCTGGTCAGCCTTATGCAGAAAAGGGTGAAGTTACCTAACGGATATACCGTGGACTTAGAGGTTATCTGGCATCCGGGGGCTGCCTTGGTGATACCGTTTTTAAATAGGGACACTATTATTTTTCTACGGCAGTTCAGGCCGGTGATAAATAAATACCTTTATGAATTGCCGGCCGGGACACTAAAGGAAGGTGAAGGCCCGTTAACTTGTGCGCGCAGGGAGATCATAGAAGAGACAGGTTATTCGGCTAAGAAATTTACTTTTCTGGGTAAGATTTATCCTGTCCCCGGGTATTCTACGGAGGAGATAAATATTTATAAAGCAAGCGACCTGAAAAAAGAACATCCTTTGCCAGAGCAGGATGAAATCATTACAAGCATGGCATTGAAAAAAAGTGAAGTAATGCGTTTATTTAAAAGAGGCAGGATAACGGATGCCAAAACCATCTGTGCCCTGGCTATGTGTGGAATGTATACGGCAGATATCAGGGAGGGGTAAGGCTTGTTCATCGAAGCGGGTAAATACAAGGTTTATTTACGTTACGGCCTAATAGCGCTGGCCGTTTTTATTTTGTATCTGGGAATAAACAGGGCCTTTCTTAGCGAAGAAAAACGGGTTTATAAGTTTATATTGCGGGCGAGACAGGCAGTGGAAAAGAAAAACCTTTTAGCCTGTTCAGAGATGCTTGCCTGGGATTACCGGGACAAATACGGCAATGACCGCCAGGGCTTGATTTATGCCGGCAGGCAGGCGTTTGATTATTACCGTGATATATTTGTTTACCTGGATAAAATAGATATAAAGTTAGATGAATCCAGGGACCAGGCACGCGTTGAGGTCAGGGCGTTTGTGGCAGGGAAAAACAGCCAGGGACAGAAAGAAAATATACTGGAGGCCCAAAAGGAAGAAGTAAGGGTGAGGCTGATTAAGGAAAAGGGCAGGTGGAAACTTATAGAGATCGAGCATTTTCAGCCTATTATGTTCCTGGGCCAGCAAATAAGTTAGCGCTTCTTATGTCTTATGGGTAAAATCTATTGATTGAGCTTCTTGGCTATGTTAATATTACAAGTCAAAAGGGGACGGTTCTATTTAATCCAAAAAGCAAAAAGGAGCATCCCTTGCCTAAGCGCCTGAAGATTTCTTCGAAATCTTCATCGCAGGCTTCGGGATAATTCGGCCGTATAACTTACTCACACTACGTGTTCGTAAGTTATGGGCTCATACCCCGCCAGCTAAGCGCTGCGTGGTCGTATATATCAGGATAATTCGCACAAATAACTTATTCGCACTGCGTGCTCGTAAGTTATGTGCTCATTAAATGGAAATCAGGGCAAGACAGAAAGAAAACATAATTATATTGGACTTGAGCGGCCGTATTGACGTAGATTCGGCTAATCTGGTTGAGGCAGTAGGCCAGTGCCTGCGCGATGGCTATTGCGATATATTATGCAATCTGGAAGACGTAGATTTTATAGATTATATGGGTGTCTCTGCTGTAACCCTGGCGTATAAAGAGGTAACAAATAATGACGGCAGGATGAAATTTACCAACATACCGGCCCATGTCAGGGGGGTCTTTTCTATCTCCGGGCTGGATAGGGCGATTGATATTTACGCAACGGAGGATGATGCGGTAAGAAGCTTTAAGGAAGACAAGGCGATAGAAAACATCAAGAAGATGCAATTGCGCCGCCGTTTTAAACGCCTGCCTATTGATATCAAGATAGAGCTTAAGTCAAAGACTGCCGATCCTCCGCTTTGCCTGAAGTTGGACATATTGAACCTGAGCGCCGTAGGCGCTTATATCTTCGGCTGCGACAAGTTCAGATTAGGGGATGAGGTTATTCTTAAGCTTAAACTCGCTCCCAGCGCAGAAGAGATAGAGATTGAAGCCAGGGTGGTATGGATCCCGGATAAACAGATACAACTCCAGCTTCACCCCGGCATAGGGGTAGAGTTTTACCATATACCTGCCGAGACACAAAAAAAACTTCTTGGTTTTATCGAGAGGAACCTTTCTTTTATGGCCACGGATATTTAGCCTAAGATGCCCCGCTGGATATAAGCTTACCGTTTGAGAGGGCGTACTTTGATGAATTCAAGGTGTCCTTATCTCTTGGGTCCGGTTTTTACGATAAGGTTTTTGATTTGTTTTATGTTTTTTTTCTGCGGTATTTTAACTTTGGGCAATATATCTGTTTTGCCGGCGGCAGAAGAAAAGAACGGCGGATTAGAAGAAAAGGTAATAGCAGGTACCTTCAAGTCTTTGGCCAAGGCGTTTTTATTAGGGGTAGATATGGAGAAGATAAAAAAAGATAATATAGCGGTATTAAATAAAATGGATGATGAAAAATTCCTGCGGCGCTATGCCAAAATATATAGCGTCATAAAAGACTGTCCATTTATAGTGCGCCGCTATGGCATAAGGGAAGATATGACCAGAGAAGAAGCAATCTATAAAATAAGGGACTTGAATAAAAAAGAGGCTTATAAGATAATAGATTCTATTCCTGACAGGGTGATTGCCCTTGAGTTCAGGAAATATTTAAGTGAGAAAAGAAGGCAGATAGGAAGCAGCAGTCTGGTCGCGCAGATTAATGCGGCCTGGGCCAAGTTTACGCGGGCAGTTGGCGTCCGCTAGATAATACTGCCCCCTCAATTATATGCATAAGGCTTTGATTACGTTTGAGGCGATTGAGAAACAGGCCAAGAAATTCGTTGTCCCCTCCGTTACCCGGATTTCCCGCAAGCACAGCCCTTATCAAGTCTTGATTTCCTGTATCTTAAGCTTAAGGACCAAGGATAAGGTCACTAATGAGGCTAGCAACAGGTTATTTAAGGCAGCCGGTAATGCGGATGAGATGGCAAAGTTAAGCCGCCGTTTTATTGAGAAATTGATATATCCGGTAGGTTTTTACCATAATAAAGCCAGGGTTATATTAGATATCAGCCGCAGGCTGATCAGAGAATTCAGCGGAAAGGTGCCTTCTGAAATGGAGGCCTTATTGGGTTTTAAAGGGGTAGGCAGGAAGACCGCGAATTTAGTCTTAGGCCTGGGGTATAAAATACCCTCTATCTGTGTGGATACCCATGTTCATAGGATATCCAACCGGCTGGGGTGGGTTAACACAAAGGTCCCTGCGCATACCGAGGAAGAATTAAAGAAGATATTTCCTCGGCGCAAGTGGATAGCATTAAATACCGTGCTGGTTTCTTTCGGCCAGAATATCTGTCTTCCTGTTTCGCCTTTTTGCAGTATATGCGCGGTTGATAGGTATTGCCTGAAACGGGCACTCAATAGGCATCGTTAGGCATATTTATTTCTTATCCGGAGGCAAATATGATTATTGATAAGACGAAAATAAGCATTGTGCAGGGGGATATTACGGAGATAGCAACGGATGCCATAGTAAATGCCGCCAACAATAAATTAGTAATGGGAGGGGGAGTGGCAGGGGTAATCAAGAAGAAGGGCGGCATAGGCATAGAAGAAGAGGCAATAAAGAAAGGTCCAATAAAAATAGGAGAGGCGATTTATACCTCGGCAGGGGCGCTGAAAGCAAAATATGTCATTCATGCTGCGACTATGGGGATGGATTTTAAGACCGATGAACATAAAATACGCGCTGCCTCTCACAGCGCCTTTAAGGTGGCTGGGGAGTTGAATATAAAATCAATCGCCTTTCCGGCATTAGGTTGCGGCACAGGGGGGTTTCCTCTTAAGGCGGGTGCCAAGATTATGGCCCAGGAGGTACTCAGGTATTTAAAAGAGGATAGCCATAAATTAGAAGAGGTATGTTTTTGTCTATACGATAAAGAGGCTTATGATATCTTCCGGCAAAATGCCTTAGGCTACCTGGATTATATCGTCAATAAACTGAAGAGCCCGTTTGTTACGGTGGATGCTATTATTGAACTGGAACGTGGCATAGTAATAATCGAGCGCAGCAATCCTCCTTTTGGCTGGGCCTTACCAGGGGGATTTGTGGATTATAAGGAGAGCCTGGAGCAGGCGGTGGTGCGCGAGGCAAAAGAAGAAACCGGTTTAGACCTTAAAGAACCCAGGCAGTTCCATACTTATTCTTCCCCTGAACGCGACCCGCGTTTCCACACCATAGGCACGGTATTTATCGCGCAGGCTGAAGGCCTCCCGCAGGCAGGGGATGATGCTATGGGGATAAAAGTGATAAGTCTGGATGATATAGAAAAATACGAATTTGCCTTTGACCATAAGCAGATCCTGGTGGATTACCGGGAATATAAAGAAAAGAGAAGCAAGAAATAAATTAACCTTGGGCTTGGCATGGATAAAACAAAGAAGCGTCTTAGAATGCACCTGGTTATTATTTTTATTTTCTGGGCAGCCTTGTATTGTTCTTCCTGTACTTTTAAGCCTGAGAAGAAAGCCTGCATAGGAGGCGTATGCGTTGTGATTGAGGTTGTGGATTCCGAGCCGCAACGGCAGCTCGGGCTGATGTTCAGGGAGAAATTAGAAGGGGATAAAGGCATGCTTTTTGTCTATGACCGGCAAGGCCGGCATAGTTTCTGGATGAAGAATATGCGCTTTCCTCTGGATATAATCTGGATAAACCGGGAAAAAGAGATTGTAGCTATAGATGAGGATGTACCTGCCTGCAGGCAGGGACAAGACTGTCCGGAATTTAGCCCGCCCGTAGAGGTAAAATATATATTGGAGGTTAACGCCGGTTTCACCAGGAAAAATAAGGTCCGGGTAGGAGAAAAGGTCAGTTTTTAAACCCTGACGTAGGAATCTTCAGGCCTTTGAGTCAGGGAGTTTTGTTATCAACCCTCGCGCAGCTGTTTTTCCGCATCAATAATGTCCCGCCTGATTACCCTGACAGCTTCGGTTATCCGTTCTTTTAACAGGTGGGAGACTACCGGGGCTTCGTTTATCTGCCTGAGTATCTGGATCGCCATACGGAAATAGCGCACTACTTCCCCTTCGTCTGTATCGGTGAATTGCACTATTTTGTCAAAATTCGTCCCGCGCAGCCACGCCTCCATGCTGGTGCTCAGGTGGAAATACGGTATTTTGCTTAAAGGGTGCACACAGTATTTGGTTTCCTTGGCTTTTATTTCCGCGCATATCTCTTCGCAGGCCCGTTTAATCTTACGGCTGGTCTTAGAAAGGCCTGACATATGCTGATTTTTTCTGGGTTCAAATACCACAGCGGTAGAGATTATCCCCAATCCGAATTCATCCAGCTGCTCAAGGACCTTCCTTTCATAGAGCTCAGCCAGGAGCAATTCATAACCGTATACGGTTTTGGCGAATTGCCCTTTGGAGGTAAGCTGCCTGTCTTTGATATATCCTGAATCAGACAAGAGGTGTACCTTAGCTTCAATGAGCCTTAGGGCGTCTTTTTGTTCGTGTTTCTTTGCCTGGAAATAGTGCAGGGATAACGGATATATTTTATAAAGGCCTTCTTTATAAACTTCATAGAGGTTAAGTATAGTGGCATAGGAGGTGTTAAGCTGGCTTTTCACCTCTTCAGCTTGTCCGTAGATAACCTGTCGCACATCCGCTAAATTTATCCTCATCGGATTTATACGGCAGTAAACAAAGCCTTCTTTATCCATCCCGCGTCTTCCGGCGCGGCCGGCCATCTGATAAAAATCCCTTGTTTTTAAAGGCCTGACATAATGGCCGTAGAATTTCTTCAGATTATCAAAGATTACCGAGCGGCTGGGCATATTTATCCCTAAGGCAAAGGTTTCGGTGGTAAAGATTACTTTTAAAAGGCGGCTGGTGAAGAGCCGTTCAATGGCCTCTTTTAAGGTGGGGAGCATGCCGGCATGGTGATAGGCGATCCCCCTTTGTATGAGGGGAAGGAGCATCTGGGCAGACCGTTCATTTTTTAAGTCAAAACGCTCACATAGCTCATCATATAGCCTGTTTATTTCAACCTGCTCATTCTTATTCAGGAAGTTGTATTCGTACAGCCCTTCAGCAAGCTCTTCTGCCTTGCGTCTGGCAAAGACGAAATATATGCAGGGCAGGCCTTCGGCCTGGCGTATATAATTTATCAGGGTATTCATTTTGTTTTGGCGCGCGGGAAAATCCCTTTTGATCCTGTTGATGTTATCGATTATTTCATCATAACACTGGAAGAAAAAATGCAGCGGCACCGGCCTTTTATCCTCAATAACTACCTTTACAGTCTTATCGTGTATGGACTCAACCCACAAGGAGAGTTGTTTTATGTTGGGTATGGTGGCGGAAAGGCAGAGTATCTTCATATGTTTGGGCAGGAAGATCAACGATTCTTCCCAGACTGTCCCGCGTTCATAGTTATCCAGATAGTGCACCTCATCAAAGATGATCCAGGAGTATTTATCAAGGCTTTTGGGGTCATTGAGTATTTTATTGCGGAATATCTCGGTAGTCATAATCAGCACAGGGGCATTTGGGTTTAAGGAGACGTCTCCGGTGAGTATGCCGATATTATCCCCGAATTGCTTTTGGAAGTCGCGGAATTTCTGATTGGAGAGCGCCTTGATGGGGGCGGTATATATCGCGCCGATCTTTTTCTCTATGCAGGCTAGGATAACGTGTTCGGCAATGGCGGTCTTTCCTGCGCCGGTGGGCGCAGAAACTATAACCGAGTGCCCCTGGTTTATATAATCAATAGCCTCTTTTTGGAAACGGTCGTATATCATCTTTTCTTAAGGGAAAAATCCAAATCCTTATTTGATAACAAGGCACGCAGACCCTTCCATTATAATCTAATTTTATTGATTTATCTACCCAAAAAGAGTAGAATAAAAAGAAAAAGCAGATTTTCTTATCGGGGTTTATTGAGGTATTTCGGGGCAAGGGGTGAGTGAGTTTTGGGGTATTCAGCTGCCATAGAAAAGGCTTGGGAGGATTTAGCAAGAACGGGAGTCCGCGATAATACCGGAGTGCGTTTTTTGGCAGATGAATATACGATAGATCTTAGCAGGCATAAGGTCTTTTCGGTATCGAAAAATACTGCCGCCAGTGATTTTACGGCAATCCTTATCCTGCATTATTTAAAGCAGAGGCAGGAAGGCCTAGCGGCCTTAGAAGGAGAATGGGTTGATTTCCGGGAGTTGGCAGGAGGAGATGGGTATTATCCGGCTTTTAGAAAAAGAGTTATCGAGGTACTCATTGCAAAATACGGTAAGTGCCCTGATAAGATATTATCTGTCTTTGAGCATTTTGACGGACAGAGACTTGATAAAGGGGATGTCAGCATACGCATAGAGGCCTTTGCGGGTATCCCCGTATTGGTTATTTTCTGGCGGGGGGATGAAGAATTCGGCCCCGAGGCAAACCTGCTTTTTGACCGCAGTATCTGCCATATATTGTGTCTTGAGGATATAGCGGTGATGGCAGGGATTGTCGCCCACCGATTATAGAGGGTAATTAATGGGGAATTTTAATAAGGGCATCATTATTTTGGCGGCAGTATGGGCTTTGTCAGGCGGAGTAAACCTTTACGGGGATGAGCCGGTCACTATATACTACTCAGAAGACGGAAAATTCACCATTCCCTTCGGGGTTTCCGAAAAATACACCGATGTTTTAGTCGCCAAGGCCATTGACGGGGATACCCTGGAACTTGCCAACGGTGAACGCGTGCGCCTTATCGGAGTGGATACCCCTGAGATGCATGAATCAAGGAAATTATACCGGGATAGCCGCAGGTCCGGAAATGATATTACCACCATTCAGAAATTAGGCAGGCGGGCCTATGATTTTACCCGGAAACTGGTCGAAGGCAAGAGGGTGAGCCTTGAGTTTGACGTAGAAAAGTATGACCGTTACAACCGTATACTTGCTTATGTATATTTAAAGGACGGCACCTTTATCAATGCCGAGATTATAAAGGCAGGGTATGCTTCTTTAATGACTATCCCGCCGAATGTTAAATATGCGGATTTGTTTTCCAAGCTCTACCGGCAGGCGCGCGATAACCGCCGCGGCCTGTGGGGTAAATAAAAGGAGGGGGAATTTATGCTACGTTATCTAACTGCCGGGGAATCGCATGGTAAGGCCCTTATGGCAATATTGGAAGGTATCCCCGCTGGTTTGCGGGTAAGGGCCTTGTTTATAAACAGGGAACTCAAACGCAGGCAGCAGGGGTATGGCCGGGGCAGCCGGATGAGGATAGAACATGATAAAGCAGAGATAATCTGCGGTTTGAAAAATCACCTTACCTTAGGCAGTCCCATAGGAATCTTGATTGCAAACCGTGACCATAGCATAGAAAGATTACCCGCAGTTCTCTGTCCGCGGCCGGGCCATGCGGATTTAGCGGGGATTTTAAAATACGGCTTTAGAGATGCCAGGTATGTTCTAGAACGCGCTTCAGCCAGGGAGACGGCAAGCAGGGTAGCTATAGGGGCTATATGTAAGCTGCTTTTAAGTGAATTTGGCGTCATAGTATCGAGTAAGGTCCTGTCTATCGGAGGGTTTTCTTTGGGCGCCGCAAAAAAGAAGGTAGAAGAGGCGATTAAAAGCAAAGATACTTTAGGAGGCATATTTGAAGTAACGTTGAGGAATGTCCCTCCTGGCCTGGGAAGTTACGCGCATGCGGACAGGCGCCTGGATGGGAGGATGGCAGCAGGCGTAATGTCTATACCTGCGGTTAAGGCGGTTGAAGTGGGCTTAGGTTTTGCCTGCGCGGATAAGTTTGGCTCCGCAGTACATGATGCGATCTTCTACTCAAAGAAACACGGGTATTACCGCAGGACAAATAACGCCGGAGGCATAGAGGGAGGGGTTTCTAACGGCGCGGATATTATCTTACGCGCCTGTATGAAGCCGATAGCTACTCTCCTTGCCCCCCTTGATTCCGTAAATATTCTAACCCATAAGCCCATGAAGGCATCCGTGCAGCGTTCTGACACCTGCGCTGTTGAGGCTGCCGGAGTGGTTGCGGAGGCTGTCTGCGCTTATGTCTTAGCCGATGCCCTCCTTGAGAAATTTGGCAGCGATAATCTTAGGGATATAAAAGAAGCCTTCTGTTCTTATATAAAAAAAATCCGTTAGAAAATATTACCCCCTGCGTCTATTGTAGGCAGAGCCAGAACCGCGGAAATCTTTAAGGGGCGGCGAGAAGAAGGCGGGAGGGGGGTGATACTGATGGAGGGGGTATTTCAGGTTAACCGCGTTTATAAGATTGAGGGGGAGTCTAAACTTAAGGCCTTCGTGGATATAGCGGTAGGAGGCCTGATTATTAAAGGCCTGCGTATAGTAGACGGCAAGAAGGGGCTTTTCCTGGCTATGCCTAGGCAGCAAGGAAAGGATGGACGCTGGTACAATGCCGTATATCCTGTTTCCAAGGAGACGCATGCGGAATTGACAGAGGTTATTCTTTCAGCTTACCAGGGATGAAATATCAGGGCCCGCCGTTTTTACGGTGGGCCCTGTTTCATTTCCTGCGTAAAGAGATTCCGTTAATGGGGCGTGGTTGACAGGGGCTTAACCCTATGATAGAATTATAGATATAAAATATGGGCAATATTTATTTAGTCGGATTTATGGGTACGGGAAAGACTGCGGTAGGCAGGGAATTAGCCAGAAGGAAGAAATGGCATTTTCTTGACCTGGATGAGTTGATTTCCTTAAAGGCTAAAGAGACCATAGCCGATATATTTAAAGAAAAGGGAGAGCGTTATTTCCGCAGGCTGGAGAAACAGGCGCTGGAGGAGGTATCCCGGGAGAAGAATTTCGTGGTAGCCTGCGGCGGAGGCATTGTTTTAAACAGGGATAATATAAAGATAATGCGGGAAACGGGCAAGGCCATCTGTTTGAGCGCCTCTATAGATACTATATGGAAAAGGACGCATGGTTTTAGCCATCGTCCCCTTTTAAATGTCAAGGATCCCAAAGGGCAGATACGGCTCTTGTTTAAATTGCGCGCCCCTTATTACGCGGAGGTCCCCCTGGCAATTGACACCTCAAAGCTTTCCGTAAAAGAGGTAGCAGGCAAGATCTTGAAACTAAACCTTAAAAAATGATAATGAGCCTTAAACTTAAACCTAACTAAAGCCTTATGAGAAGACTTCCTCCCACACCGGCTAACTGAACAAATGCAAAACGCCTGCCCGCAATACCTCAGGCCCAAGATGAAGATAATCCATTTTGTTATTATCTTTCTTTTAGGCATGCTTATTTATTCCAACACCTTTAATAATTCATTTCATTTTGACGAGCATCCCTATATCGAAAAGAACCAGGTGCTCAGGCACCCCCTGGATGTTAAGGCCCTCTGGAATTTTTGTCCTACCCGTTTTTTGACTTATCTTTCCCTTTCCTTGAATTACCTTATTGGACAGCTCAATGTTTTTGGTTATCACCTGGTTAATATAATCATCCACATAGGCTCTTCAATGCTTGTTTATGGACTCGCCCTGCTGCTTTTTCCTTCTTTTTGTTTAGATAAGGCGCAAATAAAAAACAGGGCCGGCATCCTTGCCCTTTTTACGGCCTTGGTATTTCTTCTTCACCCCCTGCAGACAGAGGCGGTAACATATATAATCCAGCGGGCTACTCTTCTGGCAGCCTTTTTCTATCTGCTTTCGTTTATCCTTTATCTTAAGTGGCGTCTCATCCGGCAAGAAGGGGCGCGCTCTGGCAATCGATTTTATTATGCCGCATCACTTTTCACCGCAATCCTGGCTATGTTCTCTAAAGAAATATCCGTGACCCTTCCCTTGATGATCATACTTTCCGATTTCTTTCTCTTCCCGGGCAAAAAAATATCCCGCAGGCACCTTTTACCTTTTTCCCTGCTTATTTTAGTCATACCCCTGACTATCATTCTTACCAAGTTCGTAAATCTGGCATCTATGCTTAGTCCTTCCAGGCCGCTTACCGGGATATCCTTCTGGCGGTACCTTTTCACCCAGCCTGCGGTCTTGTTGACTTATCTCAGGCTTCTTTTCCTGCCTTTGAACCAGAATGTGGATTATGATTATCCTATAGCAGACAGCCTTCTTGGATTTTCTTCTTTATCCGGCCTATTCGTTATCCTGGTTATCTTTTTCTGCGCCCTGAAGTTTTCTCTAAAATACAAATTGGTTTCTTTCGGCATCTTCTGGTTTTTCCTGACGTTAGCCCTGGAATCCGGCATCCTGCCTTTGCAGGATGTGATCGCAGAACACCGGCTTTATCTAGCCATGGCCGGGTATGGCATTTTTCTTGTGTCGGGCCTGCATTATCTTTTGGGCAGGAAAAGTATGAAGGCTATGGTTTTGTTGTTATTATTTTTGTTTAGCTGGTTTTGTTTCCTTACGTATGCCAGGAATTTTTGCTGGAAGGATGAATTTAGCCTTTGGAACGATGCCGTCCTTAAATCCCCCCGTAAGGCCAGGCCATATAACAACCGGGGGTTCGCCTTGCATAATAAAGGAGATATCAAAAGGGCTATCCGTGATTATGATACGGCCATAATCTTAGACCCTGAATATGCCGATGCCTATTTTAACCGGGGGCTGGCTTATCTGGCAGAGAAGAAATTTTCCGCGGCAGCCGCCGATTTTACCGCCGCTATTAAAATAAATCCCAATGACTTTGAGTTTTACTACAACCGCGGTTTCGCTTATACCGGCCAGGGGGAATATAGCCTGGCTATA
This sequence comes from Candidatus Omnitrophota bacterium, assembly GCA_041650495.1. Lineage (GTDB taxonomy): Bacteria > Omnitrophota > Gorgyraeia > Gygaellales > Profunditerraquicolaceae > JBAZLB01. The sequence continues at coordinate 176,761 of JBAZLB010000002.1, read as the reverse complement.
GCGGATTTTAATTCAGCCTTGCAGATTAATCCCCGGCATGCCTATGCCTACTATAACCGGGCAGTGGCATATTTTTACCGTAAGGAATACGCCAGGGCCTGGGAGGATATGCAGAAGGCCAGGGAATCAGGGGCAAAAATAGAGGAGGCCTTCTTGCAGGATTTAAAGAAGGCTCTTTAAGGCAGGACAGATAAATGGATACCGTAAGAGCATTAGTGGGCTTGAATATGGTCTTAGATATAGGCAGTATCAGGCTGAATAAGCTTTTGTCTTACTTTGGAAAACCGGAGAATATATTTAAGGCATCACCTGATGAATTAACGAGGGTCTCTGGTATCGGAGAGGGCATCGCCTCTAAAATCCATTCTTTCAGGCAAGAAGATATAGACAGGGAGATTAGCCTGGCTAAGGGATTGGGCCTGGATATTCTTACATTGGAAAGCCCGGATTACCCACTTAACCTCAAATATATGCCTGATCCTGCGATTGTTCTTTATGTGAAAGGAGGCCTTAGGGCAGAAGATAATTTAAGTGTGGCGGTAGTCGGCTCCCGCCAGGCTTCTTTTTACGGCCTTTCCTGCGCCGAGAGGTTTGCGGGAGATCTGGTTGAATGCGGCCTGACGGTGGTATCAGGTATGGCCCGCGGTATAGATACCTGCGCCCACCGGGGGGCATTAAGAAAACGAGGCAGGACTATTGCTGTCTTGGGCAGCGGTTTCAGGCATATATACCCGCCGGAGAACAAGGAGCTCAGCGGGGTTATTTCCGAGAATGGAGCGGTTATTTCAGAATTTCCTATTGAGACAGGGCCTTTGAAGCAAAATTTCCCCAGGCGCAACCGGCTCATCAGCGGCCTGAGTTTAGGGGTGTTGGTGGTTGAGGCCTCTCTTAACAGCGGGGCGCTTATTACCGCTGATTTTGCCTTAGAACAGGGCAGGGAGGTTTTTGCCCTGCCTGGCAAGGTGGACTGCCTTAATTCTTTAGGCACAAATGCGCTTATCAAACAGGGGGCAAAGTTGGTTTCCTGCGTAGAAGATATTGTCGAGGAATTGAATATCCCCCTGGCCCCTAAGAATGAGCCCGTTCTGCCCAAGAAGGATAATCCTGTTCATAATTTAAACGAAAGAGAAAATACCATTTATAATCTCCTGTCTTCTTCGCCTTTGCTGCTTGATGAAATTATAGAGAAGACAGGAGCGGGGGTGGCGGATATTTCAGAAACAATAGTCAGGCTGCAGGTAAGGCGGTTGATCCATAAGCTGCCCAGCGGCCAATTCATGAAGAGGTAGCCTGGATATGAAAGCAGGAAATTATCTGGTTATAGTAGAATCACCGACTAAGGCAAAGACAATCAGCCGGATACTGGGGGAAAATTTTACGGTAATCCCTTCCATGGGCCACATCATTGATTTGCCAAAAAGTAAACTCGGCGTAAGTATAGAGAATAATTTCGAGCCTTCTTACGTAATAATATCTACGCGCAGAAAAGTGCTCTCCGCCCTTAAGAAAGAGGCTAAGGGTAAGGATATCATCTATATAGCTACCGACCCTGACCGGGAGGGAGAGGCTATAGGCTGGCAGATAAAAAACCGGATCTTCCAGGATAAAAAAGTATTGCGGGTGGTATTCCATGAGATTACCCCTGCGGCCGTAAAGGAGGCCTTTGCCAAGCCGCGCGAATTTGACCTGAATATGATTGAAGCGCAGGCCGGGCGCAGGATATTGGATAGGATAGTGGGGTATTTCTTGAGTCCTTTGCTCTGGAAGAAGGTGGCCCGGGGTTTGAGCGCAGGCAGGGTGCAGTCTGTGGCTTTAAGATTGATCATAGAAAGAGAGAGGCAGATTACCAGCTTTATCCCCCAGGAATACTGGGAGATCCATGCCAAGTTAAGCGATGTCCAGTCCACTAATTTATTCCTCTCTAAATTAGACAAGATAGAAGGCCAAAAGGCCCAGATACAAAATAAAGACCAGGCGGATGTTATTACCGAGGACTTAAAGAAGGGGGAGTTCAGGGTCGCGGATATAAAGAATATAGAGAAGAAACGCTTTGCGCCTGCGCCCTTTATTACCAGCACCTTGCAGCAGGAGGCTTTTAATAAGCTTAGATTTAACGGCGCGCGCACCATGCTTATCGCGCAGCAACTTTATGAAGGCGTGGATATCAAAGAGCCTGTCCCTACGGGCCTGATTACTTATATGCGCACGGATTCTACACACGTTGCGCCGGAGGCGATCAAAGAGGTGCGTGGATTTATTACGGATAAATTCGGCAGGGACTATCTGCCCAAAGAACCCAATGTTTATAAATTAAAGAAACACGCCCAGGCTGCGCATGAAGCTATCAGGCCGACCCTTGTTTCTAAGTCGCCTGAGAGTATTAAGGGCTACCTCAGCCCGGAGCAGTATAAATTATATGAACTTATCTATAACCGTTTTCTGGCCAGCCAGATGTCTGCGGCAGTATACGAGTCCACTACTGTAAATATAGAAGCGGGCAAATATATCTTTTCCGCATCCGGAGCTACCCTTATATTTGCCGGGTTCAGCGCTGTTTATAACCATAAGAACGATCCTCAAGATACAAAAGAAGGAGAGGAAGAAGAGAAGGAAGACAGGTCTTTGCCTAAACTGGAAAAAGGCCAGATATTAAAATTGCATCAGTTAATACCTTCTCAGCATTTTACCAAGCCGCCTGCGCATTTCTCGGATAGCTCCCTGGTGAAAATACTGGAAGAAGAAGGCATAGGCAGGCCTTCTACTTACGCGCCTACTATTTCTACTTTGCTTTATCGCGATTATGTGCGCAGGCTTAAGGGCTATCTGTATCCTACGGAGTTGGGGTTTAAGATATGCGATTTACTGGTTGAGTATTTTCCTAAAGTTATTGATGCCAAATTTACGGCTTTAATGGAAGATGAGCTTGACGGCGTAGAGGAAGGCTCAGTAGACAGGATAAAGATCCTGGAAGATTTCTACGGCCCTTTCAAGGTCAGTATTGATTTCGCGCAGGAAAACATAAAAAAAGAAGTAGTAGAGACCAAGGAAATTTGCGATAAATGCGGCAAGTCCATGGTGATAAAATGGGGGCGTAAAGGCAAATTCTTAAGTTGCTCAAGCTACCCTGAATGTAAGAACGCCAAATCCATTACTACCGGCATCAAATGTCCCCAGCCTGGATGTAGTGGTGAGATTATCGAGCGGCATTCCCGTAAAGGGGCTTTCTTTGGATGCACAAAATATCCCCAGTGCACCTTTACCGCCAGGACACTACCCCAACAGGAAGGATAGCTACTATGGAGCGCCACCTGGAAAAATTCATGCGTTACCTTGAGATTGAAAAGAATTATTCCAGCCATACCACATTGAATTATAAGCTTGACCTGGAAGGTTTCCGGAAATTCATCGGAGATATGCCCTTGGAAAAGATAGATTATCTGGTATTAAGAAAGTACCTGGCTGTGCTTAAGGGGAAGAACCTGGTTAACCGTACGGTGGCGCGTCAGCTTTCCGCCCTGAGGTCATTCTTCCGTTTCCTGACCCGGGAGGGCTACCTCAAGACAAATCCCGCATCTACCCTGGCCAGCCCAAAGCAGGAAAAACACCTGCCTCTTTTTCTTACCGAGGCAGAAGTAGGTTTTCTTATAGACGCAGCTAAGCCGCAAGATGAGCGTGGCCTGCGCGATAAGGCGGTGCTTGAGACATTCTACAGCACGGGCATGCGGGTGGCGGAATTGTCCGCTTTGAATATAGAGGATATAGATTTTATCGGGGGGGTGGCTAAGGTGCGCGGGAAAGGCAAGAAGGAACGCCTGGTACCTATAGGGGATACCGCGATGTCCGCCATAAGAGGCTATTTGGATAAAAGGAAAAAGGAAGCGGACGTCTTGTTTTTGAATAAAAACGGCAGGCGCATAACTACGCGCGGCATAAGGAATATCGTCGGTAAATATATAAAACTAGCCAGTATTAAACGGGGCGTATCCTGTCATACCTTGAGGCATTCTTTTGCGACGCATCTTTTAAACCGTGGTGCGGATTTAAGGAGCGTGCAGGAGCTTTTAGGACACGCAAATCTTTCCACAACTCAGATTTATACCCACCTTACCACGGAAAGGCTGAAAAAAGTTTATGATAAAGCCCATCCGCGGGCATAGCGGCAGGGGACATTTTAAAATACCCCATAGGCAAAATCCATGGGCGGATAGGTGAAATATGTGGTTAATATATGATTTAATATTTTTACTGGTGGCATTGTTTTATTTGCCGGTTTACTTCTTTAAAGGTAAATTCCACCGCGGGTTTTTTATGCGCCTGGGTTTATTCCCCGGGGGGCTTAATCTAAACAGCCCTCTTTGGGTGCATGCGGTAAGCGTGGGAGAGGCGATGGCGGTCAGGCATTTGATAGAAGGACTGCGTCATCTTTATCCCGGCAGGCAGATAGCATTATCTACGGTTACCCCCACGGGGAATAAGGTTGCCGCAGGGGCGCTTTCCCCGGGGGATTTTCTTTTTTATCTTCCTCTGGATTTCAGTTTTTGTGTTAAGGCGGCCTTGAAGAAAATACAGCCTAAGATATTAGTAATTGCGGAGACAGAGATTTGGCCGAATTTGATAACCTGCCTTTATAATAAGCATATACCCATAGTAGTGGTAAACGGCCGGGTATCTGATGGTTCTTTTAAGGGGTATCTCTGGCTAAAATTCCTGTTCAGGCCGATACTGAATAAGGTCACCCTTTTTTGTCTGCAGTCTGAAAATGATGCCGGCAGGCTTATACGCTTAGGCGTGCTGCCTGAGAAAATAAAGGTAACGGGGAATATGAAATTTGATATCTGCGATATAAGCGATTCTAAAAAAGAGCATATGGATAGCGGCCTTAAAGTTATGCAGGGTGAACCTGGGCCTTTGTTTGTCGCCGGTTCAACCCATCGCCCGGAAGAAAGGATTATCTTAAGCGCTTATAAAAAACTGACCAGAGAATTTCCTTCTTTAAAACTTCTGATTGCCCCCAGGCATCCATGGCGGGCTGCGGAGGTAGCGGCCCTGGCAGAGAGGTTTGGGTTCAGGCCGTTGTGCATAAGCCTTATGGATTTAACTAATCCCTGGAGGCATGAGCGCCAGGCTGTTTTTATACTGGATACCATCGGCCAGCTCCTTTCTTTTTACCGCCTGGCAGATATTGTTTTTGTCGGAGGCAGCCTTGCGAGGAAAGGCGGGCATAATATGCTGGAGCCGGCAATGTGGGCAAAACCCATATTGACCGGGCCCTTTACCTTTAACTTCCGTGATATTGCGGAATTATTTCTGGAAAATAAGGCTGCGCTTTTAGTGCATAACGAAAAAGACATAGTAACGGGCGTTACGGATTTATTGTGCGATTGTTCACAGATGAGCCGCATGGGCAGACGCGCCAGCGAATTAATCATGCAAAATAAAGGCGCTAGCGCAGCTAACCTGATGCTTTTGGCTGATTGCCTGGGACAGGAGTTATAAAAGGAAGATTTTTGGCGTTTGGTCTAAAAGGGGAGAAGAGATTATGAGCCCGGAGATTAAAATAGCCCTGGCAGTACCGGACTTGAAGTTGCGGGAGATATTGATTTACCTGCTTAAGTCCTGGGAATATCATGTGGCGGTCCTGGAGGAAAATGACGATGTCATCTCCCATATAAAAGGAGACAATCCCAGCCTGGTCATTATCGATGCTGCCCTGGGCAATAAGAAGGGGCTTGAGGTCTGTAAGGAAATAAAAAAAGATTTCCTCACTTCCTATACCCCCACCATCGTGCTTATTGATAAAAAACAACTGAGGCGCGATTTATTAAGCATAGAACAGGGAGTGGATGACTACCTGATAAAGCCGCCTGACCCTATTGACCTGGAGATAAGGATAGTCCTGGCTTTAAGAAGCGCAGCGCACCAGTTCAACGCCAATGCGCTCACCCGGCTGCCGGGTAACAGGCTCATAGAAAGAAGGCTTACCGAGAAGATCCATAGCAGGCAGAATTTCTCTTTCCATTACGTAGATATCGATAACTTCAAGACATACAATGACAAATACGGCCATATTAAAGGGGACAGGGTCATTACGCATACCGCCGCCATATTATCCAAGAATATCAAGAAGTATGGCAATGAAGATGATTTCTTGGGGCATATAGGCGGAGACGATTTTGTGGTGATAACTTCACCCGATAAGACGGAACTTATTGCCAAAGAGGTTATCGCGGATTTTGACCAGATATCAGGAGATTTTTATTCCGAAGAAGACAGGGGGAAGGGTTTTATATTTACCACCGATAGGAGCGGCCGGGTGGGGAATATCCCTTTGATGAGTTTATCCGTTGCCATAGCCAATAACATTTCAGGCAATATCCCTAACCTTATTGCCCTTACCGATATTACCACGGAAATAAAGAAGTACCTTAAAACTCTGCCCGGCAGTAATTTTATGATAGACAGGAGGTCGTTGAATAAAGGCATAGAAAGCCGCATTAGCGCTAAGCGCAGGGAGCATCTGGATATTTAAAAAGCCCCTGCCCCGGGAGTAATTTTATAAAGGAGGAAGGATGGATTGGAGGCTGTTATTTGCTACGTTTACGGCGGTATTTATGGCAGAGCTTGCGGATAAGACCCAGTTAGTCGGCATAGGCATGGCTGCTAAGTCCGGTAAGCCTTTGCTGGTGTGGCTGGGTTCCGTATCCGCCTATATAGTAATCACCGCTATCTCGGTTTTTCTCGGCTCAGCCTTAAGCAGGTATATAAGGCCGGAGTTGATCAGGTATATGGGTGCGTTTCTTTTTGTGATCATAGGCGTATTGATTCTTACGGGAAAGATTTAAGCATGTTTAAAGACAGCCGTCGTTTTCAAAGGCTTGCCCTTAATGCTACGGTTAAATTCAGGCAATACCTTGATTACAGGAACGGGACATACAGCCAGCAAGAGCCGATAGAGGCAACGGCTATCGATGTCAGCGAAGGGGGCATGGGTATCCAGGCCGGTATTTCCCTGCCGCAGAACGCATTCCTTCGTATATGGATATCCCTTACCGGGATAAACAATACCGGAGAAGTTATCTTTTACGGGCCCATAGAGGCCCTGGCTAAGGTGCGTTGGGCTATACCCTGGCAGGAGAAGACCTTCCGTTTCGGTATCTCTTTTTTGGAAATGAAAGAAGAAGACAGGCAGATGCTTAAGGGCTTTATTAACAATAATATCAAACCGAGAGAGAAAGTAATCCGTAAGATTGACCAGGCCTCCGGTGCGGTCTTGCCTTTTGATAAAGACAGCCTTCTTTAGTATCCGGGGATTATTCCTGTTGCCTGTGATTTATTGCATATTAAGGTATGTTTATGTTGAAGGTAAAGGATTTTATGTATAGCCTGGCTACGGATAAATATAGGGGAAGGCTTTCCTTTGCCTGGAAGCCTTTATTTTATCTGCTTTCTTTGTTTTATGGTATTACGGTCGGCGTTTTATCTTTCTTAAAAGGGATAAGGCCTGTTAAACTGGCCTGCAAGGTTATCAGTGTGGGTAATATTACTCTCGGCGGCACAGGTAAGACCCCCCTGGTAGCCTTAATCGCAGAATACTTGACTCAAAACGGGCATAAGGTAGCGATATTAAGCCGTGGGTATAAAATGAAGGCAGGCCAGGGGGATGAGCCGGCTATGCTTTTAGATATCCTCCCGGATATACCGGTGATAGTGGATAAAGACAGGATCCGCGGGGCGCAAAAGGCAATAAGGGATTATTCTGCCGATACGGTGATCTTAGATGACGGTTTCCAGCAGTGGGGGGTGAGTAAGGACCTTGAGATATTAACTATAGATGCCTGTTGTCCTTTTGGGAATTTCCATCTTATCCCCAGGGGCATAATGCGCGAGCGGTTCTTTAGCCTTAGGAGAGCGGATATATTCGTATTGACTAAAACTAATTGGGCAGGAAAAGAGGCGGTGGTAAATATAAGGCATTCTTTAAACAGGGTTAATCCTGCGGCAGCTGTCTTTAGCTCTTCCTATGTCCCGGTGTATTTTTATGAATTAGGCAGGGAGGGCCTTTTTTTGGATACCCGCGGCTTTAAGGATAAGGCGGTAGTCTTAGCCTCCGGGATAGCCCAGCCGGATTCTTTCCTGAAAATGGCCGGTGTCCTGGGCATGGAGACAGCCAGCCATATTGTATTCAACGACCACCACCATTATTCACCGCAGGACATAAACCGCATAATTGAAGAAGCCAAGAAGGCAGGGGTAAACACGGTTATTACTACGGAAAAGGACGCGGCAAAATTTCTGCCTTACCTCTTTATTTTTCATGAGGAAGATATTAAGGTGCTTGCCTTGCGTATTCAGGTTAAAATCAATGAAGATGAACAAGGATTCTATAATAGATTACTGGGCGTGTATACTGCTTAGGGCATTGGGCCCTTTTATCAGGGCGCTGCCTTTTAAGGTGAGCCTTTATTTAGGCAGAAGATGCGGTGAGTTATTTTATTATTTTGACCTGCGTCATAAGGCCATAGCTTACGCAAATATAAAGACCGCTTTCTTAGGGAAGCTGCCTCCTTGCCGGTTAAACCATATTGTTAAGGATTTCTACCGTGCATACGGGCAGAACCTTATGGAGATCTTTTTTATCCCGCGCATGGATAAAGAATATATGCGTAAATATGTCACCTTTGAAGGTGTTGAGCATATCAAAGAAGGATTCAGCCGGGGCAAAGGCATAATCTTCCTGGGGGTGCATGCCGGCAGCTGGGAGTTGTCCAATATGATCTCCCTGTACTTAGGTTTTCCTTTCAGCCTTTTTGTCCGCCAGCAGAGGTATCCCCGCCTGGGTGAGTTGCTTAATTCTTACCGCCGCCAGAAAGGCTGCCGTATCATTGAGCGGGGCAATCAGCTAAAGGGGGTTATCGCTGCCCTGAAAGAAAATCAGGCCGTAGGTATGAGTTTAGACCAGGGGGGCAGGGCGGGGACTTTAGTTGATTTCCTGGGGCAGGATGCCTCCATGTCTTCGGGTGCGATAAAGCTGGCAGTAAAATACGGCGCAGCGCTTATTCCGGTCTTTTATGTGCGCAGCAAAGGCCCGTATATCCGCACTATTATTGAGGAGCCGCTTAAGATACAGACAGCAGGGGATATAGATGAAACTGTGCGCATAAACTTGAGGCAGGCAGTGGGGGTTTTTGAAAAATATATTTCAAGGTATCCCCAGGAATACCTCTGGACATATAAAGTATGGAAATATTCTTCCCGCCGCAAGGTCCTGATTCTAAGCGACAGCAAGACAGGGCACCTGCGCCAGGCTGAGGCAGTGGCGCAATTAGCCTGCAGTCAACTTAAGGCAAAGGGAATAGATGTCAGGGTAGAGACTCTTCAGGTAAGATTCAAGGATGAATTCCGGCGCCATATTTTTAAGTTGGGCAGTTGTTTTTCCGGAAGATATTGCTGTCAAGGGTGCCTTTTTTGCCTGCGTTGGGCACTGGAGGAAGAAACCTACCTTTCCTTGATTAATTTAAGGCCGGATATCATCATATCCTGCGGCGCTTCGCTATCCGCAGTAAATTTCATACTTTCTAGGGACAGCCTTTCTAAGTCCATTGTCATTATGCGCCCCCAGCTTCTTTCTTTAAACAGGTTTGACCTGGTAATTATGCCTCATCATGACAGGCCGCCTAAAAGGCGTAATATAGCAGTTACTGAAGCGGCGCTTACTGTTTTAGATGAGAAATCCATCATTGCCCAGGCAGAAGAGATGGGTGAGGCAGCCGGGTTCAAGAAGTCTACAGGCAGGATTGGGCTGGGCCTGTTGATCGGGGGGGATACGAAAGACTTCCGCCTGTCAAAAAAGGCAGTAGCGCAAGTCATCCGGCAGGTAAAATCAGCCGCAGAAAAGTGGCAGGCGGATATTCTGGTTACTACTTCGCGCCGCAGCAGCCATGAGATAGAAGGTTTAATTAGGGGTGAGCTTGGGGTGAGCCCCTATTGTAAATTTATGGTCATCCAAAGCGAAAAGAATTTCCCCTTTGCCGTAGGCGGCATACTGGGGTTAAGCGATATACTGGTAGTATCGCCTGAGAGTATTTCCATGATTTCCGAGGCGGCCTCAAGCGGAAAATACGTGGTAGTATTTGATTTGCCTCAGACATCCAGGCATAAGGCTTTTCTGAAATATTTTTCCGATAAGCAGTATATTTATTTGGTTAATCCAGATGAAATAAACAATGCCATCAATGATTTGCTCCTGCGCCGTCCCTTAATACATACGGTCAAAGACAGGGATGTGATAAGTCAGGCGCTGGCCAGGGTGATTTAAGATGAATATCTTGCAGGTTGTGCCGGAGTTGAATGTAGGCGGCGTAGAAACAGGGACGCTTGATTTGGCCATGTATTTAGTCAATAAAGGGCATAAGGCGGTGGTGGTCTCTAACGGCGGGGAACTGGTAAAGGAATTGGAGTCTTTCGGCGTTACGCATTATAAATTGCCCGTGCACAAGAAGTCCCTTTTTTCCATAATAAGGATGATCCCTGAGTTAGCCAAGATCATCACAAGAGAAGAAATTGATATTGTCCATGCGCGTTCGCGCGTGCCGGCCTGGATTGCCTATTTCGCCGCGCGAAGGATGAGGCGGATATTCATAACTACCTGCCATGGTTATTACAAACCGCACTTTTTTAGCTATCCTATGTCCTGGGGCAAGCGGGTGATCGTATTAAGCAATGTTATCGCCCGGCATATGATAGATGATTTTAACCTGCCGCATGAGCGTATCAGGGTAATCCCGCGCAGCGTGGACCTTAAGAAGTTTCATTACCTGGGCCCGGATGAAAAAAGAGGGGATGAGTTTAATATTGGTATAATCGGCCGGCTCACCCCCATAAAAGGCCATCTTTATTTTATTAAGGCCATGGCCAAGGTATCCCGGCTTATCCCCCGCTTGAAGATATGGGTAGTCGGACAGGCGCCTCCTTCTAAGGAGGCATACAAAGAACAGGTGCAGGTCTTAGCCAGGCGCCTGGGGTTGTGGAATTATACCCAGTTTCTAGGCTCTCAGAGGGATATCCCGGCAATACTGGCGAACCTGGACCTGCTGGTACTTGCTACTATTACCCATGAGGCATTCGGCAGGGTGATTATCGAGGCCCAGGCTGCGGGGGTGCCGGTTGTAGCTACAAAAGTAGGAGGGGTCATAGATATTATTGAAGACGGCAAAAACGGCCTGCTTGTCCCCCCTCGTGAGCCCACGGCTATGGCAGAGGCAGTATTGAAGATCTTCAGGGATAAAGATTTAAGCCGCCGGCTGGCGGAGAATGCCTATAAAAAGGTAAAGGAAAAATACAATATAGAATTAATGGCTGAAAGTACGCTGGCAGTTTACAGGGAGGCGGCTTCAAGCTTTAAGATACTGATTATAAAATTCAGTTCACTGGGGGATTTGATACTTTCAACCGCTGCCCTGAAGGCCATAAGGGAGAGGTTCCCGGAAAATTATAAGATCACCTTTTTGGTAGGCCAGGAATCCAAAGAGGTGCTGTTGAATTGCCCTTATATAGACGAATTATTAGTCTGCGACTTCAAGAACAGGGATAAAGGTATCACCGGCCTGCTTAAGCTGGCCAGGCTTTTAAGGAGGAATAATTTTGATATAGTCATCGACCTGCAGAATAACCGCAAGAGCCATATCCTTTCCTTTTTAAGCCTGGCGCTTGAACGGTATGGCTACGATAACGGAAAACTGGGTTTCTTGCTTAACCGGCGCATAAAGGACGAGAAGACAGCCGTTGGCCCCATAGACCATCAGTTCCGTATATTAAAGATGCTGGGTATAGAGCTTAAAGAGCCCCGTCTTATGCTCTGGCCTACCCTTGAAGACAGGCAATATGTGGATGGGTTATTGAGCCAGGAATGGTTAAGCGCAAATCAGGTGATAGTAGGAATAAATATAAGCGCAAGCAAGAGATGGATGAGCAAGTCCTGGCCGGTTGAGAATCTAATAGAGCTTTGCGCAGGACTCACCCGCAAGGATATGCGCATAATATTCACCGGTTCCGAGAATGATTCCTGCGTTGCCTTGAGCCTGATGAATGCCTCCAGGAATGCCAAGATAATCAATGCCTGCGGGAAGACCTCGGTCAATCAGCTGGCCTGCCTGATTAAAAGGTGCAATGTTTATATATGCGCAGATTCAGCGCCCCTGCATATCGCAGCCAGCCAGGGTGTGCCTTTTGTAGCTCTTTTCGGGCCGACTGACCCCCGGCGCCACCTGCCGCCGGCAGAAAAATACATAGTCATCAAAAAGGATATCGCCTGCAGCCCCTGCTATAAGCCTAAATGTAAACTTAAGAGATGTATGCATCTTATAACCGCCCGGGAGGCGCTTGAGGCGATAGAGAAAATGCTTGAAAAATGAACATCCTCTACCTGACGACCCATCTTAATATAGGGGGTATTACTACTTATCTCCTCTCTTTGTCTGAAGCCTTAAGGCAGCGGGGGCATAAGATATATATTGCTTCAAGCGCAGGGGAGCTGGTGCCTCAATTCAGGGAAAAAGGGGTAAGGCATATATTTATTCCTATTAATACCAAGTCAGAAGCAAGCCTGAAAATATGGCTTAGCCTGGCGAAGTTAATGCCTGAGATAAAAAAAGAAGGCATTGATATTATCCACGCCCATACGCGCGTGACACAGGTGTTAGCCGGTATTTTATCTTATTTCTGCCGCAAGCCGTATATCTCTACCTGCCACGGTTTCTTTAAAAAAAGATTATTCCGGCGCATATGCGGTTGCTGGGGAAATATGACTATTGCCATCAGCCAGCCGGTTAAGGAGCATCTCATCAGCGATTTCCGGGTCAAAGAAGGGAATATCCGGGTTGTCCATAACGGCATTGACCTGGAAAGGTTTAGGGCTGACGATATCCAGGATAAAATCAAGATAAGGATCCAGATGGGGCTTGGGAACGGCCCGGTTATCGGTATTATCTCAAGGCTGTCAGAGGTCAAGGGGCACGTATACCTTATTGAGGCAATGAAGGCAGTTTTAAAAAAGGCCCCTGATGCGCAATTGTTGATTGTAGGAGAAGGCAGGATGAAAAAAGGCCTTATTGTTGCGGCTGGCGATGCGGGTATATCATCCAGTGTTTTCTTTTATCCTGCGGTCCTTGATACAAACAAGGCCTTGTCAGCTATGGACATATTTGTATTGCCTTCGCTTAAAGAAGGCCTGGGGCTTTCGCTTATGGAGGCAATGGCAAAAGGAATAGCGGTAATCGGTTCGCGCGTAGGAGGCATACAGAGCTTGATCCGGGATGGTTATAACGGCATATTGGTTGAGCCTGCGGATACTTACGGGATTTCTGCGGCAATATTGCGATTACTTGATAATCCCGCCCAGGCGCAGGCATTAGGCGAGAAGGCACGGGATTTTATAGCCCGTAATTTCTCTCTGGATGAGATGGCAGAAGAAACAGAAAGGGTATATAGAGAATGCTTGTCCGTAAAATACTGATTTTTTTCTTTAGCGTAATTGCCGCGGCCTTGTTATTGTTTGTAATATCCTTAAAGTGTAATTATACCCCGGCGATAATCATGTATCATTCCGTAAACACAACCGGCTCCTTAAACAACCGGCTGGTGGTCAGCCCCGCTACTTTTGAACGGCAGATGCGTTTTCTAAAAGAGCGCCGCTATAATGTCTTGCCTCTATCTGAATTAGCGGGCTTAATCCGGGATAAAAAGAAAATCCCCCCTAAGGCAGTAGCGATAACCTTTGATGACGGTTATAAGGATAACTATACCTTTGCCTTCCCTATATTGAAGAAATACAGTCTTCCGGCAACGATATCGCTTATCATCGATGAGATAGGCAGGCCTGACAGGCTCAACTGGCAGGAGATATCCCAGATGTCTCACTCAAGGCTTATTGAATTTGCCAGCCATTGCCTGGGCCCGGAGCCCCTGGTAAACTTGAAATCAGACAGCCAGGTAGAAATGCAGATATACCAGTCAAAGAAAATACTGGAAGAAAAACTGGGCGTTAAGGTATTGACTTTAAGTTACCCCGAAGGGAAATTTAATGAGCGGATAAAACAATTGGCCAGGGGGGCCGGCTATAGTTTTGCCTTGGCAACAAACCCCGGGAAGAATTACGCTAATGACGACGTATTCGCTTTAAAGAGGTTAAGGATCTCTGAAAACGCCGCTAATCTTTTTGTTTTCTGGGCGGAGACAAGCGGGTATTATAATTTTATCAGGGAGAACAGGCATAAATGAAACAGGGAGGCAGAAACAGGATACTGATTTTTAACGTCAACTGGATAGGGGATGTTTTATTTTCTACTCCTGTCATCAGGAACATCCGGCTTAACTATCCGGATAGTTTTATCGCCTGCATCATCACCGGGCGTTGTTACCCTGTCTTAAAAGATAATCCGCATCTGGATGAGGTGATAATCTTTGATGAGAAAGACCGGCACAGGGGGGTCCTGGCTAAATTGAGTTTTATACGCTCGCTACGGAGAAAAGGCTTTGATACGGTTTTCCTGCTGCATCGTTCCTTCAGCCGCGCGTTTTTATGCTGGCTTGCCGGTATTAAAGAGAGGATCGGCTATAATACTGCCAAGCGCGCTTTTATTCTTACTAAAGGCATTAAGATGCCTGGAAAAGACAGCCTTCACCGTATAGATTTTTATCTTAATATAATCGAGCAGGCAGGCCTGAGGGTAGAAGACAGGTATACCGAGATATTCTTGAGTGAGGAAGACAGGCAGGCGGCGGATGAATTTTTGCGGCATGAAGGGATAACCTCAGGCGATTTTCTGGTAGTGATAAATCCCGCAGGTAACTGGATGCCTAAGCGCTGGCCTTGCGGGCATTGGAAAAGGCTTGCCGATAGGCTGATAAAAGAATTTCAGGCCCGGCTGATTATCAGCGGGGGCCTTCAGGATGTGCCCCTGGCAAGACAGATACGGCAGGCATCAGGAGGCAAGGCTATTATTGCCTGCGGGGTTTTAAATTTAAGGCAATTCGCGGCCTTATCTAAAAAGGCAGATGTTTTTATCAGCGCAGACAGCGGGCCTTTGCATATTGCTAACAGCGCAGGCGCAAAGAAGATCATCGCGCTATTCGGGCCCACGCATCCTTCTATAACCGGACCTTATCCTTTAAAGAATGTAATTATTTTAAATAAGGATATAGGCTGCAAGGTCCCTTGTTATGAAGTAAATTGCCCGGACAACCGCTGTATGAGCGTTATTGATGTAGAAGATGTAATTCGAAGGGTGAGCCTCTTGCGCGGTAAGCAGGGGACTGGTGCGGCTTAAAGCCTTTAGGCTCTAGAGGGGGTTTACTTACAGTGGCAAAGACAATAGATAAAATCCTGTTTATTACTTTAAGCAATATAGGGGATGTTATTCTTACCCTTCCTGCCCTGGATTATTTAAAGACAAGGTTTCCCTCCGCCTCTCTTACGGTAATGGTCGGTCCGCGGCCCAAAGATATATTCCTGGCTAATCCCCTGGTATCCAGGCTTATTATTTATGATAAGCGTTCTTCTTTAAGAGAGAATATAGCCCTATTGCGTGGTTTGAGGAAAGAAAAGTTTGATATGGTAATAGATTTGCGTAACAGCCTGTTCGGGCTATTCCTCCCTTCCAGATACAAGATCCCTCTTTTCTTAGTTATCCCCAGAGGCATAAAACATATGCGGGATGTGCATTTATTTAAGGTTATGAGGGCATGCCCCGGGGCTGAAGAGAGGTTTATGGGGTTACCTAAAATGATACAGGAGAAACGGGGTTTGTTTATCCGGCCAGAAGATGAAAGGTATATTCAGCAGGCGCTTAAAGAAAAAAATATAAGCACCCAGGATAAGATGATAATCTTAGCCCCGGGAGCGCGCAGCCATATAAAAAGGTGGAATAGAGATAATTTTTCCGCGCTTTGCCGGAGGTTCTTATTGGATAAGGAAAAATTAGTTTTGGCAGGGGATGAAGAAGACAAGAGGACAGCACAATATATAGAAGACAACTGCTCTGGTCAGGTTCTAAACCTTTGCGGCCGGACTAACCTCATTCAGCTGGCTCTATTATTGAAGAAGGCCAGTTTATTGATCACCAACGACAGCGCGGTTATGCATATGGCCAGTTATCTGAATATTCCGGTTGTAGCTGTTTTCGGCCCTACTGATGATGAGAGATACGGGCCATGGTCGGATAATGTTTATGTGGCAAAGAAGGAAATAATATGCCGGCCTTGCCGTAAGGCGCAGTGCCGTTTTGGGACATTAAGGTGCATGCAAATAGTGAATGTAGAGGATGTCTCAAGCAACGCCCGGGCTATGTTAACCGGAGGCAGAGGGGCTCCACTTGAAAAAGGGGGCAATACTTTTAAGAGGATACTTATCGTGCGCACGGACAGGATAGGGGATGTGCTTTTATCCACCCCTGTAATAAAGGCGCTCAGGCAGGCATACCCGCAGGCATTTATCGCAATGATGGTCAGCCCTTATACTAAAGACATAATCGAAGGCAATCCATGGCTGGATGAGGTAATTATTTATGATAAGGAAGGCAGGCACAAAGGGTGGCTTCAATCTTTAGGGTTTGCCTTCAGGCTAAAGGAAAAGGGCTTTGATGCGGCTATTGTCTTACATCCGACAAACCGCGTGCACCTATTGGCATTTTTTGCTGCCATACCCAGGAGGATAGGTTACGGCCGTAAATTGGGTTTTTTACTGACAGACAGGATACGGCATATAAAACAACAGGGGGATAAACATGAGTTGGAGTATAATCTGGACCTTATCCGTTATTTGGGTATTGAGCCAAAGGATAAGAAAACTTTTATGCCTATCCAGAATAAATCAGAGGCATGGGTAAAAGAGATATTCCTCGCCCGGGGCATAAAAGCCGAAGACAGGATATTGGTCATTCATCCAGGCGCAAGTTGTCCTTCTAAACGCTGGCCGCCGGATAATTTTTCCCGTGCCGCGGATAATCTGATAGAAAAATACGGTTTTAAGGCCGTAATTATCGCAGGGCCGAAAGACGCTAAGATAGCCGATGCCGTAGCTAAGAATATGCGCCATAGCGCGCTCAACCTTTCAGGGGGGGCCTCTGTAAGCCAACTGGCCAGCGTCCTTAAAAGGGCGTCTCTGTTTATCTCTAATGATTCCGGGCCGGTGCATATTGCATCCAGCCTGGATATACCTGTGATCTCCATATTCGGCAGGAACCAGCCCGGCCTTTCTCCCAGGCGTTGGCAACCGCTGGGAAAGAAAAGTTCATTCCTGCATAAGGATGTCGGCTGCCAGCCCTGCCTTGCCCATAACTGCCAGAAAGGTTTTTTATGCCTTAAGGCTATCAGGGTTGAGGATGTCCTTCAAACCGCAGAATCCCTGCTTAAATAATAATCCCTGTCCCGCCGATATGCTATGGGTTATTTAGCGATAAATTTTAATCCGAAATCATATTATCCGATGAGAGTAAAGATAAAAGTCAAACCCGAAGATTTTCAAGTAGAGGAAGAAGCGGCCTTGCCGATTAAAGACAGGGGGGATTTTGTTTTATATCGGCTTAAGAAAAAAGGATGGAATACGGTTGAGCTATTGCGATTACTCTCTCGCCGGCTGAAGATAGCACCTGGTAGTTTTGCCTATGGGGGCAGGAAGGACCGTCACGGCTTAAGCAGCCAGTACATCACTATACGATCAGGTGAAGGGCTGCCTTTGAGTTTAAAAGAAGAAGATTACTCTTTGGAGCCCATAGGTTTTATGGAGCGGCCGATGGGCCCTGATTTGATAAAAGAGAACAGGTTTCATATTACGATAAGGGGCCTTCAGGGTAAATATGCCGGAAATCTCCTGCGTCAGGCTGAAATAGCGCAGAAAGAAGGTTACCCTAATTATTTTGACGACCAGAGATTCGGCAGCCTGGATAAGGAGCAGGGGTTTATTGCCGAAAAAATCCTCAAAGGGCATTTAAACGGGGCATTGAAGATTTATCTGACATCCATATATAAAGGAAACAACAGGCCTTTCAGGGACAGGCGCAGGTTTCTCTCGGAGCATTGGGGGGATTGGCAAAGGTGCCTTGAGGCCTCGCCGGGTGGATTTGAAAAATATGCCTTTGCCTGTCTTCTGAGGGACCCAAAAGGATTTGTGCCTCTGCTTTGCGCCATACCTAAAGAAGAGATGAGCATGTTTTTCTCAGCCTACCAGTCTTATTTATGGAATGAGGTTTTAAGGAGGATGATCTTGTCTTTGTTTTCTTCCGTCAATGTGCAGGATTATCCGGGCCTGGCCGGGGATTATGTTTTTTATGACCGCCTGAATAAAGAAGGGCGCGGTTATCTTTTGCCACTAGCTATACCTATGCTTGGCCGGAGCATGAAAATACCGCAAGGACCCTGTAAAGATATATATTCCCAGGTCCTCTCTGAAAGAGGCATAACCCCTGCGCTGTTTAATAAAATAAAGGTAAGGCAGGTATTCTTTAAGCCTTTTGACAGGCAGGCAATCATTGTTCCTTCTGATTTTTCTTTTAGCCAGGAGAAGGATGAGTTGTACCGCGGAAAAGTTAAGCTGAACCTTGAATTCAGCTCACCCAGCGGCAGTTATGCCACTATATTGGTGAAGAGGATGTGTGTTTTTTCGCGCACGCAAAATTGAGTTGATTTAATTGTAATTTGTGCTAAAATTAAAACTTCGCACAGGTTGAACTTATTTAAGATAAGGCAGGCGAGATGGATATAAGCAAGGTGAAGACGTATTCCATAAGGAGGCGTAAAAGCAAGATAGCCTTGCGGGATTTTGCCCAGCCGCCGTTTAAGGGAAAGAGTTTTTCTGCCTTTTATAAGTCCCTGCCGGACATCTTAAGGGCAAAGGATCTGCGTGCCGTAGTGGGTGCGGTTATCGCAGCCCGCAGGAAGAAGAAGCCGGTAATACTGATGTCGGGCGCCCATGTCATAAAATGCGGGCTTAATCCGGTAATCATAGAATTGATAGAAAAAAAGGTGATTACCTGCCTCTGTCTGAATGGCGCAGGCATAATCCATGATTTTGAGATTGCCTTTCAGGGAAAGACCTCCGAGGATGTTGCGCAAAACCTGAAAGATGGGCGGTTTGGCATGGGTAGAGAGACCGCGGATTTTCTGAATAATGCCATACAGGAAGGGGTAGCCTCTGGTTTAGGCCTGGGGGAGGCAGTGGCGGTGAGGATCAGTGAATTCAGCCTGCCGTATAAAAAATTAAGCCTGCTTTACAATGCTTATAAAAATAAGGTGCCGGTTTGTGTTTCCGTTGCCATAGGCACAGATATTATACACCAGCATCCTTCTTTTGATGCCGCCTCGACAGGAGAAGCAAGCCTGAGGGATTTCCGTCAGCTTGTCAAATGCGTATCCAGGCTTAATAACGGGGGGGTGGTCTTAAACTTTGGTTCGGCGGTGATATTGCCGGAGGTGTTTCTTAAGGCGTTGAATCTCGCGCGTAACCTGGGGTTTAAGGTAAAGGACTTTACCAGCGCCAATTTTGATATGATCTATCAGTACCGCCCCGCCCAGAACGTGGTCTTACGTCCCACAGGCGCAGGAGGCAAAGGGTATTATATCATCGGGCATCATGAAATTATGCTTCCTCTCCTGGCGCAGGCGATAACAGAAAATCTGCGTTGAACTAAGATAAAGACGCCTCTAGCAACAATTTTCAGGATTTGAGGATAGAAAATGAATTACGCGCGTTTAAAACAGATAATCACCAGATTCCAAAAGGCAAAAATATTAGTAGTAGGTGATTTGATCCTGGATGAATACATATGGGGTGAGGTGGAAAGGATTTCTCCTGAGGCCCCGGTGCCGGTGGTTTGGGGCAAGAGGCGCACCTTCGTGCCCGGAGGCGCTGCCAATGTAGCTTATAATATACGTTCCCTGGATGCAAGGGTATGCCTGGCCGGGGTTATCGGGGATGACAAAAATGGCAGCACCTTTATTTCTGAAATGAAAAAAAGAGAGGTGCCTGTGCGCGGTATATTCCGGGAAAAAGGCAGACATACTACCGTAAAGACGCGTATAATCGCAGGCCATCAGCAGGTGGTCAGGCTTGATTGGGAGCATACCCATCCTTTAGCCGGGGCGCTAAATAAGAAGCTGGTTGGTTTTATAAAGAAGAATATTGCCGGATTTGATGCCGTAATTGTAGAAGACTACGGCAAGGGAGTGATCAACCAGGAATTGGTGGGCGAGCTGATCGCTCTTGCGCACAAAAACAATAAGATTATTGCTGTTGACCCCAAAGAAGAGCACTTTCAGTTTTACCGGGGGGTGAGCGCTATTACCCCTAACCGCAAAGAATTGGAAAATGCGGTGAAAAACCTTAAGATCAGCGATACTACCAACAGGTTTAAGTTTAACGCGTACCGTTTATTTAAAGATGAGGATATAGATTCGGCAGCAGCCCATATCCTGAAATATTTAGGCCTTGATTCTGTGCTGGTAACGTTGGGCGAGCAGGGGATGCGGCTATTTGAAAAGGACGGCCGCATTACGCGCATACCTACGGTAGCACAGGAGGTCTTTGATGTGTCCGGGGCGGGGGATACGGTGGTGTCTTGTTTTAGCCTGGCATTAGCCTCCGGGGCGACAAAACAGGAGGCAGCCCGTATCGCTAATTTTGCCGCCGGAATAGTGGTCGGTAAGATCGGCACTGCCGTCACCTCCAGGAAGGAATTATCAGAGAGGATGCGCCAATGGATGTAATCGGTGTAATCCCTGCCAGATATTCTTCTACCAGGTTCAGCGGTAAGGTCCTGGCGGATATAAACGGTAAACCCATGCTGCAGCATGTCTGGGAACGCGCCAGGCGCTCCATGCTTCTGGATGATTTGATTATCGCCTGCGATGATGAACAAGTGGCTGAGGTTGCCAAGAATTTCGGCGCAAAGGTGGCGATGACAGCCAAGGAGCATACCTGCGGCACGGACAGGATAATTGAAGTGGTAAATCCCCTGGAGGTTAAGATAATAATTAATATACAGGGGGATGAGCCTTTGATCCATCCTACTATGATTGACGCGGTGGCACAGGCCATGCTTGACGATTACCGTATTTATATGGCGACGATAATGAAAAAGATAGACAGGCCTCAGGAGATCGGCGACCCCCACGTGGTTAAGGTGGTGGTAGATAAGCATAATTTCGCCCTTTATTTTTCGCGTTCGCAGATCCCCTGCCATGCCCCGAATTCCCAGGTCTCTCTGCCCGTTTATTATAAACATATAGGCCTCTACGGCTATACCAAGGATTTCCTTTTTACCTATAAAAATCTCGGTGTTTCTAATCTAGAGATGATGGAATGCCTTGAGCAGCTGAGGGTATTGGAAGAGGGTTTCCGCATCAAGGTACTGGAGACTAAATATGAGACTATCAGCGTAGATGTCCCGGAGGATTTAGATAAGGTCAAGGAATATCTCAAGACAGCAGGGAGTTGAGCGTTGGTTTTCTAGACAACAGAGGTGAAGATGAGGCGTTCAGTTGAAGTAGGCAAAATAAAAATAGGGGGAGGCAGCCCCTTGATATTGATTGCCGGGCCCTGTGTAATTGAATCGGAAGCAAATTGCCTGGATACAGCCAAAAGAATACAGGATATTGCCGTTAGACAGCGCATCCCTTTTATTTTTAAATCCAGTTTTGACAAGGCCAACCGGCTTTCCATAGATTCCTACCGCGGCCCGGGCATAAAAAAAGGCCTGAAGATACTCAGTAAGGTCAAGAAAGAATTAAATGTCCCGGTATTAAGCGATATACACTGTCAGCGGGAGATAAAAGAGGTCAAAGGCATTCTGGATATAATACAGATCCCCGCTTTTCTTTGCCGCCAGACGGATATAGTAATGGCCGCGGCCAAGACAGGCAGCGTTATAAATATAAAAAAGGGACAGTTTCTTGCCCCCTGGGACATCTTACCGATAATCCGCAAGGTAGAGTCATGCGGCAACCGCAAAATCTTAATTACCGAACGGGGGGTTTCTTTCGGATACAACAATCTGGTTACGGACTTAAGGTCCTTAGGCATAATGCGGGGGTTCGGTTATCCTGTTATTTATGATGCAACGCATAGCGTGCAGCTGCCAGGCGCAAGGGGCACTTCTTCCGGAGGAGAGAGGGAATTTGTAGAGGGCCTTTCGCGTTCGGCGGTTGCCTTTGGTTGCGACGGGCTTTTCCTGGAGGTGCATGTGTCTCCGGATGAGGCCCTGTGTGATGCGGCGAATATGATAGATTTAAAGATACTGGAAAGGCTGATTAAACAGGTAAAAAATATAGAAGAGGCCTTAAGGGGTATTTAGGGGTAATTATGCGCAAGGGTATTCTCAGCAGGGCAAAGGAAGTCTTGGAGATAGAAGCGGCGGCAGTCAGGCTCTTAAAGAGCCGTATCAACCGTGATTTCCTGAAAGCGGTGAATATTCTCCTGAAGACAAAAGGCCGGGTGGTGGTAAGCGGGATGGGCAAGACCGGGATTATTGCCCAGAAATTTTCTGCTACGCTTGCGTCTACCGGAACGCCCAGCCTTTTTTTGCATACCGCCGAGGCAATACACGGGGATTTAGGCAAGGTGACCGCGGAAGACGCGGTGATTATAATCTCCAACAGCGGATCAAGCGAAGAGATGAAGCAGTTGCTGCCTTTATTGAAGAAGATCGGTTCGGATATCATTGCCCTTACCGGCAATGCCAAGTCTCTTTTAGCCAGGTATAGTGATGTGGTGTTAGATGTGTCGGTAGAAAAAGAGGCATGTCCTCTGGGCCTTGCGCCGACAGCTTCTACTACCGCTACCCTGGCAATGACAGATGCACTGGCAATATGCCTCCTGGAATTAAAAGGCTTTAAGGAAAAGGATTTCGCTTTTTTTCATCCGGGCGGGGCTTTAGGCAGGAGCCTTCTCTTAAAGGTAGAGGATATTATGCGCAAGGGCCAAGCCAGTCCCGTGGTTAACCAGGAAAAGAAGGTCCCGGAGGTCCTGGTAAAGATTACCGAAGCCAGGGCAGGGAGCGCATCCGTTGTAGATAAAAAGGGGAGGCTGGTGGGTATCTTTACGGATGGAGACCTGCGCCGGCGTCTTGAGACCGACACAAGGCTTGCCTTAAGGCGTATAAAAGAGGTGATGACCCATAGCCCTGTTGTGGTGAGTAAAGAGATGCTGGCGGCTGAGGCGATGCGGATAATGCGCAAGAAAAAGATCGATGAAATACCTGTGGTGGATAAAAAGGGACGCCCCATAGGGCTCCTGGACGTACAGGACCTGTTGAAGGCAGGGCTGGTATAGGTATCTTTATAGAAAAGAAAACGGTATGTTGAATCTGGACGAAGAATTACGGACAAAGGCAGGCAGGGTAAAGCTGCTTTTGCTCGACGTGGACGGCGTACTTACCGACGGCAGGATAATTTATGATTCCCGCGGACAGGATATGAAGTTTTTTGATGTGCATGACGGCCTGGGGGTGTATCTTTTAAAAAAGGCAGGCATACCTACTATTCTTATTACTGCCAAGGGCTCTAGGGCGATCAGGCCGCGGGCCAGGGATATGCATGTAGACATGGTTTTTGCCGATGTCTCTCCAAAGACCAGGGTACTGGATAGGATTTTAAAGAAATACGGGCTGACAGCGGGTGAGGTGTGTTTCGTAGGCGATGATCTGGTTGATTTGTGCCTGATGAAGAAAGTAGGTTTTCCTATCGCGGTATTTAACGCCTCCCCCGAAATCAAGGCCGCTGCCCATTATATTACTATAAGGTATGGAGGCCGGGGGGCAGTGCGGGAGGTATCGGAATTGATACTTAAGGCTAAAGGGCAGTGGGATGAGTTAGTAAAGGCATATGATATTTAAGGGTAAGGCGGTTTTATCAAAGAGATTTTCTAAACAAGCAATCGTACTTATTTTTCTTTCCTTATCACTGTCTTCCTTATTCTTTAGCGGTGCCCTGGCTTTAAGTTATGGCAAGGAAGAAACCACGGGGGGTTCTGACCAGCAGATTATGGATTTCTCCCTGTCTGGTTTCGGGGATAAGGGGAAAAAGAGCTGGGACCTTTCCGGGAAATCCGCAGACATATTGGATGACGTAGTAAAACTTAAAGATGTCATAGGCAATCTATACGGAGAGACGGAGGACGTTAAGGTCGTAGCAGACAGGGGGGATTTTAATAAGACGGACGCGCGGGTGCATTTGGAGCAGAATGTAGTCATTACTACTTCTTCCGGCTCAAAGCTGACTACCGATGCCTTGGATTGGGACAGAAAAAATAAGATAGTCAGCACAAAAGATACGGTGAACATAAAGAAGGGGGATATGCTTGCCGTGGGCAAGGGCGCGGTAGGGGAGCCGGACTTGAGCAAGGTAACTCTTGAGAGGGATGTGCAGGTTGAGATTCTTCCTAAGAAGGAACCCGGTAAGGAAGCGGCGGTTGGAAGCAAGATTATCATTAACTGCGACGGGCCCTTAGAGGTAGATTACGGAAAGAATATCGCTACCTTCAGCCGTAATGTGCGGGTAGACACCCAGAATTCTGTTATATACAGCGATATCATGTTTGTGTATTTTGCCGGCCAGAGCAAAGAAAAAGGGGCTGAGGCAAAAAAGGCCTCTTCAGTCCCCGATACTACTTCGGCCATGGGAAACAAAATAGAGAAATTGGTAGCGCGCGGGCATGTCAAGATTGTGCAGGGTGAGAATATTTCTTACAGTGACGAGGCAACATATACGGCCCTAGATAAGAAGATCTTGCTGACCGGCAGCCCCAAGTTAATAATATATTCTACGGAGGGTATGGGTGCATCTTTTGGAAATTAAAGGGCTATCCAAGTCCTATGGCGGCAGGAAGGTCGTAAAAGAAGTCAACCTGGTAGTAAAAAGAGGAGAGATTGTCGGGTTGCTTGGCCCCAACGGCGCAGGCAAGACCACTACCTTTTACATGGTGGTAGGCATAGTGCCTCCTGAGGCAGGCTCGATAATATTCGACAATTACGACATAACATCCCTGCCCATACATGCCAGAGCCCGTTACGGTATAGGCTATCTTTCGCAGGAGCCTTCTGTTTTCAGGAAATTGACGGTGGAAGAAAATATAATGGCCATACTGGAAACCCTGCCTATCGGCCGCAGCCAAAGGAAGATGAGGCTGGAGTCCCTGCTTGAAGAATTAAATATAGCGCACCTGTCTAAAAATAAGGCCTATACCCTCTCAGGCGGAGAGAGGAGACGCCTTGAGATTACCCGGGCCCTTGTTACTAATCCCTCTTTTATCCTGCTGGATGAGCCTTTTTCCGGTATAGACCCTATAGTGGTAAACGAGGCACAAGAGATCATTAAAGAATTAAGGGATAAAGGCCTGGGGATACTCCTTACCGACCATAATGTGAGAGAGACGCTTTCCATAACGGACAGGGCCTATCTTATCGCAGAAGGCAAGGTCCTTATTTCCGGAACGGCAGACGATCTGATCAATAACCCTAAGGCACGGCAAATATATTTAGGAGAGGAGTTCAGGATGTGATGGAAATAAAAATAGAGGTCAAGAAGGCAGACGGCAACAAGAGAGAAATCAGCGTAGAGGTAAGCGGCGATGTGGTAAAAAATAAGTTTGACAACGTCTTTAAGCGGATCGCCAAGGAAGCAAAGATCCCGGGTTTTCGGCCTGGTAATGCCCCCCGCGACCTATTGGAAAAGAATTATGCCTCCGATGCCAACCAGCTGGTTCTCAAGGAGCTTATCCCGGATATATATAATCAGGCCATCGAGAAAGAGGGCCTGGATGTGATAGACCTGCCGGATATTTCAGAGGTAAAGCTAGAAAGGCATAAGTTGTCTTTTAAGGCAGCGGTAGAAATCAGCCCGCAGCTTGTTTTAAGTAAGTATAAAGGTATTAAGGTGGGGTATAAAAAGGTCGAGGTCTCAAGCGATGAGGTAAAACGCAGCCTTAATTCCTTAAAAGAGTCAAGGAAGGCGGAAGTTTTAGACGATAATTTTGCACGCAGCCTTTCTTACCCCGATTTAGCGGCATTGGAAGATTCAATAACCAGGCAGATCTTTTTAGAAAAAGATAATCAGCAGAGGCAGGAGATAGAGGGTAAGATAATAGAGGCTATCACCAAGGATTTGAATTTCAAGCTCCCGGATTCTTTGGTCAACCGTCAGCTGCAGGACCTGCTTAGACAGGCGAAATTAGACATGGCTTTAAAAGGCCTGCCCAAGGAAAAAATTCAAGAACAGGAAAGCGTTTTGTCCGGCCAGCTTGAGCCTGAGGCAAGGAAACAGGTCAAGGTTTATCTTGTATTGGCTGAGATAGCCAAGAAAGAAAATATACCGGTGGATGACCATATGCCCCGTAAGGTAGTAGAGTTTCTATTAAAAGAAGCGGACTGGCAGTTTTCGTCTTAAGAGCCGGTGAAAAATAAAGGGAGGTAAGAATGAGCGCAAGGATGCAGACGCTGGTACCTATGGTAATAGAGCAGACCAGCCGCGGCTATGAGCGTGCTTACGATATTTATTCGCGGCTATTGAAAGACCGGATTATTTTCATCGGCACGCCCATAGACGATGGGATCGCCAACCTTATTATCGCCCAGATGCTTTTCTTGCAGATGGAAGATGTCAAGAAGGACATAAATATCTACATCAATTCCCCCGGAGGCTCTGTTACTTCTGGATTGGCCATATACGACACTATGCAGTTTTTGAAATGTGATGTCGCCACTTACTGCGTGGGTCAGGCAAGCAGTATGGGGGCTTTATTATTGGCCGCAGGCACCAAAGGCAAGCGCTCAGCGCTGCCGCATTCGCGCATAATGATACATCAGCCATGGGGCGGTATCCAGGGGCAGGCCGTGGATATATCCATACATGCCAAAGAAATCCTTAAGCTGCGCGACCAGATTAATGAAATCCTGGCAGGGCACAGCGGAAAATCTTTGGAAAAGATACAGAAGGATACCGATAGAGACTATTTTATGTCCGCAGAAGAAGCCAAGGAATACGGGTTGATTGACGAGGTAATCGTCGGCAAAAGAAAATAGCCGTTGTTTTGCCCCTCAAAAAAAACCGCAATAACTTTTAACCGGGAGAAATTAAGGTAAACAAACATTTAAAAAATAAGGAGCAGATTATGCGTAAAAACTATTTGTTGACCCCAGGTCCGACGCCTTTACCTGCTGAGGTATGTTCTGCAATGGCAAGGCCCATTATCCATCATCGCACCCCCCAGTTTCAGGCAATACTGAAAGAGGCGACAGAGGGGTTAAGGTATGTCTTTCAGACTAAGAATGATGTCTTTATCCTGGCTTCTTCGGGGACAGGGGCGATGGAGGCGGCAGTAGTTAATTTATTGTCTGCGGGGGATACCGCAATAGTGGTTGAGGCCGGTAAATTCGGGGAAAGATGGACTGAGATTTGTAAAAGCTATGGCATTAATACCGAGGTAATAAAGGTTGAATGGGGTAAGGCAGTAGAGCCGCAAGAGATAGCCAGGAGGCTTTCTGCAGGGCCTTCTATTAAGGCGGTATTTACCACTCTCTGTGAGACATCTACGGGTGTAGTCACTGATATTGCTTCTATCGGGGAGGTTGTTAGAGGGACTAAGGCAGCGCTGGTGGTGGATGCAATCAGCGGATTGGGTGCGATCGACTTAAAAACAGATGCCTGGTCTTGCGATGTGGTGGTTTCCGGATCGCAAAAAGGGCTGATGCTTCCTCCGGGCCTGGGTTTTATCTCAGTAAGCCCGAAGGCGTATAAGTTAATAGAAGAAGCCAGGACCCCGAATTATTATTTTAACCTTAAGTCCGCTAAGAAGGCCCTGGAAAAGACCGATACGCCTTTTACCCCCGCCATTACCCTGATCATCGCCCTTTGCGAAGCGCTGAAAATGCTTAAAGAGGATGGCTTAGAAAATGTATTTGCGCGCCACAAGAAAATGGCGGATGCCACCCGCGCAGCGGTTAGAGCTATGGGCCT
The DNA here is from genome assembly GCA_041650495.1 of Candidatus Omnitrophota bacterium. Classification (GTDB taxonomy): domain Bacteria; phylum Omnitrophota; class Gorgyraeia; order Gygaellales; family Profunditerraquicolaceae; genus JBAZLB01. The sequence goes on along the minus strand of JBAZLB010000002.1, from coordinate 148,765 downwards.
TAAACTTTTTTCTCCCGATGCCTCATCGGATGTGGTCACTGCTGTCTGTGTTCCGCAGGGAGTAGACGGGGAGAAGCTGGTTAAGACCATGCGCGATACTTACGGTGTCACTATTGCCGGAGGACAGGGCGAGTTGAAAGGAAAGGTATTCAGGATAGCGCATATGGGGTATATAGAGGAGTCCGATATTATCGCTGGTATCGCATGCCTGGAAAAGGTCCTTTCTAAGATGGGTTATGTTTTTGAAATGGCTAGCGGCCTTCAGGCTGCCGAGGAGATATTTATAAAATGATAAAGGTTTAGGGGTGATTTCTTATTTGTCCGGAGGTCGTTATGATAAAAATATTAGTCAGTGATCCGTTATCGGATGAGGGCTTAAACAGGCTTAAAGAGGTAGGGGATTTTTCGGTGGATGTCAAAACCGACCTTAAGCCGGATGCCCTAAAAAGCATTATCAAGGAGTACGATGCCCTTATCGTAAGAAGTGCCACCAAGGTGACCCGTGACATCATTAAAGAGGGTGCAAGGCTTAAGGTAATCGGCCGTGCCGGGGTAGGACTGGATAATGTGGACCTGGAGGCAGCCACGGAAAAAGGCATCATCGTAATGAATACGCCCCAGGGCAATACCATTTCTACCGCCGAGCATACCATGAGCATGATCCTTGCGCTTTCCCGCAATATTCCCCAGGCGAATGCTTCCGTAAAACGCGGCGAATGGAAACGTTCCAAGTTCATGGGGGTTGAGCTTTATGATAAGACGCTGGGTATAATAGGATTAGGCAGGATAGGCACAGAGGTAGCCAGGCGCGCCTCATCTTTCGGTATGAAGATCCTGGCGTATGACCCATTCTTGTCGCGCAAGGTAGTTGAGGAATTAGGCATTGAGGTAGTCGAGCTTAAGGAATTGCTTAACCGCTCTGATTACATAACCGTGCATACCCCCATGACAGAGGATACCCGGCATATAATCTCAGACAGTGAGTTTAATCTGATGAAGAAAGGGATCAGGCTCGTCAATTGCGCGCGCGGAGGCATCATTGATGAGGCGGCGTTAATAAAAGCGATTAAAGAAGGCAAGGTTATGGGTGCTGCGTTGGATGTTTTTGAACAGGAGCCTTTGTCCCCTGAAAGCGAATTAGTCAAGCTTGATAACGTTGTCACTACTCCGCACCTGGGCGCATCCACTGAAGAGGCGCAGGTTAATGTAGCTATTGAGGTGGCGGAGATTGTGCGCGATGCGCTCCTGGGTAAAGGCATACGCAATGCCGCCAATTATCCCTGTCTTGAAGCTGAGGCCTTCAGGGTTTTGAGCCCATACATAACTCTTTGCGAGAAGCTAGGCATATTTTCTTCTCAGCTAGTGGAGGGCAGGCTCTTGGAGTTGAATATAACCTATAGTGGTGAGATAACCAGGCACAATTTAAGTCCGTTGACCATGGCCCTGGTTAAAGGCATATTGTATCCGATAATGCAGGAGACAGTAAATTTTATCAATGCTACCAGCCTGGCCAATCAAAGAGGCATACAGATACGGGAGGTAAAGTCTTCCCGTGAAGAGGAATTCATCACCCTTATTCAACTGGAAATAAAAACCGACAAAGAAACCAGGCGGGTATCCGGGACACTCTCCTCTAATAAGCAGCCGCGCATTGTCAGGGTAGATGAATATTATGTAGAAGTATGCCCTTCAGGCGAGATGGTGGTAATCCAGAATTGGGACAGGGCGGGGATAATCGGCAGCCTCGGCACGTTAATGGGCAGGCATAAAATAAACATTGCGGCCATGACCTTTGGCCGTTCTACCCCAGGAGGAAAGGCTGTCAGCGTATTGAATGTAGATAGCCCCGTATCTTCGGCTATCGCCGAGGAGATAAAGAACATAGATAATATACTGGCGGTTAAAGTTATCAGGCTATAGGAAAAGGAGAAGAATGAAGAGGGTATTATTTTTGATTACGGGATTTCTGCTTTTAGCAGGCGTCTTTAATGTCTGTTTATACGCCGAGGAGATAGTTATATTATACACCGGCGATACGCATGCTATGCTTTATCCATGTAATTGTCCTAAAGAGCCGGACGGCGGAGTGGCCAGGCGCGCCACCCTGATCAATCAGCTAAGAAAAAACAACCCGCATACCCTGCTCCTTGATTCCGGGGCCTTCTTTGCCGCCGGGCTTATGGACCAGTATACCCAGAATACCAAAATGGATATGGAACGCACGCGGGTCAACCTAAGGGCCATAGAATTGATGCAGTATGATGCCCTGGCCGTAGGAGATGATGAATTCAATTTCGGCAGGGAGTTTTTAGAAGAAGCAGCTGCCTCCAGGAAACTCCCCCTTATTTCGGTAAATATGCAATCACGGGATATACTTCCCTATATAATAAAAGAAGTAGGCCAGGTGAAATTCGGCATAATCGGGATTACCCCGCTCTTTGCCCTTCAGAAGGCAGCGGGTTTAAAATTGGCCGAGCCTAAGGTCAAAGTCAAACAGGCTATAGAAGAGCTGAAGAAGAAGGGGGCGGATATAATAGTAGTCTTAAGCCACCAGGGAGAAAGCGACGACATCAACCTGGTCAATTCGGTATATGGAATAGATATATTGATTATCGGGCATGGCCGCGCGAAAGAAGAGCCTACTTTTAAAATAGGCCCTGTTATCCTTCTGCGCCCTTCCTGGCAGGGCCGTAAGCTGGGTAAGTTGTCTCTGTCCGTACAAAATAAAAGGATAATCAATCACCGGGTAGAAGAGCTGCGCCTTTCCGACAGAATACAAAATGACCCGGCGATAATTTCTGAGCTTCCTGTTTGTTTCTCTGATCCTGACTGCAAGAGCAAAGACCTTATAGGCAAATGCCAGAATCCCGGCATGAAAGATGCCTCTTGTATTTTCAACAAGGCCCCCAGGGTGGATGTCCAGGTAATTAAGCCGCAGGATTGCCTCAGCTGTGATACGGATAAGATAATCCAGCTTTTACGCACACCTTTCCCAGGGCTTTCACCCGCCTATATTTCTTATCCCAGCCCTCAGGCGAATAAACTTATTAAGAAGCTGGGGATTAAAATCCTGCCGGCGTATATTTTAGGCAAAGAGGTAGAAAATCAGGAGTCATTCGGGGGCATGGCCGATAAACTGGATAAAAAAGACGGTTACTATATTCTCAAGCCCCAGTTAAGCGGGATTGTTTATTACCTGGATAGGGCACCCGTAGAGGGGAAACTGGATTTATTCATCAGCCTGTATGATAAGAATAGCCAGCGATTACTGGAAGTGATAAAGGAATTTAATCCCAAGGTGCATCTATTGGTAGTGGAGCAGGCAGACAAATTTGAAGCCGCCAATGGAAACATGGAGGTAGAAGATTATCTGCGCGCGGTTTGTATTAAGAAATATTATCCGGATAGTTTCTGGGATTATATCAGCTGCCGGGCTAAGAATAATGACAGTTCCTGGTGGAATGAGTGTATGGGTAAGATCGATGCGGATAAGATCAGGCTGTGCGCCAAGGGCGATGAGGGTAAGGGGCTGTTAAGGGAGAACATAAGCCTGAATAAAGAGCTGCAGATTATGTATGGGCCGACCATGCTTCTGGATAATCGGGAGATATTCGGCCTGCGCGGTGTACCCAATAGAGAAGATTTTATTAAGATTTTAAAAAGGAAGAAACAATAAAATAGGAGTTGAGACGATGGCAAATCCCAGGATCTATATAATTGACGTCACCAACCGTGACGGGGTGCAGACCTCCCGCATCTGCCTTTCCAAGCTTGAAAAGACAATGCTCAACATTTATCTAAGCGAGATGGGGGTGTTTCAGTCTGAATTCGGTTTCCCCCTTACCCGCCATGAGACAAATTACCTTAATGCCAACCTTGAGCTCTCTAAAAAAGGGGCTATGTCCGGCATAAGGCTGGGCGGCTGGTTGAGGGCCACCAGAGACGACGTAAAGACAGCCTTTAAATTAACCCCCCAATTAAAACACCTGAATCTTTCCATTTCTACTTCCGACCAGATGATCATACACAAGTTCAAGGGTAAGCTTGACCATAGTTCCATATTAAAGGAGATGACGGATGCGGTGAAAGAGGCGCGTAAGTCAGGTGCTGAGTCTATCGGGGTCAATGCCGAGGATGCCTCGCGCACCAAGATTGATTATCTGATTGAGTTTTCCCGCGCCGCCAAAGGTGCAGGGGCTGATAGGATACGCTACTGTGATACCTTAGGGTGTGATACCCCATTTACCATATATGAACGTATCAGGCTTTTGGTTGAAGAGGTAGGCCTCCCTATAGAGGTACACTGTCATAATGACCTGGGATTGGTAGTAGCTAATTCCCTGGCCGGGGCAAAGGCAGCTTTGGACTGCGGGCTGGATGCCTATATTAACACCTGTGTGAACGGGATGGGTGAGCGCGCCGGCAACGCGGATTTAATCTCGGTGATCTTAGCCGTTAGGTATGGCAGCGGTATGCAGGGGTATCATCTTGATGAAAAGATCAATCTTAAGTCCGCCTGGAAGATATGCAAATACGCCTCTTATGCCTTTGGTGTGCCCATACCCATAAACCAACCGGGAGTAGGGGCAAATGCCTTTGCCCATGAATCAGGCATACATGCCGACGGGGCATTGAAAGACAGGCGTAATTATGAACTTTACGATTTTGAAGAGTTAGGCAGGGGAGACCCGGAGATAATCGAGACCGGGCGCAAGATTACCGCCGGAGAATACTCCGGGATCAAGGGATTTAGAAATGTATACGATAAATTAGAGGTTGTTTTTCGCGATGACCGGGAGGCTACCGAGATATTGGAATTGGTCCGTTACGCCAATGTCCATAATCAAAAGCCCTTGGTTGATGATGAGCTGAAATTTATCGCCAAATACCCGGATATAGCCCGTAAGATATTCACCATGTCCCCTTAATAGAGGGCCAGTCAGGCTTAAGATTAAAACAAAGAAAGAGACAGATGAATACAGTTATAGTAGGTACGCAGTGGGGAGATGAGGGCAAGGGTAAGATAATCGATATCCTGTCTGAAGAAGCGGATTATATAGTGCGTTACCAGGGAGGCAGCAATGCCGGGCATACTGTGGTGACAGGCGCAGGCGAGTATATCTTTCACCTTATCCCTTCCGGTATACTGCATAAAGGCAAGGTCTGTTGTATAGGAAACGGCGTAGTAATAGATCCTGAAGCCCTTTTTAAGGAAATAGACGGCCTTGCGCAGGCAGGCGTAAATATAGACGGCCGGCTAAAAATATCTCCGCTTGCCCATCTGATCATGCCTTACCATAAAGTCTTAGACCAGTTGCGGGAGAAAAAGAGGCGCAATAAAATAGGCACTACCGGAAGAGGCATAGGCCCATGTTACGCCGATAAGATATCGCGTTGCGGCATCAGGGTAGTAGATTTACTGGATAGAGGCATATTTAAAGACAAATTATACGATAACCTGAAAGAGAAAAACGAAATCTTCCGTAAGGTCTATAAATACCCGGGTTTCGTTTTTAAGCCTATTTACCGTGAATATCTAGGCTACGGCCGCAGGATCTCAGGATATATCTCTGATACCGCCGCCTTGTTAAACCAGGCGATTGCAAGGAAGAAAGACATACTTTTTGAGGGGGCGCAGGGCACTTTTCTGGATATTGATTTCGGGACGTATCCTTTTGTTACCTCTTCGTCTGCTACCGCCGGAGGCAGTTGCGTAGGCACGGGTGTTTCTCCTGTTTATATAGATAAGGTAATGGGGGTGGCCAAGGCTTACACTACCCGGGTAGGGGAGGGGCCCTTCCCTACGGAATTTCCTGCCCGTTTCCAGGATGCCTTTCGTAAAAAAGGCAATGAATTTGGAGCTACTACCGGCAGGCCGCGCAGGTGCGGCTGGTTTGATAGCCTATTGGTAAAAGAGGCTATCCTGCTTAACGGGATCAAGGAATTGGCGATTACCAAACTGGATATCTTAGACGGCCTTAAGAGTATAAAGGTTTGCAAGGCATATAAATATAAAGGTAAGATATTCACGAAATTCCCCTTTGATTACGCGGCGCTTAAGAGCGCTAAGCCGCTCTATAAAGAAATGCCGGGATGGAAGGATAAGATAAGCGCTTTACGTGCGTATAAGAAATTGCCCGGCAGGGCCAAAGATTATTTAAGCCTATTGCAGGATATGCTGGGGGTTAAGATTTCTCTTATATCTTTGGGCTCTGCGCGGGATGAGACTATTTTCGTTTAAAATCTTATTGACTAAAGTCATTGATTGTGTTATAGTTAAATTCCATCCTTAGAACGGCAACGATAAAAAAATCAAGTTAATTCTTACCAGCTTAATTATAGAAAACAGGCATTAAATTTGCTTAATAACTTAATAATTAGAATATACGAGGAGGCAGGAAATGAAGAAGGCATATAAGACAGCATGTGTAATTTTATTAGTCACTGCTTTATCCGGCTGTACCTTTATTTTTCAGAAAGGCAGGCGTTCAGACGTGCAGAAGATCGAAGAATTATCCCAGCAGATAGACGAACTGGCGCGTACCAAAAACCTTCTGGAGAGCCGGCTGAGCAAGGAGATACAGGATAAGCAGGTAAGTTTAGAGATGAGGGATAAGGGCCTGGTAATTACGTTCCTGGCGGATATATTATTTGATTCGGGTAAGGCAAAGATAAGGTCCGAGGCCTACCCTATCTTGGATAAAGTCGCGCTGGTCTTGAAAGAAAATGTCCCGCAATTAAATGTAGGCATAGAAGGATATACGGATAATCAGCCTATCAGGCATTCCGGGTGGAAATCCAACTGGGAGCTGTCCAGCGGCCGGGCATTAAGCGTACTGCATTATTTGGCTAAGGATAAAGGTATATCCCCAGAGAGGCTTTCGGCAATCGGCTACGGCGAATACCGTCCGGTTGCATCTAACGAAACAAGGCAAGGGCGCCAACAAAACCGCAGGGTAGAGATCGTAATCTTGCCTCAGGTTACTAAGTTAAAAAATGCTCAAGAAGTGATTAAAGAGCCGCAGGAAAACCTGAAATAGCGTTAATATATAGAACGAAAGATCCAATAGAGGGAGGATGATCCATGGAGGAAGGGATTAAAAATAGGGTGATGATGATACTGGCTATTCTATCCACTATTTTTTTTATCGGGACGGTAGGCTCTTGCAGCAGCCTGCACCGCCAGAAAGCCGCCCGGGATAAAGAAATGGCGATGAGGTTAGATATAGAAGAAAAGATGAATAAAATTATGCAAGAAAAAACGGTGGCCGAGGAAAAATTAAAGGCCAAAGATAAGGAATTAGAGGAAATGAAAAGCGCGCAACAGACATTAAGTAAGGATTTGGCACAGGAGCAATTGGTAACCCAGAGCCTGAAAGAGGAACTGCATAAGTCTGACGAGTTTAAGAAGGCGCTTGAGCGGGACTTAAAAGATGCGCTGGTAAATGATAAGGCGGCATCAAAGGCAAGAAAATGAGGTAGTTATTTGAAAGAAAAGGGGGAAGCTTCTCTGGCGAGGGGATAGTTATCCCCTTTTTTATTGTTAAAGTAAGAATTAAGAGAACCGGCTGTAAGACTTACGGGGAGGAGGTTTTATGAAGATATTAAGCAGGATGAAAAACGGATTAAAGAAGATAATATCGGATAAAAAGACTAGGAATCCTAAAAGGCCTTTAAACAATAGGGCATCTGCCAAGGTAAAAGAAGAAGGCAAGAAGGAGGCCCTGGGTAGCCGGGAGATGGCAGTGGGCGGGACAAAATTCTATACCGGGCAGGCAGGCAGGCCGCAGCGTGTAATGCTTGAAGATTTGCCTCATGAATATGTCAGTGACAGGATTGTCCTGCAGGTCCGCGACCCCTGGTGGCTGCACGCCTACTGGGAGATAAAGGGGGCCACTATAGATAAATTCAGGAGTGAATTGGGGGATGAATTTTACCGCTTGAGGCGCGTATTAAGGGTTTATGATGTCAGTAATATAATATTCAACGGAGGCAATGCCCACCGCCATTTTGATATTTATCTGAGCGATCAGGTTAACAGCTGGTATATAGATACCGCAGGGCCGGGCAGGTCATGGTGCGTAGATTTCGGGCTCTTGCTTTCAGACGGCAGGTTTATAACTATACTGCGTTCTAACGTAGTTTCTACCCCTCTTGAAGGCCCGTCCTGGATTACCGATGAAGAATGGATGGTGCCGGAAGATATGTTTGCCAGGCTTTATGGTATGGGTTTCGGGCTTGGCCAGAGCTCGCCCGTAGGAAAGGCGTGGCAGGAAAGGGTAAAGCGGGAACTATTTTCCGGAGTCCTTGCCTCTCCCGGGATGGCCTCTATGGCCAGCCCCGTGAAAAATATGCCTCCTCAGAGAAAATTCTGGATGGTGGTAAATACGGAGTTGATTGTCTATGGCGCTACCGAACCGGATGCTAAGTTATCTGTCCAGGGCAGGGAGGTAAAATTGAGGCAAGACGGGACCTTTACCCTGCGTTTTGCCCTTCCAGACGGCAGGCAGGTAATCCCTGTTAAAGCCGTCTCTTGCGATAAACTGGAAGAACGCACTATTACCCCCGTAGTCAATAAAGAGACAAGGTAGTATCTTTAAGCGTTTTTACAGGCGCATATTCCTAAACAGAAGGATAAACGATATAATAGGCAAGAAGGACATGACCTATGAATAAAGGATATTTATGTATGGTGCTGCACGGCCACCTACCTTTTGTGCGTCATCCTGAGCACGAAGATTTCCTGGAGGAAGACTGGTTTTACGAGGCCATAACCGAGACCTATATCCCGTTAATACTGGCTTTTGAGAGGCTTTTAAATGATAAGGTCAATTTCCGCCTGACCATGTCTTTGACTCCTACTCTTATTTCCATGCTGGCGGATAATCTTTTGCAGGCAAGATACCTCAAGCACATAAACAGGCTTATTGAATTAGGGCACAGGGAAGTGGAGCGGACCCGCTGGCAGCATGAATTTAATCAGCTGGCGAATATGTATCTGGGTCGTTTTTATGAAGTAAGGAGTGCATTTGAGAGGTACCGGGGCAATTTAGTAAATGCCTTTAAGGCCTTTCAAGACGCGGGAAACCTGGAAATAATTACCTGCGCTGCAACGCACGGGTATTTTCCTCTTATGGGAGTTTGTGAAGCATCGGTAAGGGCCCAGGTAAAAGTGGCAGTCAGCCATTATGAGAGCGTATTCGGCAGGAAGCCGGCTGGCATATGGCTTCCTGAGTGCGGTTATTATCCGGGGCATGATGAGATACTAAAGGAATGCGGGATACATTATTTTTTTACTGATGCCCATGGTCTGTTGCACGGGGTGCCCAGGCCTAAATACGGGGTATTCGCTCCTGTATATTGCCGTTCGGGCGTTGCCTGTTTTGGCAGGGACCTGGAGTCTTCAAAACAGGTATGGTCATCCATAGAAGGCTACCCAGGAGACTATTATTACCGGGAGTTTTACCGTGATATCGGCTTTGATCTGGACTATGAATATATCAAGCCCTATATCCATCCGGATGGTATCAGGATAAATACGGGCATAAAATACTACCGTATTACCGGCTCAGATGAGAAAAGGCCTTATAACCCTTACCTGGCTCAGGATAAGGCGGCTGAACATGCCGGGAATTTTATGTTTAACCGTGAAAAACAGATAGATTATCTCAACGGGCTTATGCAGAAGAGCCCGCTGATCGTTTCTCCTTATGACGCAGAATTATTCGGGCACTGGTGGTATGAAGGGCCGATGTGGCTGGATTTTCTTATGCGCAAGGTCGTCTTTGACCAGAAGACTGTACGTTTAATCACCCCTTCGGAATACCTGGCAGAAAATCCACGTAATCAAGTGATCACGCCCTCTCTTTCCAGCTGGGGCTGGAAGGGCTATAGCGAGATGTGGCTGCAAGGACCGAATGATTGGATTTATCGGCACTTGCATATGGCCTCAGACAGGATGACGGAGTTAGTCAAGGCGCATCCACAGGCCTTGGGGCTTTTGGCCAGGGCCTTAAACCAGGCCTTGAGGGAGTTGCTCTTAAGCCAAAGTTCAGATTGGGCTTTTATTATGGGCACAGGCACGCATGTCAGTTATGCCGTGAAGAGGACAAAGGAGCACTTATTAAGGTTTACGCGCTTGTATGAAGATATAAAAGCCAATGCCATTGATGAAAAATGGCTGGCGGATATGGAAAATAAGGATAATATATTCCCTCAGATAGACTACAGGGTCCATCAATAAGGCGGAAGGGTTCTAGAGTATAAAGCCAGAAGGCAAACAGCACAAGAGATGGATAAAAACAAAATACCCGCACATGTAGCGATAATTATGGACGGTAACGGGCGCTGGGCAGAGAAAAGAGGATTAAGCCGTATCTTCGGCCACCGTGCGGGCATTGACCGGGTGAAAGAGATTATAAAGGCTGCTGTTGAGTTCGGTTTAAAGACGTTGACATTTTTTGCTTTTTCTACCGAAAACTGGGATAGGCCGAAGAAAGAGATAGATATGCTTATGCGTTACCTGAATAATTTTCTGGATAAACAGATCAAGGAACTGGAAAAGAATAACATCAGATTCAGGGCCATCGGCAGGGGCCAACCCCTGCCCTTTCAGGTACAGGAAAAGATCCGCCAGGCGGAAAAAAGGACAGCGGATAATACGGGATTGACGGTGGTCCTGGCTTTAAATTACGGCGCAAGGCAGGAAATAGTAGATGCGGCAAAGGCATTCGCCTTGCGGGTGGTAAAAGGAGAGGCGCAGTTAGAGACAATGGACCCCGGGGGGTTCGGTGAGTACCTTTATACTAAAGGCCTGCCTGACCCCGACCTTTTAATCCGTACCAGCGGAGAGATGCGGCTGAGCAATTTTTTACTTTGGCAACTTTCCTACACCGAGCTTTATTTCCCGAAGAAATACTGGCCGGATTTCAAGAAGGAAGACCTGAAGAAGGCAATAATCGAGTATCAGAAGAGAGAAAGAAGGTTTGGAAGGGTAGATGCTGAATAAGAGAGTAACCAGTTCTATTCTACTGGCGGGCTTGGTTTGCGCCACTATCTTTGTGGACTGGCTCTGCGGCCTGTTTGTAAGTCTTTTTATTATCGCCGGGCTTTATGAATTCTTTACCATGCTTGAGCATAAAGGGATAAGGGCCTATAAATATTTCGGAATCGGCATGGGGGCGGTCATCCCGTTTTCTATTTTATTCCGTTTTCAACTTACCCAGAAATGGGAGCTCCTTTTTATTGTCGCTGCCCTCATATTCCTGATCATAATGCAGTTTAAGCGCAGGGAAAATACCGGCGTAATTGTGGATATTTCTACGACCATATTCGGCATACTCTATGTCTCCTGGTTTTTCAGTTTCCTGATCAAGATCAGGTATATGCCTGGAGGGATCGGGCTCCTGACAGCGGTAATACTTATTACAAAAATGGGGGATATCGGTGCTTACCTGGTAGGCGTGCGTTTCGGTAAGACGCCTTTAATACCGCGGATAAGCCCTAAGAAATCAATGGAGGGCTCAGCCGCAGGGTTATTATTTAACGTATTAGCTGCTTTTATCAGCAAACCCTTCTTAGACCTGCCTTATTGGCATCTCATACTTTTTGCCATAGGCCTGGGCATACTGGGGCAGTTGGGGGATTTATCTGAGTCGCTGATGAAGCGCGATTGCCAGGTAAAGGATTCAGGTGTTCTTTTGCCCGGCATGGGAGGGGTGCTGGATTTAATGGATAGCCTGCTCTTCACGGCCCCGGCATTCTATTTTTATTTGAACATAATGTGATAATCTCTAAGGCATGAAAAATATCGCCGTTATCGGCTCTACAGGTTCCATAGGTAAAAACAGCTTACAGGTGCTTAAGGCATTTCCGCGGTTATTCCGTCTTACGGCGCTGAGTGCAAATTCAGACATAGATAATTTGTGCAGGCAGATAAAAGAATTTCATCCTTTGATGGTCTGCCTGCGCGATAAGAAAAAAGCCGCGCTGCTTAAGGCAAAAAAGGGGATAGGGGCTTTGGAGATTTTCTGGGGAGAAGAAGGGCTCTTGGATATGCTGGGAGATAAACGTATAGATAAGGTGGTTATGGCGATCAGCGGTTCGGGGGCTTTATTCCCTTTGCTTAGAGCAATAGCCGCGAAAAAAGACATTGCCCTGGCAAACAAAGAAGCCCTGGTAATGGCCGGTAGTCTGATTATGGCTCAGGCAACCCGTGCCAAAGTAAAGATTATGCCTGTAGACAGCGAACAATCTGCAATATGGCAGTGCCTTAACGGAGAAGATAAGGATAAGATCAAACGTATTTATTTGACTGCCTCCGGCGGCCCTTTTCTTGCCAAAAGCAGGTATGACTTAAAACATGTTTCCAAGAGAGAGGTCTTAAGCCACCCCCGCTGGAGGATGGGCAGAAAGATAACGGTTGATTCTGCTACCCTGATGAACAAGGGGCTGGAATTATTGGAGGCGATGCATTTGTTCGGGGTAGGCCCGGATAAAATAGAGATTATTGTACATCCTGAGGCTATAGTGCATTCTATGGTTGAGTTTATAGACGGGGTGGTGCTGGCACAACTGGCGGTTACCGATATGCGCGTACCTATACAATATGCCCTTTCTCACCCCCTGCGGCTGCCGGGCAGTATAAAGAATTTAGATTTCTATAGGTTGAAGTCGTTGAATTTCCAAAGGCCGGATTTTCACAGATTTCCCTGCCTTGGCCTGGCCTATCGGGCAGCAGAGGCCCTGGGGACCATGCCTTGTGTCTTGAATGCCGCTAATGAAGCCTGTGTGGCGGAGTTTCTTAAGGAAAGGTTAGATTTCTCGGCCATAGCCAAGGTAATCTCGCAAGTCTTAAACAGACACCGTAATGTCCCTCACCCCGCCCTCGGGGATATCCTGGAAGCCGATACCTGGGCCAGAAGAAAGTCACTTGAGTATATAGCGAGGTTAAATTAAACTATGTCTTTTATTTTATTCCTTTTTATCCTTGGCCTCTTGATAATTGTCCACGAATTCGGGCATTTTCTTGCGGCCAAGAAGATGGGGGTTAAGGTAGAAAAATTCGCTCTTGGCTTTGGGCCTGCCCTGTGGAAAATAAAGAAGGGGGACACCGAATACAGCCTTTGCGCTATCCCCTTAGGCGGCTATGTGAAGATGGCAGGAGACAGTATACAGGAACACAAGGGCGCAAGCGATGAATACCTGAGCAGGCCCCCCTTGCAGCGCGCGCTGATAATTTTCTTAGGGCCGCTTTTAAATTATCTGCTTGGGTTTTTATGTTTCTGGATGATATTTATTCTAGGTTATCCTGCCTTGACTACCAAGGTCGGCGGGGTGATAGAGGGCCTGGGCGCAAAAGAAGCGGGGATACAGGCAGGCGATAGGATAAGCGCTATTGACGGAAAGCGCCTGGTATTATGGGAAGAACTGCAGAAGGCTATCCAGGGCAAAAAAGATAGCTCAGCCAGGGTCCTTATTACCAGAGGCGATAAGGAATATGAGTTGGATGTGCGGATAACCGAGAAGAAGATGGAGGATCTCCTGGGGGGTGAACACAAGGTAGGACTATTAGGTATTACCCCTGTGGATGAATTCGTGCAGGTAAGGCACGGCTTTTTTAAAGCAGCATTTTTGTCCGCGCGTAAGACTCTGGACCTTACCCTGATCACCTATAAGGCATTATCCAGGATGGTTACCGGCAGGCTATCCATGCGGGAATCGGTCACCGGTCCGTTAGGTATATTTTTTATTACTTCCAAGGCTGCCAGGCTTGGTTTTATTGCGGTCATGCATTTAGTGGCGGTATTAAGTATAAGCCTGGCCATCTTTAATCTGCTGCCTTTGCCGGTTTTAGACGGCGGGCATATTTTGTTGCTGGGCATTGAAAAACTAAGAAAAAGGCCTTTTGGGCCGAAGACAGAGCACGTCATTACCCAGGCGGGCCTTGCATTGATCATTCTTTTGGCCGTGGTTGCAACTTATAACGACCTGTTGCGTTTCTTTGGGGATAAGATATTTTCTTTTTTAAAATAAATGCAGTTATGATAAAGATAAGGCGCAAGGCCAGGGTTGTGAAAATAGGAGGCATAAGTATAGGAGGCCATAACCCCATAGTGATCCAATCTATGGCCAAAACCAGGACTGCCCGCATAGGCGATACGGTAAAAGAGATAGGAAGAATACAGGAATGCGGAGGCCAGATCGTGCGCCTTGCGGTTAAAGATAAGCCTGATGCCCAGGCGCTTAAGGAGATTAAAAGAGAAAGCCTTATCCCCCTGGTTGCGGATATACATTTTGACTGGCGCCTGGCCATAATGGCCATAGATGCAGGAATAGATAAGATAAGGCTGAACCCCGGCAATATCTATGAGAAAAACCAAATACGTGAAATATCCTTCGCAGCCAGGATTAACCGTATCCCTATCAGGGTGGGGGTGAATTCCGGTTCGCTTATTAAAGGAGGAGGCCGGCGGCTAAAAGCAGGGACCATTTCCGGTTTGATGGTTGAAAGCGCCATGGATTATATCCGTATCCTGGAGGGGTTTAAGTTTTTTGACTTGGTAATCTCTCTTAAGGCCTCTGATATTTTTGATACCATTAAGGCATACCGTAAGATAGCCTCTCTTTGCAGCTATCCTTTACATCTGGGGGTAACAGCTACCGGTCCTTATTCTTCGGGACTGGTAAAATCAAGTATTGCCTTAAGTGCTTTGCTATTTGAAGGTATAGGTGATACAATCAGGGTATCACTTACCGCACCTGCCCAGGAAGAAGTAAGGGCGGCTAAGTTTATCTTGTCCAGCCTTAAGCTGCGCAGCTTCGGAGCGGAAATTATAAGTTGCCCTACTTGCGGCAGATGCCCGGTTAATTTGTCCGGTATAGTTAAGGAGCTGGAAAAGAGGGTCTCTTTTATATCCCCCAGGCCGGGCTCAGCGTTAAGGCCGCTTAAGATAGCGGTTATGGGCTGCCTGGTAAACGGCCCGGGTGAGGCACGAGAGGCGGATTTAGGCCTTGCCTTTGGCAGAAAAGAAGCCCTTTTCTTTAAAAAAGGAAAACCAATAAACAAGGTAAGCAGGGATGCTTGCGTGGATTTGCTGGTAAAGGAAGTCCTAAAATACCGTTAATTTAAATTTAAAAAATGCTCTGGACTAAAAGTTTTATCCCTACTTTAAAAGAAACCCCCCAAGAGGCAGAGTCTGTCAGCCACCAGCTTATGCTGCGTGCCGGCTTGATACGTATGCTTATGTCCGGGGTATATTCGTATTTACCGCTCGGGCTTAGGGTATTGAATAATATTGAGGCTATAGTACGCAAGGAGATGGATTCCTGCGCTGCCTGCGAGCTTCTTTTACCGGCCCTGCAGCCTAAAGAGCTGTGGGTAAAATCCGGGCGCGATAAGGATATGGGGGAAGTGATGATACAGTTCACTGACCGCAGAGGCAGGGATATCTGTCTGGGCCCCACCCATGAGGAGATAATCACAGACCTGGTAAGAAACCATGTATCTTCATACCGTCAATTGCCGTTAATACTTTATCAGATACAGACTAAATTTCGCGATGAAATCAGGCCGCGTTTTGGCCTGGTGAGGGCATGCGAGTTTATTATGAAGGATGCCTACAGCTTTGATCAGGATGATCAGGGGCTTGAGAAAAATTATAATGCTATACATAGCGCTTATACCAGGATATTCAAAAGATGCGGATTGGATTTTTTAACTATTGAAGCAGACCCGGGGGTAATGGGAGGTGAGCTTTCTCATGAATTCCTGGTGCCGGCTGAGAACGGCGAAGATGTAGTCTGGTCTTGCCCTCATTGCCGCCTAGCGCGGACATTTACGGAGGGCTCAAGCCATGCCTGCCCTAAATGCCGCAATAACGCAGAGAAAATCAATGCCATCGAGATAGGGCATATCTTTAAACTAGGCACTAAATACAGTACCCGCCTGGGGGCAAACTTCCTGGATGCCTGCGGTAAGCAAAAACCTATAATCATGGGCTGTTACGGTATAGGCGTATCCAGGCTTGCCTCTGCAATAATCGAACAAAACCATGACCTCCAGGGTATTATCTGGCCATGGGAGGTAAGCCCTTATAACGTGGTGATTTTGGCATTAGATGCCACGGATAGCCGTATTATGGAAATAGCCTCCGGGGTTTATACTGCTTTTTCTTCGGCAGGTTTAGAAGTGCTTTTTGACGACCGTAATGAGCGGGCAGGGGTCAAGTTTAAGGATGCTGACCTCCTGGGCATTCCTTTGCAGGTAGTCGTAGGCAAGGACGCCTTAAAAAACAATACCATAGAATTAAAGTCCAGGCGCAGCCAAAAGAAAATCATCCAGCCTGTATCCGGGGCAATGGAGGCAATAAAACAGTTTATTTCTCAAGAGGCAGCAATAGAGCTGAAGGGCATATAATGGATATCCGCGGCTTAAAAGAGGAATTAAGCGTGATTGCCGGAGAATATATTAAGGTAAGGGGGTTTGTGTTGATCGACTTGAACTGCCGTTATGAAGGCAGGGATTTATTCATGCGCATACTTCTGGACAGGCCGGAAGGAGGAATTACGCTGGGTGAATGCGCGAATTTGAATTTCGGCCTGAAATCCATTATAGAAGAAAAGGGCATTTTCAAGGAAGATTATACCCTGGAGGTATCTTCTCCCGGCCTGGATAGGCCGCTTAGGGTAAGAAGCGACTTTTTACGCTGCATAGACAAACAAGCAAGCTTCTGGCTTTTTGAGCCGATAAATGGTAAAATAGAATTTTCAGGCCGCATCACCGCGGTAAGGCAAGATTCGGTATCTGTGGCTATTGACCAGCACGGGCCTGAGGCAATCGTAGAAATACCTATTCCCAAGATCGTCAAGGCAAAACAGATAATAAGAAATATTATTTAGGAGCGCAGAGAAAATGAGCCAGGAATTATTAGCGATAATAGACCAGATAGAAAGAGAGAAGGGTATCAAGAAGGATATACTGGTGCAGGCGATAGAGAGTGCATTGTTGAGCGCTACGCGCAAGGTGGTGGATGTCAAGGCCGATGATGAACTAAAGGTCGAACTTGACCGTCAGACCGGAAAGATCAAGGCCTTTAAGAACGACAAGGAGATTACTTCTATAGATTTCGGCCGTATCGCCGCTTCTACCGCCAGGCAGGTCATAATACAGAAGATACGCGAGGCGGAAAAGGAAGTGGTATTCAGCGAATTCCAAGGCAAGGTAGGAGAGATAGTCAGCGGCACGGTTTACAGGTTTGAAAAAGGAAATATTATTGTAGACCTCCTGGGTAAGGCTGAAGGCCTCCTGCCTAGAAGGGAGCAGTCCCCGAAGGAAGAATTCCGCCAGGGGCAGCGTATCTGTGCTTATGTGGCCGAGGTGAAAAAGGATACAAAGGGGCCGCAGATCATACTTTCCCGTATCCATCCCAGTTTATTGAAGAAGATATTTGAATTGGAAGTCCCGGAGATTTACGAAGGGATAGTAGAAATAAAAGCGATCGCCCGCGAGGCCGGGGCGCGCACCAAGATCTCCGTACGGTCGAAAAACGACAAGGTGGATTCTGTTGGCGCATGCGTGGGGATGCGTGGCAACCGTATTAGGAATATTGTGAATGAGCTGCAAGGGGAAAAGATAGATATAGTCCGTTACAGTGAAGATATCAGGGAGTATATCAAGGCTGCCCTTTCTCCTGCCAAGGTCTCTGAAATAAAGCTGGATAAAGAGAAGTTGAAGGCGGAGGTTATTGTTGACGATGACCAGCTTTCTTTAGCTATAGGTAAACACGGCCAGAATGTCCGCCTTGCCTCCCGCCTCATCGGATGGGAATTGGATATACGTAATAAAGCCGGCAAGGCTGCTTCTGAAGGGGCTGCTGCCCAGGCCCTGAAAGAAGAGGGGGTAAAAGAGGGGAAAGAAAAGGGGGTATCTTTAAAAGAATTACCCGGCGTAGGAGAGAAGACGCTGGTTAATTTAAATAAGGCAGGTTTTCATACCGTTTCAGACGTATTAAATGCCGAGATAAGGAATTTGACCGAGGTAAAAGGCATAGGACAGAAGAAGGCACAAAAAATTATTGAAGAAGCCAAAAAAAAGAGCAAAGAATAACTAAAAATGAAAAAGATAAAAAAAGAGAAAACCGCTGTGAATAAGAAGGGGCCCGGGAAAAAGAAAGAGGCGTCCGTTAATACCCTTAAGGCAAGGCCCCCCAAGAAGGCCTCTGGTCCTAAGGCCAAAGAAAATAAATCCTTACCGCGTAAAAAAGAAACCGCCGGGAAAGAAAAACCCGTCTCTTTGAAACATAGGGTTCTCAAGGATAAAAAACCTCAAGCGCAACAGGCGGCTGTCTCAGAAAGCCTGCGGGAAGGCATGGTAAAACATCCTTCGGCCGTCCCTTTAAAGGCCATAAATGCCGAAGAAGGCGTGAAAAAACCTGTGATTAAAATAGAAACGGCAGAAACCCCTGTTGAAAGAAAGCCTTCTTTGCCGGTATCTCCTAAGCCTAAACTCAAAAGAGAGGCGTCTGGGGTATCTCAGCCATCTTCTTTAGCAATCCCGCCGGTAGAGGCAGGGCCTAAGGCCAGCGATAAACCGGCAGTAGTTTTAAAGCCCCTGGAATTGGAATTACCTATTACCGTAAAGGACCTGGCTGTAAGGTTACAAGACAAACCTTCTTTTTTGATTAAGAATTTAATGGGCATAGGGCTTATGGTGGGCATCAACCAGCTTCTAGACGAGCCGACTGCTGCCAAGGTATGCCAGAAGTACGGTTATGAAGTAAAGAAGGCGCTTAGCCAGGAGGAAGTGGCTTTATTCGTCCATCAGGAACAGGATGAAAAGGCACTGCTTAAGCCCCGGACACCGGTAGTTACTTTTATGGGCCACGTTGACCATGGAAAGACTTCGCTTTTAGACGCCATAAGGAAAACCAAGGTTACGGAATCTGAGCATGGCGGGATTACCCAGCATATCGGGGCATACCGCGTAAGCCTGCCGCAGGGGAATATAACCTTTCTGGACACACCAGGACATGAAGCCTTTACTGCCATGCGCGCGCGCGGGGCAAGTATTACGGATATTGTAGTCTTAGTGGTAGCGGCAGATGACGGTATAATGCCCCAGACACAGGAGGCTATAGACCATGCCCGCGCAGCGGGTGTACCGATAATTGTGGCAATAAATAAGATAGATAAACCGCAGGCAGACATTAACAAGGTAAAAAAACAATTGGCAGCCGTCAACCTTACCGCAGAAGATTGGGGAGGTAAGACCATTACCGTTTTAGTTTCCGCCAAGACCTCTGAAGGCATAGATAATCTGTTGGAAATGATTATCCTTGAGTCTCAGATGCTGGAGTTAAAGGCAAACCCCGAGCGGCAGGCAAAAGGGGTGGTCATAGAAGCCAAATTGACTCCCGGCAGGGGTCCGGTGGCTACACTCCTGGTCCAGAACGGTACCTTGCACCTTAACGAGAATATCATTGTTGGTAAATATTACGGAAAGATAAGGGCAATGCAGAATTACCTTGGCCAGGCTATCGTCAAGGCCCCTCCTTCTTATCCGGTTGAGGTATCGGGTTTAGGGGGGGTACCGCAGACAGGGGAGCAGTTTTATGTTATCGGCGATGAAAAGACGGCCAGGCAATTGGCCCAGCAGCGCCAGGAAGAAGAAAAGCAGCAGCAGTTGAAATCCGTGAAGAGAATCAGCCTTGAAGATTTGCATATCCAGATAAAAGAGGGCAGGCTCAAAGAGCTTAAATTGATCATAAAAGCGGATGTCCAGGGCTCATTGGAGGCGATAAAGGAGGTTTTAGGCAAGATTAATGTGACCGAGATAAAGATAGTAATAATCCATGAAGGCGTAGGCAGCGTTAATTCTTCGGATGTGGTGCTTGCGGCGGCATCCGATGCCCTGGTGATGGGTTTTAATGTGGCGGTAGAAGATCCGGCGCGGATAATTGTTTCCCGTGAAGGTATAGATGTCAGGACCTACAATATTATTTATGAATTAGCTAATGATATCAAGGCTGCCCTTGAGGGGATACTGGAGCCGAAGATAAAGAAGATATTCCTGGGCAGGGTAGAAGTAAGGAAGGTTTTTAACCTTTCGCGCTCAGGGTTGGTAGCGGGATGTTTTGTAACTAAGGGCAGGATTGCGCGTTCGGATGTGCTCAGCCTCATCAGGAACGGCTCAGAGATATTTGAAGGCAAGCTATCCTCTCTCAAGCGTTTTAAAGATGATGTAAGGGATGTCCAGGAAGGCTTTGACTGCGGCTTAACTATTGCCGGATTTGCCGATTTGCAGGTCGGGGACGTAATAGAGGCATACGCCATAGAAAAGATAGCCAGGAAATTATAGCCTGGGTTTTCGCGGGGAAAACAGCAAATAATAAAGGATGAAAAAGCGTATTTTAAGCGGCATGCGGCCTACCGGAAAACTGCATATCGGCCACCTCCTGGGGGCCCTTCAGAATTGGGTGGAACTCCAGGAAAAATACGACTGTTTCTTTATGGCTGCTGACTGGCATGCGCTTATGTCTGAATACGAAGATCCCCGTTCCATTTCGGAAAATATACTGGATAACGTAATAGATTGGCTTTCCTGCGGTATAAACCCTGAAAAATCTACAATATTTATACAGTCGCATATCCCCGCTCATTTAGAGCTTTACATGGTTTTTTCCTTGATTACCCCCCTGGGGCTTCTGGAGCGTTGTCCTACTTATAAAGAACAGTTGCGCCAGGTGCATAACCGTGATTTGAATACTTACGGATTCTTAGGGTATCCGGTATTGCAGGCCGCAGATATCCTGCTTTATAAGGCCTCTTGTGTTCCGGTAGGGGATGACCAGCTTCCTCACCTGGAATTAACCCGGGAGATTGCCAGGAAATTTAACAGTCTATATAAGCATGGCGTATTTCCGGAACCTGAGGCAATATTGACTCAGGTTCCCAGGTTTTTAGGGCTTGACGGCCGCAAGATGAGCAAGAGTTATGATAATTTTATTGCGTTATCCGAGACAAAAGATTCAGTCCGCAAGAAAATAGGGGGCATGTTTACCGATCCTTCCAGGATCAGGATTTCCGATCCAGGCCATCCCGATGGATGTAATGTGCATAACTACTATGCCGTATTCTTTCCCCAAAAGGAAAGGGAACTGACTGAGCTCTGCCGGCAGGCAAAAATAGGATGCACGGCATGTAAGAAAGAACTTGCTGAAGCAATAATTAATTTCTTGGAGCCGATCCAGGAAGAACGCCTGCGGTTGCTTGATGATAAAAAGGCAGTAATAAAGATACTTAAGGAAGGGCAGGAAAAGGCTGTGGTAATCGCAAGCAAGACTATGTCCGAGGTGAGAAACATACTTGGTTTGTAGCGGTAAGGTCCAAACAATCTTTAACTTTTATTAGCATATGGCTTACGAGATAAAATTAGATATGTTTGAAGGCCCTCTGGACCTGCTTTTATACCTGGTAAAGAAGGACCATCTGAATATTTACGATATACCTATTGCTAAAGTAACCGAGCAGTATATCCAATATTTAGACCTGATGCGCATGCTTAACCTGAATATTGCGGGTGAGTTTTTGGTGATGGCTGCTACCCTTATGCAGATTAAATCCAAGATGCTCCTGCCGGCTGAGGAGCCCTCTGGCCAGGAGGAAGAGCAGGAGGACCCGCGGGCGGAATTAATCAGGAGGCTCCTGGAATACGAGAAATTTAAAGAGATCGCCCAGGACCTGCGGCAGAGAGAGACGGGCCAGAAGGATGTGTTTAAACGCCCGCAGGGCTCAGAAAAAGATAATACTTTAGCGCAGGGACAAGAGGTTTATTTTGAGGCCAGCCTCTTTGACTTGATCAGCGCATTTTCTAAGGCCCTGGAGAATGTTCCTAAGGAGTTGTTTTATGAGGTGATCAAGGATGAGTTTACGGTTGAAGATAAGGTCCATCAGCTCCTGCATATGCTCCTGGTTTCCGATAGCCTTTTGATCTCAGATTTATTCGCGCAGGCAAAAAGTAAGATAGAGATAATCGTTACTTTTCTGTCAATACTCGAACTGATCCGCCTTAAGGAAATAACCGCCCGCCAAAGAGGATTATTCGCGGAGATAGAGATTGTCCGTAACAAGGAAAATATAATACCTGATGACAGAAGACAGCAGAATTAAGTTATTGAAGGCAGGACCGCCACAGATAAAAGATACCCGGGAGGAAGAGGAGGAATTAGTCCTGAACATCTCTCTTAGGCCCGCAAAGGCTGCGGAGTTTGTAGGCCAAAGGGAGTTGATGGATAATCTTAAAATCTGCCTGACCGCCGCCAAGCAGAGAAAGGAACCCCTGGAGCATGTCTTGCTTTCCGGGCCCCCGGGGTTAGGAAAAACCACGCTTGCCCATATCATCGCCCATGAGATGCATAGTAAGATTACCGCCACCTCAGGCCCCGCCATAGAAAGGGCAGGGGATTTAATCGGTATTCTGACTAACCTGGAAAAGGGGGACATCTTATTCATAGACGAAATACACCGGATGTCTAAGGTTGTAGAGGAATTCTTGTATCCTGCGATGGAGAATTTTCAGATCGACTTTATCATTGATAAAGGCCAGTATGCCCGCACTATCAAGTTTAACCTTAAGCCGTTTACTCTGGTAGGCGCGACTACCCGTACGGGGCTGTTGGCTGCGCCTTTAAGGAGCAGGTTCGGCATATTTTACCATCTGGATTTTTATAAGGATGATGACCTGGCTAAGATTATAAAGCACTCAGCCGGTATATTAGGGGTAGTCATAGATGATCAGGCATCGCTTGAGATCGCCCGCCGTTCCCGCGGCACGCCCCGCATAGCCAACCGCCTTTTGCGCCGCGTCAGGGATTATGCCCAGGTGCAGAAGATAGGCAGGATAAGCCTTGAAATTGCCGTCAAGACACTGGAGGAATTGGGTATTGATAAGGCGGGGTTAGACGACATGGACAGAAAGGTATTGAAGTCCATATTTGAGGCGTTTTCCGGAGGCCCGGTGGGCATAGATTCTCTGGCGGCGAGCCTTAATGAAGAGATCGATACTATTGTAGATACCGTAGAGCCATATTTGCTTAAGGCAGGATACCTTAAGCGGACCTCGCGCGGCAGGGTGGTTACAGAGATGGCCTTTGAGCATTTTGGCATCAGGTATAATAAGGATAAACAAAAGGAGCTTTTCAATCAGGATAAACAAGAATAGCCTTAGATGAAATTATTGCTTCATGCCTGTTGTGCCCCTTGTTTGATATACCCTTTGGGGGTATTACGGGAGAATAAGATCAAGGTCAGCGCATTTTTTTACAATCCCAATATCCACCCTTTTAGCGAATATGAAAACCGCCTGCAGGCGGTAAGAGATTTCAGCCAAGAAGAAAACCTGGAGATATTTATACCCGAATATAACCCCCAGGATTATTTCCACCAGGTGAATCTGAAGGAAGGCCCTCTCCAGAGGTGTTACTTATGCTGGCGGCTGAGACTTAAAGAAAGCGCTAAACAGGCGAAAGAAAACGGGTTCAATTTTTTCTCTACTACCTTATTAGCCAGCCCTTATCAGGACCAGGAAAAGATCAAAGAGATAGGGGCGCAGGCATCCAGGGAAGAGGGGGTAGATTTTTATTACGTTGATTTCCGCAGCGGCTTCAGGCAGGCGCATGCATATGCCCGCCTGAAGGGCATCTATTGCCAGAAATACTGCGGATGCCTTTACTCAGAAATAGAGCGCAAACGGAAGAAATCCGGAAAATAGTGGAACAATTCTCCAGGTTGTTTATTATTCTCGGCGTTATCCTGATAGGCTTAGGGATATTATTTTCCTTTGCGCACAAGATACCGTTTATCGGGAAACTGCCCGGAGATATATACATACAGAAGAGTAACCTTAGTTTTTATGCCCCTTTAACTACATCCATAATCGTCAGCATTGTCCTTTCTTTGGTATTGTGGCTATGCTCTCGCCGTTAAAATCAAAGGTATACCGCGTTCTTGCTTTCATATTTCTGTCTTTATTCCCTGTATTGGGGTTTTCTAATACTGCGTCTTGCGCCGATTATGTGCGCGTAGGCATTATAAAAGATGTGCCATCTTTAAGTCTTAAGGTCTCAGGGTTCTATCAGGCTTGGGACGACGCAGCGCATAAATTATTATACCGAAGTAAGAACCTCAAGGTTACACTGACTGCTTTTGGGGACGGGGGGATATCTTTTGGGGGGAAGAATTTTAACTGCAGCCGGGTATTGATTAAACCGCTTGATGAAGATGCCATAGTCATCAACGGGCGCAGGTTCAGGGGGGATGTGCTTATAATAAAGATTACAGGCGCAGGCCTTTCCGTAATAAATTACGTAGAGATAGATGACTATGTAAAAGGCGTCCTGTATCATGAGGCATCTCATTACTGGCCTCAAGAAGCGCTTAAGGCCCAGGCAATAGCCTGCCGGACATTCGCCTTATACCAGACATTAGAAAACAAGACCAGGGATTATGATGTTACCTCTGATGTTTATTCGCAGGTATACGGAGGCAGGACCTCCGAGCGTTACCGTATCAGCCGCATAGTCGAGGGCACCAGGGGCAAGGTTATTACCTACCGCGGGGATATATTCCCTGCTTATTACCACGCTACCTGCGCCGGGCATACGGAGGATGCGTCTTTGCTTTGGAAAATAAATTTAGCCCCCCTAAGAGGGGTTGTCTGCCCGTTTTGCCAGGGGTCGCCGCATTTCTCATGGAATGCTGTGCTTTCCTGCGTTGAAATCCGGGATAAATTGAACGGCGCAGGCTACCCGTTAAAAGAGGTTAAAGACATTGTAATCTTAAGCAGGGATAAGTCCGCAAGGATAAAGTCTTTGAAGATAATAACAGATAATAAAGAGATCATTATGCCGGCTAAGGATTTCCGTAGTATTGTCGGCTTCAATATTATCCGCAGCACTAATTTTAAGGTGCGTCTGGAAGGAGGGGATGTGATCTTTACGGGATTGGGATGGGGCCACGGTGTAGGGTTATGCCAGTGGGGCGCTTATTTTATGGCCAAAGAAGGTTATGATTACCGGCAGATAATCGGGTATTACTATCCCGGCTCGCTAATATCGGCATATAAGCCAAGATGAGGCTCTCTGATTTCAATTACGTTCTGCCAAAAGAGCTTATTGCTCAGTATCCTTTAAAGGAACGGGATGCCTGCAGGCTTTTAGTGCTGGGCCTAAGGCGTAAGGGTATCCAGCACCGCATATTCAGGGAGATCATAGAATATCTTCGTCCCGGAGACCTCCTGGTTTTAAATAACGCCAAGGTGTCTGCGGTGAGGCTTCTGGGCAACAGGTTAAGCGGGGGAAGGGCAGAAATATTCTTGTTGCGTCATAAAGGGGGCCTTCGTTTTGAGGCGTTAATTAAACCTGGCCGTATCAAGACGCAGGAAAGGATAGTCTTTAGGCAAAGCGGGTTATATTGCCAACGCACCGGGAAGAACGAGGTGGCCTTTCATGCCCCGGATATAGATACAGTTTACAGGCAGGGGGTTATGCCCCTGCCTCCGTATATTAAGAGGGAGGTTGGGCCAGAGGACAGTATTTATTATCAGACGGTATATGCCAAGGATGAGGGGGCAGTAGCCAGCCCTACAGCAGGTTTGCATTTTACCGATAGACTGCTTGGGGCTGTAAAAGTAAAAGGCATAGAGACTGCATTTGTTACTCTTTATGTGGGGCATGCGACCTTTAAGCCGGTCAAATGTCAGGACATCAGGCAGCATACTATGGAGGACGAGTGTTTCCATGTGCAGGATGCCGAATATGATAAAATAAAAAGGGCGTGGTTAGAGAAAAGGCGTATTATCGCGGTGGGTACGACCTCTTGCCGCTTGCTTGAATCGCTGGATTTCCGTAAGGTAAGGCCCCCGAGAGAAGGAAAAACAAACCTGTTTATTTATCCGGGGTATAAATTCAAGGTAACCAGAGGCCTGATTACCAATTTCCATCTTCCCTCTACCACGCTGTTTATGTTAGTCAGCGCCTTTGCCGGCATGAGAAGCACCTTTAAGGCTTATCGTGAGGCGATAAAAGAAAAATACAGGTTTTACAGTTACGGGGATGCGATGTTTATAATATAGGAAGGTTGAGTTATGGGAAGATTTCTATCCTGGTTGTTATTGTTTATAGCCGTGGGGGTGAGTGTATTTTTTAGGCTGGGGACAGCCTATTTGCCTGGTTTGCACGATGCGGCTAAAGAAGGCGTATCCGTTAGTTTCATCCATGATGCCCGCAAGGCCATGGAAGAAAAATTCAGTGAATTTTCTCCTCGGGTAAAGGCGCGCCTTGCCGCAGAAATGGTTTCCGTATTGGACAGGGATAAAAATAAGGCTTTTAGCGAGGCAATAAGAAATAAAGAAAATGAGATGCGTTCTGAATTCCAGAATGAGTCCGGTGAGACCTTTCTTTTAGAGATAGATTCTTACCACTGGATGCGTTTAGTGAGAAACCTTATTCAATATGGCAGGGTAGGAGATACCGTTATCAACGGCAGGCAATACGATACCCTGATGTTGGCGCCGATAGGTATGGAGGCGGGGGTAAGCCTGCATAAGAATCTGCAGGTATACCTGAATTATTATATTTTCAAGGCGCAAAAGGCATTGCGCGCCGATATCCCCCTTGCGCGCCTTCTTTTTTATATGCCCATAGCCGTAACTTGCGCCGTATTAATTGCAGTATTTTTGTTTGGTTTAAGTATAGAGACAAGCAGGATTAACATCTGCGGAGTAATCGCAGCTTTGACACTCGGGCTTTCTCCTATATTCCTGCAGCGCAGCCTAGCTGGTTGGCTGGATACCGACCCTTACATTCTATTATTCTCCCTTTCGGCTGCCTGGACGTTCTACCTTTCTCTTAAGGAAGGCATATCTTTAAAAAAGCGGCTTTCTTTCGTTTTTATAAGCGGTTTGATCATAGGGTTATTTTCTTTCACCTGGAACGGTTGGTGGTATATATTTGATCTTATCCTGCTGGCCGCTGTTTTCCATACCCTCAATCTATATTCAGTCAGGCAAGGCAGGCAGACTGACTCTTGGAAGCTGGCGCCTTGGTTTGCGCTTGCCCTATTTTTCTTATCTTCTTTTATTTTTGTGGGCTTGTTATGCGGTGTAGAGACATTTACCCGTTTTATATTTGAGCCTTTAAGGATTGCCCTTGCCAAGGGTTATCTCAAAGGCCACTTTTGGCCAAATACCTTCCTGACTGTCCAGGAATTACGTCCGGCCAATATAAAAGAAGTGATCAATAATTGCGGCGGGTGGTTTGTTTTTCTCCCCGCCTTATTTTCGCTCTTTTTTATGTTACTGGATAAAAAGCAGAAAGATTACCGGCAGCGCCAGTTTATCGTATTCTTGTTTGTCTTCTGGATAATGGCGGTATCTTTGGCCTCGATTAAGGCAGTAAGGTTCAGCCTGTTATTGGCGGTGCCTATCTCTATTTCTTTCGGGGTTTTAATGGAGAGAATAATTATTTTCCTGGAGGCCAGGATAGGCCGCTTATTTAAGTTTACCAGGATAAAAGAGGTCTTGTTATTTGTTTCTTTTTATCTGCTGGTGTCTTTTTTATCGGACAGGGCCTTTTTGCTGCGCAATGCCTTGCCGCTGATGAACAGGCATTGGTGGGCCCTCTTGGAAGAAGTGCGCGTAAAGACCCCTAAAGAGGCGATTTTGAATTCCTGGTGGGATTACGGCCACTGGTTTAAGGCCGTGGCTGAAAGGCGCGTGCTTTTTGACGGCGCAACCCAGGATACCCCTGTTGCTTATTGGATGGGCAGGGCATTATTGACTGATAGCGAAGTTGAAGCGGCAGGTATCTTAAGGATGCTAAACTCCGGATCCAATAAGGCCTTTGAAAAGCTTAATGGCCTGGGTATAGACAAGCTCACCTGCCTTAAGATATTAAATGATATAATTACGCGCAGCGAGCCAGAGGCGCGGCGCATACTTTCAGGATACATTACGGATAGCGATGCAGGTGAGATTATCCGGTATACGCATAGGCCGCAGCCTGCATATTTTATAGTCGAGCCCAGCCTTATTTCTAAAATGAGGCCCATATCTTTTTTAGGGAGCTGGGATTTTCAAAAGGCGCTCATATATCAGGAATTCCGGGAATTGGACAAGGCTGACTTCATTGATTATCTGGTAAAAGAATTGCATTATGATAAAGATGAGGCCGTAAAAATCCACGGTAAGCTTATCTTTTTAAACAAAGAAGATTCACTATCCTGGATTTCTTCTTACAGCCATTATTACCATGAATCTTTTTCCTGGCGCAAGGAAGGAAGGTTCTTATTTTTTGACAACGGTTTCCTGGTGGATTTATCGCTTAATCGTATTTATTTCTGGGATGGCCAGCAATCGAGTTGGAGGATTCCCGGTTGTCTGTATTCTATCGAAGGGGACAGGTGGCATGAGACCTTGCAGCCTAAGGCAGACATGGAATTGGGAGTTTTGTTGATCAAAGATAAGAACCAGTATAAGATAGTTTCTCTTGATCGGAGACTGACAAAATCCATGCTTACGCGGCTGTATTATTTAAAGGGCAGGGGCCTTCGGTATTTTAAGCCTTTTATCGTAAAAGAGCTCGGGCCAGGAAAGGGCAAGATCATTGTTTATGAAATAAACTGGATGAGTTTCGCCCAAAAATGATTGAGCCTGTGTACAAACTCATTTATCAGGATAAAAACAGCAGGGCGCGCTGTGGCAAGTTACATACTGGCCGTGGTGACGTCGATACCCCCTGTTTTATGCCCGTAGGCACGCAGGCTACGGTTAAGGCGCTTGCCCCCAGAGAATTGGATGAATGCCAGGCAGAAATAATTTTAGCCAACACCTACCATCTTTTCTTGAGGCCGGGGATGGAGGTAATAAAGAAGGCAGGGGGACTGCATAATTTTATGTCATGGCAAAAACCCATCCTTACAGACAGCGGCGGGTACCAGGTTTTTAGCCTGGCGTTACTGAGGAGAATAAGCGATGAAGGCGTTGAATTCCAGTCTCATATTGACGGTTTTAGGCATTTCCTGAAACCTGAGGATATTATCAATATCCAGCTGGAGTTAGGTTCCGATATTATTATGCCCCTGGATGAATGCCTGCATTATCCAGTTAGCCGCGACTGTGCTTTAGCTGCAGTGCAAAGGACCCTGGATTGGGCTTTGCGTTCATGGAAATCTGTAGTTAACTCAAAGCGTCTTTCAGGCAACAAGCAGGTCTTATTCGGTATCGTTCAGGGGGCTACTTATGAGGACCTGCGCAGGGAATGCGCCTTAAGGTTAATAGACGCAGATTTTCCAGGTTATGCCATCGGAGGAGTTTCTGTTGGCGAACCTGGAAACCTAAGGTATAATATTATTTCCTTTGTTGTAAGGCTCCTGCCTCAAGACAAGCCGCGTTATCTGATGGGCGTAGGCACACCTGCTGATATAGTCCAGGCAGCAGGGGAAGGGGTGGATATGTTTGATTGTGTCGTGCCTACGCGTTACGGCAGGAACGGTACTGCCTTCATCTGGAAGGAAGGAAAGATAAAGATTAAGAATGCCCCTTATGCCCAGGATCTTAAGGCCCTGGACGAGGACTGCGATTGTTATACCTGCAGGAATTTC
Organism: Candidatus Omnitrophota bacterium; assembly: GCA_041650495.1. GTDB lineage: Bacteria > Omnitrophota > Gorgyraeia > Gygaellales > Profunditerraquicolaceae > JBAZLB01. The sequence continues at coordinate 119,110 of JBAZLB010000002.1, read as the reverse complement.
AGCCGCGCCTATCTCAGGCATCTTTTTAATACCGATGAAATGCTGGGGCCGCATTTAGTTTCTTTGCATAACGTTCATTTCTATCTTAAGCTGATGCGTCATATCCGCCAGTCCATCCTTGCGGATGGGTTTGGAGAATTTAAGAAAGAATTCCTGGCTAATTACCAGGAAAAAACAGAGTAGAGTTATTTTTGTTCCGCTGGAAAGGTATTTATGCGCATAGATATCCTTACTATATTTCCCAAGATGTTTCAACCCGTATTAGGCGAATCTATTTTAAAGAGGGCGCAAAAGAAAGGTTTAGCCCGTATTTATATCCATGACTTGCGTGATTATTCCCATGACAGGCACAGGAAGGTTGACGACCGGCCTTTCGGCGGAGGTTCAGGGATGGTCATGCGCCCGGAGCCAATTTTTGAGGCAGCAGAGGCCATCCTGCCAAAGGTAAAGCAGCAAAGAAAGAAAACCAGGGTTATATTGCTTAGCCCCAAGGGCAGGCGTTTAGAACAAAGACAGGCCAAAAGGTTGAGTAGATACAGGCAGGTGGTGCTTATCTGCGGACATTACGAAGGGGTGGATGAACGGGTGAGGCAGCATCTTATTGATGAGGAGGTTTCTATCGGAGATTATGTGTTGACCGGAGGAGAGCTGCCTGCTATGGTGTTAGTGGACTGTATCCTGCGCCTGTTGCCAGGCGTCCTGGGGGATAAAAATTCCTTGAATTCTGAGACATTCGAAGGTAATCTATTAGAGTATCCGCAGTATACCAGGCCTGCCAATTACCGTAAGATGAAGGTCCCGGCAGTACTTTTATCCGGCAACCATAAAACAATTGCAGAGTGGAGGAAGAGGCAGGCAATCCTAAGGACCCGGCAAGACAGGCCGGATTTATTAAACGGCAGTTAATCTAAAGAGAGGCATTTTTTATAAACAGGATAAGACAGGGAGGATATGATGGGTAAGATGGAGATAATTGAATCAGAATACACAAAAAGAGAATTTCCTGCTTTTGGCGTAGGCGACACCGTGAAGATAATGCTGAAAATACCCGAAGGGGATAAGATACGCCTGCACCCTTTTGAAGGAGTGGTGATTTCCAAACACGGCTCAGGCGTGCGTGAGAATTTTACGGTAAGGAAGATCTCTTACGGGGAAGGTATTGAACGCGTATTCCCGCTGTATTCCCCCAGTATTGACAGTATTTCTGTTATGCACTCCGGTAAGGTGAGAAGGGCAAAGCTTTATTACCTCAGGGGAAAAATCGGCAAACGCGCCACAAAAATAGAAACCAGGAAAGAAAAGGTATAGGCAAAGGCACGTACTCTAAAAATAATTTGCAGAACCGGTGCGGTTTTTATTATGAAGGGGCATTAAAGAAAAAAGGCTACCGTCTTTTAATCGGCGTAGATGAGGTTGGCCGGGGCTCTCTGGCAGGCCCCGTAGTAGCAGTCGCCGCGGTATTAAAGACGCGGCATTTTAAGAACCGCATAGATGACTCCAAGAAATTGAGCCCTGCGCAGCGGGAGAAGGCTTTTTTAGAGATTGCCCGGAATTCTTTTTTCGCTGTCGGAATAATAGGAGAGGAAGTGGTGGACAGGCTCAATATTCTGGCAGCAACCCGCCTGGCGATGCAGGAAGCGATAAAAGGGCTGGCTGCTAAAATAGATAAATTCAGCCAACAGAAGGCCCATGCGCTTATAGACGGAAACGTAAAGCTGGACATAGGTTTTAGCTATACCAATATTATAAAAGGCGACGCTAAATCCAAAAGTATTGCCTGTGCATCCATATTAGCCAAGGTCATCCGCGACCGTATCATGGATTCATACGATGACATCTATCCTGAATATGGCTTTATGCAGCATAAAGGCTATGGCACCTTTATGCATATGTCACGTATCCGGAAATTCGGGCCTTCGGATATCCACCGTAAGAGTTTTTTGAAGTGCATACAAGAAGCCTCGTAGGAAAAATAGGCGAAGAGCGGGCCGCTTCTTTTTTAGAAGGCAAAGGCTACAAGGTAATTCTGAAGAACTATAAAAACAGCCTGGGTGAAATAGATATTATTGCCCAGGATAAAGATACCTTGTGTTTCATAGAAGTAAAAGCCAGGCGCTCGGAAAGATTTGGCAGCCCTAAGGAGGGAGTTTCTTTATTTAAACAGCATAAACTATCCCAGGTTGCCGTTCTTTTCCTAAAAGAGAACGATCTTCTGCATAAGAAGGCCAGGTTTGATGTAGTCTCTGTCCTGGATAGGCCAGGTGGGAGGCATATTGAACTGATCCGTAATGCCTTTGAATTAAGCAGGGGGTTTATTTATTAAAAGGAGGAACATGTTATCTGATATAGAGATTGCGCAAAAGGCAAAGAAAAGGCCTATCGCAGATATTGCCAGGAAATTGGGGATTGCTCAAAAATACCTTATACCCTATGGCAGGGATATCGCAAAAATAGATTTATCTATCCTTGATAAAATAGGCAATAAGCCCCGGGGTAAATATATCCTGGTTACCGCCATTACCCCGACGCCCTTAGGGGAAGGCAAGACAGTAACTACCATAGGGCTTTCTATGGCCTTAAACAGGCTGAAAGAAAAGACCTCTACCTGTATCAGGCAGCCTTCATTAGGGCCGGTGTTCGGCATCAAGGGAGGGGCGGCAGGCGGCGGGTATGCGCAGGTATTACCTATGGAGGATTTCAACCTTAATTTTACCGGCGATGTCCATGCCGTAGGGGTTGCCCACAACCTGGCGGCAGCTTTTTTAGATAACTCCGTCTTTAAAGGAAACCGCCTGGAGATAGACCCGCAGACTGTTACCTGGCGCAGGGTTGTAGATGTAAGCGATAGGTTCTTAAGGAATATTAAAATAGGCCTGGGTTCTGCACAAGATGGAATCCCCAGAGATAGCGGTTTTGACATAACGGTTGCCTCTGAGATAATGGCTATACTGGCCTTAAGCAGGAGCCTTAAGGATTTACGCCAGCGTTTAGGCCGGATTGTCCTGGCGGATACGTTTGATAAGAAGGCGGTTACCGCCGAGGATATTAAAGTAGCAGGCAGCATGGCAGCGCTCCTTAAGGACGCCCTCAAGCCGAACCTTATTCAGACCATAGAGAATACGCCTTGTTTTGTGCACGCCGGGCCTTTTGCTAATATCGCCCACGGAAATAATTCCATATTGGCGGATAAGATAGCCCTGGCCTTTTCGGATTACGTGGTAACAGAGGCAGGTTTTGGGGCTGATTGCGGGGCGGAGAAATTCTTTGACATAAAATGCCGGGTGAGCGGCCTTGTACCGGATGCAGCGGTTATAGTCTGTTCTGTCCGCGCGTTGAAGGCGCATAGCGGGAGATTTAAGATTGTAGCGGGAAAACCCCTGGATAAGGGATTGGTGGAAGAAAATATACCTGCCATAGAAGAAGGAATATGTAATTTGAAGAAACAGATCAAGAATATCAGGATCTTCGGCGTGCCGGTAGTGGTAGCAGTCAACCGTTTTACCTTTGATACGGATAAGGAAGTAGAATTGGTGAAGAAGAAGGCCAGGGAGTTCGGGGCAGATGATTGTCAGGAGAGCTGCGTCTGGGCCAAGGGCTCTTTGGGCGGGGTAGAATTAGCCAGGAGCGTGATTAAGGCAGCGCATGCGCCTGGAAGATTTAAGTTTCTTTATCCGCTTCAGATGCCCATAAAGGATAAGATTAAAGTTATTGCCGCCAATATTTACGGGGCGGGGTCGGTTGAGTATTCACAATTAGCAGAGGATAAGATCGCCTTGTTTACTGCCCGGGGCTGGGATAAATTAGCCATATGCATGGCCAAGACCCATCTTTCTTTATCTCATGACCCGCATCTTTTAGGCGAGCCGCGCGATTTCATTTTACCTATACGGGATATACGTGCTTCTGTCGGCGCGGGATTCTTGTACCCCCTTTGCGGTACGATGCAGACTATGCCCGGGCTTCCCAGCCACCCGGTAGGGGAGGGTATTGATATAGATAAGAAAGGCAACATTACCGGTTTATCTTAAAATAAAAGGAGCCTTTTAGGTGTACCGTAATAAAACTCTAAAGAAATATGCCGATGACTTAGCCGCAAGGTCACCTACTCCGGGCGGAGGTTCGGCAGCAGCCCTGGTTGCGGCATTAGGGGTCTCTCTGGTGAGTATGGTAGTTAATTTTACCTTAGGCAGGAAGGAATATGCTGCCTATGAGAGTGAATTAAAAGAAATGCTTGTGGAATCAGAGAAATTACGCGGGGAATTCTTGAATTTAGTAGATTTGGATATTGCCGCGTATAAGAGCAGAAATATAAGGGATGCCCTGGACATACCTTTTATGCTTTGCCGTCTTTGTTTTGAGGGGATGAAGTTATGCCCTGCGCTGGTAAAAAAAGGCAATCCCAGGTTAATCAGCGATGTGGCGGTCGCGGCTGTTTTATTGGAATCGGCTTTCACCAGCGCTTATTTTAATGTCCTTATCAACCTGCGTTGCCTCAAAGGTGAAAAGGTTTTTTGCAGGCGGTTATTGGGGGAGCTTAAGCGTAAGGATAAATTGATCAGGGGTATAAGGTTAAAAACGGAGGCAAGGGTCGGTGAAATTATTAGAAGGTAAGCCACTGGCAGAGGCCATTAAAGAGAAGCTGCGTAAAGATATAGAAGATTTAAAACAGCGCTCTTGCCGGGAATTGATATTAGCCAGTATTAAGGTGGGAGAAGACTCCTCATGCGAAGTCTATACCCGGGCCCAAAGGAAGGCGGCCCAGGATTTGGGTATAAGGTATCAACTATATAACCTTAAAGAAGATGCAAGCCAGGCAGGCCTGGTCAGCCTTATACAGTCGCTCAATAGCGATGTCTCTGTGGGCGGGATAATTGTGCAGGTGCCTTTACCCGGCAGTATGGACCACAGAAAGATAATCCAGTCTATCCTTCCAAAAAAGGATATAGAGGGGATGCATCCGGAAAACCTGGGCAATATTCTCTTAGACAGGGCGGCAATCCTGCCTTGTACGCCTGCTGCAGTAATGGAAATCATAGCCAGTACCGGCATAGATTTATACGGCAAAGAGGCGGTAGTAGTCGGCCATAGCGAAATAATAGGCAAACCCCTGGGTCTTATGCTCTTGAATAAAATGGCTACAGTAACGACCTGCCATATAGGCACCTTTGAGGCTGAAAGATTAAGGGGGCATGTCAGAGGCGCCGAGGTGTTGGTGGTCGCAGCAGGGCAGGCAGGGCTGGTCAAGGGGGACTGGATAAAGGAAGGGGCTATTGTAGTGGATGTCGGGATAAACAAAAAAGGCGCAAGTATTGTGGGGGACGTGGAATTCCAGGGCGCCTCCAGAAGGGCTTCTTATATCACTCCTGTTCCGGGAGGAGTGGGGCCGTTGACAGTAGCGGTTTTAATGCGTAATTTTGTAGAGGCGGTAAGGTTACAGTGCTGCCGGGGATAAAGACAGGAGAAGGGGATGCCCAAATTTAGATTAGAGTCTATAGAGAATGCCTCTGTAGTAAGAAAATTCTCTGTCCTTTTTACCTTTATGTCTTTTTTGCCTTTTTTGATTCTTTCTACGCTGTTTTTTATATTTTATTTTCAAGGCACGATCAAGATTGATTCTAATATGTTTTTTTGGGCGGTTTTCCTGGTAGGGTTTTTTTCCCTGCTCGGTTTCTTGGGGGTACGCCAGACATTGGTAAAAATAAACAGCATCTCAGAGGGGCTGAAAGGGGTATTGAAGGGTGAGATACCGCAGGCAATCGGGATCAAAGGAGGAGGGGATAACGAGGTAGTGCAGATAACCCGCACCTTCAATGAGATTGTGCACAGACTGGAAGATAATATCAAGGAACTGGAGAAATCAAAGAGCCTTTTGCATGAAGTGTTGACTGCTGTATCGCGGGGGGTGTCTTTCGCGGAAAATATAGACGTATTCGTGAATCTGATCCTCAAGACTACCGTCTCTGCTTTAGATGCAAAGGCAGGCCTGCTTTTGCTTGTGGAGGAGGACGGATTAATAGTAAAGAGCAGCTTTGGACTGCCGGATAACCTATACATGAAGAATGAGCGTATTGCCATTGATACCGAGGTGGTAAGCTGGGTTATTAACCAGAAGAAGCCCCTGCTTATTCCTTATATGGAGAAGGCTTCTTCCGGCGGCCCCGATAAGGATTTGGCATTTCGTCCTCCCCTGATCTGTGTGCCGCTTATATTCCAGAACAGGACAATCGGCACGCTGTCTATAAGCGGGAAAAAAAGCGGAAATAACTTCCGGGATGATGATCTGCTTATTTTGACTAATATTTCTTCCCAGGTCGCCTTGGCCATAGAGAATGTTAAGCTGAATACGGATGCCCAGAGGACCTATATGGAGACGGTTACTGCCTTGGCCTTAGCTGTGGAGGCGCGCGACTTCTACAGCAGGGGGCATTCCGACAGGGTGGGAGACTACTCCGTAAAGATGGCCCGTAAATTAAATTTAAAGCAGGAGCAGGTGGCTATAGTGCAGGAGGCCGCAGAGCTTCATGATGTAGGCAAGATCGGTATCAGCGATGAGATATTGCGCAAGCCTTCTTCGCTTACCGACTATGAAAGGGAGATAATCCGGCAGCATCCCCTAATCGGAGAGGGGATCATTATACCCCTGCGCGGCCTTTCTACTTTGAGGGATCCCATTCGCCACCATCATGAATGGCTTAACGGTGAAGGATATCCCGACCATCTTAAGGGAAGCGATATTTCTATCGAAGCGAGGATTCTGACTGTGGCAGATGCCTTTGATGCCATGACTACGGACAGGCCTTACCGCAAGGCGATGAGCGTTAAAGATGCGATGCAGGAATTAGAGAGATACCGCGATATACGTTATGACGGTAAGGTTATTGATGCCCTCGCAAGCTGCATCTAAAAATTTGCTTATCCGGGTTAAGATTAACCAGTGGAGACAATTATTTTTTCGCCTGCGGAAAGAGTAGATGACTTTTAAAGAAAAGCTGTATTCTGGAAAGTTTCTGGTGACTTCGGAGATCGGCCCGCCCAAAGGCGTAGAAACAAAAGTAATGCTGGATAAAGCGGAATTGCTGCGCAGTGAGGTCGATGCTATAAATGTCACGGACCTGCAAAGCTCTGTGATGCGCCTGGGCTCGCTTGCGGTCTGTAGCCTATTGAAGCAAAGAGGGCTTGAGCCCATATTCCAGATGACCTGCCGTGACCGTAACCGCCTTGCCCTGCAGTCGGATATTCTTTCCGCAGCTGCCTTAGGTATTGAAAATATCCTGGTCCTTACCGGTGATTATCCTACGGCAGGAGACCATCCGGAGGCAAAGCCGGTATTTGACCTGGATTCCGTTCAGTTATTGGAGGTAGCGGGAAAAATCCAGGCGGGGTTTGATATGAAAGGGAACAGGCTGGAGGGGGAGCCTCCTAAATTCTGCCTGGGGGCAGTGGTAAACCCGGGGGCAGATCCGTTGGAGCCGCAGGTTATAAAAATGGAGAAAAAGATTTCCGCGGGCGCTGAATTTTTCCAGTCCCAGGCCGTATATGACATAGGTATTTTTGAGAGTTTTATGGCAAAGACAGGCCATCTTAAGGCCAAGGTCTTGGCAGGTATTGTGCTTTTGAAATCCGCGGGTATGGCCAGGTATATGAATAAAAACGTCCCCGGTGTTTACGTGCCCGATGGCTTGATCAAAGAGATGGAAGAGGCCAAGGATAAGGCGGCTAAATCCATAGAGATAGCCTCCCGGTTGATAAGAAAACTAAGGCCCCTTTGCGCCGGTGTACATATTATGCCTATCGGATGGGATAAACTGGTTCCTGAGATTTTAAAGGCAAGCGGGTTATAATATGGCAAGGATCGTTATCATCGGTAATTCTGCCGCGGGATTTTCATGTTGCGAGGGTTTGACCAAATTAAGCACAGGAAATGAAATAACCGTAGTCTCAGGCGAGGGGTGTCTGCCTTATAACAAAAAGCTGTTTTTTGACTATTTAGGCAAGCGCGTAAAAGAGGAGGATATTTTCTTATGCCCGGCCTCTTTTTACAGCGACAATAACATCACATTCTTAAAATCAGCAATAGCGGTAAAGGTGAATACCCATAGACATACGGTTATCCTTAAGGATAACACCAGGATTAGCTACGATTATTTAGTTATTGCATCCGGGACTCATCCGGCTGTCCCGGATATCCCGGGCAAGAGTAAAAAAAATATATTTTCCTTCTTTAGTCTGGAGGATATAAGACAGATAGGGCAGCAGGCGGAATTCGCCGATACCATTTGTCTGTGCGCTGAAGCAAGCCTGTCTCTGAGTATACTGGGGGCGCTTTCACTTAACGATAAAAAAGTGAAGATTATTTCCCGGAAGAAACCGGATGGTCTTTCTGTACCGGATAACGTAGAATGGATAGAGGGGCTGGAGTTGACGGAATTTATCGGTGAAGGAAGCGAAGTGCAAGCCTTTAAGTTAAGCAACGGTAAAGTTATAAGCGCCTCCTTAGTGGTTTGGGGGCAGGACTTTCTTGCCGAAAGTGATTTTCTCAAAGATTCAGGAGTTGAGGTTGAGGGAGGATATGTCCTGGTAGATGATAATATGCGCACTAACATAGAGAATATATTCTCCTGCGGCAGCGTCTGCAGGAGGAGACTAGAAGCGGTTGGAGAAAAAACATGGGAGGAGGCTGTAGAGGAGGGCAGTTTGGCCTGCCGGAATATAGCCGAATCAATAGAAAGGAAAAATACGCCATGCCTACCGACGTCCTGATTCAATTGGGCATAAAAGGAACAGAGGCAGTATTAAAGGCAACGCAGGAAGCCCTGGATAAGGCAATAAAAGAAGGCGGGCCGGGGCATTCGATAGGGTTTCCCGATACGAATTACTACCTGCCTCTGATAAATGCTATTCTGGGGGTGGAAGTCAAGACGCTGGAAGGATGTCTAAAGGCCTTAACTCAAGCCAAGGCATTGGCAGAGGGAAGGCCTGCCGGCAATGGCTTCCAAATAGAGGCATTAGGAGGCATGCTTAATAAAGGCATGGCTGTTTTATTATGCGAGGAGATCCTGGCTTGCCTTGAGTATTCTTCAGGCAGGCATCCGCATGCCGGATGCGCGGGCTTCCTTCCGGATACGCTCCTGCGTTCTTTAGGTATACAGCTTGTAGACGGCAGGATAGCGGGTATCGCAGTGATCTTAGGCCCGGCAAATAATGAAGAGGCGGCAGTGCGGATAATCAGGGATTTCCAGGCCAGGAGCATAGTCAGCCTTACCGTAGGCAGTTTCCAAGGGAAAACCTTCAAACAGCAGCTTGAGAGCAGTAATGTGGCGGTAGGTTTGGATAATTATGTGGTGGCCTTAGGAGAGGATTATCTTTCTAGTATATATGCCCTAGACTGGGCAGTCCGCGCTCCTTTGATGTACGGCGGCTATAAGGGGGGCCAGTGGCAGGAGGTTTTAAGGTACACAAAAGAAAAGGTGCCGGCGTTTGCGCTTTTGCTCAGCCATATAGATGAGACATTAGTGGCAACCGGTTTAGGCGCATTGGCTATGGGTTTCCCTATTGTTACGGACCTGGATGTCCCTCAACTGGGAAAGATTGATACTACTCTTTATGAGGCCCTGGTTACGGAAAAAGACTACCGGCGCCTGGCGGCAAAATGCATAGAGGCCAGAGGCCTTAAGGTCAAGGTTTCTTCTCTGGGTATACCTGTGCCTTATGCCGCAGCGTTTGAAGGGGAACGCGTAAGGAAAGAGCAGCTATACGTGGAGTTCGGAGGAAAAAGCAGTGCCTCTTTTGAATACCTGACCAGCAAGGGCATGAATGAAATAGATGATGGACTGATTGAGGTCATCGGAGGTGATATAGAACACCTTAAAGAAGGGCAGAAGTCTTTACCTTTGGCGATTATAGTGGAAGTGGCAGGGCGCAGGATGCAGAAGGATTTTGAGCCTATATTAGAACGCCAGATACACCGTTTCCTGAATTACGCTATGGGTATAATGCATGTCGGCCAGCGGGATATGAACTGGATAAGGATATCCCAGGATGCCTTTGATAAAGGGCTGCGCCTTAGGCATATAGGGGTAATACTGCATGCTATGCTTCATCAGGAATACGGGGCTATCGTGGATAAGGTAGGGGTTAAGATCTATACCTCCCTGGATAATATAGAGAAGTTATTGCCGTTAGCACAGCGGGTATTTAACGAAAGAGACGAGCGGATAGGCGAGATGACCGATGAGGCCGTGGACACCTTCTATTCCTGCCTTTTATGCCAGTCATTTGCGCCTAACCACGTATGTATTATTACCCCGGAACGCCTGGGGCTTTGCGGCGCATATTCATGGCTTGATGCCAGGGCCTCTTATGAGATCGTCCCTTCCGGGCCGAACCAGCCGATTAAAAAAGGAGATACCCTTGATGCTAAATTGGGCATATGGAAGAACACCAATGATTTCGTATACCAGAAATCCAATAAGACCGTGGAAGAGGTAAGTATGTATTCGCTTATGCAATCGCCTCAGACATCCTGCGGATGTTTTGAATGTATCGTAGCTATCCTGCCGGAGGCAAACGGTGTGATGATTGTCCACAGGGATTATGCCGGAATGACCCCCAGCGGTATGACCTTTACCTCTCTGGCTGGTTCTGTAGGGGGAGGGGTGCAGACGCCGGGTTTTTTAGGGGTAGGTAAATTATATATCGTCAGTAAGAAATTTATTTCCGCGGAAGGCGGCCTAAAGAGGGTGGTATGGATGCCCAAAGAATTAAAAGAGCTCCTGAGGGATAAACTTTCTTTGCGCCTCAGAGATATAGGAGAACCGGGCCTGCTGGATAAGATTGCGGATGAGACAGCCGCGCTGGACTTAGAAGGCCTGCTTGAGTTTCTTAAGAAGGTCCGGCATCCAGCCCTGGGTATGCCGCCCATGTTTTGATCCCGGTATAGGTGTAATCTCATGGGCGTAATTTCTTCTTGACCTTTTAGGTTTTTCTTATATACTAAAAACTGATAATGTCCAATCATTCCCACATACCCCTTACCCTCTGTATTATAGCTACTTTATTCTTTCCGGTGGTATCTCCTGCTTTTGCAGAAGAAGAGTTATCCACAAGTTTCCAGAAAGAAGCCAGGAAATACCGCGAAGAGGGGATAGAGTTGCAAAAGGAAGGCGATTTTAATGCCGCGCTCTCTGCCTATCAAAAGGCAACGGTATTAGACCCTGCTTACGCAGTGGCCTATAATGACGCAGGCATAATACTTGAGATGGGCGGGGACATTGGGCGGGCAAAAGATATGTACTTGAAGGCCATACAGGTAGACCCGGGGTATCCTAATAGTTATTCCAATATTGCCCTGCTTTATGAAGGGCAGGGTGATTATTCCAGCGCTGTCCTTTACTGGGTAAAGCGGGCGTTGATCGGACCGCCTCAAGACCCCTGGGCAGATGCAGCACGCCGCAGGCTGGAAGATATCGCGCGCATTTATCCTGAGGCCTACCGTAATGTCGGCAAGCAGTACGAAGATAGATTACAACAGAAGAATACGGCTAAGCCCGACCTGCAAGAATTCCTTATACTTAAAAGCCAGGAGCCGAAGAAGATAGGTTTATTCGGCAATGATGAGGCTTATACGGGTGAGCAGAGATTGGATAAGCGCGCCCAGGCTGCTAAGTACCTTGCCAGCGCAAAGGAAAGTTTCGGCAAGGCAGAATACGTAACCGCCCTTAAGGAGGCAACAGTTGCGGAATATCTTGACCCCTCTAGCAGGGAGATCAGTGATTTCGTAGACAGGGTTCGCAAACGTCTGTTGCAATAAAGACTACTCGCAAACCGCACCTTTAGCCTTTTCCATGCTTGAAATAATATTATAGAACTAAATGCCCTGCTTATCCGGCGTTTCCCTTTTTTATTATTTTTGTTTTCCCAATATACCTTAAAAAGAGGCCTTTTGTTTTTACCTGACTGTCTTTCGCGCGACCTTTTAAATCCCCGGGATGCCTAAACCCAGATTGTTTTTGCTCGATGCCACTGCTTTTTGTTACCGGGCATTTTATGCCATAGGCCAGCTAAATACGTCTTACGGCCAGCCCACGAACGCCGTGTACGGGTTCGTGAATATATTGAATAAAATACTTAAAGAGCAAAGGCCGGATTACCTGGCGGCTTGTTTTGACGTATCCAGGGATACCTTTCGCCAGAAGAAATTCGCCCAGTATAAGATACAACGGCCCCCCATGGCGGATGGGCTGGTAAGCCAGGTCCCTTTGATTAAAGAGATAGTTAGAGCCTACGGCATACCGATATTCGAAAGGCAGGGTTATGAGGCCGATGATATAATCGCCTCTTTAGCAAGCCAGGGAAAAAAAGAAGGATTGGCAGTGGTGGTGGTCAGCTCCGACAAAGATATGCTGCAGGTCATAGAGAAAGGCATAGAGGTATTTAACCCCTATAAGGACGGCGGGGTTTTTTATGACGAGGATAAGGTGCGTCAGCGTTTCGGGCTGGGGCCGGATAAGATTACGGACATTATCGCTCTTATGGGGGATGCCGCAGATAATATACCGGGTGTGCCCGGTATCGGGGAGAAGACCGCAGTCAGCCTGATAGAAGGATATGGTTCCGTGGATAATCTATTGGGCCAGATAGATAAGATAAAACAGGAAAAGATAAAAGAGGCCCTCGCGGAGAATAAGGAAAGGATAAAACTTAACAAGGAACTTGCTGTCCTGGATAAGAATATAGAGGGGTTAGATTTTAACCTCAATAAGGTAAAGTTAGCGGAGAGAGACTACAAAGAATTATTCCGGATATTCAGCCGTTTGGAATTCAGAAGCCTGCTAAAGGGCCTTCCTGTTGACGCGCAGGAGAAGAAAAGCCAGGAGGTGATTGCGCTTAGCCGTTTGAAGGACGCTTCTTTGTCAGGCCTTCTAAGAGACGCGCAAGAGTTAGTTGTCTTTGGCAAAGATTTCCGGGATCTGGTGTTTTACGCAAAGGGCGCCTTTTTTTCCCTGGATGATACAGGGAAAAATCTTAAGGCGGCATTAGCTAATCCAGAGCTGAAGAAGATAGGCCATAATTTAAAAGAGCTCAAGGTAGCATTGGGTGAGGATGGCATAATCCTCTCGGGGGTATATTTTGACACTATGATCGCCGCCTATCTTATTAACCCCGTGAAGACCCATTATAGTCTCAGGGATATTGCCTGGGATTACCTGGGTAAAGTTACCTCTTCTGAAGAAACAGATAATAAAATGGACGCAGATTTGATAATAAAATTAATGCCGATACTAAAGGAGCAATTGAGAGAGAAGTCGCTCCTTGAGCTTTTTTATAAGATTGAGATGCCCCTGGTTGAGGTGTTGTCAGAGATGGAGCTTGCCGGCATAAGCCTGGATGCCAGTATACTAAAAGAACTTTCCGGCCAGATCGAAAAAAAGTTAGTGCATCTGATTGAAGACATTTATGCCTTAAGCGGATGCCAGTTCAATATAAATTCACCCAAGCAATTAAGGGATATTTTATTTGAAAGATTGAAATTACCGGTGATAAGGAGAAGCAAGACCGGGCCTTCTACTGATGAGCGGGTCTTGAATGCCTTATCCTCGCGGCATAAACTCCCGGCGTTATTGCTTGAGTATCGCCAATTGATGAAGATAAAGACGACCTATGTAGATGTCCTGCCTGACCTGATAGATCAGAAGACCGGCAGGATCCACACCTCTTTTAATCAGACGGCAACGGAGACAGGCAGGCTTAGCTCTACACACCCTAACTTGCAAAATATCCCGATTAAGACAGACATAGGAAGGAATATACGCCGGGCAATAGTCGCTTCCGGCAGGAAGAATTCCCTTTTATCCGGGGATTATTCTCAGATAGAGTTAAGGATCCTGGCACACCTCTCAGGAGATGAAGGCCTTATAAGCGCCTTTAAAGAGGGGCAGGATATACATAGGGCTACCGCTGCTTTGATCTATGGGGTAGATGAAACAGACGTCAGCGATGAGATGCGCGATGTGGCAAAGCGGGTAAATTTCGGGATCATATACGGCCTGACTTCTTATGGCCTTTCTAAGGACCTGGATATTTCTCTTGAGGCGGCAGGGGGTTTTATCGATGCCTATTTCATTAAATACCCCCGGGTAAAAGAATATATAGAAAAACAGATTAAGAAGGCCGCTAAAGACGGCTTTGTGTCTACTATATCCGGCAGGCGCAGGTATCTGCCCGATATCAACAGCAAGAATACCGTTATCAGGCAGCTCACCGAGCGCCAGGCAGTAAATAGCCCCATCCAGGGCTCAGCCAGCGACCTGATAAAATTAGCCATGATTAATATACAATCGGCAATAAAGGCTCAAGTAATGAAGGCTAAAATGATTCTCCAGGTGCATGATGAATTGATCTTTGATGTCCCGCAGGAAGAAGTGGACAGGCTCATTGTGATCATAAAAGATAAGATGGAAGGCGCGCTGAGCCTGGATATCCCCATCAAGGTAGATATTAAGAAGGGAAGGAATTGGCTGGAGATGGAGTCCGTGTAACTTGATTATTAATGCAGGAGGGAAGAATGAAAATAGCTATTTGTGCTTCGGAAGTCGTCCCATTTGCTAAAACAGGCGGTTTGGCGGACGTGGCAGGGGCATTGCCTTTGGCCTTGGAGAAACTGGGCGAGGAAGTGATAGTGGTTATGCCCGGTTATAAATTCATACCCCGGGATAAATTCAAGATCCAGCGCCTCTCAAACGACATATCCTATACCCTTATCGGCAAAGGCATAAAGGTATATTTTATAGAGAATGATAAATACTACGGACGCGATGGCCTCTATGGAGACAAGAACGGGGATTATCCTGATAACCTGGAAAGGTTTTCTTATTATTCCCGCCGGTCCCTGGCCCTGTTTAAGGAGATAAATTTTAAGCCGGATGTCATCCATATGCATGATTGGCAGTCTTCTCTGGTTGCGGTCTACCTGAAGGCCGGTTTTAAGAATGAGCCTTTTTATAAGAAGACAAAGACGCTTTTGACCATACATAACATAGGGTATCAGGGGCTGTTCTCTAAGGATGAATTTCCGAAGCTGGGGCTGGACTGGGGCCTCTTTAATATGGAAATGCTGGAGTTCTATGGCAAGATAAATATTCTTAAAGGCGGAATAGTATTTTCCGACAGTGTTAATACCGTCAGCGATACCTATAGCAGGGAAATACAAACCAAGGAATTCGGTTTCGGGCTGGAGGGCGTCCTTAGCAAGAAGAAGCAGGCGCTTTTTGGAATAATCAACGGCCTGGATTATGATATCTGGGATCCCCAGAAAGACCGGTTTATCGCCAGGAATTTCTCGGCCGCTAACCTAAAGGATAAGGCCTTTGATAAGAAAGATTTGCAGGAGATCTGCTTCCTGCCTGTTAAAGAAGATGTACCGCTTTTCGGAATAGTCTCCAGGCTCGCCGAACAGAAGGGATTTGATATAATCTCCGAGGCAATAGATGATATATGCAGGATGAGGCTGCAGCTGGTTATTCTGGGGACGGGGGATGCCAAGTACCATAGCCTCCTGGGGGATATAATGAAAAAATACCCCAAGGTCATATCCCTGCACCTTAAGTTTGACGATCCCCTGGCGCATAAGATATACGCCGGTTCGGATATATTCCTGATGCCTTCCAAATATGAGCCATGCGGTCTGGGGCAGCTGATCAGCCTAAGGTATGCCACTATACCTTTAGTATTTAAAACCGGAGGCCTTGCGGATACCGTAAATAAGGAAAACGGTTTTATATTCGATAATTACAGCAGGGATGCGTTGGTTAAGGCCATAAAAGAATCGGTTTCAGCCTTTGGCCAGAGACAGAAATGGGGGAGGCTGCAGGCAAAGGCAGTCAAATGCAATTTCTCATGGGATGAGTCCGCCAGAAAATACCTGAAACTGTATAAACATAGTGGCGCATAATCAAGATAAGAAGAAGATAATCTTAGGGATAACCGGCACCCTGGGCAGCGGTAAGAGCACGGTGGCAAGGTTTTTTCTTCGCCGGGGGGTAAAGGTTGTGGATGCCGATAAGATTGCGCACGCGCTTATACGCCCCGGCACCCCGGCTTATCAAAGGGTAATCCAGAAGTTCGGGCAGGGGATTATCCGCAAAGACAAAACTATCGACCGCGCAAGGCTGGCCAGGATAGTTTTTTCTGATAAAAAACAACTTAGCCGGCTTAATGCTATCATGCATCCTGCGATAATACGGATTATTAAAGATGAGTTGAGTTCATCCCCGCAGAGATTGATTGTCCTGGATGCGCCTTTGCTTATTGAGGCAGGCCTAAGGGGCATAGCGGATAAGATCGTGGTAGTAAAGGCAAGTTTAGAAAAGAGGATAGCGCGCCTCAGGCATAAGAAGCACCTTAATAAAACTGAGGTATTGAAAAGGATGAAATACCAGATGGCCCAGGGAAAGAAGGCCCGTTGGGCGGATTTTATAATAGATAACAATGGGAGTATCTTAAAGACCAGGAGACAGGTAGGAATAATAAGGAGGTTGTTGTGGAGAAATTAGATATAGGAAAACTTAAAGAAATGAAGATTACTGAATTAAATAAACTGTCCAGGGAATTGAATATCAACGGTATAAGCGGCCTGAAGAAACAAGAACTGATCTTTAAGCTGCTGCAGGCCCAGGCAGAAAAAGAAGGGCTTATGTTCGGAGAGGGGATCCTGGAGGTGCTGCCGGAGGGGTTCGGTTTCCTGAGGTCTCCCAATTATAATTATTTGCCCTGCCCCGACGATATCTATATATCGCCTTCCCAGATACGTAAGTTCGATTTAAAGACTGGCGATACCGTCAGCGGAGAGATCCGTCCGCCCAAAGAAGGAGAGAAATATTTTGCGCTGCTTAAGGTACAGGCGGTAAACTTTGAGAATCCCGAGGATGTCAAGGATAAGGTGCTTTTTGATAACCTCACCCCCATTTATCCTCATGCACAGTTTATCCAGGAGACCAAACCCGATGACCTATCCATGCGGATCATGGATTTATTGACCCCGATCGGAAAAGGCCAGCGCGGGCTTATTGTTGCCCCTCCCTACAGCGGTAAAACCGTGCTTTTGCAGAAAATAGCCAACTCCATAACCTCCAACCATCCGGATGTGATACTGATCGTCCTTTTGATAGACGAACGGCCGGAAGAGGTTACCGATATGCAGAGGAATGTCAGGGGAGAGGTGATCTCTTCTACTTTTGATGAACCACCGGAGAGGCACGTGCAGGTTGCCGAGATTGTCCTGGAGAAGGCCAAAAGGCTGGTAGAGCATAAAAAGGACGTAGTGATTCTTCTGGATAGCATTACCCGCCTTGCCAGGGCGTATAATTCCGTCGTTCCGCACAGCGGGAAGGTATTATCCGGAGGTATTGATTCCAATGCCCTGCAGAAGCCAAAGCGGTTTTTCGGTGCTGCCCGCGGTATAGAAGAAGGAGGCAGCCTTACCATAATTGCTACCGCGTTGGTCGAGACCGGAAGCCGCATGGATGAGGTAATCTTTGAAGAGTTCAAGGGGACAGGCAATATGGAATTGCAGCTTGACCGTAACCTCTTTCAGCGCAGGATATATCCTGCTATAGATATAAAGCGGTCTAACACCCGCCACGAAGAATTACTGCTTAAACCGGAAAAACTGCAGAAGGTATGGATCCTGCGTAAGGTCTTGAATGAACTGAATAACGTTGAGGCAATAGAGCTTTTATTGGAAAAATTGGCCAAGACAAAAAATAACGAAGAATTCTTAGCCAGCATGAACCAGTGATTAATAGCCTGCTTTTAACAGTTGCGGGTAACTTAAGATAGGGCCAAGATAAACATTGAGGGCTCCAGGAAAATAAAGTAGAATAGGCAGGATAAAATCAACCGCTAAACATCTAAGGAGGAGAAAATGAAAGAGAAGATTCATCCTAATTATAAAGAGAGCACTATTGTCTGCGCCTGCGGTGAGACCATACATACCCGTTCGGTTAAACCGAGTATAAGGGTTGAGATATGCTCCCGTTGCCATCCCTTTTTTACCGGGAAGCATAAATTTGTGGATTCTGCAGGCAGGGTGGATAAGTTTATGAAGAAATACGGTAAAAAGGAAAAATAATCACTATTTGAATCAAGGGTAATTGGTCATGTTTAAACAGTTAGAACGCCTAGAAAAACGTTTTCAGGAGCTCGAAGAGCTGTTGGCATCACAGGAAGTAATTTCTAACCAGGAGCAGTGCAACAGGTATGCCAGAGAACTTTCCGAGCTAAAAGAGCCGGTATCTCTGTTGAGGCAATACCGCAGGATAGACAGAGAGATAAGGGAATTGCAGGTAGCTTTATCTGCAAAAGACGGGCAGGAATTCCTGGATTTAGCCGAGAAGGAAATCAAGGACCTGGGCGCAAAGAAGGCGGAGCTTGAGGCTAAGATAAAGAAGATCCTGGCCGGAGAAGATAAGGATATCGGAAAGAACGTAATTATGGAAGTGCGCCAGGGTACCGGCGGCATGGAAGCGGGTTTATTCGTAGCGGATTTATACCGTATGTATTCCAGGTACGCCCAGGCCAAGGGCTGGGAGCTGGAACCTATGTCCATAAGCCCTGCGGAATTAGGCAGTATTAAAGAGGTCATATTCAGCGTAAAGGGGAAAGAGGCTTATAAGAGGCTTAAATTTGAAAGCGGGGTCCACCGTGTGCAGCGCGTGCCTACTACAGAAGCGCAGGGGCGCATTCATACCTCTACCGCTACCGTTGCCGTCCTGATTGAACCGCAGGATGTGGACCTGGTCATAGAGCCTAAAGACTTAAGGATAGATACTTACAGGTCTTCCGGCCCAGGCGGCCAGCATATGCAAAAGAGCGACTCAGCCGTGCGTATTACGCATATACCTTCCGGCGTAGTGGTAGCCTGCCAGGATGAACGTTCGCAGCTAAAGAATAAAACTAAGGCAATGAGGATTTTGGGTGCCCGCCTCTTGGACATAAAAGAGCAGGCGGAGATAAAGAGGATTTCCCAGGCCAGAAAATCTCAGATAGGCACGGGCGAGCGCAGTGAGAAGATACGCACATATAATTTTCCCGACCGGCGCATTACCGACCACAGGATAAACCTGACACTGCATAAGCTGGAAGCAGTCCTTGAGGGTGAACTGGATGAGATGTCCGATGCCCTCATTGCCGCTGCGGAGGCAGCGAAAAATGAATGAGGCCGAACTTATCTTTTGTGAGGTATTGAACTGCAGCCGTTCTTTTTTATATATGAATAAGGGTGTGCGCCTTGATTGCCAACAGGCATCCCTGATTTCCGCGGCTTTAAAGAGAAGGCTTAAGGGTGAACCTGTCCAATACATCCTGGGTAAGGCGGAATTCATGGGGTTGGAGTTCAGGGTAAATAAAGATGTCTTAATACCACGCCCGGAAACCGAGATCTTGGTAGAAGCGGCATTAAAGGAATTGGCAGTTATTCCAGAGCAGTCTCTATCGGTTAATGTCCTGGAAATAGGCACCGGCTCAGGATGTATTGCCGTCAGCCTTGCCAAATCAAGGCCTGGACAGAACCT
The DNA here is from genome assembly GCA_041650495.1 of Candidatus Omnitrophota bacterium. Classification (GTDB taxonomy): domain Bacteria; phylum Omnitrophota; class Gorgyraeia; order Gygaellales; family Profunditerraquicolaceae; genus JBAZLB01. The sequence continues at coordinate 99,542 of JBAZLB010000002.1, read as the reverse complement.
TAAAATTACCGCCACCGATATCTCTGAAAAAGCCTTAAGGGTAGCCAGAGAAAATGCTGTCCTTAACAGAGTGGATGATAAAATAGAATTTATGCAGGGTGATTTATTCCCGTCATCTTTATCCGTTAATACGCCGGGGGCAATAAACAAAGGACAGTATGCGCTATGCGTTTCTAATCCTCCTTATATCCCTGATGCCCTTATCGCAGGCCTGCCTCATGAGGTCCGTTGCGAACCATCAGTTGCCTTAGCCGCAGGAAGAGACGGTTTGGATTTTTATCGCAGGATAACCAGTAGTATAGGGCCGTATCTTAAGGAAGGCGGCCTTTTGATGCTGGAGATGGGTTATGGACAGGCTGACTGCGTAACAAATATCTTTAAGCAGGCAAGAAATTTCACGGTAATAGAATTAATAAAAGACTATAGCGGAATATCCCGGGTAATAGTGGCTAAAAAAATCACGGCTTAGCCCTGCCGCATAAACCTTAAGGGTGCGTATTTGTTTTAAGGGGGCCTGAGATTCAGGAGATAAAGATGGATAAGCTGGTTATTGAGGGGGGCGCCAGGCTAAAGGGGGAAGTAGAGATTTCCGGGTCCAAGAATGATGTCCTGCCCATACTGGCAGCCACCCTGCTTACGGATGAGCCTTGTATTATCCGGGGGGTGCCGAATTTACGCGATACCAATACTATGCTGAAGATCCTGCGGTCCCTCGGGAAAAACGCAGAATTTGATAAGGGCACGGTAGCCATTGTTTCCTGCGGCCGTAATAATTTTACCGCAGACTACAAACTTGTTTCTACTATGCGCGCTTCTTTCTGTGTTTTAGGCCCCCTTTTGGCAAAAATGAAAAAGGCCAAGGTTTCCCTGCCCGGAGGATGTGTTATCGGTATCAGGCCGGTTGACCTGCATCTTAAGGGCATCAGGGCATTGGGCGCAGATATAGATATCGATGCCGGGTATGTAGTGGCAAAGGCAAGCCAGCTTAAAGGCAGCCATATATACCTGGGAGGTATTTACGGTTCTTCCGTCCTTGCTACCGGGAATGTAATGATGGCCGCTACCCTGGCAAAGGGTAAGACGGTAATTGAATCTGCGGCCTGTGAGCCGGAAGTGGAGGATTTGGCAGAATTCCTTTTGAAGATGGGTGCTAAGATAAAAGGCCAGGGAACCCCTACTATAGAGGTGGAGGGCGTAAAATATCTGCATGGCGCAGAACATAAGATAATACCAGACAGGATCGAGGCAGGCACCTTTATGCTTGCCTCTTTGATTACGCACGGAGATATCCTGATTAAGAATATATGCCTCAAGCATCTTGGGGCGCTGGTCGATAAATTAGAAGAATCGGGGCTGGGGGCAATTAAGGCAGACGGCGTCTTGAGGGTACGCGCAAGGGCGAGGCTTAGGCCGGTGAACGTCACTACCCTTCCTTATCCGGGCTTTCCCACGGATATGCAGGCGCAGATGATGAGCCTTTTGAGCGTTGTCCCGGGGATAAGCGTGATTACCGAAAAGATTTATCCCGACAGGTTTATGCATGTGGCCGAGCTTAACCGTATGGGGGCGCGCATCCAAAGAGAAGGCCCTCATGCGATAGTAGAAGGCGTAAAGCAGTTATCCGGGGCTCCGGTGATGGCATCAGACTTGCGCGCTTCCGCGTCGTTAGTATTGGCCGGGATGATCGCGCGGGGTGAGACCTCTATATCCAGGATTTACCACTTGGAGCGGGGGTATGAGAATATAGAAGAAAAATTAAGGTCTTTGGGTGCCAAGGTATGGCGGGAAAAAGAATAAGGCGGGGGAAAGGGATAACATGGTTTTAATGATTGATAATTATGATTCCTTTACCTATAACCTGGTGCAATATTTAGGGGAGTTGGGCGCTGAGGTTGAGGTATTCAGGAATGACAGAATAACTATCGCAGAGATAAAAAGATTAAAGCCGAAAAGGATCATTATCTCACCTGGGCCGGGCAGGCCGCAAGAAGCTGGTATTTCCTGCGGGGTGATCAGGGAATTCTCCGGGGTGATACCTATTTTAGGGGTTTGCCTGGGGCACCAGTGCTTAGGGTATTCCTATGGCGGGGCTATTGTCAGGGCCAGGGTGTTAATGCACGGTAAGACCTCTCTTATTTACCACAACCAAAAGACAATTTTCCAGGGCCTGCCGAACCCTTTTGAGGCTACGCGGTATCATTCGCTTATTGTGGAAAAAAAAGGCCTGCCTTCCTGCCTTCAGATAACCGCCTGGACCAAGGAGGGTGAGATCATGGGATTGAAACATAAACAATTTCCTCTCTGGGGGGTGCAATTTCATCCCGAATCCATCTTAACCCGGACAGGCAAATATATACTGGCTAATTTTCTTAGGCAATGATAAAAGATTTAATCCATACATTAGCGCAGAAAAAAGACCTTAGCGCAGCCCAGATGCAGGAGGCCATGCAGGAGATCTTAAGCGGTTCAACCGATACCGCGGATATCGTATCCTTTCTGACCTCCTTGAACGATAAAGGGGAGACGGCAGAAGAGCTTACTGCCGCGGTAGAGGTGATGCATAAATATATAGATGCTATTGTGGTGGACAGGCCTAATATACTGGATACCTGCGGCACTGGCGGGGATAGAAAAGGGACATTCAATATTTCTACCGCCGCTGCTTTCGTTGCCAGCGGAGCCGGTATTACGGTAGCCAAGCACGGTAACCGTTCACTTTCCAGTAAGTGCGGAAGCGCGGATATCCTGGAGGCGCTGGGCGTAAATATCCATATGGATAGGAGTAAGATAAAGCAGTGCCTGGAGGAGATAGGGGTCGCCTTCTTATTTGCCCCTAATTTACACCCGGCAATGAAACATGTCATGCCTGCGCGCAAGAAGATCAACGGCAAGACCATGTTTAATATAATCGGGCCGTTGATTAACCCGGCGCGTGCAACAAATCAGCTTATCGGGGTTTACAGTCCGGAATGGACAGGATACTTGCTGAGGTATTGCATAATCTGGGCACGCAGCACGTCTTAGTGGTGCATGGCAGGGATGGGTTGGATGAGGTAACTACGGCAGATAAAACATTGGTATCGGAGGTTTTTGACCAGGAGTTTAGGGATTATGAGATTACCCCCGAGGAATACGGTTTTCCACGGGCAGAATTAAAGGATTTGCTGGGAGGTGATCTGCCTGAGAATGTGCGCATCATTACCGAGGTCTTAAAGGGGCAGAAGGGGGCGAAGAGGGATATAGTCTTGTTGAATGCCGGATGCGCCATATACGCAGCAAATAAGACTGCCTCTATAAAAGAGGGGATAGAGATGGCAGCCCAATCCCTGGATTCAGGCCAGGCATGGGAGAAGCTTCAACTACTGAAAAAATATTCCTGTAATTAAACATATGGCTGAGATTAAAGCGGATAAGTTAAAGGAAATTATTGCCAGGAAGAAGGAACGGATCCTTTCGGCTAAGCAAATCCTTACCGAGGATGATTTGCGCAGCAAGGTAGGCGGCCTCAAGCCATGCCGGCCCTTTATAGAGGCGATAAACAAACCGCGCCAGGTCTCTCTTATCGCTGAAATAAAAAAGGCTTCTCCTTCCCGTGGTGTTATACGTGCGGATTTTCACCCCTCGGATATCGCCAGGGCTTATGAAGGCTCGGGTGCCCAGGCTATCTCCGTGCTTACGGAGGAAGATTATTTCCTGGGTAATATCTCTTACCTGGCTGAAGTCAAGGATGCCGTGGGTTTGCCGGTATTAAGGAAGGACTTTATCCTGGAGCCATACCAGATTTACGAATCGCGTTACTTTGGGGCTGATGCCGTTTTATTAATCGCGGATCTGCTGCCTAAAGAAAAATTGACGGAGTTTATTGCCTTAGCGGATAGCCTGGGGATGGATTGCCTGGTAGAGGCGCATGCCGAGAAGGACCTGAAGAAAATCCTGGGCCTTAAGGTTACTCCTTTATCTAGCGGTGATTCTTCCGGGGTGCTTCCAGCAGGCCGTAAGGCATCTAAGAAGACGGTGGTAGTGGCTATCGGCATAAATAATCGTAACCTGCATAGCCTGGAGGTAGACCTGAAGTCCACGGAGAAGCTGTATCCTCTCATACCTAAAGATAGAGTAGTAGTTGTGGAAAGCGGGTTGAATAACCGCCAGGATGTGCTTTTCTTAAAGATATTAGGGGTAAATGCCGTTTTAATCGGTGAGGCCTTTATGGCAGAGGCGGATATAAGCAGGAAAGTAGCGGAAATAATGGGTTGGTAATATGGGTAATAAGACTAAAGTCAAGATTTGCGGCATAACCAGCTTGAAAGACGCAGTATCCGCGGTATTCGCCGGCGCAGATGCCCTGGGGTTCGTATTTTACAGAAAGAGCCCGCGCTATATCTCACCCCGCAGAGCCAGGGTAATTATCAGGCTATTACCGAAGAGGGTATTAAAAGTCGGCGTATTCGTCAATGCCAGGGAAGAGATAGTCAAGCGTATTGCCAGGTATTGCTGTTTGGATATACTGCAGTTTCACGGCGATGAATCAGCGGAGTTTTGCGCTAAGTTCCGCCGGTATAAAATTATCAAGGCCTTCCGTTTAAAAGAACGGCTGGATTTAGGCAGGGTTTTTGCGTATAATACCTTTGCTTACCTTTTTGATAATTTTTCCCGGCTTAAGCCGGGAGGGACAGGCAAGGCCTTTGATTGGAAAATATTAAAAGAGGCAGGCAGGATGCGCAGGCCCGTTTTTCTATCCGCAGGATTGAATGCGCATAATGTAAGCAAGGCAATAGCGATGATAAGACCAGAGTGGGTAGACGCATCCAGTTCCCTGGAAATAAGTCCGGGGAGGAAGGATTATCAAAAAATCAGTATGTTTATACGCCGGGTGAAAGGGCCAAGGACAATTTATAGGCAAGGTAAAATAGCATAAGAATGGAGGGTAATCTGATGCAAAAGGGTTATTGGTTTTTTCCTATCCTTGTTTTTATTTTTCTATTAGCCGGGTATTCTCAGGCCCGGGGGGAAGATCTGCTGCTTGATGATTTCCAGGGGGTTATTTCCGGGGGGCCGCAGGGGACGGTTGATTTCGGCTCCGGAGGCGGCTCAACTGTAGAAGTTTCGGCTGCAACAGATATAAAGCGTGCCAAAGACCAATCCCTGAAAGTTGTATATAACGCTGTGGCCGGAGGATATATGTGGATAGCCAGGGGCTTTGGGTTGGATGCAAAGAATGCCCGGTGGCTGGTCAAGCCTGAGGATGTAGACTGGGGTAAATATAAGGCCATATCCTTTTATATGTATGGCTCAGATTCCAAGGTCAAGATAGCCTTTGACATAAAAGACAGCGGTAATGAGATATCGCGTTTTTTAGTGGAAGACAACTTTAAAGGGTGGAAAAAGATAATCTGCCCTTTCAGCGATTTCTTTGTCCGCGGGGATTGGCAGCCGGATAATGCCGATAAAAACGCAAAACTTGATTTTCCTATAAAGAGTTTTCAATTTGAGCCCCGGCCCATAGCCCAAGGCGTAGTCTATTTTGATTGCGTAGAGCTGCTTAGTTAATAACCAAGGAAATTTGCGGCATTGTAAGATGCCAAAGGATGCGCAGTAAAAGAAAGGCAGAGGAATATGGCTCAACCGGATAAAAATGGCCATTTCGGCATTTTTGGCGGCAGGTTCATACCTGAAACGCTTATATGCGCCCTGGATGAATTGACGCGGGAATATTTTAAGGCAAGCCGGGATAAGAATTTTATCCGTCAGTTGGATTATTACCTGAAGGAATATGCCGGCAGGCCCACGCCTTTATATTTGGCCCGTAATCTCAGTAAGTATTTAGGCATAAAAAAGATTTATTTAAAAAGAGAAGACCTCCTGCATACGGGTGCGCATAAGATTAACAATACCCTAGGTCAGGTTTTGCTGGCATTGAGGATGAAGAAGAGGCGCATTATTGCCGAGACCGGGGCCGGCCAGCACGGTGTGGCTACGGCTACTGTGGCTGCGCTCTTTGGCCTTGAGTGTGTCGTATATATGGGGGAAGAGGATATCTTAAGGCAGGCCTTGAATGTATTAAGGATGAGATTGCTGGGCGCTAAAGTAGTCCCTGTTAGAAACGGCACTAAGACCCTTAAGGACGCCATGACAGAGGCCCTAAGGGACTGGGTAACCAACGTGCGGGATACGCACTATATCATCGGTAGTGTGGCAGGCCCTCATCCATATCCTTTGATGGTAAGAAATTTCCAGTCTGTTATCGGGAAAGAGGCAAGAAGGCAGGTAATCCACAAGGAAGGCAGGCTTCCGGATTATCTGGTGGCATGTGTTGGCGGAGGAAGCAATGCCATGGGTTTATTCCATTGTTTTTTCCGGGATAAGAAAGTAAAATTTATCGGTGTAGAGGCAGCTGGTTTAGGGCTTAAATCTGGAAGGCATGCCGCTACTTTGGTCGAAGGCAGGGTCGGCGTATTACACGGTTCAAAATCATGCCTTTTAGAGGATAGCCGCGGCCAGGTAAGGAACGCCCACTCTATTGCTGCGGGCCTGGATTATCCCGGGGTAGGCCCGGAACATGCCTATTATAAAGATATAGGACGTGCCTGTTATTATGCGGTTTCCGACCTAAAGGCGCTGGAAGGCTTACGCATGCTTTCAGAGACCGAAGGTATAATTCCGGCGCTGGAATCAGCCCATGCCGTTTATTTTCTTAAAAAGATGAGCAGGAAAATAAAGAAAGATTCTATTGTAATCGTCTGTCTTTCCGGAAGGGGCGATAAAGATATGAATATAATTGCTAAGCATTTAGGGCCAGGACAAGCTAAATGAACAGGATTGATGCTAAATTCCGGCAGTTAAGAAAAGACAAAAAAAAGGCATTTATTGCTTTTATCACTGCCGGCTATCCCAGCTTAGAAGCAACTTATGACCTGGTTTTGGCATTCAGCAGGATAGGGGTAGATATTATTGAACTGGGGGTGCCTTTTTCCGATCCTATGGCAGACGGGCCGGTAATACAGGAGGCCTCTCAGGCCGCCTTAAGGAAAACCAATATTGATAATATATTGGATTTAGTCAGCAGGTGCCGCCGCCGCACCCAGGTCCCCATCTGCCTGATGACTTATTATAACCCGGTATTCTGTTTTAAAGAGGCAAGGTTCATCCGGCGTGCTTCTTTAGCAGGGGTAGACGGTTTAATCCTGCCTGACCTTCCGCCGGAAGAAGGGGCTTCTTTACAGGGCTTAGCCGCTAAATATAACCTGGATATCATACATTTTCTTTCCCCTACCACTGCCCCCGGGCGCATAAGGCATATAACAAAGATGGCCAGGGGTTTTATTTATTATGTTTCTTTAACCGGGGTTACCGGAGAGCGCAAGGCCTTGCCGGCGGATATCCTTAAGCGTATCAGGCAGGCAAAGAGGTCTACCAATAAGCCTGTATGCGCAGGTTTTGGCATATCGTCCCGTATTCAGGTTGAGCAGGTACAGCAAGCCGCAGACGGCGTAATTGTAGGCAGCGCCATAGTAAGGAAAATAAGAGAAAACATAGGCAGGCCTGATCTGGTAAAGCGGGTCTTAGGTTTCGTAAGTATTCTAAAAGGATGAGCATCATATATAATAAACATATTCTAAAGAACGGCCTGCGTATTATAGCCCATCAAATGCCCAGTATGCGTTCGGTGGCCTTAGGTATATGGATCAAGGTAGGCGGCCGCTACGAAGAGCCCGCCCATAAGGGCGTAGCACATTTTCTAGAACACCTTTTATTCAAGGGTAGTAGAAAATACTCCTGCCGCAGGATCAAAGAGTCCCTGGAGGGCTGCGGAGGCACATTAAACGGTTTCACTTCCGAGGAGCTTACCTGTTATCTGGTAAAACTGCCGGCTGAGCACCTTGTTCTGGCGCTGGATATCCTTTCGGATATGGTTATTAACCCCAGGCTTTCTCCGGATGAAGTCAAGAAAGAGAAGACGGTCATCCTGGAAGAGATAAAGATGTATAAGGACCTTCCGCAGAGTTATGTGCATGAACTACTGGATGAGCTGCTCTGGCCGGCCCAGCCCCTGGGTATGAGTATTGCAGGTTCCGTTGAATCGGTCAGCCGGATGGCGGCTGGAGGGATAGCTTCGTTCAAAAGCCTCTATTATACCCCCCGCAATATTGTGGTAAGTGTAGCAGGCCGTTTTCAGCATGAGCAATTTTTTAAGATGGCCGGGGATAAATTTCGATGTCTTAAAGGTAAGGGGGTAAATTCTTTCCGGCCGGCCATAGAAAGACAGAAGAAGCCGCAATTGAAGGTTTTTCCGAAGGACACCGAGCAGACCCACCTGGCGATGGGTTTTCATAGTTTCAGGAGGGATGACCCTTTAAAGTACGCCCTTTCTTTGTTGCATATTATATTGGGCGCGAATATGTCCAGCAGGCTTTTTAATGAATTGAGAGAAAAAAGGGGCCTGGCCTATGAAATAGGGGCCCAGGTTAAGCGTTTCCAGGAAACAGGGGCGTTTATTATCCATGCCGGCATTGACAACCGTAAGGTCTCCTCCGCCATTGACCTGATAATCGCAGAGTTGGAAAAGATACGGGATAAGCCCGTGAAGGAAGGTGAACTGAAGCGCGCCAAGGAATTCTTCCTCGGTCAGATCGCGCTTGCCCTGGAAGATACCCTTGACCATATGCTTTGGATGGGGGAATCTACCTCTACCATGGGCAAGGTCTTTTTGTGGGAAGAGATAGTAAAAGAGATAAAAGGGATAGGCGTATCCGATATAATTTCCGCAGCCAAACGTATATTTAGAAGGCAGGCATTGAACCTGGCATTAATCGGGCCATTGGCTGTCCAAGAAGATAAAATATACCGCAGGCTTAACTTAAAATAAATCATCCATAATATGGGCAATATATTATCCGTACCTCTCGTATTGGTCTTCTTGTTTATCTTCGCTATACTGTCCTTCTTTTTCTCCGCCTCCGAGACCTCTATTATCGGATTGAGCAAGATACGTCTGCGCCATCTTGTCTCTAAGGGGACAAGGCATGCCCAGGTTATACAGCGTCTGGTAATGAAGCTGGATAAATTTATCACCGCTATATTAATCGGGAATAACTTTGTAAATATCGCCTTATCTTCTATTATTACGGCGTTTTTTGTCCACCTATTAGGTTATAACTGGGGGATAATTGTTTCTACCATCGCTTCAGCCTCTTTTATACTTGTTATCTGCGAGATAACGCCGAAGATGCTTGCCACTAAACATACGGAGAAGGTAGCTCTCTTTATCGCCCCTTTTATGGAGGTGGTAGTCGTTATCCTTAAGCCGTTTATCGGCATATTTATGGGCATGAGCAATCTGTTTCTTAAGATAATGGGAATAGGCGCTGCCAAGAGGTCGCCATTGATCACCGAGGAAGAGTTACGCCTGATGATAGAGGTAGGAAAGGAAGAAGGTGTTTTAAGCGACGAAGAAAGGAAGATGCTGCACCGTATCTTTGAATTCGGGGATACTAAAATCGGCGAGGTAATGGTGCCTAAGGAAAAGATGATCGCGGTCAATATCAATATTACCTCGGAAGCGCTTTTAAATACCTTTGTAGAGGAGGGCCATGCACGCCTACCGGTATACGCCGGGACCATAGATAATATTATCGGCATAATCTATGCCCGTGACCTGCTTTATATACTGCGGGATAAAGGGCTGTTTGTGCTGCAGGATTTGGTGCAAAAGGCATATTATGTCCCTTCTGCGCTTAAGGTCAACGAACTATTGAGGAAGTTTCAGTCATATAAGATTCAGATTGCTGTTGTGGTGGATGAAAATAACAGGACCGTGGGGCTGGTGACCCTGGAGGACCTTATTGAGGAGATTGTCGGCGAACTGGAGGAGGAGCGCTACAACCATATTGCAAATAAACATTGACCCGGATTTTCTTTGTTGTATAATATGAAAAATGCGCCTTACAACGCACAAGATAAAAATAACACTTACTTAACCCAAGAAGCGGGTTAAGCGCATTCAAGAAGGAGGAAGAAAAATGGCAGAAAAAGGATATTGCGTCAAATGCAAGAAAATGAAGGAAATGAAAGACGAACAGAAGGTAACTATGAAAAACGGCCGCGCAGCAGCAAAAGGGAAATGCCCGGATTGCGGCACAGGTATGTATAAGATCCTAGGGAATAAATAACTTTAAGGCTCACCCGGGCTTTAGGTTTAGAGGTGATTTAGAGGGGCAGGGCATTAAATATAAACGTAAGATTGCGCAGGAAGGGTTAATTTTCGGCTTTTCCTGCGCAACTATTTAAAGGTATATTAAGGAGGTTGAGTAAAATAGAAGCCAAGAAAATAGCACTGCATATTGTCTCTGCCGCAAGGTCTAAGAAGGCAAGGGATATTAAGGTATTGGATATGCGTAAGGTATGCGGTTTTTGTGATTATTTTGTTTTGATGAGCGCCACCTCCTTAAGACAGGCAGGCGCAGTGGCCGAGGCAATAAACGAAGCCCTTTTAGGCCATGGAGTAAAATCCCTTTCGGGCCTCAACCCGAATGATGAATCAGGATGGATGGCGCTGGACTATTCTTCGGTGATAGCGCATATTTTTACTGAGCCGATGAGAGAATTCTACGCGTTAGACCGTCTTTGGTCTGAGGCAAGGAAGGTCAGGCTTCCCCGGCAAGAAAAAGGATAGATTAAATCCCTCCTCCAAGGTATCCCTACGATGCCGTATTGTTTAAGGCTGTTTTTGCATTAATATCAAGATGAAAAAAAGCATCCAGGATTCAATAATCCTATTAATTAAAGAAGAAGTTGAGGGACTGCTCAAAGGCAGGAAACAACCCAAAGAGATCAACCTGGATATTCCGGCGGATAACCGTTTCGGCGACCTCTCTACTAACGTTGCCATGCAATTGAGCAAAGAGCTTAAAGCGCCTCCTCAGGAGATCGCCTCTATTTTAGCCGGTAATCTTAGGGGCCGTATAGCTAAAGGGCCGCTAGAAAATCACATCCGGGAGGTAAGGACAGCAGGGGCAGGGTTTATTAATTTCTATTTATCTTGTGATTATTTTTACTCCCAGCTAGAGGCCTTGGTCAGGGAAAAAGATGAGGCCTTGAGGCTTAGTTTAGGAGAGGATAAAAAGGTTTTAGTAGAATTTGTCAGCGCTAACCCTACAGGTCCTTTATCTGTAGCCCATGCCCGGCAGGCGGCGGTAGGGGATGCCCTGGCGAATATCCTGGATTTTACCGGTTTCAAAGTAGGGCGGGAATACTATCTTAATGACGAAGGCAATCAGATCAACATATTGGGCCGCTCCATAGAATTAAGACTTAAAGAGATGGCCGGTGAGACGGTGGTGTTTCCGGATGACCATTATCAGGGTGAATATATATATGATATCTCAAGGGGTATAAAAGATAATAACCGGCAGGTAAAGGACTTTTCGGTCTACGGCGTAGAATATATACTTAAGGTGATTAGAAAAGAGCTGAGCGATTTTGGCGTAGAGTTTGATTGTTGGTACAGCCAGAAGTCGCTTCGGGAAAGCGGAAAGATAGATGAGGCCCTGGATTTCTTGAAGAAGAAAGGGTTCCTCTATGAAGAGGGAGGAGCCCTTTGGTTTAAATCCACCGATTTTGGGGATGATAAAGACAGGGTGGTGATAAAGAGCGACGGTTCCTATACATATCTAGCCCCGGACATAGCATATCACCGGGATAAATATAGGCGCGGGTTCAAGAAGCTGATAAACCTATGGGGGCCTGACCATCACGGATATATCAACAGGTTGAAGGCGGCGGTGGCAGCTTTAGGGGAAGACCCCCTTTCGTTATCTGTGGTTATCGTACAGCTGGCAACGATATTCAGGCAAGGTGAACCTGTGCAGATGTCGACGCGGCGCGGGCAATATATAACGTTAAGGGAGGTATTGGATGAGGTGGGTTGTGATGCCGCGCGTTTTTTCTTTTTGATGCGCCGTACCGCAAGCCATCTGGATTTTGACCTGGATATAGCCAGGAAACAGACCGCGGAAAATCCCGTGTATTATGTCCAATACGCCCACGCGCGCATAGTGAGTATACTGCGCCAGGGCCTGGCGCAGGAAAAGACAGGGGGTCTGGATTTCTCTCTCCTTAAAGAGGAAGAAGAGATCGCCCTTTTAAGAAAGATGTGGCAGTTTAGCGATATATTGAGCATATGCGTAAAGACCGAAGACCCTTATATGATTACAGTATACCTGCAGGAATTGGCGCAGTCCTTCCATAAATTTTACGACCGGCACCGTGTCTTGGGACAAGAAAAAGGGCTCACCTCAGCGCGCATTGCGCTTATTGAAGGGGTGAAGATTATCATAGCCTGCGGCCTGCGGCTTTTGGGGGTCGGCGCCCCTTCTGAAATGTAATTTAGCATGCTAAGGAACAAAATATTAAATATTTCCCCTCCTAATTTTACCCTCCAAAATATCCTGGTTGATAAACTCGGTATATCCCGGATAATGGCCCAGGTGCTTATTAACCGTCAAGTGCGCTCGGTAGAAGAAGCAGAGAGTTTCTTGAGCGCCCAGACATCCGGTCTATTGGACCCTTATTCTTTTTTGGATATGCATAAGGCCTGCGGCATTATACGCTCTGCGGCCCAGAAGAAAAAGAAAATACTTCTCTTCGGGGATTATGACGTAGACGGGATAACCTCCGTGGTTATTCTAAAGAACGCCCTGGAGCATTTGGGTATCTCTGCAATGCATTACATACCGCACCGCATTAATGAGGGTTACGGCCTGAATAAGAACAGCATATCCTTTGCCCGTCAGAAAGGGGCCGGGCTTATAATCACCGCGGATTGCGGCATAAACAGCATAGAGGAAGTAAAAGAATTAAGGCGGAATAATATTGAGGTCATAGTTACCGACCACCATGAGCCGGGCGCTCATACCTTGACTGAAGCCTGTGCAGTTATTAATCCGAAGGTCAGAGGGGAAAGTTATAAATTCCGGGATCTGGCCGGAGTCGGTGTCGCTTATAAACTTTGCCAGGCGCTCCTGGAAGATATGCTGCTTGAGGAATTGGATTTAGTCTGTTTAGGCACTATTGCCGACGTGGTCCCGCTTAAGGGAGAAAACCGTGTCATTGCCCGGGAGGGGCTTTTGCGGATTTCTGATGCCAGGCGCACAGGGATCAGGGCCCTGATCGAATCCAGCGGCCTGAAAGGCAAGAAGATAAATTCTTATTTTGTCAGTTATATCCTTGCTCCCCGCATCAATTCCAGCGGCCGGATGGACAGTGCCGAGGCCTCTTTGGAATTATTGATGTCAAGGGACAGGGGTGAGGCTGATGAGTTGGCCAAGATTATTGAGGGGCACAACCGTCAGCGCCAGAAAATAGAGAGCAAGATAATGGATGAGGCCGAAGACATCATAAGCAGGGAAATAAATTTTAAGAAACACAAGGTCATCGTTCTTGCTAAGGAAGGATGGCACAGGGGCGTGTTGGGGGTGGTAGCCTCCAAGATTGCGGATAAATTCTACCGGCCGACGATTGTTTTTTCTAAGGGAGAAGAATACTGCAAGGGTTCGGGCCGTTCCATAAAGAACTTTCATCTTTTTCGTGCGCTTGGGGAATGCAGCGATTACCTTTTATCTTACGGGGGGCACAGCCATGCCGTGGGGGTGGTTATTGAAAAGGGCTGCATAGATGATTTTCGAAGCAAGATTAACCGCTTAGCCGAGGAGAAATTGCGCCTGGAAGATTTATTTCCCGCCCTGGATGTAGACATGGAATTGAAACTTGCGGATTTAAATGAGGAGGTGATAAGCGAGTTGGATGCCCTGGAGCCTTTTGGCACAGGCAACCCCGAACCTCTTTTTTATAGCCGTGGCCTCAGGCTTAAAGGAAGCCCTCTGGTATTGGGAAGAGAGACCTTAAAGTTCTGGGTCACTGACGGCAGCACGGTTTATCCGGCCATAGCCTTTGGGATGAGCAGTTTTAAGGAAAGCCTAAAGGAGGCAGGCACATTTGAATTAGTTTATACCCCCCGTTTTGATTCCTGGCAGGGAAATAGCAGTATTATCCTGGAGACAAAAGAGATATTTTTCAGGTAAAAAGAGAAGAGGGTCAGGCCCGTTGAATCCTGCCTTTTTTGATGCATCTGGTGCAGATATAAATACGTTTAGGATGCCCGTTAATCAACGCCCGCATCTTTTGCAGATTAGGCAGAAAAGAGCGCTTAGTAACACGGGCTACTTTTTTACCCGTGCCGCCTTTCTTTTTGGCCAGGCCTTTTTTGACAATGACCCTTCCTGCGAGAGGAGTTTTTCCGCATATCGCGCATATTTTTAACATATATTCACCCCTTTGTAATTATCCTCAAGTATACTTGAAAATACAAGATTGTCAAGATAGAATAAATAAGAAAGAAAACAACCCTGTTTAATAGGGATTATTTTTAAGGCAGACCCGATGGATAATATATTAGAGGGATTGAATAAAGAGCAGGCCGAGGCAGTTACGCATCCACAAGGGCCGCTGCTTATTATTGCCGGTGCCGGCACAGGCAAGACTACCGTAGTAACACAAAGGATAGCCTGGCTGCTTAAAGAAAAACTGGCAAAGGCCGAAGAAATCCTGGCACTTACCTTTACGGATAAGGCAGCACTCAAGATGCAGGAACGCGTGGATATCCTTATGCCCTACGGTTATACCGATATCTGGATCTCTACCTTCCACGCCTTCGCAGACAGGCTGCTTAGGGAAAATGCATTAGTGGCAGGCCTGGAACCGGATTTTAAGGTATTGACCCAGCCAGAGGCTGCGGTGTTCTTCCGGGAGCATCTTTTTGAATTCAACCTGTCTTATTATCGTCCGCTTTGCGACCCTACCCGTTTTATAGGGGCGATGATGTCTTTGTTTAGCCGGGCTAAAGATGAAGATGTCTCAGCGCAGGAATATATAGATTTTGCTCAAAGGATGATGCTTAAGGCAAAGGAGAGCCCTGAGGATAAGGCAGGCGAGGAGGAGGCAATACAGCAGATGGAAGTAGCCCGCGCATATGCCAAATACCAGGACTTACTTGCCCGCGCAGGGCTTTTGGATTTCGGAAATCAGTTTTATCTGGCCTTGTTGATTATGCGGGAACACCCGATGATCCTTAAGAGATACCAGGAGCAGTTCAAATATATACTGGTAGATGAATTTCAAGATACGAATTTTGCCCAGTTTCAATTGATAAAGCTGCTCGTTAAGGAAGGCAATATTACGGTAGTAGCGGATGATGACCAGTGCATATACCGCTGGAGGGGGGCTGCCTATAGCAATGTATTGAATTTTATACAGGAATACCCTAAGGCGAAAAAAATAAGCCTTATTCAGAATTATCGTTCTACGCAGGTCATACTGGATACCGCTTACCGGCTTATTCAGCAAAATAACCCTGAGCGTTTTGAAATCAAGGCCAATATAAACAAACGCCTCGTCGGACTGGATAAGAAAACAGAGGGCGTAAGGCACCTGCATTTTGATACTAATTCAACTGAGGCGGATAATGTCGCCGCTATAATTAGAGAAAAGGTTGCAGGCGGCACTTTTCGCTACCGTGATTTTGCTATACTTGTGCGCTCTAATTCTGATGCCCAGCCGTTCCTGCAGGCGTTGAACATGGGAAATATCCCCTGGCAGTTTAGCGGGAATCAGGGGTTATACAGCAGGGAGGAAGTTAAGATCTGCCTTAATTTCCTGCGCGTTTGCGCTAACCCGGCGGATTCATTAAGTATTTACTATTTGGCTAGTTGCGAGGTCTATGGGATTGACCTCTTTGATTTAAGCCTCTGTAATCATTATGCCAGGCGCAGGAATAAGCCCCTCTATTTAGTTCTCCAGGCCCTGGATAATACAGAAGAGTTAAAAGATATAAAAGAGGAGACAAGGGCTAAGATCAGGAATTTTCTATCCGACCTGACGAAGTTCTTAGAAATATCCCGCCGGGAAAATACCGGCAGGCTACTTTATGGTTTTCTTACCGAGACCGGATACCTTAAGGGCCTGGCGCACAACCCAGACGCAGAGAAGGAGACAAAGATCCAAAACCTGGCTCAGTTTTTTAACCTGGTCAGGAACTTTGAATTAGTGGCAAAAGAAGACCGGGTGGTTAACTTTGTGAATCATCTCAATCTCCTTATAGAGGCCGGAGATGACCCGCCGACCACAGAGGCAGACTTGGATACGGATGCGGTAAATGTCCTGACCGTGCATAAGGCCAAGGGCCTTGAGTTTAAGGTGGTATTCTTAGTCAGCCTCATCCAGGGCCGTTTTCCCTGGCCGCGCCGCAGGCAGGCAATAGAGCTTCCTGATTCCTTGATCAAAGAGGTCCTGCCGCAGGGGGATTTTCATATCCAGGAAGAACGCCGGCTTTTCTATGTCGGTATGACCCGGGCCAAAGATGAGCTTTATCTTACCAGCGCCGATGATTACGGAGGAAACCGCCTGCGCCGCATAAGCCAGTTTGTCAAAGAGGCCCTGGGTAAAGAGGAAGCAGGGCCAGAGAAGAAAAAGGCCTCTGCCATCGAGGCCATTGAACGTTTTGCCCCTAAGCAGGAGCCTCGCGGATTGAAGGCAGGGGATGATTCAGGCGATAAACTTATTTATTTAAGTTATTACCAGATTGACGATTACTTGACCTGTCCGCTGAAATATAAATATGTGAATATCCTGCGCGTGCCTATTATAGAGCATCATACCGTAATATACGGGAGGGCGATGCATAATGCGGTGAGTAAGTATTATCAGTTTAAGGCATCAGGAAAAAAGATCGACAAGGACAGGCTCCTGGAGGCCTTTTCTTTGAGTTTTGACCCGCAGGGGTTTCTGGATGAAAGGCACCAGGAAGAACGTTTCCGTATCGGGGCTGAGGCTTTAATGAGGTTTTTTGAGGATGAGGAAAGGCGCAACGCCTCCCCTTTATTTATAGAAAAGGAATTCGCTTTTATTTTTGAAAACAACAAGATAACCGGCCGGTTTGACCGGGTAGACAAGACTGAAGAAGGCATTGTCATAATGGATTTTAAGACCTCCGAGATCAAGAATCAAAAAGAGGCGGATAAGCGCATAAAAGAAAGCACCCAGCTTTTTTTGTATACGCTCGCTTATAAGAGCATTTTCAGGGAATTGCCCAAACGCGTGGCATTATATTTTCTGGAATCGGGTATTACCGCTACCAAAGAGGTAGAGGAGAAAGACTTAGACGGCGCCAAAGAAAAGATCAGGGAGGTTTCATCCGGTATACGCTGTAAGAATTTCCTAGCCAAGCCTGCTTATATGGCTTGCACCTATTGCGCTTATAACCAGATCTGCCCTCAGCCTGCGATATGACCAGGTCTTTAAGTTTTTAAATACAGGCCCTTCAATTTCCGTTGTATTACCTGATTTTTAGGGTTAAAATAGTTATCCGGTAGATAAACCCAAGGAGGTTTTATGGTGCCTAAGAGAAGCAAGATCCTAGTCATTGTGTTCGCTTCGGTATTTTTATTGTTCATTTCCCTGGGTATTTTAGTTTCTTTCTTTGGCCCGCGGTTCGTAGAAGGCCAGATAGAGAATAGCCTGAATACGCCCGCTACCTTAGGCGGCGTAAGCCTGGGGTTTCCTTTATCCATAACCTTGAAAGATATCCGCGTAGGCAGTATATTACGGGCTGAGATGATTTCCCTTTCTCCCAGCCTGTTGGGCCTTTTTTCCGGTAGAATAGTAATTAACCGGCTGCTTATCGTCAAGCCCGTTATAAATATTGAGCAATATCCGGACGGGGCTTTGAACCTGCCTAAGCCGGCAAAGGCTAAAGGCAAGGCACCCCAGGTATTATTGGCGTCTTTACTGGTGAAGGATGGGATGTTTATATTCACCGATAGAAAAGTAACCGCTGAAGTTTATAAGATTATAGCTGAGCATATCAATCTGGATGTCTCCAAGGCCAGCCTTTCCCCCGCTTCTTTAAAGATAAAAATTAAGGCATCGGCGGAATTAGCGGACCCTCAAGGTAGGAAATTAGGCGCGGTTTCTGCATCAGGATGGATTGACCCTATAGCTCAAAATATGGACGGTAATCTTCAGATAAAAGAACTGGATGCCGTTTATTTTTCTCCTTACTACGGCAATCTTATTTCTCAGAGGAAGCTTTTATCGGCAAAGGTCAATTTAAAGGCAGATTTAAAGGCCAAGGATAATGATCTTAATGCCCAGTGCCATTTAGAGCTTTTTGACCTGGTTTATGCCCAGCCTAAGGCAGAAGAAGCAGCGGCGAATCTGCAGTTGATGGAGAAGACCCTGGATTTATTTATCGATGAACAAGGCAGGCTAAAACTGGATTTTTCCCTGAACACTAAATTCGATAACCCGAAGCTCACCTCTTCTGAAATACGCAATATTATCCTGCAGGCGGCTATCAAGAATATCGCCAGCCAGCCTCCAGAGAAGATTATAGAAAAGGCCGCCGATACCATCAAAATGTTTAAAGACTTCGGCAAAGAGATGAAGGATATTTTTAAATAGGCTAAGGCGGCTAAGCCGTATAATATGTATTTTTTATCTTGGGGGTGAGCCCCTTTTAAGTAAGGTAGTGCAACGTAAAAAGGAGAGCATAGATGTTCAGGGAAAAGATCAAGGTCTTAGACTGTACAATCAGGGACGGCGGATTAATCAATAATCATGATTTTGACCTTAGGTTTGTCCGCGAGGTGTATAAGGCGCTCTCGCTTGCAGGGGTAGATTATATGGAGATAGGCTATAAGAATTCAAAAAAGCTTTTTTCTTCCAAGGAATTCGGAAAGTGGAAATTCTGCGATGACGATGATATCAGGAAAGTAACCGAAGGGATAGAGTCACGTACCAAGATCTCGGTAATGGTAGATGTGGACAGGGTGGATATAGACGATGTATGCCCGCGCAAGGATAGCCCTGTGCATATGATCAGGGTGGCTTCTTACGTAAAGGATATAGACAAGGCAATATACCTGGTAAACCACTTTGCGGATAAAGGCTATGAAACAACGGTAAATATAATGGCTATCTCACGCGCACTGGATAATGAGTTGAACGAATGCCTCAGGCAGCTGGAAGAAGAAAGTAAGGCGCAGGTGGTCTATATAGTAGATAGCTTCGGCGCGCTATACCAGGAGACTACGGAGTTCCTTATCAAAAAGGCAAAGGGTATCCTGAAGACCAAAGAGGTGGGTATCCATGCCCATAATAATCAACAATTGGCTTTTGCCAATACCATAGAAGCAATAATCCATGACGCAAATTATGTTGACGGGACTGTCTATGGCCTGGGCCGGGCAGCAGGGAATTGCCCGCTTGAGTTGATCCTGGGGTTCTTAAAAAACCCTAAATTTGATATAAGGCCTGTGCTGGATTTGATATCCAAGGAGTTCATTCCTTTGCGGAAGAAAATAGAATGGGGATACATTATTCCTTATGCTATTACGGGCATATTGGATGAGCACCCGCGGGCCGCCATGGCCCTGCGTAACAGCGAGAAAAGAGAGAATTACCGGGAATTTTATGAGAGCCTGGTAGGAGAGGTTGAGGAATAAGGTGGATGTAGCCCGTTTTAAGAAAAAACCGGTAATGGGGATATTAAGGGGGATAAGGCCTGGCCAGATAGAGCCGTTGGTAGAGGCTGTTATCTCTTCGGGCCTTGAGACTATTGAGATAACCATGAATACAAAAGGGGCTGAGGCGATGATAAAAAGGGCAGCCGCCTTAGGAAGGGGTAAGCTTTCGTTAGGGGCAGGGACAGTATTAAATATGGCAGGTTTAAAATCAGCGCTTTCTGCCGGTGCAACCTTTATCGTTACCCCGGTATTTATCCCGGAGGTGATGAAATACTGCCTGAGGCGTAAGATAGCGGTATTCCCGGGGGCATTCAGTCCGCTTGAAATATATAATGCCTGGCGTCTTGGGGCTACCATGGTAAAAGTCTTTCCCGCAAAATTCTTCGGCCCGGAATATTTTAAGGAATTAAAAGGGCCTTTTGATGACATAAAACTCCTGGCCTGCGGCGGCGTTACCCCTGAGAACATAGGGGCATATTTTTCTAACGGCGCCAGCGCAGTAAGTTTTGGCGCCAGTGTTTTTCGCAAAGAATGGCTTGAGGCAGGTGATTTCCTGAGCATACGTAATCTGATTAAAGGATATCTGAAACAGCTCCCGCCTGACGTAAAATAAGGAAAATAATTTATGCGGATTAATTCTTTATCTTTACTATTTTTTGCCCCAGCACTTTTTTCGTTATGCGGATGCGCGACTTTGTATAATCCGGCTACTGAAAGAAAAGAGCTTATATTTATAGACAGTAAGACCGAGGCGGCCATAGGAAAGACCATGATTTCCCAAATAAACCAAGGGCGCCCTCCATTAAAAGATAAGGGTGAGCAGGAAAGGATAGAAAGGCTCGGCAGGCGCTTGGCTCAGGTATCAGACCGCCAGGATATCGGCTATCATTTTTTCGCCTTAGAGGATAAGGAATTGAACGCCATGGCCCTGCCCGGAGGTTTTATCTATGTGAATAGCGGCCTGATAGCCATACTTAATGACGATGAGCTTGCCTATGTCTTAGGCCATGAGACAGGCCATACCGCTGCCAGGCATATCGCCAAGAAAATCCAGGCCGGTATAGGTTATCAACTGCTTTTAAGTATTGCCTTCGCCTCTATTTCGGATAACACAGAGCCGGTTGCCAGGGATGTCGCCCAGGGCGTAGATATGGTTTATGGCCTTATAGAAAAAGGCTACAGCCGCCAGGATGAATACGAAGCAGACCGGCTGGGGGTTAAATATGCCTTTAAGGCAGGTTTCCAACCTCAGGCAGCACTTACTGCCTTAGAGAAGATAAAAAAGGGAGAAGGCCCGAACTGGAAGATCTTAGGTTATTTTCGCACTCACCCCTATGTAGAGGAACGGATCGCGGCACTAAAGGCATATATTGCGAAACTTAAGATATAGGATACCTACTTGGAGGATTTATGGCGGTAATAAGATTAAATAAGAAATTTATGCAGGTTGCTTTGGATGAGGCAGGAAAAAACCTTAAAAATATGCAGGGAGGGCCTTTTGGCGCCTGTATTGTAAGGGGCAATAAAATACTGGCAGTGGCCAGGAATACCGTCTTAAAAGGGGATGCCACTGCGCACGCCGAGATCAATGCTATCCGTAAGGCATGCCGCAAACTGGGGGACTATAATCTTTCCGGGTGTTGTATTTACTCTACCACCGAGCCTTGTCCGATGTGTTTCAGCGCTATACACTGGGCAAGGATAGATTATCTTGTTTTTGGCACTACCATTAAAGATGCAAGAAGCCTGGGTTTTAATGAATTGCCTATATCCTGCCGTAAATTAAAAAAGACAGGAAAAAGCAAGTTGCAGATATTTGCGCCATTTATGCTTGGAGAGTGTAAGGGCCTCTTTACAGAATGGAGTAAGCTTAAAAATAAGATATTATATTGAAAGCCCATAAAAAATAATAAAGGTATGCCGCAAACACTCCCCGGATTACTGGCAAAAGATAAATTGTTATCAGAGAAGATGCGTTCTCTGGGGATAAAGGAAGAGGACATAGTTGAGAAATTCATCCGCTCCAGCGGCCCCGGAGGACAGAATGCGAATAAGACCTCTACCTGTGTCTACCTAAAACACCTGCCTACCGGCATTGAGGTAAAATGCCAAAGCCAGCGTTTCCAAGGGGAGAACCGTTATCTTGCGCGCAGGATACTGGTAAAGAAGATAGAAGAAGCGTTCTTAAAGGCTCTAGCGCAAAAAAAGAGCGAGGCAGAAAGAAATAGGCGTAAACAGCGCAGGCTCTCCAAGAGTGCCAGGTTAAGGGTTTTAGAGGATAAACGCAGGCATAGCCAAAAGAAGGCCATGCGGGCAAGGGTCGCTAAGATAGAAGATTAGGTATTAATTCTAAGAGCACCTGGTCGTTGTCTAGGGTTCAAGATTCATCTTGCGGTTTTGTTTCCCAGCCGGGAGAATAACCGTTTAATAGGGTATTTATTATCTATGCGGATTACCTGCCTGATTTTTATCAGCTTCTCTTTTTTATGCCACTATATATTCTGTCCTGTCTTATCGGCTAAAGGTTATACGCAAATACCAGAGGTCAATGAACTGATTTCCGACACCCCTAAGCAGAAAGACGCCTATCATGTTCTTAAGGAGGTAAACGAAAAGATAAAAAATGACCCTGCCGATCCGAATAATTACGAGTCTCTGGCCCTGATCTATAATTCTCTCGACATGTATGATAAAGCGGCAGAGGCCATACTTCAACAAATCCGCCATTATCCCAAGGACGGCAGGTTCCTTTATATTATATACGCCAATCTGGCACAAGAGTACCTGGCCTCCGGAGATTTACATGGGGCAAAGTCTAGCCTGGATAAGGCCTTTAAGCTTAATCCCCAGGATGCCATGCTGCATTCCTATTTGGCGAATTATCATATACTTAAAAAGCAATACCAGCAGGCTGCTTTAGAACTTAAGGCAGCCTGCGATTTGGACAGCGAAAAGGATTTTTATTACGATAGTTATATATATGCCTTTGATAACATGCAAAATAAAACAGAGGCGGTAAGGCTTTTTCAGGAGGCAGTTAAGGTTAACCCCGGGAGCCATTTTGCCCATCGGGCACTGGCTACAGCCATCAGGAATTCTTCCTCTGACCTGGAAAAAGATTTTCCGGTAATTATCGCAGAATTTAACCGGGCATTAGAAATAAACAGGGGATACCTGCCTACATATATCAGTATTGCCAACGCATATATGTTCCGCGGCCTACAGGCTAATGATAAAGTGTGGCTTGAAGAATCTATGCGTTGGTTTAATAAGGCCTATAAACTCGATCCTAAAAACGTAAGGCTGGCTTATGGCATGGCAAACTTTTTTGTCTATACCCAGCAATACGATAAGGCCATAAAAAAACTCACCCCCCTGATAGCGCAGGGCAACAATGCCGAGCCATTGGTTGATTGCCTGGCGCGCGCCTATAATGGCAAGGCCTATTCCTATTACCTTAAAGGCAGCAACCTGGATAAAGGACTGGAGATTATTGAGCAGGCGCTTAAATTAAGACCGAATGACGGTATGTTCTTGAGCACGAAGGCGGAGTTGCTGTATAAGATGGGCAGGTTGAGGGAGGCCTATGATTATATAAAGACCGCGATAGCCTTGGAGCCCGATGAGCCTGAAATAAAGCAGGACCTTAAGAATATTAAACAGGCCTTACTTGATTCGGGCGGACAACAGGAAGTAAAAAGGAGAAAAAATGAATAATCCAAAAACAAAATCCATACGCGATATTGAGCAAAAGATGCAAGGCCTGGATGAGTCTTCCCTGAGGTACCGTATTTTAGAAAACACGAAGAGTTTTAAGACCTCCTGGATCGCATTAGGCCAGGCTCTTTACTCTGTATGGAAAGATAAGATTTACAGGCAATGGGGGTACCAGGCTTTTGATGCGTATACTTCCCGGGAAATAGGCATAAAGAAGCATACGGCAATGAAGCTGTTGCGTTCCTATTACTTTCTAGAGAAGGAAGAGCCGGGTTATTTAAGGCCTGATTATATTGAATCTGCCCCTGCTTCATCCGTCCCCGGGTATGATTCTATCGACGTCCTGCGCCTGGTAAAGAATAAGAAAGTGCTGGATGAGGGTGATTATGCGCGTTTCAAGAAAGAAATCTTTGAAAACGGCAAAGACGCCTCCGGGGTGAGGAAGGACCTGGTTGCCTTGATCAGGGAAAGGGAGGAAGTTGACCCGGGTGAGGCTGCCCAGAAAAGGAGAGAGGCTATACTGAGGAGGTTTTTAAGTACCTTGAAGTCTTTAAAGAAAGAAATAGAAATAGCCAGGCTATTGCCCGTTTCAATTATAAATGAGGCAGAAGAACTTATAGAGAGGCTTGAGTCTGAAATCGGGTGATAAGATATATTGCATTCCCGTTGTATTATGTTACAATGGTATGGTTTTAAGCCATTTTATTGATTAAAGGCGGGAGGGCAGGGATTATGGCGGTTAAAAAAGAGGGCGAGAAATACCGGTGCAATGTCTGCGGTAATGAAGTAGTGGTAACCAAAGTAGGAGGCGGTACTCTTGTCTGTTGCGGAAAAGAGATGCAAAAAATAGAAGGATAGAGGGAGGGGGTTTGGATATGGCAGGTTCAATTAAAGGGACAAAGACAGAAAGAAACCTATTGGCGGCTTTCGCCGGAGAATCTCAGGCAAGAAACAGGTATACCTATTTTGCCAGTGCAGCCCGTAAAGAAGGCTATGAGCAGATAGCCAATATTTTTATTGAGACAGCAGAAAACGAAAAAGAACACGCCAAGGTATTTTTTAAATACCTAGAAGGGGATGACGTGGAGATTGTCGCCAGCTACCCCGCAGGCGCGATAAAGGGGACACTGGAAAACCTAAAACAAGCGGCAGCAGGCGAGAATATGGAATGGACCGTCCTCTATTCAGATTTTTCTCAGACAGCCAAGGAGGAAGGCCTCCCTGAGGTGGCGCGCTCTTTTGAGCAGATTGCCAAAGTGGAAAGGTTCCATGAGTCCAGGTACCGCAGGCTAATCAGCAATATAGCCAGTAAAGAAGTATTTAAGAAGAAATCCCCTGTAAAATGGCATTGTATTAACTGCGGTTATGTCTTTGAGGGGCAAGAGGCCCCTGCGGCCTGTCCTGCCTGCAGGCACCCCCAGGCTTTTTATGAGCTCTTAGCTGAGAATTACTGAAATTAGCACGAATATATTGACTTGAGTTATAAAATAACATATAATACTTTATTAATTCTATAAAGATAAGGAGGTGAAGAGATTGGTTTTGGTTAAAGACAAGAAACAGCAGATCATCGAAGATTTTAAAGTCCATTCCAGAGATACTGGTTCTGCGGAGGTCCAGATTGCTATTTTGACTGAGCGGATTAATTCCTTAAGCGAGCATTTTAAACAGCATAAGAAAGATTTTCATTCGCGCCGCGGGCTTCTGATATTAGTTAGCCGGCGCCGCAGGCTTTTGAATTATCTTAAGGATAAAGATATCAAGAAGTACGAAGAGCTTCTTGTGAAGTTGAACTTAAGAAAATAACCAGCACAGTTATAAACTTGGATAGGGGTTTAAATTAGATGGATAAAATTACTAAGGTTGAATTTGGCAGGCTCCAGTTGGTAGTAGAAACAGACAAGATGGCTACGCAGGCGAATGGTTCTGTGACCCTGCAATACGGCGGGACAGTAGTATTGGTTACTGCCTGTATGTCTAAGGAGCCCAGGGAAGGCCAGGGTTTTTTCCCTCTGACCGTGGAGTATCAAGAGAAGACCTATGCCGCAGGCAGAATACCCGGAGGGTTTTTTAAGAGAGAGGGCAGGCCTTCGGAGAGTGAAATACTGGCCGCGCGCCTGATTGACCGCCCCATCCGTCCGCTTTTTCCTAAGGGGATGTTAAACGAAGTGCAGATTATGGCGATTGTCTTGTCCAGCGATGGAGAAAACGACCCGGACATATTGGCGGTCACCGGCGCCTCTTTGGCTTTGTCCATATCCGATATACCTTTTGACGGTATGTTATCCTGCTGCCGTGTGGCCAGGGTAAACAACGAATTTATACTTAATCCTACTTATAAAGAGCTGGACGAATGCGACCTGGAAGTGATCGTCGCTGCCAACAAGCAGGACGTGGTTATGCTGGAGTCAAAAGCCAGGGAGGTTTCGGAAGAGACCTATCTTGAGGCAGTGAAATTCGGCATGGATAAACTAAGGCCGATCATGGCAATGCAGGAGGAATTCAAGCGCAGGCTCGGTAAAAAGAAGGTGGACATACAATATAAGACGATAGAGCCTATTTTGAGCCAGAAGGTGGAGGAGCTATCTTTGTCCAGGCTCAAAGAAGTTTATAAACTTACCAAGAAAGAAAAGCGCGAAGAAGAAGTGGACCTGCTGGTTAAGGATTTAGAGATTAAGTTGGCCCAGGAAGGCTATCTTCCCGCCGATATCAGGACGGCGCTGGTAGATGTGGAGAAAGAACAGGTAAGAAATAAGATATTGCGTGATAAGGTCAGGGTGGACGGCCGCGGGTTTCGTGATATACGCCCGATTGCCTGCGAAGTCTCAGTCTTGCCGCGCACCCACGGTTCCAGCCTTTTCAGGAGGGGGCAGACCCAGAGCCTTGCGGTAACTACCCTGGGTACGGGCCAGGATGAACAGCTCATTGAGGCTTTGGAAGGTGAGAAATACAAGACTTTTATGCTGCACTATAGTTTTCCTCCTTTTAGCGTAGGAGAGACAGGGCCTGTGCGCGGCCCGGGCCGCCGGGAAATCGGACATGGCGCCCTGGCAGAAAAATCACTGCTTGCGGTTATTCCCGCCAAGGAAAAATTTCCTTATACCATCAGGCTGGTCTCTGAAATATTGGAGTCCAACGGGTCTTCCAGCATGGCTACGGTATGCGCAGCTACCCTTTCTTTAATGGATGCGGGTGTACCCATCAAGGATGCGGTAGGCGGGGTGGCCCTGGGGCTGGTTAAGGAAAAAGATGAAGCAATAATACTTACGGATATCACCGGCCTGGAAGATCATTTCGGGGACATGGATTTTAAGGTCGCAGGCACCAGGGCAGGCATTACGGCAGTGCAGCTGGACTTGAAGATTGACGGGATAAGCATAGATTTACTCTGGCAGTGCCTTCTGCAGTCTAAAGAAGGAAGGCTTTTTATACTGGATAGAATGGGTGAGGCCATTAAAAGCCCAAGGCCAGAGCTTTCTTCTTACGCCCCGCGTATAGAAGTACTCAAGATAAATACCGAGAAGATAGGCAGCCTGATCGGGCCGGGGGGTAAGACCGTTAAGGGTATTATCGCCGCAACCGGGGTGACCGTAGATATAAAGGAAGACGGCACAGTTATGGTAGGTTCTACCGATGCTGTCAAATCCCAAGAGGCGATCAGGATGATCAAAGCTATTGTCGAGGATGTTGAGGTGGGCCGCATATACCTGGCGAAGGTAAAGCGTATTACTAATTTCGGGGCATTTTGCGAGATTGTCCCCGGCAAAGACGGGTTGGTGCATGTATCGGAGCTCTCGGAGCGTTTTGTCAAGAATGTCGAAGAAGTAGTCAAGATAGGGGATGAGATTAAAGTCAAGGTTGTAGGCATAGATGAATTGGGCAGGATTAATCTCAGCAAAAAACAGGCTGAAAACGACAGTCCAAGTTGAAAGAAAGAAGATTAAATGAGATTAAAGGCGTTATTCTAATCGCAGGAGGCCTGATAGTATTGGCCAGCCTACTTTCTTTCAGTCCTTTTGACGTTAGTTTTTATACCTCCCATCCCAATATCCCCCCCAAGAACCTTATCCGCACATTCGGGGCATACCTGGCAGGCGTACTCGTATTCTTATTCGGCCGCTGGCCGAGTTATATTATCCCTTCTTTTATCATATGGATGGGGGTAGGTTTCTTCAGACAAGCCATCCCCGACCTGAGGGCGCCCCGCCTTATCGGCAGCGCGGTCTTCCTTTTCTCTGCCAGTTCCCTTATCGGCCTGATGCACACAGGTAATGATACCTTAAGCCTTTACCGCGGAGGATTACTCGGATTTACTATAGCCAAATTTATCCAGGCATACTTCGGGAGGCTGGGAGGGTTTATACTTTTTATTACCCTGATTATCCTATCTTTGGCCCTCATTACCGAAATCTTAATATCCACGTTTTTCTTTGCTATCATAAACAGGATGAATTCTTTCTTCGGGCAGGTTTTAAAGTCCAGGAAGAAGGCGGCTAGGCCGGTTATGGAGCAGAAGAAAGAAGCAATATTAAGGCCTAAGCCGGAAGTCCTAAAACAGGAGGGTAAGGGCCAGCCGGTCAAGGCAGCCATGCCTTTAAAGCCCAAGATTGAGATAAAGGCGAAGTCAGCGGATAACGCAGAAAAGATACGCCCGCGGGAGGTGAAAGTCGGGGATTACCATTTGCCTTCTTTTGACCTGCTGGATTCTCCTCCTCCGCTTGAGGCCAGGCAAATCAAAGAAGACCTGGCCGCCAATGCCCGCATACTTGAGGATACCCTGGATGATTTCAATATTTCCGTTAAGGTCACCGATATAGAGCGCGGACCGATAATTACCAGGTATGAACTTGAGCCTGCCCCGGGGGTAAAATTAAACCGTATCGTAGCCTTAAGCGATGATATTGCCCTGGCGATGAAAGCACAGTCAGTGCGCATCGTAGCCCCTATCCCCGGCAAGGGGAGGGTAGGTGTGGAGGTGCCTAATATCCAGAGTAATTTTGTTTATTTGAAAGAGGTATTGGCATGTAAAGATTTCCAGGAAGCAAAGTCTAAATTATCCCTGGCCCTGGGTAAGGATATTGCCGGCCTTGCGGTTATCACTGACCTTGCTGATATGCCCCATCTTTTAATTGCCGGTACCACCGGCTCAGGGAAGACCGTATGCGTAAACTGCCTTATACTATCCATGCTCCTTAAATCCGCTCCCAGCGAGCTTAAATTCTTAATGGTTGACCCTAAGATGGTAGAGTTGGCTCCTTTTAACGGCTTGCCCCATCTTTTATGCCCCGTAGTTACCGATGCCAGGAAGGCAGCCAGCGCCCTTAACTGGGTGGTTAATGAGATGGAAGAGCGCTATCAGCTCCTGGCAAAGGCAGGGGTAAGGAATATAGAGGCGTATAATGAGAAGCAGGAGAAGATCCCTTATATCGTGGTTATTGTGGATGAACTGGCGGATCTTATGGTGATTGCGCGCGACCAGATAGAAGGGGCGATTACGCGCCTGGCGCAGCTTTCCCGGGCCGTAGGCATACATCTGATATTGGCCACACAAAGACCGTCGGTGGACGTTATTACCGGTGTTATCAAAGGTAACTTCCCGGCGCGTATATCTTTTAAGGTCCCCTCCAAGGTTGATTCGCGCACGGTGTTGGATATGAACGGCGCAGATAAACTTTTAGGTAAAGGCGACATGCTCTTCTTAAGGCCGGGTGAGTCTAAATTAATCAGGGCGCAGGGGGCATTGGTCAGTGACGAAGAGATAAAAAGGGTAGCTGATTTTATCCGGCAGCAGGCAGAGCCGCTTTATGACGAAGAGATTATTAAAGACCAGCAAAAATCCAGCGTATCCAGCGCAGGCGCTAAAGATGAATTTTACGATGAGGCGGTCAAGGTAATCATGGAGACCGGCCAGGCGTCCGTTTCCATCCTGCAGAGGCGTATGCGCCTGGGTTATACGCGCGCTGCCAGGATTATTGATATGATGGAGCAGGAAGGCATCGTCGGCCCGTTTGAGGGGAGCAAGCCAAGGAAGATCCTCGCGGATAGGGAGGCCTGGCTTGAGAAAGAAATGATGCCCAAGGAAGAATAAAATAAAGGGCCTGAATATGGAATCTGTGGGAGCACGGCTTAAGAAGATACGCCTGGAAAAAGGATTGAGCCTGGAAGAGGCGCATAACAAGACCAAGATACGCCTGAATATATTGAATGCGATAGAGGAAGATAGTCTTATCAACCTCAATCCGGTATACGTCAGGGGGTTCCTGAAGATCTACTGCAAGTTTCTTGGTCAGGACCCCAAAGATTTTATCTCCGGCTATAAAGAGCACACCGAAGTTAATTATGGCATAAGCAGCCTTAAGAAGCCGGGGGTTCCTTCTTCCACACCTGCTAAGAAGTTTATTTTTTATTGCTCCCGCTTTGAAATAAAGACCCTGCTTATTCCAGGCTTAATAATCATATCGGCAATTATAATTTTTATAATAGGCAAGACCATTTTTTCCCGCGTCTCTTCCTTATCCCAGGGGAAAAACAAGGCTCAAGCGGCTTCTTACGTCGCTGCTGTAAACAAAAAACAAGAAGGCAGACGGATGAAACCTAAGGTGCTGGCAGGTAAGGTTACCGAGATACCCGCGGCAAAATTTATACGTTTAGATATGCGCGCCAGGGAGGATTGCCTGGTAGAGGTTAAGGTTGATGGCCGTCTTTTGTTCCGCGGGGTGCTTAGAAAGGGCAGGTCAGAGAGCTGGCAGGCCAAAGAAAGGATTGTGCTTTTTCTGGGCAATGCCGGAGTAGCGGACTTAGAGATAAACGGAAAGCGCATTCCGCAGTTGGGTAAGAAAGGCCAGCCGCGCAGGAATATAGTAATTACCAAAAGCGGGCTTGAGATGGAAAGATGAAAAGAATACAGAGATATAAAATAGGCGTAGTCAGCCTGGGTTGCCCCAGGAACCTCGTGGATAGCGAAAGTATAATCAGCCGTTTAAGGCGCAAGGGTTATGAGATCGTGGACGTGGATAAGGCGGATGTCGCTATTGTCAATACCTGTGCTTTTATAGATGATGCCAAGAGGGAGTCGGTGGGTGTTATTCTGGATTTGATCGGCATGAAGAAAGAAGGCCGCCTGAAAAAGATGGTCGTTTATGGCTGTCTCTCACAGCGTTACCGGGATAAATTAAGCAAGGAGTTGCCGCAGGTGGATGCCTTTGTGGGCAGGCTGTCTTTAAACCATGAAAAAGAAAGGGCCTTCTCCCTGACCCCTGCCCATTACGCCTACTTAAAGATATGCGAGGGGTGTATAAATAAATGCAGTTATTGTATTATACCGCAGATAAAAGGGGCATTCTCAAGCCTTGATGCCGAAACCGTAGCCCGTAAATTCGCCCTCCTGGATCAGGCAGGCGTAAAAGAGGTAAATATTATCGGGCAGGATATCACCGCTTACGGTACGGATTTAGGCTCGGTTGTAAAGCTGCCTATGCTGCTGAGGCGTTTATTGAAAGAGGCAAAGAATGTTTCCTGGATAAGGCTTCTTTATTTGTACCCGCGGCGTATCAACGATGAATTGCTGGATTTAATACGGGATGAGCCTAAGATATGCAAATATATAGACCTGCCTATCCAGCATATCAACGCCCGTATATTGAAATTGATGCGGCGCAATGTGAACAGGAAAGAGATCCTTGAGATTATTGAGAAGATACACAGGAAGGTGCCGGAAGCGGCAATACGTACTTCCCTGATCGTAGGTTTTCCTTCCGAGACAGATAAAGAATTCCAGGAGCTGCTTGATTTTATCCGGGAGGCCAAGTTTGAACGGATGGGCGCCTTTATTTATTCTCGGGAAGAAGGTACGGCAGCGTATAATCTTCCGGGACAGGTCCCTCTGAAGATAAGAAGGGAGCGCCTTGAGGCATTGATGTTGCAACAGCAGGCTGTTTCAAGAGCCGTGAATAGAAGGTTTTTGGGTGAGGATATAGATGTATTGATCGATGAAAAGGAAAAGGGGCGTTTCTATCTCGGGCGCACACAGTACGATGCCCCGGAAGTGGACGGTTCAGTTTATGTGCAGTCGCAAGCGGCCCTTGAGCCCGGGGACATGGCAAGGGTTAAGATTACCGATACGTTAGAGTATGACTTAGTAGGAAAGGCGGCATAAATGAATATTGCCAACAAATTGACTATTTTAAGGATAATACTTACTTTTGTATTTATGTTCTTTCTCTTTGGCCAGAGCCTTTGGACAAAGTCGATGAGCCTGGCTATTTTTATTTTTGCGGCCCTTTCTGATTTCTTTGACGGCAGGATTGCGCAAAAGAAGAATATGGTCACTGATTTTGGGAAACTGATGGACCCGATAGCGGATAAAATCCTGGTCTTGGCTGCGTTTGCGGCATTCGTGCAGATGCAGTTGATCGATGCCTGGATGTTTGTGATTATTATTTTCCGTGAGATATTGATTACTTCGCTTAGGCTGTTTGCCCTGAATAAAGGCAAGGTGCTTTCGGCGACCCGCTTAGGCAAGCACAAGACCGCATCTCAGATGGCGGTGATATTTTCCATATTAGGCTTTATCGTATTAAAAGAAGCCATGCTTACCTTCTGGACCTGGAATCCGGCTTGGGAGGCATTATCCCGCAAGGCTATTTATATACTTATGATAATTACTGTCGGGATCACTCTCTATTCCGGGCTCTCCTATCTGTGGAAGAACCGCGCGATAATCACCAAGTTATAATTATTTTTATGCAGGCCTACCGCGCGTTAATTAAGCTTTTCAGCACTTTTTTTTATGTGGGTTACCTCCCCCTGCCTGGCACCGCGGCTAGTATCGCGGGGGCATTGATATTTTATTTTTTCTGCGGCGATGCGCGGCTTTGTTTTTTTCTGGCATTCTTGTTTATTATATTGGGTTTTATGGTTGCAGGGCCTGCAGAAAGGATCTTTCAGCGAAAGGATGCGCAGTGCGTGGTTATAGATGAAGTAGCAGGTATATTTATAAGTTTGATTTTTATACCCTGCGATAACAGGCTGATCATTATCGCCTTTATACTATTTCGTATTTTTGATGTCTTAAAACCCTACCCGATAGCAAGGCTCCAGCGGCTTGGAGGCAGCCTCGGTATTATGTGCGATGATATAATAGCGGCCATATATACCAATGTCGTCATTTTTATTGCCTTCAGGTTCTTGCCTTTAGTTGTTTCCTAGAATATCTTTTGCCAGTTTTTAGGTTCCCTGCCATAGGCAGCATAACATTCATACCTGGACTTTAATCCTGGAATTTCTGCCGAGGGATTAAGGCCTCAGCCAGTTTTTTGAAAGGCCGCTGTTTTTACGGTTTCATAAATAGGGCCTTTAGGGGTGAGGGTGCTTTTAAAAAGGGTTATGCCGCAGGCGGTAAAGCCGGTTTCTTTGTCATGGAATATATCCGCATATTCGTTAAGCAGGCTGATCATCTCATTGCCCTTGAGCGCGGAGCGGACCCTTGCGATAGTAATATGAGAGGAGAACTCCTTTTTTTCTTTAGGAAAACCCGCACGGCTTAGGTTATCCTCTAAATTTTGCGCTATTCTTTTTACGCAAACATCTCCTTTGTCTATCCCGACCCAAATGACCCGCGGAAAGTCTGCCCGGGGGAACGCGCCGGCAGAGGAAAGGCGGATATAAAAATCATTTTCTTTTCCGGCAGCATCTTCCATTGCCGCTTCGGCCTTCTTTAGAGCGTGTTCATCTATTTCTCCCAGGAATTTTAAGGTCAGGTGGATGTTTTCCGGTTTTACCCAGCTTATATCTCTGGATGCGGTCTTTAATTTGTCTTGCAGGCAGGCAATTGATTTTTTTATATCTTCGGGAAGGCTGATAGCAATAAATGCCCTCATTTCTTAAGGCATGCTGATCTTAGCAACTCCAGGCTTTTTAAAGCTGCCTGCCGGCGTACGCAAGAACGGTTGCCCCGGAAATGAAATTCTCTGCAGATCCCTTGATTTTCGTTTTCCAGCGCGATAAAAACTGTCCCTACGGGCTTATCCGGCATGCCCCCGGATGGCCCGGCTATTCCGGTAATACCGATACCTATGTCTGAACAGGCAATCTTCCTGGCTGCCCTTGCCATCAGGCAGGCGACCCTTCTGGAAACCGCGCCGTGCCTTAAGATAATACCATGAGGTATCTTTAAGATCCCTGTTTTTGCCTTGTTGCTATAGGCAACAACCCCTAAAAGGAAATATCCGGAACTCCCGGATAGCCGGGTAAACAAAGAGGAGGTCATTCCCCCTGTGCAGGACTCGGCGATAGCCAGGGTTTTTCGATTTTCTAGAAGACAGGCATGTATTTGGCTAAGAGGGACTTTCATCGCTAGTATTATAATACCTTTTAAAAATATTGACAATGTAAAATTTCTTGTTATAATCTAACCTAATCTTCAGGGCGAGGTGTAAATCCTGACCGGCGGTTAAGAGCCCGCAAGCCTGCCTTAATTAGGGCCAAGAAGACCCTATAGCGCAAGCAGACCCGGCGTAATTCCGGGGCCGATGGCCTCCTTAAGGATGTAAACATTCAAATAATCATCCTGGGGGCTCCGATAGAGGCAAATCTTGCCTGTTAAAATATCGGGGAGAGTCCAGATAAAAGAAGATTTTAAACGGCCAATTTAGCCCGAAGATCGTTTTTTCTTCGGGCTTTTTTAATCCCCTGCGCAGGAATAACCAGGCTTTAGTCCAGGGGTGGATGAGCCATTTCAGTTTCGGGGAGGGGCCCTGGTCTAAAAAGGGGGGTATTAGAGGGGTAAGTATGTTCAATAGCATTGCGGAAATAATAGAAGACTTAAAAAAAGGCAAGATGGTCGTGGTGGTTGACGATGCAGAGCGGGAGAATGAAGGGGATTTGGTGATGGCCGCTTCTTTTATCAGTCCGCAAGATATAAATTTCATGGCCAAGTTTGGCCGCGGCCTTATATGTGTTCCTATGGAAGAAGACAGGCTTAATGCCTTGAATTTACAGCCTATGCTTGACGATAAGGTCCCATCAAACAGGGAAGACCCTTTTTCTACCGCCTGGATGATATCCGTGGATGCCGCATCCGGGATA
Organism: Candidatus Omnitrophota bacterium; assembly: GCA_041650495.1. Taxonomy (GTDB): domain Bacteria; phylum Omnitrophota; class Gorgyraeia; order Gygaellales; family Profunditerraquicolaceae; genus JBAZLB01. Next base: position 65,166 of record JBAZLB010000002.1, on the reverse strand, counting down.
ACTACAGGTATATCCGCATACGACCGCAGCCGCACCATAGAGGCCCTGATTAATCCACGGGTTTCCTCCAAAGATTTATCCCGGCCAGGGCATATTTTTCCTCTGAAGGCCAGGAAGGGGGGGGTCTTGGTCAGGGCCGGCCATACGGAGGCAGCGGTGGATTTAATGCGGCTTTCAGGCTTATATCCGGCAGGGGTCATTTGCGAGATTATGAATGATGACGGCACTATGTCCAGGCTGCCGCAGTTGAGAAAGTTTGCTTCCTTGCATCACCTTAAAATCTGTTCTATCGCAGCGCTCATACAATACCGCAGGCGTTTTGAAAAATTAGTAGAAAGGGTAAGCGAGGCCAGTCTGCCCACGGAATACGGGACCTTCCGTTTAATGCTTTATCGTGATTCAATCAGCAGGCAGGTACACGTTGCCCTGGTGATAGGCGAGGTAAAGAAGAAAGTGGTATTGGTGCGCGTGCATTCTGAATGTCTTACCGGGGATGTCTTCGGGTCCTTGCGTTGTGATTGCGGCCGTCAGTTAAAAAAGGCGATGGAAATTATCGGAGGTAAGGGCAGGGGTGTTATTCTTTATCTGAGCCAGGAAGGCCGCGGCATCGGTTTAGTCGATAAGATCCGTGCTTATGGCCTGCAGGATAACGGCCTTGATACCGTGGAGGCAAATGAAGCCTTAGGGCATAAACCTGACTTAAGGGATTACGGTATCGGCGCGCAGATTTTGGCTGACCTGGGCCTTAAAGATATCAGGCTCCTGACTAATAACCCCAGAAAGATTGTCGGACTTGAGGGTTACGGCTTAAGGGTAATTGAACGTATTCCTTTGGAGATTAAGCCCAACCCCTTGAATTATAGATACCTTAAGACAAAGAAAGAGAAGTTGGGGCATAAGATTAAAGTGGAACCCCCCTTACCTAAAGGGCAGGAGTTCCCTCCCCGAAGCAGAAATAAATCTAAGCTATAGTCTATCCCAAGACTAAAGTCTGATGGTTTCTGCGAGGGGATTAAAGTGACCTATTTAAAAAAGGAGGATTAAGATGGCAAAGCTGATTGAGGGTAATTTGATCGCCAAGGGCAGGAAATTCGGGATTGTTGCCTCCCGCTTCAACGATTTTATTACCAAGGAGCTGGTTGCGGCATGCCTGGATACACTGATACGCCACGGTGCATCAGAGGCGGATATAACGCTGACTTGGGTGCCTGGTGCGTTTGAGATACCGTTAGTAGCCCAGAAGATGGCCGGGTTAAAATCGTGTGAGGCAGTAATATGTTTAGGCACTATTATCCGCGGCTCCACCCCGCATTTTGATTATATTGCCCAGGAGGCAGCTAAGGGGGTAGCCAGGGTATCGCAGGAAACAGGGCTTCCGGTAATCTTTGGCATCATTACCGCAGATACCATTGAACAGGCAATCGAGCGCGGCGGTACCAAGGATGGCAATAAAGGTAAAGACGCGGCTTTATCCGCGATTGAAATGGTTAATTTATTGGCGCAGATTAAGTAGCCTCCAGGAAGAATGCGTAGACGCAGCCTAGCCAGGGAATTTGCTTTACAGGTACTTTATCAGATAGATATCACCGGGGAAGAGTGTGAGCTTTCTTTGGAGAATTTCTGGCAGGCTCATGAGGGGGAGAATATCGCTGAAGAAGTAAAGGCCTTTTCTTCGGGGCTGGTCAGGGGCACAATTAACAACCTCAATGAGATAGATAAACAACTCACCGGGTTTGCTACTAACTGGCAATTGAAACGCATGGCGGTTGTAGACAGGAATATAATGCGTATGGGGGCATTTGAATTACTCTTTTGCCCCGATATACCTCCCAAGGTCTCTATTAATGAGGCGGTAGAGTTGGCAAAGAAATATTCCGGTATTGAGGCGGGTAAGTTTGTCAATGGCGTATTGGATAAAGTCAAGCAGGAAAGGCAGGGATGAAGACAGGCTACGCTGATTTACACCTGCATACATTATTTTCAGACGGGACATATGCGCCTGAAGAACTCATTGCCCAAAGTAAAAAGGCAGGTCTTTCTGCCATCAGCATAGTCGATCATGATACAATCTCCGGTATCAAGCCGGCGCTGGACATGGCAGCAACAGAGGGCATAGAGGTTATTCCCGGTATAGAGCTTACCGCTGATTACGATGGCAGGGAGGTCCATATTTTAGGTTATTGTCTTGATTGTACAACCCCAGGCTTTAAAGAAAGACTGGAAGAGCTAAGGAAGAATCGCATTGACCGTATTTACCAGATGTTGGAAAGGTTAGGGAAGATGGGCCTTAGCCTTGAGCCGGATTCGGTATTTAAGCTGGGTAAGGGCACGGTAGGCAGGCTGCATATTGCCCGGGCCATGGTTGAGAAAGGTATTGTGGGTTCTGTGGCAGAGGCATTTTCCAGGTATATAGGGGATAAATCTTCTGCCTATGTCTGTAATTTTAATTTACCGCCAGAGAAGGCAGTGGAATTAATAAAAAAGGCAGGGGGTATTCCTGTTTTGGCCCATCCTTACAGCCTGGGGGGGGATGAGTTGTTGTTCAAATTCATAGGCTACGGCATCATGGGCCTTGAGGTTTATTATCCGGAACATACCTCTAGTATGGTCAGGCATTATTTGGCAGTAACGGATAAATTTAATCTGCTGGCTACCGGAGGCTCAGATTGCCACGGCCAGGCTAAGCCGGAAGTGAGGATAGGTTCTTTAAAGATACCTTACAGCCTGGTAGAAAGAATCAAAGAGGCGAAGGCAGGGTTAGAAAGAAAGAGAAGATAAAATGAAGAAAGACCATGCGTATTTTATGAATTTAGCCGTCAATTTGGCCCTGAAAGGAAGAGGCAGCACTTCACCGAACCCTATGGTAGGGGCGCTGGTGGTTAAAAACGGAGGCATTGTGGGCAGGGGTTATCACCGTCGTCCTGGGCTTGAGCACGCAGAGGTGGCTGCCTTGGATTCTGCCGGAGAAAAATCCCGGGGGGCTATTCTTTATGTTACCCTTGAGCCCTGTGCCCATTTTGGGAGAACTCCTCCATGCGTGGACAGGATAATCAAAAGCGGGATAAAAGAGGTTATTGTAGGTATGGTCGATCCCAACCCTTTAAATAACGGCCGGGGGATTCAGATGCTGCGCAGCCAGAAGATAAGGGTAGAGGTAGGCATTTTAGAAGAGAAAATAAGAAGAATGAATGATTTTTTCATAAAATATATTACCCGCAGGCTTCCTTTTGTCACGGTAAAAGTAGGCCAGTCTTTAGATGGTAAAATTGCTACCCGCACGGGGGATTCTCAGTGGATAACCTCGGATAAGGCGCGCGCCTATGCCCACAGGATGCGAAAAGATTACGATGCGGTTATGGTCGGCGTCAATACTATTATCAGGGATAATCCCCGTCTTGATTCCTGGTTTTCCAAAAGGCACCCGGTAAAAATAGTGGTGGATAGCCAATTGAGTATACCTGATGAGGCAAAGGTCTTTTCAGGATCAAGCGGGCTTATAATTGCCACTCTTGCCGTGAGTTCCGGGCAGGAAACAGAGAACAGAGTCAAGCTGAGCCATAAGGCAAAGATACTGCAGGTAAAGGAGAAATTCGGCCAGATCAACCTTAAAGATATGTTAAAAAAGATAGCCCGCCTTGAGATTGCCAACATATTAGTAGAAGGCGGAGGCACGCTGATCGGGACGTTATTTGATGAAGGGTTGGTGGATAAGGTCCTTTTCTTTATCAGCCCAAAGATAATAGGGGGTAAGACCGCTATCAGTTCGGTTATGGGTGAGGGCATAAAAAACATAGACAGGGCGGTTAAATTGCGCGACGTAAAGATAAAACGCATCGCGGATGATTTTCTGGTTGAGGGTTATATAGCCTGACATGTTTTCCGGTATAGTTGAAGAATTAGGACAGGTAAAGGAATTAAGCAGGAGGGGGAGGTTCAGCCGTCTGGTAGTTGAGGCTGAACATGTGTTGTCCGATGTCAAAATCGGAGACAGCGTCTCTGTCAACGGCGCCTGCCTTACGGTTGTGCAAAAATTAACGGATGCCCTTGTTTTTGAGGTCATGCCCCAGACCCTTAAGATTACTAATCTCGGGCTCTTAAGGACAGCTGAGAAAGTCAATTTAGAACGCAGCCTCAAAATAGGAGACAGGATCTGCGGGCATTTTGTCAGCGGGCATATAGATTGCATTGGCGTGGTCCGGCGCAGGGGTTATACTTCAGGAAACCTCTGTTTTGAAATAGGCATACCGCCTGCCTTTATCAAATACTATTACCCGAGGGCAGCGGTTGCCCTTGACGGGATCAGCCTTACCGTCGCCAGTGTCAGTTCCAATACCTTCTGTGTTTTTGTGATACCGCATACCCTTAAGAATACGACCTTGGGGTTTAAGGCGCATTCGGATAAGGTTAATGTAGAATTTGACATGCTCAATAAGGTGCCTAGACAGTAAATGAAGCCTGCCGGATTATTTTTTCGGGCGGCAACGCTTATTTTTATTATCTTATTCTATGCCCTCCTTTTTTTGCATCCGATAGACCTATCCTCAGCTGACCTGGGCAGGCACCTTGAAAACGGGCAGGTCTTCTTCCAGGGGTTTTCTTTTATCCGCACCAATCTTTATTCCTATACATATCCGGATTATCCTTTTATTAACCACCACTGGGCAAGCGGGGTAATTTTCTTTCTGATAAAGTCCATTTTTGGCTTCCCGGGGCTTTCTTTGTTATCCGCAGCCTTAAGGATCCTCGCCCTTTTACTATTCTTTCGCCTGGCCTGTAAATCAGCGCATTTTATATTCGTTCTCTTCCTTTCGGTTGTTGCCATGCCGTTAATCTTAAGCCGGACAGAGACCAGGCCTGAGATTTTTAGTTATTTCTTTTGCGCTGTTTTCTATTGGGTGCTTTGGGGTTTCTCATCCGGCAGACTAAGGCAGAGGTGGCTGTGGCTTTTGGCAATATTACAGTTATGCTGGGTTAACCTGCATAGTTATTTTTTCCTGGGGCCCTTACTGATAGCGGTATTTCTTATGGATGCCGTTTTTTCTTTTTATAAAAAACATGGCCAACAGGAAAGAGAGAAGATAAAGGCATTAGCAGGCGTATTGATTTTGGCTTGCCTTTTGAATTTCCTGAATCCTTACGGGAAAGAGGCGGTATTTTATCCTTTAGGCCTGCTTAAGGGGCATTTTAGGCTCATCTTTGAAAATCAATCACTCCTTTTCCTGGCGAGAAACCATTTTCTATATTTCTATCCTTTATTCTATTTTAAACTTGCCCTTGTCTTGCTTATGGGAAGTTGGCTGCTTGCGGCTCTAAGATTTATAAAAAGAAAAGACGATTTATTTATTGCCTCTAGCCTTATTACAGTAATGGCCGTGGCCATGGCCCTTTTGGCAGTGCGCAATCTGCCCATATTCGGATATCTCCTTTTGCCTCTTGTGTCTTTTAATTTGCGCATACTCTTTGCGGACAGAAAAGTAGGCAGGGGTGCTTATTTACTGGTTTTTTTCGGGATTGTCTTGGTCCTTGGAAGTTTGTTCCTCTCCAAGGCAGATTATTGGCTGAGGCTTAAAGGCAGCGGCTTGGGACTTAAAAAGGGGGTTGCCTCTGCTGCAAACTTTTATTTGCGGCATAATATCCAAGGGCCCATCCTGAATAATTACAATATCGGGGGATATTTGATTTATTATTTATACCCTGCGCACCGCCCATTTATAGATAACCGTCCGGAGGCCTATCCTGAGGATTTCTTTAAGAATACCTATTTGAGGCTAGAGGAGGATGAGGCGTTTTGGGGCCAGGCACAGGAGGAATACGGGTTCAATGTTATTTTTTACTCTTCTTTCCCGATAGATAACGCCGCAAAGGTTTTTCTGTCCCATAGGATTCTTGACCCCCTTTGGGCGCTGGTATATGCCGATGATTACGCGGTGATTCTTCTGAAGAGAAATAACCTTAACCGGGGGATTATTGCCCGTTACGAATTAGCAAAAGAAATTGCCCCGTAAGGGATGCGCGCCTTGAAAATACCTTAAAATATGCTATACTTAAAAGAAGTATTATTCAGGCTGTATTCATAAGAGAAGATAAAATAAACAACTCAACCGGAACGCAGAATCTCAACCCCCCCATGAAAGAAAATTTCTACCTTACTACTGTTACCGCAGATAACCTGGGCATAGGGCTTTTTAAATATTCCCTTTCTCCCCGGGAGGGTTTTATTACCGTGAATTCTGCGGTTGCCCGCCTCTTTGATTATGCGTCTAAGGCAGAATTAGAAGGGGATACCTGGCAGAAACTATTTATCAATCCTGAGGATAGGGGCAGGTTCATTGAGGCGGTTAATAAGGAGGGGAGGGTCAAGTTCTTTGAGGCCCTTATGAAGACCAGGGGCAATAAGAACAAATGGGTAGCCATTACCGCTTCGCGCATAAATGACGGTAAAACAGAATATTTGGAAGGGATAATTGAGGATATATCCTCTCATAAAGAGATGGCAGAGCAGTTGTCCCTGGAAAGAGATTTTCTGCAGGGCCTGCTTGATAATATACCGGATGCCATTTATTTCAAAGACCGCTATAGCCGTATCATAAAGGTGAATAAATTCTATTTAAAAGGCGCGGGGCTTGGGCTTGAGGAAATTGTCGGTAAGACCGATTTTGACTTTTTTCCTTACGCGCAGGCTAAAGCGATGTTTGAGGACGACAGTTATGTTTTAAAAACCGGTAATCCTATCATAGGCAAGATAGAACGCACCCTGCTTGCTAACGGCGCCTGGAACCAGGTAATGACTACTAAAATACCCATGTATGGCAGAAACGGCGATATTATCGGGACAATGGGCATTACCCGCGATATGACTGCTTATGCGAATACGGAAAGAGAGCGCCTGGGCATGCTTATCAATGCCCTTACGGTTTTAGGTAAGGCCCTGGAGATGCGTGACCCCTATACATTCAGCCATACCCGTCAGGTAGCGGATATCGCAGCTACCATCGCCGGGGAATTAGGCTGGGATGAAAACCGTATTTTAGGCATACGCCTGGCAGGAGAGCTCCATGACCTGGGCAAGATAAGCATACCTTTGGATATCCTGAATAAACCGGGTAAGTTAAGCGAACTGGAATATCAGCTTGTGCAGGAACACGTTAAGAAGTGTTATGATCTAATCAAGGATATTGAGTTTCCGTTCTCCCTGGCTGAGGTTATATACCAGCACCATGAGCGCCTGGACGGTTCAGGATACCCCCGGCGCCTTAAAGAAGATGAGATTATGCTGGAGGCGCGTATATTGGCGATCAGTGATGTCTTAGAGTCAATGACCTGTTATCGTCCTTACCGGGAGGCCCTGGGACTTACTAAGGCCCAGCAGGAACTCAATGACGGATGCGGCTCTAAGTACGACCCGCAAATAGTAGAAGTAGTATCCCACCTTATTAAGGAAAATGACGGAGAGGTATTCTGGGGCAGGGGATAGACGTTATTTTCCGCAGTCAGCCTTTATAATTATTTTTAATACCTAAGAGGCATTCTTTAAGCTGAAAACCGCATCTTTATTCTTAGGATGCGTATGGCTGTTTATGGTGCAGGCTTGGGAAGGCCGGTATTATCTATCTGAGTAATAGACAAGTTATGCTGCTCATCCAGGGCTTTAATCTGGAGATTTTCTCCAAATTCGGTTTTAAGCAGCGCCTGGTTATTTTTATCTAAGGGCAGGATTAAAGGCTTAGAGATGACCTGGTTAGAAGCTACATTGCTGTCTTTCCTGATAACCTGCATTATTTTAAGGTTATTATTTTCTAAACCCTGGTAAGTATAGGTAATTTTCTTTACTATAAAGATAACTTCGTTTTCAAAGCTGCGCGTAACCAGTTTATTTTTTTCATAAAATATTGCCCCTATGGGGACAAGATCGCTTTTTTTCAGTCCGTCGCCGAAATATTCTGTCCTATCATCTGAAAAAGCCTTTCCCTGCCAGCAACATAATACTATACCTAAGACTATAACTGCCTTTAGCATCTTCAATTTAGCCTCCTTTTTTATCAGTCCTGCAATCTACAACAAAGACATTATAACATCAAAAAGATAAAATGCAATTATTTTCGCGTGATTGGCCATGGGTCCAGGTCGCTTGTGATGTCTTTGCGTATTCAGCTATGGCGCGGGCTGGGCCCATAGTTTAAGCCTGACTTCTATTGATGTGCGTTTAAAACTCATGGTTCAGCTGCGCCCTTTGAATGTCCATATCCTGGGTTTGTTGTAAATTCTTTACTATTTTGCAATGAAAGTGGTATAATCAGGATAAATTAACCGGTTTAATTAGTCATCTGTGATCAAAGGAGAAGAAGGAAGGGGTATATGAAAAAAGTATTTATTATCTTCTTGATTAGCGCGCTATTTATTTTGTTTCACTCAGGTTTTATTGTAATAACGAATGCCGAAGAGAAAACAGGGACTGGCGTGGTAGTTAACCCTGCTTTCACAAGAGGCGGGACATTCACATACAAAGGACTGAAAAAAGGAGAACTTATTCAAATTGGCAATGATATGTTCATATGTAAGGTAGGGGGAGACCAGAAAGTTGTTATTGGCGCCAAAGTTACCGTAGGTGAAGGTCTTATTCCATTGTCTAATTTAAAAACCATGATAGTTAAAGAGGATAATAAAAGCAGAGGGGAGTTTATCGAAGCGTTAATTGAGCAAGTTGGTTATTATGGTTTGGATATAAAAACAAGCGCGGCATCAGCACTGAAAGATATTACGGGATATACCTTTGGCCAAGATGAGAAAAAATGGCAGGAATGGTGGCAGAAGAATAAGGAGAAGTTCGGGAATTGAAACGGTATGTTAGAGAAGTAAAACAAGGAGGGGCTCGATATGCAGGAACAAGTAAAATCTAAAGTCAGCGGTTTAGCTATTGCGGGGTTGATTTGCGCTATTCTGGCAACGTTACTTTTTGGGATTATCGTAGCTGTCATCGGGCTTGTTTTAGGCCTAATTGCTTTCAAACAAATAAACCACAGCAAGGGAGCAATAAAAGGAAGGGGCATAGCTATGGCAGCAATTATAATAGCCATAGCAGGAACCGTCTTACGCCTTGCTATAGCGATTCCGCAATTTATTAAGATGAATGAAAGGGCAAAGGTGGCTGCGTCTTTAAGCAATATAGCGGCAATAAGGACGACCCTTGAGATGTATAAACTTGATAACGGCAGCTATCCTAAGGAGTTATCAATATTAGTAATAGATTCCAAAGGAAAAGGTGTTTACTTAAAGGAACTTCCCAAAGATGCCTGGGGCAGGGACTATATTTATCGTGTTAAACCTGATGAAAGTTTTGAAATATTTTCTCCAGGGCCTGATGGGATTGAAGGTAACAAAGACGATGTTAGATTGAGCAATTTTTAATTGAAACAAAATAGATTGTAAAATAACAGGAATAGCGGGAAAGAAAGTAGTATAGCAACCGTATCCTTCAAGAGAAAAAGAAAGCCTCCTGATATTCCAAATTCTATAAATCTTGAGGGCTGGACCTAACCGTCAGCCCTTTTTATTTTAGTAACCCACTAAACGTTTCCCACAAGTAATCCTGATAATTAAGCAATATCTAAATCAAGCCTACCCCTGGTTTAAATTTTACCCCTGTTAGATTTTCTTGCTTCTTGCTAATCTCTTTCCCCCAAATACCATTAAATGGATCAATTTGAATATGTAGTTTTTTTACCATATTGTTTAAAGATTTGATTACCCAATTCAACACTTTTCCAAAAAACAGCTAACATTGCTTAAAAGGCAATAGCTGTCCTTCAGTTATAACTGCCTTAAATGAGTAAAGTTAGCATAACATTTAAAAATATCAGGGTTAACTAAAGAAATTGGCACGAGAATTGCTTCTTTTGGTGTATGGCTGTTTTATGATTCTTAGGCCGTAAGCTTATTGCTTTTAGGGTTGGTAGAATTACTGGTTTTCAGAAACAGAGAGTTTAACCCGAAAATGGAGGGGAAAGATGATCAAGGGGCTATTGATTATAGGAATGGCAGGATTGTGTCTCATTTTTAGTACAGCATCTGGAGAGGCGGCGACTTTAACTTTATATCCTAACAATGATACCAGCGTTAATAGTAAGTACCCTGATACTACAGGAGGTAGCAACGGGCTTCTTCCGGTAAATGATAATAAATATGGGTGGGGTAACCAGAGAGCTTATTTGAGCTTTGATTTAAGCAGTTTGTTGGGGGCAACTATCACTTACGCTTCTTTTTCTATCCTAAATTATGGCGGCGTTGGAAGTTACGACTATGTTAATATACATAAAGTAGACGAAACTTGGAATGAAGAAACTTTAACCTGGAATACTCAACCAAGTTATACATCAACTAATAGTGGTAGTTTATGGGTGACTACGGCGGGTCTTACATGGTACACCTATACCGGAACAAATATGATCAGTTTGGCCCAAAGCTGGGTGACTGGTCCTAATTATGGATTGATGATGGAAAATGATTTGGACGGAGTCGCAGCAGAGTTGGGAAGCCAGTTTTATAGCAAAGAGAGTACCTACTCAGATGCTCAGTCTGCGTATTTGTATCTCGAATATACCGCCGGCACCCCTCCTCCTGTTTCGGCTGTCCCTGAACCCGCCACGCTATCGCTGTTGGGCTTAGGATTATTCGGATTAGTATTCAGGAGAAAGCAAGCCGCTTAACAATTCATAATCATCCGCAGTTATACAGGGCTGGACCTAACCGTCCAGCCCTTTTTATTTTAGTAACCCACTAAACGTTTCCCACAAGTAATCCTGATAATTAAGCAATATCTACTCTTATATCACATAGTTATTGTCCAGAATTATCGCTGAATGAGAGTGTATATGTGAGTTATGAGGCGAAGAAAAATGCAGAAGTTGCTCCTGGAGTTGGTAGTAAGACAGACGTCGCTATAATCAGTAGTAATGGTGTTATTTTCTTGAACGACACTGATAAGGGCGAACTTGAATCTACAAGAGCAAAAGTAACTAAACCTCGAACCAAAGAATTTGAAACTTGTGTTTCACAGTTATCTTTTGAGAAAAAAATTAAAAATGAGCCAACCAAATAATGATATAGTTATCCAGCCTGAACAAGTGATAGAGTTAATTGAGTCCAAAATAGACTTAGCAGAGCTTAAATATAAAATATTTGTGGAACTCAACGAAGACCCGCTATCTTCTGCTTCCATCCAGGAGCAAGGGAAGATTAGATTATAGCATGGTATTTCCCTCAACATTAAAATCCTCTTTATAACCAAAACAACTTTTTACTATTTCTAAAATTCCCCGTTAGATTTTCCCACTTCCCGCGTCTATTAAAGGGTTGCTCAAAACTAAGGTTTTTGTAATTTTAGACCCGCTCACTAAATTGCTTGTAATTTTGGAATTGTAGTAGGATAATATGCTTATACAAAAAAGGGGGAGTATATGTATAGAAAAATAGGCATTATTTGTATCATTCTCTGCATTAGTATGCTATCAGGTTGCGTTACTCGGCTGGTAGACTTCAATATTATTTCAACTAAAAATATTGACTTAAGTAGAGGAGCTAGTTTTGAGAAAGGAACAAAGAAGGTGAAGGGGGAAGACATTGTTTCTATGATAATATTTATTCCTACTGGCGTTCCTAATATGGAAACGGCACTTGATAGGGCTATTGAGAGTGTCCCAGGGGCGGTTGCTCTTCTTGATGGAGTTCTTTCTTATAAAGCTTGGACTATCCTACTTTTTGGTCAATTTGGGTATGTTATAGAAGGAACGCCTCTTATAGACCCTACTCTTGCTTCTCATTCGCAATTACAGTCAAATTATATAGTTAGTAAACTGGACAAGAAAGGAAATGTAGTGGAAACAAAATATGTAAGTAAGGCTGAGTATGAATCAGTTAAAAAGAGTCTTCGTATATAGTTTTATACTTACAGGGGATTAAGTTTAATCAAGTTAATCCTAAGGGCTGGACCTAACCGTCCAGCCCTTTTTATTTTAGTAACCCACTAAACGTTTCCCACAAATAATCCTGATAATTAAGCAATATCTAAATCAAGCCTGCCCCTGGTTTAAATTTTACCCCTGTTAGATTTCACTGTTTTCTCTTAGCCTGTTTAGAAATAATTATAATTCTTTGTTAGATTTTGTTCTCTTTTGCGTCTATTAGAGGTAGAAAGGGGGATGCGAATATGAGAAATGAGATTCTGGTTTATGCAATAGCTAGTGCGAGTCTGATTTTCGGTTTTCTAATCTTTACAACGGGGGTAAATGCTTTTGCTTCTGAACTAGCCTGGGAAGATATAAGCAGGGGCAATAACAATGTGCGCTCAGCCCTTTTGGACTACGCCAATCCTGATTTTATCTATATCGGCACGCCTAAGGCAGTGCTGAAGAGCCAGGATGCAGGAAAGAGCTGGAGGAGTGTTTTGGTCCTTCCTTCTGCAGCAGGAGGGGTAAACTGTTTATCTTTTGACCCCGGGGATAGCGGTGTTATTTATGCTGCGACTTCAGCCGGCCTTTACCGCAGCCTGAATAAGGGGGATTCCTGGAAGCGGATTTTCCGGGGCGGGGATACCTTACAAAGTGAGTGTACTTCTTTGGGAATTTCAGAGGGCAATATGTATCTGGGCACAAAGGCCGGGTTGTTTATAAGCAGAGACAGGGGCCGTAATTGGCAGAGGCAGCCTGGTATTATAGGGAAAAGCCAGGTTACTGCAATTGCCTGTATTGAAGGCAGAAGCTCTGTTTATCTGGCCTGTTCAGAAGGGGTGTTTGTGAATCAAGATAAGGGCGATAAATGGGACAGGGTTTTTGTAACTGCTTCCGTAGAACCTAATGACTATCAGGAAGAAGCGGATGAAGAAAATGAGCCCCATGATATAAAGAGCCCGGACATAAGCCATATAATCGTTACTGCAGGTGAGCCTGTTTCCGTGTATCTAGCTACTTGCCGGGGGGTGTATAGAAGACAGGACAATGATGCAGGTTGGGAGCCTCTTTGTGATTACGGTTTGCTTAGCCGGGATGTGCGTTTTCTGGCTATGGCAAAAGAAGGCGGCATCCTATACGCCGCGACTAAGACCGCTATATTCTTATACCGCAATAACAGGTGGCATGAGCTTTCTTTGCGGCTTGACGGAGGGGATATTAATCTTATAATTTCAGGGCCAAAAGGATATTTATATGCCGCCTGCGGCAAGGGGTTGTATAAAGCCAATGCCGCAGTAATTCTTAAGGATAGCCAAGACAATGAGTCGGCGTCGTTGCCTGCCCTCAAAGACAAAGAACCGGCGATACGGCAGGTCCAGGAGGCGGCGATTAAATACGCGGAAGTAGGTCCGGAAAAAATTATAAAATGGAGAAAACAGGCAGCCAAAAAGGCGTTACTGCCTCAGATCAGTGTCGGCATAGACAGAAATACTAATGACCTTTGGCATTGGGAGGGAGGCTCAACTACAAAATCCGAAGATGATATATTAAGGCGCGGCCGCGACTCCTTAGACTGGGACGTAAGCCTTACATGGAACCTGGGGGAGCTTATCTGGAATGACGACCAGACTTCTATTGATGTGCGTTCAAAACTCATGGTGCAAACAAGACACTTGTATATCAGTCAGTTTCGTATATAGAATTTACGTTAAAGAGCGGTGAATTATGCGCTCAAACCGCCTAATTCCCCGGGTAATGTCGATAAAGGCGATCAGGAATAAGTACCTGGAGTGCGCCAGTAGGCCGAAAGATATCCGGCTGTGCGCTTAGGTAAAATGTAGTCTTTACCCCTACAGGCTTGGGAGAACCCGGCCAGGGTTGGCATAGGGGGCAGGAAGGCCTATTTTAGCTGAAAAAAGCCTATTCAGGTTAGGTTTTTGAGATGGAAAAAGGCTGGAGAGTGGTAAAAGAGGGGCGTTTTTCTGTGTATTAAGGCGCTAAGAAAGCCGGAAGGCGCCTTGGCCCCCCCCACCCCATGGCGCCAAGAACCGGAAGGAAAGGCGCCGATCGAGGTATTATTTGCGGTGTCAGAGGGGGAATAGGGGTATGTTAACTCTATGTTATATATATGGATACATATAGGAGGCGATAACAGTCAAGATAAAAGCAAAAAAAGGCTTGACTAAGAGCGCCCTCCTTAGTAGAATACCTTTACTTCAAGATAAAGGCCGGTTTTGGGATGTTTACCCTGGTGCAATGCCGGGGGGTTTTCGGAAGGCGCCTGCTTAAGAGTCACCACTTAATATATTTATATGGTATATAAATAATGCATCCCATAATGGTATTGTCCCAATAACAATAGTTAACTCTCTTAGTAAATGGCTTCGGAAAGCCCGAGGCTATTGTTGTCTATAAAGAAAGCGGTTTCCTAAGGATACTCCCAAGCCCTTTTTTATGAACTTGAAATATGGTATATTGTAAGTGATAAGGAGCAATTATGACAGACAAGCAGATTAAAGAAAGAATTAAGGCAATAGTCGAAAGGGCTAAAAAGAACGGTTATACAATCTACAAAAATAACATAAATAAAGCGAAACCTATCAATAGAATTTGTGGTGCCATAAAAGCAAAAGCTCCTTATTCTACCGAAGAATTGCTTTGTAGGTAGGAATGCCCCCCAAAATTCCCCAGATCAACCATCTTAAAGAACTTTCTTTAGTTTCACATATTGAAAAGTTTCCAATAATATATTTTGATACTTCCTTTGTCCTTAAAACTTTAGTAGATGGACTTGAGTATCATAACGAGTGTGTTCAGTTTATACAAGATTTAAAAAACTTCCAACCCGTTATAATTTACTCTGAAGTATTAAGAGAAGAGCTGTGGTGTGCAAATCTTATCAGGGAAATTAAAGATTTACATAAAATACAGCATCTCAATATAAGGAAGTTTATGAAGTTATATCCTAATACTCCACGATGCTATCATCCTAAAACGGTAGATATAAATAAAAAGTTTGATGAGTTATTGGGAAATTTTTCTTATCGTGAATCCATACCATTAACTCACAAAATTACTTCGGAAGCACTGGATTTGATACATAAATATAATCTTTTAGGTGTAGATGCAATCCATATAGCAACTATGTTTCATAATCATATTGAGCGTTGTAATAATATTGCAGTATTTGATAACGATATAGAAGATATAAAAGATGTAACAGTTTGGACAGTAAATGGTGTTGATAAATATATAAACAACCATTATAAAGAATGGGGTTTTAGAATAAAACCACTAAGCAATTAACCTTTCCTCTCTTCATTAACTTCCGCAGTATTTCTTAAAAAATCCCCGTTAGATTTAGCCACTTCTTACGTCTATTGTAACAGGAGGTGGGAAGATGAAGCCAGCCAAGAAGCTTATCCAAGAGACTAAGGCAATTATCCGGTTGCAGCAATTTCTATGGTGCGAAGTAGGCCTAAGAGAAGATTTATTCCTTAAGGATCTAAGGGCGCTTCTGAATGCCCTCAAAACAGGTAAATAAGGATTGATTTGAGGTTCCTGGAGTAGGATAATATAGCTATAGTAACACAACCTGAAAGGAGGGCAGTAAAATGAGCGCGTTTATAGCGCGTTATCTGTACCGCCCCCTGCCTTCTCGCACGTAAGGCCCAGAAACTCTGGCCAATATTCTGGCTGGACTCTGGATACCCTGAAACGAAGGATCTCATTGGGTTGTGTAAAGAAGGGTTGGCTTTTGGCCCGGGAAACCGGAACCCGAAGGTGATGGTTTTGCTTTAGGGATCCACAGAGATAAAAAGGCAAAGCAAGTCAGGCGGCGGAAACCCTTGCGCGGAATATCGACAAGGCCCGTCGCTTAGCCCTTCTTAATATTAAAAGGAATGAGTGGTGTGTATAAATCGGTCGATTATAATTTATTTTGTTACATTGCTATAAGGATACTAAAAATAAGAGCAATACATGATTATTGAATGCTGTTATTGTGAATCTAAGGTGGATGCTGAAGTTTTAGCTAGTCATGAAGAAAATGGCCCAGAAGAATGGTTATGGTTACAAGCAAAAATATCGTTATTAAAATGTCCTGTATGCAATTTTGCTTTAGTGGCGTCTCAGGATTTAATTAGAACTGAATCAAATCAATATGAATATGATGTTGCTACGAGGGTATGGCCTAAGCCACGTAAATCTTTAGATTCGAGTATTCCGCAAACTGTTAAAAAAGCGTTAGAAGAAGCAAATTTATGCTATAAGGCAAAAGCTTATGACGCTTGTGCGGTTATGTGTGGCAAGGCGTTGGAGAGCATCTGTTTTGAATATAAAATTAAAGAGACAGCTCTGATCGGAGGCTTGAAAAAATTATTAAAAAATGGAGTAATCGACAAAAAAATATACGAATGGTCGGAGGCGCTGAGATTGCATCGTAATATAGGCGCTCATGCCGGTGAAAATGCTATAACCCAGGTAGATTCACTCGATCTTCTAGAATTTACCAGTGCAATTTGTGATTATGTTTTTGTCCTGACTAAAAAGTTTGAAAACTTTAAGAAAAGAAAAAAGCCGGCACGCATTACAGCTGACGGACCTACCTAAGCGATAAATCCCGCATCACAAATCCGATATTCCCGCCCCTACCTTATCGGAAAATCCGAAATAATATCCCTTGACAAATAACGCCTTATTTGGTATAGTTAGTAATGTTGGTAAGGTTGTATGAGGGGGAAGTGATGCATAAAATCATCACACTTAAACAAGCCTGCGAGCTCATTGGTATATCATACGATTACGGCAGCCGTATCTACCATACTTGGCCGGATTATGGAGTTAGAATATTGAAGCATAGCCCTAACGCGCGGCCACGGTTTTATGAAGAAGATATATACAAGATGATGGAGAAGCGGAAATAGAAAGGAGGTGATTTAACTTGGTACCATTACGTAAATATTTTACCACAGGGGATCTGGCGAAGAAACTTAAGGTGAGTAAGCGAAACATACAGAATTGGTCGAAAGCCGGCAAGATTCCAGGCAAGCGCGATCCTCTGAGTAATTACTGGATTTATACGGATGCGGATGTTGAGAAATTAAGGAAGATCATAAACAGGGGTCTCAAATAACGGAGGATGTTATGGATTATACCGATCTTATTTGCGTTAAGGCCAGCAAAGTAAAGCCGGATGCTTGGAGGTATATTAAGTCAAGGTTCCCTAAGAAATACTTAAAAGTACAAAGAGATATTAAAGCCTGGGGCATCAATAAGGTAAAGATTTATTTTACTAAAGAATTAAAGCCGGTAGTGATGTCTGCAGATCTTTGAGTAGGCGCGGCAACATTACCCGGGTCCGGCCATGTCAAAAACTTCTTGACAAAACTTTTTTATATGGTATAAAGTATAAGTAAGGATAGCTTGGGAAAAGTAGTTAAGGATTTTGAAGGGGAGGGTTCCCCGTGGAAGACGAAAGCTGAAAGGCCTGACTTCCACAAAATACCAACGAAATAAACCCAACTGAAGCAGGAATTTTTAATGTCTTTGGTTTGGGTTTTTTTATTGTATAGAGATGCTCCATTTGCCGATCATTACAGGCCGGCGGATGGAGCTTTTTTGTTTTTTAGAGGAGCAAATGAGGCTTAATGGTCCTTTAATTCGTGCCATTTTAATGCAAAATCGGTTCCGAGCATTTGAACTTGCGACTATGTTAGGCATTAGTGAAAGCTATCTATCAATTATTTTATCCGGCCGTCGCTCTGCCAAACCGCTAGTTATCACCAAACTCGCGCAGATCCTTCATTGTGATCCGCGTGTGCTTTGTATAAATTCCGCCCGGCCCGGCCAAAAAGCTGGGCCGGCCTCCTGTTCAAAGCGGAGGTCAAAATGAACTACATCAAGTATGAAAAAAAACACATAGCTGCCATCGTCAAACTGGACGCAGCCTTTGACGCTAGCATCGCACAACTTAGTGCTCTCGAAGCGCAATACCCCAAAGGCCATTGCCTTATCGACCTAAAGCGCCGATTCATCGAGAAGATTATTCAGAAAAAATGCGACCGGCAAGCCGCTTATCGCATCGTTATGGTAAAAACATTTCGGAAAAAATTAGCCGAAGCCAATCGGGTAATCGCAGGATATAAAGCGCGTATCGCAAATAGACAATATATAGGTAAGCTTGACGATCTGCAAAAGAATCTTACCGCGGCCGAAGCGACGCGTCTGAAAATCGTTACTATGTTAAAAAAAATGGAGGCGGATAATGTACACTGAACAAGAAATCAGAAATGAGATAGCCCTTTTGACGCAGGGTAAGGCGGAAATGGAAAAAATTCTACAAGATAAACAAAACGACTTAGAGCCCTTACTCGCAGATCAGGCCATGGAAAACAAAAACCTGGGAAGCGGGAAGAAGGAGAAGATCGAAACATTACGCCGGGATATCGAAAGACAAAAGGCCGCAATCGTGCATATAGATGAGGCTCTGCCTGGCCTCATCAAGAAACTAGAAGAGGTCAAAGCAGCGGCACCGGAAATAAAACGGCTGATTAAGGCTTTACGTGATAACGACTTGGATATTCTACAGCTTCTGCGCGAGAAACTCATTGCCCTGCAAGAAGTAATCCGCATTGAGAGAAAAATGGAAGATGCCTATCTCATCAATAACGCAATCAGGGAGCAGTGTAGATGTATCGAATTTAATGCTAAAGGATACCCAGAGGCTTATCCTATACCAATAAATCTCTTAATGATGGATACAACGAAAGAATTCATCGCGAAATTTTTTCCGCTTGATAATCAGGGGCTGCAGGAAGCGATTGCGCTGATCGAAAAAATAATCCGGGAGGTACAGCTTGGCTGAGACCATTGGTGAGTTAATCGTTGAGATAACGACCGAAGCTTCAAAGTTCAATGCCGGCCTGAAAGAAGCTGAGAAGCAAGTTAAAGATACGGCCGGCAAGATTAATGAATGGACAAATAAAATCGCCCTTGTCACCACCGCTGCCGGCGCGGCCATTACGGCTGCCTATGCCGCGATGATCAAATTATCTGTTGATTATGGCGATCAGATCTACGAAGTGAGCCAACGTACAGGTGTTGCGGTCGACACCTTGTCCAGGCTAAAGTATGTGGCCGATCAGACTGAGTCTTCGTTTGAAGCGGTAGCGATGGGGCTTAAATTCCTTAATAAGAACATCTACGAGGCCACCAACGGGAATTTTAAACTCAACGAGACCTTTCGCGCCATGGGGATTATCTTGAAGGATGAAACTACCGGCGAAGTTATGAAGGCCGAGGATGCCTTCTTTAGGATTGCCGATGTATTCAAGAACACCGAAAATGCGGCCGCAAAGACAGCTCTGGCCATGCAGGTGTTTGGCCGCCAAGGAGAAGCACTTATCCCAGTGTTAAACCTCGGGTCCGCAGAGATCCAAAGGCTTTCCCGGGAAGCTGAGCGTCTTGGCCTGGTACTAACAACTGAGAATGCCAAGGCGATTGATCAGTTTTCCGACAGTACCAAGTCTCTCAAAGGCGCACTTGGTGGCCTGTGGCTTGAGATCTCTTTGACTTTGCTGCCGGCGCTGGAGCATTTTACAAAGGTCATTACCGATCTGATAGTCAAATTCCGGGAATTTGGCGAAGCGCATCCACAGTTGACGAAGTTTATATCAGAGCTAGGGCTTGCTCTTGGCGTCTTAATGCTCGCCCTGGGGCCGGTGATCTTTGGGATGAATCAGTTGATTCAGTTTTTGCTTTATATACCTAAAATAGGCCCGCCTGTACTCGCCTTCTTTGCCAGTCTCAGAGTTTTGCTGGCTTCGTTTGTGCCCCTGCTGGCCGTTATAACCGCAGCCTTTGCCGGATGGAAACTCGCAGAGTGGCTGGATAATAATAGTAAAAAAATTCAGGAATTCTGGTGGAGAGTTCAGTCTTTATTCCAGAGTAAACCTAAGGGCCCGGTGATGGAATTTGATATCGGGACCGGATTAGGGCAGGGGAAAAATTTAGCTGAGCCGATAAAAGAACAGACCGCTGCCTTAGAGAAGCAAAATACGGTCCTTGATGAAACCGTCACTAAGGCCGAACGTCATGTCCAGGTTCTAAAGGAACTCAACGAGCAATATCTTGGAGGAAAGATAAATGCCGAGCAATATTATAACTCCGTCAAAGAATTGCATGCCGATGGTCTTGACATCAAACAGCAGGAACTTGATTTATTGCAGAAGTCTATTGATCTTGAACGCCTGGCTACTGAATCCGAGTACCAAAAGATATATGTGATGCAGCAAGGAATACAGAGCGCCCAGGAATATTACCGCGTCAAGGCAGAGCTGGAGAACCAGGATATAATGAACCAGCAGATTACGCTTGACGCCGCTACAAATCTCCTGCGTACCATAGAAAGCATGCATAAAACTATCTGGCAGGGGATATTTGATTTTGCCAATATGATCCTGCAAAAGTTCAGTTCAGGATTCTCTACGGCCCTGACCAGCATCATTATGGGGACGCAGAAAGCCTCTGATGCTTTTAAACAATTCGGCCTGGCGATGATCCAGGCGATCGTTGAATTTGTAATCGAGTATGCCGTTCAGGCTTTAATCGCTATGACTATCGGTAGTATGGTAGCTGCGGCGACAATGCTTCTTGCTGGTACTATAGCTGCGGCTTGGTATCCAGCCGCATTATTGGCTTCAATAGCTACCCTTGGTGGAGCGGTTGCGACCGGTACGGCTGCCCTGGGGGGCGCCATGGCCACAAGCATAGGTGTGGCCGGCGCTCTGGAGTCGGCTACAATTTTTGGCGAAGGAGAGGCTGGTTTTGGCGCTAGTTTTGGTGGAAGTTTTGGCGAGGGCGGATCCGGCGTAGTCACGAAACCGACATTATTCTTAGCCGGAGAAGAAGGGCCGGAGAGATATTCTTTTACACCAGTAGATAAAGAAGTTGGGAATACGATTAATATAACTATCGAATCTCCGATAATTAGCAGCGATGTAGATATTCGGGATTTGGCGGAACAAATAGGTTTTGAAACGGAGCGCAGTTTAAGGAGAGTAGCGTGATGTTTACACTGCTTTTTGGAGATTATACATTCCCGAATCAAACCTTTGAAGTAGAGGGATGCCCATTAGATAACGGCATCAATGAAGATAGCGTGCCACGCAGGCACGGCGCAGTTATCCAGACTGCATATTTAAAATCCAGGAGAATAAATTAAGGGCATTGGGATTAACAGATGATGAAGTGAGGGCTTTACGTGTTTGACCCCAAATCATTTTTATGCGGCCTTATCGCAGGGATAATTTTTGCGACGGCCTTCTTTTTGTGGTTAGGCCGTACACGCAATATTACTTTGAGAGATTAATATGCCAGTTCGAGGTACCGAATTAGTCATTAAAAACATTCGCAATTTTGGCGGCGGTTTTCTTAAGCATGTCAATCGTTCAATGAAGGAAGTTTCAGGAATGCTGAAGGAAGAGATACAGCAAAATATTAGCTTACAAGACCATTCCCTGGAGAGCCTCAGGCGCATGGGGCATCCTTACCGCATCGTCGGCCCGGGGCTGCATCATCCGGAATCATATAAAGTGCATATACAATCGGGACAATTAGTCAGTAGCTTAAAACAAGGTGTCCAAGAGGCAAATATTGAATTCATGGCTTTAAAGGCCGGCGCCTGGGCTGGCGTTGATGAGAATATCGCGCCGCATGCGCTATATGTATTTTATGGCACTAGCAAGATGATTCCGAGGGATTTTTTAAGCCCTGCGCTTAAGGCTGCAGGTCCAAGGGCATTGGTTTATTTAAAAGATAATTTACGAGATGCGATTATAAATTTTAAGCCCGAGAAATAATTTAAGGAGGCAGAATGTCAAAACTTAAAGAATTACAAAGAAAACTTGACGGTAGGGCAGGAGTTGATATTAAAGAATCCAAAGGCGATCATACAGCGGAGATTTTGAATCTTAAACTTAAGCTTGAGCGCATAAGCAATGGCCTGCGGGCGATCCGTGGCCAGCCGCGCTCATCGCCGCTCCTGAGGGAATCGTTACAAAGGGCGCTGGATACCCGGGGTGGTGCGGCCGGCATAGACCAGAAAGCCGGCAAGACGGACTGGGACATGCTTAATGAAAGTATATCAGCTCTTGAAGTGATCGAACCTGAGTTGAAAACTTATGACGCGGATGTGCGTTGTTTACAGTGCGGATGGTCCGGGACGATTTCAGTTGAAAAGGGTCTTTCGGTCAAATTCGCTGCATGTCCAAACTGCGGGTGCATACAAGGCGGAAAAACGTGTTATCAGACTCCGGTATTAGTACGCGAAAATAATTCATCCGCATCGTTGCAGTCCGAACTCGACGCGCGCGCCAGTGTAGAGTCTAGCGATATCCGGGAATCGGTGACGATCGACCTGGCTGAATCGAATTACGAAAATAATGCAATTACCTTTACCCTGGCAGAAGGCAATCCGGAAGATCTGGTCGGAAAAAAAATTTATGTAAACCGTCAAACTTGGTCCGAAAAAAAACAGCTACCGGAGAGAGATCTCAAAGACTGGGTTGCTACCATAACCGAAGCTATACAAAAGGCCGGTAAGATTGTGGCGAAAGCATTCATCCACGATGAGAAAATTCACGAATTACTCACTAACCCGGTATCCAAAAAGGCAATGGGGATTACCATGGACGGCGGGAATCTTTGTTTTGTGACGGAGGGTGGTAAAGAGTTGACTTAAATAATCGCTACTTAGATGGAGATTAAAATGAAAGATGACAATGGATTTGAAATTAAGGATATCTTCGAGGCCTCATTTCTCTACGCTAAGCTGAACACTCCTCCAAAAATCCGCGTTGACGCGTCTGCTAAATTTTGCTGGTTTGTATTCCCCGATACAAAAAAATGTGAAGACTTGCTTTCTGACTACTGGAATCGGCGAGCGACAATAGATCCTAAGGGTTATGCAGACGCCTTCCGGTCTCTTAAAGATATGATTTTCAGGGGCAACATTGGATATACCGGAGGGCGCCGGCCATGAACGAAGTCTTTATTATAAATAATATAGGTTATGTCTTACACCAGCTAGAGACGGAAGGTTATTGGGAAGAGATTTGGACTATGCAAAACGTCAGGCAGCGTACTGGCCTTCGGTATCAACTCATCTACTGTTTGGAGCGCCGCGGCATCATCGGAAAAATCGAAAGAGCCCGGAATGGGAGACTTATTTGGATGCCTAGTGAAATTTACGAGATGTTGAAGAAAATAAAAAGTTATCTAAGTAAAAGGATTAAATATCATGAATAACTTGCAGCCAAAACATCTTGGTGACCTCCATGGATCCACGTTATCCGATGATACGATCACCAAATACGGCATTGCCTCGCTCTCTGAGGCTGAAATACGCGCGAAGCTTAACCGTAATGATATATCCGGAGGGGGATGGCTTATACAGTATCCAGGCTCGCATTATTTCAAAATCAAGTTGGATAATCCGGTTGGCGACCGTAAGTATCTTTCACCGGCCGGCATGTCGCAG
Organism: Candidatus Omnitrophota bacterium; assembly: GCA_041650495.1. Taxonomy (GTDB): domain Bacteria; phylum Omnitrophota; class Gorgyraeia; order Gygaellales; family Profunditerraquicolaceae; genus JBAZLB01. The sequence continues at coordinate 41,685 of JBAZLB010000002.1, read as the reverse complement.
GATTTATTTATTACCTATCTCGTACAAGAAAAGCGCAATGATGTCTCTGTGCCGTATTATTTTGTTGAAGGCGAGAAGAAGGCCCTGGCAATGGAGCAACTAGACTATCCGGCCATAAGTATCCCGGGCGTGTGGGGTTGGAAGTCAAAAGGTCATTCTTTGGATGTACTTGCTAATTTAAACGTCAAGAATAGGAAATGCCGCATCGTTTTTGACTCCGATAAATATAAAAATCCGCATATCTTAAAAGCTGAATATGAATTAGCCCTTTACCTTAGGAAGCGCGGAGCAACTGTAGAAATAGTTAACCTTGACGGTGCTTTAGGCAAAGGTATCGATGATCAGATTAAAGACTTTCTAAGTAAGCAGAATATAGAAGATCTTAGAAAACACCTTGAGGCGCCGGAGAGTTACGAAGATTATATAGCACGAAATAAAAATATCGGCACAAAAGAAAAACTTACTCCGGTAGAGATTGCGGATAAGATATGCCAGGAACGCCATCTTATTTATTGCGGTGAAAACTTCTACGTTTACCAAGGCGGCGTATACCGCTATATCCACGAGGAAATGGCCCGCCGGTGGATCCTCATGTCTACCGGGGTCGATATCTCAAACGGCAAGGTAAACGAGATCCTTGATTTTGCTAAGACGTGCGCCTACGTGGACGTCGAACAACTTAACAATACGGCGTTATTAAATCTTAAAAACGGTCTTTTTGATATCGAGAAATGTGCATTGTTACCGCATACGCCGGATATTTATTCCACCATTCAGCTGCAAGTTACCTACAACCCGGCTGCTAAATGCGATCAATGGATCCAGATGCTTTTTGAGATCTTCCAGGGCGATGAAGAGAAAGCCCGGACACTTCAGGAATTCTTCGGGCTTTGCCTAACCCGTGAGATGCAATATGACAGGGCGTTGATGTGTGTCGGAGACGGGGCAACGGGCAAATCAGTAATTTTGAATATGCTCGAAAGAATGCTTGGAAAAGAAAACTGCGTATCAATCCCGCTTGAAAAATTTGATGATGCGCACTATCTCGCTAATCTTTTTGGTAAATTGGCGAATATCAGTATTGAGACAAATACAAAATCCGAAGTCTATGACAGCATGTTCAAAGCTATTATCTCCGGGGACCCTATCCAGGCAGATCTTAAATTCAAAAATTCTTTTAAATTCCACCCATTCTGCAAGCTTATTTTTGCCATGAATAATCTTCCCCGGGTCAATGACAAGACGAACGCATTCTTCAGGAGGCTGCTGATCCTGCGTTTTAAACGGGAATTCGGGGAGGTAGAACAAAATAAAAATTTAAGACTTAATGACGAGCGTAATCCATTGATGACTGAATTAGACGGCATTTTTATTTGGTGCTTAGAGGGCTTGAAGCGCCTGCGGGCCCGCGGATATTTTGATATCACGGAGCAGATACAACAGGAGATCGATGAATACCGCAAGGAAAACAACAACGTCATTATTTTTGTTGAAGAAGAGTGCTCCCTGAGCGTAGAACTCGCGGCTGGCAAAAGCGATATATATTCCAGGTATGCCGATTTTTGTAAAAATAACGGCTACCGGCCGCTAAGCATGAAGAGATTCGCCGGCGAACTTACCAAGCACTTCAAGGGAATTGAGGATGACCGGGTGCATACAGGCCGGATTTGGCGCGGTATAGGGCTTAATTACCCGGAGAGCGTGACACATCCGTGACGGATGCGTGACACATTGAGGTGGCGGTTATGACAAAATTAGCTTTAAAATGCGGAAAAAGGCAAAAGCGTGACGGATGTGACAGATTACTCTCTAATTATCTCAACTTTGTTTTTTAGGGCATATAAAGAGTAGTAGAGAGGTAGAGAGTTTAAATAGGGTAAATGTGTCACATGTGTCACGGGGCGCAAAATGTAACCAATGTAACACCCATAAAAAGGCTAAAGTTTCACAGCTGGGCGCCCGGTTACGCGTCTGAGCAGGGTGCTGAATGCCTGTAACATTCAGAACACCTGTTCTGCCGGGCGCCTAGCGCAACCTGGAGAAAAACATGAGTAAAGATTTAACCATTCTTAATGAATATCATCCACCCCAAAAATTGCAGCGTTTTGTGCAAGTCCTTTTTTCTGAAGAGGTTGCCGGGAATAAGACCGAAGCTGAACGTAGAACAGGGGTTATAAAAGAAAAATTTTACTATCATTTGAAGCATAATCCCGATTTCAGGGACTGGGTAAACGAGCAGCGCAAGGAATACCGGGTCCGGAATGCTCCCCTGGTAGACGCTCAGTTGATCGCCGCGATCAAGAAAGGCGATGTCATAGCCATGAAGCTTTGGTATTTGCTAGGAGGAGAATTGAAAACTCCGGGCCTGCAGCTTAATCAGCAGTTCAATATTGGTGATTTTGATATAAATAAACAGTATCCAGGTTGCCATGGGTGTCCGAATGGATCATTCCACAATGCTAGTGATACATTACTCGGCCTAGTAATTGGCATCTTGCAGGTCTTTAATGATGACCTTAAAGACGAAGATTTAACTATTACACAGATGGATACTTTTATCCAGGCGATAAAGAAGCGTCCTTTTTGGTTTCGGAAAGTTTTGAATGAGGCGCTAAAGGATGCATTATCCAGGGAGGCTGAAATAATCGAAGGCGGGTAGGCGCCCGGGCAGGATTCTGGATTATGATTACATACTCATAATGTTTAGGATATCAATTTCCGTTAACCCGGCGGTATATTCATAACTTAGGCAAATAAAGAGGTTATGGAAACCACCAAGTTAACATAATGGTTCTAAGCGGAAGTTATCAGTTTATCGACGAGAAAGATGAGAAAATGACCCCCCTTAAAGCGATCCGCACGAAGTGTCTGGAGTGTGCCGGCAGCCTCATTTCTGTGGGTAAATGCCGGCAGAACGGCTGTCCGCTGTTTTTGTACCGTTTTGGCCACAATCCGGCCCGGAGAGGCATCGGAGGTGGCTTAAGCAATTTTAAAAAAAAGGTCCCCACTCAAGTGGGCGCCTTTTGTAAAAAAAGGGCATTGTAGAAGGCATGGTAAATACCACACTTACAAAGCCGAATCCGCTGAAGCAGGCCTTTTCTGCGCTTGATACAGTGATGCAGGAAGTCTGTCTGGCGGAAGAGGAAACAATCAGGATTGTCTGCTCTAAGCTTCGGGAGGCTCAGGGCCCGGGCATCACCGCGATCATCGGGATCCTGCAGGATTGGGGAAAGGTACCGGCCGCAGAGCTTAAAGAGCGGGCGCTGAGATTGTAAATAAATGTTTACAGTGAGAACGGGCGGGGTATAATATGGATTTAATGGGGGGCGCGATAATGATTCGGTAGAGTACATTTAGGGGCAGCCTTTACAGGAGGCTGCCTTTTTTGATTTTGCCAATATCAGGGGAATAGATGAGCCGAGTAGCTGTAAAAGGAAAAATGTTACAATGGGCGCTGGAACGGTCTGGACGGAGTGTGGATAGAATTCGCAAGAAGTTCCCGAACTTTGAACTTTGGATCCACGGGGATGCGGAGCCTACCTTCAAACAATTGGAGAATTTCGCAAAGGCCACATTTACCCCTATTGGTTTTCTTTTTCTTACTGAACCCCCGGTTGAGCGTCTTCCCATTCCAGATTTTCGCACATCGGATACGAGAATTCTTGGTCGGCCCAGTCCTGATCTACTTGATACTGTTTACATTTGTCAGCAGCGTCAAGAATGGTATCGCGAATTCGCACGTACCGCGGGAGAAGAGTCGTTGGAGTTTGTAGGCTCTGCACGTCAAGATAATAATGTCGAAGAATTTGCAGCACGCATAAGGAGCGCGTTGGGGTTTGATATTGAAGAACGCCGTGAAATGCCAACGTGGACTGATGCATTGCGTCGTTTTATCGAACAAGCGGATGAGCTCGGGATTTTAGTTATGGTCAGCGGTGTTGTTGGAAATAATAATCAGCGTAAACTTGATCCATATGAATTTCGGGGTTTTGCCTTAGTAGACGATTTGTCGCCACTTGTATTTATAAACGGTGCGGATACCAAAGCGGCTCAAATGTTCACACTCGCCCACGAATTGGCTCATATTTGGCTCGGGCAGTCTGCTCTTTCTGATGCGCAAGCTATGCAGATACCAAAAAATCAGATTGAGCGTTGGTGTAATTTAGTGGCCGCTGAACTTTTGGTGCCGTTATCCGTGTTACGAGATGAGTATCGAAAGGATAGTCGATTATCTGATGAAATCAACCGTCTCGCGCGGTGTTTTAAAGTTAGCACCCTGGTTGTTTTACGGCGTATTTACGATGCAGGAAAAATTACAAAAGAACATTTCGATAAGGCATATAATGAAGAACTCGAACGGCTGTTAGCTCTTCCTAAGGGAAGCGGAGGTAATTTTTATCTGACACAAGCAGCGCGGGTTAGTAAACGTTTTGCACGAGCGCTTGTAATCAGTACGCTCGAGGGTCAAACTCTTCATCGTGATGCTTTTCGAATGCTGGGATTTTCAAAGCTTGAGACCTTCAAAGATCTCGGACGAAGCTTGGGGGTGGCTTGATGGCATATTTACTTGATGCTAATGTATTCATACAAGCAAAGAACCTTCATTATGGGCTTGATTTTTGTCCGGCATTTTGGGAGTGGTTAATAGTTAATAATGCGGCAAAGCGCGTTTTCAGCATTGAAAAGGTTGGTGATGAGATTAACGCTATTGATGATGAGTTGGCCGTTTGGGCGGCCGAACGAGGCCCAAATTTTTTTATCAAGCCGGATGCTGCAATATTATCCGTTCTCGGTTCGGTTAGTACTTGGGTAACAAGCCAGCAATACGAACCCGTTGCTATAAATACATTCCTCCAAGTAGCCGATTACTATTTAGTGGCTCACGCGCTCGCCTATGGGCATACAGTTGTTACGCACGAGAGAGCGTATAATTCAACAAAGAAGATAGGGATCCCCAACGTTTGCATTGGTCTCAATATTAAGTTTATGACGCCGTATGAAATGCTTCGGCACGAAAGAGCACGTTTCGTTCTTGGCCCCGCAAGTTAATTCTCGCAAGGAGATTTTTAATAATGCGCTCCGTAATCTATACCCGAGTAAGCTCCAAAGAGCAGGTCGACAAATATTCCCTTCCCGCCCAAGAGAAAATCCTCAGAGAATGTATCGCTAAGGATGGCCATGAGTTTGTCGGCATTTATACGGATGCCGGCATATCCGGAGAACGCATTGTTGACCGGCCAGAGTTTATGCGGATGCTCGATGATGCTGAGGCCAAAAAGTTCGATGCGGTCTGGGTTGTGGACCAGGATCGGCTTTCCCGCGGCGACCTGGCCGATTTGTCGTATATTAAGAAAATCTTTAAGGAAAACAATATCCAGTTATGTACGCCCTACCAGAAATTATCACTATCAGATATTGATGATGATTTTATTTCCGACCTCTTCGGCATATTGGCTAAACGCGAGAGATTAAAAATCAGACAACGCTCCGACAGGGGCCGAAAGATAAAGGCTGAGAAAGGCGAGTGGGGTGGCAGGACAACGCCTTATGGTTACAGCTTTGATATCTCCAAGAATAAGTACCTTGTTATCAACGAGGATGAGGCGGTGGTTTATAGAGAGGTCGTTTCATTATTTCTGAATAAGGGTTTAGGCATTAAGCGCATAGCTGCGGAGTTGAATAAGAAAGGCTATAAGAATCGTGCCGGCCAGCCTTGGCGTATGCAGGCGGTGCATTATATCCTAAGGAATCCGGCGTACAAAGGAACTCTGATACATCAGAAATTCAAACCTTACTATACTAAGGCGAATAAGAAGCGCTGGTATGATGATAAGAACTTTACGCAGATCCCGGGCGCGCATGAGCCTTTGATATCCGAAGGCACATTCGACCTAATCCAGGCAAGATTATGCGACAATCGAAGCAGGAGGCGTACTTTTATTACGGTCCAGCTATTGACCGGTCTGCTTGAGTGCCCATTGTGCCGCAATACTTTCAAGGTAGGCAGCACGAGTCAAGGCAAGTGGCGGCGCTTGGTTTACCGCTGCAGGACGCGATACGCGTATTGGTTCGATAAGACAAAGCCGGATTGCCGGATGAAGACGTTGCCCCTGGATGAATACAACGAAAAGGTCTGGTGGGCCCTGCAGGAAATAGCGCGCCGGCCTGATTTGATCATGAAAGCCCTGGAAGGATCCGGGGAAGGGCGATCTGAGCAAATGAAGATTCATCAGGATGAGCTGCAGAGGATAGAACATAAGCTGGCTGAATTTGAAAGCTATAAGGAGAATGCGGTTTCTTTACGCGTCCGGAATAAGATAAACGAAGAAGAATTATGCCGGCAGATGGATTCACTGGACCAGGAGTTTAAGCATCTTAGCCAGCGCAAAAAGGAGCTGGGTTTCAAAATCGAATACCTGGAGAGGACCTCGCAAGGCGTTAGTCGCGATGAGGTATTAAGATACGCTAAGTTTATACATCAATCGGACAAGAAACTGGACTTAGCCCAGAAGCGCAGGGTCCTCGAGGCCTTCGTCACAAAAATCCCGCTTTACCCCAATGGAGAGTTTGAGCTTGTCTGTAAATTCCCCATAACAAATCCTTCCGATAATCTCCAACCCCAACAATTCCAATTGACTACGAGTGTCGCCTCTGGTGGTGCAGCTGCGGGACGATATACTGGATGAGGTGACCAAGTTGTATTTCGAGCGCCTGAGGGTGCGCATGGAATTAGAGGAGTGCTCCCCGGAAGACAGAAGAAAAATCCTGGAAAAGGAGCTGCGGATTAAGGAATTGAACGCTTCCCTGGATGCGCTCACGGGAGGATATTTCTGCGCTTCTTTAAAAGAATAAAGGCCGGATAAAAGCATTATCTGCCAATCCAATCACTTGGGCACGCTATCTGGATAGGCTGTGGACAGCCCGCGCCATAGTTGAATACGCAAAGGCATCATAAGCAGCCTGGGCCTATAGTGAAAATCCCTTGCATTTATACCCCGTTTATGTTATTTTATAGACCCAATCAGCGCTATTTTAACCCCTTTTATAAAAATGTCTGTATTGCATATAACCGATAGTAATTTTAAAAAAGAAGTCCTGGATTCTCCTCTCGTGGTATTAGTGGATTTCTGGGCAACCTGGTGCGGGCCATGCAAGATGATCGCTCCTATACTGGAGGAGATATCCCGGGAATACGCCGACAGGCTCAAGGTCTGCAAGATAAATATTGAAGATAATCCTAAAACACCTACCCAGTATGGGGTGATGTCCATACCTACGCTTATGTTCTTTAAAGGAGGACAGGTTTTAGGGCAGTCCACAGGCGCATTGAGCAAGGCGGAACTTAAGCGTAAAATAGAGGCCAATCTTTAAGATTGAACTGCTGTGGTTTGCTAAAGGGCAGGGGGTCATTGATGAAAAAGGTCTTCATTGCGGCCACAAAACAGAATGACGGTAAAACTACCGTTTCCCTGGGCTTGATCTGTAATTTTCGCCAGAGGTTTAAGAAGGTAGCTTTTATAAAACCCATAGGGCAGCGCTACCTGGAGGAAGAGGGGATAAAGATCGATGAAGATTCCCTGCTTATAGAAAAGGTCTTTGGCATACAGTGCGGGCTTAAAGATATGAATCCTATCGCCGTAGAGAGGGGGTTTACCGAGAAATATATAAATTCTCCTTCCCGTAAATCCATCACCCGTCAGATAAAGGATTCATTCAGCAGGGTTTCTTGCGGTCAGGACCTGGTGATTGTAGAAGGCACCGGCCATGCCGGCGTGGGTTCGGTATTCGACCATTCCAATGCTACAGTCGCCGGCCTTATAGGTTCTAAGGCGATAATAGTTTCTTCCGGAGGCATAGGACGGCCTATCGATGAGATAGTATTGAATAAAGCGCTCTTTGAACAGCAGGGCGTTGAGGTGTTGGGGGCGATAATAAATAAGGTACTTCCCGCTAAGTTTGATAAGGTCAAGCGCATGGTAGGCAAGGGACTGAGGCGTAAAGGCATAAAGGTCCTCGGGGTCATACCCTATAACCCCCTGCTTTCCCGTTTTACTATTGAACAGATACTGGAGGAGATAAGATTCAGGCTTCTCTGCGGTAAGAATTACCTGGGGAATGTCGTCTCTAATGTCATTGTAGGGGCGATGGAGCCTCATGATGCCATAAGATACCTTACTTCTGACAGCCTTTTGATCACCCCCGGAGACAGGGAGGATATGATCATGACAGCCCTGGGTTGTTTTCGGGAGACACAGAGAAAGACCCTTAAGGTCTCAGGTATAATATTGAGCGGCGGGATCTTACCGGATAAATCGATCATGGACTTATTACGTTTAGCCGGCATTCCCGTTTTGCTGGCCGAAAAGGATACTTATGCCGTGGCTACCGCCATACATGACCTCACCGTAAAGATTCAGCCGCAGGATACCTCTAAGATTAATGCCGTGGTAAATATGATCAGGAAACATGTAGATTTAACCACTATACTGAAAGGGATTTAAAGATGGATACGATTCAGAAGATACGCCAGATGGCCAAGGCCAGGCCTAAGACAGTCGTGCTGCCTGAAACTGGAGATGCCAGGATGCAGGAGGCCGCTCGGATTATTGATAGAGAAGGGATTGCCAGGGTAATCTTACTGGATAAAAATAAGGTATCTTCTTCTGATAAAGACAGGTATATTGAAGAATTCTTTCAGATGCATAAGGGCAGGGGGATGGACATAGATACTGTCCGTCAGATATTTGAGGATACGCTTTATTGTGCCGGGATGATGGTCAGGGAAGGTAAGGCCGATGGTTTTGTGGCCGGAGCCAGCCATACCACTCCAGAGGTAGCCAGGGCTGCCTTAAGATGTCTGGAAATAGAGGAACGTATCAGTATACTCTCAAGTTGTTTTATTATGGTAGTGCCTGAATGTCCTTACGGTGAAGCCGGCACGTTCGTCTTTGCGGACTGCGGCATAATCCCTGAGCCTAATCCGCGCCAGCTAGCCTGTATCTCCTTGGCTGCCGCAGAATTAGCGGAAAAGGTCTTACATATTGTCCCGCGCGTCGCCCTGTTGAGTTATTCCACTAAAGGCTCGGCAAAGGGAAAGGGCATTGAAGAGATAACTGAGGCTTTGAATATATTAAAGGCCATGGCCCCCGGCCTTTTAGTTGACGGAGAATTACAGGTGGATACGGCTATTGTCCCTGAGGTAGCCAGGATGAAATATCCCGACAGCGTCTTAGGCGGAAAAGCCAATGTTTTAATATTCCCCGACCTTGAATCAGGCAACATAAGTTATAAGTTAACCCAGAGGCTGGCGGGTGCCAGGGCGCTGGGGCCGTTGCTTTTAGGCCTGAGCAAGCCAGCCAGCGATCTTTCGCGGGGTTGTTCTGTAGATGATATCGTAGATTGCGCGGCGGTAACCGTTTTAAGGGCATACTAAAAATGAAGGTATTGGTTATAAACAGCGGGAGTTCTTCCATAAAATACAAGCTTTTTGATATGCCGGCTGAGGTGATGCTTTCCAAGGGCCTCATAGAGCATATCGGCGAAAAGGGTTCACAGGTGGCGGATCATTATACGGGCCTTGAGGTTATTCTAAATAAGATAGGCCAGGTATCTGCCGTGGGCCACCGGGTGGTGCATGGAGCAGAAAAGTTTAAAAAACCGGTCCTGATCAATGAATCCGTTATACGCGAGATCAGGCAATGTTCGCCTATAGCGCCTTTGCATAACCCGGCGAATTTAGCCGGCATCCTTGCCTGCAGAAAACTGCTTTCCGGGATAAAACAGGCGGCGGTATTTGATACGGCATTCCATCAGACCCTGCCGGATTATGTGTATACCTATGGCCTGCCTTACGAATATTATCAGAAGTTAGGGATACGCAAGTACGGTTTTCACGGCACCAGCCACGAGTATGTGGCGCGAGAGGCCAGCCGTATATTGAAAAGGCCGTTTGCCAAACTGAAGATCATCAGCTGTCATTTAGGCAACGGTTGCAGTATTACTGCGGTGCATAACGGCAATTCCATTGATACCAGTATGGGCTTTACGCCCCTGGAGGGCCTGATCATGGGCACGCGCTGCGGTGATATAGACCCCGCGTTAGTCACTTATATAGCCAGAAAAGAAGGGCTGAATATAGCGCAGGTGGACGATATATTAAATAAGGCCAGCGGCCTTAGGGGCATTTCCGGCATAAGCAATGATATGCGCCTGCTTGAGCAGGCAGGGCGCGCAGGCAAGAGGAGAGCGAGGCTGGCTATAAATGTTTTTATCTACCGTATAAGAAAGTATATCGGGGCTTATACCGCGGTTATGGGCGGTTGCGATTCTCTGGTTTTTACTGCCGGAATAGGCGAGAATCAGCTGAACATCAGGAAGAAAATCTGCCGGGGCCTGTTTTCTTACCTTAAAAAAGCACCCAGGGTATTGGTCATACCTACTAACGAAGAGCTGATGATCGCCCGTAAGACTTATTCTTTAGTGCGATAAATATCTTTTTCTGACGGTACGGTTTAAGAAATGGTTTTTAGCCCGGGGACTTTATCAAGGAAGGTAGTACCCTTAATGCTTTTGCCTCAAAGGCCCCTGCTTTTGTTTTTTGCGCTGTCATTTATAACTGCAGGGGTTAGCTTATCCCAGGCCCGGGCAGAGGAGGTAAAGATGGAGAAGGTGGTAATGATTATTTCTCATGAAGGCTTCAGGGATGAAGAATTGCTTAAACCCAAAAAGGTCCTAGAGGACAGCGGTGTAAAAGTAGATATTGCTTCTACGGATCTAAGCCCGGCTGTGGGCAAGGGCGGTAATGTTGTTCAACCGGATATCTTATTCAACGACATAGATGTGGAGGATTACCAGGCGATAATTTTTATAGGGGGAGCAAGCGCTGCCTGTTACTGGGATGATCCCCGTGCGCATAAATTAGCGCAGGAGGCCCTGGCTAAGCGTAAGGTGCTGGCGGCTATATGTATTGCCCCGGTTACTTTGGCTAATGCCGGCGTTCTAAAGGGAAAAAAGGCAACAGTCTTTTCTTCTGAAGTAGCTCAAATTAAGCAGGCAGGCGCTTTATATACGGGGCTAGATGTAGAAAGGGATGGGAATATAATCACCGCCTCCGGCCCCCATGCCGCAGAGAAGTTTGGGGTGGAAATAGACAGGGCCATTCATGGCAAGTGACATATAGCGGGGAAGGGAGTTAGAGATGTTCAGGACAGTTTTGAAATCCAAGATACACCGGGTGAAGATAACAGAGGCAAACCTTTACTACGAGGGTAGTATTACCATAGACAGCTGCCTGATGAAGGAGGCGGATATTATAGAGTGGGAAAAGGTAGAGGTGCTTAACCTGAATAACGGCCAGCGCCTGGAAACTTATGCGATTAAGGGTGAGGGCGGTTCCGGGGTCATCTGTCTGAACGGCCCGGCTGCACGCGGTGCCTGCGTAGGGGATGAGGTGATTATCCTCTCTTATGCTATTGTCGAAGGTAATAAGGCTAAGAAGGTAAAACCGAAGGTGGTGAAGGTCAATGCAGGAAACCAGATTAAAGATTAAATTATTCGGCAATCCGGCCCTGCGTAAGAAGTCTAAGCCGGTTAAGGAGATAACACAGGAACACCGGGATATTCTTGCGCAGATGGCCAGGCTCTTGTATGCCGACTCCGGGAGTATCGGCCTGGCAGCCCCCCAAGTGGGGATTAATAAGGCGATGGTCATAGTAGATATAGGCACCGGGCTTTATAAGCTTATAAATCCACGCATTATTCGCAAAGAAGGACAGCAGGTTAATAATGAAGGCTGCCTTAGCCTTCCCGGTATATGCATAAAGGTGAGGCGCGCCAAGAAGGTGACAGTGCGCGCACAGGATGAAAACGGAACGGTTATAACAATAGATGCCGAGGATTTATTGGCTTGCGTTTTTCAGCATGAGATCGACCACTTAAGAGGCAGGCTTATTGTTGATTATGCATCTTTGCTGGAGAAAGTGAAGATACGCAAAAAACTGGAAGGGTTAAAAAGGAAGGACAAAGATGAAGGAATGCCCGAATCAGAAACAAAACTTTGCCAGTTGCAACTGTAGTTATAGCCCCTGCTCCCGTAAAGGGATTTGTTGCGCCTGTATTTCTTACCATCGTGCTCATAGCCAGTTACCCGCCTGTTTCTTTCCTGCAGATATAGAAAAAACCTATGACCGCTCGATAGATAATTTTATCAGGGCTAAGAATGGTTAATCGGCTTCCGGAATGGTTCAGGCAAAAGATACCGGGCAGTGATGTTTATGAAAAAATAAACCAGTTCAAACAGATGGGGATATCTACCGTCTGCCAGCAGGCGCGCTGCCCTAACCAGGGTGATTGTTTTGCGCATTCAAGGTTTACCTTTTTGATCATGGGTAATACGTGTACACGCGACTGCCTCTTTTGCGGGGTCAAGAAGGCCAAGCGGCCATCGCCTTTAGACATGGATGAGCCAGAGAGGGTAAGCAGGGCGGTAGAAGAATTAGACCTGGATTTTGTGGTTATTACTTCTGTCAGCCGCGATGACTTGCCTGATGCAGGCGCAGGGCATTTTGCCAAGACTATAAAGTTAATCCGAAAGAATAGAGGCAGCCAGACCCGGATAGAGGTTTTAATACCGGATTTCTCAGGAAATCTATCAAGCCTGAATGTTGTTCTGGATGCCGCTGCGGATGTGGTGGCGCATAACCTGGAGACTGTGGCGAGGCTTTATCCGTATCTGCGTCCGCAGGCTGACTACCGTCTTTGTTTGCATATATTGGCCAGGATAAAAGAGATCAGGCCCCAGGTATTGACCAAGTCTTCTTTAATGCTGGGGCTGGGAGAGAACGAGGAGGAAGTAATTAAGGCAATGCAGGATTTACTTCAGAGCAGTTGTGATATACTGACATTGGGGCAGTATCTTTCTCCTGGTAGAGGGTATTATCCGGTGGCAGAATTTATTGCCCCGGAGATTTTTCAAAAATACAGGGAGATTGCCAGGGGGTTAGGGTTTAAATCAGTCTTGTCTGAGCCTTTGGCCAGGAGTTCTTTTCAGGCAGCTGAAACATACAGGAGCCTCACCTCATGCACGACTTAATTATTATCGGGGCAGGCCCGGCAGGCCTTGCCGCGGCCCTTTATGCCGGCAGATACCGTATGGATACCCTGATTTTAGAAAGGATGTCTTACGGCGGCCAGATCATATTATCTCCTACTATAGATAATTTTCCGGGTTTCCCCGGAGGGGTATCCAGCCAGGAACTTATGGATAATTTTAAAAAGCAGGTGGATGAGCTGGGCATATCTATAGAGCCGGCGGAGGCCGTAGAATTGGATATAGGCTTATCCTCTGCGCCATACCGCATTAAGTCCAGGGAAGGAGAGTATTCTGCCGGCAGCCTGATTATTGCTACCGGCGCCATGCCTAAGAGGCTGGGGGTGAGGGGCGAGGACAGGCTTATCGGACGGGGGGTGTCTTATTGCGGCGTTTGCGATGCGCCTTTCTTTAAAGGCAAGGATATTGCCGTAATAGGCGCAGGAGACAGGGCGATAGAAGAGGCAATCTTTCTCAGCGGCTATGCCCGGAAGGTTACGGTAGTCCACCGACGGCAGGGGTTACGTGCTGCCAAAGTCCTGGAGGAAAAGGCCAGGAGAAACGCAAAGATAAGTTTCCTGCTGGATAGCGTGGTGGAGGAGATAATAGGGGGCAATAAGGTTGAGGCATTAAAAATAAGAAATATCCTGAGCGGTTCACTAACTGAGTTATCCTTTCAGGGGGTATTCATTTTTGTAGGCATAGACCCGAACACAGGTTTCTTAAAAAATCATTTGGATTTAGACCAAACAGGGTTTATAATTACCGACAATGACTTAAGGACATCACGGGAGGGTATTTTTGCCTGCGGCGACTGCCGTAAGAAAAGCCTATACCAGGTTATCAATGCCTGCGCAGAAGGCGCGCTTGCCGCAACCTCTGCGTATAAATATTTGGAGGCTAAATAAATGAATAAGTTCCCTACCCATAATAAGAAACTTTGCGAATGGGTTGAAAAGATGGCCAGGCTCTGTCATCCGGATGAGATTGTCTGGATAGACGGCTCGGATGGACAGAGGCATAGAATAGAAGGCGAGGCGATGGCTGCGGGTGAGATCATCCAGCTTGATCAAAAGAAGCTCCCCGGATGTTTTTTGCACCGCACCGCCTCAAATGACGTCGCGCGCACCGAACACCTTACCTTTATATGCACAAAGAAAAAACACGATGCCGGGCCGAATAACAATTGGATGTCTCCTTTTTCCGCTTACCGTAAGGCAAGGGCCATCTTTAAAGGCGCAATGCGCGGCAGGACAATGTACGTTATCCCGTTTTCTATGGGGCCGGTAGGTTCTCAATTCAGCAAGATAGGAGTAGAACTGACCGATTCCCGTTATGTGGTATTGAATATGTCTATCATGACCAGGGTGGGGGAGGCGGTCTTAAGGCAGATAGAAAAGGAGGATGATTTTACCAAATGCCTGCATTCCAAGGCCGATCTGGACCTGGATAAAAGGCTTATATTGCATTTCCCGGAGGATAATACTATTTGGAGCGTGGGTTCCGGTTATGGCGGGAATGTGCTTTTGGGCAAGAAATGCCTGTCGCTTCGTATCGCCAGTTTTATGGCACGTAAAGAACATTGGCTGGCAGAGCATATGTTGATTATGGGGATAGAAAGGCCGAACGGACAAATTCAATATGTGGCGGCAGCTTTCCCCAGCGCCTGCGGAAAGACTAATCTGGCAATGCTGCTTCCTCCTGAGGGCCTGAAGAAAAAAGGCTATCGTATATGGACAGTAGGGGATGATATAGCCTGGATGCGTATTGATACCGACGGTTCACTCTGGGCGATTAATCCTGAGACCGGATTTTTCGGGGTTGCCCCCGGTACTAATTCCCATACTAATCCCAATATGGTAGAGACGATTAAAAGGGATACTATCTATACGAATGTCCTGCTTAAGCCGGACGGGACTGTCTGGTGGGAGGGCTCGGATGGAGATGTCCCTCTTGAGGGCACGGATTGGCAGGGCCAGCCATGGCGTCCCAATCTAAAGGATGCCCAGGGCAATATAGTCAAGGGCGCTCATCCCAACAGCCGTTTTACCACTCCTATTGTTAATTGTCCTACTGCCTCTTATAGGCTGGAACAACATCATGGTGTGCCTATTTCGGCGATTATCTTTGGGGGGCGCCGGCAGCACCTTGCCCCTTTAGTCTATGAGGCTTTTAACTGGCAGCACGGCGTATTCTTGGGAGCTACCATAGCCTCAGAATTAACTGCGGCCCAGGTAGGCAAGATAGGACAGGTGCGCAGGGATCCTATGGCCATGCTTCCTTTTTGCGGGTATAATATGGCCTATTATTTCAGACACTGGCTGGCGATGGGTAAGAAGATCACCAAGCCGCCCAGGGTCTTTCATGTAAACTGGTTCAGGACCGATGACAGCGGAAAGTTCCTTTGGCCCGGGTACAGGGAAAACCTGAGGGTATTGGAGTGGATACTCGAGCGCTGCAATAACAGGCTGTCAGCGGTAGAGACACCCATCGGTTATATGCCTCATACTTGCGACATTGATATTAACGGCCTGAAGATTCCTGCAGGGGCACTGGATAAACTTTTTGTAATTGACAAGAAGGAATGGCAGGAGGAGTTGAAGGGTATAAAAAAATTTTTCCAGGAATTCGGTAAAGACCTGCCTTTAGAATTATGGCAGGAATATGAAGGGCTTAATAATCGCCTTAAATCCTATGGATAAAAAAGAGGTAATCTTATATACCGATTTTCCCGACCTGAAGTTACTCAAAAGAGGCAAGGTCAGGGACGTTTATGATTTAGGCGATAAGCTTTTGATTGTTTCTACCGACCGCATCTCCTGTTTTGATGTAGTCCTTGCCTGCGGTATACCTTATAAGGGCAGGGTATTAAACGCCCTTTCCTGTTTCTGGTTTAGCTTAATAGGGGATACTGTGCCTAACCATCTTATAACCGCTGATGTGGATAATTATCCTGATGAATTGGCAAAATACAAAAAAGAATTATCCGGCCGCTCCATGCTGGTTAAGAAAACAAAACCTTTCCCGATTGAATGCGTAGTCAGGGGCTATCTTTCCGGTTCCGGATGGAAGGAGTACAGCCTTACCTGCTCTGTCTGCGGGATAAAATTACCCCCTGGCCTCAAGGAGTCAGCCAAACTTCCGCGGGTCCTATTTACTCCTTCAACTAAAGAAGATACCGGCCACGATAAGAATATTAGCCGGGAGTATGTAGAAGGAGTCCTGGGCAAGGGCACTGCTGCAGAGATAAGCAGTATGAGCGTTTCTATTTATGAGAAGGCGGATAACTACGCTGCAACGCGCGGAATTATTATAGCGGATACCAAGTTTGAATTCGGACTGTATGCAGGCAAGGTCATGCTTATAGACGAGGTGCTTACCCCTGATTCTTCCCGTTTTTGGCCGAAGGATGAGTATGAGCCCGGCCATGCCCAGCCCAGTTTTGATAAGCAGTTTGTCCGAGACTATTTAGAGGGACTTAAGTGGGATAAAAACCCTCCTGCGCCTTTACTGCCTGATGAGATTATTAAGAAGACCAGCGCAAAATACCTGGAGGCATACCGTCTGTTGACCGGCAATTGCCTGGGGGCGTGATTAAATGAATGTCTTAAAACGGGTAATATCTGTATTATTCAGGGTAGCCATAAGCATAGCCTTGCTGGTTTTATTATTCAGGCAGGTGGATACCGGCAGCCTTTTCTCTATTATCAGGCAGGCGGATAAGGTTCTTTTATTTCTGGCTTTTCTGGTTTATTTCGCCTCTTATATTATGTGCCTGCTGCGTTGGGATATGCTGCTTAAAACCATTCAGATAAAACTCTTATTTAGGCGTGTAGCCGTATCATTTTGCGGCGGGATTTTCTTTAATTTATTCCTGCCTTCCAGCATCGGAGGTGATTTTGTGCGTAGCGTTGACTTGGCCAGTCATACTAAGAAAGCCAGCCAGGTGGTGGCTACGGTATTCCTGGACAGATTGAGCGGGTATATAGGCTTGGTAATATTATCCCTTGTCTCCCTTGCCCTGGGCTGGGGCCTTGTCCTGGATAAGGGCATCTTGATCTCTATAGGAGCAATCTCTTTCATATTACTGGTGATTTTAACCGTCCTTTTCAATAATTTTGCTTATTCCAGGATAAACCGCATGCTTAGTTCTCCTGCCGCAGGCAGGATAAGAGAATTGATTACTAACTTGCACCAGGAGATATATTATTTCCGTCAGCACAAAAGCGTGATAATAAGCAATATCCTGCTATCTTTATTAATTCAAATAATACCTCCCCTGACTTTTTATATACTTGCCTTGTCTTTGGGGCTTGAAATAAGCATGTTTTATTTTTTTATTTTCCTGCCTATTATCGGGGCGGTTACCTTACTTCCGGTGTCTATAGGCGGGCTTGGTTTACGCGAAGCCACTACTGTTATTTTATTCTCGCAGGCAGGCGTAAGCAAAGATTTATCCCTTGCCATGTCGCTTCTCTCCTCTTTTTTTATCGCCGTTTATGCTGCGATAGGAGGCCTCGTATATGTCTTTGGAATACATCGTAGACGGCTACAACGTAGCTAAGCACGCCCTGGTTGCGCCTTATCTGAGTAAAAATAAAAAAGACTGCCGCATTGCGCTTTTGGATTTTATCCGGGAAATGCGGCTATCCGGCAGCCCCCGGAATGAAGTAAGGGTTGTTTTTGACGGATATCCGGGGGAGGATGGTTTTTTGGCGGATATTACCGGTATTAAAGCCATATTCTCCAAAGGAGAGAGCGCGGATGAAGTCATCAGGCGCCTGGCCGAAGGCTCAGGTAACCCTAAAAGGCTGGTAGTGGTTTCTGATGATAAAGAGGTGCGTTTCTTTGCCCGGGCTGCTAAGGCAGGGATATTAGGGGTGGAGGAATTTGTCAACCGCAGGAAAACAGGGGTTACAAACAAAGGCCATCCGCGGCAAAGGAATAGCCCGAAGGACCTTGAAAAGGATGAGCTCAACTATAGCCAGGCTGAGCGGATAAACGAGGAATTAAAGAATATATGGCTTAAGTAATATTTGAAAGGTATCATGCCGAGGGCTAAAGACAGAGAAGATAATTTTATTAAATTTTTAGGTACCGCCGGTGCGCGCTTCGTAATGATAAGGCAGCTTCGGGCCTCTGCCGGGATATGGGTTTGTTCTGAGGGTACCAATATATTGATTGATCCCGGCCCTGGGAGCATTGTCCGCTGTGCCAAAAGCAGGCCGAGGCTTGACCCTTCTTTATTGGAAGGGATTATTCTCACGCACAGGCATTTAGACCATGCCAATGATATTAATGTGATGATTGAGGCAATGACAGAGGGAGGATTTAAAAAAAGGGGCAGGGTATTCTGTCCTCAGGACGCCCTGGGGGAAGATACCATCATTTTAAAGCATGCGCAGGCCTTCCTTGAGAAGATAGAGATTATAGAGGCAGGGGGCTCTTATCGTGCGGGTAATTTTTCTTTTACGGCTTCTATGCGGCATATGCACCCGGTTGAAACATACGGGATAAAATTCAAGATAAATCAGACAACCATTGCCCTTATTTGCGACACCAGGTATTTTGAAGGACTTGCGGATTTTTATCAGGCGGATATATTGATTATCTGTGTAGTCTTTAAGGAGCCCAGGCAAGGCATAGACCATCTTGCCCTTACAGACGCCGAGCGCCTGATTGACAGGATAAAACCCAGACAGGCGATCTTAACACATTTCGGTATGACCATGCTTAAAGCTAAACCTCAGGTACAGGCGCAGGCCTTAACACAAAAGATAGGCATAGAAGTAACGGCTGCCTATGACGGCATGACTGTTTATTTATAGGCCATCAATTTTTCTTGACATAACTCAATGATTATGATACAGTTATACCAATAAAAGGAGGTGAAAGATGAGTGATTGGCAAGTGGTTTTAGTGGAACCAGCCAAATTAATCCTTTCACAAATTGGTCAGTTCTTCGTCAACGTATTGCTTTTTGTGGTAATCCTCCTCGTCGGATGGATTATCGCTAAACTCATCAAGTCAATAGTCATCAAGGCCTTGAGGGCGGTAAAACTCGATGATTTGTCCGAACGTATCGAGTTGGATGACCTGTTGGCCAAGGGCGGCATAAAATATTCCCTCTCAGAACTAATGGGGGTAGTATGCTATTGGCTAGGGCTTTTGGTTACCTTTGTGGTTGCCGTAAATGCCATGGGTTTAGGCGTTGCCGCTGACCTTCTAAACAAGGTTGTGCTTTATATACCCAATATCATAGCTGCGATTTTTATCCTGATATTAGGTATGTTTGTGGCTACGCTGTTGAAGAATATCGTTCAGACGGCGGCAAGTAATGCCGGACTCTACCAGGCTAAACTACTGGGCAGGGTTGCTGAGATAGCGACGATGTTCTTTGCCGTGCTTATCACCCTGGAGCAGTTGAATATGAGCCTGAAGACCATCGATCTGTTCATTACTATCATCTTGGGCTCTTTAGGGCTGGGGTTTGCCTTGGCATTAGGCATGGGCTGCAAAGACATAGTAGCGAAGTTTGTTTCTGATTTAATCGAGAATATGAAGACAAAGAAATAAAAGATGTTTGTAAGTAGTCAATAATTAAGCCCCGCACTTTAACCATAAGGTGCGGGGCTTAATATTTTACAATCCCCCGCGTAATAATCCACGGATAGCCATAATGAAGAATACATGTTTTGCTGATGAGGTGAGAAGTCTGTTTTTACGGGGGAGGAAGTTTTAACGGATCACTCTTTTTATACATCGGAGGGATGAATGAGCGGGATTTTCGGCGTAGCTTCAGCGTCAGATTGCGTGGGCACTCTTTTTTACGGGACGGATTATCATTCTCACCTGGGCACGGAATACGCGGGGATAGCGGTCTTAGGGGAGGACTTTGTGCGGCAGATACATAATATCAGCCATACTCAGTTTAAATCCAAGTTCTTTGATGACTGCCGGGATATTAGAGGGAATAAAGGTATAGGCGTTATCAGCGCTTTTGACGAGCAGCCGGTCTATCTGCAATCCAGGCTTGGCCCTTTTTGCCTGGTTACTAACGGTTTCATAGGAAATATGGATAAATTGACGGATGCCCTGCTTAAAAAAGGGGTGTCTTTCAGCGAAGTCAATAAAGGCAGGATCAACGCCACTGAATTAGTTGCCAAGATCATCAGCCTGGGGGATGATTTTGTATCCGGGATAGAAAAGGTCTTTACCTCTATAGACGGCTCCTGTTCGCTCCTTGTCCTTACTAAAAAAGGCATATATGCTGCCCGGGACAGGATGGGTTATACCCCTCTTGTGGTCGGCCGCAAGGCTGATGCCTGGGCGGTTACTTCCGAAACCAGCGCCTTCCCTAATAATGGTTTTGAGATAATAAGATACCTTGAGCCCGCAGAGATAATCTTAATTAATGAAGATGGCATGGTACAGCAGAGAAGGGGCAGGGCTGGCAACCAGATTTGCGCCTTTTCCTGGATATACACAGGTTTTCCCGCCTCCAGTTACGAGGGTATAAATGTAGAGATAGTCCGGGAGCGTTGCGGCCGTTACCTGGCCAGGCAGGATAAAGATATAAAGGTGGATTTTGTCGCAGGGGTTCCCGATTCAGGAATTGCCCATGCGATTGGTTATGCCATGGAATCAGGTATACCTTTCCGCAGGCCCCTGGTCAAATATACCCCTGGATACGGCAGGAGCTATACTCCCCCATCACAGGACAGGCGTGACTTAATCGCGAGAATGAAGCTTATTCCCATCAGGGATATTATTAACGGTAAAAGGATTGTGGTATGTGAAGATTCCATTGTCAGGGGCACACAGCTTAAGAATTTTACCATCAAGAAACTTTGGGGCTGCGGGGCAAAAGAAATCCATGTCCGGCCTGCCTGTCCGCCTTTGATGTTTCCCTGCCGGTTTAACTTATCTACGCGTACCACCCAGGAACTTGTGGCCAGGAAGGCAATCCACAGCCTTGAGGGCAGGGACCCGCAGGATATGCGTGAATATTTAAACTGCCGTTCGAAGAAATATAAACAGATGCTGGAATGGATTGCCCGTGACCTTGAGATTACCACTTTAAGGTATCAGACTGTAGAAGATATGGTATCGGCTATAGGCTTGCCACGAGAAAGGATGTGTTTATATTGTTGGACCGGAAAAGGCCCGCGGCTATCTTCGGGTGTAAAGACACGTTGTTCTTTGCCGCAGCAGAGGCAGGCAAACAAAGTTACTTTAAAAAAATAACATAGCGGCACTTACATGCGGGTAAGGTCTTTTTTAAGTAGAAAGAGGATCATAGTCTTCTTTCTATTTTTGTTTTTTCTGTTATTACTGCTTGAGGCCGGCTCGAGGATCTACTGGTTTTCACTCGGCGGGGTTTCGCTGTTACGGCAGGCCGATATCATATATTGTTTTTATCCTGAACTAAAGGCTGTCAAGGAAAAGGCAATAGGAAAAGACGACGGCTATTTTGATATACTATTCTTAGGCGGCTCTGTATTGAACAGTAAGATGAGCCCCGTGGAACAGCTTTTGTTTGACCGGCTAAGCGCTGAGACAGGCAGGAGGGTGAGGATACACAATGTTGCAAAGCCAGCCCATACTTCGCTGGATAGTTTCTACAAATACCGTTTTCTCAAGGATAAGAATTTTGATCTGGTGGTTTTTTATCACGGGATCAATGATTTAAGGGCAAATAACTGCCCGGCAGATTTTTTCAAGACGGATTATTCGCATTTCTTGTGGTATGATACAATCAATAGCCTCCAAAGGCATAAAGAAACCCCCTATTTTTCTTTTTTATTTACTGCTGAATATCTGATTAAGGTCTTAGCCGTAAAGCTGCACCTTAATGAATACCTGCCTATAGAGGCCCCCAGGGAGGATTGGCTGTCTTACGGAAGAGATATAAAGACATCTTGTCCTTTCAGGGAGAATTTAAAGAATATACTGGATATAGCCGGGGTAAAAAATGAACCGTTTTTGCTTATGACCTTTGTTTATTACGTTCCCCCAGGTTACAGGATGCCTAAGGGCTATGAAGGAGGGGTCCTGGAATACAGCCGCAGGACCAATCGCGCCCCCATCGCCTTATGGGGAGAAGCAGCGCATGTTATCCTGGGCCTTGAAACGCATAACAAGATCATACGGGAGATTGCCGCTAATCATAAAGGCCGTATCTTTATTGACCAGGATATGATTTTTCCTAAAGAAAGAAGATTTTTCATGGATATCTGCCATTTCACTTCTGATGGGGCAAAGGTATTCGTCGGCAATATCGTCCCTGCCATAAAAAGATTGATGCAATAGTATTTTTCTCTAAAAATAGCCCATCTTTCACATATGCAAAAAAGTTATTACCCGCTGCCTGCGATTAACCAGAAATATATCGATAGCCAGAGTTATTTCTTACTATTTGAGACCAGCCTTTTCGATAAGCATAACTTCCTAAGTTATATCTTCATTAATCCGGTTGATATTATCAAAATAAAATATTACCGTGATGTTGAGCCCGCGTTTGAAAAGATTGAACGGTATTCTCAAAAGCATTACCTTGCCGGATACTTCTCCTACGAATTGGGGTATTATTTCGAAAACTTCAAGACACCGTTTTTTCAGCCGTATCCCTTGATTCACCTGGCTGTTTTTGACAAGGTAATTTGTTTTAACCACCTTACGGGAGAAACAGACGTAAACCTGCCCGGATTATTTAGCAGCAGGAAAGAGGCACAGGGTTTTTCTATCAAAGATTTAAGGCTGAGTTTCCGCAAGCCCGCTTATATAGAGAAAATAAACCGCATAAAAGGCTATATCAGGGACGGGGATACTTATCAGGTGAACTTTACGGGCAAATATCGTTTTGCCTTTTCCGGCTCAAAGTTCTCTTTATACCAGGACCTGAAGAAAAGACAGAATGTTTCTTATGGGGCATTTTGTAAATTTAAGAATGAACAAATAATTTCCTTGTCTCCGGAGTTATTTCTCAAGAGAGATGGGCGCAGCCTGCTTTCCAGGCCGATGAAGGGGACTATTAGGCGGGGCATCGACATCTCAGGCGATGAGGCAATGTCCGGGGAATTAAGAAAGAGCGTAAAGAACTTAGCAGAGAATCTGATGATAGTGGACCTGGTCCGTAATGACCTGGGTAAGGTTTCAGAAGTTGGCAGTGTTAGGGTGAGCAGTTTATTTAGAATTGAGAAATACAACAGCCTTTTTCAGATGACCTCGACAGTCAGCGGGCGCCTGAAGAGAGGCACTACTTATTTTAACATATTCAGGAACGTTTTTCCCGGCGGCTCAGTTACCGGGGCGCCTAAAATAAGGACCATGCGGATAATCAAGGGCCTTGAGAGCGGGCCGCGGAATATATATTGCGGCGCCTTAGGCATCATATTCCCGGGAGAAAAAGCGCTATTCAACCTTCCTATAAGGACGATATCCGTAATTAATATGAAGGGAGAAATGGGCATAGGCTCAGGAATAGTATATGACTCTAACCCTCTCCATGAATTTAATGAATGTCTCTTAAAGGCAAAGTTTCTTACTGATAAATCCAAGGAGTTTGATTTATTAGAGACAATCTTATGGAATGGCAGGTATGTATTATTGACGGCCCACCTAAGGCGGGTGGAGGCCTCGGCTGAGTATTTTCATTTTCATTTTAACAGGAGAAAGGTCATTTCCGGGTTAAAATCCTTATCAGGTAAATTTTCTGAAGGGCGATGTTATAGAATCCGCTTGCTGTTAAGCAGGGAGGGAGATATAAGGTTTGAGTATATAAAGATTCAAGAAGACAAAAGGCAAAAAAACGCAACCGTTGTTATTTCTCCTCATAAAATTGACCCCGATAATGTATTTTTATACCACAAGACCACCAACCGTAAACTCTATGATTCAGAGTATAAGCATTATTCCCCATTAGGTTTTTCCGATGTACTGTTTTTAAACAACAGAAATGAGGTTTGCGAAGGGGCAGTTTCCAATATAATAATAAGGACACGGGAGGGATGTTTTACCCCCCTGGCCTCCTGCGGCCTGCTGCCAGGAGTTTTCCGCGCTTATTTGATTAAAAGACACAAAGTAAAAGAAAAGGTTATATCTCTGCAAGAGTTATTGGATGCGGATAAAGTTTTTATCTGTAATTCTGTACGGGGCTTGATTGAAGTAAGGTTGAGAAATGATTCCCGTAATAATGCCTATACAGGAGGCTAGGATGGCGGGTAACCACAAAAAAACAGCAATTCAGCTTATTCTCCTTTTTGGATTAGTAAGCCTTTTTGCCGATATCATCTATGAAGGCGCGCGCGGTGTTAACGGCCCGTATCTTAAAGTCCTTGGCGCAAACGCAATTATTGTGGGGTTAGTAGCAGGTATTGGCGAGTTCATCGGGTATGCCATCCGCTTATTTTCCGGATATTTTGCCGATAAAACAAAGGCATATTGGTTTTTTACTTTCTTGGGTTACGGTATGTTAATAAGCGTTCCTTTGCTTTCTTTAACGGGCGTATGGCAGGCAGCGGTTGTCTTTATTATCTTGGAAAGAATAGGCAAGGCGCTGCGCAGCCCTGCTAAGGACACAATTCTTTCTCAGGCAACACAGCAGGTCGGCACAGGTTTCGGTTTTGGCCTGCATGAGGCAATGGATCAAATAGGCGCCATTGCCGGGCCGCTTATTTTTGCGGGGGTATTCCTTTTTTCAGGGGCGAAAGATAAAACCCTCCTTGATTATCAACACGGTTACCAATTCCTGTGGGTTCCTTTTGCATTTGTCATATTATTCCTGGTTTTGACCTATAAGCGGGTACCTGATCCGCAGCGCCTGGAGACTTCCCTAAAGAGATCGGCAGGTACCAGAAGATTAACCAGGGTTTTCTGGTTTTATACCCTGTTTAGTTTTGTAACTACCCTTGGCTTTGCTAATTTCGCATTAATAGGATACCATTTTAAAACACAGCGCATACTTTCCGATGCTCAAATCCCGTTTTTTTACGCCATTGCCATGGGGGTAGATGCCGTAGTTGCCTTATTGATAGGCAGGGTATATGATATATTTAAAAATAGGAATAATAATGATAAGGAAGGACTAATTACTTTGATTACAATCCCCTTGTTCTCTCTATTTATACCTATCCTTGCATTTTCTAAAAGTTATCATATGGCAGCCGTAAGCGTTGTCCTCTGGGGTGTTGTGATGGGTTCCCATGAGACAATTATGAAATCGGCGATTGCCGACCTTACCCCCTTAAATAAAAGAGGCACAGGCTATGGGATCTTCAATACTTCGTATGGCCTTGCCATTTTAATAGGCAGTTCTTTGATGGGGCTGCTTTACGAAAAGTCATTACACCTCCTTATTATCGCGGCCATGGCGATAGAGATCTTAGCTATACCTATCTTTTTCTTGATGAGAAGTGCTGCCTTGGTTGAGCGATAAGGGGCAATAATTACGGCAAGGTGTAAACAAGGCTGGATATTCTGTTTGTCAGTGGTAGAATAAATAGGCGGAAGTTTATAACATTGCAGGGGTCCATGATGTTTTAAGCCGATGCATGGATGGGCAGCTTGCTTTAAGGGGAACTTAACTTAAAACTTTTCAAAAAAATGATCAAAAAAGATTACGGGGCCATAGAAATAAAAAGAGGGGAAATCGTCTTTGACGGTGTGGATTTAAAACGTATTTCTAAAGAATACGAAACTCCTTTTTTTCTGATGTCCGAAAGGCAGCTGGAGAGCAATTATGAATCTTTCTTGAAGGCATTTTCCGGCATAGCGCAATTCCGGGTATTTTACTCTGTTAAGACAAATTTCGAATCCGGGGTGTTAAAGACACTGCACAGGCTTGGCTCGGGAGCTGAGATTTCAGGCGGGCAGGATTTTCTTCTGGCAAGAAAAGCAGGGTTTGCCCCTCGGAATATTGTCTTTGACGGGCCATGCAAAAAAGACGCGGAAATAATTGAAGCGATAGAAGGAGGCGTTCATTGCATCAATGCCGAATCGATTGAAGAATTAGAGAAGATCGAGAAGATTTCCTCTAAAGCGGGCGCCAGGGTAAATGTGGGAATAAGGGTCGATCCGTTAGTCGACAGCC
This sequence comes from Candidatus Omnitrophota bacterium, assembly GCA_041650495.1. Lineage (GTDB taxonomy): Bacteria > Omnitrophota > Gorgyraeia > Gygaellales > Profunditerraquicolaceae > JBAZLB01. Next base: position 15,508 of record JBAZLB010000002.1, on the reverse strand, counting down.
ATTATTATGATGCATTGATCGATACATATAAAAGAAAATTTGGTTATCCCGTTAGAGAAGCAATGGGTATTTTTGCGCTGGCAAGACAATTTCCCCATCTTAATCTCATGGCTATCCATGCCCATATTGGCTCTCAGCTGTTTGATATTTCAATGTATACCAGGTCCCTGGATAGTATTTTCAGGCTTATTTCTGAACTTAAGAAGATAGGAGTAGAAATCAAGGAATTAAATATCGGAGGCGGTTTTCCCGCTCAGGGCATGAGGAATGTAAAGATTTCCCGTAGATTAATAGCTGCCCAGTTATTAGAGAGGCTCGGTTTTAATATAGAGCGGAACGTGCCTTCAATCTTTGATTTCGGGAAACAAATAAGCGATGCCTACAATAGAAATTCAGAAAAATACGGTGTAAACCCGGTCCTGACAACAGAACCGGGCAGGTGCATAGTAAGCAGTGTAGCGATTTTAGTCGGTAAGGTCGTAAGCCAAAAAAGGAACTGGGTTTTTACGGATATCAGCGTTAATGATATAGCCGAAAATATATTTTTTTCAGAACGCGACTATGGCTTTCCCGGCAAGATGGGCGCAAAGATCAAGCGGGTTGTCAATATATCAGGCCCTACCTTATCCACCGCAGATGTGCTTTATTTGAAAGAAAAGGTGCCGGGCCTTGAAGCAGGAGACCCCATCGTTATTTTTGACGTCGGTGCTTATTCTATACCCCGTTCTACCCAATTTACCCAGCCGCGTAAAGCCGTTTACTTTATAACGAAAGACAGAGAGATCAAACTGATAAGGGCAAGAGAAACATATGAAGACGTCATCAAGAACCAGGTCTGGTGAGGGAGAAGCGTTGGGTGGAATATATTGGGATGATGTCGCCGAAAAGGCGGGCCTCCTTTATGCGGATAACCCCTTCTTTAAATATAAAAAAAGGGAAATATTGCGTTTGGTAAATTCCTGGGGACAGGGACTCCTGGATAAAAGAATCCTAAAAACCGATCTCTATGAGGAATCTCTTGGTTTTGACGATATCTTATTTGATCTGGCGAGGAATAATGATAACGTTTTTGGCATAGATATATCCCCTAAGATAGTGGCAATGGCAGAAAAAAGAGCCAAGGCCCTTAATATTAAATTGCGACTTTTAGAGCAGGACGTGAAGAAAATTGATTTTCAGGATGAGAGCTTTGATCTCATAATATCAAACTCCACCCTTGACCATTTCCCCGGTATCAGGGATGCGCTTAGTGAACTGCATAGGGTGCTAAAGAAAAGAGGGGTGTTAATCCTGACCCTGCATAACAAAAGCAATCTCATCCTTTATTTATTGTGCAGTATTATGCGGGGCTTAAATAGGTATCATAATTTTTATGTGGAAGGCTCATATTCTTTAGTGGAAACAGAGAGGCTCGCCAGAGGTATTGGTTTTAAGGTACTCGAATCGGATACCATAATACATATCCCGCCTCTTTTTCCCACCATGATCAATCTTTTTTATAAAAGCAATATCAGGATCATAAAATATCTTTTAAACCAGACGGTCAGGTTATTTGAATCTATAGGAAAGAAGAAGTATTTTATCAATCATTTTACCGGTTATTTAATTGCGATTAAGGCAGTAAAAGAATAAAATATGGAAGGCGGAAAAACAGTTTTGATCACCGGGGCATCTAGCGGGATAGGCCTTTCTACCGTAGTTTATCTGGCGGAGAAAAGATATAAAGTTTACGCCGGCATCAGGGATTTAACAAAAAAGAACTCCTTGTTAAAGGAGATTGAAAATAAAAACCTTGAGGTAGAGATTGTTTATCTTGACCTTCTTGACCAGGGTTCGGTAATAGAGGCTGTAAATAAAATACTGCGGGATTCAGGCAGTATAGATGTCTTGATAAATAATGCCGGATATGGACTTAAGGGTTTTCTGGAGTGTTGTTCTATGGAAGAAATAAAAAGCCAGTTTGAGACGAACTTCTTTAGCCAGATATTCCTGATAAAATGCATATTGCCGGTTATGAGGAACCAGAGGCAGGGCAGGATAATCAACATAAGTTCGATTTACGCGGAATTTCCTTTTCCTGCGATGTCTGCTTATTCAGCCGCCAAATCCGGGATAGAGGCAGTTACCGGGGCATTGAGAATGGAGCTGGAGCCTTTTAATATTCAACTATGCACTATACAACCATCAGGTATCAAGACTAATTTTGACAAATCCGCTATTCTGACAAGGGATTTGCAAGGCGTATCTTCTGCGTATTACCATCCCTTTAAATATTATATCGAAAAAATAACAGGGGAAAGCAGCCAAGGTTTGTCTGCTGAGATAGTAGCAAAGAAGATCTACAAGGCCTTGGCCTCTAAAAAAATGAAACGGAAATATGCTGTTGGCAAGGGCGCTGTTGTATTTATGCTTTTAAAATCAATATTACCCTACAGCCTTCTTGAAAGATCCTTTAAAAAAATATTTAAATTGTAATTATTGAAGGGCCCCACTGCGGGTGATGGTTTTCCCTGCCTTAATTGATGTCTAATATGGGGGTAAATGAAAAAGTTAAAACGATACGGCAAATTTTATGTATACATCCTTGAATGCCGTGACGGTACCTATTATACAGGCTATACCTCTGATATTGGAAAGCGGTTAATATTACATAATAAAGGTAAGGGTGCTAAGTACACGCGGGATAGGCGTCCGGTAGAGGTAGTTTGGTTAAAAAAACACAAATATTTTAAAAATGCGTTTCTGGAGGAAAAAAGAATAAAGGCGCTTACCAGGGCAGAGAAAGAAGAGTTGGTTTATGGATATAGCTAACTATAACAGCGGATCGGCATTTTTTTTATTCAAGTAGGAGACGGATGAAAAAGATATCTTTAGTGCAAATCAAGGCAAACCGCAAAGGCAGGGTTACCGAGGTCCTGGGAGGTCTGAACCTGCAAAACAGGCTGATGAGCATGGGCGTGTTTAAGGGAAAAGAAGTTACAAAACTCAGCCATGTCGGCTTGCGTGGCCCGGTAGTGATTAAGGCAGGCAGAAGCATTTTAGCCTTAGGCCATGGGGTAGCTGCCAAGGTAATAATTAATCTGGAATGATAAAAAAGATTTATTTGATAGGCAATCCTAATGTAGGTAAAAGCGTAGTCTTTTCGCGCCTTACCGGTGTCCAGGTAATCTCATCTAATTATCCCGGCACAACCGTAGAACTTTCCAAGGGGTATCTGCGTTTAGAGGAGGATAAGATTGAGGTCGTGGACCTGCCCGGGACATACTCATTAGAGCCGACTTCAGGCGCAGAAGAAGTGGTAGTGTCTTTATTAAAAGAATACCCTAAAGACGAAATCGCAGTAGTCAACATAATTGACTCGACTAATTTGGAAAGAAATTTACTTCTGACTTTACAGCTGATTGAAGAAGGCTACCCTGTGATTATCTGTCTAAACATGTGCGATGATGCCTCTCATAGGGGGGTTAATATCGATATCGCAAAACTAGAAGAGCTTCTTCATGTTCCCGTTATCCCGACTTGCGCGGTAACCGGCTCAGGTATAAAATTATTGGTCGAGAGGATAAAAGAAACAAGGCCTGTTTTACGGGATAAACTTGTTTCTGAAGCGCGCTGGATGGAAATAGGCAAAATTGTTGAGCAGGTCCAGCGCCTGGAACACAGGCACCATACCTTAAGAGAGGCGCTGGAGGACGCATCTGTGCGGCCATTTACCGGTTTAATAATGGCAGCGGGAGTAATCTATGCGTCTTTTAAGATTGTGCGCTTTACGGGCGAGTTGATCATTAATAGGATAACAGACCCGTTATTTATAAAGCTTTACCAGCCGGTGCTTGAGAAGATGTCTTTTTATTGGCATAAAGAAGGATTCTGGTTTCACCTGTTTATCGGTGATTTGATCAACGGCAGTATTGATTTCAAGCAGTCTCTCGGTGTCCTGACTACAGCCCCGTATATCGAATTCGGGATGGTGTTGCCCTATGTTATCTCTTTTTATTTCATCCTGAGCCTTCTTGAAGATATAGGGTATTTGCCGCGCCTGGCGATATTACTGGATAATCTCCTTCACCGGCTGGGCCTGCATGGTTACGCCATTATCCCCGTGCTTTTAGGTTTCGGATGCAATGTCCCCGGCATTTTGTCTACCCGGGTCTTAGAATCAAGGCGCGAGAGGTTTATTGCCTCTACCATTATTTCTATTGGCGTGCCCTGCGTACCATTACAAGCGATGATATTTGGTTTGTTAGGCAGGTTTGGGGGGTTCTATGTAGGGGGGGTTTATTTGGTACTATTTGTCCTGGTCTTGATGTTAGGGTTAATCCTGAACCGTACCATGTCCGGGTATAGCCCGGAATTCTTATTAGAGATCCCCCCGTACAGATTCCCGCCGTTATATATGCTGGGCCAGAAATTATACTTCCGTATAAAGGGATTCCTGATCGAGGCCGTACCGGTTGTGCTTATAGGTGTTGCAGCCGTTAATATTCTTATATACTTTAAGTTGTTTGATATTATAACCGGTATTTTCGCGCCAGTGATACATGGTTTATTCGGGCTGCCTAAGGAGGCTATAGCCGCTTTGTCAGTCGGATTTTTAAGAAAAGACGTAGCAGTAGGAATGTTGATGCCTTTAGGGCTTTCTGCCAAGCAGTTATTTATTTCAGCAACATTATTAGCGGTATCGTTTCCTTGTATTGCTACGTTCATAATCCTATGGAAGGAGTTGGGCTTGAAAGACTTGATTAAATCGGTTCTTGTTATGATAACGATTAGTATTATTGTGGGCGCGGCGCTTAATTTTCTAATATTACGTTAGATATATAGTGCATGGGATGCCATGATGAATAAATGTAAAGATTGTATTGAAAAGAGACGTTGCCGTGACACATTTGTTTCATGGTTATTTTTTTCTGTGGGCCTGATTGCTACGGTTGCGATCCGTGTTGTGACTATGATGGATGCCTACCATCCTATTTACGGAAAGATAGCATGGTACATCGGTGTTGTAGGATTCTTTGTTTTTTTCGTTTATAAATTCAAAGTGGATAGTTCACGCGCACGGGTGATCCGGAAGGCAAAGCTGACTGATAAAATACACGCTAAAACCGGGTTAAATGAAGAAGATCGCCGGCTCCTGGATTCTTTACTATGCAGCCTTTCTTCAAAGAAAGACCTGGTTAACTATTTTTTTATATTCGTTACATCAATAATTGCCTTTATCATTGCATTATATATTGATGTATTTAAGAGATAGCTAAGGGTATCAGGTAAGCGAAGGGAGGGTTTAAATGGAACGTATTGGTGAAGTGACCCTTAAAGGTAATCCTTTGACGTTGGAAGGGCTAGCCTTGAGCCCAGGCCAAGAGGCCCCTGATTTTAAAGCCCTGTCGCAGGGCCTGGAAGAAAAGGGCCTTGCTGATTTTAAGGGTAAAATTAAGCTCATAGCATCTGTCCCGTCACTGGATACCCCGATATGCGATTTACAGATCAAACGCTTTAATGACGAGGCGGCTAAGGTATCAAAAGACGTCGTGATAATATTTGTGAGTATGGATTTGCCTTTTGCGCAGAAGCGCTTCTGTCAGGAGTTTAATATTAAAAAGGTAAAGACGCTTTCCGATCATCGTCAGGCAACCTTCGGGATTAATTACGGCGTGCTTATCAAGGAGCTCAGGCTGCTTGCGCGGGCCATATTTATTGTTGATAAGGATGATACTATCAAATATGTGCAACTCGTAAAAGAACTTAGTTCTCCGCCGGATTACGAAGCAGCCCTGACGGCCCTCAAAGAGATAGTGGCTGGAAGGCAATAAACACAAAGAAACATTTTCCGATTGCTTCGGAAAGTGCTTGGAATGTACTAATTCAGAAAGGGCAGGGGGCCTATGAATATCGGCGAATACCTGATTAAGCAAGTACAAGCAGCAGGAGCGCAGCACGTATTCGGTATTCAGGGGGATTACGTGTTGAACTTTTACTCTCAGCTCTGCGGGAGCCAGCTTAAAGTAATTAACACCTGTGACGAGCAAGGGGCTGGTTTTGCCGCAGATGCTTATGCGCGGATAAGAGGATTTGGCGCCGTATGCGTTACATATGGAGTCGGTGGGCTCAAACTTGCAAATAGCACGGCGCAGGCCTTTGCTGAGCGCTCGCCAGTACTTGTTATTAGCGGCGCCCCCGGTATGGCCGAGCGTAAACATGACCCGCTTCTTCATCACAAGATCCGTTCTTTTGAAACGCAGCTGAACGTGTTCAGGGAAATGACTGTAGCGCAGTCAGTGCTGGGTGATACCAAGATTGCTGCTGCTGAAATCAATCGTGTCTTAAGTGCCATCCAAGAAACAAAAAGGCCTGGTTATATTGAGTTGCCCAGGGACATGGTGCATGTGGAAATAGATGAACCGCAGATACTTATTCCGGAACCTTCAGCGGTTGATCAGACTGCTGTTGATGAAGCCATGCGCGAGGTTTTAAATATGCTTGCCGCAGCCAAGCGCCCGATACTAATGGTCGGTGTTGAGGTGCATCGCTTTGGGCTGCAGTTACTAATGCTTGAGTTTCTTGAACGTTCAGGGCTTCCGTTTGTGACCGGAGTCCTCGGTAAGTCAGTAGTATCGGAGAGCCATCCGCAATTTATCGGGGTCTATGCCGGGGGGATGAGCCCTGATGATGTCCGGGAGGCGGTAGAGGATGCTGATTGTGTTATCGCAATAGGCCCTTATCTTACGGATCTTGCTACCGGTATATTCACTCACCATATAGATCCCGGCCAGAGCGTTGTGATTGCGCCGGATAATATTCTAGTCAGGCACCATTCTTATCCGGATATAGGCATGGAGTATTTTCTTCAATCCCTGATCGCAGCAATGCCGGAGCCAAAAAATAGAGTCAAACAGCCGAAGAAACATATACTTGAGCCATTTATCCCGCAGGCAAAAAGCAAGATAACTGTGGATAGACTGTTTGCCTGCGTGAATACTTTTTTGGATGATAATACCACGGTGATTGCTGAGCCGGGAGACCCGTTGTTCGGTTCGCTTGACCTGCGGGTCCATGGGATGACCGAATTTATCTCTCCGGCCTATTATGCTTCTATAGGTTTTTCGGTTCCTGCCTCAGTCGGTGTTCAGCTTGCCGCGCCGGATCGTCGACCGCTCGTCCTTGTCGGAGACGGTTCTTTTCAGATGACCGGCATGGAGCTTTCTGTCAGCCTACGTTATGCCTTAAGCCCGATCGTGGTTATCCTGAACAACGGCGGATATGGAACATTCCGCCCTATGATTGATGGAACCTTTAATGATATTCAACCGTGGCAATACGCGGATGTTGTTAAGGTCATCGGCGGGGGAGAGGGTTATACTGTCTTTACGGAAGGCGAATTTTTAGCTGCTTTGGAAGCTGCGAAGAAAAACAATTCTTCCCCTACTATTATTGATGTGCGGCTGGGGAAATATGACTGTTCCGAAAGACTAAAGAAGTTGACTGATAAGCTCAAAAGCCGGATAAAGTCTTAAAGGGGACGGTTCTATTTTTTGCTTTAAAGCAGGGAAGTTTACCGGTAAAGAACAGGCGGAAATATTTATGAGGTTAACACTTGCATTGTTTATATGCGGGCTATTAATTCTTTTATGTGTTATTAGCGAAGTCTCTATTAGAACATATCAGAAACTCGTCCGTAACGTCCCCTTTTTTAGATCGGCAGTAGACTATTATGATAGGGAGCTTGGCTGGAAGGGGAAAAAGGTCTTTGGAGATATATCCACCGCAAAATATAAGATTTTTTTCATAGGGGATTCGTTTACTGAAGGCTGCGGCGTTGATGAAGAAGACATGTACTACAATATTATTGTAAAGAATCTTAATGCGGAAGCATTCGTATATGGAGGACCGGGATACGGGACTTTACAAGAATATATGGTTCTTGATAGATATATTGACGAAATAAAGCCAGATTTAATTGTGCTGCAAGTATGCAGCAATGATTTCATCAATAACTTATGGGAGCTGGAGAGTGCAAGTTTTTATAACAATGACCTCATGACACGGCCTTATTTTATAAATGGTAGAATAGAGTATCGTTTTCCTAAGTTTCCATGGAAACTTAGGGTGTTTTTATATTCTCATTCAAGGCTTATCTATTTATTAGGATATAGTCTGGATAGGTTTCTTGTAGAGTTGTGCAAGAAGGGATTTTTGCACTCCGTTGACGAAGATATAATCACAAAAGGAATGGATGTTGATGATTTTAAAAAGGCAGTGGATGTTACCGATACTTTAATAAAAAAAATGAAAGAAAGAGCTCGCCAGGTGCCAATAGTAGCTTTTACGGTTAATGGCAATCGGAATTATCTGGAGCAATTCAGAATTATTTTTCAAGAAAACGGCATAGAATTTATAGAATATGTACAAGAAGAAATACTAAAGGAGAGTATTAAAGGAGTAAAGGTATATTCAGAGCAACAGACGCATTGGAACGAAACTGGCCATCGAATTTGCGGAGAACTATTATCAAAACGACTACAACAAAGAGTTATAAAAAATAAGAGAAGGTAAAGGGGACGGTTCTATTTTATTGTATGAGCGATAAAGAGGTTAATAAAAATAAGGTTTTTCTTGGTGCTTTTGGAAGGCTGTTGGTGTAAGTACCATGAGACTTGTCCCCATGTATAGATTTTTGAGGCGTAAGCCGAAAAATCTGTGGGGATGATTTTGGGAATATTAAAGAAGTCAAGTGTTTGTGAATTAAGAAGCTGGAAATAACCCCCTCCGAATTCCCCGACGTCTTGAAATATCCTGTCTTTAAAAATATGCACTCTTTGCACCTCTTGATTATAAGATTCAACACTTTGTCAATAATCCCAATAATAAGGCCAAATAGACAAAGAATATTATTGTTCATAACATCCTGGAATAATTAGGTTTATAAGGAATTTATCTGGAAATAATGCAAGTAGATCATGGTTTGGTATGAAAAATGCTATTATAAGCATATATAAATAAGGAGGAAACATGAAGGCGTTGCTCGTAATAGCAGCAGTGATAATGACATTGATGGTGGCGGGGCTCCCCATGGCCAACGCCGCGTTTTTTGATGTAAGTCAAGGATGGTGGATGGCCGAAAACCAGTGGGAAAAATCAACAGCGGGCGGAGTCGATATAGTTCAAGATGGCGATACTAATCTAGGATTGAGCAGTAATACGGGTGCCCTAGGTTATGCCGAATATAGGTCTATTTGGGGCCTTAACATGAACGAAGACGCCACCTTCAGCGTAGATTTTTATTATAACCCTTCGTCTGAGCAAAATAGAATAAAATTAGGGCTTATACCTGCCAGTGCCACAAATATAAACGGCATAAGCATCGGTCGCGGGGACGAACCGGTAGGGGGCCAAGACAAACCATTTTTTTATTGGGAAGTAGATTTCAACAGCAGTGACGGGCACTACGATTATTTCGATTCTCAGGAAAATGGCACAAACGGAGGAACGTTTTTAGTGAACTATTTTGCGGGATCTAAAGATATTACCTTATCCGTGCTCGGTTCAGATATGACCGAGCCGTATGAGACATATAACCTGTCCAGTTTGATAGGGGACGGTCAAATGATGTCGGTTTATCTTAGAGGAGATTCATTCGGTAGCGGTACTCAATTTGACACAAGTGAAATATATTTCAGCAATTTCCAATTGACCAGCAAGAACGCTCAAAGCGTGGTTCCCGAGCCGGCGACCTTTTCATTATTAGGATTAGGTCTTTTAGGGCTTGTTTTCAAGAAAAAGAAAATCATCTAGTAGTTCTTCTTGTTAGTGATTACAGGGCTGGGCTTAATCGCTCAGCCTTTTTTGTTTCGCTGCCACACCTGAAAAAGTTAAAAGACGGTTCTATTTTATTTAGCTAATGTGCTAGTGCTACAGCTAATGCCACTAATTAAGCCGAAATAACCATTATTACGGGAAAATAATCAGGAAAATAATAATACTTGACAAATAAGGAGAAGGTGTTAAACTTAAATTGACAGTTAAGTCAAACAGGTAAAGAAGCCCCAAGGCGATGTGGGGCTTTATCATTTTTAGGGACAAAGACGCCCTTTTTAAGGCAGGGAATGCCTTGAAAAGGGTTTTATTTTTTTAAGACGAAGACGTCTTTAATCTAATAGCGGATAGAAGGCGTTTTTTTATTTTTAGGAGATAAGGAATGGATTTCGAAGAGGTGATTAAGAAGTTTTCACCTACGGTAAGAAGAATCGCCTATAAACTTAATGGCAGTTACAGGACTTTTAACCACGATGATCTTTATCAGGAGGCTATTTTGTATCTTTGGAGCGTATTTCGCCAGGATAAGTTAGCAGATAAAACTGATAGTTATATATTGCAGGGTTGTTATTTTCATCTTAAGAATTATATCCGTAAAGTCAATGAGAAACTAAATATGCTAGCCATTGAATATACAATGGAGGATGGAAATGGAATTGCTTTGGAGGAAGAACTTTCCTTAAATCTTCAAGAAGCAAATGATACTCGTATATTATTAAATAATAAATTATTGGCAGAGGAGATACAAAACGGTGATTTTAACCAAAGAGAGAAAATGATAATGATATTTTTAAAGGATGGCCTGACCACTAGAGATATAGGTAAGAGGATAGGGGTATCCCACGTCATGGTGGTGAAGCTTATGAGTAAGATGCGAGAGAAATGCCGGAAATATATTGATTGTTAGGTTACCAGAATTGAAAGTTTATTACTTGTAGTAGTGTAACATGCACATTGAAGTGCAGGATATGCAAAGGCGTTCTCAAAGAGGAACGCTATTTTTTTTAAAAGACCAAGGCGTCTTTAATCCAAATATGGATAAAAGGCGCCTTTTTTTCGAGGTTGATATGAAAAAGATTGAAGGTATGATCCGTTCAGAGAAGCTGAAAGATATAGCTGATGCCTTAAGAAAAATCGGTATCGGCGGGATGACTGTAAGCGAGGTGCGCGGGTTTGGGGCCCAGAGCATGCGGCCGGATAATTTTCTTTTTGTTCATAAGGTTAAAATAGAAATTTATGCTACGGATACGCAGGTAAGGAAGATTATTTCTACGATATTGATGTATTGTTCGGCAGGCAAGGCAGGCGATGGGAAAATTGCGGTATTACCTTTGGACGATTGTGTGAGGGTACGCACAGGAGAGAGAAAAGATAAAGCAATACTTCATTAGGGAAAGGGAGGTAAAAAATGCAACGATTTAAGATCGTATCTGTTTTTCTTACTGGTTTCTGGTCCGTGGTTACTCTTTGTTACGCGACCCCCTCAACTCATATCTGGGCTCCTTCCACGGATATCCAGCCCTATAATAAAATACATATAACCGCGGATACTTATACGCCGACCAAAAAAACAGACCATACCGGAGCAAGGACGTATGTCCAGCAGGTTTATGGCCTCACTTTTAGCTTATTATCGGATAAGCCGCAAGACAATCTATTGGGTAAAGTCTGGCAGCCGTTTGGGAAAATTATGGCCGAAACAGGCTTTGATTATAAAAAAGGTTTTGGCTCAAGTTTCGATACTTATCCCTGGTATTTTAATTTTAAGTTTGGTATTCCGGAAGACGCGTATTTTAAATATATGCCTGCGTTTGCCATCGGCGGTTATGATATCGGCACCAAACATAACCTAACCGATAACGATTTGTGGTATTTAAAAGGGGCCAAAACTATTTCAGTAGGTAAGATAAATTTAGGCAGGTTTTCCGTAGGTTATTTTAACGGCAATGGTAGGCTCCTGCGCGATAAAAATGGCCTGCGCGATAATAACGGCCCGATGTTTGCCTGGGAACGCACAATAAGCGAGATTTCGGATAAACTTTGGCTATGCGTTGATTATCAAGGGACACAATCTTCATACGGTGCCATGAATTACGGTTTTGCCTGGAGTTTTAACAAAGATATCTCCGCAATAGTCGGCTATGAAATATACAATAATTCCAATTTGAGAGATACGATAACTTTTCAACTGGATGTTAATTTCTGAGTGAGGGCATAAGTTATGAAGCGATATATAAGAAATAATTTAAGCGACGTAAGTTATATGCTCATTAAAAGGAGGCGGCTATGGACATGAGTATGAAGGTAATAATTGATACAATATGGGTTTTAATTACTGCAAAGATGGTATTTTTCATGAACTTAGGCTTTGCTATGGTTGAATCAGGTTTTGCCCGCTCTAAAAACTGTGTAAATATCCTTTCTAAGAATTTCGTTGTTTTCGCAGTATCCTCCTTAGGTTTCTTGATTATAGGCTGGGGCCTTATGTTTGGAGATGGGAATCCGCTGATAGGGTTAAAGGGCCTCTTTTTTGCCAGTGGTTTAGATAATTCTCCGGCAACCGGCGAAGCCTATAAAGGCGTCTACTCGGCACTTTCCTGGACCGGGGTTCCGATGTGGGCAAAATTTTTCTTTCAACTGGTTTTCTGCGGGACAGCCGCCACTATTGTTTCAGGGGCTGTTGCGGAACGTATTAAGTATAAATCCTTTATAATATTTTCCTTTTTCATGGCAATGTTTATTTATCCAATAGTAGGCCATTGGATATGGGGAGGAGGATGGCTGCAGCTAAAGGGGATGTTTGATTTTGCAGGTTCAACAGTTGTGCATTCAGTAGGGGGGTGGGCAGCTTTAGCCGGAGTTTTAGTGTTGGGCCCGCGCTTCGGTAAATATGCGAACGGAAGGATTAACCCAATCCCCGGCCATAACTTATCAATAGCGACATTAGGAACTTTTGTGCTTTGGTTTGGGTGGTTTGGTTTTAACCCCGGTTCCACAATGTCCGCCGATCCCATTGCTATTAGCCATGTAGCGATTACTACTAATATGGCTGCGGCAATGGCGACCCTTAGCGCTACTTTGTTATCCTGGTTGTTGTTAGGTAAGCCTGATTTAGGTATGACTTTAAACGGCTGCCTTGCGGGTTTAGTGGCTATTACTGCGCCTTGTGCTTTTGTAAGCGTACCCAGTTCGCTCATTATTGGTTTGATTGCGGGTATCCTTGTAGTCTTGGCTGTTATTATGTTTGATAAACTTAAGATTGATGACCCCGTAGGTGCGCTTTCGGTCCATCTTGTAAATGGAGTTTTTGGCACGCTATGCGTAGGTTTATTCGCACAAGACAAAATTGTCGGCACAGCTACTGGAAGCGGTCTATTTTATGGCGGCGGGACAAAGCTTTTGATGTCTCAACTTACGGGAGTATTAGGAGTAGCGGTTTTTACTTTTTTCATTTCCCTCATTTTCTGGCTTTGCCTGAAATATACGATGGGTATAAGGGTTTCTCTCAAAGAAGAAATTGAGGGGCTTGATATCGGTGAGCACGGTAATTCTGCTTACCCGGAATTTTTTGGCAGGAAGCCGGCTTACACAATCATTAATGTCAAGAATGAATAAGATACTTATAGGGAGGGTAAGATGAAGAAAATTGAAGCAATAATAAGGCCGGAAAGCATTGATATAGTGCGTGATGCGCTTGGTGTTGCGGGTGTGACAGGGCTGATGATCTCAGAGATTGAAGGCCACGGTAAGCAGAAGGGGGTTGTTCAGCAATGGAGGGGTGAGAAATATAAAGTCGAGCTTCTGCCTAAGGTCAAGATAGAGGTTATAGTTAAAGATCAAGATGTCGAACGCATAAGTAAGGCTATAATTGGTAGTGCGAAAACCGGGGATATCGGAGACGGTAAAATATTCGTTTATCCTGTTGATGAGGCGATAAGGATACGCACCGGGGAAAGGGGTGAGGCTGCCCTCTAAATTAATTCCCTGAATGCAGTGAGAGAATTTGCCTTCTCTCTTAGTATGGTATCAATATCTCAGGGGGATATTAGGCCCTGAGTTCTAATGAGACTGTGATTTAGCAATGAAGACCTTCGTTGGTCGATTATTGACCGCGGAGGTTTTCTGTTTATAAGGCATGGGATTGTCTATTTTATATATTCCCGCCATTTTTTGTGTTAAAATAATAGCTCAAAAGGAGACGCCTATAATAAAGAGGACGGTTCTATTTTAGCTAGTATTAAATAATGGGAACTGCGGCAAGCATAAAAATTTAGATAAGGTTTACAGGTATTATTATGAAGAAAGTCAAAAAGCACTTTGATGACGTAGCAAGCGGATTTGATACAAGGATATTGAAATCAGTACCATTTTATATGGATATGCTTGAAGTCCTTGTTTTGGCCTTGCCTTTTAATAGGAATCAGAAGATAAAGATTGCTGACTTGGGGTGCGGGACAGGTACAATTTCAAAAATGATTAAAGAACATTATCCGGATGCATTAATAACCTGCGTTGATTTTGCGGGCAATATGGTTCAGGTCGCAAAAAATAAACTTAAAGGTTACGGCGGCATAAATTATGTCATATGTGATTGCAGAAATTTTGATTTTTCTCCGGGCTACGACGCTATCCTTTCCTCATTAACCCTGCATCACATACGCGACAATAATGAGAAAAGGGTTTTTTATAAGAAGATATTCAAAGGGCTTAATAATAACGGTGTTTTTTATGCCGCAGATCTTATTTTAGGTTCAAGCGATTACCTACAAAATCTCAATCTTGAAAAGTGGAACGAATTCCTGCTTAAGTCCTTATCGCAAGAGGAAATCCTGAAAAGAAAAAAAATCTACGAGGAAGAAGATCATCCATTCAGGCTTATGGATGAGCTGTCATGGTTAAAAGATGCAGGTTTCTGTAACGTGGACGTCATCTGGAAATATTATTTTTTTACCGTTTATGGCGGACAGAAAGGATAAAAATGTCAGTCTATATGATTATTGAAACTATAGAAGTTATGGATAAAAATGGGTATGGTCAGTATATCCAAAAAGTCCCGCAAACTATTGTGAAATTTGGCGGCAGGTATCTGGTCCGCGGCGGTCAGGTAAAAGTAGTTTCAGGTGACTGGAACCCACAGCGCCTTATTATTGTTGAATTTAAGTCAATGGATAAATTCAATGCTTGGTGGGATTCTTCTGAATATCGGGTCATTGCGCCGTTGCGTGAGCAGTCAGCAAAAACAAATGCTGTGGTGATAGAGGGATTTGAAACAATACAAATATGAAGGGCATGAATAAAAAAGCTTTTTTGTGTGCTTATTACTGGATGGTGGGAGCAGAATTATCCGACTATTATAAACTATCTAAATAACATTTGGTGAATGGAGGAAGTAATAATGAAACAATGGTATGAAGCATTATTTGAGAATTATGCACAGAAATATGATAAGGAGTGTTTTGTTCAAGGAACGATTGGTGAATGCGATTTTATTGAACAGGAATTAAATTATAACAAAAATGTAAGAATACTTGATGTCGGATGCGGAACAGGCAGGCATTCGATTGAACTTACGAAAAGGGGATACAACGTTACCGGCGTTGACCTTTCCGAGAATCAGATAAAAAGGGCAAGGGAAAAGGCACAAGAGGCAGGGGTGACCATCGATTTCCAAATACAAGATGCGCGCAATCTCTCT
>JBAZLB010000001.1:0-338969 GCA_041650495.1 Candidatus Omnitrophota bacterium | reverse complement strand
CTTTTAAAGACGCTGGGATATAAAAGAATAGACATTTTTGGCGCAAAGCTTGGGGCATACTCAAGAAACGACAAACTGACCACTGACGATTTCGAAATGCTCGTTGTCGCGGAAAAATGAAAGAAGACAAGAGAAAGATCTTCATTCGGACTCTGGGTTGCCCGTTGGGTCCGTTACCGCAAGACGATTTTAGGCATTTTAAAGGGGTTAAGTGATTTGGAATGAAGGAGTTATGACAATGGAGGCTAAAAAGTAGAATCTTTTTGATGTGGTATAATGTTACATAATGTGACGCGTTGTTAGTATAGTTAAGCTATAACGAATGAAAAAAAGAGAGATTTTAGGAGTAGAATTGCCCAAAATCATTTGGTGTAAAAAATGATAAGGTTTAAAACTGGTTTTATATCGAGAATTTTATCAATTGGGGTTTTGTTTTTGTGCAGCATTTATCTATCCCCGGATGCGTTTGGAACAGATGATAAGATACCCGTAAAGGACATCTTTGTTGATACTCAAGCAGTAGCCTATGTGATATGGCCTTGCAAAATTGATGATAATCTTGTGAAAGAAACCGGTCAAATCTCAGAAATAGATTTACTGGCTCTTAAACGACCTTCGGTATTTGGGAATAAAGAAACTTATCAAAGATGGTTTGAGCATTACCCTTGCTTTCCATTTGATTTCAAAACGGATGGGAAGAAAAATTTCATTAAGAACCTAAGAAGTAACGAATTGATTCTCAATAATTCAGTTTATGAAGGACTGGATGAGTGGGGAAATTTCATTGCTTGCCGAGGGAAACAATTTCCAGATATTGAAGTAAGACGGTATCCGACATTTGTAACTTTAATTTCTAATAGAATTGATAAGCCACTTAGCTCTAAACATGACTATTCAGTTGAAATTGATAGTTTATTAAAAGCGTTTAAAATATATTTTCTTGATGATAACTCTATTTCTAACTTATTTAATACAGTAAAAGACTCTTATGCTATATACAAGTATCCCGTAGTAATTGTTACGCATATAAATAGCCATGAAAAATTTGATTATTTAGGACATTTAGTTGAAGGGATGAGGGTGGACGAATATTGGACTATTGAAGAGCTTATTCAAATGGGAGTTGTTCCGCACGATGGCTATAATTTCACGATGTCGATGGGTAGCGATGCCTTTATTGCTCATCATCAAATAAATGGATTAGTTAGAATTATAGTTCTTTATAAGCCGCCTATGATAGACATGAAACATTGGAGAATGGCGAATCCTATCAACCGAGATGTGGAAAGATTAATTCGTTTTTTATCTTTTATTCATGTTGTTTTACCTGAATATATCAAAGGCAGCCAAAGAGAAAATGATAAGGATTTTGATAGCCTAATAAGAGCTTTAAGTATAAATCCCAGTAAAGCGAATATAGATAAGACTGTTAAGAAATTTAATACTATTATTCAGGATCAAGAAGGACTACTGCGTAAGCTTAAAATTTTAAGTGAAAAAATTGAACAAATTTGTACAATCTTAGACGATGCTACTCTTTGGGAATCAAAGGCAGTAAACAAAGGCGATTTTGATTTTTATACAAAAGAGTTTGGCAAGAAACATAATGTTCCTTTACGCGAAGCAGATCTGGAAAGCGTTTTTATACGTTTTGCCTTACGATATGATATAGGGCCTAATCATGAATATGATACTCGAAAGATATTGAAAGAAAAACGAAACCAAATTAAAGATCAAATAGTAAAAATTGAAACCAATATAGAAAGAAACATTAAGCCAAGATTTGAACAGCAACTAAATTTTGCGACAGCAACTTATACATTAAAAGAGAATATCAAGTGGTCTTTGATAATTCTTGCGTTATCTCTTATTTTTGGCAATCTTTTATTTACTATTTTTGACGAAGATCTTAAAAGGAAAAATATCTGCCCTAAACTATTAAAGTTATGGCAAAAAGGTATAACTAATATAAAAAAGTTGGAAAAATTATTGATGACGAAGTTCAGAAAACCTAAGAAAAAATGGAAAAACTCGGTATTATTCACATATCAAATCTAAGCAGAGGTGCGTATGGACGATTTTAAAAAATGATCTGGTTCTTTATAACAAGAAAGGCGAGGTAATAGCAGTCTATCCGCCTGGCAGCGAGGAGCATTGTAGATTTTACAGGGTTCTAGAGATACTGATGGAAATGGACAGGCGATATTTAGAGAAGCTGCTAAATAAAAAGAGAGAACGCGAAGAACAAGTAGAACAGATATTAGATACGCCGGATAAGAAAATCATCCACAGGGCCAAAAAGAGAAAACTTAAAAGATACAATCTGTCACAAGCAGCAAAGATACTTGATGTACCAAGGCAAAGCTTGTATTACTGGATAAAGAAAGG
Organism: Candidatus Omnitrophota bacterium; assembly: GCA_041650495.1. GTDB lineage: Bacteria > Omnitrophota > Gorgyraeia > Gygaellales > Profunditerraquicolaceae > JBAZLB01. The sequence goes on along the minus strand of JBAZLB010000001.1, from coordinate 336,581 downwards.
CTGGGTTAAACCCTGGCGCGATTGTAGAAAATATCCTGTTTTTACAGTTTTTGACATAGAGGAAATTATAAAATGGCGTAGTACGATAAAATAGGCAGGGAACCGAATGTTCCGATAAATTTTGATATTTTCCTTAACAACTTAAACCATAAAGAGATATGACAAAAACATTTTTTAACCTTACAGTTTTTGACACCCCTTTTGTGAGAACCAAAAATATTTATAACATTTTGTGGAAGAATAAGTTATGACAAAAAAAGTATACATTAAAAGTTTTGGATGGCCGTTGGTGTAAGTGGCGCGAGATGATTTTGGGGATTTTAAAGGGGTTAAGTGATTTAGAATTATAAGGTTATGGAAAATTGGGTTGAAAATTCAAAATCAAAGCAATGTGTCATAATAGGAAGCAATAGGAAACAATGTTGCATAATGTTAAGTAATATAATCATGGATTTTCATAGAAATGTGGTGAGTTAGATAAAACATGGATTCGATTAATCGGCAGAATAAACGAAATAAAATTGGTCCTTATTTTATTAGTTTAGCTCTTATTTTTGCGACTACCCTTTTTGGGGAGTTTATCAAGAAGCGTCTTGAGCCGACAAATATTGTCATGTTCTATCTTTTGATTGTCGTTTTTGCTGCTATACGATGGGGCAGAGGGCCTGCAATTGTGACTTCGATTATAAGCGTTTTGGCATTTGATTTTTTCCTTGTGCCGCCGTATCTTACTTTCAGTGTTGCTGATATTCAATATATCTTTACTTTTATTGCTTTCTTAATTGTGGGAATTGTCGTCAGCACCTTTGCATCAAAGGTAAGAGAACAGGTTATTCAGCGTCAAACAGAAAAACTCCATTCGGCTTTGTTGAGCTCAATCTCCCATGATTTAAAGACCCCACTTGTCTCGATAACCGGTGCTTTAACTACACTTCTAGATAGCAAATCAAATTTAGACCAACAGCATAAGAAAGAGCTTTTGGAAACAGCACGCGAAGAATCGCATCGACTTAATCGAATCGTAAATAACATCTTAGATATGACAAAGATGGAAGCGGGGGTATTGCGAATTTCCAAAAAACCCTGCGATTTAAGGGATCTCATAGGAGCCTGTCTAGAACAGCTCAAAGACAAAATAGGTTCTCGGAACATAAAAATAGATATTCCAAAAGATTTTCCCGAAGTAACCATTGATTTTCCTTTTATGTTGAAAGCGCTTTTTAACGTTATAGATAATGCTCTTAAATATTCACCCGTTGATAATCCGGTTGAGATACGGGCTTCCCAGATTGAGGGAAAGGTAAAAATTGATATACAGGACTACGGTATCGGAATCGCCAAAGATGACCTCAAGCGAATCTTTGAAAAATTCTATCGGGTAGAAAGTTCTGAAAATGTTTTAGGTACGGGCTTAGGGCTTTGTATCTCAAAAAGCATTGTTGAGGCGCACAATGGCCAGATTACAGTGGAAAGTATGCCCGGAAAAGGATCGGTTTTCAACATAGAAGTTCCCTTGGAATAATGAACGTTATGTTAGAGCAAAGTAATTTACGAGTCCTTATAGTTGATGATGAAAAAGCGATACGGAACTTTCTTAAGACATCACTTTCTTCTTATGGGTATAGCATTTTTGAAGCAGCTACAGGAAAGAGGGCTCTTGAGGAAGCGGTCGATGTTCATCCGGACGTAATTATTCTTGATTTGGGCCTTCCCGATATAGATGGCAAAGATGTTATTGCCAGAATCCGTAAGCGCACGAAGACCCCAATTATTATCTTGTCCGTAAGAGACGATCCATCAGAAAAAATTGCCGCGCTTGATGCGGGAGCAGACGACTATCTTACCAAGCCTTTTTCTGCCGGAGAACTCATAGCGCGCCTAAAAGCAGTTATGAGGCGACTTTTGCCTTTAGATAAAGAAGAAATTCTTAAGATAGACAGGCTTTCTATGGATATTACGAAGCGTCAAGTGCTCGTGGGGAACGATGAAGTTAGCTTATCCCCTACCGAGTACGATATCCTCAAATTACTCATTATAAATGCCGGAAAAGTGTTGACACATCAGCAGATACTCCGGGAGATATGGGATAAAAACGAAAATTACGAAGGGATTCTGCATCTTTTGAGAGTAACTATTAGTAACTTACGCAGTAAAATTGAGCCAAATCCTGACCGCCCCGCCTATATTCTTACTGAGCCCGGCGTTGGTTACCGGTTACATTCAGAAGAGTAACCGCAAAACCCCATTTTGACCTTTTTTTGACTTGCCTTTCTGTTTATTCAAGGTTACCCTATTTTAGACCCATTCCAAATCTTTAAACGAATGCTATGCCAGAGAATAGGATTCTCTGGCCTTTCTTTAATATGTTTATGAGAAAATTCTCTTTTATTTATAAAGTTTTGCTTGGGATAATCTGGGAACTTGCGTACGTACTCGTAATTATCGGCGGAGGATTCCTGATTTCCTTGCTTACAGTTTGTTTAAAATGATACTTAGACCCCGTCTAGAAGACATAAAAAATATCGGTTATTACCTGGGAAAGATTATCCTTGGTTTAGGATTTACAATGCTTGTGCCGCTTATTGCTGGTCTGGCATTGTTTAAAGAGCCTCAGCCCGCCTTGGATTTTTTAATAAGCACTGAAATCACGATACTTGTTGGATTGGGATTAAGCTGGCTTTGTCGCACCAATAGGGATTTAAGTACCGCGCAGGGCATGGTAGTAATTTCTCTTTCGTGGCTGGCAGCTATGTTTTTAAGCGCTATCCCATTATTTCTGAGCGGGCACTTCAAATCGTTTCTCGATGCCTGCTTTGAGGCTATGTCTGGCCTTAGCACTACAGGATTGGTTTTGGTGCAGGATCTTGACCATTTATCCAGGACCCATAATTTATGGCGGCATTTAGGGCCTTTTATCGGTGGCCAAGGCATAGCGATTATCGCAATTTCTTTTTTGGTTGGCGGAACAAGCGGGGCCCTGAAGATGTATGTAGGGGAGGGTCGGGATGAGAAATTAGTGCCCAACGTAATTCATACAGCAAGATTTATCTGGCTAATAAGCATAGTATATTTGATTTTAGGAACAATTGCGCTAGGGATTGTTGGTCTATCTATAGGTTTAAAGCCTTCTAGCGCTTTTTTCCATGCTATATGCATCTTCATGGCGGGTTTTGATACTGCGGGTTTTGCGCCCATGTCGCAGAATATTCTCTATTACCATAGTGGTGTGTTTGAAATTGTCGCGATTGTATTTATGATTTTGGGGGCGCTTAATTTCAATTTGCATTATCAGCTTTGGTCAGGAAAGCATAAAGAGCTTTGGCGGAGCATTGAGACCAGGTCATTTTTACTTATCATTACGCTTGTTTCGTTAACTATTATGCTAGGATTTAACCATTTTGGTATTTACCCGCAGTTAATGACTATGTTCCGAAAAGGATTTTTTCATATAATCTCTGCTCATACCACGACCGGTTACGGGACGCTATATTCGCAGCAATTTATTAAGGAATGGGGAGATTTTGCTTTAACAGGAATAATTTTTGCTATGGCATTGGGAGGGTGCGCCTGCTCTAGCGCCGGTGGCATAAAAATGCTGCGCGTCGGCATTATTTATAAAGCCCTGAGAGAGGACATAAAAAAGATTATGCTTCCGGATAGCGCTGTCGTAGCACAGAAATTCCATCACATTAAGACGGTATTTCTAGAAGATAAGCAGGTAAGGGGAGTTCTTATTATCACAATCGGATATATCCTCTTATATGGTTTAGGAGCGCTTATAGGTACTATATTAGGCTATCCGCTTTTGGAATCCCTTTTTGAGTCAGTATCTGCGGCTGGCAATGTCGGGCTCTCTGTGGGAATCACTGACGCAGGAATGCCGTTGGCCTTAAAGGTTACTTATATTATTGAGATGTGGGCTGGCAGGCTTGAGTTGATGTCCGTTTTTGCCCTACTAGGTTTTATCGTGGCATTTATAAAAGGCAGATGATAATGAAAAAGATAGTTTTGTCTCAGATAATATTCATTATAGCGCCGCTTATCTTCTGTTTCCAATGCTGTGCTCAAACTATTTCAAGCAGCGAGTTAATAAAAGACGCCAAACAATATGATGGCAAAAACGTGACTTACCAAGGAGAAGTCGTAGGAGACATAATGATGCGTGGCGAGTTTGCCTGGCTAAATATAAATGACGGCTCAAATGCAATAGGTATCTGGATAAATAAAAAGCTGATTAAAGATATCTTTTACACGGGTAGTTATCAGGCAAAGGGTGATTTAGTAGAGATTACGGGAAAGTTTAATCGAAGTTGCATAGAGCACGGTGGAGATTTGGATATTCATGCTCAGTCAATAAATAAAATAGCTTCTGGAAGCAAAATTTATCACGCCGTAAACACAAAAGCTATAAATTTCACCTTGTCCTTAAGCGGTATAATACTGTTAGTTCTTTTTTTGAGGCTTCATCATTCAAGAAAAGCCATATCTGCTCGGTTCTTCTAACCAATCGAATCCTCTCTCTATCAAACCCTTCGACCTATTTTCATTTATACTAGCCATTTTTTATGCTAAAATGAATAATCGTAAAAAAAGAGGTTCCTATAACGATTTTAAAAAAGATCTGATTGTTCGTAACAAAAAGGGCAAAATAATTGCAGTTTTTCCTTACGGCAGTGAACCGTGGTTAAGGTACCAGCAATTTTTAGAGATTTTAGTTGAGGCAGATAAGAGAAAATTAGAGGAATTACTTAACAAAAAGAAAGAACGCGATGAGCAAGTAAATAAAATTTTAGATCAGGCGGATAGAAGAATCATCCACAAGGCAGAGAAGAGGAGACTTAAAAGATATAATCTTTCGCAAACAGCAAAAATTCTTAGAGTGCCGAGGCAAACTTTATATTACTGGATAAAGAAGAACTGGGTTAAGCCTTGGCGAGATTATAGACGGTATCCTGTTTTTACAGTTTTTGACATACAGAAAATCATTAAATGGCGCAATACGATAAAATTGAGCAAGGAACCGTATGTTAATAGGGATGTCGATGTTTTTCTGTAATACCTTAATTTGCAAAGAGATAAATAGAAAGAGCATTTTTTATTTTACAGTTTTTGACACCCCTTGATAGAAAGAAAAAATCGCCATAATATTCTGCAATGGATAAAGTTATGACAAAAAGAGTGTTCATTAAAAATTTTGGCTGCCAAATGAACATACGGGATTCGGAGGTGATTTGCGGCCTTTTGAAGAAGGAAGGGTATCGTATTAGCGAAAAGCCGGATGAGGCGGATATAGTCATCTTTAACACCTGTTCAGTAAGGCAGCATGCGGAGGATAAGGTTTGGAGTGAGGTTGGGAGGATTGCCAGGATGGGTTCTATTTCTCCTAGATTGCGCGCAGAAAGTACGCGAAATCTAAGCAAAGGGGATGTTCTTCCGCAGAAAAATAAAAAAATTATAGGCCTTGTAGGTTGCATGGCGCAGAGTCATAAGGAAGCAATCTTTGAACGTGCTGCGGCAGTAGATTTTGTGGTGGGGCCTTCGGATATAGATAAAATACCGGCAATTATAAAGAAAGTCACAAGGTACAAGTCACAAGGCATGAGTAAAGGCTTATATGAAAGTAAAATTTGGGAAACAGATGGGGAAAGCCGGCCGGAAGAAATTTATCATACGGGGTTTTATGAAGATAAAAACCATGCATTTGTGGTGATTTCAGAAGGTTGCTCTAATTTTTGCTCTTATTGCGTAGTCCCGTATGTGCGCGGGCCTTTGCATAACCGTAGCCTTCAGGACATATTAAGAGAAATCAAAGAGGCAGTAAAAAATGGCATTACCAGGTTCACACTTTTAGGGCAAAATGTCAATGCCTATGAATACGAAGGAGTAGGATTCGGCCAGCTCCTTGAACGGATTAATTCTATAGCAGGCCTTGGAGAATTCAGTTTTCTTACCTCGCACCCAAAGGACACTTCCGTTGAACTGTTTAAATTAATGCGCGACTTGGAGAAATTAAAAAAACACCTGCATCTGCCTGTGCAATCGGGCTCAGACAGGATATTAGAGCTTATGAACCGTGGCTATACACGCAAGTTTTATCTGGAGCTGGTTGATTCTTACCGCAAGATTATCAAAAACCCTGTTTTGAGCACGGATGTTATTGTCGGTTTTCCTACGGAAAAAGAGGATGAATTCCAGGATACTTACAACTTAATCCGGGGCAGCCGTTTCAATAGCGCCTATATATTTAAATATTCGCCGCGTCTTTGCGCGCAAGCGGCTAAGATGGCGGATGATGTGCCGCAGGCAGAGAAAGAAAGAAGGCATAGGATAATCCTGGATTTACAAAAGAAGATATCCACAGAACTTAAAGACGGTGAAGGACCAAGGACAAGTGATAAGAGGGAATAATATGGTAAGAGGCAATATAGGGCACTTCGTTAAATCCGGCTCACTCGCCGTTTATTTTTTATTCTTATCTCTTTCTTTTGTTTATTCTGCTCCTGATCTTGAGAAGCTAAAGGCTTATTTCCTGGCCGGGGACTATAACGCAGCCATCGTTGAAGGGGAGAAGATGATGGCCTTATCAGGAGGCAGCGCCGTCTATTTAGATGAACTTTATTATATCCTTGGCTTAAGTTATATGAAAACAGGAAATTATCTGCGCGCCTCGGATATATTTGAAATAATTATTAAGGAATTCCCTTCCAGCCGATTCAGGCAAGAGGCAGGGATCGGCGCGGGAGACAGTTATTTTCTAATGCAGGATTACAGCAAGGCAGAAAAATGTTACAACCAGGTATCAGAAAAGAATACCCCGGACAGCCTCCTTAACCTGGTTTATTACCGCCTGGGGCAATGCGCTTTAAAAAAGGGGGAAACTGAGAAAGCTAAGGAATATCTGGATAAGGTTAATCCGGATTATCCCGTAAGCCCGGAAATGAAACTAAATGAGGAGCGGCGCGTTTTGGTTTATTATACCGTGCAGGTAGGGTCTTTTTCTAATTTTGCCAATGCCAATAATCTAAGCAAGAGATTGACACAGAAAGGCTATCAGGCCTATATCGAAGAAATAAAGACAGAGAACAGGCATATTTATAAAGTGAGGGTAGGCAAGTTAAAAACGCGGCAGGAGGCCGTAGAGTTAGAGGGCAAACTACAGGCAGAAGGTTATCCTACCAGAATAATCCCCTAAATACAATGTCTAGATATACATATCAGATCAGTCAAAAAGAGACCCTGCTTATTTTGGCCATATTTATAATTGCCTTGGCCTTGCGGTTACTTTATCTTATTGATTACAGGAAGAGCGAGGTCTATCCCGTGTTGCCTTATTCAGACGGCCATTCTTACCTTGCCTGGGCTAAAGATATAGCATCAGGTGAAATCATAGGCAATAAGGCATTTATGAAGTGGCCTTTTTACGCCTATTTTTTAGCTGCTATATTCAAGTTTACCTCTGCCGGCCCGGCTGTTGTGTATTTATTCCAGTTTTTTCTGGGTGGGCTTAACTGTTTGCTGGTATATTTTATCGCTAGACACATATTTGACAGGAGAACAGCTTTTATATCAGGCCTTTGCTGTGCGGGGTATGGGTTGTTTATATTCTACGAAGGCCTGCTTATTTATACCTCTTTGTCCCTGTTTTTAAATTCGTTATTATTTCTTTATCTGTTATATATACGTGCTGAGCCGGATAATAAAAAATTATTCTTGGCAGGGATTTTATTAGGCATAGCCGTTATTACGCAGGCAAATATAATCATATTCGGCGTATTAGCTTTAGCCTGGATTTTAATACAGACAGGTAAGGGTTTTACACGGATATGGCGCGGTTTTCTGCTCTTTATTTTCTCTTTATCCCTTATTATAGGGCTGGTCACTTTCAGGAATTATATGCTAGAGAAAGACCTGGTCTTAATAACCGGAAACCTTGGCTTAAATTTTTACTGCGGCAACAGCCCCAAATCCAGCGGCCTTTTTTATTGCCCGCGGGAAATTACGCCTACCCAGGACGGGATGTTCAGGGATGCCAGGATTATTGCGCAACTGGCTTCAGGCAAAGCGACGCCTTTAAAAACTTCCCAGGTGTCTGCGTTTTGGATTAAACAGGCCTTTGTTTTTATAAAAGACAAGCCGGTTGAATATGCCAGGTTGTTCTTACGTAAGATAGCCTTTACTTTCAGCCCACAGGAGTTTGTCCATGACATAGAATACCATTATATACGGGAGCGGATAAGGATTTTTAGATTCTTATTCATGGATTTAAGGTTTATCCTGCCTTTTTCAATTTTGGGGATGTTTTTCGGTATGCGCAGGTTTAAAGATACCGTCTTTTTGTATTTGGTCATAGCTACATTATCATTAAGTATAGCTATATTCTTTGTTTCTGCCAGATACCGCATAATGCTGGCGCCTTTTTTGATCATATTTGCCGCATATGCCCTGGTGAATGTCTGGGATACGCTTAAAGAAGGGCGCTATCTGAAGCTGTCTTTTATTTTTGTTTTCTTAGCCTTGGTAATTTTTTTAGCCTTTAACAACCGCCTGGGGGGCAATAACCAGGCCGTGCGGTCTTCAGAGAAAGACAGTAACTTTTTATATCACCTTGAAAAGGCAAAAAGATACCTGGGAGCGGAAAATTATAAATCAGCCTTGGATGAATTGAAAAAGGCAGGCAGCATAGAGCAGCATAACCAGTTAGTAGCCCTTACTTACGGGGCAGCATATTACCAAATCGGAGATTTAAAGGCAGCTGAAGATAAATTTAAAGAGGCGGTGAGTATATCGCCTATATATGTGGACGCGTATTATAATCTAGGCCTTTTATATAACCGGATGGGCCGCTATAGCGAGGCTGTCGAGGCCCTGAAAAAAGGCTTGTCTTTTGATGGAGAGGACCCCGGGATGCATTTTGAGTTAGGCAGGGCATATAAAGCAAGGGGTGAGTTTGTTTCTGCAAGAAATGAGTTCTCTTTAGCCTTGGCAAAGATCAACCGCTGGCGCCTGACAGAAAAAAGACTTATTGAAGCGGAATTAAGAGGTATAACGCAGTGAAGAAAGAGATTGTTTTTCTTGTTGGCCCCACTGCTTCGGGTAAGACTGAGACAGCATTCTTCTTAGCAAAAAAGATAAATGCGGAAATTGTCTCTTGTGATTCCATGCAGGTTTACCGCCGGATGGATATTTTGACCTCAAAGCCAAGCCTTCTTTTAAGGGATAGCCTGCCTCATCACTTAATTAATGTTGTCCCCATAGATAAAGAATACGACGTGTCTTGTTACCGCAGGCAAGCGGTGAAGAAAATAAAAGAGGTCATTAAAAAGGGCAAGGTACCCCTGTGTGTGGGGGGTGCCGGGCTTTATATGTCCATTCTTATAGACGGGATATTTCCGCATTGCCCTGCCGATGAGGGATTACGTAAGCGTCTTTACCGGCAGGGACAAGTGCGGGGCTCAGGTTATTTGTATGGAAAATTAAAGGAGGTGGATCCGGAGGCTGCCTTAAAAATCCATCCCCATGATAAGAGACGCATCATCCGGGCGCTGGAGGTATTTTTTATCAAGGGCAAACCGATTTCTTATTTCCAAAAACGCAGAAGAGGCCTGGCGGATAAATACCGGATAAGGATCCTTTGTTTGGACATGCCCCGCTCAGAGCTCTACGCGCAGATTAACCGGAGGGTAAATGAAATGTTCTCTCGCGGGATAATAGCCGAGGCAGAAATGCTTCTTGAGCAAAAAATAAGCAAAACCGCCTCATATGCCATAGGCTTAAAAGAATTAAAAGGTTATTTTGACGGTATGTATAGCCTAAGCGAGGTCAAGGAGAAGATTAAGCAGAATACCCGTCTTTATGCCAAAAGACAATTAACCTGGTTTAGGAAAGATAAGCGGATAGAGTGGGTTTCGGTTAAAGGCAAAGATACCCCCAGAAGAGTAGCAGGGCGTATTTATGGCATGCTTATGGGGCATAAACAAAAGGTTTAGATTTATAAAATTGAAAGAAGGTATTCTATGGAAGGCGTATTACTGGTGACCATAAAACTAAAGACCGAAAGAGGCGGTTGGCCCTTGGAAGATATTGTTAATGAGATGGAAGAGCTGGTTTCCAGCTGCGGCGCCAAGATATTAGAAAGCATGACTTACATATGTGAGAGGCCGACCCCCAATTTTTTTATCGGCCGGGGCAAGGCAGAAGAAATAGCCATGCTTGCCCAAGAGTTGGGTGTGCAGGCGGTTATCTTTAGCCGTGATTTATCCGGAACGCAGCAGAGGAACCTGGAGGAAGTAATAGGCAGGAAGACTATTGACCGCACACAGTTAATCCTGGATATATTCGCGCGCCACGCGCATAGCCCCGAGGGAAAGATGCAGGTGGAATTAGCTCAACTTGAATATCTCCTGCCCCGGCTGGTAGGTAAAGGTATTATCCTATCGCGTTTAGGCGGCGGCATAGGAACCCGTGGGCCGGGTGAACAGAAACTAGAGGTTGACCGCAGGCGCATAAGAAAGAAGATAGACGGGTTGAAGCTGGATTTAAAACAGGTGATGTTTCATCGTAAGACCATACGTAAAAAAAGGAAAGACAATATGCTGCCTGCGATAGCCCTGGTAGGCTATACTAACGCCGGTAAATCTACCCTCTTAAATGCCTTGACCGGCTCCGCCCAGACCGTAGCCGGCAGTCTCTTTACTACATTAGACCCTTTATCCAGGGGGTTGGTTTTGCCTAACGGAGAAAATATTGTCCTTACCGATACAGTGGGCTTCTTGCATGAACTTCCGCATTATCTTATAGAGGCTTTTAAAGGCACCCTGGAAGAAGTGGCAGAGGCAGACCTGTTAATCCACGTGATAGATGCCAGCCATCCCAGGGTATATGAGCATTATCGGGCTGTATTTACGGTCTTAGAGGATTTAGGGATTAAGGATAAACCGATAATCACCGCTTTAAATAAGAGAGACCTGTTGGATGATAATCTTTGGCTTTCGCATTTGAATAGGGACTTTGCGGGTTCTGTCCTTATTTCTGCCAGGCTCAAACAGAACCTGGGAGAGCTATTGAATAAAATCCAGGATAATTTCTCCGGCCGCATGGCCTGCCGTACTATCTTGATTCCACATAAACGTATGGATTTGGTAGATTTATTTTATCGGGAAGGTAAGGTGGAGAAGATTGATTATCTACAAAAAGGGATAAAAATCAGGGTTATCCTGCCAAATATTATTTTTGATAAACTATTACATAGTAATGATATAGAAGAAGTCAGTTAGAATATCTAATAAATTTTATTATTTTTACTTGAAAAAATAATTATTTTATGTTATATTATATGAAAACACAAATAGCATAATAAAGAAAGCGAAGAAGGCATGCCTATTTTCGATATATATATCAGTCCGGATGAACCGGTGTATATCATCAGCGTAGCCAGTAAATTAGCTGACTTGCCGGTTTGGACATTAAGGCAGCTGGATAAATACGGGATTGTTTGTCCTAAAAGGGTGGGTAAGAAAAGCCGCCTTTACTCGCTGAAAGATATTAAGAAATTGGAATACGTCCATTATTTAATGGAAGAAAAACACGTGAATATGCACGGCGTAAGATTGATTATTCAGCAAGAACCGGAAGATTGATATACCCGCAGGGTTGATTTTTTTTAGGATTTAATTGGCAGTCTCTCCATAAGAGTGCCAGTATATTACTCTATATTTAGTTAAAGGAGAAAAATGAAACAAGATAAGTTAACTCTCAGAGTACAGGAGGCTGTGCAGGCAGCGCTCAATTTAGCCGCAGAATCAGGCAATCAGCAGATTGAGCCGGAGCATATTTTTTATACCCTCTTGCGCCAGGAAGACAGTATTATAGTTTCTATCCTGGATAAGTTAGGTGTCCCTACTTTTTCTATGGTTAAGCTTATAGAAGAAGACCTGAAGAAGCTGCCTTCGGTAAGTAGCGCGCATGCCGAAGTCCATTTTTCCCAACGTACAAACCGGCTCTTCGCTAATGCCTCTTTAGAGGCTAAGTTTTTGCAGGATGAATTTATTTCCGCGGAGCATATATTTCTGGCGGTATTGACGGATAGCCAGTCTGTTGTTTTTAGAGAAATCAATAGACTGGGGATAGATAAAGAAAAGGTATTATCGGCGCTCCGCCAGGTGCGCGGCAGCCACCGGGTAACAGATGAAAACCCCGAAGAAAGATTCAATGCCCTTGAGAAATACGGCCAGGACATAACGGCCCTTGCGCAGAATATGAAGCTGGACCCGGTAATCGGACGCGATAAGGAGATCCGCAGGCTGATGCAGGTATTGTCCCGCAGGACCAAGAATAATCCGGTGTTAATCGGCGATGCAGGCGTAGGTAAGACTGCCATTGTTGAAGGGCTGGCGCAACGTATTGCCTTTGGCGATGTCCCGCAGGCATTGAAGAATAAAAGGATAATTGCTTTAGACCTGGGCAGCCTTGTCGCCGGAGCAAAGTTCAGGGGGGAATTTGAGAATAGGCTCAAAGCGGTTTTAAAAGAGGTCCAGTCCAGGGGAGGCGAGATAATCATATTTATTGATGAATTGCATACCATCGTGGGCGCCGGAGCCGCAGAAGGCGCTATTGACGCTTCCAATATGCTTAAGCCTCTTCTTGCGCGCGGGCAACTGCGTTGCATAGGCGCGACTACCCTTGATGAGTATCGTAAATATATCGAGAAGGATAGCGCCCTGGAGAGGAGATTCCAGCCCGTATTCGTGAATGAGCCGACGGTTGAGGATACTATTGCCATCCTCAGGGGGCTTAAAGAAAAATATGAGGTCCACCATGGGGTGCGCATTAATGATTCTGCCCTGGTAGCTGCCGCTACTTTATCTTTCCGTTACCTCACAGAGAGGCATCTGCCGGATAAGGCAGTGGATTTGATTGACGAGGCAGCTTCGCGTTTGAGATTGGAAATAGACAGCATGCCTGCAGAGATAGATACGGCAAAGCGTAAGATTATGCAGTTGGAAATAGAGCATCAGGCTCTAAAAAGAGAGAAAGACAGCCTTTCCCGCGAAAGATTGAATAAATTGGTGTCTGAGCTGGATGGATTAAATAAAGAGCTGGAAGTAAAGATGAAACAATGGGATAAAGAAAAGGCGTTGATACTAAAGATCCAGGGGGCCAAGGAGAAGGCCGAAGAATTGAAAAATGAAGCAGCGGCAGCGGAAAAGGTCGGCGACCTGGGGAAGGTGGCAGAGATTAAGTACGGAAGGCTGGTAGAATTGGATAAGGTTTTAAAAGGTTATAATGAAGAATTGCATAAATTGCAGAAAGATTCACCCCTACTCAGGCAGGAAGTGGGAGACGAGGATATAGCCGAGATAATCTCGGAATGGACCGGTATCCCTCTGGCCAAGCTTATGGAGGCGGATACAGAAAAACTTCTCAGGATGGAAGAAAGGCTTAAATCAAAGGTTATCGGACAGGACCAGGCAATAGAGGCTGTTTCTTCCTGTATAAGGCGTTCGCGTTCTGGGCTTGCGGATGAGAAGAGGCCTCTGGGGTCGTTTATTTTCTTAGGCCCTACGGGAGTAGGCAAGACTAAGCTTGCCAAGACCCTGGCCTGGTTTTTATTTGATAATGAAGAGGCCATGGTCAGGATCGATATGTCGGAGTATATGGAGAAGTTCAGTGTTTCCCGGCTTATCGGAGCCCCTCCAGGATATGTGGGCTATGAAGAAGGCGGCCAGCTTACGGAAAGAATCAGGCGCAGGCCTTATTCCGTGATACTCCTGGATGAGATAGAAAAGGCCCACCCCGACGTATTCAACATATTGCTCCAGGTTTTAGATGAAGGGCACCTTACAGACGGCCAGGGCCGGACAGTAGATTTCAGGAACACCGTGGTCATTATGACTTCTAATATCGGGGCAGAGATTATTCAGCAGTATGGCTCTTTGGGTGCTAAAAAAGGCAGCAAAGATTCCGGCGCAGAGATAAAGAAAATACTACTTGAAGAAGTGCGTAAGACTTTCCGGCCTGAGTTTTTAAACCGCGTAGATGATATCCTTATATTTAACTCCCTCAGTAAAGAGGATATTCAGAAAATAATAGAGGTAGAATTGAGCCCGGTATATCTGAGGCTCAGCCGGCAGGGGCTGGAGTTGGAGGTGAGCCCTAAAGCAAAGGAGTACCTTTTGAATAAGGGTTTCGACCTTCATTACGGGGCGCGCCCGTTAAAGCGGACGCTGGAAAAGGACCTCCTGGATCGTTTATCCCTCAAGCTTTTAGACGGTTCTTTTGAGGCCGGGGACAAGGTAATCGTGGATGCGCCGGACAGCGATAGACTGGTATTTCTTAAGAAAAATTAGCATGGTTTCTAAATATAAGGGCAGAGATCAGAAGCTTTTATAAGATGGCATGATTGACAAAGCCCGTATTTATGTTAAAATAAGCGTTTAGCATTATTTTCTATATGGGATAAGATTATGGTCAGGACAGTTGACTATCAGACCAGGAGAAGGGCGGTATTAGCGGCAACTATTGAGCGCTATATCAAAGATGCCTCGCCCGTAGCTTCGGAAGATGTGGCAGGTGAGTTCGCTTTAAGCCCGGCAAGCATCCGCAAGATTTTTATGGATCTGGAAGATGAGGGTTATCTTATGCAGCTTTATACTTCGGGGGGCAGGGTCCCTACAGCCAAAGGCTACCGTTATTACGTTGATTTCCTGATATCCCAGATGAGTTTATTGGAAGAGGAAAGGGAGAGAATAGACAGCAAATACCGTTGCCAGATAAGCCGGCTTGAGGATGTCTTAGAGAATACCTCTCAGGTTATAGCGGAAGTAACGCACTATGCGGGTATTTCTTCTTTTTTAGAATGGCATGACCGTTTTTTCTATAAAGGCATAAGCCTGGTTTTAGACCAGCCGGAGTTTCAGGACCTGGGAAAGATGCGTTTTCTTATCAGGATGATTGAAGATAAGGAGCGCCTGCTAAATATAATAAACCGTGATTTCGCAGAAAAGGTCAAAGTCTATATAGGGGATGAACTGGGATGCCCGGAGATGGATAATTATTCCTTGGCAGTTTCCAGTTATCGGATTAAGGATAAGTCATGCGGGAGGGTGGCAGTGTTGGGCCCTATGCGCATGGAGTACAGCCATATAATACCGACACTGGACTATGTTTCCGATATGCTTACGGAGACCCTGGAGAGGATTTAGGCCATTATGGATAATCACCTTAAGCATAAAAAAGAAGAAAACAAGGAAGGTGAAAAGCCTGTGCAGGATAAAAAGGCGGAAGAAGTAAAAACCGTCTTGCTTAAAGAGCCTGAATTCAAGGAATTGAAGGCCCAGGCTGAGAAAGCTGATGATGCACAGGATAAGATGCTTCGCCTGCAGGCGGACTTTGAAAATAGCCGCAAGCGCCTGGAAAAGGAAAGGCAGGAGTTTGTTAAATTCGCTAATGAGGGCATTATCCTGGAATTATTGGGCGTATTGGATGACTTGGAGCGGGTGGTTGAGCTTGCCCAGTCAGGCCATCAGGACCTGTCGGCTTTTTTAAAAGGCGTAGAAATGATTTTAGCCCATTTGTATGAAATGTTGAAGAAGAACGGGGTAAAGGCGATTGAAGCGGAAGGCAAGATATTTGACCCGAATTATCATGAGGCATTGATGCAGGCAGAAAATCCCGCATTCCCCGAGCATACGGTTATAGAAGAGCTGCAGAAAGGCTACCTTTTACATGATAGGGTAATCCGCACAGCCAAGGTTAAGGTGAGCAAGGCCAAGGCAGGAGAGAAAGAGGAAAAGAAGATCAATGATAATAGCAGAGATGAAAAAACCGGTAATGGTAATATAGATTAATAATAATCAGGAGGTGGAGACATGGCAAAGGTTATAGGAATCGATTTAGGGACATCTAATTCAGCGGCATCAGTCATGGAGGGGGGAAGGCCGGTAATAATACCTTCGGCTGAAGGAGCAGGGGTAGCATCAGGCAAGGCGTTTCCATCCTACGTCGCTTTTACTAAAGACAACCAGAAGCTGGTGGGTGAGCCTGCCCGGCGCCAGGCTGCCATAAACCCGGAAGGGACAATACAGGCGGCCAAGCGCAAGATGGGTACGGACTTTAAGTTTAAAGTCTTAGGTAAGGAATATACGCCGCAGCAGATATCCGCTTTTATACTCCAGAAGATAAAACAGGACGCAGAGGCATATCTGGGGGATAAAGTGGAAGAAGCGGTTATTACTTGCCCTGCTTATTTTGACGATAACCAGCGCACCGCCACTAAAGATGCCGGTGAAATCGCCGGTTTAAAGGTGCTGCGTATTATTAACGAGCCCACGGCCGCATGCCTTGCTTATGGGCTGGAGAAGGCAGGGAAGGAATTAAAAATCATGGTTTTTGATTTAGGCGGCGGGACGCTGGACGTGACGATTATGGAAATGTGGAAAGAGGGCGGTTTTAAAGTCATGGCTACCAGCGGCGATACGCAGTTAGGCGGCACAGACATGGATAACGCGCTCATCGATCATATCGCCAAGGAATTCAAGCGCGAAACAGGCATAGATTTAAAGAATGATAAAATGGCTATGCAGCGCCTGAGGGAGGCGGCAGAAAAGGCCAAGGTTGAGCTTTCCAGCACCCTCAATACGGATATAAACCTTCCCTTTATTACCGCAGATGCCGGCGGGCCGAAGCATTTGACTATGTCTATAAACCGGGCCAAACTGGAAGAACTGGTGGGGCCTATTATTGAGAGATGCCGGGGGCCGCTGGAGCATGCATTGAAAGATGCCAGGGATGCGTTTACCAAGGAAGGCGTGGATTTTAGCGATAAGGGTATTGATAAGATCATCATGGTCGGGGGCCCTACGCGTATGCCGGTGGTGCAGAAGTTTGTCGAGGATTATACCGGAAAGAAAATAGAGCGCGGGGTTGACCCTATGGAATGCGTGGCTATGGGCGCTGCCATCCAGGCGGCAATCATCAAGGGGGAGGTCAAAGATGTCCTCTTGCTTGATGTTACCCCTTTATCTTTGGGTATTGAGACTTTAGGCGGAGTAAACACCAAGCTTATAGAGCGCAATACTACTATACCCACGCGTAAAAGCCAGGTTTTCTCTACTGCCGTTGATAATCAGACAGCGGTAACCATACGCGTAATCCAGGGTGAACGGTCTATGGCAGAGGCGCAGGGCAATGTGGAACTGGGCAGGTTTGACCTAGTGGGTATCCCTCCTGCTCCGCGCGGAGTGCCGCAGGTGGAGGTTGCTTTTGATATAGACGCAAACGGTATTGTGCATGTTTCTGCCAAGGACTTAGGCACGGGCAAAGAGCAGTCCATACGTATCACTGCGCCTAAGAAACTCTCTAAAGAAGAGATAGAGCGGATGGTCAATGACGCGGAGAAATTCGCGGCGGAGGATGTTAAGTTTAAAGAAGAAGTGGAGACCATAAACCAGGCGGACAACCTTGTATACACCACCGAGAAATCATTAAAAGACTATGGGGATAAGGTGAGCGCTGCCGAGCGTGCAGATATAGAATCCCGGATAAATGACCTGAAGACGGCAATAAAGGATAAGAACGTAGAAAGGGTCAAAAAAGGGATGGAGGAATTAAGCAAGGTTTCGCATAAACTAGCGGAGGAAATATACAAACAGGCTGCATCCAAACAGCAGCAAGGCAAGGCGCAGGCAGGCCCAGGCCCAGAGGCAAAGGCAGGGGATAAAGAGGGCGAAGGCAAACCTGAGCCCGGCAAGAAAGAAGAAGACATAATAGACGCAGAATATAAGGAAGAGGATAATAAATAGATTGTAACCGGCAATTTAAATAATGTGATGGCTACTTCCAAGCGGGATTATTACGAAATATTGGGTGTGAAGAAAAACGCTAACTTAGATGAGATAAGGAAATCTTATCGGGAATTAGCCCTGCGTTACCACCCTGACCGTGTCCCTGCAGAGCAAAAAAAAGAAGCAGAGGAGAAGTTTAAGGAAATCTCCGAGGCTTATGCCGTGCTCTCCGACAGCCAGAAGCGCGCCCTATACGACCAATATGGGCATTCCGGTATAGACCAAAAGTATGCCTATGAAGATATCTTTAAGGGCGCTGATTTTAGCAGCGTCTTTCAGGACCTGGGGGATTTTGGCGTAGGAGGAGGCCTTTTTGATGAGATATTCAGCGATTTAGGGTTTGATATATTCGGAAAGGGCCGCCGCGCGGGGAGAACAAGGAGAGGCAGGGACCTGGAGATTTCTCTGGAGATAACCCTCCAGGAGGCAGCCAGGGGAGTAGAAAAAACAATTACTGTCCCGCGTTATGAAACATGTCCGGCCTGTTCGGGGACAGGGGCTAAGCCTGGGACAAAAAAGATCACCTGTCCCCAGTGCCGGGGCGCGGGCCGCACCGTAGTCTCCAACGGATTCTTTCAGGTGGCCCAGTCCTGTTCACGCTGTCAAGGAGAGGGTTCGATTATCCAATCCCCATGCACGGAATGCCGGGGAGAAGGCCGCACCAAGGTGTCCCGTAAGATCAAAGTAAAGATCCCCGCCGGGGTGGATACAGGTTCGCATCTACGCATACGCGGTGAAGGGGAATCAGCTTCCGGAGGGAGGGGAGACCTTTATGTTATTATTGAGCTCATTCCGCATCAGTTTTTCCACAGGCACGACAATGATATAATAACTGAGATAAATATCAGCCTGGTTAAGGCAATATTGGGAGGAGAAATAGATGTCCCTACCCTTGAAGGCCAGGTTAAAATGAAGGTCCCGGCAGGCACGCAAAGCGGCAGGATTTTTCGCCTGAGGGAAAAAGGCATACCTGATTTGCATGGCCAAGGCTCAGGCGATGAATTGGTGAAAGTAAACGTAGAGATACCTACTCGTTTAAGCAGCCAGCAACGCCAGTTGATTGAAGAGTTTGCACGCCTTTCTGCAGAGGAGATAAACAGGGAAAGTTTTACCGATAAGATAAAGAGGACGTTCAAGTAGTTGTAGTAATTGATGCTTGAATGGAGCGAGGTAGGGAAGATGCCGACATATGATTATGAGTGCACACATTGCGGGCATACATTTGAGGCCTCTCAGAAGATGACGGAAAGGCCGCTTAGTAAATGCCCCAAATGCAGTAATAAACTAAAGAGGTTGATCGGTAGCGGCGGAGGGATAATATTTAAAGGCTCCGGATTCTACGCCACTGATTACCGCAAGAAACCTAAAGAGGAAAAGGGCGCGCCTTCTTGCCCTGGACAGCAGAAGGGATGCAAAGGCTGTGATAAAAAATAAGAACATCGCCCATAGGGCGTCCCTTTCATTGAACTTTTGGGTGATTTATTGGCTTCCGCCTTTATTATGCGCTGTGTTTATTTTCCTGGCTTCTTCCCTGCCCGGAGAAGACATACCTTCTTTATTTCCTTTCCAGGACATTTTCTTCCATGCAATAGAATATATTGTCTTTGCTTTTTTTCTTAGCCGGGCCATTAAGAAAAGCAGGCCAGGCCTTGCTTATAGCAGGCGTTTAGCCTGGGCGGTATTCTTGGCGGTGTTTTATGCCGTTTTAGATGAATTCCACCAGTCTTTTATTCCCGGCAGGACTGCCTCGGGGCTGGATGTATTGATAGATACCGCCGCAGGAATTATAGGAGGCGTTTTATACCGATGACAGAGATTGCGCCTTTTCAGGCAGTTCTTTATAACCAGGAAAGAATAAAGGATTTATCTTCCGTGGCCTGCCCTCCTTACGATGTCATATCGTCTTTGCAGCAAAAATATTATTATGAACTCGACCCGTATAATTTAATTCATATCCTTCTGGGGAAAGATATATCCGGGGAGGATAAATATCAGCGTGCGGATAGGACATTTAAGGATTGGTTGAAGGAGAAGGTCTTAATCCAGGACCAGAAGCCCGCAGTCTATTTTTATTTCCAGGAATACCGCATAAGGGGGGAAAAGAAGGCGCGCATGGGTTTTATCGGGCGTTTATTCCTGGAAGAAAAGAAGGCAAGTATTTTTACTCATGAGCACACCCGTCTTGAGCCTAAGGAAGACAGGCTCAAGCTTTTACGCGCGGTCAGGGCCAACCTAAGCCCGATCTTTGTGATTTTCCCCGATAAAAGACGCACTATAAATATGCTGTACAAGCATGTCAGCGCAAACCAGCCTTTTATAAACATAGAAGATAAAGAAGGTATAACCCATAAATTATGGAGAATTACCGATGTTGCGGTATTGTCTAAGCTCAAAGGCGATATGCGCCAGGCAAGCATCTTTATCGCCGACGGACATCACCGTTACGAAGTAGCCCGTGCATTCAGGGAAGAAATAAGGAAAGAGGCCGGCGACCTGGCGCATGATGCCAGCGCTAACTATATCCTTACCTATTTTACCAGTGCCGAATCGCAGGGCCTGACCATCCTGCCTATCCACCGTCTGGTTACTCTAAATAATGGCCCGGAGATAACTTCCGTTATTTCTTCTTTAAAGGACTATTTTGAGGTAGAAGAAATAAAGGATAAGGCCAGGCTTTTTTTTCTGATGGAGAAGGCCGGCAGTAATGAACACGTATTCGGGCTCTATCACGGCGGGCAATATTGGTTTTTACGATTCAGGAATAAAGGCAAGTCAGAGAAATTATTCAAGAGCCAGCCGGATTGCCTGCGGCTTTTGGATGTGTCTTTGCTGAATAACTTAGTTTTTTATAAGATATTGCAGCTGGATATCCAGGATGAGCGCCTGATAACTTACAGCAATAACCCGGATGAGCTGATACGCCAGGCCCAGGCGGATACTTTAAAGCTTGCTTTCTTTCTTAATCCGGTCAAGGTAGCTCAAATAACTTCAGTTGCTTTGGCAGGCGAAAGAATGCCGGCTAAGTCCTCTTATTTCTATCCGAAGGTCCTTTCGGGGCTGGTGGTAAATAAGCACGAAGATTAATATGGTTTTATTCGGAAAACCCAGATATACAGTCGTCAAGATCAGGAAAAAAGAGATACCCGAGGGTGTATGGACAAAGTGCGAGGGGTGTTCTCAGGCACTTTACAATAAGACCCTGGAGGAGAGCCTTAAGGTATGCCCTAAATGCGATTACCATTTTATACTGGGTGCGTATGAGCGGATTAATATACTTATGGATGAAGGGTCTTTCATTGAGTATGACCAGGGCATGTCTTCTCTGGATCCCCTGGAATTTAAAGGCCCTAAGACTTATAAGGATAAGCTCGCCCAAGACCAGCAGGCAACGGGACTGAAGGAAGCAGTGGTCACCGGGGAGGGGCTTATAGAAAAGAAGCAGGCGGTCATCGCCGTGACAGACTCGCGTTTTATCATGGGCTCTATGGGCTCGGTAGTAGGGGAGAAAATAACCCGGGCGATAGAGGCAGCGACCAAAAAGCGCCTTCCGATGATTATTATATCCGGTTCCGGGGGAGGGGCGCGTATGTACGAGGGTATGTACAGCCTGATGCAAATGGCCAAGACTTCTGCTGCCCTTTTTTATCATCATAAGGAGAAATTGCCCTATATTTCCGTTTTAACTAATCCTACTATGGCAGGGGTAATGGCTTCTTTTGCCGGTTTAGGGGACATAATAATCGCAGAACCGAAGGCCTTGATTGGTTTTACCGGCCCGCGAGTGATCGAGCAGACTATAAGGCAGAAGCTGCCTGCGGGGTTTCAGCGTTCGGAGTTCCTCCTGGAACACGGCCTTATTGATATGATAGTGCACCGTAAAAATATGAAGCCCACTTTGAACAATCTGATGGATTATTTATCCGGCAGCCGGGGTGATTAAGCATATCTTAGTTGATTTTCTGAATATTATTGCTATAATATAACTCAATCTTTTTTATTTTTGTTGTATGAGTAGTTTATCGCTGGATTTTTCTTAAAAAGACGAGGTTAATAAAATGGCGCAAGTGAGCCTGAAGAATGTTTCCAAGATATTCGCAAACGGGGTAAAGGTAGTCAATAACGTCAAATTAGGAGTAGAGAACAAGGAATTCATGGTTCTTGTCGGTCCCTCGGGCTGCGGCAAGTCTACCACCTTAAGGATGATTGCAGGCCTTGAGGAGATAAGTTCAGGTGAGATCTATATCGGGGACAAAGTGGTTAACGACATACCCGCTAAGGACCGTGATATTGCCATGGTCTTTCAAAATTATGCCCTCTATCCGCATTTTACGGTTTTTGAGAATATGGCCTTTGGTTTGAAATTGCGGAGTTATCCTAAGAATGAAATCATCAGCCGTGTAAATGAGGCTGCGGATATACTTGGGATAAGGCATCTTTTAAACCGCAGGCCAAAAGAGCTCTCAGGAGGCGAGAGGCAGCGCGTGGCAGTAGGAAGGGCTATAGTAAGGAAACCCATGGTTTTCCTTTTTGACGAGCCCTTAAGCAACCTGGATGCTAAATTGAGGGTACAGATGCGCACTGAGATACATAAGTTGCATATCCGCCTGCAGGCGACCATAGTATATGTAACCCATGACCAGGTAGAGGCTATGACTATGGGGGACAGGATCGCGGTTATGCGCGACGGCGTGTTGCAGCAGGTAGCAGACCCCATGAGCGTATATGACAGCCCAAAAAATAAGTTTGTAGCCGGTTTCATCGGTTCACCTCCGATGAACTTTATGAAAGGTACAATTATTAAAAAAGACGGCCGGATATATTTTGACGAAGGGAAAATCGCCGTCAAACTTGTGGAGTCTATGTATAGAGAGATCCTGCCTTATGCGGGCAAAGAGGTAATCTTTGGCATACGCGCCGAGGATATATATGACAAGCTGTTTGTTTCTGAAGCTCCTCCGGAAAATATCGTCAGGGTCAACTGCGAAGTGGTTGAGCCTATGGGTTCGGAGGTATACCTCTACCTTAACACCGGCAGACATACCTTTATTGCCCGGGCAGGGGCGCATGACCGGCCTAAGGTAAATCAGAATATGGATGTAGTCTTTGATATGAGTAAGGTGCATTTTTTTGACAAGGATAGCGAAGAATCAATCATATAACAAACGCAGGCCCTTTCCGCTTTTCTTTGCAGTTCCGTCCTTCCTCAGGGTAACCCTAGGCATAGCCTTACTCTCCACCCTTTGTATCTTCTTGCCTGTTTTTCTCGCCAGCAAGCTGCACCAGCCCATTTTCAGGCTGTTGTTGTTTTCCTACCTTAGCAATATATTCGTCATATATCTATTAATAAAGATTAACACCAATAAGAAGCACCGCCTGGAATTCGAAATCCGCGATATTCAGGAAAAAGGCAATATTTTAAGCGATGAGAATTTCCGGGAGCGCAAGCATAAGGCTGCCCTACAGGAGAAAATAAACCGGTATAATAACCTGAAAGAAATTATTGATGAAATAAATAAAGATTTGGATTTAGACTATATTGCTAACCGGCTGAGCGCTATTGCCTTTTCGCTCTTGGCTAATAACAGGGGCGTGTGTATTCTTTATCTTATGGATAGCCGCTTTCCCCTGTCCTTAAGTCTCTTTAAAACCAAGAAAGATGATAAGGCGCTGGTGATTAAGGCGAAAGAAGGCGACCCTCTGGATTTATGGGTTTTAAGGCATACCAGCCCTTTGTTGATAGAAGATATCCGCAAGGATTTTCGTTTTGACTTAGAGACTTTAGAGGCCCAGCATATACGGCCAATCTCCTCCCTCATTAGTGCCCCGCTTATCAGCAACCAAAAAATGATAGGGATCCTCAGGCTCGATAATTCTTTAGCCGGATTTTATTCCCAGGATGACCTTAGGCTATTGGTGACTATTTGCGATATGGGCGCAGTGGCCTTGGAAAACGGGCAGTTATTCCAAAAGACCCGCGAACTTGCTTTGCACGATGAGCTTACTTCCCTTTATACCAAAAGGTATTTCTTTGAGCGCCTGAAGGAAGAATGCAAGCGCAGCGCCCGCCAGGGTAGCCCTTTATCTTTGCTTATGCTGGATATAGATTATTTCAAGGATTATAACGATAATTTCGGCCATATCAGCGGCGATTTGGTATTAAAGAGCCTGTCGGAACTTATCCGCCTTGTTTTTAAAGACTCAAGCTGTATTATCAGCCGTTTTGGAGGCGAGGAATTCTGTATAATATTCTCTTCTACCAAGAAAGAAAAGGCATATAAGATGGCAGAGGACTTACGGGGACACGTAGAGAAGGCCAAGATTACCTTGCGCGGGCAGGAAAGGAACATTACCGTTTCTATCGGGGTAGCTGCTTTCCCTGCCGATGCCAAGGACCCCGACGAACTTATTTTTAAGGCTGACCGGGCAATGTACGAAGCAAAGCAAAAAGGGAGAAACCGGGTATGTGGGGTTTAATTATAATCTTGCTTATTCTAAATGTCTTTCTCTGGATTTTTCTGAAAAAGATATTGAAGAGGTTTCTTTATGTAAAAAGAGCAACTTTTCTCCAAGGGAAAGATAACTATGAAAAGTTGCGCCAGGAAAACGCCGTATTGCAACAGGAAAACCTCAAACTACAGGAACAGTTTGAGGCAACTATGCTTATTTACGATATAACCAGTCAAATATGTAAGACCCTTGATGAGCAGCAGGTTTTTGAATCTTTCCGCCAGGAGATAAACAAGTATATTCTTTTAAGCGAATGCAAGTTTATAAAACAAGAGGAGGAATTGGCGCAATACAAGGATTGCGTAGTGGTTCCCCTTATGGTAGACAGGCATACTGCAGGGTATTTACTTGCCCTGGGGCTTAGGGATGAGGACAAAGATAAATTCCATATCCTCTCGCAGCAATTCCTTTTGGCTATCAAGAGGGCCATACTTTATAAAGGCGTGCAGGAATTGTCAATTACCGACAGCCTCACCGGCATGTTTAATCGCAGGTATTATTTAGAAAGATATAATGAAGAAATAGCCAGGGCCAGCAAGTTTAAATATAATTTTTCCTGCCTGATGCTGGATATAGACCACTTTAAACATTATAACGACCATTACGGCCATCTGGTAGGGGATGCTATCTTACGTGAATTATCCGCTACCATTAAAGAGAATATCCGTCAGATTGACTTGTTGGGTAGGTATGGTGGAGAGGAGTTTTCCATCCTGCTTACTGAGACCGGCAAGGAGGATGCCCGTTTTGTTGCCGAACGTATCCGTCAGGCAGTTGAGTCCAGGCGTATTAAGGTTTATGATGAAGAGTTGAACGTTACCTTAAGTATAGGTATTGCTGCTTTTCCCGCAGACGGAAAAGATACGCAAGCGCTTATAGAGCATGCGGATTCGGCTCTCTATATGGCAAAAGAGGCAGGCAGAAACAGGGTATGTTTGTATCCTTGAAGATTATCCCTTGCAATTAGAGACACTTTGAGTTACAATACAGCCCTATGGCCGCCAGATTTATTATTGCTATTGATTTAGGGGGGACCAATTTGAAAATTGGCCTCCTTGATTTGAAATATAGAATCCAGTATAAGGGGATACTAAGCACGCGTAGCCTCCGCAATAAAGAAGGGCTTATCCGGGCAATTGTCTATACTGTCAGAGGTATACTAAAAGAAAAACACTTAAAGAAAGGCGATATTCTGGGGTTAGGCTTAGGTCTGCCTGGGCCTATAGATACCGCAGCAGGCATAGTGCATTTTTTCCCTAACATCCCCGGATGGAAAGAGGTAAGATTAAAAGGGCTGCTGGAAAAAAGGCTTGGGATTAAAGCCTTTTTGGATAATGACGCTAATTTAATGGGGCTGGCGGAATATAAGTTGGGCGCAGCCCAAAATACCAGATACGCCGTATGTATTACTTTAGGCACAGGGGTAGGCGGCGGATTGATTCTTGACGGAAAGGTCTATCGCGGCCGTGATAATGCTACGGGAGAAATAGGCCATATTCCTGTTAATGAGAAAGGGCCGCGCTGTAACTGCGGGGGAATTGCCTGTCTTGAGACCTATGTGGGCAATAATAGGATCCGGCAAGAGGTAAAAAGATTATTTAAGAGAGATATCCCATTGGAAGAGTTGAGTTTGCTTGCCAGGAGAAAGAATAGAAAAGCCATGCGTATATGGCAGGATGTCGGCGGGCACCTGGGCATTGCTTTGGTAGGTATTGTAAACCTGCTAAACCCCGAGTGTGTTGTTATTGGAGGGGGAGTTGCCGGGGCAGGTGAGATATTATTCAAGAAGATAAAAGAAGTGGTTTTTAAACAGGCCATGGTTACACAGGCAAGGGGGCTGCGTATACTCAGGGCTAAATTAGGCAATGATAGCGGACTAATAGGGGCAGCGATATTAGTAAGAGAGGCAGGCCAAGTATGAAGATATTCATCGATACGGCAAATGTAGCCCAGATAAAAGAGGCAGCAGAATTAGGCATTATAGACGGGGTGACCACTAACCCTACTTTGATCGCCAAAGAGAGGCGTCCTGCGGAAGGCCTGCTTAAGGAAATCTGCGCCCTGGTGGATGGTCCGGTAAGCGCTGAGGCTATCAGTATGGATACGGAAGGCATGGTTAAAGAAGCGGAGGTACTTGCGCGTATCTCTGGAAATATCGTAGTGAAAATACCCTTGACGAAGGAAGGACTTAAGGCAGTGAATATCCTTTCAGCTAAAGGGATAAAAACTAATGTCACTCTTTGTTTTTCTTCTGCCCAGGCACTGCTTGCGGCAAAGGCAGGGGCGGGTTATATATCGCCTTTTATCGGCAGGCTTGACGATATTGCTCATACGGGGATAGAACTGATTTCTGATATAAAAAAGATTTACGGCAATTATCACTTTAAGACTGAGATTATTGTCGCTTCCGTACGCCATCCTTTGCATGTAGTGGATGCCTCAAAGATCGGGGCGGATATCGCCACAGTCCCTTTTGCGGTCATTGAACAACTTATAAAACATCCCCTTACTGATATCGGCATACAAAGGTTCCTTGAGGATTATAAAAAAATTCCCAAATAGTAATCATGCCCAGTTATAAATCAAATAGAAAACATCCTTTTGCCTTATTCTGTGTTATTTTTTTTATAGCGGCTGTCTTGTTAGTTATTTCTATTTTTGTTTCTTTCTCTGCGGCAGAAACCGTCCAGAATAAAGAGGAAGAAAAACAGCCGGTTGCAGAAACCGTCCAGAATAAAGAGGAAGAAAAACAGCCGGTTGCAGAAACCGTCCAGAATAAAGAAGAAGAAAAACAGCCGATTGTGGTTAACGGAAATACTGTGGAGTATTCTACAGAAAACCGGCAGGTAACCGCCCAGGGCAATGTTTCGGTTGACTACAAAGAGGTAAAATTAACCTGTGATAAATTGACCGTTAATACCCTTACCAAGGACGGAGAGGCTGTGGGTGATGTGCGGCTGGAGGATAAACAGGGGGTTATCGAAGGACAGGGGATGAACTATAATTTTCAGTCCAAGGCCGGGGTGATTATGGAGGCGCGTTTTCGTTCCAATCCATATTTTGCCCGCGCAGAAAAGGCGGTGAAGGTAAGCGAAAACGAAATATTATTGAAACGCAGCCAGATGACTACCTGTAGTTATGATAATCCCCATTACCGGATAAAGTCAAAGAAAGTAAATTTTTTCCCCGGTGATAAGATCCAGATGCAGGATAATACATTTTACGCCGGGGGGTTCCCTCTTTTTTATATCCCCCGTTATAACCACAGCCTTAAGGAGCCGCTTGCCCACGTGCAATTGATGCCCGGTAAGAGCAAGGAGTGGGGGGCTTATCTTTTGACTGCCTGGAGGTATAATCTTACCGAGGATGTTACCGGAAGGATATATTTCGATGAACGGCAGAAAATCGGCAACGCCCAGGGGTTTGGGGTAAACTATAAGACCTTTAAATTCGGCAAGGGCGACTTTAAATATTACTATACGCAGGAAAGGGACAGGCATTTTAACGAAGGCGTACCTGCGAAATTCCAGCGTTACCTTATCCGTGCCAGGCATAAGTGGGATATTGACAACCAGACTAATGTTACCGCGCAGTATTACAAGATTGTCGATTCTAAAAGGAGCACCAAGGGGGTTGCCGGTGTTTCAAGTAATGAGGCTTACGATTTCAGTAATTCTGATTTCTTGAAGGATTATTTTTATCGCGAGTACGAAAAAGACTCTTTCCCCAATTCCTATGTATCCATACACCACGGCTTTAACCGTTCCAGTATGGACCTGGTAGTGGATAAGCGCGTCAACCGCTGGTACCCTCAGATGATAGAAAAGCTTCCGGAGGTAAAATACAGTTTTCCTACTTCTCAAATCCTGGAGAGTCCTTTTAACTTTGAAAACAATACCGCGGCGGCAAACCTTAACCGGAAAGACCCTGTTCCTTCTTCTTCTGTCAATGATTTAAGCACACAGAGGTTCGACATGTTCAACAAGATATCCGTGCCGGTTAAGGTAGCTTTTGTGCGGTTTTCTCCTTTTGTGCAGAACCGGGAGACTTTATATGACACGGACATCTACGGTTCATCCATCCCGCCCCGCACTATCTTTTATGCAGGTACTGATGCCAGCACCAAGTTTTTCCGCTTATTCGATACTAAGCCGCACTTTCTGGGGATGGATATAAATGACATAAGGCACATTATTACTCCTACCATAGCCTATACCTTTAACCATGAACCTACTATACCCAGCAGCAAATTGAAACAAATAGACGGGGTTGATTCTGTGAATAGGAATAATTCCGCATCTTTAGAGTTATCCAATAAACTGCAAACCAAGCGTAATGGCAAGAGCGTTGATTTCGTTGATTTCAGGGTAAATAGCACTTATACCTTTAAACCGAAAGACGCTACTTCAAGTGAAGGCAGCAGTTTATCGGACATACTCTTTGACCTGCGGTTTCTGCCTTATACCTGGCTGAGTCTGGATGCGGATGCTACTTATAAGCATTCCGGGGCCCGCGATGTAGAAAATTATAACTCTTTTTCTAATGTTAATTATGATGTTGGTTTTAATCTAGGGGAAGAGCGTTCTTTCGGATGGGGCCAGCGCTATACGATGAGTAACACTAGTTCTGACAACAATGAAATTATCTTTAATGTTAAGTGGCGTTTTAACCCGAAATGGAAATTTGCCTGGTATCAGAGGTATCAGCGCGGGCATGACCCCGTGTTTAAGAGAGGATTAAGGGAGCAGGAGTATACCTTGTCCAGGGACCTGCATTGCTGGACGTGGGATATAACTTATAATGTTAAAAGGGGGGAAGGGGAATCTATCTTTTTCATCTTCCGGCTTAAGGCATTTCCGGAATTGGAATTTAATTTCGGCCAGGATTATCATCAGCCTAAACCCGGCTCCCAGTCGAACCCTTAATGAGCGCATAACTTACGAGCACGTAGTGTCCCGTGAAATCGCAAAGCGATTTCCGGGATTAAATCCCCGAAATTGCGAAGCAATTTCAGGGGACGAGTAAGTTATTTGCGCGAATTAATCCCGAGCGTACGAAGAAGATTTCGAAGAAATCTTTGAGCGTTTAGGCAAGGGATATATGCTAGTTATTTGCGCGTCGTAATGAGTGTAAAGTGAGCACTCCGTAAGTTGTACGCTCATTAAATTTAAAGAGGAGATTAAAATGAATATTTCGATTATTGGTACCGGATATGTAGGCCTGGTAACCGGCGCATGTTTTGCGGAATTAGGTAATAAGGTTATTTGTGCCGACAATAATAAGAAGAAGGTTTTAAGCCTTAAGAAAGGGGTTATACCCATATATGAGCCCGGGCTTGAGGAATTAGTTGTTTCAAACGTCGGTAAAAAACGGCTCAGGTTTACTGATAATATCAAAGAGGCGGTTTTAAGCTCAGAGGTAATATTTATTGCCGTGGGTACGCCCTCCCTGGAAAACGGGGAGGCAGACCTTACCGGCGTTGAGGAGGTAGCGCGCAACATCGCCTTGAATATGAAGGGGTACCGTTTGATTGTGGAAAAATCTACTGTCCCGGTGCAGACCGGTAAGTGGGTCAAACATACGATATCTACTTTCATAAAACAAAATGCTAGATTCGATGTCGCTTCTAATCCTGAGTTTTTAAGGGAAGGACAGGCCATAGGCGACTTTATGCATCCTGACCGTATTGTTATCGGGGTAGAGTCTAAGAAGGCAAAGGAGATACTGACTGAACTCTATAAGCCCTTGAATGCGCCGATGGTTATTACCGACATCGAATCTGCGGAATTAATCAAGCATGCCTCTAATTCCTTTCTGGCGGTCAAGATTTCTTTTATCAATGCCGTATCGCGCATATGCGATAAGGTAGGCGCGGATGTCCTGGAGGTAGCCGAAGGCATGGGTTTAGATAAAAGGATAGGCCAGGCATTCTTAAACGCCGGGATAGGATATGGCGGCTCCTGTTTTCCCAAGGATGTGGATGCATTTATTCATATCGCCGAAAAATTAGGCTGTGATTTTGATTTATTGCGGGCGGTCAGGGAAATCAACATCCAGCAGAGGTCTTATCTGCTTAATAAGATAAAGGAGCATCTTTGGATTATTAAGGGCAAGACCGTAGGTATGCTGGGGCTTTCTTTTAAGCCTAATACCGACGATATTCGTAATGCCCCTTCATTGGAAATAATGAAGTATTTAGAGGGCGAGGGCGCAAGGCTTAGGGTTTATGACCCCCAGGCAATCCGGATAGACAAGGAAATTACGGGTAAGGCAAAGATATGCAAAGACCCTTATGACGCCGCTTCAGGCAGCGATTGCCTATTAGTAGTCACGGAATGGGATGAATTCAAAGAGCTGGACTTTGGACGGATCAGGAAACTTTTAAGAAGGCCGCTTATTATTGACGGGCGTAATATTTATGACCCCCGGCAGATGGAGAGGCTGGGCTTTACTTATGTCGGTATAGGAAGAAGCAGCACAAAGGCAAGGAAGAAATCGCCTTGAGTATTAAAGAATAGTATGGATAATTATCTGATTGAATTTAAGAAAAAGATCGACAAAAGGCAGGCCCGGATAGCAGTGGTAGGCTTAGGTTATGTGGGTCTGCCCCTGGCGCTTGAATTTGTCAAGAAGGGTTTTCTTGTTTGGGGGGTAGAGATAGATAAAGACAGGCTCAGCTATATCCGTAAAAAGGAATCCTATATAACGGATGTCTCAAATAATGAACTCAGGAGGGTATTAAATACCTCGCATTTTAAGGTAAGCGGTGATTTTAGTATTCTTAAAAATACAGATATAGTTATTATTTGCGTGCCTACTCCCCTGAAAAGAAAATACCACCCGGATATCTCCTATATAAAACAGGCAGTCAAGTCAATCGGCCGTAATCTAAAAAGGGGAAGCTTAGTTATACTGGAAAGTACTACTTATCCCGGGACAACTGAAGAAGTGATCCTGCCGTTATTGGAGAAGAATAAACTAAAACATAACCAGGATTTCTACCTTTGTTTCTCTCCGGAAAGAATAGACCCGGGGAATAAGGCTTACCCGGTTAATAAAATACCCAAGATAGTAGGGGGGGTGAGTTGTGAGGCTACGGAACTGGCTGCGGCAGTCTACTGTAAGATTATAGATAGGGTCATCAAGGTTTCTTCTTCCCGGGTGGCAGAGGCAATAAAATTACTGGAGAATACATTTAGATTGATCAATATTGCCCTGGTGGATGAACTGGCAATGATGGCGCATAAGATGAAGATCGATATCTGGGAGGTTATACAGGGAGCGGCAACCAAGCCTTTTGGATTTATGCCTTTTTATCCCGGCCCGGGCGTAGGCGGCCACTGTATTCCTAAAGACCCCCTGTATCTGTATTGGAAGGCCAGGCACCATGGTTTCAAGCCGCGCTTCATCAAATTGGCCTCTGATGTCATCAGCTATATGCCGTATTATATCATTGAGCGTTTGGAACATGCGCTGAAGGCAAAAGGTGTTTTTCTGAGTAAGGCCCGGGTTTTGGTAGTCGGTGTTACTTATAAAAAAGACATAAAGGACCTGCGTAAGTCTCCCAGCCTGGATATTATTGCTGCCTTAGAAGATAAAGGCGTAAAGGTCGCCTATCATGACCCCCTGGTGCCTTATTTAAAGTTTAACCATACCAATCTTACCTCCGTGCCTTTAAAAAGCGAGGCCTTGTCAGGTTTTGATGCCGTAGTTATAGCCACCGACCACTCATCTTTAAATTACAGGTTAATATTGAAAAGCGCTTCCTTGGTTTTTGACACACGTAATGTCTTTAACAGAACAAATAACAGAAAGGTAATCAGGCTATGAGCAGATTTTTAGTAACCGGGGGGGCTGGTTTTATCGGTTCTCATATCGTAGATGCCCTGGTTAAGAAAAGGCATTTTGTCAGGGTATTGGATAACTTCTCCAGTGGAAAAATGGGGAATCTCGCTTGCGTGAAAAACAAGATAGAGCTGATGCGGGGAGATATCCGTTGCCCGGGCACCTGCCTTAAGGCAGCCAGGGGCATTGATTTTGTTTTGCACCAGGCAGCGTTGCGCAGCGTGCCAAAATCCATGAGCAATCCTGTTGAATATAACGAAGTAAATATAGGCGGCACTTTGAATATGCTGGAGGCCTCTTTAAAGAGCAAAGTAAGGCGCTTTATCTTTGCCTCTTCCAGTTCCGTATACGGAGAGGTATCCAGGTTTCCTGAAAAGGAAGATTTTCTGCCACAGCCCATTTCTCCCTATGCCCTGACTAAACTTACCGGGGAATATTATTGCCGGATGTTTACCCATCATTACGGGCTTGCGACAATGTCTTTGCGTTATTTTAATGTCTATGGCCCGCGCCAGGCACTGGATGATGAGTATGCGGTAGTCATTCCAAAATTTATCCATTGCATATTGCATAATGAGCCTCCTCCGATATATGGAACGGGCAGGCAATCCAGGGATTTTACCTATATAAGCAATGTAACAGAAGCTAATATATTGGCGGCATGCACGACAGGGGCTGAAAGCGGTGTGTTTAATGTGGCCTGCGGCAAGGATTACAGCGTCCTTGAACTTATCGGTATCTTGAATAATATTATGCACAAGGACATTAAGCCGCAGTTTCTTCCTAAGAGGGCAGGCGATGTATTCAGGACACTGGCGGATATTTCCCGCATCAAAAAGAAGATAGGTTTCAGGCCGAGGATAGGTTTTACCGGCGGCCTTAAGCTTACCGTAGAGTATTTTCAGAGGCAGGAGAGGTTAAGATGAAAAAGGTTATAGTTATTACCGGAGGGGCAGGTTTCTTGGGTTCGCATCTTTGCGAAAGGATGCTTCTGGAGGGTTTTTATGTTGTCTGTCTGGATAACCTTATTACCGGGAATCTAGGCAACATAAGGCATTTGCTTCAAGATAACAATTTCCATTTCCTCAAACATAATGTAACTAAATATATACGTATCCGGGGGAAGGTAGATGCGGTTTTACATTTTGCTTCACCCGCATCACCGGTAGATTATCTAAGGCTTCCTATTCCAACGCTAAAGGTAGGGTCTCTGGGGACACATAATGCCCTGGGCCTGGCCAAAGAGAAAAAGGCTATTTTTATGCTTGCCTCTACTTCTGAAGTTTACGGGGACCCTTTAGTCCATCCCCAACCTGAGAGTTATTGGGGGAATGTTAATCCCATAGGTCTGCGCGGCTGCTATGACGAATCCAAGCGTTTTGCCGAGGCAATCACCATGGCATACCGGCGGTTCCATAAAATGGATACCAGGATTGTCAGGATTTTTAACACATATGGGCCGCGGATGCGCATTAATGACGGAAGGGTTGTCCCGAATTTCATTTACCAGGCCCTGCACAATAAGCCTTTGTCCGTGTATGGCAAGGGCAGGCAAACCCGTTCTTTCTGTTATGTCTCTGATCTGGTAGAGGGCATATACAGGCTGATATTCAAGCGCACGCATGAGCCGGTCAATTTAGGCAATCCCGAGGAGTTTACTATCTTGGAATTTGCCAGGTTAGTAATCAAGATGGCAGATTCAAAAAGCAGGATTGTATTTCATTCTCTGCCTGAGGATGATCCCCGCCAGAGGCGTCCGGATATCAGCTGTGCCAGGGGGATCCTTAAATGGCAGCCAAGGATAAGCATTAAAGAGGGCTTAGGTAAAACTATCGCCTGGTTTAAAGACAACCGTTTTGCTTAAGACTGATGTTGCCGCATTCCTTCTAGAGTAATCTTAAGGTTTTTATAGCGAAGGTTTTATTTGACAGGCCCCGGTATAGGTGTTATAAAATGTATGTATTCATAAAGGGCCATGTGCAGGAAGTATTAAAGGGGCGGCCTGTTCTTTCTGCGAGGGAGGATTCATAGAAATGAGAAGGGGTTTTACATTAGTGGAAATAATGATTATGGTGGCGATTATTGCGCTTCTCTTAACCATGATTATCCCCGGGGTTTATAAAAGACAGCTTGCTGCTAATGTTTCCGTCGCCCAGGTAACATTAAAGAATATAGCTACTGCGGCGGAGAAATACTCCAAGGATAACAACGGCACCTATCCTAAAGATATAGGGGTACTGGTTAATCCTTCCAGCATGGGTTCGCCTGTGTATTTAAGCGAAAACCACTGTGACGGTAAGGTACGCAATGGGTATATTTTTACCTGTGATTTTAACCCGGAGGCAAAGGGCTACAATATCTTTGCCAGGCCATTAAACTGCAGGACGACGGGAGATAAAAGCTTTACTATAACTACCGGGGGCTTATTTTCTATAGACAATAATTGTGTTTCTTCCGGCGGATAAGAGGAAGCGATGTTCAGGATGAGGTTTATTTTTTCAAAGAAGGGGGCAATGATTTATATCTCCCACCTGGACCTCATGCGGCTTCTTATGCGGGCGTTACAGAGGGCCGCCTTACCGGTTAAGATAACTGAAGGGTTTAACCCCCATCCCAAGTTAAGCATTAAACGGGCATTAAAATTGGGAGTGGAAAGCGAAAACGAAGAAGCAGCGATAGTCCTTAAGGAATTCATCCGGCCGGAGGAATTCAGGCAGAGGCTTAATAAACATCTTCCGGAAGGTATTTTTATAAAAGAATCAGGGCTTACCTAGTAAATATATGACAAAAGAGATTTTGATCAATGCAAGCCTCCAGGAAAAACGGGTGGCTATTATAAGCGATGGCCGGCTGGAAGAGTTCTATATTGAGCGGCCACAGGATAAGACTATTGTCGGTAATATCTATAAGGGAAAGATTGAAGCGGTATTGCCTTCTATCGGCGCTGCCTTTGTGGATATAGGCCTGGTGAAAAAAGGATTCCTTTATCTTTCTGAGATAGAGTATTCTTTTGAGCCCCTGGAGACACAAGAGGCTATCCCGCGCGAGGTAAAGAAGGGGCAGGAGATTATGGTCCAGGTAGTAAAAGAATCCTTTGGCACTAAAGGGCCGCGTCTTTCCTGCCATATCGGTATTGCGGGCAGGTATCTTGTGCTTATGCCTCAGGACAATCAGATCGGTGTTTCGCGCAGGATTGAGGATGATGATGAGCGCCGCCGCCTGAAGAAAGTCTTTTCGGAATTCAAGCTGCCCAAAGATGTAGGGTTTATAGTGCGCACTGCCGCCTGCGGTAAGTCCAGCCAGGAGTTATTACGGGATGCCCATTTTTTGCTTAAGTTATGGAGGAGGATTGAGCGGACAAAGGAAGCTCAGAAGTCTCCAGCATTGATTTATGAAGAGTATGACCTTACCTTGAGGGTAATCAGGGATTCTTTTACCGATGACATCACCAAGCTTATAGTAGATTCAAAGCCGGAATATTACCGTATTCAGCGTTTTATGCGCACCTTCTTAGGGTATTTGGCAAACCGCGTGGAATTGTACCGGGGCGATGATTTATTCGAGGCCAAAGAGGCAGAGAAACAGATCAGCAAGATCTTTGAGAGCAAGGTTTATCTGAAAAATAAATCATATATTGTGATTGAACCGACGGAAGGGCTGGTAGTTATTGATGTAAATAGCGGCGGGTTCAATAAGAAGATAGACCAGGAAGAGACGGCATTTAAGGTGAATTGCGAGGCGGCGATTGAGAGTGCCCATCAGCTTAGGTTGCGCGACTTGGGGGGTATTATAGTCATAGACTTTATAGATATGCAGAGAGAATCCCACCGCCGGGAGGTTTTAAATATACTAAAGAAGGCCTTAAGCACTGACCGGGCAAAATACGACATACTGGGTATTTCCAAATTCGGTGTGGTAGAGATGACCCGAGAGCGTATACACCGGACAGTCCAGACCCTTTCTTACCAGGCTTGCCCCTATTGCCATGGAAGAGGCAA
This sequence comes from Candidatus Omnitrophota bacterium, assembly GCA_041650495.1. GTDB lineage: Bacteria > Omnitrophota > Gorgyraeia > Gygaellales > Profunditerraquicolaceae > JBAZLB01. Next base: position 300,391 of record JBAZLB010000001.1, on the reverse strand, counting down.
AGTAAAATCCGCAGTTACGATGACTATTAATGTCATTAAAGAATTGAAGAAATACCTCAAAGGCAAGAGGCTTAAGGCGATAAGTCTTACCCTTAATCCTGCCGTGATTGATGAAATATTGAAAGATAAATCCACCCTTAAATATCTTGAGCGTTTCTACCGCATAAAGATAAGCCTCGTTTCCAATCCTTCCCTGCATATCGAAGAGATCAAAATCTCTTAGAGGACGGTTCTCTTTTTTCTAACATCTTATAGCCCATATAGTTATATTGCTGGACTTATTTAAAGAATAGCCAATTTATCCTTGACGCCAATATCGCCATATGCTAAGATATTAACTCTAATTGAACAATTTTATGCTAAGAGGAGCGAAAAATGTATGCAATAATTGAAGTTGGGGCAAAACAGTACAGTATTAAGAAAGGCGATATCGTAGAGGTAGAGAAGCAGGCAGGAAAAGAAGGCCATGAGATTGCTTTACATAAGGTTCTGCTAGCCTCTAAAGATAAGAAGGTAGAAGTGGGCCAGCCGTATCTCAAGGAGGTAAAGGTCCTTGCGGAGGTACTAAAACATTTTAAGGCTAAGAAGGTGGTTTCTTATAAATTCCGGCGCCGTAAGTCTTCCCATTGGAAAAAAGGCCACCGTCAGCAGCTTACCCGCCTTAAGATAAAAGACATTACCTTTAGTTAAAAAACGTGTTTGTTGATCAGGCAAAGATTTATGTCAAGAGCGGTAAGGGGGGTAAAGGTTGTCAGAGTTTCTACCGTGATAAATATGCCCGTCAGGGGATACCCAGCGGCGGAGGGGGCGGCCGGGGAGCGGATATCGTTATCAAGGCTGATAGGAACCTGCAGACACTCCTAGATTTTCGTTACAACAGGCATTTTTACGGCCCAGGCGGAGGAAAGGGCTCTGGCAATAACAGAAAAGGTAAAGATGCCAGTGCATTGATTATCCGTGTCCCTTGCGGCACAACCATACGCGAGGCCAAAAACGGATGCCAGCTGCGTGATTTAGATAAAGACGGTGAAGAGGTAGTTATAGCTAAAGGAGGCAGAGGCGGTTTAGGCAACCATGACCGCAGGGAAGCTACTGATGGAGAGCCGGGCGAGGAGAAAGAGCTTGTATTAGATTTGAAACTGATTGCCGAAGTTGGCGTGGTGGGTTTTCCTAATGCCGGGAAATCCACCCTGATTTGCGCGGTCACTCAGGCCTATTCCAAGATAGGCGCTTATCCGTTTACTACTAAGTTTCCTGTCTTAGGGGTAGTGAATACCGGAAAAGGCAAACCTTTTGTTGTTGCCGATATCCCAGGGCTTATCGAGGGCTCATCCAAAGGAAAAGGGCTGGGTGATAAGTTTTTAAGGCACATAGAACGCACAAAGATTATTATCCATATTATTGATATGGCAGGCTTCGACGGCCGTGATCCTGCCGAAGACTACCGTATTATAAATCAGGAGCTGAAGGATTACAGCAAAGAGGTATATAAGAAACCGCAGATTATTGCTGCCAATAAGATGGATATGCCGGGGGCATCTTTAAACCTAGAAAGGTTTAGAAGAACGGTGAGAAGGAAGGTATATCCTATTTCAGCATTAAAGAATAACGGTTTGGAGGAGTTAATTGCAGGTGTCAGAAAGAAACTATAAAAGAATAGTGGTAAAGATAGGCAGCAGCCTTCTTTGTTCTGATTCAGGAGAGCCGGATACGCAGGTATTTGGCAATATTGCCCGACAGATAAACCTGGCTAGCGGCCAAAAGATAGAAGTGGTACTGGTCTCATCAGGCGCGATTGCCATGGGGATGCATGCCTTAGGGATAAAGGAAAGGCCAAGGGAGTTAGGCCGATTACAGGCAGCGGCCGCAGTCGGCCAGAATGAATTGATGAATGCATATCGTAGTTTTCTCGGTAAGGGCTGGTTGTGCGCTCAAATCCTTCTGACCTGGGATGATTTTACCGATAGGAAGCGTTACTTAAACGCAAAACAGACTCTGCTGGCACTTTTAGAGGCGAATAAACATCGCAGTCGCCATGTCCTGCCTGTTATAAATGAAAACGACACTATTTCTACCGAAGAGATCAAATTTGGCGATAACGATAGGCTTTCGGCTTTAGTAGCGACACTGATTAACGCAGACCTTTTGATTATTCTTTCCGATGTAGACGGGTTATTAGACGGCAATAAAAATACCGTGCCTGTGGTAGCTGAGATTACGTCTCAAACCCGGGAGTTAGCTCAGCCTACCCGCAAGAGGGCATGCGTAGGCGGTATGCTGGCTAAAATCGAAGCAGCCAAGATCGCGGTTGATTCAGGTATCCCCTGTATAGTAGCCAACGGTAAAACTAAAGACATTATCTCTTCTTTAATTAATAATTATGCCCAACCGGGTGAGTGGACCTTGTTTCTTCCGCGTAAAGGTTACCTGGCGGCGCGCAAGCGTTGGATTGCTTTTAGCAGTAAACCTAAAGGGATGATCAGAGTTGACGACGGAGCAAAGGCAGCGCTGAAGAATAGAAAAAGTCTTCTTTCCGTGGGGGTGGTTGCCGCGGAGATGGATTTTGCCCCAGGCGATATCGTAAGTGTCAGAGACAAACACGGCGAGGAATTTGCCAGGGGTAGGGTGAGGCTTTCCCGGGAACAACTAGACAAGGTCAAGGGCAGGCGTTCGGATAAAGAAGTTATCCACCGCGATAATATAGTTATTTTATGATGAAAAAAGAACTAATAGATATGGCTCAAAAGGCGCAAGAGGCATGCAGGCGGATGTCTGCGGTATCCTCCCAGACTAAGAATAATGCCCTTAAGGACATGGCAGGCGCCTTGTTAAAGAACAAGGGCGTTATTCTAAAAGCGAACCAGAAAGACCTGTCTTTGGCTTCTAAAACAAAAATGCCGGCATCACTTATGGAAAGGCTGGGCCTGAATGAAAAGAGAATAAAAGAGATGGCTGATTCCTTATTGGAGGTCGCACGGCTTGAGGATCCGGTAGGGGAGGTGATCAAGGCCTGGCGCAGGCCAAACGGCCTATGGATACATAAGGTCCGCGTACCTATCGGCGTAATCGCCATTATTTATGAATCGCGGCCGAGCGTAACTTCTGACTGCATAGGTTTATGCCTTAAATCCGGTAATAGCGTCATTTTAAAAGGCGGCAGTGAGGCCAGCAATTCCAATGAAGTTATATGCGGCATTTTAAAAGAAGTGATGAGAAAGAATGGATTGCCTGCAGGGTTAATCAATATCGTTCAGATAAAGAGCAGGAAGGCAGTGGATATTTTACTTAAACTCAACGGCTATATCGATCTGGTTATACCCCGCGGAGGAGAAGGGCTGATTAAAAGGGTAGTTGAGTCTTCGCGTATACCGGTAATAAAACACTACAAAGGGCTCTGTCATATTTATGTTGATGAGTGGGCAGACTTAAACATGGCAGAGGTGGTATGTTTTAACGCAAAGGTAGACAGGCCTGGGGTATGCAATGCCATGGAAAGCCTCCTAGTGCATAAAGACGTGGCCGCCAGATTTCTGCCCGGGATGGCAAATAAATTCAAAGAGGCCGGGGTAGAGATACGAGGCTGCGATACCGCCTCTAGGATTTTAAAAGGCATTAAAAAGGCAACTGAAGATGATTACCATACCGAATACTTAGACTTGATTTTGTCGGTTAAAGTAATAGCTAATCTTTCTGAGGCGGTCAATCACATAAATTATTACGGCTCACATCATTCGGATGCGATTGTTACCGAGAATTACGATAACGCCATGGAGTTCTTAAGGCAGGTAGATTCTGCCTGCGTATATGTCAACGCCTCTACGCGTTTTACCGATGGATACCAGTTTGGCATGGGGGCTGAGATAGGGATTTCTACGGATAAACTGCATGCCCGCGGGCCAATGGCGCTGGAGGAATTAACTACTTATAAATATATGATCTTTGGCAACGGTCAGGTGCGCCGATGAGGATTGGCATACTCGGAGGCACCTTTAACCCGGTGCATATCGGCCACCTCATCCTTGCTGAAGAGACCAGGGAGAAACTTTCTCTGGACAGGATAGTATTTGTACCGGCTTGCCTGCCTCCCCATAAAGACCAGTCTGATATCGCCTCCGGAGGAGACAGGTATGCCATGCTAAAAATGGCCATTCAGGGGAACCCTTACTTTTCGGTTTCTGACGCAGAGATACGGCGTAAAGGCCATTCATATACCATAGACACGATAAAAGAATTTAAAGGGCTTTATCCTCAGGATGAGCTCTATTTTATTACCGGTTCAGACCTGCTTAAATACTTAGATGATTGGAAGGACCTGAATGAAATTATCGGGATGGTCAGGTTTCTCGTGGCCACCCGGCCGGGGTATCCTTTAGAAGAAATACCTAATTACATAGCTACGGTGGCTATCCGGGCAGTAGATATATCCGCCTTTGAAATACGACAGGCGATAAAGGAGAATAAGTCTTTCCGTTATCTGGTGCCGGAGGCCGTATTTAATTATATAACGCAAAAGAGATTGTATAGTGACCCTTAGCGTTAATCCGGGGTTTGGAGGTTATTATAACCATGGCCCGTATAAAAATTGCCCCTTCTATATTATCCGCGGATTTCAGCTGTCTGGCTAAAGAGATAAAAAAGGTAGAAGCAGCCGGGGCAGATATGCTGCATATTGACGTAATGGACGGACATTTTGTTCCGAATATTACCATAGGCCCGGTTGTGGTTGGGCATATACGTAAAGTTACTTCCCTGCCGCTGGATGTACATCTGATGATCGAGGAGCCGGGTAAACTCATAGACAGCTTTATCCAGGCCGGAAGCGATATGATTACCGTGCACATTGAAACGGTGTCTGCGGCATGGCTCAATAAGATGGGAAAAAGTTTGCGTCGCCAGGGAATCAAGCTGGGGCTTTCTTTAAATCCCGGGACTCCTCTGTCAAGGATAGCGGGGTGCCTGAGGGCAGTGGATTTCATTTTAGTTATGTCGGTAAACCCCGGTTTTAGCGGTCAGGAGTTTATATCTTCAGTTTTGCCCAAGATAAAGAAATTGCGCTCGATCTTCGAAAGGGATATCTCCGTGGACGGCGGGATAAATGAAAAATCCGCAAAATATGTTATTAAGGCAGGCGCAAATATTCTTGCCGCAGGCTCGTACATATTCGGGGCAGAGGATACCCGCGCAGCAATAGAAAGGATAAGGAATGCAAGATAACAACGAGATTAGATTCGGCACAGACGGCTGGAGGGGGATAATCAGCGATAATCTTACCTTTAAGAATGTCAGGCGTGTAGCTAAGGCAATCGCGGATTATTACAACCAAAGGACAGAAGGCAGAAAGCCCTTGAAACTCGCCGTGGGCTATGATACCCGCTTTCTTTCCGAGAGGTATGCCGTTATTGTAAGCGAGGTATTGATTGCCAATGGCATAGATGTTGTTCTTTCAGATAAAGCCATACCTACCCCCATGCTTAGTTTCACCGTGCGCAAGAGAAAGCTTACTGCCGGGATAATGATTACGGCCAGCCACAACCCCGCCGAATATAACGGTATAAAGATTAAAACCGCCTCAGGCGGGGCAGCAGGGGTAGAAGTGACTAAAGAAGTAGAAAGGTTAATCCTGCATCCTGGGGCAATCGGGGCAATGAAGCGGCAGGGTAAAATAACCAAGACAGACCTCAGTAGAGAATATGTAAGTTTCCTGCGTTCTTATATAGATTATAAAAAAATCAAACCCGCCAGATTTAAGGTCCTGGTGGATACAATGCACGGAAGCGGTAACGGTTTTATTGCCGAAGTGCTTAAGGGTTCTAATATCAAGTTGGAATTCCTGCGCCGGGAGATAAATCCTTCTTTTGAGGGCCTAAGGCCGGAACCGGTAATGGAAAATTTAATCGCTACCGCCGAGAAAATGAAGAAGGAAAAATTTGACCTCTGTATGGTTTTAGACGGAGACGCCGATAGGATCGCCTGTTTTGCCGGCAGGGGCATATTTATTTACTCGCAGAAGGTTTTAGGGCTCTTGGCGCTGCATTTGTTCCAGGATAGGCATATGCACGGAGGCATAGTCAAGACCATTGTCGGGACGAATCTGATTGACAATATCGCCCGTAAATTAAAATTAAAACTATACGAGACTCCCGTAGGGTTTAAATATATCTCCAGCCTTATGGAAGAAAAAGACATCTTGGTCGGCGGGGAAGAGGCCGGTGGTATGGGTTTTAAAGGATATATTCCCGAGAGGGACGGCAGCCTGGCCGGGCTCCTGCTTCTTGAGATGATGGTATACCGCAGGAAACCCATGATAGAAATACTGAAAGATATGGAGGATGAATTTGGTAGGTATTACTATTTAAGGGAAGACCTGAAAATCCCCAACCTTAATATTAATATTCATAAATTCAATAAGATTAAAAGTATATTGGGCAAGAAGGTAATAGCTACTAAAGACTATGACGGCATCAAGTTAATCTGTAGTGATGAGAGCTGGTTGATATTGAGGGGCTCAGGCACGGAGCCGATTATGCGCATTTATGCCGAGTCAAGAAGCCTAAAAAGGACTAGGGATATCCTTAAGTTTGGCAGAAAACTGATCCTTTAGATAATGTCTTACTATTTATGCCGTCTTTTATTCCATTTTTTGTTTAAGGCGCTCTTCCGTTTTGAGTTTACCGGCAGGGAAAACATACCCAAAAAAGGAGGGTTTATTCTAGCCTCAAATCATATGAGTTTTCTTGACCCGGTTGCTTTGGGGATTGCCTCTTCCCGCAGGTTGAGCTTTATGGCGCGGCATGATTTATTCGATAACAACTTTTCTTCTTTAATATTATCATCATGGGGCGTGTTGCCGGTAAAAAGAGGTTTTGGCGATATCTCAGCCTTGAAAGAGGCGATAAATCTTCTTAAGGGCGGCAATGCCCTGGCGTTATTCCCCGAAGGCAGGCGTATTATCAAAGGAGAAAATGTTGACCCGGAGCCGGGGATAGGGTTCCTGGTATCTAAACTCGATGTGCCGGTGATCCCGGCATTTATAAAAGGGACCGATAAGGCGCTGCCAAGAGGTGCGCGATTCATAAGGCTAGCGAAGGTATCGGTGCATTTTGGAAAGAAAATTTCCATAGAAAGGAGGATGCCGTATAATGATATTGCTTGTCGGATTATGCAGGATATCAGGCATCTTTCATGACCTTCCTTCCGCGAAATAACCTTTTTTCTTCACCCTCAGGTTTTTTCAGTAAAAATTTCCCAGTAAAGGAGGTGTTTTTCTATCCACCCGGCAAGAAGTAGACCATTTTGCCTGAACGGATAGTATTGATCATGGGTTCCACTTAATATTTGTTGAAAAGAAGTTAATCTAATGCAACAAAGACAAATCAAATTATTTATCCTAAGGAGGAGATGACATGGTAACTGAACGAACAGTGATGGAGAAGCTTTATAATGAAAGCATAAAGATAATACAGGAAGGCCAGCTTACCAAAGGAAGGATTGTCTCTATAAAGCCTAAGGGTGTTCTGGTTGATGTGGGTTTTAAGTCGGAAGGCGTGGTAGCGATTGCTGAGTTTACGAGGGAGGACCTGGAAGTAGGCAAGGAGTTGGATTTCTTTGTGGACTGCCTGGAGGATGAATCAGGGATGATCGGCCTTTCCCGGGAGAAGGCTATACGCATACAGGGCTGGGATAGCATTGTCAAAAGCTCTAAAGAAGGCGGCCTTATAGATGGCAGGCCCGTGAAGAAAGTAAAAGGCGGGTTCCTGGTGGATGTTTCAGGGGTCGAGGGGTTTCTGCCGGCCTCGCTTTCCGGTTTCAGGAATATGTTAGATAAGGATATCCTGAACAAGGCATTTAAATTCAAGATTGTAAAGGTAAACAACCTAAGGCATAGCATTATCCTTTCGCACCGTGAGGCAATGCAAAAAGAAAAAGAAGAGGCGAAAGACAGGGTGTGGCAGGAGTTAAAGCCCGGAGAAGTCCGCTCCGGGATGGTCAAGGCGATAACTGATTTCGGCGCCTTTGTGGATTTGGGGGGAGTGGACGGCCTGCTTTACATCACCGATATGTCCTGGTCAAAAATAAGCCATCCTTCCGAAGTGGTAGCTATAGGCAATAAAATCGATGTAGTGATTTTGAGCTTAGATAAAGATGCGGGTAAGGTCTCGCTTGGCCTTAAGCAGCGTTTTCCTGACCCTTGGCAGGATATTGAGACAAAATACAGCGCCGGTTCAAACGTAAAGGGTAAGGTGGTGAATATCCTTCCTTACGGAATATTCGTGGAATTGGAAAAGGGGATAGAGGGCCTGGTACATGTATCCGAGATGTCCTGGACAAAGAGGATTACCAATCCGGCTGAGATGTTTGCCATAGGTGACATGATTGAAACCCGTGTTTTGACTATAGACAAGGAAGCGCGCCGGATATCGCTTAGCCTTAAACAATTAGAACAGAATCCATGGCTTGACGTAGAAGGTAAATACTCAGTCGGTATACGATTACAAGGCAAGGTCAGGGGATTTACCAGCTACGGGGTATTCGTGGAATTGGATAACAGCCTTGAAGGGATGGTCCACGTTTCGGATATATCCTGGACAAAGCGGGTAGCCCATCCTCAGGATATATTTAAAAAGGGACAAAAAGTGGAAGTAATAGTGCTTTCCATAGACAGCCAGAACAGGCGTATTGCCTTAGGGTTAAAACAGCTCACACCTAATCCCTGGCCTGAGATTGCCGTAAAATATCCCGTGGATACTGTCCTGGAGGTTGAGGTAGTAAATAATACCGAGTTCGGCGTTTTTGTCAAGATTGACGAAGAGCTGGAAGGCCTTATCTATGCCAGCGAGATATCCAAAGAGGTAGCCAGCGGCCTTAAGCCGCAAGATAAAATAAAGGCAAAGGTGATCAAGGTGGATACCGAACAGGCGAAAATCGGGCTTTCCGCTAATGTCTAATGGATGCAGCCTTTGTGTAAGGCTGTCCTTGTCAGAGGAGAGATGATATGCATACCTCAGAGATAAACAGGCAGTTAGAGGTTATCCGCCGCGGCGCAGTGGAGATAATCTCAGAAGCTGAACTTAAAGCGAAACTTACTGAGAGTATAAGTGCGAAACGCCCCCTAAAGATAAAAGCAGGTTTTGACCCTACTGCCCCGGATATACACCTTGGGCATACAGTGTTATTAAGAAAACTGCGGCAGTTCCAGGATCTGGGGCATGAAGTCATCTTTTTGATAGGCGATTTTACCGCGCGCATAGGAGATCCCACCGGTAAAAGCGAGACCAGGAAACAATTGAGCCATAAGGAGGTTATGGAGAATGCCTCTACTTATAAGAAACAGGTATCTAAGATACTTGACGTGCGCAAAATACGGATAGTTTTTAACAGTGAATGGTTTGACCATATGCCGGTTTTGGATATGCTTAAACTTACCCGGCATGTCACCGTTGCGCAGATGCTGGCCAGGGCGGATTTTAAGAAACGCCTCATCAGTGAACAGGATGTATCCCTGCTTGAATTTATGTATCCTCTATTACAGGGCTACGATTCGGTAAAGTTGGAGGCTGATATAGAGTTGGGAGGCACAGACCAGATATTTAACCTTTTGGTAGGCAGAGATATCCAGAAGGATTTCGGCATGAGCCAGCAAGTGGTTATCACTATGCCACTACTGGAAGGGACTGATGGCATAAAGAAAATGAGCAAGTCCCTGGGTAATTATATAGGTATCAGTGAGGACGCGGTAGAGATATTCGGCAAGGTCATGTCTATTTCGGATGAGCTGATGTTTAAATATTACACCCTGCTTACAGACGTAGATCTTGATGCGCTTGGAGGGCTGCATCCTAAGGAGGCAAAGCTTAGGTTGGCACAGGAAATTGTCTGTAGCTACCATGGCCCTGAAGCAGCCAAAAAGGCGAGAGAGGAATTTGAAAATGTTTTTAGTATGAAGGGGTTACCGCAAGATATGCCTGTTTATAAGATACAAGGCAGGGGCAGCAAGGTAATAGATATACTTTTAGAAAGCGGCCTGGTAGAAAGCGGCAATGAAGGGCGCCGGATGATCAAACAGTCAGGGGTATCTTTTGATGATGAACTAATCAGCGATGGCGATGTCCTGATTGACAGGACAGGCATACTGAAAGCAGGGAAAAGGCGTTTTCTAAAGATAGAAAAGTAGGTCATTTTAGCGGTCACGAGGATCAACGGGGCAGGTCAAGGTGATAAAACGCATAGTAAAGAATATAGACACATTTGATAAAAACCTGGTTATAGTTTTTCTGGGTACATCCTTGGGTAATGTCTTAAGCCTTATTTATCAGCTTGTCCTTGCCCATCGCCTTACGCCCGTTGATTTCGCGGCGTTTAATTCCCTGCTTTCTATATTTGTCTTGGTTGCGACTCCCCTTTCTACCTTGAATACCGCAGTGGTTAAATATACTTCCGAGTTCAATGCCAGGGGTCAGATAGGCAAAGTAAAGGCCTTAACCTCCTACTTGCTGCAGAAGACATTTGTTTTCGGCGCATTTACTTTTTTTATTTTTTCTTTTGCCTCGGTGTATATCTTGCGCGGTCTGAAGATCCCTTCTTTATATGCAGGTTATCTTCTGGCATTCCTGCTTGCCTTTTCCTGGATAAATCCGGTCCTCTCCGGAGTCTTGCAGGGCCTGGAGTCTTTTAAGTGGCTTATGTTTGTTTCTCTGGCAAGCGGCCTTCTGAAACTCATCCTTACTTTCTTATTTATTATGCTTGGTTATAAAATAGGCGGGGCACTGGGCGCTTTTCTATTCTCCGTGATTTTCGCTTTAGTCGTATCCATTATGCCTCTCAGGCGGCTTCTTTTTTCCGGTAATACATCTCAAGAGAATATAGACATCAGAGAGATTGTCCTCTATCTTTGTCCGGTAGCGGTAAGTTATTTCTGTTTTATGTGCCTGGTGAATATGGATATGCTTCTGGTTAAATACCTCTTTAGCCCGGCTGATGCCGGGTATTATTCTTTAGCGCAGATAGTAGGCAAGGTATTTCTTTTTCTGCCCGGGGCAATATGCCTGGTGATGTTTCCTGCCGCCTCGGGGTTAAGCGCCAGGGATATGGATACGGCTTTAACCCTGAAGAAGTCGCTTTTATATGCAGCTATTTTATGCCTGCTGGCAAATATTGTTTATAATATATGCCCCGGTTTTATCCTGCGCCTGCTCAGCGGAAAGGCTATACCTGAGGCAATACTTTTGGCAAGGATTTTCAGCGTCTCCATGAGTTTCTACGCTCTCATATATATACTTATTTCTTATTTTCTTTCCATAAAAGACCTGAGGTTCGTTAAATACCTTATTTTTGCTGTCGGCCTTGAGTTCTTAGGCATGAAGTTCTTCCATAAGGACCTCATAGAAGTGCAGTTGGTGCTATGTTTTAATGCCGTCCTGGTTTTTGCCGTTATTTTTTTTCTGGCGTTTTTCCGCACCCAAAAGAAGTCGGTTATAAAGACGGTTTAAGGAAAGATGAAGGCATTGAAGGGCAAGGTTTCTATCGTAATGCCGGCTTATAACGAAGCCGGCCGTATTTCCATGGCAGTAGAAGAGACCATAAATACCTTTGCCGAATTCGGCTGCCCATGGGAGCTTATCGTTATGGATGACGGCTCGACTGACGGGACAACTGAAAAACTAAACGGGCTTTACAAAAAATACCCTGAACAGATTATAGTCAAAAGGAATCCTTATAACATGGGTAAAGGCCGGGCTATTAAGAAGGCGCTGCACTTTATAAGCGGCGATTACGTGGTTTTTCTGGATGCGGATTTGGACCTGCATCCTGTACAGGTCCAGGCCCTCTTTGATATTATGCGTCTGGATAACGCGGATATAGTCATCGGTTCAAAATTACACCCTAATTCGGTGGTTAACTACCCGGCGCAGCGCCGCCTTATGAGTTTCATATATTATCTATTAGTCAGGTTTTTATTTAACCTGCCTTGCCATGATACACAGACCGGCCTTAAACTTTTTAAAACAGATGTCCTGCGCAAGGTATTCCCGCGGCTTTTAGTCAAACGTTTTGCCTTTGACCTGGAGCTTTTGGTAAACGCCAACCATTTAGGCTACAGGATAGCAGAAGCCCCTATTGTATTAAACAGCCAGAGGCGTTTCGGCCGTATAGGACCAAAGTCGGTATTTGTGACTTTCTGGGATACCTTAACGGTATTTTATCGGATGTATATTTTAAAATACTATGACCGTATCGGTTATCATCGCCGTAAAAACTTGGCAAAGGAATTTGGAAGAATGCGTGGGGAGATGTCTGGGGATTGATTTTCCAGATTTTGAGATTTTAATCCTTTCGGATTCGCCCCTGGATAAACGCTTCACAGATCCCCGCATCAGGGTTTTTCCTACCGGGCCTTTGAGCCCGCCGCGAAAAAGGGATATGGCACTTGTCTATGCACGGGGCGAAATAATTGCCTTTTTAGACGATGACGCATATCCGCAAAAAGACTGGCTGAAAGAAGCCGCCGATATCTTTTCCGATGCGCAGGTAGCGGCAGTGGGAGGCCCGGCAGTAACTCCAGATGAGGATAGCCCAAGACAAAAGGCCAGTGGCGCGGTTTATTCCTCTTTTTTAGTCAGCGGTCCGCATACCTGCCGCTATGTTCCTTTGAAAAGGAAGCAGATTGATGATTATCCTACCTGTAACTTTTTTGTACGCAAATCAATCCTTGAAGAATTGGGGGGGTTTAAGACTAATTTCTGGCCGGGTGAAGATACGAAGTTATGCCTGGATATAATTCAGCGCTGCAGGAAAAAGATAATCTATGACCCCGCTGTCTTGGTTTATCATCACCGCAGGCCTTTATTCCTGCCTCATCTTCGCCAGGTTGCCAGTTATGCCTTGCACCGGGGTTATTTTGTCAAGAGGTTCCCGGCTACTTCTTTTAAGGCCAGTTATTTTGTCCCCAGCCTGTTCTTATCCGGGTTGATTTTCGGAGCGGCCCTTTCTTTATTTATTCCTTTATTCAAGGCAATATACTTTACGGTTTTGTCTTTTTATCTCATCTTGGCCTTTATCGCAGGCATAACATCCGGAATGCGCCTGGCGCATTTAGTATTTGCCGGCATAATCCTGACCCATTTGACTTACGGCCTTTATTTTATAAAAGGTCTTTTTTCAAAAAAAATGCCAGAGGAAGGCTAAGACAGGCAGGCACAGTGAAGGTAATAATATCTTATCCGCCGTTAGATAATCAAAAAGGATGCCCAACGCTTGGGCAAAACCGCCAGTTCCAATTTTTTAAGGAACCGACATACATATATCCGGTAGTGCCTGCGACAGCGGCTACTTTATTGAAAAAGGCAGGTTATGAAGTGGTATGGAATGATTGCCTGGCAGAAGGCTGGGACCATGCGCGGTTTTTGAAATTTATCCAGGAGCAAAGGCCTGACTTGGTTGTTTTTGAGACTAAAACACCGGTAATAAAGCAGCTCTGGAGGGTTATCAATGATATAAAGGGGCTGCCCTTATCTCATCCTTCGGTTAACCTTAAGGCTGCTCCTAAGGTAGCGCTTTTTGGCGATCACGTTACTGCTTTGCCCGAAGAATCATTTCAAAACTCCGGGGTTGATTTCGTCCTTACCGGAGGAGACTATGATTTCCTTTTGTTGAATTTATGTAACTGTTTGAATGGGCAGCTTGCGATAAGCGACAAGCGAGCTGGCCTTGAGGCAGGTGTTTATTATCGCCAGGATAACCAGATCAAGAATACCGGAAAGTTCCGATTAGGCCATGATCTAAACAGCCTCCCCTTTATTGACCGGGACTTGACTAAGTGGCATCTGTATGCCTATGAGAACGGCAATTATAAAAGAAGGCCCGGCACTTACATTATGTCCGCCCGCGATTGCTGGTATCACCAATGCACATTTTGCAGCTGGCCTACCCTGTATCCGTATTTCCGTACGCGCAGCCCGGTTAATGTGCTGGATGAAATCGGCTCGCTTATCAACCAATACGGCATACGCGAAATAATGGATGATAGCGGGACTTTACCTGTAGAGGGATGGCTTGGAGATTTCTGCCGGGGGATGATCGAGAGGGGGTATTCTCGCCAGTTAAAAATTGACTGTAATATGCGTTTTGGCGCCTTATCCTTGAATGAATACCGCTTGATGAAAAAGGCAGGATTCCGCCTTTTGCTTTTTGGCCTTGAGTCTGCTAATCAGCCTACGTTAGACAGGTTAAAAAAAGGTATTAAGGTAGAGGAGGTTATAGAGGGCTGCCGCCTGGCAACCCAAGCCGGGCTCAACCCGCATATTACTATTATGTTTGGCTATCCCTGGGAAACTTACCAGGATGCCTTAAAAACACTTAATTTGGGGAAGTGGCTGTTGCGTAAAGGTTATGCCTATACTATGCAGGCGACTATGGTAATACCTTATCCGGGTACCCCTTTATTTGAAGAGTGCAGGCAAAACAACCTGCTTAAAACCACCGATTGGGATGAATATGATATGCGGGATACGGTGATGCAGGTTATGTTCCCTCAGGAAAAAGTCAAAGGACTGGTGCAGGCGATGTACAGGGCTTCTTTTCATCCGGAATTTATTCTGCGCAAGGTTTGCTCCTTAAGGGATACCGATGATTTTCGTTATTACCTGCGCGCCATACGCAAGGTCTGGGGGCATATCTTTGATTTTAAACATAATGACAGTAAGGCAAAGGCCGCAGCTTAGGCCTTCATTTTAAGCGATGAGAAGCAACGGGTTCTGGACGGTTGATAGGGCGAACAGGTTAATCTTTCGGCGCGGCAGGAAGAAAATCGCCATTGACGGCATGTTTCAGGTTTCCGCAGGCAATAATCTTGAGTATTGGCTTAATGAACCTGCGGCCTGGAGAAGGCAAAATAGCCTGCCTCCTAAAATTGTTTTTAGAGGAACCTGGAAACTCAATCCCAATTACGATCTTGAGCTTAGCCTGAATAAAGATGAAGGTGGCGCAAGCGCGGCCTTACTTACCCTTAAGGGAGAGATAGTTTCCGTTTCAGGAGATAATTTAGTCTTTGAGTTCAGGAGTACGGATAAGAAGGGCTTAAGCCATATCCGCTTTTTGAAATTGTCAGGCAGCTGGCAGGCGGATGAAGCTAACCGTCTTTGTTTCTCGGTACAGAAGAAAGGCCCGCCCGATATCATTATTCTGCGGGCTGCCTGGCAGATAAATAAGAATCAGCAGCTCACTTATACCTATGAAAAGGACGGCCTTAAAAGAAAAGACAGGATTATGCGCATTCTGACCTTTCAGGGCCATTGGCAGATAAATGAGAAAAACAGGATTACCTATATTCTTAGTCGGAGCACGGATTCGCGTTTTGACTTCCGTGTGCAATTAGAAAGCCCTAATCTTTATCCGGCAAGAGGGCTGATAAAATACCGGCTGGGTATAGGGATTAAAGACGATAAAGAGTATCAGGATAAAATAATCACCCTTTACGGGGCATGGAAATTGAGCCGTAAACTAGGTCTTATCTTCGAGATGGATTACGGCGGGGCTGAGGTAATTGATATTTGTTTTGGCGCACAGGCCGGTTTAACTAAGAAAGACAGGGTTGATTTTTATCTGGTTGGCCGTCGTAATGAGCCGCTGGGTATGAGCATTACTTTTACGCATAAGTTCTTAAAACAGCAGGGAGGGGAATGGTTCCTGAAATTGAGTAAATTCCATAGGGATTCCCGTGCTGAGGCAGGTTTGCGTATTCCTTTTTGAATATAGGGGTCCAATATGCAGGATGGTAAATTATTAGTTATACTTCCGACTTATAACGAGAGCGCAGATATAGAACGGATGGTGGCTGCGATTAAGGCATTAGGGTTAGACACCGGCATTTTAATTATTGACGATAATTCCCCTGATGGGACAGGCCGTATAGCGGATAAGATAAGCTCAGGAGATAAAGAAGTATTTGTCGTCCATAGAAAGAAGAAGTTAGGCTTAGGCTCGGCATATATCTGTGGCTTTAAATTTGCCATAGAACACGGCTTTGATTATGTTTGCGAGATGGATGCAGATTTCTCCCATGACCCTAAATATCTTCCGGAATTCTACCGTTATATAAAGGATTATGATGTAGTGACAGGCTCCCGATATATGCAGGGGGTCAGTATCGTAAACTGGCCGTTTGGCAGGCTTATGTTAAGTTTCCTGGCGAATAAATTCGTAAAGATGGTTACCGGCTTGCCTCTTTCCGACTGCATGGGAGGGTTTAAATGCTTTCGCGTGTCCTTTATTAAACAGATAGGCCCGCAAAACATAATCTCTGCCGGCTATGTCTTTCAGATGGAGATGCTTTATCGTGCTTTTAAGGCAGGATGCAGGATTAAAGAAATTCCCATAATATTTTATAACCGTAAATACGGAAAATCCAAGATGAACAAGGCAGAGGTGTCCTGGTCTTTCTTCCTGGTTTTATATCTGCGTTTTTTGTTTCTTTTTAAAGGGCATAAAGGAACGCGAAGATGAAAGAGGCGATTGTCGTAGGAGGCGGTATTTCAGGGATTACCTGTGCCTGGCATTTGTCCAGGGCAGGTTATCAGGTTACGGTTTTGGAAAAGGAACCGGTGTTGGGAGGACTGGCGCGTTCTTTCCTGTCAGGGGATACCTGGGTGCCGCTGGCTTATCATCACCTGATGGCTCCTGATAAAACAACTAAAGCCTATATAAGCAACTTGGGGCTTAAGGATAAATTAAGGTGGATTAAGTCGAGTCAGGTCTTCTGGTATGAGGGCCGGGACTATCTTTTGAGTGAGCCTCAGCATATCTTTGGTTTCAAGCCTCTTAGCTTAAGAGGCAGGTGGCGGCTTTTTAACCTGGGTTTATATACCTGGCTGAAGAAAGATTGGGATAGTTTAAAAGGCATAGACTGCGATAGCTGGCTGGATGAGGTAGCGGGAAAAGAAGTTAAAGAATTATTATTCCAGAACCTGATGGATATAAAATTCAATATGCCGCTTTCCAGTGTAAGCGCTGCCTGGTTAGGCAGGAGGATGCACCAGAGTATAAAAAACCGCGACAGATATGGTTATTTGGCTTGCGGGTGGCAGGGCTTGATTGATAAGATGGCGCAGGGGATTAAGGAAAACCACGGTAAGGTATTTACTGGTTTTGAGGCGCAAGATATCTCTTATAATAAGATAGAGGGTCTGGATAATCGCGGAATCCGTATCAGCCTCTCTGCCGATATGATTGTGAGTACTTTGCCGCCTCCTGTCTTTAACAATATATTAAATGTCCCGGATAAGAGCAGCTTATTGCTTAAGGATATCAGGTATAAACCCATGATCAGTTTTGTTTGCGCCTCAAAGAAAGATATTTCCCCTTATTATTGGTCGGTAGTATTAAAACCGCATTTAATATTCGGGGGATTTTTTAACCATACAACCCTAACTGCTTCTCTTGTGGACGGAAATTATATATATTATTTCTTCACTTATTTAGAGGATAGTGACCCTTTGTGGCAAAAGGATGAAGCTAAGATAAAAGAGGAATATCTTGCGGATATTCGTAGATTATTCCCGGATTTTACCATGGAATGGCATAAGATATTTAAAATCAGGTTCAGCCAGCCGGTTTTTGCCCGGGGTTACATTAATCCTGCGATAGAACTGAATAAAGGAATATACCTGGCCGGTGTTTACCGGCAATTTCCTAAACCGCGCACTATGGATGCAGCCTTTTATAGCGGGGAAGAAACAGCGCGTTATATAATCGGTAAAGAACGGCCTTAGGGCAAGGGATAAGGGGTGTTTCTGAAGTTATGATGAGAAAGCTAAATGTTTGCCTGGTATTTCCGCGTTTAAGATACATATCCGGGGATCCTCCTTTAGGGCTGGGTTATCTGGCGGCTTATCTTAAGAAGAATACCCGGGCGGATGTCTCTATAATAGATGCTACCTTTTTACGCTCTAAAGAAGCTGTCTTGGCACGGCTGAAGGAGGGGCGTGCGGATATATTGGGCATTTACAGCGACGGGATAATGGTTAAGGATGCGATAGGTATTGCTGATTGGGCTAAGAATAATAAGATATATACCGTTATCGGCGGACCTCAGGCAACGGTTGATCCGGGGAGTTTTATCGCGCATGCGGATTTAGTAGTGGAAGGAGAAGGCGAACTGACTCTGGCTGAAATAGTCCGCAGTTACGGCTGTGTTGATCTGGCGCACATCCCAGGTATCTGGTGGAAAAAAAACAAAGAAACCATAAAGAACCCCATAAATGAAGATTTTATTCCTCTTGATGAGGTGCCTTTTCCGGACAGGGGGTCTTTGCCTATGGATAAATACCTGTATCATTGGAATTATCTGGATGCCGTAGATACTAATAAGAGCGGGACTACTCTGATAGCCACGCGGGGCTGTCCATTTTCCTGTCGTTACTGTCAACCCACGGTAAGCAGGATGTTCGGCAGGCGGGTGCGTTTTCGTTCACCGGAGGATGTAGCCGAAGAAATAAAGGAATTGAAAAATACATATAACATAGGCGGCGTATTTTTTCACGATGATACCTTTACCCTTGACCATGCCTGGCTTGAGAGTTTTTGCCGTATATTAGACGATAAGAGGATAGGTATATACTGGGGTTGTAATAGCCGGGTAGATACTGTCAATGAAGATATATTGAAGATGATGTACGACGCAGGACTGCGCAGTATACATTTTGGAATAGAGTCAGGTTCGCAAAGGGTACTGGACAGTCTATACGATAAAAAGATTGATACTACCCAGGTAAAAGATGCCGTATCCGCAGCGCAAAGGGCAGGAGTTTCTACCATGGGTTTTTTTATGTTAGGCGCTCCTTCGGAAACAGAGAAAGAGATAGGACAGACTATTTCTCTAGCCAGGTCTCTTAGGCTTAATGAGGCAACATTTTCTCTTACTACGCCTTTGGCGGGGACTTATTTATACGATGACATGTTAAGCGATAGCCGTTATAAAATCAGCGATAATAACGATGACTTCAATTATTATTCCCGTTATGCTATTGGGGGTCAGATCAGCCGCAGCCGGATTAAATTCCTGCAATTGAAGGCGCTGTTGTTTTTTTATCTGCATCCGTTTCGGCTTGGGTATCTTGGGCGGCATCTATTATCTTTAAGAGGCCTAAAGAAGCTCATAAATAAGATCAGGAGGTTTTCTTAATGCGCGTGAGTTTTATAAATTCTCTATTGGGAGGAGATTTCAGCGCTTTAGATATTGCCATAACTACCCTGGCCACATATGTAAACGAGCGCAGCCGGCATAAGGCAAGCATTATTGATTTGACCTTTCACCTGCGGAACTGGAGGCAGGTGCTTAGGCAGGGGATTGAGGAAAACAGCCCCGATGTTATCGCCATATCCAGCAATACAATGTATATGAAATACGTAAATGCGATCATGCAGGAGATAAAGAAAGAATACCGCCTGCCGGTTATATTAGGGGGGCATCATGCCTCCATTTATCCCGAAGAGACAATCGCTATTCCCGAATGCGATTCTATCTGTATCGGGGATGGTGAAGAAGCCCTGGTTGAATACCTAAACCGCAGGCAAGAAGGTAAGGCGTTAGAAGGGGCATGCGGTATTTGGGCTAAAGAAGGGGACAGGATAATAAGAAATACAGGAGGCAGGTTTCGCAAGGGCCTGGATGACCTGCCTATACCGAATTGGGACCTTTGGAAGGACCTGGATAAGTATTTTTATTACCTGGGGATGCTTTATATGATCGGCAGCCGCGGATGTCCTTACAATTGTACTTATTGCGATGCCCACGGCATAAAGGATGCGGTGCCGGGAGATTATTTTCGCCTATGCGACCCGGTCAGATACGCGCGAGAAATTGCTTACCAGTGGGATAAATATAAAAACCGTAACCTCCGCCTGGCCCAGCTTTTTGATCCTGTGTTTACCATGTATGATGATTGGGTAGAGTCTTTTTGCGCAGAATACCGCAGGTTGGGTATCCAGAATGAATTCCGCTATAGCGTATTTTCAAGGTTAGACCATTTGAACGAGAGGAAGATTAAGGCCCTGGCTAAGTCCGGATGCGCAATACTCAGGGTAGGGGTGGAGGCAGGGGATGAATATATCCGCAATAAGATATACAAGCGCGGGATGTCTGGCAGTAAGATAAAAGAGATATTCCGTTTAGCTAAAGAAAATGGTATAATTTTTACAGCTTTTTATATACTGGGAGGCCCGGCTGAGACGCCTCATACCGTAAAACGCACCATCAGCCTTGCTTATGAATTAGATGCCGAGAGGTCGGCATTTTTTATTTATAAGCCTTTTACCAAGGAGGGGGTGGAGCTTTTGTCTGAGCACGGCGGATGGATTGATAACAGCCGTTGGCAGAAGGCGGACAATATTACCTTTGATGCCGTGGTTTATACCAAAGACCTTAGCCCCAGGCAGGTAGAGTGGGCCCAGAAGAAGGCCTATTTCCTTACCTTTGGCCGTAGGCTATTGAGAATGCTCTGGAGGCAGAATTTGAAATATTTCCCGCAGCTGCTTATTTATATGTGTAAAGGCATCATAGACGGGTTGAATTACTCTTATCTTTTGGTTTACTACCATATTTACGGTTACGATAATGTGGATAAATGAGCCAATAGGCATATGGCAGGTTATCGGTTTCTTGGCGGCGTTCTTGACCATGTTTTCTTTTATCCCCCAGATTATAAAAGTAGTAAGGAATAAATCCGCCAAGGACGTTAGTATTATTACCCTGTTTCAATTTTCCTTAGGGGTATTTTTATGGTTTATTTATGGTTTATACCGTAAAGACACAATTATAATTACAGCTAACCTTGTTACCTTTATAACCTTGGCCGTATTATTATTTCTTTATTTTAATTACAGGAGGAGAGTGTAATGAGAAAAGAGGCGTTTATCATTGGTATTGATGATAGGACGGATCATGTCTTTCGGAATTTCTATTGGATAAGAGGTTAATATGGAAAAGATCCGATTGGGGATTATCGGTTGCGGTTATTGGGGGCCTAATTTTGTGCGTAATTTTAAGCAGATAAACGGAGTTTCTGTCAAATACGCATGCGATCTGAGTCCCGGGAGGCTATCCCACATAAAAAAACTCTACCCCGATATTATTACTACGAATGATTATTTATGCGTATTAAGGGATAAAGATATAGCTGGTGTTATTGTTGCGACGCCTGCAAGCAGGCATTACAGATTAGCTAAAGAATCATTGTTATATAGAAAAAATATACTAGTCGAGAAACCCATTGCCATGAACATAGATGAAGCCCGGGAATTAATTAAGTTAGCTGCCGATAAGAAAAGAGTCCTTATGGTGGGACATACTTTCGAATTCAATCCTTCTGTCATAAAACTGAGAGAGTTAATAAAAAGCGGTTCTCTGGGAAGGGTTTATTACATTTATTCCCGTCGGACAAACCTGGGTCCACTAAGGAAGGATGCAAACGCGGTATGGGACCTGGCTCCGCATGATATATCTATTGTAAACTTTATACTTGATAAGAACCCGTTATCTGTGAGCGCTCAAGGTGCAAAGTATTTGCCTCATAATCTCGAGGATGTCGCTTTTATTTCGCTTAATTATCCAAACGACATACTCGTACATATACATGTCAGCTGGCTTGACCCCAAGAAGACCAGAGAGATTGTAGTGGTAGGCAGCAAGAAGATGGCGGTATTTGATGATTTAAATTCGCAAGCGCCAATTAGCGTTTACGATAAGAGCGTGATGAAGAAAAGGTTCAAGCAGGATTACGATTCCTTCGAAGAATTCCAGATGATTATTAAAAATGGCAAGGTCCAGACTCCTCAGGTAAGAAAAGAAGAACCTTTAAATGTCGAATGCAGGCATTTCATTGAATGTATAAGAAAAAATAAGGCACCTCTGACAGGCGGCATGGATGGTCTGGAAGTTTTAAAGGTATTAGTAGGAATCCATCACTCTCTGTCCGATAATGGGAAAAACTACCCCATAATATGAAACCAAGGAGCTAATATGATCCGTAATTGTAAGATCGGCAAGGACGTAAAGATACCTTTTCCTGACCTGGTTAATCTGTATGAGTGCAAAATAGGCGACGGCTCATTTATAGGCCCTTTTATAGAAATACAGAAAGGCGCAAGGATCGGAAAAAGATGTAGAGTGCAGTCTCATTCGTTTATTTGCGAAGGCGTAACTATTGGCGATGATGTTTTTATCGGCCATGGGGCGATGTTTGTAAACGACCTTTATCCTATTTCTAATGATCATGGCTGGAAACTAAAAAAAACAAAAATTGAAAAAGGAGCTTCAATAGGCAATAACGCTACTATTATGCCCGTAGTAATTAAGAAAGGAAGCCTGGTGGGCGCAGGTTCGGTTGTAACTAAGGATGTCCCGGCTTATAGCATAGTAATAGGAAATCCGGCCAAGGTAATAAGAAAATATGATGACCGCCGTAGAAGGATATAAAAAGATCAGTTTTATTATTCCGACCTATAATGCAGGCGAGCATCTAGAACGCTGTCTTAAAAGTATAATTTGTCAGGGCTATCAGCAGGAAAAACTCGAGATTTTAATAATTGATGGTGGTTCCGGCGATAAGACCCTGGAAATTGCAGAAAATTTCGGATGCAAGATTTTAAATAACCCAAGACGGCTTGCGGAATACGGGGTCCAGATCGGCGTAAAAGAGGCAGAGGGTGAGTTATTGGTAATCTTTGCCGCTGATAATGAACTAGTCGGTGAGGATTGGTTAAAAAAAGTAGAGGATGTGTTTAATTCTGATCCGGGGGTATCTGCTGCCTGGGGAAGATTAGTTGCTGGAAAAAAGGACGCATCTTTGAATAAGTATTTTGAGTTGATACAAAGCGACCCCTTAAATTGGTTTTTGAATAATAACCTTAATATGTATAGACATAAAGCCAAAGGCTGCGGAGAAGATTATTTTATCTTTAATGTAGATCCGGCTAAGCCGTTGGTATGGGGCGCAAACGGATTAGCCTACAGGTCAGAAAGAATCAAAGAAATCTGGATGCAGGAAGGCTATTTAGGCGATAATGATGCTTTTCAATATATGATTGAAAAGGGCAACAATAAAGTTGCGTATTTTAACGGCGCCTTTGTCTACCATCATCATGTAGCCAGAATATCGGATTGGGTTGGAAAATGGAGGAGGAATTTCAACCTTCATTTACTGAGCCAGCAGGAAACCAGGAATATGAATTGGGTATTTACCGGTAATTTTAATATAAAATTATTTTCTTGGTCAATGTATAGCGCGCTTCCCTTTGCGGCGTTAATTCACAGTTTATACCTTTGCTTGAAAAGTAAGAATTTATACTGGTTTTATCATCCAATGATTAGTTGCGCGCAATTTTGGACTTACGCTATCCTGGTATTAACAACCGCCAAGGGCCGTAATTTTGTAAAAAATCTTTTCAGTTAGAAAGGAAGCGATATTTGAAAATCGGTATTTTAATAGACGAATTTGCACCCGGTAGCGCCCCCAAACTTACCGGGCAATCTATACGGGGATTAAAGGAATTGGGGCATACCTGTGAAGCCTTAGTTTTAGTTGATAATGGAATGAGCGAGCGGTTTCCCCGGGTATATAACTATCATCTTTCCGGAGTAACCATAAGGTATATTTTTGATGAACTCCCTTCATGGTTAAAGAGGATAGATTTTAAGTTCCCGGGATTTTCTTTCTTTTCCCTGCATCATATACTGAGCTTCTTCTTTGCGCCGCTTGTGATTAAAGATAAGGAGTATGATATTATCGTTGCATATTGCCAATATTCCGGATTTGCTGCCTGGGGATTAAAATTATTCCGGAAGATCCCGTATTTACTCTTGGTCTGGGATCCTTCTACTTATACCCTAAAGAAGATATATACAAAGACGTGGCTGCGTTTTTTTTATCCTATTCTTTATATCTTTGCTTGTATATTAGATAAATTATCCAGCAGGGGGGCGAGGGCGCTTATTACTAGCGGTAAGCTTCACCACCAGAGGTTCAAAAAAATCTCAGGCAAGCCCTTGGAAGATTTGTACCCCGGATGTTTTCATCAAAAATATTTCCTGCCTTATAGTAAGCGCGAAAGGTCGATATTAACCTATGACCGCTGGGATATAGGCAATCGTCCCGTAATCTTCTTAGATCTATTAAAAGAATTAGGCGCCGGGGTAAAGCTTAAAATAGGCGGATTCTGGCACCCCGAACATATAAAAGATGAGTTCCTTTTAGAGGTCAGAAAAAGAGGGCTCCAGGATAGAGTCGATATCTTAGGGCCTTTAGATGAGGATAGAATTATAGAGCTCTGTTCTAAGGTAATGCTCCATGTGCATCCTATAGAGGAAGCGTTTGGGATGCAGACATTGGAGGCTGCGGCGTGCGGATGTTGTATTATAATACCGCAGAATTCAGGGGTCACGGATTTATTTGTTCATGGGGTCCATGGCTTCTTCCCTGCGAAATCTAACTTTGGGGAATTATTGACATACTGCAGGATAATTCTGGATAATCCCAAGAAGGCAGAAGAGATGGGGTATAAGGCCTGGCAGGTAGCAGCCACAAATACATGGGCAGAATACGTGCAAAGATTGGATCATATCGTAAGGAAATATTCATAACATGATAAAAAGATTTTACGAAAAATACTGGGCGCATGAAACTGTTGATAGCCGGGCGCATGCCAGCAAAACTCCGCAATGGACTAAAGAGAACTTGGAAATTATTTTCCGTGCAGCTTCTAATTTTTTTAAAGGGGGGCGTTTACTAGATGTTGGTTGCGGGGATGGCGAGTTCCTTAAGAATCTTAAGCAGAGGTTTACTGCCAGGGCATGCGGAGTTGATATTTCAGAAACTGCGCTTAAGATTGCGCAATCTTCAAATTATGACTCGGGATTTATTTCTGGTGAAATAACAGACCTTCCATTTAAAGACAATACCTTTGATTTTATTACCATTGTGGAAGTAGCAGAGCATATAATTGACACGTATTCATTATTTAAGGAGTTATTCAGGGTCCTCAGGCCGCATGGCAGGCTTTTGGTTACTACTTCAGATTTTAATTTCCTGAAAAAGATTATTATCGCCGGACTATTTTTTGACAAGTATTTCTATCCTACCGGGCCGCATATAAGGTTTTTTACGCATAAAACTTTGAAGAATCTGATGGAACGCTGCGGCTTAAAAGAAATCAGTTATTCCTGGAACGGCTCTTACCTGGGGATTATGCCGCGCGGCCAGATATTGATTGCGGAGAAATAGAATGATCAGAGCCATCTTAAATAGCTTCCTTAGGTCTTACGTTATCAAGGTTAAAAAAGCCTTGAACCTTGCGATAAAACCGCGCTTTCTTAACTTCGCAGTCACGTATTTATGCAATAGCCATTGCACGATGTGCAATATCTGGAAATATTATAAGATTAACCGCGGTGACTTTGATAAGGAGCTCTCTTCGGATGAAATTAAGAGATTTTTCACAGAAAACAGGCATTTTCTTTCCGGACTAAGGCATATCGGCCTCTCTGGAGGAGAGGCTTTTTTAAGGAGAGATTTAGTAGAGATTGTGCGTATAATCAGGGAAGAGGCGCCTAAGGCAAAGCTGGGCATCCAGACTAACGGCCTGGCCTTTCCACTTATCCAGAAAAGACTTTCTGAAATATTTAGCTTCTACCCGCAGATCAGCCTGGCTGTTTCACTTGATGGAACAGAGCTGACCCATAACACGGTAAGAGGGGATTCAAATTCATTTAAAAATGCCATAGATACGGTTAATTTCGCAAAAGATCTCGGGGTCAAGAGTATAACTATGGGCATGACTATCACTAAAGAGAATTGCCGGGAAATAGAGGAGACTAAGAAGATCGTGGAGGACCTAGGAGGGGAGTTCTCTTGTTTTTTTCCGGATAAAAGTTATTATTTCAATAATGAAGACGAGGATTATCTTTTTGATACCCAAATGAAAGATATTGTAATCGAGAAACTGAAACTGTTTCCATACCATTATTTTATGGATAATTTAAGAAGAAAGCTGGAAGGCGGTAATTGGAGGCGGAGGATTCCTTGTTATTCCGGGTATAGTTCTATAGCTATCGATCCATACGGGTTTGTAAGGGCGTGTATCTTGCGCCCTGAGATTTTTGGTAATATCAGGGGTATGAAATTAAAAGATATTCTCTATAGTAAAGAATCATTACGCATAAAGCAGGATTTAAAAAAGTGCACTTGCTGGAGCCAGTGTGAAGTCAGCACGTCCGCCATAATGGATTGTATTGATGTGGCGAGGTGGTTTGTGTTTGCCTGTAAGGATAAAAAAGGGTTCCTTCAGAAAACAATGCAAAGGTGGGCTTGAGCCTAAAATGAAGATTGTTTTTTTTGTTTCGGAAGATAAGAGTTTAGGCGTTGGGTATTTGTCCAGCTACCTTAAACAACACGGCCATCAGGTATATCTTTTATTTGATTCCTGCCAGTTCGCAAAGTCATACGTACAAAATGAACGGTTGGCCCGGTATTTTTCCAAAGAGAAATATTTCCTAAAAAGAATCCGGGATATCCGCCCTGATCTGATTGGTTTCAGTGTCCTTACTTCTAATTACCAATGGGCGCTTCGTTTGTCCAGACTTATCAAGCAGTATTTTAATATTCCGGTTATTTTTGGCGGAGTCCACCCGACGCTCGTCCCCGACAGGGTCATTAAAGAGACTGCTATAGATATGGTTTGTGTCGGAGAGGCAGAAGAGGCCCTCCTTGAATTATCCGATAATTTCGGCAAAAATACAAATATAAAGAATGTTTATTTTAAAGACAATGGACAGGTGATTTCTAATTCGCTCAGACCGCTGGAGCAGGATTTGGATAAATATCCTTTTCCCGATGAGGAATTATTTTACGAAATTTTGCCCGATTCATACCGTATAACCAGTTCAGTCATCACCAGCAGGGGGTGTCCTTATTATTGTACATTCTGCAGCAATCATAGCCTGGCCGCATTATATAAGGGGCAGAGATACCTCAGGCGCAGAAGCGCAGATAATGTCCTGGCTGAGTTATATCAGAGAAAGCATAAGTTTAAAAGCAGGCATTTTGTTTTTGTGGATGACATTTTTGCCAGTGATGATACGGATTGGCTGGAAAGATTTATCCCGCGTTATAAAAAAGAGATAAACCTGCCTTTTAATTGCCTGGCGCATCCTGATCTTGTCAGCGAGAGAACTATAAGCTTACTTAAGGATGGCGGCTGTACGACTATAGATTTTGGTTTACAGTCTGGTTCAGAAAGATTACGCCGTGATGTTTTATACAGATTTGAGACAAATGAATCAATCAGAAAAATAGCCTTGGCTTGCAAGAGGCATAAACTTCATTTTGCTGTGGACCAGATCTTAAATATACCGACAGAAACAGAAGAAGATATATTATCATCCGCCAGGCTGTTTAACGCAATAAGGCCGGATATTATCAATTGTTCCAGTCTGCTTTATTTTCCCAAGGCATTGATTATCGATAAGGCCAGAAAGGCCGGCTTATTAGACACAGGGGCATTAGAGCAAATAGAGGATGGCAAGGTAGATGATCTCTATAGCTCAGCTTCCATAAGCCCTGTGCATAAAAACAGCCTTTCTTTCTATCGTAAATATGCCTTGTTATTGAATATCATCCCTTTATTACCTAAGCGAATTATGAGCCTGGTTATTAATAATGTCAGGTCAAGGAATATTATTTCGAAAATACCCTTATCAATCCTGCCTTTAGTCAGGGTATTCGTAGACTTAAAGGGAGGCTTGGGTTTTATACCTTTCTCCGTATTAAGAAATGAGATGTTTTATCTGAAACAACACCTGCGTTATCAAAGATACATGAGGGGTAAATGAATCTCATTATTTTTAATAACAGCATAACCTTAGAAAGCGGCATGAGCGGTTCAGATGTACGCGCCATCGAATGGAGTAAGATATTCTTATTTAAAGGGCACCAGCTGACAGTTGTAATCCCTCTTGAGGCTGTAGCAAGGTTTGAGGCGTTAAAAGGAAGCATAAAGATATTTGTTACTACGCACTTGCCTGTGCAAAAACTGGGCCTGTTCATCGGTTATGTTTTAAGGACAATAAAGACCTGTTTTATGGTAAATAAGCTATCTGTAGACGGAATAATCTATTCTTCTTCTGATCTGATGCCGGATGCTATCCCCGCTCTTTTCTTGAAATTAAAGAACAGGAGATTAAGATGGATAAGCGGCATGCATCTTATTGCCCCCGATCCCTTCAGGGGTTTCAAGAATGCTAAGGCAAATAGTTTTTCTTTTCCCAGTATAAGAGGGATATATTACTTCTTTTATCAACGGATGATGGTATTTTTTATGAAATATAAAGCTGATTTAGTTTTTGTTTCTAATAGACAAGACAAAGAATTTTTACTTAAAAAAGGCTTTAATGAGGGTCAGGTCTTAGTTACCTGGGGCGGAATTAACAGACAGCCGATAATGAATTTAAGCAAACAAGAAATAAAATTTGATGCCTGTTTTATTGGACGCGACCATCCCCAGAAAGGGGTCGATGATTTACTTGAGATATGGCAGGCAGTTTGTAAAGAGAAACCTGATGCGCGGCTATGTTTATTAGGAGCACTTGATAGGATAAAGAATACCCCTGCCTGTTCATTACTAAAAAACAATCTTACTTTTTTTGGTATCGTCGATGGTATCAAAAAATTTGAAATTATACAATCAGCTAAACTTTTTATTTGCCCGAGCTATTATGAAAGTTTCGGTATTGTTATTGCGGAGGCTATGAGCGTGGGGTTGCCGGTAGTTGCCTATGACCTCGATATATATTACGATATCTATCCCCAAGGTATGATTAAGGTCCCTTTGGGAGATAAACATGGTTTTGCTAATAAGGTTATAGAGTTGCTTAAAGATGAAGATAAAAGAAGTGAATTGTCTAAACAGGCCTTAGCGGTTTCCCAGCGATTTTCCTGGGAGGAAACTGCCGGCGATATTCTAAAAAAGTTAGGTTAAACATATGTGCGGGATCTGCGGGTTCTACGGTAGAAAAGACAGGCGGCTATTGGAAGCGATGAATAGCCTGTTATCGCATCGGGGCCCTGATGATGACGGTTTTTATGAAGATGACTTAGCAAGTCTTGGGCATAGGCGTCTTAGCATCATTGATTTGAGCGAAAACGCAAGACAGCCTATGCACAATGAAGATTCTACGGTTTGGATGGCAGTTAACGGGGAGATCTATAATTTTAAAGAATTAAGAACAGAGCTTGAGGCCTCAGGGCATATTTTTCACAGCCACGGTGATTCAGAGGTAATCATCCACGCCTATGAACAATTCGGAGATAATTTTGTTTTAAAACTCAATGGTATGTTTGCTATCGCCATCTGGGACTTAAGGCAGAAAAAACTTATTCTTGCACGAGACCGGCTGGGTATAAAACCGCTTTATTATACGCAGAATAATTCAAGATTACTGTTTGCATCTGAGATTAAGGCAATATTAGAGGATAGCAGTTTTAAGAAGGAACTGAATGAGGATGGTTTTTTTCAATATCTTGCCTTTCAGTGTATCTTGACTCAAGAGACAATGTTTAAGGGGATCTATAAACTCCAGCCGGCTACTATGTTAATTTATAAGGATAATAGGCTTGAAAAGATTAAATATTGGTCGGCTGATGAAAGTTTCGCGCAGTCATCTACAGAAGAGGAAGTGGTGGAATCGTTGCGCAATGCCGTAAAGTCCCATCTTGTAAGCGACGTTCCTGTCGGCGTCTTGCTCTCGGGAGGCCTTGATTCCAGCTCTATAGTGGCTCTTATGCATGAGCATGATGTAGAGAACATAGAGACATTTACCGCGGGTTTTAACCAGCCGGATGATGAGTTTGGCTTTGCCCGGGAGGTCTCGCAGAGATTTAAGACCAGGCACCATGAACTTGTTATAAATCCGCATGAGCTAAAAGGCCTGCTTGGAAAGATTGTCTGGCATATGGATGAGCCGCTTGCAGACGGCGGGGCAATAGCAACATACCTTGCCGGGATAAAGTTAAAAGAATTCGTTAAGGTTGTGCTTGTAGGCGAAGGCGGGGATGAGACCCTTGGCGGGTATAATTGGTATAAACTTTCTGTCTTTCCTTTCAGTTTAATGCCAGGTGAGATTAAAAGAAAATTATATTTTTATCTGACCACTTTTTATAACTATTCTTCTAGAAAACCGTTTGATACTTTTTTAAGTTTATTTAAGGACCGTATATCTTTTTTCGATTCTATGTCTGGATTTGAGATTAATAATATATTGCCGAATAGTTTAATGATGAAGGTAGATAAAATGACGATGGCACATGGCCTTGAGGCAAGGGTGCCTTTTCTGGATTACACATTTGTTTCTAAGGCTTGCAGATTAGATTATAGAGAAAAAGTATCTTTATCCGCGACAAAGGTATTCTTTCGTAAGCTTATGTCGGGACAGCTGCCCGGGAGTATTTTAAATAGAAGAAAGCACGGTTTTCTTCTTCCTATTGATAGATGGCTGCAGGGTGAATTAAAGGACTTCACTTACGATACGCTTTTTAGCCATAGTAACCAGACTGGACGTCTCTTGCCGAGAAATTTTAAAGAGCGGCTTTTTAAGAAAAAAACAGGGCTTGCTAACATCGAGAATAAATCCCTGCTTTGGAAGCTCCTGATTTTTGAGTTATGGTATAAAGTATTTTTTTAAGATAATATGAGCAAACCCCCGGACATATTATTTATAAATCCGTTCTCCTGGACCAGGGATGGCCCGCCTTCCTATTTACCATACGGCATACTGTATCTTGCAAGCTATCTTAAGGAAAAAGGGATAGGCGTGGATATCTTTGATGCTAATACCGACACAAGGGATCCCGTCCGGATAATAGAGAAAAAACGGCCAAGCGCTATTGGGTTATCCGTAATGACCGGGCCCGTAATAAAAGAGGCGCTTAATATTTCTCGCAAAGCTAAGAAAAATTTCAAGGATATAAAGATCATCTGGGGAGGATTGCACCCTACACTTTTTCCGAATTACGTACTTGAGGAAGAATCCGTTGATTTTATAATCCAGGGAGAAGGTGAAATCCCGCTTTTACATCTGATGGGTTCCTTGATGAAAGGCGATCTTGATAAGTCGATACCAGGATTGGGATACAAAGAGGGGCCGGATATTCTTGTTAATCCTATGTCAGAGCAATTTATTGACCTCGATCTTTCTCCTCTGCCTGCATGGGATCTTGTGGATATCCCTAAGTATATAGCAAATAGATTTTTTGCCAGCCGGGTCCTTACT
Organism: Candidatus Omnitrophota bacterium; assembly: GCA_041650495.1. Taxonomy (GTDB): domain Bacteria; phylum Omnitrophota; class Gorgyraeia; order Gygaellales; family Profunditerraquicolaceae; genus JBAZLB01. The sequence goes on along the minus strand of JBAZLB010000001.1, from coordinate 269,082 downwards.
ATGAACACTTCTCGGGGCTGCCCTTTTAAATGCGCCTTTTGCCATAACCAGGGCCTATCCTATCAGAAATGGCGAGGGTTCAATGCAGAAAATATATTTTTGCAATTAAACTATCTAAAGGATAGGTATGGAATAAACGGGATACAGTTTTATGAAGACAGTTTTGATACCGATAGAAACAGGGTCAAGGGTTTCTGTCAACTTATGATTAAACATAAGACAAGGGTGAATTGGAGTCATTTCTCCAATATTGTTTATAGCGATGAAAGCATGTTAAAGTTAGAAAAATCAGCTAATTGTAAATATGTAGAGTACGGGATTGAGTCTGGTTCGGATAGAATTTTGAAGTTGATCAATAAGAAGCAGAACGTTGAAATGATAAAAAATGCCTATGAAGTCTGCAAAAGAGTTGGGCTAAAGTCAGCTGCCTTGTTTATGATCGGTTATCCTAGCGAGACTATGAAGGAACTGCAAGAAACAGTTGATTTAGTTGAGACCTTGCCGGCACACATCCTTATCTGCACTATTTATCGTCCTTATCCGGGCACGCCGCTACATGATTATTGTGTTAAAATTAAGAATTTCCAAACACCTGATTCTCTTGAGGAACAGGCGGAATTCTATAGATTCGGGAGAATGAGCAGTGATACTGAAAACATGAGCGAGGTGCCTACCAGCTACTTGCTCAGCTTGCAGAAGAGTTTTTACGCAAAATTCGCTATTAAAGAGGCAATCCTTTGTTTGCAGGAATTTAACTTCGGGTTAGTGGTATATTATTTAAAGCAGCAGTTGCGTCCGGTTGCGTTGTGGTATAGCATGAAAGCATTGCTCACCAGGATAGTATTTCTAATAAGAAAAAACAAATGAAGGATGTATTAGTTATAGGAGGAGGCGGATTTATAGGAAGCCACCTGGCAAAAAAGCTGAATCTTCAAGGGTATAACGTAACGGTCCTGGCCAGGCGAAATCCCAACCAAGAATTTATTAAATCCTTTAATGCGGAGTTGCGTTCAGGCGATTTGCTTGAGCCTGGCTCTTTGAAAAATGCTTTAGTAGGAATAGATACCGTATTCTGTGCAGTGAACATCAAACCGTCTGGAAAGAATACGCAAGAATACGAAAGAGAATTATACCTGCTTCATACCAATGGCACGAGAAACTTAATAGAGGCTTGTAAGTTCCACGGTATTAAAAGGATTATTTATTTTAGCAGCGTTGCGGCAATGGGGTACAAGAAAGGTGTGAATATTTATGATGAGTCATGCGAAAACAATCCCATAGATGCATACGGGAAGGCAAAGCTTGAAGCGGAAAATATCTTAAACAGGTCAGCAAAAGCAGGAGAGATTGATGTTACTATTTTGCGGCCTCCGGGAGTTTTTGGCGAGAATAGCTTAGGGGTATTAAATAGAATAGTCTTTTTTGCAAAAAAAGGTTTTATTCCTATTATAGGCAGCGGGAAAGAAAGGCAGAGTATTACTTATGTGGGTAATGTGGTGAACCAGGCGATCCTGGCGGCTAATAATATATCCAGTATAGGTAGAACCTATATTACCACAGATAACATCCCTTACAGCGTTAACGAAATAGTGGATACGGTTATTCAGGCGTTGGGTATGAGGCCGCTAAAAATATACATTCCTTTTTGGTTTGTAATGTTGGTTATTTCTTTTTTAAATATCTGTTGGAAAGTCTGTTGTAAAAAAGAGCTTATGGCCCTTGGTAGTATTCTTGCTATAAGCCAGGAGAGGATATTTGACGGAGCGAGAATTTTTCATGAGTTAGGATATCAGCAGGAATACGACCTGCGTACCGGGGTAATGCGCACAATAGAATGGTATAAGAAAAAATGCCCGATATAGATGCCCTGTTAATTAATCCTATCAGCGCAAGGGTTATCCCCGCGTTCGTTCCTCATGGGCTCTTGTATATCGCAGCTTATGCCATCAGGCGCGGCTATAAAATGAGGATATATGACAGGAACACAGAAGAGGCTGATCTGGGAAATGTCCTAAAAGGAACGAACCCTAAGGTTGTCGGCTTAGGTTGCCTTACGGGTACCAGTATTGATGACGCTATCCGTGTATCGAAGGAGGTAAGAAATATTAACCCCGCAATAAAGATAGTCTGGGGCGGGATACATACCAGTCTTTATCCGGAATCAATACTGAAAGAAGATTTTGTAGATTTTGTCGTGGTTGGCGACGGAGAAGAGGCATTCTGCGGGATTATGGATTGTATGATAGGAAATAGCAAGTCTTTGGAGGCGGTTGATAACTTAGGATACAAGGTAAATGGCCAATTAAAATATAACAAACAGTCATTCGTGGACCCTTCGGACTTACCGCAGCCTTCTTGGCATCTTATAGATGTAAAGAAGTATATGCGCAGAAAATTTTACGCCAAAAAAACCCTGACCATAAATACTTCCCGAGGCTGTCCTTATAAGTGTGCATTCTGCTGTGTACCCAAGGTGCACCAGGGAAAATGGAGGGCAATTAGCGCAGAGAAGATAGTGGAGAATCTTAAATTCTTAAGAGATAACTATAAAATTGACGGTTTTCAGGTAGATGATGATGAATTTGATATTGATAGAGAAAGGGTTTTGAGGTTTTGTGATTTATTACAAGGGAATGGCTTGAGGCTTAAATGGTCGCACTTTTCCCGGATTAATATTTTAAAAGAAGAAGTTTTAAGGCGCGAGATTTCCTGCGGGCTTAGCCTTATTGAATTCGGCGTAGAAAGCGGCTCACCCAGGATGCTTAAATTTCTCAATAAGGCTCAGACCGTGGAGCAGGTAAGAAGGGCTTACGTCGTATGCAGAAAGCTGCATATAAAGACAAGCGCCCTGTTTATGGTGGGCCTGCCTACTGAAGAGGTTGGCGATTTAAAAGAAACCGTAAGATTAATCAAACAGCTTAATCCTCACCTGACAATCTGTACTATTTTTAAACCCTATCCGGGTACGGAGTTTTTTGATTATTGTATTGATAAAGGACTTTTTCGTTATCCGGATAAAATTGAAGAGATTGGATGCGCCTATAACCTAAATATTAACGTAAGCACAATACCTGATAAAACAATATATGGAATTAAGCGCCATTTTGATTTCAATAATATCTATCAGGAAATATTAAGCTCTGTTTTTACGGGTAATTTTGGGCTGATAGTTTATTACTTTAGATTTAGGTTAATTCCTGACCTAAAGGGTAGGTTAAGAAATTATTTTTATCCGCGAGATATTAAGATATGAGCTAGGTATGAATATACTTTTAATTTTTCCTCCCTCGACGATTTACGGTAAAGATCCGACTGTTCCCTCGGTAGTATTGCCATTAGGGCTTGCGTATATTGCGGCGAATCTTGAGCAACACCATTATAAGGTTTCAATCCTTGACGCGCGTTCATTATCTGAAGATAGGGTTATTATATCTTCTGACAAGGCATTATATGGGTTTACCGATGAGGAGCTGCGCCTTGCAATAGAAAAACATGCCCCTGATATTATAGGTATTTCCTGCATGTATACGTCATATTCAGGCGATGCGCATAGAGTGGCAAAGATTGCTAAAGAGATAAACCCGGCTATTGTGGTAGTTATGGGAGGTGCGCATGCTTCTGTTTTTCACCACTTAGCATTAAAGGATAATAATGTAGATATTATAGTGCGTGGTGAGGGGGAAGAGACATTCCTGGAATTAGTAAAGTATATTGAAAACAAGCTGGAATATACTGAAATAAGAGGGATCTCTTTTAGAAATAAACAAGGACTAATCGTTATGAATCCCGCACGTCCTCCCATCGCAAACTTAGATACAATCCCTTTTCCCGCCAGGCATCTTTTGGGTATGAATTTATATTTGAATAATAAGCCCGGTTCCTATGCGATGCGGGCACCCCATGCAACCATGATAACCAGCAGGGGCTGTCTAGGTGAATGTATTTACTGCACAATTCAATCCGTATGGGGTAAGCGAAAGTGGAGAGGAAGATCTGCACAGAACGTGGTTGATGAGATGGAGATGTTGCATAAGGGATATGGTATTAAGGAAATATATCTGATGGACGATAGTGCGGGTACGTCTAAACAGAGATTGGCAGAGATCTGTAAGGAAATTTTGAGACGAAATTTGGATATTCGCTGGACTACGCCTAATGGTATTGCTCACTGGCTTCTTGATGAAGATACGCTGCGGCTCATGAAGATGGCGGGTTGCTACCGGATAACCTTTGGCATTGAATCCGGTAACGTCCAAACAAGGGCTTTTCTGGGTAAGCCGTTTTCTCTTGAACAGGCAAAAAGATTGATAGGCTTTGCCAATAAGATAGGGATGTGGACAGCGTGCACTTTTATAATAGGGTTTCCTTTTGAGACTCAAGAAGCAATAAGAGATACTGTAAGTTTCGCTTGTAATTCCGGAGTAGATATGGCCGTATTTTATCTTTTGTGTCCGCATCCGGGTACAAAAGTTTACGAAATCTTTAAAGAAGAGGGTCTTTTGAATTTAGACCGCATCATGGATCCCACAGCTACCTTTAGCAATAAAGACTTTGAGGAGATGGGGATGAAATTGGCTGGCAGGGGAGTGAGGACCAGGTATTTTACTCCTGAAGAATTGCAGAAAAATTTAAGCCTGGCGTACAGAAGTTTCTTTAAGGCTAGTTTCAAACATTTCTTAAGCCCCTTAAAGATTGCTAGAAAGATTAGGAATACGGAAGATTTGATGTATACCATTAAAATAGGTAAGATAGGCACAAGAATGGTTTTTGTAAACATATTCGAAAAGGCTTTTATGTCTCAGGATATAATCAGGCGTAGTAAAAATGTTTCAGAGCTTAAGGAGTTATAGCTGTGAATCAAAGATTATAAGGCAGCATCATTCAGATCAGCCAGTGTAAAAACGTGTATAATCCAATAAGACAGTAATAGAGAAAATGACAGATGTAATCTTGATTTACCCCTCGCCATATAAAAGGGGTATTTATACAAAAATCAAAACAATAGATAATATCCCTATTTCAATTTGGTATTTAGGCTCTTATTTAAAGTCTAAAGGAATGGGCGTCATATTGATAGATTTTGAAGGTGATCCCGACGCTTTAGAAAGGCTGGGTTCTATTGGCAAGGATTCTTTGCTTATAGGAATTACAATGATGACAGCGCAGATTAATCACGGTTTAGGTATAGCTAGATTTATCAAAGAAAAGATTGGAGATATACCTATAGTCGTAGGAGGCGTGCATCCAACCTTATACCCGACTGAAACGGTTAGGAGCCAATATATTGATTTTACAGTTCAAGGTGAAGGAGAGATCGCGTTGTTTGAGCTGATTTCTGGCATAAAAAGGGATGAACGGGATTATTCAAAAATTGGCGGTTTATCCTACAAGGTAAAGGAAAAAATATTCTTTAACAAAGAAAAAAGTAAACTCGTAGACCATTTTAATTATCCGGATTTAGATTATGGGTTATTGGGTCAAAAACGTACTTCCTTAGTCTTAGTGACTAGTCGTGGTTGTCCGTATGACTGCGCATTTTGTTGTAATAAGGCTATCATGGAGAGAAGGACATTCCAAACATGGAGCCTGCAGAAGATTATGCATGAAGTTAAAAGGGCGCTTGATTTGGGTGTCACCGATATTTTCTTCTGGGACGACAATTTCTTTCAGAAAAAACAAAGACTTATAGGTTTTCTTGAAGAGATTAAGAAGCTGGATAAAAAGTTTACCTGGTTTGGTAATACCAGGGCGGATTACTTTAACGAAAGATATATCAGTATTGAGTTACTGTCTGAATTGAATAAATATGGACTGACTCGTGTTAGTATAGGCGCTGAGTCCGGATCTCAAAGAATGTTAGATTATATGCAAAAGGGAACAAAAGTCGAACATATTTTTAAGGCTGCCGAATATTGCGTAAAGGCCAATATAGCGCCAAGTTTTCCTTTATGACCGGCTTACCGAATGAGACAACCGAAGACGTATGTTTGACGGTAGAGTGTATTAAAAAACTATGCCGTATTTTACCCTTGCCTAAGATTTTGGGTCCGGCTTTATATCTGCCGTTACCGGGAAGCAGGATGTTCGATGACTGCCAGCAGTACGGTTATAAAGCCCCGAAGACAATCGAGGAGTGGGCTGAAATAGATTCTGGATATGGCTTTTCAGCCTACGAGAGACCGTGGATTAAAGACCCGGATATAGTCAGGATACTCTGGTTCTATTCAATTTTAATCGGCATCTCCGTTAAAAAAATAATTAGAGTGATAAAGAGGTATTCAGAGTTGGTAGGGTATTCAAAAATGAAAGAGATAATCTTGATAGTGTTAGCTGTCCTGGGTTCGATATTGGGGAGGACGAGGTATGGCCTTAAGTTTTTTAAATTCCCCATAGAAACCGTTATATTTAAGAAATTCAGGGCTCTGAATGCACAGTAGTTACATATATTCAAATAAGGTGAAGTTAATCTAATGTGTATCTAAATCTAAAATGAAGAAAAATATACTGGCTTTTATCGGTTTCACAGTGCTGACTATAGTTATGACCTACCCATTATTTTTTAAAATAACTGACCATATTGCCGGATTTTCTTCTACCGATGAACCATCCGTTTGGTACTTTTGGTGGTTGAAATACGCCTATCTCCATAAGATTCCTTCTTCGTTTTCTCTTTTTGTAAGCGCGCCTTTCGGTTTTGACCTGGGTATCTTCCAGAGATTATACCCGATTTGCATAGGAATAAGAAAATTGTTAGTAATACCTTTTAATGAATTTGTTGCGTGGAATCTTGAGATATTAGCCGGGTTTATACTTTCTGCCTTTTTTGTATATCTGACTACGCGATATTTAGTAAAAGATAGAACTGCCGCATTTTTTTCTGGTATCATATTTGCCTTTTGTCCGTATCATTTTGTACGTGCCTGGCAGCATATAGGTTTTTCCCAGACGCAATGGTTGGCGTTATTTCTATTTTCTATCCTGCTTCTGAAAGCTAAAACAAATAAAAAGAATATTATTTTGGTCTTTTTATCGCTCTATCTCGTATTCTCATTTGACTTATATTATGCCTATTTTGCCCTGTTTATCGCATCGGTATTTATCATTTATCTGCTTTTAAAAAAGCAGAAAGGATCTTTTAAAATAATCTTCTGGGTTGCAATTGTTTCTCTGGCTAATTTGGGCATTCTGGCCAGCAGGTTAATACCATTAATGGGGACTATAAAAATAGATATTTCTCCTAGCGCCTGGAATATCGTGCGGCCTTTTGACGACCTTTTTTCGCAGTCTGCCCGGCCCTTGAGTTATTTTCTTCCGTCAACCGAGCATCCGATTTTTGGCTGGCTTACAAGAAGTTTTGTGGGTTCTAAATTGTATGGTACCAGCTTCACGGAGCATGCGCTTTATTTAGGATGGGTGCCGCTTATCCTTGCTTTCGTAGCAATTATGAGGTGGAGAAAAGACCGGGGTAAGGGGTATGAGGCACAGGGGGATGCCGCAGAGAGTTTTCATATCGGATTTCTTATATTTTTGGCAATTGCAGCATGGTTATTTTCTCAACCGCCATGGTGGAATTGGTTTGGCTTAAGAATCTATATGCCTTCATTCTTTCTGTATAAGATTCTACCCATGTTTCGTGCATATTGCCGGTTTGGGATTATCCTGATGTTGGCAGTAGCAGTTTTAGCGGGATTCGGGCTCAAGTATATTTTAGAAAAATTCAAGACACAGAGAACGAAGATGGCTATAGCCATCCTATTTTACGGATTAGTTCTTTTTGAGTTCTGGAACTATCCTCCTTTTAAGATCATACCATTCAAAGCACCACAGGTTTATTATTGGCTTAAAGCCCAAGAAGGTGATTTTACTATTGCCGAATACCCTTTAGATGTAAAAGGCCCTAACGAGATATACAAGTCTTATCAGACAAAACATGAGAAGAGAATAATTAACGGCACTATCCCTGGCACATATCCTAATAAGGTATCCAGGTCTATCCTGCGTCTTTCTTCTGAATATGCTGCGGGGGTATTAAAGTACTTGGGGGTAAAGTACGTCCTGGTGCACAAGGACGATTATTTAAGGACCGGGCTGCTGGAAGATGAGCAGGAACCAGCGTTAATTGCTAAAAACAAAGGGTTAAGGCTTGTAAAAAGCTTTCCCCCTGAGAGTTGCGCTGAGGGTGATATAAGGTGCACTGATGGCGTAAGCGCTGTAGATGTCTATGAGGTATTAGCTAAGCCCGAAAAGAAAGAAACGATTGACGTTAGAGCGCAGTAAGGAATATATTTTTGTCAATAATAAAAGCATCTGCATAAGCCTTTATTTGTAAGAGGTTTATGTTAAGGAGAACCGTCCCCTTAATGAGGCCATAACTTATGGAGTGTTTGTTTTCTATGGTTCCGACATAAGTTGCCAATGTTTTGCAAGACAAAACATTGGGGCCGAATTAACCCCGACAGCTGCAAAGTGGATTTCGCAAGAAATCCACGCAGCGCTTAGCTGACGGGGATAGTCAACCTTAAATGAGCGATATAGCCAATACTGGTGAAAGAATATTGATAGAAAAAGAGACGCCTTCTATGATAGCGCGCCACTTTTTCGCATATCATTTTTCCCGAGGGTATGTAGAAGGCAAGAAGGTCCTGGATATAGGCTGTGGCGAAGGCTATGGCGTGCATTACCTTGCCAGTCTTTCAAAGGAGGCGCTGGGTATTGATTATTGCCAAGAAGCGGTCATCCATGCCAAAGATAAATACAAAAAAACCAACCTTCGGTTTGCCTGCCTGGATATAAACCACCTTGATCAGTTGAGTGAATCGTTTGACGTCATTTGTTCATTCCAGGTTATTGAGCACCTTGATAATCCGCATCGATTCTTAAGTTCGGTAAAGGCCAAATTGAACAAGAACGGGGTATTTATCTGCTCTACCCCGAATAAAGAAGACGCCTCGCCGGGCAGACAAACACCATTGAATACATTCCACGTTAAAGAATACGGGCATATGGAATTCTCTGATTTGCTGGGTGAGCATTTTAAAACGATAGCATTGTACGGGCTGAAAAGGGGGGTACGGTTTAATTTTTACCGCCGCTTAAAGAAATCAGGCCTGCTACGGTTTATTCCTGCATATGTTAATCCCGTGGATATATTTTATAATCAGATCAGCTGGTCTGATTATATGCTTACTATAAAGAGAGTGGAGACAGCGTTAGATTTTATCGCAGTCTGTCAAAACACTTGAGCCTTTCATCCCGGAGAAATTATTCTCGGGCCGTTGTCCTCGCCTACTTCACGCACTTTTTTCTTGACCTCTTTTAATTTATCAAGTACAATAAGTTAACATATATGTTAACTAACTATACTTAGATGAATTACGAAAAACTAAAGAAAATAGAGAAGAAATATTTTGGCTGTGAGGAGCTATCTAAATTCCTGGATATCTCATCGGGCTCCGCGCGGGTTACCTGCACGAGGCTTGTTAAACAAAGTATCCTTGTTCGCCTCAGGAGAAACCTTTATATTTTAAAGGATAAATGGGACGTTTTATCGCGAGAAGAGAAGTTTATCCTGGCAAATGTCATACAGACTCCGTCATATATATCGCTTATGACCGCGCTGGATTATTATGAGGTTACGACGCAGCTGCAGCGTGATTTTGTTGAGTCCATAGCCATGCATCGGACCAAGGAGGTTGAAATAGAGAAGAATATCTTTAACTACAGCAAAATTAAGGTGGATCTCTACTTTGGCTTTTCCAAGGAGAAGAAGTTTTTTATCGCATCGCGCGAAAAGGCCTTTCTTGACGCGTTGTATTTTATGTCACTTAAAAGATACCGCTTTGATTTAACCTCTATTGATTTTGGCAAATTGAATACGGCATTGATTCAAAAGATAATCAAAAAGTATCCCCGCAAAACTCAAAAATTATGGGAGTCTTATGGGCATTTTGCAAGAACATGAAGTTTTCGAAATAGAGGTCCTGGAGAGGCTCAAAAACAGCGGCCTCTTAAAGCCTCTGGTATTTATCGGCGGAACAATGCTCAGACTCTGTTATGAACTAAACCGCTATTCTACGGATTTAGATTTTTGGCTTGTAAGGAAAATTGACCAGAGAACATATTTTGCCGAAGTTAAGAAATACCTGGGCAGATTTTATGAAGTTACGGACGCCCAGATGAAAATGAAAACGCTTCTCTGGGAACTCCGCTCAAAAAATTATCCTAAGCGTTTAAAAATCGAGGCGAGGCGGCAAGTCCAGCGTTGCGATTCCGAAGAAAGAATCGCTTTTTCAGTGCATAGCACAAGGCAGGTTATCCTGAAGGTGCATACCTTAAAAGAGGCTATGCAGAATAAAATTGAGGCAGCGTTAAACCGTAAAGACATCCGTGATTTTTTTGATATAGAATTCTTGCTGCGCCAAGGGGCCTTGCTTGGTGTCAAGGAACCCAGACTTGCGCAGCTCAAAAGGATTGCCGGCGCGTTTAAGGAAAATGATTACAAGGTTACCCTCGGCTCCGTCTTGGACGCAGAAACAAGAAAGTATTATTTAAAAAATAAGTTTACGTATTTATTGATCAAGATAAATGAGAAAAAATAAATACGCAAAGAGTGCTGTTATTTTCCCCGGTGTTTCATTGGGTGAGGGTGGTGAAATAGAGGACTTTGTATTAATAGGCAAGCCCTATAGCCATAAACCGCCTAAAGCCCTGTCGCCTAAAACAATGATCGGGGATAATTTTAACATACGTTCCCATGCTGTAATTTATTGCGCTAATAAAATCGGGGATAATTTTACAACCGGACACCATGTATTGGTCCGCCAGGGCAATATAATCGGGGATAACGTCAGCATAGGCTCTGGGACAGTTATCGAGCACCATGTTAAAATAGGCAATAATGTGCGTATACATTCTAAGGCTTTTGTTCCGGAATATTCAGTCCTTGAGGACAATTGCTGGATAGGGCCTGCCGCGGTATTGACTAATACATACCATCCCAAATGCCCCAAGGCAAAGGAGTGTTTAAGGGGGCCGATTATTAAAAAAGGCGCCATTATAGGCGCTAATGCTACTATTTTACCCGGGATTATAATCGGAGAGAACGCCTTGGTGGGGGCAGGAGCGGTAGTTGTTTCTAGCGTAAAGCCTGATAGCGTGGTTGTGGGAAATCCTGCCAGGAAGATTAAGTCTATAAAAGGATTAAAGTGTTTGAGCGGCATAACCAAAAGGCCTTATTAGAATGTAATATAGGGAGGAAATAATGGTAAAGATAGGCGTTATCGGCTGTGGTTATTGGGGGCCTAATCTTATCAGGAATTTAGCTTTGAATGAAAAAACCAGTATCCATACCCTTTGTGATACATCGCAAGAGAAACTAAACGGAATAAGTAAGATTTTCCCTGAGGCATATGCTACCAGAAATGCAGAGGATGTGTTTAAAGATAAAGAAATTGACGCTGTTGTTATTGCTACACCGGCAAAATCGCATTATGCCTTTGCCCGAAAGGCCTTGCTTTGCGGAAAACACTGTTTAGTGGAAAAACCGCTTACCTTAAATTATAGGGAAGCTTGCCTACTCACGGCCTTAGCTCAAAAGCAGGAAAAGGTCCTGATGGTAAGCCATACCTTTCTCTATAATGCGGCAGTCAGGAAATTACGCCAATATATAGAAAAAGGCGAGTTAGGCAAGGTCCTTTACCTTTACAGCAGCCGCCTTAATCTGGGGGTGATCAGGAGGGATGTAAACGCCCTTTGGAACTTCGGGCCGCATGATATCTCCATAATCTGTTATTTATTGAATGACACCCCTGTGTCTTTAAGCGCCAAAGGCCTGAAATGTATCCATAAAGACTTAGAAGATGTGGTATTCCTGAACCTTGATTTCCATAAAGGGATTTCCGCGCATATACACTTAAGCTGGATAGACCCTAAGAAGGTCAGGGAGACAGTGGTGGTAGGAGAGAAGAAGATGGTTATTTATGATGATACCAGCCCTGATGCTAAACTAAGGATATTCGAGAAGGGTTTTCATAAGATCAAGGGGCATAACACTGTCCGGGGCTGTATTGATTACGGAGAATTCCAGCTGCAATTAAGGGATGGGGACTGCCTAACCCCTAAAATAGACTTCAAAGAGCCTCTGAAGGAAGAATGTGACCACTTTCTTGGCTGTATTATCAAAGGGAAACAGCCGTTTACGGGTGGCGAAAACGGCAAACTCGTGGTGAGGATCCTGGAATTGGCGCAGCAATCCCTTGATAATAACAGTAAGCTTGTCAAATTCAAATTCTGAGAGTCAGACAATTTAATGACTACCTTAAATTAACTTACCTGAAGCCGTGAAAATACTCTTGTTAAATCCTCCTCATGAAAATACTATCCTGGCGGATAACCCCTCTTTTATAGACGAAGAAAGGGGGCTTAATCCGCCCCTGGGGCTTCTTTATTTGGCAGCATACATAAAGCAGTATAGCAACCATCAAGTTGAGGTCTTTGATTCTGCTGCTGAAGGGATAAGCCACGCAAGCCTGGCTGAGGTTATATCTAAGAAAAAACCCGATGTTACAGGTATAACTGCAATGACTTTTACCATGATCGACGTTATTAAGGCTGCAAATACTATCAGGTCAGTATCAAAAGAGATAAAAGTTGCCTTAGGAGGGCCGCATCCCAGCATATATCCGCAGGAAACAGCTTCCTTAAAAGAAGTTGATTTCGTAGTCAGCGGAGAAGGGGAGAAGATTTTTCTGGATTTGGTAAATAATATCAATGATCCGCATAGGCTTGCTTCTATCAAAGGGCTTTTTTTTAAGGAAGGCGGGCTCATCCGGGGGGATACCCAGGAAGGCTTCATTGAAGATTTAGACAGTCTTCCTCATCCGGACAGGCGCCTCTTGTCTTACCGGAAATATAATTCCTTGATTTCCGTAAAGAACCCGGTTACTACTATGTTTACTTCACGGGGCTGCCCGTTTGACTGTAGTTTTTGCTATAAGCCGCATTTAGGCAGGCGGTTCCGGGCGCGCTCAGCCGAGGATGTGGTCAATGAGATGCAGGAGTGCAAGGCCATTGGGATTGAGGAGATCTTTATTTACGACGATACCTTCACAGTGGACAAAAGCAGGGTTATTGCTATTTGCAATGAGATAATAAGAAGGGGCCTGGATATTGCCTGGGATATACGTGCGCGCGTGGATACTATTGATAATGATATACTCGCCAGGTTAAAACAGGCGGGGTGCCTGCGTATCCATTACGGTGTTGAGGCAGGGACGGATAAGATCTTAAGGGCCTTAGGAAAGGGGATTACCTTAAGGCAAGCGGAGGATGCTTTTCAGCTGACCAAGAAATACGGCATTGCTACTTTAGCCTATTTTATGATAGGCTCTCCCGTAGAGACGCGGGAAGATATAATGCAGACCATTTCTTTTATGAAAAGGATAAGCCCTGATTATGTGCATATAACGCTTACCACCCCTTTTCCCGGGACTAAGCTGTATGAAAAGGCCCTTTCAGAGGGGCTTTATGAAAAAGATTATTGGAGGGAATTTGCCCGTAACCCTTCATCTAAAGTGACAGCGAGATATTGGGAGAAGGAACTGAAAGAAGAAGAGCTATTGGTTTTAATTAAATTAGCCTATCGCAGTTTTTATTTCCGGCCGGCTTATATATTGTCCAGTTTATTTAAATTGCGTTCTTTTGCTTCCGCGCGCAAGAAAATCAGGGCAGGTATGAAAATCTTAGCCAGTTAAGATCGATGAAGGTCCTGTTATTGAATCCACCTTTTACGGATTACGGAGGCCTCCAGGGCCACGGCGGAAAGGCCGCCCCTTTAAACCTGGCATATCTGGCTTCTTACCTGATGAAAATTAAACCAGGGGTTTCTGTGACTATATTGGATTGCGAGGGGTTGCGGCTGAAATACGAAGATATAGAAGCACGCCTTAGAGGTATCCAGCCGGATATTATCGGCATAACCATGCCTACACCAGCTTTCTTGCAGGGAATAGAAACAGCCAGGATGGCAAAACGCCTGAATAAGGATGTAGTTATTGTCGCAGGCGGCCCGCATCCCACGGCGTTTCCCATTGAGACCTTAGGTGAGGCCTCTATTGATATTACTGTTTATGGCGAGGGGGAAATCACTTTTACGGAGATTGTCCAGGCTCTTGAAGCGGATAAGCCGCTTTCGGACGTAAAAGGTATTGCCTATAAAGACAAAGACGGTAATGCCAGGATAAACGCACCTCAACCATTAATCGCGGATTTAGACAGTATACCTTTTCCTTCCAGAGACTTACTTCCTTTAGAGATATATTTTCCTCCCCCGACAAAAAGAGAGAGCAATAAGCCCAGCGGGAATATGATTACCTCACGCGGCTGCCCATATGAATGTACTTATTGCATGGCCAGGATAATCTGGGATAAGAAGGTGAGGCTGCGCGGGGTTGCTAACGTAGTAAATGAGATAGAGGAATGCGCGGCTAAGTATGGTTTGGGTGAGTTTAATTTTCATGACGAGTTGTTTACCTTGAATCGGCAGCGTACCATTGATATCTGCAGGGAAATACAAAGGCGCAAACTCGATATATCCTGGGTGTGTATGGTCAGGGTGGATTATGTCTGGGAGGATGTTTTGATAGAGATGAAGAAGGCAGGCTGTAAAAAGGTCATGTTCGGTTTTGAGTCAGGGGCGCAGGAAATACTGGATATTATGAAGAAAAAAACCACTATCAGGCAGGCAATAGATGCGGTAAAATTAGTTAAGCGCCTGGGGATAAAGGCAGGCGGAAATTTTATGTTTGGCAATATCGGGGAGACTGAGGAGACTATAAGAAAAAGCATTGAGCTTGCCAAGAGGCTGAATACCGATACCATGGCTTTTTTTATTGCCAGCCCTTATCCGGGGACTGAGTTTTATGATACGGCAAAGAGTAAAGGTTATCTAAGGGGTGATTTGCAATGGAAGGATTTTACCCTGGTTGCGGATAATCCTAACCCGCCCTTAAACCTGCCCGGCCTTTCTTCGCAAAGGATAGCCTACTGGCAAAAGAGGGCGTACAGGGAATATTATCTACGTCTAGGATATGTCTTGCAGAAGATCTCGGGTATACGTTCAAAAGTAGATATTAAAAATCTTATCGACGGGGCCAGAATCTTACTTAGGTTATAATATATCCAGAATGAAGGTATTACTAGTAAATCCGCCTTATGATATAGAGGAATATTACGGCAAGTTATCTAAGATCGCGTTTACCTTTGCGCCGGTAGGGTTATTGTATCTGGCTGCCTCGGCGCGCAGCGCAGGGCATGAAGTTAAAATCTACGATTTTCAGGTCGATGAAGATGACTTTCGGAAAATATTCTTAGAATTTTCTCCCGATATCACAGGGATTACCTGTCAGACAGCGCTGGTTTATAATACCCTTAAACTAGCTGAATTGATAAAGTCCCTGAAAGATATACCGGTGGTAGCAGGGGGGGTGCATCCCAGTTTCAGGCCAGGGGATTTGGTGTCCGATAAAAATATTGATTTTGTAATAAAGGGGGAAGGAGAAATAGCGTTAGGTGAACTCATCCAGGCGATAACCGGAAAATTAGATTTATCCCAGGTCAAGGGGCTTGTTTATAAAAGAGACGGCCGGATAACAGAAAACCCTGATCGCGAATTATTAAAAGATATAAATACACTGCCTTTTCCTGCTTTAGACCTGGTACCGATAGATAAATATCATGTCAGCAGTGACCTTTATTTTGGCAGGCGCACCGCCCTTTTAGCCACCGCCAGGGGTTGTCCGTTTAGATGTTCATTTTGCGCTATAAGGGTTATCTTCGCCAGGACCATACGTTACCGGACACTTGATAATATTTTTGCAGAAATAGATTATTATGTTAACAATCACAAAATCGACTCCTTATTCATTATAGATGATGTTTTTACGCTTGATAAAGATAGGGTCAGGAAATTTTGCGATTATATGATTGAGAGGCATGCAGGAAAATTATCTTGGTGGGCCCAGACAAGGGCGGATTGTATTGATAAAGACACCTTATCGCTTATGAAAAGCGCAGGATGCAAAATCCTATCCTTTGGCGTAGAATCGGGTGTTGGCCGTCTCTTAAAATTAATAAATAAAGATATTGATTTGCAGGAAATAAAGAAGGCGGTCAGGCTGGTAAAGAAATCCGGCATTTCACCAAGAGGCAGCTTTATTCTTGGTTTACCTACGGAGACATTAAGTGATTCACTAAGGACTATATTCTTTGCTTTAAGTAACCCTTTTAACCGTATCAAGATTGGCCTGGCAACCCCCTATCCCGGCACGGAATTATGGGAGTTAGCGGTGCGGGAGGGTAAGATAAAAGATGAGGAGGACTGGAATAGGTTTACACAGATGGCTGGTTATACGCATCATGAGTTGCCGTATTTATCCGACCATAGAGGGGTTTTGGAATTAAAGGCCCTGCAGATAATCGGCAATTTTGTTTTTTATTTTAAGCCGGATATTATTTGGGATATATTTAAAACTTATTATCGATTGGGTTCTTTAAGGAAACTTTTTAAGTCCGCTAAAATATTCCTAAACGCTACAATAATGTCATTAAAGAATAGCCTTGTCAGATGAATTTAAATACCCTGGATAAAGATATCTTGCATAATCTTGCAATATGGCTTGGTGTGCCTGAGTCTAGGCTCAGGGAATTAAGTGATATCTTACCTGAAAGAGAAAACGCATATTTTGAAAATATCCTTGATTCTAATACCATAGATTTTAAAGAGGCGTTGGTAAGAAGGTTTACCCATAAACTGGTAAAATACCTTAAGGAGAAGAACCGTTACGGCATCCTTAATTCTATCAAAAGAATGAGGCAGTTGTTCAGGAAGGAATTAATAGAAATATCCGATTGCCGCTTTATGCAGCTTGATAAAGAACTTAGAACGCGCCTGGCTCTGCCGACTATAGATTGGAACGGGCATAAAGGCGCGGTCTGCCTTTCGCATGATATCGACAGCAGACAGGATTACCAGTATATCCCAGAGGTTTATCGGTTAAATAAAAAATACAACCTGGTAAGCGGGTTTAACTTTTTGACAAACTGGGGATATTGCATAGATAAAACGCTTTTGAGCGAACTTAACGATAACGGTTTTGAGATTGGGCTCCACGGTTATACGCACGATATAGCAGTTGGTTTTAGGTCGCAAGAGAGGATTAAAAGAGAGTTGTCTCTTGCGTTTCAGTCTTTAGGCTTTCCGGTAGAAGGTTATCGTGCCCCGGCCTTTGCGGTAAGCAAAAGATTGTTGGCAGTATTGCGCGAACTCGGCATTAAATACGACAGTTCCATGAAGACCATTAGTTGTTACAGCCCGCAGTCTGCCGAGGTATTTTATCCGTATAGGTATCCGGGGGTGGGTATATGGGAGGTCCCTTTGACTATCCAGGATGACCGCGTATTCCGGGATTTACATTTAAGCAATGAAGAAGCATTAGGGGTGATTAAGGAGTTAACTGCGAGAATAGTCAATATGGGCGGCGTATGCGTTATCAATAATCATCCTGTTTTGATACAAAGGAGAAGGTATTATTATGAACAGTTGTTAGAGTGGCTAAGCGGTTTTAAAGAAGCATGGGTTACCCGGATTGATTTATTGGTAGGGTTTATGGAAGAACGGGAAAGGCGCGTATTGGATGAGAATAGAGGATAAGATCTGCGTTGTTACCGGCGCCGCCGGGTTTATCGGCAGCCACCTAGTGGATGGCCTGCTGAGAAAAGGAGCGGCTAAGGTTATAGGGATGGATAATTTTGTAGCGGGAAAATATGCCAATATAAGGCATTTGGCGAAGGAGCGTAGGTTTTCTTTAGTTAAAGCCGATATCCGCGATAGTAAGAAGATCAGTCCCTATCTTTTAAAGAGTGATTTCGTGTTTAATCTGGCTGCTTCTAAATTAGTGGTATCGCATGATAATCCGCGTATAGACATGGAAACCAATATAGGAGGGGTATTTAATATATTGGAGATATTAAGAGGCAATAAAAAGGCCAGGCTTATCCATGCCTCCACAGGTTCTGTCCTGGGGAGTTCTGATAAGCCCATGCCGGAAGATTGGCCTCCTAACCCGGCTACATTATACGGTATATCCAAATTAACCGCAGAGCGCTACTGTATGTTTTACTTTCAGGAGTTCGGCTTGAATGTCTCTGTTGTCAGGTATTTTCATGTATATGGCCCCCGGCAGGATTATCAGGGTCCGTCAGGGGTGGTGAATATATTTTTATCCCGGGTCCTTTCGGGCAAACCTCCGATAGTAAACGGAGACGGCAGGCAGGTAAGATGTTTTACCTATGTAGAAGATGATGTAGCCGCGACCATTATGCTGGCAGAGAAAAAATGTTCAATCGGCCAGATTTATAATGTGGCATCCCCTGTGCGCATGCGCGTAAAGGCCTTAGCGGAATTAGTGATCAAGAAATACGCCAAATCCAGCTTAAGAGTGAAATATGCCCCTGCGCGCAGGGGCGAGAATCTCAGGCCTGTGCCGGATACAGAAAAGATCGAGAAATTGGGTTTTTGGGCTAAATATTCCTTTACAGAGGGCCTGGAAAAGACAAAAATATGGATAGAGAAAGAATTAAAGGGGCCAAGGCATTAGTCATTATTCCTGCCTTTAATGAACAGGGTAAAGTCGCCCCTCTTATTAGCCGTATGCCTAAAGAATGCATAGAGGAAGTGGTGGTGATTAATGACGGCTCAACGGATAAGACTGCTTCTGAGGCTTCTTTGGCAGGCGCCACAGTTTTATCTCATAGCAAAAGAGAGGGGATAGGCGTATCCGTGAGGACAGGCATTGAGTATGCCTTAAAACACAAGTTTCCTTTTATCGTGGTTATGGCTGGTAACGGTAAGGATGATCCATCCCAGATATCCCGATTGTTAGCGCCTATCTTAGATGATGGCTACGACTATGTCCAAGGCTCGCGCTATATAGAAGGGGGCTGTTACGGAAAGATGCCTTTACACAGGTTTATTTTTACCCATTTATATTCTTTTGCCGTGCGTTTTGTCAGCGGGTTTCATATTACCGACGGGACAAACGGTTTCCGTGCCTTTAAGGCGGATATCTTTCAGGATAACAAGATAGATATATGGCAAGGCTGGCTTAAGGAGTCTTTGGAATATTATATATCTCTGAAGGCTATTAAATTAGGATTACGCATAAAAGAGGTGCCGGTGGCAAAGATTTATCCTTGCGGCGTATCTTACAGGCAGTATACTAAGGTAAAGCCTTTTTCAGGGTGGATAGAGCGCCTTAAACCTCTTGTTTACCTGACCCTTGGTTTTAAATCATAGGGGACGGTTCTCGCATTTAGAACTCATTGGCAGAATTAGAGTTATAAGGGCAGCTTTATTAAGGTTAATGTAGTTTCCCGCCTCATAAGCCACACTAAAATTCTGTTTCCTGAGAAATGCGAAGCATTTCAGGGGACCATAATTTTAGCGTATTCGGCGGGATAATTCGGCCAAACAACTTATGTTTACTATCGTTCCATAAGTTGTGGCCTCATTAAATGAATATATTAGGTATTTCCTGTTTCTATCATGATAGCGCAGCTGCTTTAATCAGGGATGGAGAGATTATAGCAGCGGCCCAGGAAGAGCGTTTCAGCCGCAAAAAACATGATTTTGGTTTTCCGGTCCATTCCATAAAGTGGTGCTTGGAAGAGGCAGGTATTACTTCTCTGGATTTGGACCTGGTTGCTTTTTATGATAAACCATTCATTAAGTTCGAGCGGATTTTGGAGACTTCTCTTGCCTATTCTCCTTCAGGCATCAGCCAATTTATTCAGGCTATGCCGCTTTGGTTAAAACAGAAGCTTTGGACTCCCGATATTATCGCAAAGGAATTAGATTATAAAGGGAAAATTATTTTTTGTAGTCATCATGAATCCCACGCAGCCAGCGCTTTTTATCCCTCGCCATTTAAAAAAGCAGCTTTTCTGACCATGGACGGAGTAGGGGAGTGGGATACTGCCAGCTTCGGCACCGGCAGCGGGAAAGATTTTGAGATCTTATATACCTTACGTTTTCCGCATTCCTTAGGGTTATTATATTCTGCCTTTACCTATTACGCCGGATTCAAGGTAAATTCAGGAGAATATAAATTAATGGGCCTTGCCCCTTATGGAGAGCCGAAATATTCCGGTTTAATCTTAGATAAGCTTATTGACCTTAAAGAAGACGGCTCATTTAAAATGGACATGCGCTATTTTGGATATTGTAACGGCTTGAGGATGACTAACCGGCGTTTTGAACGCCTTTTCGGCGGGCCGCCAAGAAAACCGGAGACTAAGATAACCCAGAAAGATATGGATATAGCTTCTTCTATCCAGAAGGTGACCGAGGAAATAATAATGAGGATGACTGGGCATCTCCATAAAGTCACCGGTGAAGTCAATCTTTGCCTTGCCGGAGGCGTTGCCTTAAACTGTGTAGCCAATGGCCGCCTCTTAAGGGAGGGGCCTTTTAAGGATATATGGATTCAGCCGGCAAGCGGAGATGCCGGAGGCGCTTTGGGGGCAGCATTAGTTGCCTGGCATAAGTATTCAGGTAACGACAGGCTCTCTGACGGGATAAAAGACAAGCAAAAGGCGTCATTATTAGGTCCCTATTTCAGTGATGATTATATAGGACAATTCCTGAATGGACAAGGGCTGCCATATAAAAAACTGGCGTATTCCGATGTACCTGAGGTTATTTCGGATTTGATTATTCAAGGTAATGTTATTGGCTGGTTCCAGGGCCGCCTTGAATTTGGGCCCAGGGCATTAGGTTCAAGAAGCATTATCGGTGATGCGCGTAGCCCCCAGATGCAGTCGCGCATGAACCTGAAGATAAAATTCCGTGAGTCATTTCGGCCTTTTGCACCCAGCGTATTAAATGAGAAAAAAGGGGAGTGGTTTGCGCTGGATAAAGAAAGCCCTTATATGCTTTTGGTTGCCCCGGTTAAAGAGGATAAGAGGGTTGCGGGAGATGGCCCTCTTGTTAAGGCAGAGGGCTTTGCCAAATTAAAGGCAACGCGTTCGCTAATCCCCGCGGTTACGCATGTGGATTATTCTGCGCGTATAGAGACCGTCAAGCGGCAAGATAATCCTTTGTATTATGATTTAATAAATACCTTCTATAAAAAAACCGGTTTTCCTGTTATAATAAATACTTCCTTTAATGTAAGGGGAGAACCTTTGGTATGTACCCCTGAAGATGCCCTGAGGTGTTTTATGCGCACGGAGATGGACTACCTGATAATGGGCCAGTTCCTGCTGGATAAGAAAGAGCAAAGACCCCTGGATAAGGATGTTAATTGGAAACAGGTTTTTGAATTAGACTAATTAAACAGAAAAATATGGAGAAAATAAATCCAGATAATGATAATCTATGTAAGTTTGGCCTGATTATGGCCATTGCTTTTTTGGCGGTAACGCTTTTTATTCTGCTGAAGCAGAAATTTAACCCGCTGTTTACTTTATCCATTTCAGTGGCTTTTATGCTGGCGGCATTCCTCTCCCCGTATATCCTTAAACCTGTGTATATCTTTTGGATGAGGTTGGCATTAGTATTGAACTGGATCAATACGCGTTTGATTTTATTATTGTTGTTTTATCTGATTTTAACCCCTATCGGCATGGCAATTAAGTTATTTGGGAAGGACCTGTTAGGCTTGAAGATAGAGAAGAATAAATCATCTTACTGGATAAAGAGGCAAAAAGAAGAATTTAGAGCGGCGGATTATGAAAGGCAATTTTAGTATCGCATATATGATGGAGGTTATGCTATGGGCAAGTTAGGTATAGTCAAGGAATTCTGGGATTTCTTAAGGGCGCGCAAGAAGTGGTGGCTTACGCCTATTATTGTGATGCTTCTTTTACTGGGACTCTTGATATTTTTTACCCAAAGCAGCACGGTCGCGCCTTTTATTTACACCTTATTTTAAGCATAAGCAGTTTAAAAACGGAGAGATAAATGAAAAAAATGTTGTTCATATTGTTTGTCGCTTTTCTTTTGTTGGCCTGCGTATTTAACTACAATAATAACCCCGCTATTATCATCCGCAATGCGGGTGTCAAGGCAGCCGCTGATACAGGCTTTATTCAATTAAGGTACAGGCTGTATCTTTTAGGGGTGCTGCCTGTGGCAGAGGCCTATTTTCAGGAGCCCCTACTGGAAGATTATAAAGGCACTAAGGTTTACCACTTAAGGGCGAAGGCAGTGAATTTAGGATGGGTTTCTCCCTTTTTCTCAGGGCAGGTTGACTTGGATTCCTATATTGATGCCTCTAATTTTAACCCCCTGTTATTCCGTCAGAGAGGTAAGGTCAGGGGCAGAAACGATATGAATAAAGAAGTCTTATATGACCAGGTAAAGGGGGTTATGTCCATAGGAGAGGTAAGGCGTCAGATACTGGCTAATACGCAGGACCCGCTTTCCGCTGTATTTAATTTAAGAAGGATGGACTTTGCGAAGAATAAAAGCTTTGAGATGAGCCTGAACACTAACCAGAAGAATTACGTCTTGGAGGGCGAAGCTGATTTAAAATATATTTCGGCAGGAAGAGAGAAATACAAGGCTACAATAGTGAAGGCAGAAATCCGGCGCAGGGATAAGAATCCTTACCATAAGTCAAACATAGATATGGTATTGCTTAATGAAAAGAATAATATGCCTGTTCTTATTAAGGTGTTCGCCAGCGGGTTATTCTTAAATGCCAAGTTAGTCGAGGTAAGATAATTAATGTCTGTTTTGTTGTTTATCTTGATGAATTTGCTGGTAGCAGCCAGTTCTTTTCTTGCGGTTTATAATTTATGCCGGTTTCCGGCGGGGGTAGATTCCCTGTTAGCCTGGTTTATCTTTTATTTTTCCCAGATTGTATTTACCGAGGTTATCTTAGGCTTAACCGGGACCCTGTACCTGCCTAATGTCATTATATTTAATTTAGCGATACTGTTGATAGTATCGCTGGCGGCGAAGAAAAGACCTTCTTCATTTTGCGTGCCTATCTTTAAAGACGCCTTAACATTATTATTAAGAAATAAGATCTTATTTCTTGCCGCCTCGGTAATATTGTGTTTTGGCCTTAACAAGGCCTTTATTAACCTGATTAATCCGCCTTTTGGCTGGGATTCCTTGAATTACCACTTTACCTTTCCCGTAGAATGGTTAAAACACGGCAATTTAGCAAATCCCATTGTTATCTCTGATGACCCTGCGCCTACCTATTATCCTTTAAACGGAAGCCTGTTTTTTCTCTGGTTAATCTTTCCTTTTCGCAGTGTATTTTTAGCGGACTTGGGGCAGCTGCCATTTTTTATTGTTTCTTTCCTGGCTGTTTACGGCATATCTAAGAAGTCCGGCATAAGAGAGGAGAATTGCTTTCTAGCCGCTGCCCTTTTCCTGCTTATCCCTAATTTCTTCAAACAACTGCAGATTGCCTACGTGGATGTAATGGTGGCGGCCCTGTTTTTGGCCTGTCTTAATTACCTGTTTTCATTAAGCCTCAAGTTCTGCCCGCGGGTCCTCTTTGCCTTTAGCCTAAGCTTAGGGTTGTTGATAGGTGTAAAGTCTATCGCCTTACTTTACGGATTTCTTCTATTTTTGCCTTTTTTGTATCTGTGGGGAAAGAATATCAGGAAATCACATATGTTTCTTTTGGCCGTAATATTTATAATTGCCCTGGGAGGGTTTTCTTATATCAGGAACTTCCTGGAAACCGGAAACCCCATATATCCTTTGGATTTTAATTTATTTGGCCGGGTTATTTTTAAAGGGGTGATTACACCTTTGGTTTACGCCTCCCATTTTCGGATTGAAGATTATAGCTTGGGCAAATTATTATTTCATGAGGGGCTGGGCCTGCAAACACTGATTTTTATCTTCCCGGCGGTATTACTGGCCTTGCCGGTCTATTTCTTAAAAAAAATGGGGGGGATCAGCTTCAGGGTATGTTTTTTATTACTGCCTTTCTTTTTATACCTTATTTACCGGTATTTAATCCCCCTAGCCAATACCAGATATTTATATCCTTTGCTGGGAACCGGAATGGTTGTAGGTTTTTATACCGCTGAAATATTGAAAATACCGAAACGGGTAATCGGTGTTTTATCGGCGGTATGCGTGTTAGTTTCAATGGGAGAATTGGCAAAGCGCACTGAACTGGTCAGTTCAATTATCGCGAGCTTTTTATTTTTTATCCTCGCCCGTTTTTTAATACGGAAAATCAGCGTTAAAAATCCGCTAAAGCGTCCGTTATTTGCCGCGACCTTAGTTATACTGGCAGTATTTTCTTTGATCATCCTTGAGAAAATATATATAAATAATGAATACCCGGGGTATGTAAAGATGGTCAAATATTCCGGGTTTTGGCCGGATGCGGCTAAGGCATGGGCCTGGTTAGATAATAACACCAGCGGCAATAATATCGCTTATGTGGGCCGGCCGGTCCCTTTTCCTCTGTACGGGAGGAGTTTTAAGAATAATGTTTATTACGTTTCCGTGAATAAGACCGACCCGGTTAAATTGCATTATTTCCTGCAGAGCAGATATGCATGGGGATATGATTTCAAGAGTCTGCATAATAGCCTAAAAGAAAAGGGGAATTACCGCGCAGGCGCAGATTATTCCGTTTGGCTTAATAATCTATTAAGGAGGGATACCGATTATTTATTTGTTTATTCCTTGCATCAGACAAAGGATGTGGAATTCCCATTAGAGGATAGCTGGGCCAATTTAAACCCGTGGATCTTTAAGCCTGTATTTGAAAATCAGACCGTACATATATATAAGATTAGTGTATAAAGGCATTTTTTAGAAGGAGCGGTGTGAAGTTATCTATTGTAGTGCCGGCGCACAATGAAGAAGAAAACATAACTGATACAGTTGAGAATATTGAGCGCGCTGTAAGTATCGAACATGAGTTGTTAGTGGTTGACGATCATTCTACTGATGCGACTGTAGGGTTAGTCCAGGGGTTATGCGCTAAATACTCGAATCTGCGCTTAATCTCCAATCGCAGCGATAATGGCTTTGCCAACGCCGTGAAGACAGGCTTTGCCAATGTGCATACTAACGTAGTTGTGCCGGTCATGGGGGATTTATGCGATGATTTAGCGACCATAGAAAGGATGTTTCGTAAGATTGAAGAAGGTTATGATGTTGTGTGCGGGGCGAGGTATATCAAGGGAGGTGCTCGTATAGGGGGGTCTAAATTAAAAGGATTTTTCTCCTGGTTTGCGGGAAAAACGCTTTATTATATTTTGGGCTTGCCTACGCACGATATTGCCAATGCCTTTAAGATGTTCCGAAAAGAAGTCATAGACAGCATAGTTGTTGAATCACGGGGGTTTGAAATCTCCATGGAGATGGTGCTTAGGGCGTACTACGCTGGATTCAAGATAGCAGAGGTCCCTACGGTATGGAGAGAAAGAACAAAAGGCAAGTCCAGCTTTAAGATGCTCAGGTTATTTCCTAGTTATCTCAAAATATACCTCTGGGGTATCTTCAGAAGGTTTTTTTAACTACGATGCCGCTGCTTTCTATCATAGTCCCGGTCTATAACGAGGTTAATACCGTCAGGCAGATCTTGGATAAGATAAGCGCGATAGGTATTGATAAGGAAATAATCGTGGTGGATGACGGCTCTTTAGACGGCACAGACAGGGTATTGCGGGATATTGAATGCAGCAACCTGAAGGTCATACACCATACCAGCAATAGGGGCAAGGGGGCTGCCTTTTTGACCGGCCTTGCCAACGCCTGCGGAGAATTTGTGATAATTCAGGACGCGGACTTAGAGTATGACCCCCTTGATTATTCAAGGCTGCTGGATGTCATTCAGAAAGAGGCCGTAGATATTGCCTTGGGCGCCAGGTTTATTACCGGATGCAACGGTTTATTCATGCACAAGTTAGGCAACCGCGCATTGACCGGGATGCTGAATTTCTTATTTAATTCCCGGCTGAATGACTATGCCACCTGTTATAAACTGGCGCGGCGTCAGACACTCAACGGGATGAACCTCAAGGCATCGGGTTTTGATATTGACGTAGAAATTATCTGTAGCGCCTTAAAAAAAGGTATGCGTTTAAAAGAGGTGCCGGTATCTTATTATCCCCGTACATATTCAGCCGGAAAGAAAATAAGGTGGCGTGATGGTTTGTGGGCGATGTTTTATATACTGAAATTTGCCGTAACTGACTTCTAAAATGCAAAAAGCGGTCAAATACCTGGATTATGTTATTTATTGGGCTATTGTAGTTATCCCCTTTTCTATTTCCCTGGGGCCGGCGTTTACCAATATCCTTATGGGCTTCATGTTCTTTTCTTTCCTGGTGAAAAAAATAATCAAGAGAGAAAAGTGGTTTATCCGCACTACTATAAATATTCCTTTTATCCTCTTGGTAGTTATTTCCCTGTTATCTTTTAAGAATACCATAGATTATCATGCCAGTGTCAAGGGGCTGGTTAAGCTTATCCAGAATGCGCTCATCTTTCTGGTCTGTGTCGAAGAAATTAAAGACAGGAGGCATATCGGCTGTATAGTGCTTTCGGTAATTTTAGGCGCATCCCTTTCTTCTATTGATGCCGTTTGGCAGATCTTGACAGGCAGGGATTTTATCCGGGGTTATGCCCCTATCATTAATATCGGCCTGAAACGGGCAACAGCGGCATTCCCAACGCCAATGTCTTCGGGGTTTACCTTAGCGCTATCACTCCCCTTATTATCGGCCTTGCCCTTTATTATTTTAAAGGAAGGGCCAAGGTTGCTGCACTTGCGGCAGCGGGCCTGGCTTCCTTAGGGGTTATGCTTACCTTTTCCCGGCCCACTATCCTGGCGTTATTCCTGAGTATTTTATTTCTAGTTATAGTTAAAAAAGATAAGGTTGTTGCAGGGCTTTTATTATTGGTTCTTGTTATATCCCCCTTTGTTGCCCCTAAGGGTCTTAAAGATTGGGCGCGATTGATAAATTATAATCCCATTATATTCATGTGCAACCACGACCGTATCAGCATTTACAGGAATTCTTTAAATATGATAAGGCATCATCCGGTATTGGGGGTGGGGGTAAATACATTTTCCAAGAATTACCTGAAATATAAATTACCGGAGCCTGAAAACGCCCAGACCGCCGACAATATGTACGCCCACAATACCTTCTTGCAGATGGCCGGTGAAATCGGCTTGTTGGGGCTTTTGGCATTTCTCTGGCTGTTATTCAATTTGTTCAAGAGGGGGGCGCGCATTTACCGCTCTCTATCTGATAGGTACTACAAGATAATATCCCTGTCTCTTTCTGTCTGCCTGTTTGCGTTTTTAGTCAATGGGCTTACCGAAACCAGCCTTTATTATGCCCGCGTGGCAATGATATTCTGGTATCTTGCCGGTTTTTCCCTGGCCTTGGAGAAGTTTATTGATGCCGATAATACCTCAGAAAGTTAAGAATATTTTTGTCCTGCGCAATGACAGGCTCGGCGAATTCCTCCTGAATATCCCGGCATTGCGCGCGTTAAGGGAAAGTTTTCCTTACGCCAGGATATCGGTTGCCTTAGACCCCTACCTTAAGGAATTGGGGGAGGATGTATCTTTTATTGATGAAATAATAGAATGGCCCGGGCAGAGGCATTCAATATTAAAGCGCTTAAGCCTGGTCAGATTATTAAAGAAAAAAAGGATAGATATTGCCATAATGTTGAATCCTTCCAAGGAGATGAATATATGCACCTTCCTTGCGGGTATCGGGGTGAGGGCGGGTTACAATAGGAAATGGGGGTTTTTGCTTACCCATAAAATAGAAGATAGAAAATACCTCGGTTGTTTTCATGAAGTAGAATATAATCTGCAGTTGGCTGAGCTCATCGGCGCAAGAACCGCCGATAAGACGGTTTCTTTAAAGGTCCACCCGGATTTATTCCGCGAAGTATATAAGGATGGCGATACGCGAAACCTCATTGCCCTGCATCCCTGGACAAGCGATGCTGTTAAGCAATGGCCGCTTAATAATTTTTATGATTTATCCGTAAGGTTAATCAAGGATTCGGGATTAAAATTAGTTATAGTCGGCGGCAGGCAAGAGGCAGAAAGGAACCGGGAGGTTTTTGCCGATTTAGGCAGTAATGCGCTGGATTTGACCGGGCAGACAACCTTGAGGCAGCTGGCGGCGGTATTGGCCAGGTGCAGGCTTTTGGTTTCCGGAGATAGCGGCCCTATGCACCTAGCGGCGGCATTAGGTATACCGGTAATTGCTATTTTCAGAAACGATATCCCTGCCAAAGGGCCTAAGAGATGGGGCCCTTGGGGTAATACCCATGTTGTTATTGAGAAAGACAATCTTTGCGCTATAACCGTCGAGGAAGTATTAGAGAAAGTAAAAGAACGAATGGGAGGATAAAGATTATGAATTATGCGATTATCTTAGCCGGCGGAAGCGGCATGCGGTTTTGGCCTTTAAGCACGGGGAAGGAGCCGAAACAATTCCTTAATATTACCTGCGGTAATAAGCCTATGATTAATTTAACAATCAAAAGGGTTTCTTCTTTAATCGCTCCCGGAAACATTTATATAGCCGCAGGCAGGAGACATGGCAGAAAAATCAGAGGGTATATAAGAAATACCGGTATAATTGACCGCAATATCTTTCTTGAGCCCCAGGCGCGTAATACCTTTGCCCCTATTGCCTATCTTTCTAAGAAGATACAAGACTTAGACCCCGAAGCGGTTATTATTGTCCTGCCCAGCGACCATTTCTTTAAGGACTGGCATATCTTCAAGGGTTATTTAAAGAAAGGCCTTCAGCTGGCTAGGTGCGGTTATACCGTAATGCTGGGCATTACTCCTAAAGGACCTGCTACCGGGTACGGTTATATCAAGGCATCTGCCGCGGATTTATCCAAGGGCGCATGCCGTTTTTTCAAGGTAGAGAAATTTATTGAGAAACCGGATCTGTCAAAGGCAAAAATGCTCATTAAAGATAAAAGGTATTACTGGAATAGCGGGATTTTCATCTTTCGTGCGGATGTAATGCTTAAGGAAATAAGCAAATACGCGCCCCCTGCGCACAGGATTATTTCCAGGGCAAAGCCCAAAGGGGAAGGCTTAAGTAAATTATGGCGCGGTTTCAAGCCTATTTCTATAGATTACGCGGTTATGGAAAAGACAAGGACAGGTGCGTTATTACCGGTTGATTGCGGATGGACAGATATGGGCAGCTGGCAGTCTTTGGAAGAAATTATGCCTAAGGATAAATACGGAAACATCTTTAAGGGGCCCTGTATTGATAAAGGCAGTGAGAATAGCCTTGTTTGGTCCGAAGGAGAGGCAAAGATTACCGCTACCATCGGACTTAGGGATATGGTGGTGGTAAATACCAGGAATGCGCTTCTGGTTTGCCCTAAGCAAAGGGCCCAGGAGGTAAAAGCAATAGCCTGTATGCTGAAAGGAAGAAGATTGAAAAGGCATATTCGCATTAAATGACCTTAAGATCAGCTCCGAGAAGGATCCTTATTATCAATCCCTTCGGGATAGGGGATGTCTTATTTACCACGCCGGTGGTCAAGGCAATAAAGGAGTCTTGGCCGGATGCCTTTATCGGTTACTGGTCTAACCTGCGGGTAGCGTCCATCCTGGAAAACAATCCGCGTATCGCAAAGGTGTTTGCTTTATCGCGCGGCGATTTGAAGAAGATTTATCATGAAGATAGACCGAGAGGTATACGACAGTTTTTTCAGTTGTTAAAGGATATCCGAAAGGAAAGATTTGATATTTGTCTTGATTTTTCCTTAGACCATCGTTATAGTTTAATATCTAAAATATTAGGCATAAAAAGGAGGGCCGGGTTTAATTATAAAAAACGCGGCCGT
Source organism: Candidatus Omnitrophota bacterium (assembly GCA_041650495.1). GTDB lineage: Bacteria > Omnitrophota > Gorgyraeia > Gygaellales > Profunditerraquicolaceae > JBAZLB01. The sequence continues at coordinate 239,177 of JBAZLB010000001.1, read as the reverse complement.
TTCCTTACGGACAAGGTTGATATTTCAAGCTACCAGAACAGGCATGTAGTAGAGTACTATTTAAGCCTGCTTAATTTTATCGGTATTGGAACAAGGGGGGTGAGGCTGGAGTTGTTTGTTTCCAAAGAAGATGCCGAGGGCGCAGCCTCTTTCTTAGAGGGGCTTAGGATAAGCCGCAAGGACTATCTGATCGGTATTGCCCCCGGCGCAGGCGCAAGCTGGGGAGAGGATGCCTCTTTGAAACACTGGCCGGCCATAAAATTCGCTCAGCTGGCGGATAATTTAATCAATGAATTTAAGGCAAAGGTCCTGCTCTTAGGCGGTAAAGACGATGTGCAAACCGCCAATATTATGCTCAGCGCAATGAATAACAAGGTGGTAAATTTAGTGGGGGAGACAACCCTGAATGAGTTAGCTGCTATTATTGACAGATTGGACATGCTGGTGGCTAATGACGGCGGGCCTTTACATATGGCAGTGGCATTAGATAAGAGGACGCTTTCTTTCTACGGGCCGGTTAGCCCGCAGGTTTACGGGCCTTATCCGCCTGACGCAGCAAGGCATACTGTTTTATATAAGGGCTTAGCCTGCAGTCCATGTTATAATAATTTCAGGTTATCCCCCTGCCAGGATGATAAGGGGTGCCTTGAGGAAATAACCATTGGGGAAGGATTGAATGCCGCATCCAGGATAATATCGCTAATAAATAAGGAGGATAAGATTGCATAGGATACCTATATTGGATTTAAAAAGGCAGATTAAGCCTATCCGCAGGGAATTGGATTTAGCAATACGCAGGGTAATCGATAATACTGATTTTATCTTAGGGCATGAGGTAGCGGAATTTGAAAAAATGGCTGCTGAGTACTGCAGGATAAAATATGCGCTAGGGGTTTCTAATGGCACAGATGCTATAAAACTCGCCCTGGTCGCCTTAGGGGTTAAGCCCGGAGAAGGGGTTATATGTCCTGCCTTTACTTATTATGCTACTGCCGGTGCCATTGCCGGTATGGGCGCCGTGCCTGTTTTCTGCGATATCGAACCTCTTACCTATAATATGTCAGCAGGAAACCTTAAAGATGCCATTAAGGCCAGTAAGAGAATTAAAATTACCGCAGCCATCCCGGTGCATCTTTACGGCCAGTGCGCGGACATGGATAATATACTGAAGGTGGCCAGGAAATATAAACTAAAGGTGATAGAAGACACTGCCCAGGCATTTGGGGCAGAATATAAAGGAAAGAAAGCCGGGACTTTGGCTGACTGCGGTACAGTCAGCCTTTTCCCCGGAAAGAACTTAGGTGCCTTTGGCGATGCCGGGATGGTCTTGACGGGCCAGAAGGTTGTCGCAGAGAGGCTTAAAGTGCTCAGAAACCAGGGCAACAAGGAAAGATACAACCATATCTTAACCGGTTATAATAACCGTTTGGATACCCTGCAGGCTGCGGTATTGTCTGTGAAGTTAAGGTACCTGGATTCCTGGAATGAGAAGAGGCGTAAGATCGCCGCCTATTTTAACCGGGAATTAGAATGTACGGGGTTAAAAATCCCTTATCTGGCTCCTTACAATATCCATATTTATCACCAGTATGTTTTACGCCTTAAGGGCGCAAGCGATAAACTGATTGCCCACCTGAATAAAAAAGGGGTAGATGCCCGCGTATATTATCCTATACCACTGCATCTGCAGAAGTGTTTTCGCAATCTGGGCTATAAAAAGGGAGATTTTCCTGAATCAGAAAAGGCTGCCAGGAATATTGTGGCTATACCGGTTTATCCTGACCTGACGGGAGAGGAAATGCGGTATATTATCTCTTCAATTAAGGAGTTTATGTATGGTTAATTTATCGGTGGTAATATTAACCAAAAATGAAGAAAGAAATATCCGGGATTGCCTGGAATCGGTTGTTGGCTGGGCGGATGAGGTATTGGTAGTGGATGATGAGAGTACTGACCGGACAGTGGATATCGCAGGCGGATATACGCGGAATATAATAAGCAGGAAAATGGATATAGAAGGCAGGCACAGGAATTTTGCGTATAGCCAGGCAAAGAACCTCTGGGTATTAAGCCTGGATGCGGATGAAAGGGTTACGGAGGGGCTTAGGAAGGAGATTACCGGAACAATAGGCAAACATACTTCTGCAAACGGCTTTACTATCCCGCGCAGGAATTTTATCGGTGATTACTGGGTGCGTTATTGCGGATGGTATCCCAGCCCCCAGCTTAAATTATTCAGAAAAGATAAATTCCGCTATGAAGAGGTAGGCGTGCATCCCCGCGCGTTTATGGATGATCCGTGCGGGCACCTTAAAGCGGACCTGATACATTATTCTTACCGCAATCTTGAGGATTTTCTAAGCAAGATGAACAATCAGACTACGCGGGAGGCGCAAAAGTGGTTTGCGCAAGGTAAACCCATGCGTCTAGGAAGGTTTATCTGGCGGACTGTGGACAGGTTTGCCCGCACCTATATCGGAAGAAAAGGCTACAAAGACGGGTTTCTTGGTTTTGTTATTGCTTTTTATGCTGGCCTGTATCAATTTATAAGTTATCTGAAATATCGAGAAATTATAATGCTGCAAAAAAAGGAGAGAGGTTAGATGAGGATCTTAGTTACTGGCGGGGCGGGGATGGTAGGAAGCCATAGCGCGGAATTCTTTGCTAAGGATAACCCTAAAAATAAGGTTATTGTCCTGGATAATTTAATGCGTTCGCGGATATTTGGCTATGATAAGGCATCGGTAGAATTTAACTGGAATTATTTAAGAAAATTTAAGAATATCACCCTTATCAGGGGAGACGTGCGTAATGACAAGGATGTGGCGCGCGCTATCGGTAAAGGCGTTGATGTAGTTATCCATACCGCCGGGCAGCCGGGGGTGCCTTCCAGCGTGCGTATGCCCAAGGAAGATTTCAGCATAAACGCCTTTGGGACCTTGAATGTCTTAGAGGCGGCGCGGAAAAAGTCAAAAGATACGATTATTGTATATTGTTCTACTAATAAGGTTTATGGGGAAAATGTGGATAAAATACCCTTAGTAGAAAAGAAAACCCGTTATGTCTTCAAAGGCACTGCCGGGGTGAATGAAGGGATGTGCACGGACTTAACCGGGCATACGCCTTACGGGGTTTCGAAGCTCGTCGGAGATTTGTACGTCCAGGAATACGGCTATATATACCGGATGAAAACCGCGGTATTCCGTATGTCCTGCACTTATGGCACGCGGCAGTTTGGCTTCGAGGACCAGGGGTGGGTAGCCTGGTTTATTATTGCCAATTTATTCAATAAACCTGTCACTATTTACGGAAACGGTAAACAGGTGCGCGATATGCTTTATGCAGATGACCTGGTGGATGCCTTTGACCGTTTCATTAAGAGTGATTTAAAGATGGGCCTGTTTAATATCGGAGGAGGCAGGCGTAATACCATTTCCCTGCTTGAGTTTTTAGATGAGTTGGAGGCGCTGACCGGCAGGAGGCCAAGGGTAAAATTCGCAGATTGGCGGCCTTCAGACCAGAAGGTGTATGTCAGCGATACTACAAAATTGGAGAAGGCCATGAATTGGAAGATTAAGACCGGCGTTAAAGAGGGGATACGCTTACTGACGGAGTGGATTAGAAATAACCGGGACTATTTTATTTAATCCCATAATGGAGAAGGTAAAGGCGGTATTTCTGGATAGAGACGGGGTGATAAACCGCTATCCGGGGGACAGGGAATATGTAAAGTCCTGGGATGAATTTTTTTTCCTGCCTAAGGTCAAGACAGCGTTAAAGAGGCTGTCCGATAAGGGTTTTAGGATATTTGTTATCTCTAACCAGGCGGGCGTTGGAAAGGGCGTTTATTCTAAAGGCGCGCTGGATTTGATCACCCAGAATATGCTTCGGGAATTCTCGCTAGATAAGATCAGCATTTCCGGGGTATATTATTGCACGCACAGGCAGGAAGATAACTGTTCTTGCCGTAAGCCTAAGTCAGGCTTGATTGATATGGCAGTTACGCAAATCCTTAAGAATGGCATCACTTTGGACAGGGCAAAGAGTTATTTTATCGGAGATACAATCCTCGACATGCAGGCGGGGGAATCCGCCGGCCTTACCACTATACTTGTTTTTTCCGGGAAAGAAAGAAGAGACAATAAAAATAACTGGAAAATCCAGCCTGATTACACTGCAGGAGATTTATCAGAGGCAGCGGATATAATCCTGGCATAATCTTATATAATGGAGAAAATCGTTGTTACTTATGCCTCAGCCGGCGCAGGGCATTTAAAGGCTGCAGAGGCGCTAGAGCGCTATCTGAAAGAAAATAACCCGTTGGTAAAAACCGCCCTGGTCGATGTATTAAATAAGACAAATTTCTTATACAAGGCAGGTTATACTTATGGTTATTCTTTGTTAGTAAAATACGCCCCATGGTTTTGGGGCCTGCTCTTTTGGGTTACCGCCAGTAGATTGCTTGGGCCGATTATCCGGCCTTTAGCGCTCCTCTTGAACCGTGTTAACGCCAAGGAATTTATAGATTTTCTTCTTAGGGAAAAGCCGGATTACGTTCTTTCTACGCATTTCCTGCCTTCTGAGATAGCCGCATACCTGAAGAGAGGTAATAGGCTATCCGCCAAATTAATTACCATAATTACGGATTTCGGGGTTCATCCTTTTTGGATATGCCCGGGGACAGATATTTATATAACTGCTTCAGAGGTAACTAAGCGTTCTCTAGCCGCTAAGGGGGTCAAGGGAGGCAGTATTCTGGCTTTGGGTATACCCGTGGATGAGAAATTCTCTATCGGATATGACAGGGATAATTTATGCCGCAAATTAAATATATCCTGCGATAAATTCACGGTTTTAATCGCTACCGGCTCTTTTGGCATAGGCAATATTGCCGAAATTACCGGTCTTTTATGTAAAGAGGCCCAGGTCTTAGTAGTTTGCGCGAATAATAAGAATTTATACGCTTATCTAAAGAAAGAAGGATATCCAAATGTAAGCGTATTCGGTTTTGTTGATAATGTCCAGGAGTTGATGGCAGTATCGGATGTAATAATCGCTAAACCCGGAGGTATGACTATTTCTGAAGCCCTGGCAATGGACTTAGCGCCTATTTTTATCACTTCCATACCCGGCCAGGAAACGGAAAATTCCAGGGTTTTGTCTTTTTACGGTATAGGTGATACTATAGACAATCCAGCCTTGATAAAGGAAAAGATCTTATATTTTCGCGATAACCCGCTGAGACTAAAGATGATTAAAGAAAATATCAGAAAAATCAAAAAGCCAAATGCGGCAGGGGATATATGTTATATGCTAAAGTAGTCTTGGATTTGGGGGTAGAGGGGCCGTTTGATTATATTGTGCCCGGCGATTGGCAGAGAAAGATAAAGGCAGGAGCTAGGGTCAAGGTTGATTTTTCTCATCGTAAAATGACAGGATTTGTGGTGGGTTTAAGCCCTAAGACGGAGATTAAAAAACTTAAACCATTGATTGAGGTTATTGATGAAATCCCTGTATTGGATAGGAAGATGCTTTTATTAAGCAAGAAGATATCCGAATATTATGCCTGCAGCCGGGGAGAGGCCCTGGCAACATTATTACCTTTAGCTCTAAGAGAAGGAAGGTATCCCTTAAAGAACGATTTACCTTTTAAGGAGGATCATGCCGTTGATAGACCTGTCCAAGACAGCCTTTTGCTTTATGATCTAAGTAAAACAGGCAGGTGGCAGGTTTATCTCAGTGAAATTAAAGCTGCCCTGGAATTTGATAAAGGGGCAATAGTGGTATTACCGGATATAGAGTCAGCCTTAAAAGCCAAAGAGGATATCGGTTCTTATTTGAAATGCCCGGTCGGGCTCATCTACCGGCAGAAAAAAGATGAAGCTATCCAGTGGCTGAAGGCAAAAAGGGGAGATTTCAGGGTGGTGGTGGGCACGCGCGCGAACGTGTTTACTCCTTGTTTTAATTTAGGCTTGATAATTATTGATGAAGAACAGGGCGCGGTGTATAAACAGGAGCAAACCCCGCATTATCATGTTCGGCAGATAGCCTTTATGCGCGCTGTTTCTGAGAAGGTAAAAATTATCTTCGGGAGCACCTCTCCTTCGCTTGAGATTTATCAAATGATGGGTGAGGGGAGGATCAGGTATTCTTATATACCCCCTAAGAGCGGTTTTCCCGAGATAAAGATTATAGATATGCGGCGGCAGTATTTTGGCAAAGGACAATCCGGCATAAGATTGACAAAATACTGCGAAGAAGCGATCAATTCTGTTTTAGCTGGAAAAGGGAAGGTGCTTTTATTCTTGAACCGCCGGGGGTTTGCCACCTACGCCTCCTGCATGCATTGTAATACGGTTTTAAAATGCCCGCGCTGTAATATAAATTTAGTCTATTATTTTAAAGAGAATATAGTTTCCTGCCGCTACTGTAATTTTAAGATGACTGCACCTGGGATATGCCCGCACTGCAATTGCGGATATATACGTTATCTGGGGGCGGGGACAGAAAAGGCAGAGAGTGAATTGTCGCGCATCTTTCCCCAGGCAAGGATTTGCCAGTATGAGCCGTCTGAGGGTACGGCAAACCAGGAAGCGGATATATATATTTCAACCAGCGCTATTATTAAGGGTGCAGGGTTGAATTTTGACCTTATTGCGGTTTTGTCCATAGATAATGCCTTAAACCGGATGGATTTTCGTTCCGCGGAGAAGGCCTTCGGCGTATTATCGGGCCTGCTGAGTTTAACCGAAAAAAATATTATTATCCAGACCTCAGTACCTCTGCACCACTGTTTTCAGTCCTTGGCCGGTAAAGACGTGGATATGTTTTATAAAGAAGAATTAAAACAGCGTAAACAATTGGGTTTTCCTCCTTACCGGCATATAGGATTGGTAAAATTACGCGGTAAGAAAGAGGAGAGGGTGAAAGCGGCGAGCGATAAGTTATTCGCATTCCTCTCCGAAGCCAAAAAAAGCAAAGGCATAAAGGTCGCTTCAGTCAGCAGGCCTGAGCCTTCTAAGCTGCGGGGGAATTTTTACTGGCAGGTGCTGATCTTTTCGGACAGCGCTACCAAGATAAGCAAATTCCTGAAAAATAATCTTAAGAAATTTTCGCATTCCGGTATAATATTAACGACGGACATCGACCCTTTATAATCTCTACCGTTTGCCAAAACAGGCGGGTAACTGTCTCCTGAGTGTCGAAGCTATGTTAGGGGGCAGGTACCAGATTGAGTCCGCAAACAGTACAAGGTCATTCGGTCAAACGGTGCGAGAAATCAAGAAAGTAGGAAGAAAATGAAGATAGGATTTTTTGGGAGTGCTGAGTTTGCTGTTCCTTCGCTTGAGGCTATTTTAAACTCCGGGCATAAGGTCATATCAGTAATAACCCAGCCGGATAGAAAAAAGGGCCGCGGCCTTTGTGTATCTGAGACTGCAGTTAAAAAGGCAGCTTTAGGGGCGGGGCTGCCTATTTACCAGCCGGCTGATGTTAATTCTTCGCAGGCAGTAAGCCGTTTAAAAGATTTAAAGCCGGATTTATTTGTAGTTGCCGCTTACGGCCAGATATTATCTCAGGAGGTTTTAGATATACCGAGCTTGATGCCTGTAAATGTCCATGCTTCTATGCTGCCGAAATACCGGGGGGCTGGTCCTATAAACTGGGCAATAATCAACGGGGATAAAGAGTCCGGCGTAACTATTATTAAAATGTCCAAAGAGATGGACGCTGGTCCAATAATTTTAAGCAAGGGAATAGATATAGGGCAGGAGGATGACGCCGTGACCCTGGAGGATAGATTGGCAAGATCAGGCGCGGATTTACTGCCTGTGGCGTTAAAACTTATTGAAGATAAGGCGTATAATCTGAAAATCCAGGATGAGGCAGGGGTTACCTTTGCTCCTAAGCTGAAGAAAGAAGACGGTTGTATTGACTGGATAAAATCCGCATTCGATATTCATAACCTTGTCCGGGGCTGTATCCTCTGGCCCGGGGCTTTTACTTATTACCGCGGGCAGATGTTGAAGATTTATAAAACCAGGATTTTACCGTTATCATCCCCTGGCCAGGGCGGTATTTCCGGGCGCATTATCCGGGTTTCTAAAGACGGCATAGCCGTAGCCGCAGGAGAGGGGTTCCTGGTAATCGAAGAACTGCAGGTTGAAGGTAAACGCAGGATGCCTGCATACGAATTTATTTCTGGCCATAAAATAAATGTCAATGAGGTGTTAGGCAAAAAATAGTTGCATATGTATTTTGCTATGTTATAATTATCAAATTAATAAGATGTGCCCTGAAAGGATATAATGCCGGAATTAAGGAAAGACCCGATAATAGGAAGATGGGTGATAATCGCTACCGAGCGTGCTAAGCGGCCAGACCAATTTAGCACTCAGCCCGAGCAGGGTCCGCTAGAGAAGGCCTGTCCTTTTTGCGAAGGCAACGAATCTCAGACCCCGCCGGAAATTTACGCAATAAGGCCAAGGTCTACTCCGCGTAATACCTCTGGATGGGAATTGAGAGTAGTCTCCAGTATTGCTCCTTTTTTAAGGATAGAAGGAGATTTAGAGCGAAGGGGCAAGGGCCTTTATGATTTAATGAATGGCGTAGGGGCGCATGAGATTATCATAGAGACAAATCAGCATACCGCCAATATGGCGGATTTAAGCGAAGATCAAATAGCCAGGGTTATTACCTGTTACATAGACAGGATAATGGACCTGGAGCGGGATAAAAGGTTTAAATATGTTTTGGTTTTTAAGAATTACGGATGGAGTGCCGGAGGAGGCAGGGTAAAACATTCCCGCTCGCAATTGATTGCTACCCCTGTAAACCCCAAGCGCGTCAAAGAAGAGCTCGCCGGCGCCAGGTTCTACTATGATTATCATGAAAGATGCGTATTTTGCGATCTGATAAAACAGGAACTGGCTTCTAAGGAAAGGGTAATACTTGAATTAGACGGCTTTGTCGCGGTTACTCCTTTTGCCGCGCGTTTTCCTTTTGAAATATGGATCCTCCCTAAGAAGCACTCCTGCGATTTTATTTCTCTGGATATGGATGCCAGGCGCCATCTCGGCAGGGTGATGAAGACAGTGCTTTCTAAGTTAAAAAAGGGGCTGAATGACCCGGCCTATAATTACGTTATCCATACCGCGCCTTTCCGCCGGGAGAAATTAGGCTACTGGAAGAGTATTGACTACGATTATCACTGGCATATTGAAATTATGCCGCGCCTTACACGGGTAGCGGGTTTTGAATGGGGGACAGGTTTTTATATATGCCCCTTACCCCCGGAAAATGCGGCGCAATTCCTAAGAGAGGTAAAAGTCTGATATGGCTGAACTAAGAAGGGATCCTGTGGTGGGCAGATGGGTGATAGTAGATACGGATCATCCGAATAAACCCGAAGATTTTGAGTATGAACAGTATATTCAAAAAGGCGGAAACTGTCCATTCTGTTACGGTAATGAATCTCAGACGCCTCCGGAAATAGAGGCCTTCCGCAGCCATGGTACCGCCCGTAATACCCCTGGTTGGCAGGTCAGGGTAGTCCCGAATAAGTTCCCCGCGCTTCAGATTGAAGGCGAATTGGATAGGAGGGGCATGGGCATATACGATATGTCTAACGGCATAGGGGCCCACGAAGTGCTTATTGAAACTCCTTATCATGCCAAGGATATTTCCGATTTACTCAATCAGGAGGTGGAGAATTACCTGCGTATGTGCTGCCGCCGCGGCATTGACCTGGTAAAAGACAGGCGCTTTAAGTATATAATGGTCTTTCGCAATTACGGTTCGGCAGCCGGGGCGTCATTAGAGCATCCGCATACCCAGATTATTGCTCTTCCTATGGTGCCAAAGAACGTTGCCGAAGAGATAAAAGGCGCTGAGGATTATTTTGAATACCGCGAGCGCTGTATATTCTGCGATATGATCAGGCAGGAGACCCAGGAAAAGGAAAGGGTGATATTAGAAAATAAGCATTTTCTTTCCTTCTGCCCCTTTGTTTCACGGTTCCCTTTTGAGATATGGATAATCCCTAAGAAACACAGCGGATATTTTTGCCATACTCCGGATGAGGCCATACCGGATTTAGCCTCGATACTAAAAGAAACGATTGCCAAGGTAAAAAAGGTATTTGTAAACCTTTCTTATAATTTCATCATACATTCATCCCCCATAAACGGCGACGGGGATGTTGAGTATTACCACTGGCATATCGAATTTATGCCCAAGTTGATGCGCGTTGCCGGATTTGAATGGGGGACAGGCTTTTATATCGATCCTACCTCGCCTGAGCTGGCAGCAAAGTATCTGAAGGCGATAAAAGAATAATATAAAAAATAAATAAAAGGAGGAAAGAGAGATGGCGGTTAAGATAGGTATCAACGGTTTCGGAAGGATCGGCAGGCTTGTGGCGCGCGCGATCCTTGAGAAAAACAGCAAAAACCTGGAATTAGTTGCGGTCAATGACCTGACTGACGCAAAATCCAATGCCCTGCTTCTTAAATATGATTCAGTGCATGGAAGGTTTGGGGGAGAAGTAAGTGTTTCCGGAAGCGATGCGATCTCAGTAAACGGAAAGATCATTAAGGTTTTGTCTAAGAAAGACCCTTCGGAGCTTCCCTGGAAAGATTTAGGGGTTGAGATCGTAGTGGAGTCAACGGGCTTATTTACTATTAAAAAAGACGGCGTAAATAAGAAAGGCAAAGAGGTCAAGGGCGCTGAGAACCATATTACCAAAGGCGGGGCAAAAAAAGTCATTATCTCCGCTCCTGCTGAGGGTGAGGATATTACTATTGTAATGGGCGTCAATGAGCAGAAATATGACCCCAAAAATCATTGCGTCCTTTCTAATGCCTCATGCACTACAAACTGCCTTGCGCCAATAGCCAAGGTTTTGCAGGATAAATGGGGCATTTCTAAGGGGTTGATGACTACAATTCATTCTTATACCAATGACCAGAGGGTGCAGGATATGGCGCATTCTGATCCCCGACGCGCACGGGCTGCCGCGCTTTCCATGATTCCTACTTCTACGGGTGCCGCTAAGGCAATATCCCTGGTTATACCTGAATTAAAAGGCAAACTTGACGGTTTTGCCATGCGTGTCCCCACGCCTAATGTTTCTGTCGTGGATTTAACCTGCCTTTTAGGTAAAAAGACAAGTGTCGCCGATATTAACGCGGCAATGAAAGAAGCTAGCGAGGGGGCGATGAAAGGCATACTTGGTTATACCGAAGACCCGGTTGTTTCCGTGGACTTTAACCACTGCGTATTAAGCTCAATAGTTGATGCGCAGTGCACCAAGGTTATCCAGGATGATTTTGTTAAAGTCCTTTCCTGGTACGATAATGAGTGGGGTTATTCTAACAGGGTGGTGGATCTGGCAGAGTATATTATTAAGAAAGGGCTGTAAAAATACTCTTTCAATCCAGAGAGATAAGGGCGGCTTGAGAAAAGCCGCCCTTTTTATATATCCGCAACAGGAAAACCGCAGAAACCCGGGACTTTAACTTAGGTTTCTTCGTCCTAACTCTTTATTTTACATACCTTTTTATTCCAGCAATACCTAAGAAAACCCTTGATTTTATACCTGTTTTTGATAAAATAATTCTTTACCTTTGTGTTTGTTCAATATCTGAACAGATAATAAGAATGAACGGCCAAACCAACATACTAAACTCAGAAAAGACTCTTTATGTGCTTAGGGAGATTGAGTGCAACCCTAAAATAACCCAGCGCGGCCTTGCCCACAAACTAGAAATCAGCCTGGGTAGGATAAATTACCTCGTGAACATCCTGGTAGATAAAGGTTTAATAGAGATTAAGAACTTTAAGAACTCCAAGAATAAGCTTGCCTATATGTATTTGCTTACACCTCAAGGGATTAGCACCAAAATTCGGCTCACCCAGGAATTCTTTGCCTGCAAGACCCAGGAATACGAGAAGCTCAGGCAGGAGGTAGAGGCATTAAAGAAAGGGGCGCTGCTATGAAAGGCATAATCTTAGCCGGCGGCAAGGCAACCAGGTTATATCCTATAACTAAGGGGGTTTGTAAACAACTCCTTCCTGTTTATGACAAGCCGATGATTTACTATTCTTTATCGGTTTTAATGCTTGCGGGCATCAGGGATATCTTGATTATTTCTACCCCTAAGGATACCCCGCGCCTGCGGGATTTATTAGGGGATGGGCAAGATATCGGCATAAAGATTTCTTATGCCGTACAGGATGAGCCAAGGGGTATAGCAGAGAGTTTTATTGTCGGAGAAAGATTTATCGGCCAGGATAAAGTCTGCCTTATCCTAGGGGATAATATTTTCTACGGGGAAGATTTGATCGGCATCTTAAAGACCTGCGCTTCTTTAAAGGAAGGGGCGGTTGTTTTCGGATATTATATAAAAGACCCTAAGCGTTATGGGGTGATTGAGTTTGACGATAAATGTAATGTCTTGTCTATTGTAGAAAAACCAAGATCCCCTAAATCTAACTACGCCGTATGCGGAATTTATTTTTATGACAATAACGTGGTTAAAATCGCCAAGGGCCTTACGCCTTCTAAAAGAGGCGAGCTTGAGATTACGGATGTAAACAGCGAATACCTGCAAAGGGGAAAACTTAAGGTAAGGCTTTTAGGCAGGGGTTACGCCTGGCTTGATACCGGAACCTGTGATTCCCTGATTGATGCGACATTGTTTATTAAGACAATAGAAGAAAGGCAGGGTTTAAAGGTCGGCTGTATTGAAGAAGTAGCCTTTCGTATGGGCTATATCAATCTCAGGCAGTTACAGAAAATCGCCCGTTCTATAAAAACTACTTACGGAGATTACTTGAGAGGGATTAAAGAAGATGAAAGGTAAAATTCTTATCTTCGGAAAAGGATTTATCGGAGAAAGACTATCTGAGGCATTCGGATGCGGTATTTCAGGTAAGAGGATATGTGCCCTTAAGGACGCGGAGAAAGAGATAAGAAGATATCGTCCAAAGGTAATCATAAACTGCATAGGCTATATAGGCAGGAATGTAGATGATTGCGAGCTGGATCAAGACAATACTCTCCTGGCCAATACTTTTGTCCCGATAATACTTGCGGAGGCAGCCTTAAGGTATGGAATTAAGTTAGTGCATATAAGCAGCGGCTGTATCTATCATTTTGATTATTCCAAAGACAGGCCTATTACAGAAAATAAAACCCCGGATTTTTTTGATCTCTACTACAGCAGGAGCAAAATATACTCCGAGAGGGCATTGGAAGTGTTAAGCGGTAAGTTTAACCTGCTTATTGTCAGGCTTAGGGTTCCCTTGGATAGCCGTCCCCATCCCCGTAACATTATAGACAAACTAATCAAATACAGACAGGTTATTGATATACCTAATTCTATTACCTATATACCGGATTTTATAAAGGCGATAAAGCATCTTATTAAGATTAATGCCGCGGGTATCTATAATATTGCGAACAAGGGGGGCTTGCGCTACCCGCAACTTATGGATGTTTACAGGAAATATAGACCCGATTTTGCCTATAAGGTGATTGACTATAAAAAACTGCATATGGTCAGGACCAACCTGGTTTTATCTACAAAGAAATTAGAAAATACCGGCTTCAAGGTGCGTAATATCCATGAGGTTTTAGAAGAATGCGTAAAAAGCTATCTAAAATATTAGTTACCGGAGGCGCCGGCTTCATCGGCAGCGCCTTTGTCCGCCTGCTTCTGGGTAAAGATACTCCCTTGTTTACGAATGTAGGCACCCCGTCGTATCCAAACGACGGGTGTTCTGTTTTCTGCAGAAAGAGTGTTTCTGGTCTGGTTGTTGTCGATAAACTTACCTACGCCGGAGACTTAAGAAGGCTTAAAGAAGTTAAAGGTCGGTATAAATTCTATAGGGCTGATATCTGCGATGGCCGGTTCATGGAGGCAATATTTAAGAAGGAGAGACCGGATATCGTAGTACACTTTGCCGCAGAAAGCCATGTTGATAGGAGTATCCATGATGCAACGGCATTTATTCAAACCAACGTTATAGGGACTCAGGTACTGTTGGATCTTTCTAGAAAATATGAAGCAGGAAAATTCTGCCATGTCAGTACTGATGAAGTCTACGGCGATATCGTTAAAGGCAGTTTTAGCGAAGGTTCGCCTCTTAAACCCAATAGCCCCTACGCTGCCTCTAAAGCAGCGGCAGACCTGCTCATAAAGTCTTATGTCAGGACTTATAATTTTCCTGCGGTTATAATCCGTCCCTGCAATAATTACGGGCCATGGCAATATCCGGAAAAACTCATCCCGGTGGTAATTAATCGCGCCCTGCAAAACAAAAAAGTTCCTGTTTACGCTAAAGGATTAAATGTGAGAGAGTGGCTTTATGTATCGGACTGCGCGAATGGGATCCTGTTCTTGCTTGAAAAGGCAAAGGCAGGTGAGGTTTATAACTTAGGCAGCGGTCACAGGCAAGAAAATATAGATGTAGTGAAGCGGATCCTGAATATACTGGGTAAACCAGATATCTTAATAGAGTTTGTTAAAGACCGCCTCGGGCATGACTGGCGCTATTCATTAGATTCTTCAAAGGTAAAAAACTTAGGCTGGAGGCAGGGGGTGAGTTTTACCTCGGGTATAAAAATGACGGTAGATTGGAATATAAAAAATCGTAAGTGGCTGATGGATAAAGCGGCGCAGGTATGATTACGCATAAAATACACGGCTGGATTCCAGATATTCCCGACCAGCGGGATTATCTATATAGTGCAATCAAGCCGCGGCTAAAACTGCCCAAAACTGTAGACATCAGCGGTTATTGTTCATCCGTAGAGGACCAGGCAAAATTAGGCAGTTGTACTGCTTGCGCTATGTCAGGCAATCTTGAGTTTTTGGATAACCGCCCTGACCGCGCATACACTGATGTCAGCAGGCTGTTTATCTATTACAATGAGCGTGTTTTGCGCGGCAATGAAGATTATGATTCCGGGGCATCCTTAAGGGACGGTATAAAGACCTTAAAGAAAACAGGCTATTGTTGGGAGTCCCGGTGGCCTTATATTATTTCGCGTTTTGACGTTAAGCCGCCTCCAGGTTGTTATCTACAGGCCAGTAAACACCGCATTGAATCTTATTACCGCATACACACCCTGACGGAAATGCTTATTTGCCTTGCGCAAGGGTATCCTTTTGTTTTTGGTTTTGCGGTTTATGAAAGTTTCCAGTCAAAACAAGTAGCCAGGACAGGAAAAGCGGCTATGCCTAAGAAGGGAGAGCGTATGCTCGGCGGTCATGCAGTTCTGGCAGTGGGCTATAATCAGAAGGAAAAATGTTTCTTAGTACGCAATTCCTGGGGCGAAAAATGGGGGATACACGGCTATTTTACCCTCCCATATGAGTATATAGAGACTCTGGCCGCAGACTTCTGGACCATAAGGAAATAGGGCATTAAAGAAGCATGAATTTTAATAAAATGGAGGCTGGTTATGCGCATCATAGATAGATTCTTAGAATTTCTTTCTGAGAAACGCACAAGAGATTTATTGGTCATATTAGTCATAGTGTCGTTTCCTATTTTATCCTTGTTCAAATTATATCCATTTGAAAATCATTTTAATAGCATTATTAATACTGCTGGTGACGATTGGACTGCGTATGCGAATTATGCTTCAGACATAAGACATAATGGGCTACTCATGCACACAACCGTCCCGGGAGCATATAATGCCCCGTCAGGTTTTTTATATCCTTATTTTCTTGCATTATGTTTTCTGATTTTCGGAGAAAATACCATTCCGGTGTATATAATTCAAAGCCTGATGTTAGGTCTATCGGTCGTCTTTGTATATTGGGCATTCAGGGATAAAATGAGGGATCTTACCAGCGCATTCTTCCTTGGGGCCCTTGCGTTATTTGCTTTTCTGGATGTCTATAAATACTATACATTCCGATTGTTAAGCGAGAATTTAGCGCTTTTTGCTGTTTCTTTATTCTTCCTTTGTTTTGTGAAGGGGTTTGAAAAAAACAGGCTTACGTTACAGCTAATATCGGCTATTTCAATGGGTGTCCTTATTTTAACCCGCCCTATTTCATTTTTGTTTGGGCTCCTGCTGATCGTTATTGTTATAACATATTTTTTTGTGGAAAAAAAGATCAGCAAAATGAATTTGTTGCTATTTATTTCTGTCTTAATCTTGACTGCGTCGTTACTGGGCATAAGGAATTATTTAATCTGCCATAAATTTATCTTCTTGCCTGCGCAAGGACAGTCCATGGCATATTTAAGGATAGTTAACCCTATACCGGAATCAGTAGATTTATCAAAAATAAACACGAACTTTCTATACACAAAACTGCATATGAGCCAGGATATCGCAGCTTATGCAGAATATATGCTTCAGAAACCATTGCTTTTCTTGGATTATTTCCTAAAAAAGATCGTATTTTGTTTAGGGTTCCTGCAGGTTAAAGTATCATTTTATCGTTTGCGGCCTCATTGGGTCCTGATGTGGATAGGGTATTTTACTTACCTATTTTCTTGTATTAGGAATAAGAAGAGAATGCAATTATGGGAAATAACAACACATTTATACATATTTTTTCATTATGTCCCCTTAATTGCGTTTGGCCAAATAGAGAATTACGGTTTTAGAATGTTACTTCCCGGCATCAGTTTTGTATTGTTATTTTCATTCTTGGAATGGGATATGCTGAGGCAGAACATATTATCCCGTAGAGGCAAATTACCGGGGAAAAGGTAGAATAAAAATGAATTCTAAGAGTCCGCCCATTGTTAGTTTCTTAGTCCCGAGTTTCAATCGTGCGAATTTATTAGAGCAGGCTATAGGCAGTCTGTTAGCGCAGAGTTATAAGAATATAGAGATAATTGTGATAGATGATGCTTCTACCGACGGCACAGAAGGCATGGTAAAGAGCAAATTTAGCGGTGTAGTGAAATATATCAAGAATAATAGCAATCGCGGGGTGGCTTATTCCAGGAATTTGGGTTTGTCTTATGCTAAAGGAGAATTTATAGGGTTGTTGGATAGCGATGATATTTTAATTGAGCGTGATTGCGTTGAAACTGCGGTAAATACGCTAGAATCAAACTCCGAATTATCTATATTTACCTGCGATGTATATTGTATTGACTTACTGGGAAACAAAATTTATAAGGAAACTTTTTTTCAGACAGTAATAGACCATCGTAATATAGTGCTTTCTTCCGGGTTCAAGGATTTTGAATATGTGTTTTTTCATGGAATACACAGTTGTGGGGCAGTATTTAGAAAAGATATTACAAAGGCGACGGGTTTTTTGGATGCCAATTATAAGATAGCTTGGGATGAGGATTTCTTTCTCAGACTCAGTGTATATAATTCCCGTGCGATATATTACCACAACGAAGCTTTGGCTGGTTACAGGATTCATCGTGGCAGTCTTTCTGATAATCCTTGCTTGTATTTAGAAAGGATAAAATGCCGTCAAGACATTTTACGTAAGAATAGTTTTATCCGGAAGAGATTAGGGACTAAGGCGAATAAACGCCTGGCCGAACTTCACATCAGCCTTATTGACGCATATTTGAAAGAGCGAAAGTTGCCACAGATGTTGTTTGCGGGAATCAAATCCGTATTCCTTTATCCTTTAATTTTACCGGGATTATTTATGCACGCTTTAAGCTTCTCAAAAAAGAGGTTTAACCTTAAAAGATGAGAATTTTATTAATTTCTCCTCTGGTACAGGCGTGTAATTACCCAGGTGATTATTACGCACGTTGGCCACAGTTAGGACTTGCCTATATTGCCTCGACTTTAGAACAAAGGGGGCATAAGGTAAGAATCTTAGAAAAAAGGTTATTGTCTGGACCAAGGTATCCTGATTCAAAGAAAGAGCTAGATAGAGTAAATAGACTTATGTTGAACGAAATAGAAGAGTTTAGTCCATATATGATTGGTTTGACTGCAACCACGCCAGTGATAATGGATGCTTACAGGACGGCGAATATAATAAAATCAGTTTATCCTAAAATACCTATAGTAATCGGAGGCAGGCACGCTACCTCCCTTTCAACATACACCTTAGAGCAGTGTGGGAGTATAGATATTGTTTGTCGGGGGGAAGGCGAAGTTACCATGTTGGAATTAGCCGAAGGCTTACCCTGGGATAAGATAAGAGGGATAACATATCGAAAAGAGGGCGGAGGTTTTTCCGAAAATCCAGACCAGCCTCTTGTAGAAAATCTGGATACATTACCCTATCCAGCATGGCATTTATTAGACCAGGATTTTTACTTTCAACCGAGTATTTCCATAATGCGTGGTGACTATATGCGTACCGTTACCATGATGACTTCCCGCGGCTGCCCTTATCAATGTGCTTTCTGTCAGAGTCCAGAATTACTCGACATTTATGGTAAAGGATACATACGTTACCATTCTCCCGATAGGGTGATTAGCGAAATTGAGTATCTGATGGGAAGATTTAAAATCGCAGGCGTATCTTTTAGTGATGATATATTCTCATTGCATAGAGAAAGGCTCATACAGATTTGCAATAGGATAATAGAACGCGGGATAAATAAACATCTTAAGTTTATCGTAAACCTGCGCTCGGATAGAGTAGACACAGAGTTACTGTCGGTATTAAAAAAAGCCGGCTGTATCCATGTTGTTTTTGGTTCTGAATCGGGTTCTGAGGTAACATTAAAGAGGATGAATAAAAGTTTAAGCGTGGATAAGAATATTGAGGCTGTTGAACTTACCAAGCGCCACGCACTTACCGTAGAGTCGAATATCATTATCGGCTCTCCCGGGGAGACCGAAAGAGATTTTCTGCAGACGATAGATTTTTTAAAAAAGACCAGGCCGGATAGGATATTTATTTCGAAGTTTTACCCTCTCCCGGGCACAGGTTTTTTTAAAGAACTTATCGATAGTAAAATCATACGCAGGCCGCAAGATTGGAATGACCTCAATAGCTTATACGTTGAGACAGATGATTTTACATTTGCAGATATGCCTGCAAAAAGATTTGTTTGGTTAAGAAATAAAATGAGCAGAGAAATTGTGGCGTGGGTTAATTTTTCATATGTGATCAAAAACAATTGGCACAAGGATATAAGATTATCGGCAGCGCAATTTATAAAAATGGTAGCATACATATTCTTTCTTTATCTGCCGATTTCCATACAAAAAACTATGAAAAATATAACAGAAGAATTAAGCATTGGTTTAAGATATTCATTGCGGAGATGAAGAATATATTTAGAGTTTCTTCAATATTGGGAACCGCTACCTTTTTAACGATAATTACAGGCCTGGTTAAAAATAAATTCCTGGCGTTATCTTTGGGGCCTGTTGGATTAGGCGTTATAGCGCAGTTATCCAGTTATCTAAATACTTCTAACGCGATTTCTTCCTTTGGGATGAGTCAGGCAGTTACAAAGTATGTAGCTGAATCCCATGATTTCGCAAATAGATATATTCACCTGAAAAAGATATTACAGTCTGCTATAGGAGTTGTTTTATCTTTGGGTTTGCCAATTTGTTTATTTACAATACTTTTCTCAAAAAAACTATCACTAGTTTTATTAAATAACGTAACTCTATATACCCTCTTTGTAATTATTGCCATAGCCGTTCCTTTGCAAGCAGCTAGTCAGATATACATATCTTTCGTTCAAGGGTTAAAGGCAGTTAAGTGGCTTGCCAGTGCCTCTGTTTTTACAGGCATCCTGGGTTTAGTTTTTCTTTTTCCTTTAGTTATTTTCTTACGAATCACAGGAGCAGCGTTTAATATTGTAGTCCTTGCGGGTATTGGCTGCTGTGCATTTTTATATGCAACAAGAAGGCTTATCAGAAAAGAGATGAAAGAATGTCATAGCAAGGAACCTAAGGCAGATCCGGATTATCTCAAAAAAATAATGAATTTTGGTTATTTACGTTTTATCCAGTCCTGTATCTTTCCTTTGACTATATTAGCCGTTCGTTCTTTAGTAATAAGGCATCTGGGAGTATTTAGTAACGGTATTTATGAGTCAGCTTGCGCCTTTTCTTTTTTATATGTCCCGCTAATTAATAATATATTATGGTCATATTCGTATCCAAGTTACTGTAGTTCTAAGGATAATGCTACTTTATCCAAAGAGGTGAATCAATTTCTTAAGATATCTATCTTTATTGCTGTGCCGATGATTGTCGGTATAATTTTATTCCGTAATATGCTGGTAAGGCTTTTATTCTCAGTTGAATTCCTGCCCGCAGTTGCACTTATTTCGATTGTCCTAATTGGTGATTTTTTAAAAGTGCTTATATGGCCATTTAATGTCGTATTGATGGCTAAGGACAAAATGAAGATAGCGGTAGTTTTTGAACTTGTTTGGAATACCGCCTTCTTAATATTGTCTTTTCTTATGATTTCTACGTATAAATTGAGAGGTGTTTTTATTATGCAAAACATAAGTTTGTCACTGATTCTTTTGTTAAGTTATATTTATGTAAATAAAAAATTTTCGGTAGCTATCACAAGGGATAATTTACTTTTATCAATAGTTTCTATATTGGTAATAGTTATAATCAGCGCATTTAAACCAATAATTTAAAAGCCTTGTATTGCCTCGAGGAGAATGCAATCATCTGGTTTCAAATATAAGGTTTTATTAAAAGGCGGTCTGAAAACTTGATGTATTTTACTTAGAGAGAATGTAGATAATGAGTTGGGATATTATTTTTGAAGATGATCTAAAAAGGCAAGGTTCAGTATTAGCGGCATTTGCCGGCTGTCTCGTTCAAAATTGGTATTTTGCATATAAACTACAGCAGTATTTGCCAAAGGATAAGGCCTGCCGTATTCTAGAGGCAGGAGCCGGGACTGGTTACCTTGCCTTTTACTTATCTTCGTTGGGCCATGACGTTGTGGCAATGGATATAGACACTGATTTTATGGAAAAGGCTAATTCTGCATTGAGATCGAATGTCTCTATCCTAAGGCAGGATATACGCACATATCCTTATGCGAGCCCTTCTTTTGATTTGATTTATAATATCGGGGTTATGGAACATTTTTTTGATGAAGATATTATTAGAATTTTCAAGAATTTTAGGTCCGTATCGGATATGCTTATCTTTGCGGTACCGAATTTTAATATCCCATATTCTTACGGGGATGAAAGATATTTATCAAGAAGGCATTGGAAGAGGCTGTTGCGGTTGGCGGGGTGGAGGACTAAAGAAATATTCGGTTATAATAGGCGCATATTAAGAAAGTATCTGACCGGGTTTGTCTGTATCGGGGATAATCAAGTAATTTAGTCTCAGGGTAAGTTAGAGGCAAAATAAAATGAAAATACTGTTTATCAATCCTCCTTTTCAACGTTTAAAAGGGATAGCACAGATTTATTTTCCTCTGGGGCTAGGGTATCTCTGTTCATATATTTCAACAGATAGAAGAATAGATGCATTGATTTATAATGCCGAAGTGCCTAGCCGCTTGGAGCAGTTACCTTTTCACATCAGATATCAGGACATGCTGAATTTACACAACCGCTATATACAGGCTATTAAATACGATAGGCATTACGTATGGCAGGAGGTTTATAAGGCGGTAAAAGAATTTAATCCCGATTTAATCGGCATAACTGTCTTGACAGCCAAATACGGGTCTGCCTTGAGGATTTCGCAGATCGCCAAATCCCTAAATAAAAGTTGCAAGATTGTCTGGGGCGGACCGCATGCAAGCGTTGATGCTGAGAGGGCCCTGGAGAACGATACGGTTGATTTTGTTATTAGGGGAGAAGGAGAGAAAACTTTAAAAGTATTGTTAGACCTGTTGATTGAGAAAAGAAATGATTCTCGGGAAGGCCTATCGAATGTGCAAGGACTCAGCTATAAAGTTGATTCCAGGATATTGCATAACCCCGACAGGCCGTTAATAGAAGATTTAGACGTTTTGCCTTACCCATCAAAGAATAGAGTAATGTTTGCTGAGCGCTATCTGCCTTCTTCCTGGGGGGATATTATAACTTTACGCGGGTGTCCTTTTAACTGTGGCTATTGCGGAGCGCATAATATCTGGACTAATAAGGTTCGCTATCGTTCGCCGCAAAGTGTTTCAGAAGAAATACGCCTCGTTATATCAAAATACCGTAATAGGGAGTTTTATTTTTGGGACGATAACTTTACATTAAACCGGGAAAGGACCATACAGTTATGCCGTTTGTTAAAAGGATTAAAAAACCGGATCAGTTGGGGATGCACTACGCGGGTCGATTTGTTGGATGGTCCGCTTATAAAAGAAATGAAACAGGCAGGCTGTAATTATGTTTCTATAGGTATTGAAACAGGCAGCAGCAGGCTGCTTAAAAAGATCACAAAGGCATAAGCCTCAAGCAGGCAAGTTCCGCGGTAGAGCTGCTGAATAAACATAGTTTGAGATATGAGGCATTCTTTATGGTCGGGTTCCCCGAAGAGGAGCAGGAAGATATCAGGCAAACTTTTAATTTTATGAAACAACTAAAAAAAGCTAAAATTTGTTTCAGTATGTTTACCCCGTATCCACATACAGAGCAATACGAACTTGCTAGGAAACATGAATTAATCCCACAGCGTCCTGATTGGAGCCAATTCTCTCACCAGAGCCAGTCAAATCATTTTATGAAGAATATGACTAAGGAGCAGTTTAAGAAGGCCGTTGAGGAGATTTCAGCCTGGGTTGATGATAATAATTCAGATAATACGGATATACTTATGCTTTTTTGGAATAGCTGTCTGAATTTTGGCTTATTGATTAGAAGACCAACGCTTTTTGTTAACAAAATCAGGACATTCTTAGCTATTATTAACCAGAAGATCAGAGTCTTATTTAATGCACCTTCAGAAATAAAGCTGTAATTATAAACACTTCAGGTCATAGGAAATGAGAATCCTATTAGTAAAACCATACAATCTAACCGATCACATCCAGCCTTCTTTGGGACTAGGGTATCTAGCAACTGCCGTTAGAAAGGATAATGAGGTCAGGATATTGGATTGTGTGAAAGAGAATATTAAAATAAACCGTTTTGGCAAGACAGTGAAGGATTACAACCCAGATATAGTCGGTATACAGTGTTATACATTTGACCTAAAGTTTATAAATGAGGCATTGAATATAATAAAATCTATAAATAAAAACATAATTACGATTTTGGGAGGTCCCCATCCTTCTGCTGTCCCGGTTGAAACAATGGAGTATTTTGGGGATAAGCTTGATTTCGCTTTTAGAGGAGAATGCGAAAAAAGCCTGCCTCTTTTTATAGACTATTTAGAGAAAAAAAGAAGTGCTTTTCCCGTTGATATACCAGGGATTGTCTGGAGGCAGGATGGAGGGATAAAATATAATGATTGTCTTTTTGAGGATAATCTTGATTCTTTTGGCATGCCGTCTTGGGATCTTATACACCCAGAAACTTATCCGGAATCGCAGCACGGAGCATTTTACAGAAAATTCCCTATAGCAACAATAATGCTTACAAGGGGTTGTCCCTATCAATGTACCTTTTGTGCCGGTAAGACCGTAAGCGGAACAAAATTAAGGAAGCGTAGTATAGCCAATGTTATCGAAGAGATAAAAATATTAAACACAGAATATGGAATAAAGGAATTCCATATTATAGATGATAATTTTACCTTAGACAAGGTTTATGCAACGAGTTTCTTGAAAGAGTTAAAAGCATTAAATTTAGATATCAGTTTAGCTACCCCTAATGGCATTAGAATGGATACCCTGGATGATGAAATGCTTTCTTTGATGAGAAAGAACGGGCTGTATCTAATTTCACTCGGCATAGAGTCAGGGTCTGACCGGGTACTAAAGTTAATGAAAAAGAATCTAACGGTCAAGAAAATCAGGGAGGCGGTACATTTTATCAGGGCGCATGGTCTTGATGTTGCGGGATTTTTCATCCTTGGTTTCCCGGATGAAAGCAAAGAAGAAGTCTTGGATACCATAGGATTGTCTCTGGACTTAGATCTAGTAAGGGCAAACTTCTTTACGTATCTTCCTTTTCCTGGTACCGAGAGCTATAGAAGGTTAATGGATAATGGTGAGATCGGGAAGGTTAACTGGGACAGGTTTTATTTTACGAGCGCAGCTTACGCCCCTGAAAATATAACAAACCATGAATTAAAGAGACTTCAGCGTCTTGCCTTTTTTAAATTTTATATGAGGCCGGTTATTTTATGGCGTAATTTACGAGAAATAAGATCAATCAGGCACTTTTTATTTCTAATAAAGAGATTTTTCCATTGGATTATTATGAATTAACTTTTGCATAAGCAGTTATGTTAATATCATTAGAAAAAAAGATTAATGCACTGTATTATCCTCCTGGAGGAACGGTGCCTTTGCCTAAAATAATTATGGTTGAACCCACTAATGCCTGCAATCTTAAATGCGCTATGTGTTATGTGCAGCAACATATTGAAGAAAGACATTACCTGTTATTGTCGGATTTCCAAAATATAATCTGCAAGTTTCCGAAAATTAGAGAATTAATCTTTTGTGGAATCGGTGAGCCGCTATTGAATAAAGATATTTTTGGTATGATTAATGCCGCCAAGGAGAAAGGCATCGGCTTTATAAACTTAATCACCAATGGCAAGCTTTTGAATGAAGAGGTTATCCATAAAATTGTAGGTTCGGGGATCAACAGAATTCAAATTTCTCTCCATAGTTTCGATGCAAAAATATTTAACGAAATTAGAAATGAAGATGCCTTTAAATTAGAAGAATTAAAACTAAATATAGGCAGGCTGGTCAGTCTGAAGAAAAAGACAAGAAGTCCTCTAAAAGTATGCTGTAATGCCGTAATCAGTAAATTTAATTTTAAGAATTTACTTGAATTTATAAAGGAGGCGAAAAGGCTGGAAGTTGATAGGGTGGAGTTTATTCAGATGACTACTGCCAGCGGCAACCTAAAAAATGTAAACGCACCTTTAGATTCCATGAGACAATCTTCACAGGAAGCAAGGAGATTCGCCCGTAAGCTTAAAATCGAATTAGGTTTTTTGAGCGGGAATGATTATGGCAGATGTTATCAATTATGGGATTTCATCATGATACACTCAGATGGCAATATCAGCCCGTGCAATGGTATCTTCCCTACGGAAAATATTGGGGCAGGCAATATTCTGGCTGAGCCTATTGAAGAAATATGGAATTCGCCAAAATACCGGGAGCTCAGGCGATTAGTTAGAGCGGGCGAATTGGAGTATTGCAGATATTGCGAGTCCGGATATTGTTTGGGAGGGAGGGATTTGAGGTGGTTTAAAAATTATTATATCAGACCGCTACGCAGATTTTTTAGGTATTTTAAGTCTTTGAAATCGGATTAAGCGGCCAGGCTATTGATCATGGAGGGCAATAAATTTAATGAACACGTGTAGCAAAAAGAGGATTTTATATATTCATTCTAATTTGGAAGGTGGCGGGGCTGAAGAACTGCGGTTTATAACCTTAAAGTCCATGGTTCAGAGAAATCAATATGATGTGTCAGTTTGTTGCATTGAGAAAATCGGGAGGATCGGAGAAACTTTAAAGAGAATGGGTGTAAACGTCTCTTGCTTGAATCAAACAGCTGCCCCTTATAATATTTTTGCAACGATAGCATTGTTTTTTTTGCTTTTAAATAACCGTTTTGATATCGTTCAGACCTCTCTTTTTAATGCAAATTTCCATGGAAGGATTGCCGCTGTTTTAACCGGGGTCCCCATTGTAATATCTGAAGAGCACGGCGAGCATTACCAGTATAATTCATTAAAATTCCTTCCCTATATTTGGTCGGATAAGATATTATCCAAGTTTACAGATAAGATTATTTGTTGTTCCAAAAATCTAACGGATTACATATGTAAGCACAGGAAAATCCCCATGTATAAATTTTTCCTTCTGACCAATACTTTTAATAAAGACAAGCTGGATGCCGTAAGAGACCCTGTAGAAGTAAGGAAGGAATTAGGAGTACCGGCTGACAGCTTGATAATTAGTAATATCGGAAGCCTGTATTATAGTAAAGGGCAGGATATATTGATTGAAGCTTTTAAGAATATAGACCGTGTTTTTCCCCATGCCAGGCTTATTTTGATAGGGGACGGAGTAGAAGAATTTAAAATGAAGCTTATCCAGCTGGTTAAAAATCTTGGTATATCAGAAAAGGTATTATTCCTGGGTAAAAGAGATAATATAGCCGACTATTTGAATATTACGGATATGTTCGTATTTTCTTCGCGTTCCGAAGGCATACCCTTGGCCTTGCTGGAGGCTATGTATATGGGGGTGCCGGTTGTAGCTACCGATGTAGGGGGGATTTCAGAGATAATCACACAAAACAAAAATGGGACGCTGGTAAAACCCGGGAATACAGAGTTGCTTTCACGGGCGGTTATAGAGCTTTTAGAGGATGGCGGCAGGAGGGCTGATTTTATCCAGGCAGCCAGGAAAACAGTATTGGAAAGATTTAATAGCGGTAGATATCTAAGCCAATTGGAAAATTTATATAGCATGATATCATAGATAAAGGATAGCGCGTTATCGTTTAAAGCTCGATGATAGGTATATTGAAGAACTTACGTAAGCTATACAATTGGCAGGATTTAAGAAAAGGTTATATGTTGGGAGAGCTGAGGGAGGCTGCATAAGAGAAACAAGATAATGGGAGCTTAGAGTAATTATATAATGCATTCTTCATGGAAGGAAATAATTTGAAGATAAAAGGGTAAAATGCCAAAGGAATTAATAGTAAGAGATACATTAGAAAAGATATCAAAAATGGAAAGATTCAATCAATGGATCTATGAGAATATCAAACCATTCTTGGGCGATAGGATTCTGGATGCCGGATGCGGGAATGGTAACATTTCGGAATATTTTAAAGACAAAGAATTACTAATTGCGGTAGATAAAGATGAGGATAACATTAAAGACATACAGGGTAGATTGTCCGGGTTTACTAATTTACAGGTAATTAAATGCGATATTGAGAAGGACCAATTTGTCTCTCTTGTTAAAGAGAGGCAAATCGATACTATCTTATGTATAAATACATTAGAGCACATAAAAGATGATGTCATGGTAATAAGAAATCTCTATGATATTCTAGAACCCGATGGCAGCTTAATTATCCTTGTCCCGGTATTAAGATTTCTATATTCTTCTTTAGATAAATCTTTGGGCCATTTCAGGCGGTATAGCAAAGAAGAGATTATTCAAAAGCTTACCGCGAGTAACTTTCACATCCAATATACTGCCTATTTCAACTTTTTTGGGATTTTTGGCTGGTTTCTACATAGTAAGCTTTTGAGGAAAAGCCGATTTTCCGGATCCGCGTTGAATTTGTTCGATAGTTTAGTAAAATATTTTGTGCTTTTTGAGAGATTCTTGCGGATTCCTTTTGGATTGTCGTTATTGGTAGTCGGACGGAAAATGAGTGTGGATTTAGATAACAAGAACCCAGGAGAGGGCATATGTTAATAAGCGTTGTTATCCCGGTTTATAATGAGAAAACAACCATTATGAAGATTGTCCAAATGGTTAAAGATACTAAATTGGTAGGCGAGATAATAGTAGTAGATGATTGTTCTAGCGATGGAACCAGAGAAATTCTGGAAAAAGAAAGCCTAAAGGAGGGGATCAGGGTTTTTTACCATGAAAGAAATAAAGGAAAAGGGGCAGCTATACGTACAGGTTTTGAGCATGTGACAGGAGATATTGTGATTATTCAGGATGCAGACTTAGAGTATGATCCTAAGGAATATAAAGAATTAATAAAACCTATGCAAGATGGTTTTGCGGATGTAGTTTACGGCTCAAGAATGTTGCGAGGCAAGCCGCAAAGGGTCCATATGTTTTGGCACAAGGTCGGCAATGAAATCTTAACTTTGTTAGCTAATTTCTTATACAATACCACCCTTACGGATATGGAAACAGGCTATAAGGTTTTTCATAAGGATGTCATTAAGAAGTTAAACCTTAAGTCCAATGGCTTCTCGATAGAATCCGAAATAACCGCAAAGGTATTTAAATGCAATAAATACAGGGTTTATGAAGTCCCTGTTTCATATTATGGCAGGACGTATCAAGAAGGGAAAAAAATAACTTGGCGCCAGGGCGTTAGTGCTATTGTTGCGCTTTTCTGGTACAGGATTTTTGATTAATAGAACATGTTAGAAAATAAGAAGACAACTTATTTAATTGTTCTCGCTGTATTTATTATTGCCTTATTAGCCAGATTATTGGTAGCTTTTTATTCTCCTGAGGTAGTGGTATATGATATTGATAGGTATAATGAACTGGCATTAAATATTCTAGAAGGCAGGGGGTTTACTTTGGACGGGAGACCTTCTACATTCCATGAGCCGTTTTATTCATACTTCCTGGCAGCAGTTTATTATCTTTTTGGGTATAGTTATACATTGGCAAGGGTTATTCAGTGTGTTATCGGAAGTGTTATCTGCATTCTAATATTCTTTATCTCTAAAAGACTATTCAATTTAAAGATAGCGGTTATCAGTGCGTCAATCGCTTGTCTGAACCCCGGCTTTATCAAAAGCGTAAAATACCTGATGACCGAGAATATTTTTACTTTACTATTTCTTATCTCAATATTTTTTATTATCAAATACACAGAAAAGCGCGATCTTAAAGATTTGATCTTCTCTGGTGTTGCATTAGGGGTAGCTACGCTCACGCGTTCGGCCGTTTTTTTATTCCCGTTTTTTATTGTCTTGTTGTTATTAAAAAGGAAACCTCCTTTAGTTTGCAGTATCAGGAGAAATATCTTAAGTGCGATTATTTTCATGCTTTGTTTTATTTTGCCTATAATACCGTGGACCTTGAGGAATTGGCGCGTGTACCATAGATTTATACCCATCTGCACAAAAGGCGGGCTTGCTTTTTATATTTCATACATTCCTAAAGATGGGAAATTATACGGTTTCATCACTAACGATAGTACTACGGAAAAGTCAAAGCTATTGGGTTCGGAATTAGAACAAAGCAATTTTTTATTTAAAGAAACCTTGAAATTTATTAAGAATAACCCCCGGCGTATTTTAAAGTTAGAGGTATTAAAGGCCGCTTACTTCTGGAGCCCTTTCGATTGGGAGATCTTAGGTTGCGGGGTGTACAATTTTATGTATGGCTTCGTTTTCCCTTTTTTTATTTACGGGATAATTGTTGCATTTAAGAGATTCAGGGAATTATTGCCGGTTTATTTGCCTATAATATATTCTTTCCTCTTTGCATTAGTAACTTATGGCTCTCCCAGGTTTCGTTTGCCTGTCGAGCCGTATATCATAATTATTGCTTCGGCCGGGATCGCTTATTTTCTTACGCGTTTTTCTAAAAGAATATATGGCATTTTATTAACAGGTGTTTATCTTCTATTAAACTTATTTTTATATTTTTATTCTTATCAAGTAAGATTGATAGCGAGATCTATCTTTGAGAAGGCCCATTTATGGTGATTTATATCAAATATGCATAAGACAGATTTAGTTTCACTAAGGAATCTGAGAGACAAATCCTTAATATTAAGAATTTCGCATAATATAAGAAATTGGCGCAATAAAGAAGTAGTAAAGGATATCATCAAGTATTGCGGTGGAGAAATCCTTGATATAGGAGGGGGGGATTTTTATCTGGCTATAAAAAATCAGAAGGCAGTTTTCAATACCTGGACTGTCCTGGAATACTCTAAACAGGAATTGCCTGATATAACCGATAACCGTTATAGGAGCATTTTAGGAGACGGTTGTGATATCCCATTTAAAAATAGCTGTTTTGATATTGTTCTGAATATTCAGGTTTTAGAACACGTATTGCATCCGATAAAAATGGTTAATGAGATAGCGAGGGTGATGAAACCTGGCGGTTACGGCATATTCCTGATTCCTCAAACCATCGTTATGCATATGGCACCGTATCATTATTACAATTTTACAAGGTTTTGGATTAAGGAAGTAATGACAGGGGCTGGCTTTACTATCTTAAAATTAAAACCGCTAGGAGGTGTCTGGTCGTCAATGGCATCGCATTTTGCACTCTTTTTTTTCCAAAGCATCAGGGTTAAAGGCATGTCAACGGCTGAATGCAAAAGAAATGCGCTATTTTATCTGTTTTACCCCCTGATGGCATTGTATGCCTTATTAAGTATACCGGTGTGCCTGTTTTTGAGCCTTGGCGACTTGTCAGAGGAGCCAAATAACTATTTGGTGGTTGTTTCAAAAAAATAATACATTATTCGTAAAATGAAATCAAGATTTATCTCAAAGATTATAATAGTTATCTTAATATCATTATCAATAGGCCTTATTTATATATATCCTGATTTACGTTTCATATTAGAACTGAAAAACGAATTTAAAGGCATAACTTTAACTGCTACACATGATGAGCTGGGTTATCTTGCCCGTATAAAAGCGGTATATAAAGGTAACCCTGCGTGCAGAGGAATAGACCTTTATGAGCACCGCGATGCCTTATGGACGCAGCCATTTCTATGTGAATTAGTAGAAGGCTCTATTGGGAGGTTGCTAAAAATTAATGTTTCACGATTGGATATTATAATGAGTTTCTTTCTTCCGGTAATATTATTCTGGCTTATCTTTATTCTTCTTATGAAGCTCTCAGATTCTAAAATATGTTCTTTTCTAGGAGCGGGTTCTATCGTATTAGGGTATAGTGTATTTACCGCTATGCCAGTTGTGATATTAAAAGATATTCTTGTAACCCATAATTTCTCCGAGCCCCTTTGGTTTCTACGTCCTATTTCTCCGCAATTTAACCACGTAGTATTTATATTAGCATTAGTTATGATATATTCAGCCGTAACACATAAGAAAAAGAAAGCGATATTCTTTTCTGCTTTTTTTACCGGAGCTTTATTCTATATCCACCACCATTATTGGACATATATTTATGCAGGTTTATTTATTTTGTCATTATTCTTTTTTGTTACTGGAAGTAAGGGCTCTTTAAAGACCGTGCTTTTAATCATTGCCTGGTCCTTATTTCTTTCTTTGCCTTTTTGGCTGCATGCCTATAAGATCAGGCTGAGCCCCAATTATTTAGATGCGTTAAACTTTGCAGGTTTAATTAATACGCATCAGCCCATTTTACCTGTTTTTCATCTTGCTTTAAGCGCAGGGATCATCATAACTCTTTGGTTTTTAAAGGACGCAAATATTATATTTATTACCGCTTTTCTAGCGGGCGGGATTTTATGTCTTAACCAACAGATAGTTACCGGCATTACTATGATTCCGGGGCATTGGCAAGGTTACACTAATAAAACATTTCTGATAATCGCTTTGGCGTACGTTTTATTCAGGATCATAACAAGATCAATAAATAGTGACAACAGGTATTCTCTTAGGTTGTTCTATACCAGCTTGGCTTCGATTATAGTAATATTCTTCTATTCCTTAGGTTTTATACAACAAAACAATTATTATTACGCCAATAAAGAAAAGATGCGGCAAAGACAGGCAATTTCCGGAGCATACGGCTGGATTAACCGTAATGCAAAGAATACTGATGTTGTGTTAACAGACCCTTATAATTATTTATTAGGCAAGTCTCCCTTCAATTTTGAAGTCCTTACATATACTAATTGCTACACATATCTTCCCATGATATACTCTTCGCTTTTATCAAAGGATGAATTTGAATACAGGATCCTTGCGGCTCTTCGGTTTTTTAATTATCCTAAGGCGGGATTGGATTCATATTTATCCCGTGCCAATGGAACTTATCTTCTTGGACTCCAGGTACTACCGGATTATGGCAACAACCCAATCTCGTTAACGGAGGTTGAAAGAATAAAGACGAGATATACTTCTTTGCTTAATTTAGATGCATTTACGGCTTTAAAAAAATATAAAGTCGACTATGTTGTAGTTGAAAATAAAAGTTTGCCAGGGTATGGCATGTTTTTCAAAACAAATAAATTAACCTTAGTTTATAGAGACGATGAATTTAGCATATTAAAGATAGCTTAGACGGATTAATAATAAAGATAATCAAGGCTCAGGGTAATTTAGAAACTTAATGGAGAAGTGAGGTTAATATGCCAGTGAAAAATTCAAGAACCATAAACCTCGGGGTCATAGGCTATGGATACTGGGGGCCAAATATCGCTAGAAACCTGCAGGCAATAGAAGAGGCGGATCTAATTGCGGTATGCGATAAGGATATACGTGTTTTATCGAACCTGCAGAAAAAACACCCCAATATTAAAGTTTCTCACGATTATCGCGATATCGTCCTTTCTCCCGATATCGATGCGGTAGCCGTAGTTACCCCGGTCTCCACGCATTTTGAACTGGTCAAAGCGGCACTTTTAAACGGAAAACATGTCTTTGTGGAAAAGCCTTTTACCTCAAGCGTAAAAGAAGCAGAAAAATTAATAGACCTAGCAAATAAGAAAAAATGCAAGATTATGGTTGATCATACCTTTCTCTTTACAGGGGCTGTTAAGAAGATTAAAGAATTGATTGATGCGGGTTCTCTGGGCAATATCCTGTATTATGATTCTACTCGTATCAATTTGGGCCTCTTCCAGCACGATGTTAATGTAATCTGGGATCTTATCCCGCATGACCTTGCGGTAATGGATTTTGTCATTAAGAATAAACCCATAGCTGTTTCAGCCCAGGGAGTAGATCATTTCGGCAGGGGCCTAGAGAACATAGCGTATGTCACAGTTTATTTTGAGAATAATACTATCGCGCATTTTAGCGTTAATTGGTTATCGCCCGTAAAGGTCAGGTTAGTCCTTGTCGGAGGTACTAAAAAAATGATTGCCTGGGATGATGGTGCGGCAGATGAAAAGGTGCGCGTATATAATAAAGGAGTGAAGACCTCTAGTAAGAAAGGGGTGTACAACTTATTAGTGGATTACCGCTTGGGTGATATGTGGGCCCCAAAGATTGACCGTACCGAGGCGCTTAAATGCGAGTTGGAATATTTTATTAGATATATAGCCAGCAACATTGTTGCTGTTAACGATGGTCATGCGGGCTTGAGAATAGTAAAGATGCTGCAGGCGGCTAATGATTCGCTTAAAAAAGGCGGCAAAACGGTGAAATTATGAAAAAAGATTTATGCATATTAAAAGATGTTAAATTAGGTAAAAACGTGAAATTAGCCCGATTTATCAATCTGTATGGCTGTATTGTCGGGGATAACTCAAAGGTCGGCGCTTTTGTAGAAATCCAGAAAAATGCGATAATTGGAAAGAACTGTAAGATCTCAAGCCATACCTTTATTTGTGAGGGGGTGCATATCAAGGATAATGTGTTTATAGGCCATAATGTATCTTTTATAAATGATAAATATCCCCGCGCCGTTAATGCCTTGGGGAAGATAAAGAAAGAAACTGATTGGCAGGTTTCGAAGACTACGGTTGAGAAAGGGGCATCTATCGGTACCAGTGCCACGATTTTATGCGGCGTAACTATCGGGGAGAATGCCATTGTGGGGGCTGGTTCAGTAGTAACCAGGGATGTCCTGGCAAATAGTATCGTTATGGGCAGTCCGGCCAGGGTATTTAAATATTTTAAGTAAGATTACGATGTTACAGACAAGTATTCATGGACAGGGAGAGGCGGGTTTATATCAGAAATTGTTTGATGATTGTCCGCACGCCCTAGTGCAACAGTCAATCCCGTGGTCATACGTAATTGCCCCTATTTCGCCTGATGTGCCCTACTTTTTAGTTGTTAGAAATCTGGATGACGGTGAGATAGTCGCTGGCCTTCCCCTGTACTATTATGAAGGCAGGCTGGGAGGGATTCTAACTTCGGTTCCACACGCCGGACCGTTAGGGGGCATTTTATGTTTAAAGAATCTTGACGATAATATGAAAGAACAGGTATATAGAGGCCTTATGAAATGTGCGATAGAGTTAGCCGATACATTAAAATGCATTTCTATTAGTATTATCACCAATCCATTCCTGGATGATGAAGAACTATATATAACTTATTTATCGCCTACTTATATATTGAAGAATTTTTGTCAAGCTATAGACTTGAAGAATTTATTTAATAGTTCAAACGACTATACCACGGGTAATTCTAATCACAATAATGATATTCGTAGAAATCTTTCCAAGGCTTCTAGGTATGGTATTGTTGTTGATTGGGCGGATGATGATGACTTTGAGGCATGGTATGATATTCATGTAAAACGGCATTGTGAATTGAAGGCTCGCCCTCTCCCCAAGATCTTAATCAGCAATATACTATCTAGCCTGAAACCGTTAAATATGGCTAATTTAGCCGTTATAAGAAAAGATGCTGATATCATTGGAGGCTGTATATATATTTGGAATAGAGAAATTATGGATGTCTTTATCTTAAGCAGCGAAACCGAACTAATGAAATACGGGGGTAACTATGCCTTAACTGATTTCGCTATTCGTTACTTTTATAAGAATGGTATTCGGTGGTTTAATTGGCAATCAAGTAATCCGAATTCAGGGGTCTATGCGTTTAAAAATCGATGGGGCAGCAGTGAGATGCCCTATAGCTTTCTTACTTGGACTTTTCCAGGATTCGCAAAAATATTATCAACTCCTTTAGAAGAGGTTTTGAAAGCTTACCCATGGCACTACATTGCGCCTTACGATGCGATTAGAGATCAGGCAACTAATGGAGTTTTTAAGAAGGGATAGGCAGGAAGGGAGGGTAGGTTGTGGGGCGTGAATTGAAAGAGATGGTCATTGAGCGGCCGCCATTTATATTTGCTAAACCATGGCATAGACATTTTCCACCGATGATCGTGGTGAGTATTACTAACGTATGCAATCTGCGTTGCATACATTGTTATTATTCTAAATTCTCGAAACTTACAAATTATCATAAATCTGTTTTACCATGGGGAATCTGGGAGAAGATTTGTAAAGAAGCAGGGCAATGGCCGGGGGTTATTATGAATTTCGGTACAGACGGGGAGCCTTTTTTGCACCCGCGTTTTATAGATATGTTGCGTTTTGCGCGAAAGTGTAACATCAGTCCGGTTAATGTTACGACAAACGGCACAGTAGGAAAGTTTAATCGTGCCATTATTGAGGAAAGCCTTGTCGATGTTATAAATATTAGTCTGGATGCCTATACAGCAGAAACTTATAAGAAAATAAGGGGCGGCGACTTCGAAAGGGTAATAGGCAATGTCAATAACCTTATAGGGTTGCGAAATCTGGTTAATAGTCCGATTAAAATCCAGGTGAATATCATAGACCAACCTGCAGCTAGGGATGAGTTGAAGAATTTTAAGAAACATTGGGGGAAAATTGTAGATAATGTTTTAGTCCGTGATTATTATGATGCGACTTCAGTGCTAGGAGAGACTGGACCGGATATTACCGGGAGGCAGAAGAAATTTAAGCCTATTCAACGTTGGCCATGCCAGCAATTATGGCGGAGGTTTAATATTTCCGATGATGGGATTGTCCGCTTTTGCGTAGATGATTGGTTTAATAAAACAAAAATCGGGGATTTAAGGACTCAGTCTATTTCTGAGATTTGGACCAGCAAAGAATACGATCGATTACGCCATATCCATATCAAAGGACAGTTTCATCGGATTCCATATTGTTTCA
Source organism: Candidatus Omnitrophota bacterium (assembly GCA_041650495.1). Taxonomy (GTDB): domain Bacteria; phylum Omnitrophota; class Gorgyraeia; order Gygaellales; family Profunditerraquicolaceae; genus JBAZLB01. The sequence continues at coordinate 203,552 of JBAZLB010000001.1, read as the reverse complement.
AATGTACCGAATGGCAGGGCATGCGATGGGATTATGATTATTTCACTGCTATAAAGAAGATGCTCGGAAATGATTTTCTAAAAGGCGAATAAATCGAGATGAAAAAACTAACAGAAAGTATCAGTTTGATCCTTCCGGCATATAATGAAGAGAAACTTATTGAATCATGCCTTGCGCGCTGCATAGAAACGTTATCGCTTGATTTCGAAGATTTTGAGATAATTGTGGTTGATGATGGCAGCACTGATAAGACGGCCGTTATTGCAGGGGAATTCTCCAGGAATGATAACCGGGTTAAGATAGTTTATAATATAGTTAATTTGAATGTTGGCATTTCGGTTCAAAGAGGGATATCCAGCGCGACTAAAGATTTTGTTATACATAATGCCGCAGATCTTGCGCTTGCCCCGGAAGATATAAGTACCCTGGTGCCTTATCTTAAAGATTGTGACGTCTTGGTATTAGAAAGAAAGTCATATGCAGGCTATACATTGTGGAGGCTGATTACCTCTAAGGTAAACCGTATACTGCTGTCTTTATTATTTCCATTTCTTACCCGTGGCATTAGAGACCTAAATTTTACACAGTTTTATAGACGTAGTATATTGCCTAAGATAATGCCCCTTGCCAAGAGTCCATCGTTTACCACTCCAGAAATGATAATTCGGGCAAGGCATGGTCATTTACGAGTCAAGTCGATTTTAGTTGATTATAGACCACGGACAATCGGGAAAGGCGCGTTCGGTAAATTTTACGATATATTGTGGTCTTTAACGGATATGCTTCGCTTTCGTATTAAATTATAATTACTATGAATAAATAGCATGAACCTTTATTTTATTTATTTTCTCCAATTTATTGTAAGCCTATTCTTATTTGGGATTATCGGTTACGGCTTTACAAAAATCTTTAAAATAGAAGTCAAAATGAAATTTACCAAATTTTTCATCTGGGAGTTTGTCGGATTATGTTTCTTTGCTACCGCATCCGCTTTTTATTTTACTAAAGGCAAGACTATATTATTTGGTATATTATCCCTGGGTACAATTATTTTATTTTATTGCAGAATAAATCTTAAGAAGGGTATTTTATTTGCTGACTGCAGCCATTTAAATGGAAGAACCTCTTTATCTTCGAAAAATAGTTATTTACTCGCGCTATTTGCGGGGGTTATTATTTATACCCTTTATTTTTATTCAATCGCTCCTGTCTGTGGTTTTCCTGTTATAGCTGATAGTAATATTATTTTTTATAGCAGGATCTCGTCTTTTCTAAGGAATACCGGAATTGAGACAAAAATAATTGATTATTTTAATATTGCTAACGCCCGGGTATCGCCATACCATTATTTTGAGATATGGCTTAACAGTGGATTAAACTCATTATTTAAGAATTTATCTTTTTTAAATTTTGTTTTAGTCGTATTCCCGGCCGGATGTTTTGTTGTTTTCTTGGGAATATGTGCGCTTATTGAACAATCATACAAGCTATCTGTTTTAAATATAATCTTGGCGTTTTTTTTGTTATTTCTTAAGGGAGTTTATTTGGGCGCATATTCAAATATATATTTACTCAAAGAAAGTTCATGTTTTGCATTCAACCTTTTTAACTTATCTAAATTGTTTCCCGTTTATCTTGTTATGATCTTGGCAACTATTTTCTTTATGAGAAGATACTTTTTTATTTCGACACTGGTTGTTCTCTTCTTGCCTATATTTACAATTTCCGCTGCCCCTGCAATATTGACCGGATTGTTTTTAGTTTATATTTTCCTGGTTATTTTTAAACATTATGTTAAAAAAAATGTTTTTTATGCCGTGGCCTTTGTCATTTTTACAGGACTGTTCATTTATTTATTTTATAGAACTTTAGGTGTTTCCAATACGCATTCTGCGGTTTTGAAAGATTTTTTCAGCAGTATTAATCATAGATCTTTCCGGGAAATGTGGGTGTATTTAAAAACCTTTTTCAATATTTGTATAAAGACCCCATTACAAATCCTGGTGTTATATTTCCCCTTTCTGGTCTTAATAATCAGTTACAAAAACAGCATAATTCATCGACGTAGTTCTATACTAGCGGTTTACCTGCTTTTTCTATTAACTTCGTTACTAAGTTGGGCAGCCCTAAATCCTATGCCTGACAGCGTACAATTATTCTATAACATTGGCAGCGTAATAATTAACCTTGGTATTTCGATCTTGCTCATCGATTTAGTTAATTCTCGCGAGGTTAAAAATAAGTACTTTTCAATATTTTTTATAATCTTTCTTTTGTCTTTCAACACATCCTCCACGTTGACAAAAATACGTCTTGTGAAAGGCTGGAAAAACCACCAATATAACATTGATTTTCTAACTCAAGTTAAAAAAGAATTCCCAGGGTTAAATCCGATAGGGGGGTACCTAAAACATGGAAATGACTATAATACCATATTTGATAAAGGGCCGGATAGCGCTACATTGGGGCAATACCTGTGTCTATTTTCTTCTGATTACGACATTGTTTCTCTATCGGTTTTCGAAGCCCCGATCAGTGATGAGTTTACTTCCAAGAAGTTTGAGGAGCTGATGTTTTTAAACTCGGCTTTTTACCAATTTGTTCAGAATAAAATTGAGACAAATAATTTTACTAGCATCGATGGTTGTAAGTTCGATTTTGTCAAAGAGAAAGGTATAGATTTTTTGATCACATCAAGAAATGCAGTATTGCCTGAGAATTTATCTAAACTCGTACAGAGAAAAATAATAGATTCTATTTCCGGAGAAACTTTTAATATCCTCAATGGCAGGAAACATTAAATCTGCTGACAAAAAGTGATTTTTATTTGCTCTATCTTGTTTTGATTATTATTTATGTATAGTGAAAATAATGTGTAGAAATATAATCAAAGATTCGAAAATATTTATAACAGGCGGTGCTGGTTTTGTTGGCTCGCATCTGGTTGAGGAATTATTGTTATTAAAACCTAAAAAGATATACATCCTTGATAATCTGCTTCGCGGGACCTATGAAAATATGAGTAATTTTATAAATAACCCGCTGGTGGAGTTTAGGAAAGGGGATATTAACGAGGTGAAATTGGTGGATGAATACATGTCAAAATCAGATTTTTGTTTTCATTTAGCTACATTGCGTATCAATGCCTGCGCAGCCGATCCTGTTGAAGGTTACGAGGTTATGGTTAAGGGGACCTTTGATATCCTGGAAAGTGCCAGAAAGTATAAAATTAGGAAAATAATTTATTCTTCCAGCGCATCAGTATATGGTATGGCCCAGAATTTTCCTACCCCGGAAACGGAAAACCCTTATGATAACAGGACGTTCTACGGTGCCGCAAAGTTGTTCGGAGAGCAGCTTTTAAAGTGTTATTGCCATATGTACGGATTGAATTATATCGCACTGCGTTATTTTAATATCTACGGCCCGCGCATGGATAGGGAGGGGAAATATACCGAGGTTATGATTAAATGGCTTGATTGTATACGGAAGGGCAAGCCCCCTCTGATCTATGGTGATGGCGATACGACAATGGATTTTGTATATGTTAAAGATATAGCTAAGGCCAACGTGTTAGCGCTGCTAAGCGATATAACTAATGAGGCTTTTAATATCGCCTGCCATAGAGAGACAAGCTTGAAAGAATTGCTCCAGATACTATTAAAAGTGAATAATTCGACCTTGGTTCCGCAATTTATGCCTGAAAGTACAGTTAACCCGGTAAAAAGAAGATGGGCGGATATTTCAAAAGCAAAAAGAATGCTTGATTATGAGCCTAGCGTGAACCTGGAAGATGGGTTAAGGCTTTTGTCCGAATGGTATTTTGAAAATACTGTGAGAGGATAAGAAAATGATACATATCGCTAAGCCTTATTTAACAAAGAGAGAAGCTCAGAGCGCCTATGATGCCATACTTACAGGGTGGGTCACTCAGGGGCCGAATGTGCAGCGCTTTGAGGAGGCATTCGCAGGTTATGTAGGCGCCAAATATGCGGTTGCCGTGTCTAGTTGTACGACGGCGTTGCATCTGTCTATGATAGTATCCGGGGTTGAGAGAGGCGATGAAGTTATTTGTCCATCCATGAGTTTTATTGCCACTGCTAATTCTATTTTGTATGTGGGGGCAAAGCCGGTTTTTGCAGATGTTCACCCAAAGACATATAATATCGATGTTGAGCATGTCAGGACCCTCGTTACTAAAAAAACAAGGGCGGTATTAATAGTGCATCAGATGGGTATGCCAGCTGACATAGATGCTTATAGGCAGTTATGCGCTAAATATAAACTTAAGTTAATTGAAGATGCTGCATGTGCTGTCGGCTCAGAATATAAAGGTAAGAAGATAGGTTCGTATTCGGATTTAGTTTGTTTTTCTTTCCATCCGCGTAAAGTGATTACGACTGGCGAAGGAGGCATGGTTACTACTTCGAATAAAGGTTATTATAAGCGGCTGAGGCTTTTGAGGCAGCACGGTATGTCTGTTAACGACAGGGCGCGGCATTTATCAAATAAGGTAATCTTCGAAGATTACCTGGAGCTGGGATACAATTATAGGATGACTGATATCCAGGCAGCGATAGGCATAAAACAGCTGGAAAAGCTCGATTGGATAATATCGCAAAGAAGGAAGATCGCCGGAAGATATAATGACGCCTTCAGAGATATAGATTGTATCAGGTTGCCCTTGGAAGAAACCGGTTATTTTTCAAATTATCAGTCCTACCCGGTATACATAAAAATGGGCGCGCCTATTTCAAGAGACGGCTTAATGCAAAAGATGCTTAATGCGGGCATTTCAACAAGACGAGGGATAATGACAGCGCATCGAGAAATTGCCTATAGAGATTTTTGCAAGAGGTGCCGGCTTCCCGTGTCGGAAGATATATCTGACAGGAGTATCCTCCTGCCTCTATATGTGCCGATGAGCAATAAAGAGATCAGGTCAGTAATAAAAGCATTCAGGGGTGCATTCAGATAAACACATATTGATATGATCTTAGTTCAGGTTCCCATGCGGTATATTCACGCAAGATATTTTGTCCCAGTATTGCTTATCCTTTTAATGTTTACAGGATATGCGCCGTGGTGGATATTTGCGGGTAGAAAAGCACAAAAAATATTAGTATAAGATGAAAGGTGTGATTCTGGCTGCTGGTGTAGGGAAGAGATTACGTCCGTTTACGAGTCGTCTTCCTAAACCAATGCTTAAAGTAGGCGGACGGCCTATTATAGAATATTCCATAAGATTATTCAGGAGGGCCGGCGTAAAAGAGATATTCATAAACTTACATTATAAACCGGAGGCGATAGTAGAATATCTGGGAGATGGCAGGAAATTCGGGGTGCATATCAGGTATTTTTATGAAAGGGATCTATTGGGGACCGCCGGAGCCCTGAAGAACATGTCTCGTTTATTAAAAGGAGGGGCGTTTTTGGTTGCTTACGGTGATACGCTGAGAAATATAGATATCCCCCGTATGATTAAAAAACATAAGGCAAAAAATGCTGATTTTACAGTTGCGCTCTATCGTGTTGACGACCCCAAAGGATGCGGGATTGCCAGGATGCGTTGTGACAATTCTATTTGCGAATTTATTGAGAAACCGGATATAAAGACGGTTTCAAGCCGTGACTACGCAAATTGCGGATTGTATATAATTGAGCCCAGGGTCTTGCGGGCAATCCCCGCACGGAAAAAATATGATTTTGCCTGTGATCTCTTCCCGTATCTTTTAAGCCATAACTACCGTATATATGGCTATCCGATACGTTCTTATTTATTAGATATCGGCACACCGTCTAGTTTTAGTAAGTCAAAGAAGATTATTCATGTTTTTAGGAATACATGAATCTATTAAAAATGCCTGACTATTGCGCCAGAAAAATGCTAGAAAAGATAGGGGGCAATCCCTACCTTTTCGATTTCCTTCAGCGGCTTTGTAACTTAGGAGACTTAAGAAGGCATGTTTCAAGCCACCTGGATGCTATGCCAGGGGAATCAATCTTAGATGTCGGGTGCGGTACGGGTTTATACAGTACGCTGGCTAAAGGCACATACGTGGGGGTTGATTTAAACGAGCAGTATATTAAGTATGCGCAATCTCACTATCCCGACGGCCAGAAAACCTTCATCGTTGGTGATATAACAAAATTAGGCCTGGATGGACAGATGTTCGATAAGACGCTTTATTTAGCCGTGCTGCATCACTTCTGTGAAGAGGATAACCTTAATATTTTAAGGAATATTGCAGCTGTAACAAGAAAGATGGCCGTGATCTTGGATTTAACCTACCCGGAAAAACCAACCTTTATGCAGCGATTTTTTTTAGCGGTAGAACGGGGGGAGTATGTCCGTCCATTAAAAGAACAAATCCGTATAATCGAACAGGTATTCAGGGTAGGGGATGTATCTACGGTATTAAATAATAGCAGGTTCGGCCTTTTTTCTATTATTGATTGTTTTCCAAAAGGCTGTTCGTAAATAACGGCGAAATCCAGGGTATGAATATACTGATTACGGGGGGTACAGGATTTGTAGGCCGGCGATTGATTGAAAGGCTCCATACCAGGCACTCCCTGGCTGTTATTTCCCGTTCAAATAAAAAAGCCATTTTTTTAGAAGGGTCCGGCGTTAAAGTATATTATGGGGATATATCCGATAAGAATTTTGTCCTTGAGTCCTCAAGGGGCGCCGACTGCGTTATCCATCTGGCAGCGACATTTGCCCCCGGAAAGGCCATGAAAGACAACCTTATTTTTATGAGGAATGTTATTTCAGCAGCTTTAGGAAACGGGATAAAGAAATTAATCTTTATGAGTAGTATAAATAGTAAATTCGGAAAACAAGGCCCTTATTCTCTTTCTAAGAGGCTTTGCGAAGAAGAGGTTTTAAGATCCGGTCTTGATTATGTGATATTGCGCCCGGGGCTGATTTACGATGATCGCGGAGGAATTTTTATCAGCCAGCTTTTGAAATTTATCAAGAAGTTTAATTTTGCGCCCATAATCGGTACAGGTGAATACCGTATGCAGCCGATTCACGTAGATGACGTAGTATCGATAACAGAAAAGGTATTGTTCTCACACAGGGAAAGAACCTATGATTTATTCGGACCGGATATATTTACCTATAACCTGCTTGCAGAGATGATATTCGACAAGCTTAGCGTAAAAAAAAGAGTTAAAATCCATATCCCCCTCGGTCTCTTGAGGTTGATCGGGCCATTTTTTAACATAACAAATGATAAAATATTAGAGATAGATGAAAATAAAACAGGAGACCCGGAGGCACTGAGAAGAGAATTCGGGATACCCTTGGTTGAATTGAAAACGAGGTTAAATCTAATAATAAATAACCTCTCTTGAGCGTTGTAAATAAAATACTATGCCCACAGATAAAATAATCAGAAAAAAGGTGCTTTTACTTAATCCTCCGGGCAATAAGCTCTACATAAGAGATTATTACAGCAGTTTAGTATCGAAGCTGAATTATTACTGGCCGCCGATCGACCTGCAGTTATTCAGCGCTTTCCTTTATGGCCGTCATGATATCCGTGTATTAGATGCCATCGCAGAGAGGGTCAATTACGCCAAGGCCTATAAAGCTGTAATTAACATGGATATAGATACGATAATATTCTTAACTGGCGCTGTATCCTGGAAAGAAGATTTTGAATTCCTGGCCGGGATAGCAGCTCGGAAGAAGTTAAACATTATTGGGAGCGGGGATATACTTTTGTATGCAGGTAGAGATTTAATGAAGCGTTATGATTTTCTAGATGGGATATCGCTTGATTTTACTACCGCCGATATACTGAGTTATCTTGAAGGGCAAGGAGACGGCAGAAAAATAAATAATTTTATTTATAGGATAGGCGATGCCATTATATCAGGAGACAAGACCGGACCGGATGAATATAGCATTCCTGTCCCCAGGCATGAATTATTCCCATTATTGAAGTATTCTACGCCTTTATCCCGAAGATATCCTTTGACCGGAATAATTACCGATTTTGGCTGTTCTTTCAACTGTACTTTTTGTCCTTATGCAAATATAAGGTTTAGGACCAGGAATATCGAGAATGTCCGCGAAGAATTACGTTATATATCCAAGTTAAAAATCAAAGAATTGGTATTCAGAAATCAGACCTTTACTGTCCCGAGGCAGAAGGCATATGAATTGTGTTCCATGATGGTTAGTGAGAAATTCGGGTTTAGCTGGATGGCCATTTCGCGTGTCAATGCCGTAGATAAAGAACTCCTGGCAATTATGAAGAAGGCAGGTTGTCATTCGTTAATATTCGGCGTAGAAACACAGAATGATGAGGTCTTGAAAAAATATAATAAGATGATAACTGCTGAAGATAGCAAGAGGGCTTTCAGGCTATGCAGAGAAGCAGGTATAAATCCTTCAGCTTATATAATTATAGGCTTACCGGGTGAAAGTAAAGAGTCGATCTTCGAATCCATAAAATTTGTAAAAGAGCTGGATGCCGAATATGTTTCTTTTAGTATTGCCACTCCGCGGATCGGAACAAAATTCCGGGAGGAAGTTATAAGCAATAACCTGGTAGCATCAGATAATCTAAGCGGGTTAGATAGTTCGCTTTCTTTCCCCATGATGGGAACAAAAGAGTTAACAGCACAGGAGATATGGGAAATACGCAATTATGCTATCAGGAGTTTTTATCTGAATTTTTCTTTTATATTCCGCAGGTTATGCAGGGTATCTTCTTTTCGCGACCTTAGGAGTATCTTTTCGGAAGGGGTATATTTCTGCAAAAATTATTACCGGAGTCTTTTTGGCGGGAGAAGACTAGAAAAGGGGCAAAGTAAAGATGATTATTGCGCGGACGCCATTTAGGGTTACCCTGGGAGGGGGAGGCACTGATCTTGAGTCTTATTATGCAAGATACGGAGGGTTTGTGCTTGCGGCAGCTATAAATAAATATGTGTATATTACAATCAATAAGAGGACAATAGATAACCTGATTTGGCTAAGTTATTCCAAAATAGAGACCGTGGAAAGAGTGGAAGATATCAAGCATGAGCTTATCCGGGAAGCGCTTAAGTTCATGAAAATAAAGAACGGGATAGAGATCCACTCTATTACGGAGGTCTCTAGCGGCACAGGCCTGGGTTCTTCCGGAAGTTTTACGGTCGGCCTGTTAAACGCCTTGCATGTTTATTGCAGGAAGCATATTTCAAGGTCAGAGTTGGCGGAGTTAGTTTGCAGGATCGAAATAGATATGCTTCATAAGCCGATAGGCAAACAGGACCAATACATAGCTTCCGTTGGAGGCATAACATGCCTGGAAATAGATAGAAGCGGGAAAGTTAAATTATCGGCGCTTGAATTATCTCAGGATGCTATTGATGAGCTAGAGAGGAATCTTTTATTCTTTTACACCGGGATAAAGCGGGATTCTGCATATGTCCTGGATGACCAGAAAAAGGCCTCTGAGGCGGATAATAAGGATATCTTGAATGCCTTATGTGTAATAAAGGATTTGGGTGTAGAGATAAAATATGCACTTCAAAGAGGCAATATAGATAAATTCGGCAGGCTCTTGGATGAGCACTGGAAAGTGAAAAAAACCATGTCCAGAAAGATAAGTTCAAGCTCGATTGATGAATGTTATGAATTCGCTAAGCGCCACGGTGCCTTGGGGGGAAAGATTATGGGTGCCGGAGGAGGGGGCTTCTTTATGTTTTATTTACCGGGGAACAAGCAAAAACTCAGAGACGCCCTTACAAGGAAAGGCTTGCGAGAGATGCGTTGCAGGTTTGATTTTGAAGGGTCAAAGATAATAGCAAACTTTTTCTAAAAAGGAGCTTATGATATGAATGATACACAATTTATCGATAAGTATTTCTTAGAGATGGAAAGCATAATTAAGTCTATCTCAAGAAAGGAAATAGGGGATATTATAGATGCGCTTTTTGCGGCCTGGAAACAAAACAGACAGGTGTTTATCATGGGAAACGGCGGTTCTGCGTCTACGGCAACCCATTTCGTGTGTGATTTAGCTAAATGCACCGTAATAGAGGGGAAAAAGCGTTTCAAGGTCATAGGCCTTACCGATAACATCCCGTTAATGAGCGCGTTGATTAATGATAACGGTTTTGAGAATTTATTTTCCGAGCAACTTAAAAACCTGATGCAGCCACATGATGTAGTAATCGGCATAAGCGTGCATGGCGGTTCGGGGAGCGATAAGGCAGGAGCATGGTCACAGAATCTCCTTAAGGCAATGCAACTGGCTAAGGATAATAAAGCGGTTACGATAGGTTTCAGCGGCTTTGACGGGGGGGCTATGAAAACACTGGCGGATATGTGCGTTGTCATCCCCTATGATTCTACCCCTCACGTTGAATCTTTTCATCTGGCATTAGAGCATTTAATTTGTAATTGTTTAGCCGAGAAGATAAAGGCTTCTTGATGAAGATACTGTTGATTAGGCCGAATTCAGGGATAGTAAAGACTCCTCCGCCTTTGGGGTTGATGTATATAGCAGGATACATAAGGAATAAGATGCCTGTTGAAATTAAGATAGTTGATGCCAGGCGGGGAAGGCTAGATGAGGCAGGCATAAGGAAAGTGGTTGAGCAGTTCGGCCCTGATATCGTAGGGATAACCGGGCTTCATTTTGAGAGCATTGGGGCCCATGCAATCGCTAAGATAGCCAAATCTCTCAATAAGGTATGTATTGTAGTATTGGGCGGTCCATATGCCTCTTCTGATTACGCGGGGGCGCTTAAAGACGCATCTATTGACTATTGCGTCGTAGGAGAGGGCGAAGAAAGTTTCTATGAATTGGCTAAAAGTATATCAGAAGGTAACCGGCCGGATGGCCTTGGAGGCATAGCATACAGGGTTGACAGCGGATATCTCTATCAACCTAGGTCTGGTTATATAAAAGACCTTGATATGATTCCTCATCCGGCATGGGACCTGGTATCCCTTGAACAATATTTTGACTCCAGGCGCCTTTCCATAGGAAATCCTTTGCAGGTTGAAGAGAGGGCTGTTCCGGTATTTACGTCCCGGGGGTGCCCTTTCGGATGTTATTATTGCCATGACATATTCGGCAAGGTGGTCAGATTCCGGAGCCCTGAGAATGTGCTCGATGAGTTACAATATCTTATTTCCAGGTATGGCGTGAAGGAGATCGAGATCATCGATGATGTCTTTAATATAAATAAAGAAAGGGCAAAAAAGATATGTGACCTGATAATAGAGAAAGGGCTAAGACTAAAGATTAATTTCGGCAATGGGTTAAGGGCCGATATTATGGATGAAGAATTATTAGGGAAACTTAAGAAGGCCGGGGCCTATAGGATAATATACGGGATAGAGAGCGGTTCTTCGAGAATACAGGGCATAATTGGCAAGAAGCTAAATCTGGCCCGGACCAAAGAAATCATTGCGATTACAGCTAAGAAAGGTATAAGCGTAGGGGGGTTCTTTATGATGGGTTTCAATACCGAGACGAAAGAGGAGATATTAGAGACTATAGAATTTGCCAAGCATTCCAGGTTGCATACTGCCAGTTTTTATTATGTGAAGCCGTTCCCGGGCACAAAATTGAATGTAAGCATAAAAAAAGAAGGGCTTGATTATAATTCCCCCAGTTTCTCAAGTTATAATACGCTTTCGGATAATCTCAGCTGTGTTACGGATAAGGAGCTAAAAGATTTGAAAAGAAAGGCTTACCGTGAATTCTATATTAATATATCCAGGGTCATGGATATCTTCAAGACAACTCCGAATAAGCTAGGCCTGGTCAGAAATGTTTTTTCTACGGCGAGGCTGATGGTTAAAGACACGATGGCGAATTGATGGTGATAAAAAACAAAGCCGTATTCTTAGATAGGGATGGCGTAATAAATAACATGGTTTATTACCAAGACCATGGTCTCATCGATTCTCCATTCCTAGTGAAGCAATTTTCTATATGCCCTGGGGTAAAAGAGGCGATTAGGCTCATTCACGAAATGGGGATGAAGGCAATACTGGTATCAAATCAGCCGGGCATAGCCAAGGGGTTTTACTCTTTAAAGAACCTGGCCATGATAAACAAGAAAATGAACAGGCTTTTAAACGGGGCTTCTTCTCTGGATGGCATGTATTATTGTTTACATCATCCAGAGGCAAGGATAAAAAAATATAAAATGGCCTGCAGTTGCAGAAAGCCGAAGCCGGGTTTGTTGATTAAGGCTTGCAGGGAAAATAATGTTGACTTGAAACGTTCGTACATGATAGGAGACGGTATAACCGATATAGAGGCCGGTAAGGAAGCCGGCTGTAAGACGATTCTGATAGGGAGACCGAAGTGCGACCTATGTTCTATGTTATCATCTAAGGGTTTGAAACCGGATGCTATCGCAGGAAACCTGTTGGAGGCTGTCTCTAAAATAAAAAAATGGGAGGGGTATGATGGAGATATTCATAGACACCGCAGACGTAAATGAAATAAAAGAAGCGCTAACCTGGGGAGTGGTTTCCGGGGTTACTACAAACCCGAAGATAGTTTCTTCTTTGAAGGGAAAAATCAGCCTGAAAGACAAAATATTGGAAATAGCTAAATTATGCGACGGTCCGATAAGCGTAGAGGCGACCTCGGAAGATCTGGATGCTATGATTACGGAAGCTAAACAGTACGCCTCCTGGCATAAAAACATAGTTATAAAAATACCCATGGGGATCGTCGGCCTGAAGGCTGTTAAGACACTTGAAACCAAGTATAGTATTAAAACAAATGTCACGGCAATAATGGCAACCAATCAAGCTATCATGGCTGCCTTGGCAGGTGCTACTTATGCAAGTATATTCTTTGCCCGCATAGGCGACATGGGTTATGATGCTACAGGGGTAATCAGGGATACCGCGGATTTGTTCAGGGCAGGCAACCTCAAGACAAAAATAATATCAGGAAGCATACGGCACATCATGGACGTAAACAGGTCTTTTGCTTCCGGGGCGGACATTGTCACAGTGCCTTTTAATTTCTTAAAACAAATGTCTCATAACCCGCGGACTCAAGAGACCATTTCTGAATTTAACAACTTATGGAAAGAAATGAAAGACAAGGGCCTGCTTTCTTAATAGAAGGTGTTATCTATGGCTGATATTGACAGAAGTAAGTTATCCGTATCGGTGGTTATCCCTGCTTATAATGAGGAGAAGAGGATATCTAAGACCCTGCCTGTTATTGACGCATATTTTAGCAGTAAAGGACTAAGTTTTGAGGTGATAGTCGTAGATGACGGCAGTAAAGATAATACGGTAGGCGTTGTCGAAAGGTTTATAAAGGATAGAAATAACGTAAAATTATTGAAAAATGGGAATAACCGCGGCAAAGGATATAGTGTAAAAAAGGGGATGCTTGAGGCCAGGGGAGAAAATATCCTTTTCTCCGATGCCGACCTTGCTACCCCGATACAGGAATACGAAAAGTTAGCCGGCTGGCTACAGCGAGGTTGTGATATAGCGATTGGTTCAAGGAAAATCAAGGATTCCAATGTCCTTACCCCTGCATCATGGTCCAGGAGATTTGTCGGGGTCCTGGCCCATGTTTTTATTTCACTTCTCGGTTTAAAACCTGATATAGTCGATACCCAATGCGGTTTTAAGGTCTTTAAAAAGGAAACAGCCCGGCATATATTTTCTAGGCAGATATTGGACGGCGGGATGTTTGATGTAGAGATTATTTATATCGCTATCAGGAATAACTTTAAAGTTAAAGAAGTGCCTGTATCCTGGGAGCACAAGGACGGTTCTACGATAAATGTATTAAAATGTATATTGTTTGACCCCTGGGACCTGATAAGGGTAAAGATAAATTATTTTTTAGGGAGATATTGAAAAATGAGGATAATAGAAGATAGCGCGCACAGGCAATGGGATAAATACTGGCGGGATGGTGTTGAGTCTGAAGCTGAGAAATCCAGGCGCAGTCCATTTTCTTTAATGCCTCTCATAAAATTTGCCGAGAAGATTATGAAATATGGCAGATACTGTTTAATAAGGAGCACGTTAAGAAGATATATGCCGCATATTTGTAACAAGCCTGTGCTGGACATAGGCTGCGGCCTGGGCAGGACCGTTTCATTCTTTCGCAGGATAGGCTTAAAAAACACAATAGGCATAGACTGGTCTATGGAAGGACTAAAGGTCTGCCAGGCCCAGGGCTTAAAAATAAATAAAGATGTGTTTCAGATGGATTGCAGGCAAACCTCATTTGATAACGGATATTTCAATCTCGTTTTTTCAGAAGGAATATTAGAGCACTATGAAGATTTCAGTGTTTTAGTCAGAGAAATGGCCCGGATAAGCAATGAATATGTGTATATCTTGCAGCCGGATCATTTTTCATTATGCGGAAAATTAAGAGTCTTTGTGTTGCGCAATATGCTTAAGGGGGCAAATGAATCATTCCCGGAGTTAAGCTATAAAATGGAAGATTTCATTGATTGTTTTGACAAAGCTGGCTACAAGTTAATCTTAAGGAAGAGCACATTCTTGCGTAATTATACGGTGCTTTTATTCAAGAAGGCCGTTTAAAACCTATACTAACCTTTATAGCTATACTATTTAAATAATGCCCAGAGTCGTTATAACCTATATATGGCTTGTTTGTTCAGGGTTCGCCTTAGGGATATGGTTATTTTTTTCTCCGGGCACATTGGCTGTATTAGTTTTAACTGCCGGGTTATTTTGCATACTGAATTTAATGAAATGTCCTGACAGGAAGATAATAATAGCTATCTGTGGCATAGCTATTATAGCCAGGTTTATTTTTTGTGTATTTAATTATTTTACGGCTTACGCTATGGGCAAAGGAGCAGATCTAGTGGGAGATGCGCGCGCATATTCAAGCAGCGCTCAATATATAGCCGAGATAGCTACAGGTGAGCCAATGCCGACTATAGACGGAAATGAGCCAAAATGGCTGGAATTCCTAAGGGCCCATTATAAGGGGTCTATTCCATCTGGAGGATATAGGGTCGATAATTTTGCCAGATATGTTGGATTAATATATTCCGTGTTTGGGTATGACCCCATCGCAGTGAAATTGATAAACAGTTTTTTGTCCGTTTCCACCTGTATATTATTGTTTTTCTTGATAAAGGATATGTTCTCAGCCGTAATTGCCAAGATCGCTTTGGCTATTAGCATATTCTGGCCGTCAATGTTCTTATGGTCCGTAACAGGGACCAAAGACTCTTTGGTTATCTTCTTGATTATCCTATGGGCACTTGTTTTCCGAAAACTTAGAAAATATGTAGGTGTCTCGGAATACTTATTAATTATCGCAATGTTGATAACTACGAACTATGCGGCAGGTGCTTTGTTTTTTCTGGGGGTTTTCTTTATCATAATCATTAAGAAGTTTATATATCCCTGCACAACAAGCCTTATCCATCGGCTCCAGGATGAGGCGGCCTCTTCTCATGCTAACGCCGGACAAATTGTTAACTCTGGTATTGAAAAATCAATCTTGAGACGGGATGCCATGTTCTTTATAGTTATTCCGTTACTTCTGATATTGGCAATGAAAATAACTTCCGAGGCGCTTAGATTAGTAAGATTTCATATATTCTTGCCTTTTATGGTAGCGTTTTCTATAGCGTCTTTAGTTTCATTCATGAACAGGAAAAGGTTAATACTCCTATTGATTGTCGTAATCTGTTTGACTTTATCTTTGCCGCTTTATGCAAAGAAATATAATATTGATATTAATAGACACTTTATGGCCATTACAGAGAAGGTAATCAGCATTCAAAAGAGCCAGCTGATAGGGGCACGTTCAGGGTATAGGATATACCCGGATAGATTTTATGTTTCAGATGATATTGGGCATGTTGGCAAGATAACTATTGCAGAGTTCGTTATTTCTTACAGTAAAGGTATAGCCTATGCATTATTTTCGCCTTTTTTATGGGCAGACAGCAGTAAAACAAACCTGATCATTTATTCCCAGATGCTTTTATATTATATTTTATTTCCTTTTTTGCTGTTAGGTATATTGACGGCGCTGAGATATAAATGGCGAGATATCTTCTATCTGCTGATTTTTTTGTTTTGTACGCTTAGTATGTATGCTTTATTTGAAGGGAATATCGGGACAGTCTTCAGGCATAGGGATATACTTATGGTTATATTTATTATATTTATCACTATTGGCATAAGTAATTCGGTTAATATTCTAAGAATCAACGGGAAAATCAAACAGGCAAATTAAAACTGCTCCTTTAAAAAGATGAACAAGAAAATAATCTTGGCTATTTTCCTGCTATCTTTAATAATCGGATTTTTTTTCGTTATTACTCAGCCCCTAATGTATCTTAGAGGTGATACCGAGTATTCGACTTACGCCCGTAATCTTTTAGCCGGCCACGGTTTTAGCCTTAGTGTCGCAGAACCATATTATCCTGATGTGTACAGGGTCCCGGGGTATAGTCTTTTTTTAGCTTTAATATATTCTATCTCAGGGGGCAACAATCTCCCCGTAATGTTGATACAGGTTTTTTTGAATGCCTTGGTGTGTGTCCTTATTTTCTTTACCATCAGGAGATATTTTAGTCTGGGATTTTCCTATTTTGTTGCTACCTTAGTCGCTGTATATCCTTTTACTGCCGTTTTTACATACATTATTTATTCGGAGATACTGTGTATTTTCTTATTTGCGTTAGGTATATTTTTGTTTGAGAAAGGCAGAGGGTCACAGAGAAATTTATTTTTTGCGCTATCCGGCCTTTCTATGGGGTATTGTTTACTGGTAAGGCCCGGCACAGCGCTTATGTTTTTGTTTATGGATGCAGCATATTTATTAGTGGCAGACTTTAAGACTATACGTAAGCATTTGTTGGTCTTCAATTTATGCGTCATCTTGGTTTGGATGCCCTGGATTGTGCGTAATTATCTAGTCAGCGAAAAATTTATACCTTTAACTACGGAGTTAAAAGAAGAGTTATTTTGGGCATCGGCTTCAACCGGAAAATATTTTGAAAACAGGATGTATAATCCTAAATTTATAAGCCAGTTTGAAGAGATCGCATCCCGACTAGAATCCAGCAGAATTACCGGATTACAAAAAAGGATGAAAGAGCAGGACCTTTATTTAGAATACGCAATCAAGAATATAAAAGATGACCCCCTGCCGTATATTCTTAGTTCTATGAAACGGATCCCGCGGATGTGGGTGAGTATTCTTGTCTCCAATGATATTTCTGGCAATTACGGATTCTTGATTTTAGGCGGCAGCCGGATTGCCTTCCATATTATAAAATATTATAAAATAGCCTGTTTAATCTTGGCTATATATGGCATCTGGATTATTAGACGCAGATGGAAAGAGCTTATTTTTCTCCTTCTTCCGATACTCTACTTCTCTATGACACACATGTTTTTATTGGCAGAGGCTCGTTTTACCTTACCCGCTAGGCCATACCTGCTTATCTTTGCTGCTATCGGGTTAATAAGCCTTATTAAAAAAATATACCCGAGGTCCAATATTCTTTTATATCGTTAAACAATTAATAAATAGGGCTATCGCCTTTTGCTTAAGTAAAAAATGGATGAATTAAACGAAGAGTGGTTAAACGGGAAGCCTAATTTTTACTTCAGATATAAAAGGAGATTAATTGAGTCTATGATAGAAGGGTCTTGTTTAAATGTAGGCTGTGGCAGCCATATTATAAACGGTGCCACCAATATAGACGAGGGATTGCCAAAGCTGTCTTTCCCCGATAATTCTTTTGATACGATTATTTGCAGCGATGTATTGGAACATATAGGGCCGCATAAACAGGCTGTGGTGGAGTTATTGCGCATCGCCAGAAAGAAAGTAATTATTACGGTGCCTGCTTATGGATGGCTATATAGTAAATACGACCTCCTTCTGGGGCATAAGCGCAGATATCACGCCTATGATTTCTCAGGGTTTGAAATAACGCATCTATTCTGGTTCTTAGTCCCGGTCCTCTGCTTAAGGAAAATATTAGGATTGCGTCATCGGCCGCTTCCTGTGTTTATCGAGAATATTTTATTTTGGTTGTCAGGAGTCCACCTGGGTTTTGGGACTACTATATTGGCGGTAAAGAATAAGGTCCCCTATCATGAGGAGAGAAAATATAAAGTTTCTATCTTCGTCCCTGTATTTAATGAAGAGAAAATAATCGATAGGGATATAAAGTCTATAGATTTTATAACTGAAAGTCTCCCGGTAGAGTATGAAATATTCATAGTAAATGACGCTTCACGGGATAAGACTGAAATAATCGCCAAGAAGATAGAGCATGCTAATAGGAAGGTAACGTTATTGAATTACGATATAGGCCCTACCAGAAGAGAGAACCTTGCCCAGTCATTTAAGAAGGCTAGCGGCGATATCATTACTTTTGTAGATATAGACCTGCTTGCCAGTATGCGTTTCTTTCCTGACTTGATAGACCAGGTACGCTCAGGTTATGATATTGTAACCGGTAGCCGTTATGTCCGCGGTTCCAGGTTAAAAAGAAAGCGTTTCAGGTTATTTGCCAGTGTCCTTTATAATGCTTTTATACGGCTTGTCTTTAAAACCAGAATACATGATCATATGTGTGGTTTTAAAGCCTTCAAGAGAGACGTTGTACTTACGCTGGTAGATGAGATGGGTTATGATAATTCTCTAAAAAGAGGGATATTTTGGGATACCGAGTTGTTAGTGAGGGCCTGTAGGCATGGGTACAAAATAAAAGAAATACCCATATGGTGGAAGGAAAGAAATAAAAGTGCACTATATTTTAGAAGAGAGATTAAATCATTGTTTTACGCCTTTCGTTTTGCCTTTAGGTTAAAGAAGGAAATGAATCATCCGCGCGGAGAGAGGATAAGATGCAGCAGAAAATAATAGGTGTTTTGTATATAACCTATGACGGTCTCTGTGACCCCCTGGGGCAATCGCAGGTTATTACTTATATGAAGGAGCTGGCTAAGAAGGATGTTCATATAGTTATACTTAGTTTTGAAAAAAAGGGTTGCCTTGAAGAAGGGGAGATATTTAAGGCGATAAAGAGCGAACTGGACCGGCATAAAATCATCTGGAAATACTTGAGGTACCATAATACTCCCAGGATCTTTGCTACCATATACGATATTGCCCGCGGGGTAGGAAATGGATTTTTTTTGATTAAGATGCACAGCTTGAATATAACGCATGCCAGAGGTTACGTTTCGGCCTTTATCGCTTTTTTTCTTAAAGGATTAATTAAATTAAAGTTTATTTTTGATATGAGGGGATTTTGGGTCGATGAAAAGGTGGATGCCGGATTCTGGAAGAAAGAAAGCATGGGTTACAGAATAGCAAAGTTTTTGGAAAAAGGAATGTTGAATTTAGCAGATCGGGTAGTTGTCCTTACGGAAAAGGCAAGGCTGTTTTTGGCGAGTCGTGGAATAAAAACCGGAGCAGAGATCGATGTTATTCCGACGTGCGTTAACCCGAAGGTCTTTGAGCCGTTAAATGGTCCGAAGAAAGAATTCTTGAGAAATAAATTAGTCATTCTATATTCTGGCAGCATAGGGACATTTTACGGCTTCACGGAGATTGTCAGGTTCTTCCGGTTCTTTTTGGAAAAAGAGCCGAATGCATTTTTTCTGGCCTTGATCAATACGGAGCCACACCTTGCCGAGAATATCCTGCAGAAACACGGCATAGCGGAATGTTTATATAAGGTCTTGAATTTAAATTACTTAAAAGTTCCTGAGTGGGTCAGAGAAGCCGATGTATCTTTAATGCTTTATCATAGAGAGAACTCTTACGCGGGGTGTTGCCCTACTAAATTTGCTGAGAGCTTGGCCTGCGGAGTGCCTGTTATAATAAATAAAAACATCGGAGACTGCGATGAGATAATAAAAAAGGAAAGGATCGGATTTATCTTGGATGATCTTAAAGATCATGATCTTAGGAAAGTAAGAGATGATTTTCTGTTAAGCCTTAGAGAGCGCGATAAGATGCGTGTTAGATGCAGGATTGTCGCGGAAAGGTTTTTTTCTCTGGATTCCGGAGTAGACAAGTATTTGGAGATCTATAATAAACTTGTATGAAAATATTATTCTGGGTTCCTTATCCTTCCGAAGGCCAGAGCAACCGATTTAGAGTAGAACAATATTTGCCTTATTTAAGGAAGAAGGGCATTGCGTATTCTTTAAACCCTTTTTGGGAGAGCGAGGTTTACAAAATCCTCTACGAAAACGGACACTATTTGAAAAAGACTTATTATTTTATAAGAGGCACCATAAACAGGATAAGGGATTTAGTTAATCTTTCAGATTATGACCTGGTATTTGTGCATCGAGAGGCCTATCCGGTAGGAGGGGCCTTCTTAGAGAAGATCGCCTTTAGTAAAAAACCGATAATATATGATTTTGATGATTCTGTTTTCTTACCGACCCATAGTAGCGCCAATAGGATTATGCATTGGTTAAAAAAACCGCGCAAAATAACAAATATTTTGAAAATGAGCGCTGCGATTATCGCGGGCAATAATTATTTAAAGGAATATGCCATGCAATACAATAAAAATACAGCAGTTATACCTACGCTCATAGATACCGGTAAGTATTCTCCGGCTAAAGACGCCCCTGGAAATAATCATAAAGTTATCGTCGGATGGATAGGCTCTTATACTAATAATCAATACCTGAACATGGTTAGAACTCCCCTCTTAGACTTAATTAATAAATATGGCGACTCTATAGAGATCAGGCTGATAGGTTGCAGAAATAATTTCCTGAATATCCCCGGTATTACTTATTGCAATTGGTCGTTATCCACTGAGATCAACGAGTTGCAGGGTTTTGATATAGGGATTATGCCTATCTGGGATGACGATTGGACAAGGGGAAAATGTGCCTTCAAAATTGTGCAATATATGTCTGTAGGGGCGAGCGTGGTAGCTTCGCCGGTGGGTGTGAATAAAGAAATAATCAAGGACGGAGTTAACGGCTTCTTTGCAGCTAACGAAAAAGAATGGTTTGAAAAATTATGCTTATTAATAGAAAATCCCCAGCTGAGGCGTAAATTCGCTTTAGAAGGGAGGCATACCGTAGAGAAGGAATATTCCTTGGAGCTGGTGGCGTCTAAGTTTATAGATGTATTAGAGAGGGTCTATGAAGACAAGCGAAAATAAGTCCCAATTATTAGAATACAATTATTTAACCAGAAAACAATATTCACAAGAGGAGGTAAGGACAGTTAATTGTCCGTTTTGTAATAGCAATGAATATAAGATCATCACCATAGAGAGGACAGTCTTAGGCATAGTTAAATGTAAAATTTGCGGTTTGATTTATGTTAATCCGCGCTTAAAAGCACCTGAAAAAATATACTGGGGCAACAGTAATGATTATTACGAAGAGGCCAGGCTTATTTTCAGCGGCGGAAGGCAACATCATCGCGATAGAAATTATTCCGATGATTTAAAGACTATCGCAAGATTTAAGCCGGCAGGTAATTTCTTAGATATTGGGACAAATGCGGGATTTTTCCTGAGGCTTGCCCGGAAAAACAATAATTGGAATATATATGGCATAGAGCCTTCCGAATCTTTAGCGAATCTGGGCCGTAAATATTTTAACCTGAATATTAAGAATGCCTTTCTGGAAGATTCTGATTTCCCGGATAATTTTTTTGACATTGTAACTATGACCGATGTCTTTGAGCATATATCAGATCCTAAAATAATCCTTAATAAAGTGCATAAAATCATCAAAGATGACGGGATTTTATTTATTAAGGTGCCTAATGGCTTGTTTAATTTGACAAAATTACGCTTAGCAAGATTAACAGGAAACGTTAAATCATATGACATATTTGATTCTTATGAGCATCTTGTGCATTATTCGCATGATACTTTGACTAAAATGTTACAGAAGCACGGTTTTTGTGTGATCCATAAAAGCATCGGTAAACCCATCCAGACCCCTGTTTGGATGGATTATGTAGGCAGGTATTACCAGTATCCTACCCCTTGGGTATTAGATTATAAAAACCATATTTTAAGAAACATCTTTTATTTCGCGGGCTTAATGGAGTATTTTTTATTGGGTTTTAAGGCTGGTTGGTTTGCGCCGAATATTATTATTGTTGCCAAAAAGGTATAAGCTATGTGCGGGATCTGCGGAATCATAGATTACGGGCGGGAGAGTAATTTAGGGCCGGGCCTCATTAACGGTATGTGCGCAAAGATGACGCACCGCGGCCCGGATGAAGGAGGGGCCTATGTGGAAAACAACGCGTATCCTGCCGTAGGCTTAGGCCACAGGAGGCTTAAGATTATAGACTTATCCGGCTCTGCACGCCAGCCTATGTGCAACGAAGATAAGAAAATCTGGATAGTCTTTAACGGAGAAATTTATAATTTTAAGGAGTTAAAAGAAGGCCTATTGGAGCGCGGGCATAAATTTATCAGCCACTCTGATACCGAGGTGATAATCCATCTATATGAAGAAGAGGGGAGGGATTGCGTAAAGAAGCTGCGCGGCATGTTTGCTTTTGCCATATGGGATAGTAATAATAAACAGCTTTTTCTGGCGCGGGACAGGCTAGGTAAAAAGCCGCTTTTGTATTCTTATAAAAACGGGGTCTTTTCATTTGCCTCTGAGTTTATGTCTTTAATTGCCTCCGGGAATATGTCAAGAGATATAAATTTACACACTATTCCCGATTATCTTACTTACGGGTATATCCCGGCGCCGGAAAGCATCTACCAGGATGTACACAAGCTTTTACCGGGGCATACGCTGTTATTGAAAGATAAAATAGTGGATATAGAACGCTATTGGCAGCTGGATTATACGAAAAAGAATAATATTCCCTTTCAGGAAGCAGCAAGGCAGGCAGGCGACATGCTTAAAGAAGCAGTCAGCATTCGGCTTTATAGCGATGTGCCTTTGGGGGCTTTTTTGAGCGGAGGCATAGATTCCAGCACTGTGGTAGGCCTGATGGCGGGACTATCTTCGGGTAAAAAGGTTAAGACATTCTCGATAGGGTTTAATGATAAGGATTTCGACGAACTTAAATATGCTAAAATTATCGCCCAGAGCTTTGATACCGAGCATCGTGAGTTTATAGTAAAGCCGAATGCCGTAGATATATTGCCTGAACTGGTTGAGCGTTACGGAGAGCCATATTCCGACTCATCATGCATACCTACTTATTATGTAGCTAAAATGACCAGGCAATATGTGACCGTAGCTTTGAATGGAGACGGGGGGGATGAGCTCTTTGCAGGATACGAACGCTACAGGGCCATATATTTATCTAGATGGTATAGCAGAACCCCATTTCTTTTAAGAAGTAGATTTATCGAGCCTATAATAAACGGGATTCCTCATTATCCTCATACCAAGAATAAAATGTCCCGTCTTAAACGTTTTATCCGAGGGGCGTCGCTGTCTTTGCCTAAGCGCTATTTACGCTGGGTTTCAGTCTGTGATACGGATTTCCAAAATAGGCTTTATTCTCAGGAATTCAAGAATAGTCTGTCTAATAGTAATCCGGAAAGATTATTGCTGCCTTTTTTCAACCACTCAGAAGGCCAGGAGCTTATAGATATGCTTTTGTGCGCAGATACAAATACATATTTACCTAATGACCTTTTGGTAAAAATGGACATAGCTACTATGGCTAATTCTTTAGAGGCGCGTTCACCTTTCTTGGACCACCGGCTTATAGAATTTGTCGTTTCCTTAAAGGCAGATTTTAAAATGAGATGGTTTATAAAGAAATATTTATTGAAAAACATCATAAAAGATTTTATCCCTTCCAAAATTATCAGCAGGCCTAAGATGGGTTTCGGCGTTCCCGTCGGCAGCTGGTTTAGGAACGATTTAAAGGATCTATTGACCGGGACCCTCTTGTCGCAAAGGTGCCTGAGGAGGGGGTACTTCAATAAAGAATTTATTCAATGGATAGTGAAGCAGCATTTAGAGGAGAAGGCCGATTATACCTATCAATTGTGGGCTCTTTTAATGCTGGAGTTATGGCACAACAGATTTATTGATAACCATGCGTAAGGTATTATTAGTGGCACTTGTTTTGATCTTAGGTATTTTTTTATTGAATGTTGAGGTATCGACGCGTCAAGGGATAAATTACCGGGTACGGGAACTAAAGATTCCGCTTTATTTAAAATTATTGGATTTCTTTGATAGAAATTATAATTACGCGCATCTGGTTAAGCAGATAATCATCGGCTCTAGAAATGAACAGGAAGAGATAATGAAGGTATTTGAATGGACCCACCTGAATATAAAAAAGAATCCCGGGAGCCTACCCGTTGTAGATGACCATGTTTGGAATATTATTATAAGAGGATACGGCGATGATGATCAGGCACAAGACGTGTTCGCCACCCTATGTAATTATGCAGGAACCGATGCTTTTTTTGCTGCGATTACGGGCAGGCCAAAAGACTCAAAAAAATACTTTTCGTTTGTACGATTAGGAAATAAATGGGCGTTATTCGATGTATATAATGGTATTTATTTTAAGAATCAAAAGGATGAAATAGCAGGTATTAACGACTTGTTGTCGGACAACTGGAAGGCGTTGAGCCTTACAGGCACCTCCTGCGCTATAGATTACAGAGAATATTTTGGCCGGTTGCCATCTATTGACTGTACGGGGTATAAACTTAAAAGGTCTTCGATACAGTCTCCGCTGCGAAGATTGGTATTTTTTCTAAAGCACTGACTTGTCCGGCATACTCCTCAGGTTATGACAGATAAACAGGAGAATAGATATGTATAAGGAAAAAAGAATATTGGCTTTAATACCTGCGCGTGGCGGTTCAAAAGGATTGCCACGTAAGAATACCAGATTATTACGCGGCAAGCCGTTAATTTACTGGACAATCAGGCAGGCATTGTCGAGTAAATATCTAGACCAGGTTATTGTAAGTACAGATGATAATGAGATAGCAATGATTGCGGAAAGATATGGCGCCAGCGTCCCGTTCTTAAGGCCCAAGCGGCTTGCTACCGATAAAGCGAAGACTATCGACGTTATTTTTCATGCGCTGAATTATTTTCAAGAAATAAATATAAAATTTGATTATCTTGCACTGTTAGAGCCGACATCTCCATTACGAAAAACTGATGAT
This sequence comes from Candidatus Omnitrophota bacterium, assembly GCA_041650495.1. GTDB lineage: Bacteria > Omnitrophota > Gorgyraeia > Gygaellales > Profunditerraquicolaceae > JBAZLB01. The sequence continues at coordinate 178,403 of JBAZLB010000001.1, read as the reverse complement.
ATTGATAAGGCTGTTCAGGCCCTTATCGATAGAGAGAGTAACTTTGACAGTCTTGTAAGTTTGGGTAAAATTGCCCTTGAGCATCCGGTGCTAGCTAAGAAAATTAATAAAAAAGGATACGTGGGTTCCTATATAAAAAATGTAAAATGCGCCTCAAGAAGGCAGGACTTCCCTCTATCGTATTTTCCGTACGGGGTTATTTATCTTTCAAAAATAACCACTTTAAGAAAAACAAAAAAATTCTACCAGAAAAGGACATTGCCGTATTTCATAGAAAGGTGGCAGAATTACGAAGTAGATGATGCCCTGGATTTCTTATGCATCGATTCAATCATAAGATTTAAGAATACTTTATTAGGAAATGAATATGGAAATTCTCTTAAAAAGATATAGCCAGTCCGGGGATTACGCAGATATTTTTCGGTATAATTATGAAGTGATAAGCCGCATCCAGGACGATGATTTATTGAATAAATTTGTTTTGATGATTTCAAGTATTCTGAAAATTGATTATCAGGTTATTTTGGTTGATTTGAAACGATATCTAATGATAAGCCAGGAATATTATCCTCATAATATACAAAAAAAATGCCTGCATTATTTCTTATTGCCATATTTTGTTTTCAGGAATATTGTAAATTCTTTTCATTATGCCAGGATTAAGCATTCAGATATTATAATCGATAGCTGGTATCCGGATTCATTAGATACATTTTATGGCCAAGAATTGATCGGTAAACTGTTGAAGAAATACCGCTGTATTGTTTTAAACTTTATGAATTTAAAGAGTATTGATTTTATTGATTTTTTCAGGTACTTCCCGGAATTTATCAGGTGTTTCCTATTTTCTTTGCTGATTATTAAAAAGCACGGCATAGACTTGCGCAGGTATACCTTTAGTCTATTTTTTGATTTTTTAAGAGGACGCTTTGTCAAAAGCCACTATAAACCACGCATGATAATATCAGGTAATGATAACGGCCTCTCGGTTATAAAATCTAAGGCTTCAGGGGCAGGTATGTTTCTTATTCAAAATGGGCTTAGAGATTATTCCGCAGATTCTTCTTTTAAATATGCAGACCACTATGTTTCCATGGGGGAGAAATGCGTGATAAACATGAGGCAGGAAACAGGCTGTATCTTCAAAAACATATATACCTTCGGTTCCTTAAGGCTACACAATTTCCTTTCCGGCTCAGGAGATTTGGAATCCGATATTCTTTATGATGTCCTTTGGGTCAGTACGTATAACCTGTTTGATAATGAAAATATAGCTTCAAAATCCGGATATTGTAGCATGGATTCCTATTATAGTGCCATAAGGCTGATTAATGGTTTAGCTTTAAATAATCCGTACCGAGTCGCATTCCAGTGCAGGTACGAAAGAGAAGTAGAGGATTTAAGAAAGCTGGGTTTATTTTGCGAAAGAATTATTTATATTAATAATCTCCAAAAAAGCGTATATCAATCTGTTTTGGAATCCGATATTATCTTAACTGCGGTATCAACCGTTTCCCTGGAGGCCATGGCTCTTAAAAAAAAGATTGGCTTGATTAATCTATCGGATAACCGGATATTAAACCATGTATATAGGGGGCTGGGCATCGAATATAATTTAAATAGCCGGATTACCCTTGAAGAATTCATCGAAAGCCTAAGGAATAAAGTATTAAACTTTAAGGACTATATCCGGCAAGATCCCTGTTACGCAGAAGATTTACTCGGGGCTGTTGCCAGGGGGACAATAAGAACGGAGCGCTAAGATTATGAGGAAGAACAAAAGGCAAATAAATATTAATAACGTGTTGCTTATAATTTATGATTTTGATGGCGTGATGACTGATAACAGGGTGCTTCTAACCGAAGAGGGAAAAGAGGCGGTTTGGATTAACCGCGGCGATGGCTTAGCAGTGGAGGCGATAAAAGAACTTGGGATTAAGCAGCTTATAATCTCCTCTGAAATAAACCCTGTAGTAGGTGCCCGGGCTAGAAAATTAGGGATCCCCTTTATTATTTCAGCGAAGAATAAGAAAATGGTTCTTGAGAGTTATTTAACAAAAAAGCAGATCCCGAGACAGAAGGTTATTTTTGTAGGAAATGACATAAATGACCAGGAGGCAATGAAGTTTGTCGGATGGCCGCTTGCGCCTGCCGATGCCAACGTGAAGATAAGAAAAATAGCAAAAATTATATTGAATAAAAAAGGCGGCTTCGGCGTTGTGCGTGAGCTTCTGGAGATACTTAAATAAAGGCCATATGGGAGAAACCTTTACTTGTTATCTATGTAAAAGCAAAGAACACATCATTATCGCAAGAAAAGAAGAAATACGCTTTGGTTGTTATGGGTTTCAAAAACAAGTAATAAGGTGTGCGCAGTGCGGATTAGTCCAATTATATCCATTTTGGACAACGGAAGAATTACATGATTTATATTCAAGGTATAGCCAGAAAGTAGACTTTCCCGGGTATAAAGCAAAGGAATCATTTATTCCATATTTAGGAAAAAGGTATTTTAAAAAGTCCGATTTTGTTTTGGAGATCGGTTGTGGTCCTGGCGATACTCTTAAACGACTAAGGAAAACAGGATACAACATAATCGGGATTGACAAAGACCCTACGGTCTGTGACGGAGAAGCTGTTTTAAATTACGATTATAAGGATTTTATCTTGCATAAAGGAAAGTTTGATTTTATTTATGCGATACATGTTTTTGAACATATCCCGGATCCCTGCAAGTTTATCGAGTGGATATCTGAAAAGTTAAAAGAGAAGAAGAGGTTTTTATTAGAGGTGCCCAGTGTAGATGACCCGTTATTGAAAATTTATAAAGTTGAGCGTTTTAATGATTTTTATTGGTATCCGTATCACTCGTTTTTTTATAACAAGGATAGTTTAGAAAAAATATTTCGAAAATGTCCGGGGGTCAGGATTAAAATAAGGCCTTTTCAAAGATATGGATTAATCAACCACCTAAGGTGGCTGTTTTTAAAAAGGCCGGGGAATTTCAATCCAAATATCCCCATTCTTGATAATATATATAAACTGATTTTAACAAGATTGCTCAAGGCGAGCGATGCGTTGATTGTGACTGGCGAGAAAATATGAAGAAGCGGTAATTATTATAAAAAGGTGTTTTTATGCATAAAAAGACGAGTAATCCAAGCAAATATCTAGGCAATGAGTTAATGTATTTGAAGAAAGTTTTGAAGGCCGGTAGCTGGTCAGCAACCGCGGGAAGCTGGAACCAGGCGTTAGAAAGGGCATTTGCCAGAAAATTCGGAGTAAAGCATGCAGTAGCTTTAAATTCCGGGACCTCTGCCATTCATGCGGCTTTAGAGGCTGCCGGTGTCGGCTGCGGTGATGAAGTCATCTCTCCCGCCCTCAGTGTCATTATGGATACAACCGCCACTATCCATGCCAACGCCGTGCCCGTATATGCAGATATCGATCCACAAACATTTACTATCGACCCGAATGATATTGAAGACAAGATTACGTCTAAAACTAAAGCTATAATTCCGGTATCTCTCTACGGTTTGCCTGCGGAAATGGATCGGATAATGCAGATAGCCAGAAAATATGGTCTTGTTGTGATTGAAGATAATGCTCAGTGTGTATTAAGTAATTATAAGGGAAGACTGGCGGGAACAATTGGACATATGGCAAGTTATAGCTTCGAGAATACTAAGCATATCTCTTGCGGTGAAGGGGGTATGCTAATAACAAATAATGAAAGGTATGCAGAGGCGGTTAGAAAAATAGGCGGCCATGGCTTTAAAAACTTAAAGGCTGATGAAGGGAGGATTAGATTAAATCAGGATATTTTTCAGAACCCAGGTTACAAACGTCACGATGAGATAGGTTGGAATTATCGGCTTCCAGAGTTTAATGCCGCCATTGCGCTTGCTCAACTGGAGAGGGTCAACGAGCTGGTTATGATGCGCGAGAAATCTGCACAGCTATTTATGGATGTCATGTCGGAATGTGATTACTTAATTCCCCAAGTGGTACCTGCGGGCTATACCAATTCGTATTACACCTTGGCTGTAATATTTGAAGGCCAGAAGAATATAGGCGTGTCTTGGGAAAATTTCAGAAAGGAATATATCAGGCAGGGCGGAGACGGGATTTATGGCGCCTGGAGCGTTGCTTATCTTGAACCGGTGATGGTGCAGAGAAAGTTTGTCAAACGTTGTCCATGGGTATATAAAAAGATAAGATATGAAAAGGGGCTGTGCCCGGTGGCTGAAGCATTACAGCCTAAAATCATGCAGTTTAAGACCAATTATAGGGATTTAAGACTCGCTAAAGCAAAGGCCGGGGCTTTATGGAGAACAATTAAAAAATTTAGGGGGAAATGATATGAAAAACAGAGACAAGGTAATTATTACCGGCTCCAGCGGATTAATTGGAAAATCAGTAGCAAATTATTTCAAGCGGATGAACGTCCATGTCTTAGGACTTGACATGCTATTAGGGCATGATTTAACGGACGAAGAATTCGTCAAGAGCTGGTTCAGGAAAAATAAGGCTTCTTATCTGATTAACCTGTTTGCTTTTAATGATCATGTGGCGCAGGAGGATAAAAGGGAGGGATTATTTAATATTAGCCTGGATAGCTTTAGGGAATTCATGGAGATAAACGTTACCGCCTTGTTCTCGGTTTGTCGTGAATTTGCCAAGAATAAAGAGGCAAGGGGGATCGTTAACTTTTCTTCAATTTACGGGATAGTCTCTCCCCTGCCGTTTCTTTATAAAAATGGCGAAAAACATATCGGATACTCTGCATCTAAAGGCGCCGTCATTCAACTCTCCCGGCACTTGGCTGTGCATCTGGCGCCAAGGGTACGGGTTAATTGCATAGCTCCGGGAGGCATAGAATACAGACAAGACGCGGAATTTAGAAGAAGATATAAGCGATATACGCCAATGAGACGGATGATGAAAACGGAAGAGTTAAATAAGCTCATAAAATACCTGTGCTCCGATGAGTCTTCTTACATGACAGGTTCTATTATTACCATTGACGGCGGGTGGACTGCATGGTGAACCTAAAAAAAAGCAGCAAAAACCTGAAAAAAGAAGCCGACGATTTTAATTCAATCTATAAGAAACGATTCCATAATCTAAAGTCTATTCTTATCAATAAGGATAAAAGAGTTGAGGATTACTTTATTAAAAATCCCTGGAGGTATGAATTTTCAAGAAATTATGCATTCGGGGGCATCATAAGAGACTTCAAGCAATTTAAAAAAAATAGAGGAAGCAGTTTACATATCTTAGATGTGGGGTGCGGCAACGGTTGGTTTTCGCTGAATGCCAATGGCGATAATAGAGACTATTGGGACTGTATTGATATATCTAAAGAGGCGATCAAGACAGCTAACAAATTTAAAAAAGAATTGAAAATCACCAAAAACGAATACCATCTTAAAAGCCTGGAGGATTTTAGCAGCAATGAGGAATACGATATAGTGTCCTGCGTCCATACGCTACACCATTTCACGGATCTGGATGTTTTTTATAAGAAAGTCAGAATGTATCTAAAAAAAGAGGGGATGATATTCATTCAAGATGTTTCACCCGAGCAGTTTTCCGAAACAAACGCCGGATTTGTGCTCTTAATAAAAGAAATCTTAAAATTAACTGATAATATCCGTTTTGTCCCCGATTCTAAGGCCTTGGGTCTTAGCGCCAGGCTTCAACACACAATCTACGAATGGAGAAATGAGACCGATAATCTGGCGCAATCCCACCACGACCATTGGCACTCTTCAAAAAGAATACTCGCATTCCTAAGAAAGAGATTTATCGAGGTTTTTTATAAAGAAACTGGCGGTATGATGATGCGGCTGCTGGGAGGGCTAAGGGGAGAAATGCCCCGGTTAGAGAGGATGGCGCAACAATTAATCGCCCTTGAAAAACTATTATTAGACAGAAAAATAATTAAGCCGTATGGTTATACCTTTATCGGAAAAATTAAAATAAATCATTTTAGGGGGGATGGACATGATCGAATTCAAAAAAATAAATAGGCCTTATTTAATCGCCGAGATTGGAATAAATCACAATAGCGACTTGGGGATAGCCAAGAGATTAATTGATGCGGTCTTTGCCTGCCAGTGGGATTGCGTCAAATTTCAGAAGAAAACCCCGGATTTATGCGTTCCGAGAGGGCAGAAGAATGTTATAAAGGATACCCCCTGGGGGAGGATGGCTTATTTGGAATACAAGCGCCGGCTTGAATTTGGAAAAAAAGAATACGATTATATTGATAACTATTGTAAAGAAAAACCACTGGACTGGACCGCCTCGGTCTGGGATATGCCCAGCCTGGAGTTCATTATGAATTACGATGTCCCTTTTATCAAGATCCCCTCGGCAAAATTGGCGGATAAGCATTTGTTGCGCGCCGCTTGTGAGACCGGTAAGGCAGTCATTCTTTCCACCGGCATGAGCACCCTTAAGGAAATTGACGGGGCAGTAAAGATTTTAGAAAGGTATTCTTCCGAGCATATTCTTATGCATACCAACTCTACGTATCCCAGCGATTATAATGATTTAAACCTGCAATGCATACTTACGTTACAAAAAAGATATAACTGCCCGGTGGGATATAGCGGTCATGAGTATGACCTGGAGCCTACTGTTGTCGCAGCGGCTTTAGGAGCGAAAGTAATTGAGCGCCATATAACACTTGACCATAAAATGTGGGGGACAGACCATTCTTCTTCCCTGGAAGTCATGGGTATGGATATATTAAAAAAGAGGATCAATAGTATCTATGCTATCTTTGGTGACGGGAAAAAAAGGATTACACAAGGGGAGATATTGATGCGCAAGAAAATGCGCAGTGCATAAACGCAGGGAGACGATATGTTCAAAAGAATGAAAATGCCTTCCTGCATCCAGCTGGAACTGACTAATCTCTGCAATCAGAAGTGCAGGCATTGTTATAATTATTGGAGAGAAGGCGACTTTAGCCCCATCATGCTTTCCCGTGAGAAATTGGATTTTATGTTGGATGAATTTATAAAATGCAGGGTATTCAATGTTGTTTTTTCCGGGGGAGAGCCGTTTATTAATTTTGACCAGCTTTTATACGGCGTCAAAAAGCTTACTGGGGCAGGCATAAGCACGACCAGCGATACGAACCTGATGTTAGCGACCGAGGATAGACTGAAGATGCTTTATGATGCCGGCCTGGGGCACGTATTGACTTCATTCAACTCATATGATGAAGCCACAAATGATTTTATTGTCTCTTGCCCCGGAGCCCAAAAGAAGATTATTAAGGGTATTGAAGCGGCGCGCAAAGTCGGTATGCGGGTAAGTGTGAATATAATTATTTCTAATTTAAACAAGGGCCATGTTTATGGAACCGGAAAATTCTTATCGCAGTTTGGGATTAACAAGTTTTTTTCCACCAGGACCGTCCCTTCGATTGCTTCCGGGGCTGAATTATCCAGGGAGTTGACAATTGATCCTAAAGAAGAACTGAGGGTCTTGGATGAAATGATCAGGGTAAGGGATGATTTCGGCATCCCCATAGGTTCCTTGATCCAATTTCCGGTTTGTTTTCTAGGGGACGTAGAAAAATACAAAGATTATGTCGGCAGGGGTTGTACCGCAGGGAAAAAGATGGTCTGCCTGGATGTGCACGGAAATGGCCACGCTTGCGTACATGAAGCAAAATCTTATGGAAATATATTTGAAATAGGCTTAGGCGGGATTTGGAATAACCTTGAAGAATGGAAAGATAGCGGTATCTTACCGGAAGATTGCAGAGGGTGTTCTTGGGAAGATAAATGCGAAGGCGGCTGTCGATTTTCCGCTTTTACCGAACATGGAGATATAAGAGGGAGAGACCGGCTGATGCTTGGCAGCGAAATTATGAGAAACATTCCCCGCAAGGGAATACCAAAAGAAATATATGACAGCGTGGATAATGATACATTTTACACTTTAGGGACATTAAGATTCAGGGATGAGGGTGATTTTTATACAATCAGCCGGTTAGGGGCAGATGTGGTGCAGGCAGGACCTGAAATAGCCAGGTTTCTTGAGGGCCTTCATAAGAAGAGAGCAGAATTTACTTTGAAGGATTTAGGCCTAAGATGGCGGGACGATTTGGCAAGGGCAGTATTTGAGGGTTTAGTCCTTCCGGCAAAAGGCAACGCCGGGAGCAGGCAGACAGTTTAGATGTCTGAAGTTAACTACCAAGGCGCCTTACTTGATTTAAAAAATAAAAATAATAATTAAGAAAATGCAAGCGGAGAGAAAAAAACAATTAGCTAACGTGTTATATTATATAACTCAGCCTGTCTTAAGAAATGCCTTGGCCTTTCTTGTCCTTCCGATCATAACCCGCTATCTGTCTCCTAAAGACTTCGGGACCATAGCCTTGATTACAATGGTTACTAGTTTTGGAGGTATTTTTTGCCTGGGATTAAACAATGCGATATACAGGCTATATTTCAAATATAAAACTAATACTGATAGGCTGAAAGAAATGCTTTCAACCAATATAATTTCCATAGTTATAATTTTAATTCTCTACTGTGGTTTAATAATTGCGATGTTCCCGTTTCTGAACAAGTTTTTCTTTAATGGACAGCTCAAGATAATATGGATGATCCTGGCATTTATCCAGTTCTCATTGGGGTTTATAAATCTTACAAATCAGTATATATTTCAGAATAATTATGAGGGAAAGAAATGGTTTTCTAATGAGGCCTCTGCTACTTTCGTGACCGTTTTTCTGTCAGTCATCCTGGTATTAACGCATCGTTTTAGATTTGAGGCGATTATAATCTCGGGCCTCTGCGGAGAATTGGTTAAAGGTATTATGATATTTATTCAATTGCGCCGTTATTATGGCATGATTTTTAGAGTAAAGTTTCTGAAAGAAGCCCTTTCTTATTCTTGGCCGCACACGCCTACAGCGCTTTTTAGTTTCGGGTATTCCTACCTTGACAAAATATTATTAAGTAAATTTAAAGGTCTATCACAGGTTGGAATTTTAGATTTAAGCAGCAGAATTTCATTAAATCTGAAGATGGCCATGGAAGGCATGGGTGGCGTTATCCATCCGATAACTCTGGAATTACTCGGAGAAAACACTGAGGGCGCTTTTAAAAAAATAGCGGATATCAGCCTTAAATTCGTATTTCTCACCCTTTTTTTAGGTTTAAGCCTGATATTGTTTTCAAAAGAAGCGATTGTGCTTTTTACAACAAAGGAGTATCATTTCGCGGTTTTTGTTGTCCCTATTTATATTTATTATTATATTTTTTCTGTTCTGGGATATATCTCGTATTGGCTTATATATTATCATTTTCAGAAGACCTTTTGGCAAATACCTTTAAATGCAATTAATTTGTCCGTTAACACGATAGCCAACATTATTCTTATCCCCAGATATGGATTGATGGGTGCTGTTTTTGCCGCATTCCTGTCTTCAGGAGTGGCGAACGTTATTCAATTATATGTGGGCATGAGAATTACCCGTATCTCATTCAATTTATATAAGGTGTCGCTTATGTTTATCGTAGTACTTATTGAAACCGTGTTCGTCTATATTTTGTACCAATTTAACCTGAATACCCTGATCGCCATATGCATCAAGCTGGTGATGCTTTTATTATTTGCGCTAATTTGTCTAAAGCAAAAGATATTCAACCTCCAAGATCTAAGAGACCTGCTGGTAATTATCAAGCAGGGCCTGAAAAAGCCTCATCCCGTGCCCGTGGTTGAATAAAATAGGCAATGATCATGAAAAAAATAATATATTTGTGCTATATGCCCCTTCAATCAAAGATAGAAAAAGATTTCTATATGGATTATCTTCTGGAAAAGAAAATTAATATAGAATATTGGGATGTGAGCAGTATTTATTTTAAGGGTGTAAATTTCTTGGATGGAATCAGCAGGGACTATGTTAAAAAGATCAATAGCCTCGAAGATCTTGAAGTCAAATTGAAAAATACGGATATCCTTAATGCCTCTTTTATTATAAATATCAATTATCAGATTATAGTGCTTAAATTATTTAGAATCCTGTCAAAATATAAGTGTAAGTTATTATTCTTTGCACGGGGGATCTTGCCTTCGCCTTATTATGGCAAGAGAAAAATATTTCCAAGAATAATTAATAATTTATGCCACTATAGGCTTAAATTACTCCCTGCCAGGATTTATAATAAGATAATCTTAATATTATATAAGAAGTTAAGGTTAATTAAGGATTTTGATGTTGTTTTTGCTGCGGGTGACATTGCTGCCCGGTTATATAAAAATAAGTCAGAAGTTGTCCGCGTTAATTATTTTGATTACGATAATTATTTAACGGTGGTTCATAATAAGCGCTTAATTGAGGACAGGTACTGTGTATTTTTAGATGATTGTTACCTATCGCATCCGGACCTGAATATGTTCAAGATGAAAACAATCAATCCGGATATGTACTGCCAATCTTTAAACTCCTTCTTCAGGAATATCGAAGAGAAATACGGCCTGTCTGTGGTGATAGCCTCCCATCCTAAAGCTAATTATACTGATAGCGGGGTATTTGATAAAAGGAATATTATCGGGGGTAAAACCCCTGATCTTGTAAAAGATTGTGAATTTGCGGTCACGCATATGAGTTCTTCGGTAAGCTATGCTGTCTTATATAAAAAACCAGTTATTTTCATTTATACAAATGAAATACAGCAATTTTACGGGCATACATTTTTTCCTCTTACAATGCAATTCGCGAAAGAATTAAGTTGCAATGTTTACAATATCGATGCGATTCGAAATAAAGATGAAATTTCTTTTAACGCGGTAGATGCAGAAAAATATGAGGCATATAAATATAATTATCTTGTGTCAAAAGAAAGCGAAGGTAGGTTAAGCAAAGATATTTTTATGGGTTATATTCAAACCCATTAGCTTGCTGATAAATAGAAAAGGCCCTATAGCACTGCTGTGATAAAGAGTGTAGAAAAGTGAAGATAAATAAACCAATTAAAATACTGGTTCTTTGCCTTATTTCCCTATTTTTAATTGCCCTCTTCTTGGAAGCTATTTCATTTATTTTTGTAAAAAGTTATAATTTTATTAAAAAGAGGGATTATTCACCGGATAATAAAATTGAATATGTGAATTGGTGGGATTTTTCGCCTGTTTTTGGCATAAGGCCTAAGCCGAATTTGCCTTTCATCTATGATGGCACAGGACTATTTTTAGGAACAGATAATTATGGTTTCGTCCATAATGGCGATGCTGCCCGTAAACTGCTGCCTAAGCCAACAAATACATATCGAATTTTTGTATTAGGGGGGTCTACGGTTGCAGGCAGGGGCGTTTCTTATAATAAAGATACAATCCCGGCTCAAATGGAAAAGATGCTGAAAGAAAATCCCGATTATAATTTTAACATCGAGGTTATAAATGCGGGAGTCCGCGGGTGGCTATCTTTCGGAGAACTCTGTTATCTTGCGAAAGAGCTTTTATATTTTTATCCGGATTTGATTGTTGTTTTAGATGGAATCAATGATTTTTACTATTTGCATTTCGGTGGCAACAATTTACCAAATCTATCTAATGAGCAGATCTCGATAATGAGAATATGGAATAACCAGGGGATCCCCGCTTTCAGGTATCATTTAAAAGCAGCAATCTTCAGTATCTGCCCTTCTTTTACAAGTTTTTGCAAAAAAATATATAATCAAGTCAGAGGCAGGTCTTATTTTATGCTTTTAATTAATAGCCTAAATAAGAACCTAAATTTTGACAATATTACTGCTAGCAGATATACAGGGGGTTTAACTGATGTTCCAGTAGTCAACCCTTCATCGTATAATTCCTATATCCAAAACTTAAAAAATATTATCGGCATTTGCAGGGTAAATAACATAGGCTGCATTATTTTATTTCAACCTACCCTGGGCTCTGGTCGCAAGCAATTATTGTCTGCAGAGGAAAAGAGGCTATTAGGACAAATCGATGCTGATATGCGGGTAGGAAATGCCGCGGCATTATTGACTGAATATTACCGCATTGTGACTAAGGAATTCCAGGCACTCAAGGCTGCATATCAAGATGATCATATATGGATTGATGATTTATCCTATGTATTTGATGGTATAGGCGCCAATGTTTATTATGACCAGGTGCATTATAATGCTGAGGGCTCAAGGATACTGGCTAAAAGAATAAATTCAATAATTGAAAGTAACTTCTTAAAAAAGAATAAAGATGAACAAAGGCTTATCCAGTTTAATTAATTCGGCATTTTTTAATCTGGCATCGAAAAGGATTGCGGACTTAAGAGACAGTTTTTATATTTTTAGAGTTTTACGAAATCCTCCTAAAATTCCGAATACCATTCTGTTTGAGATTACAAACCTTTGTAATCTCAAATGCGCCTTTTGTTATCAAAGCAGCAATGGCTTTAAGGTAAAAAAAGGGTTAATGGATTTTGAGCTATTTGCCAAGGCGATAGAAGAATTTGCAGAGCTGCACAGAAGAAACCACAGCACGGGGAATGCAGTAATTTATACTACCGGAGAAACATTCCTTCATCCGCAATGGAGGAAAATGCTTTCATTATGTTCAAGGTTTAACCTTAGGTCTGTACTCAGCACAAACGGAAACCTGCTGGATAAGACTAATATTTATGCTCTACTAGACGCAAGACTTGACTATCTTAATATCTCCGTAGAAGGATACGACAAGGAAAGCTACGAGCGTAAAAGAATCAACGGAAATTTTGAGCAGTTATTGGATAATCTGCAACAGATGAAAGATATTTTCTCATCCCATAATGGCCATAGACCGTATGTGGTAATTCGCGCGGTTGTATTTCCGCAAGAACTCAACCACAGTTATTATAAAAAATATTTTGAGTTATGGAGTAAATTCGCTGATGAGATCGATTTTAACCCTCTGTCAACGCAAGCAGGGCATATGGTAAATGAAATATCTGAGAGAAATCTAACCGGAAAAAGAAAAAACTGCACAGCGCCATTTGTACAACTTACTATCAACTGGGATGGTTCTGTTGGTTTTTGTTGCGCTGACTATAATCATGTCATTGATATTGGCAGATTTCCCAATACTGCATTATTTGAGATTTGGAGAAGCCCAAAATTAATGCAGGTGCGCAATGCTTTCCGTAAGAGAGAATACTCAAAGATCCCTGGAATTTGCCAGAATTGTGAAGCCACTTTTTGTTCTACGAATCAATATTATAAGACAGCCTCATTTAAGACAACAGAGGTATTTGAGAATCAATCAAAAATATATCCTTGGCTTGTTAAATAGCGCCGATTTTGAAGTAGGGACCTTTTGGGCGGGCTAAAGGTTCAATAATTATGAGGTGTAGTGGATAGGGGGAGTAATTATCAAGCCAGGCTTTTTAGATCTTAAATAGAATGATAACCCAATAGCGCAGATGAACATATTTGAGAAAATCCGTCTTTTTATACTATACAATATATACATTGGCTTGCCTTCGCAGACATCTATAACCATAGGCGCACCGTTAAAAGAGAAATTCAATGAAGAATTTGCTCAAGCATACTTTAAATTAAGAGGCGTAGAGAGAAGTGGTTTTATAGCGGACATTGGTGATTATTTCAAGTTAGATGAGGTTAATTTTTGTTCAATAGGCTGCGGTTTTGGCGGGGAGGAGTATTTGTTGGATGGTAAAGTCAAAACACTCGTGCTTGTAGAGCCGGATTTTGCTACGTATCAGTTCTTGAAAAGAAAATTTGAGTCAAGAAAGACTATCATTCAGAATAACACCTTTCAAAATTACAAGCCGCAAATCAAATTCGATATAATTTATACTTCCAGTCTTTCGCCCTGGATGAGCAAGTCCCCATTTTCAGGAATTCCTGGAGACTTGCTTGAGTTTATAGATGCAGGTTTAGAAAAAGAGGGAGTTTTTATTGCCCGTATTTATGGAGCGGCGCATTTTGCCGTTACCGCATCTTTGTTCTATGTGAAAACCCTCCTATCCTGTCTTGACAAAGAGGGGTTCAAAATATTGCTTTATATCGCAAAAGAAAAGAAAGAATCCTTTTTAGCGGTATGCAGAAAATCTTCATTACGCAGGGCAGAAGATATGTCTTTTTTTGGTTCTGAGCAGGGAATAACAATAGTCCGGGATGGCCAGATTGTAAGGAAGGCAGGGGTTCCTTTTTTTCAAAAGATCAAAAGATTATTGTGTTTATTTCTATACCTATGGGTAATGTTATTTCAGGAAGCAAGAAATATCTGGTATTTAATACGAATCAACATTAAGTTGATCTTAGAGTAATGAAGATACTAATTTTAGCTGAAAGCTATTATTCCGGAGGAGTAGATACATTTATTATTAATTTGATTAATCATTGGCCTGTAAATGACGACTTCGTATTGTTATGCAACTATGATCATCCTGGACTGGAGGTGATACAAAGAAGGCTTAAACGAAAATGCCAGATTGTAAGGCATCGTTGTGTGACCAGGCCGCAGATTAAAAGGAGATATTCGTCCTCCCCGCTAATCTTAAAGGATTTTATAGATATGTCAATGATATGCGGGCAGTATTTACTATTTATTTTCTATATCATATATTTTTATCTTCTGACTAGGAAAATATGCCCTGATAAGATAATTGTTTGTAACGGCGGGTATCCTGCCGGTGACACATGCCGCGCCCTGGCCTTAAGCGGATTGTTTTCTCCCAAATGGGGAAAGCCATTATTGATTTGTCATAATACCCCCATGCCTGCGAGATTATCGAAAGTTATTCCGGAGTCTTTGATAGACTATCTTTTAAAACGAAGTATCAGTTTTTTTGTGTCTGTCTCGCGTTATACCTTAAGAGAGTTAGTTAATAGGCCGATACTGAGAGATTTTAAAGGAGGAAGGGTTATATACTACGGGATAGAAATGCCTGATATAGAAATGCCCGATATGGGGATGAGTACCTCTTTAACTTCCTGTATTCCTGCGGACAGGCAGATGATGGCATTAGAAAAAGGTTCGTCCATGCTCTTGATGCTGGCAACATATGAAGAACGCAAAGGGCATGATTTTCTTTTGAGGTCTTTTCTAAAGGTCAGGGAGAAGATAAAAAATGTATATTTAGTCATGGCTGGTTTCGGGTACGCAGATGATTATAAAAGAATAAATAATTTAATTAAAAATTACGGCCTAGGGCATTATGCTTATTTGCTAAATTTTAGTGACGATGTCGTGGGATTGTTGCGCCAAGCGCAGATACTGGTTATGCCGTCACAGAGACAGGAGAGTTTCGGTTTAACAATCGTAGAGGCTATGTCGCAGGGGGTCCCTGTGGTGGCGACGAATATCGGAGGTATACCTGAGGCAATTCAGGATAACCACGGCGGTTTCGTGGTGCCTTGCAATGTGGATAGCTTTGCCGAGAAAATAATCTTGCTGCTTGACAATGAATCCTTGAGGCATCGCATCGGTGACGATGGTTTAAAGGCATATCGGCAGAGGTTTTTACCCGAAAGGATGTGCAGGGAATACTATGGATTACTCAACGCCTAGGGCATTTAATTTTATTTAAAGGGAACGGGAAATGCGTATTTTAATTACAGGCGGTACAGGACTACTTGGGAAAACCCTCATTGAGAAGGGCGATAGCCGGTATGAAATTATGGCGACCTATCTTGGCAGTTACGGTATGAAAGATACCGCCCGGATAAAATATAAGAAATTAGATATCCGCGACAGGGAAGGCCTCAGAGGATTATTCGGTTTCTTCAAGCCGGAAGCCGTTATCCATACCGTTAGCGTGGGCAGTCCTGATTTTGCGGAGAAAAACAAAGAATATACCCGGGAGGTAGATGTTATGGGTACCGGCAATATCCTTCAGGGTTGCAATGAATCCGGCTCTAAATTAGTTTATATATCTTCCAATGGCATCTATGCAGGGAACAAAGCGCCTTATGCCGAGACGGATAAGGCAGAACCGGTAAATTATTACGGAAAAATAAAATTAGAAAGCGAGAAAATAGTAGAAAAGAGCGGGATTACTCATGCTATTGTCAGGCCGATATTGCTGTACGGCTGGAATCATCATTTTGAAAGGCAAAATATTGTCACAATCGCCTTAAGAAAATTGCTAAGAAATGAAATAGTCAATGTGTATGAGGATGTCATTTGCAACCCGCTATTAGTAAATTGCTGTGCTGAGGCGGTTTGGCGGATAATAGACCGTGAAATTTACCAGGTGTTCAATATCGGCGGTCAGGATATAGTAAACATCTATCAATTGGTAGAAACAGCGTCTGAGGTATTCGGCTTGGACTCGAGCTTGGTAAAACCAGTCCGGCAAGGGTTTTTCAAAGAGATGGTGAAGAGGCCGTTGAATACTTCCTATTTGACGGATAAAATGGAAAGTGTTTTAGGCGTAATCCCGCTTTCGATACGGGAAGGTTTAGAGATTATGAGGAAGAGTACGCCGAAAAATTTATCGGAATATTTATATGGGGAGTAATCCGGCTTTTAGCGTTGTGGTTGTCGCGTATAACCACGGGGCATATATCGCCCAGGCAATACAGTCAGTCTTGGACCAGACATTCCAGGATTTTGAAATAATAGTTCTTGACGACGGTTCTACAGATAACACTAAAGAAGTCGTAGGCAATTTTTCTGATCACAGGGTAAAGTATTTTTTCCAGGAGAACAGCGGTTTGCCGGCAAGCGGGAGAAACAGGGGGATTAGCCTTGCCGGGGGGGAGTATATATCGCTTTTAGATGCCGATGATTTCTGGCATAAAGAAAAGTTAGCAAAGTGTAAGGATGTGCTGGATAATATGGCGGGCGTGGATTTAGTATGCCATAATGAAGGGATAATATATAAAAACAAGATACTAAGATATACATCTTACGGGCTTTGTTCCAATAAGATGTATCTTGACTTGTTATTGAAAGGAAACTCGCTGCATACCTCAGCCGTTACCATACGCCGGAGTATATTCTTTGAGGACGGTTATAGATTCCGCGAAGAAAAATGCTTGTTTACGGTCGAGGATTACGAATATTGGCTGAGGCTTTCGCTTAAGTACCGGTTTCATTTTCTGTCCGAGGTGTTAGGGTATTACCGGGTGACAGAAGGCGGCGCTTTCTTAAGAAATGCGGGGGTCAGTACCTTAAATATGCTGGGACTGCTTGATGAACATTTTCGTAAAATTAGACATAAGACGGCGCAGATTAAGATGGCTATGGCCAGGCGCCGTTCTTCGGTTATGTGCGCCTGTGCAAGGATGTATCAGCATAAAGATGATTTTAGAGAAAGCAGAAAATGGTATTCTATGGCAATAAACGAATACCCGTTTAACTATAAAGCAGCGCTGGGGTATTTAGCTGCGTTGCTAAGATTCAGGATTATATATAGATAAGCAAAATGAATAAAGTGAGAATGACGCAAAAATCATACGGTTTTTTGTGGAGTATGTGCGGCAATAATACAGAAATTAAGAGATGGCATTTTAACGATATGCAGGCAGTAGTCCCTGAGCCTATAGTGAGGGGTAGGATGGGCCTTGAAGTAGGTTCCGGATGCGGTTACGATACTTTTATTATGGCCGAGAGCAACCCAGGGGTTAGGATATTCAGTTTTGATATCAGTAACGGCGTATATAGAAATAAACAGCTTACGGCAGGATTGAATAATGTCTGTGTCTTGAAGGCTTCGGTTTCTAGCATCCCCCTGAAGGACTGTATCTTTGATTTCGCCTATTCCTATGGCGTGCTGCATCACATACCTCGACCGGAAATAGGGATGCAGGAGATAAGCCGTGTCATAAAAAAAGGAGCGCCTTTATTCCTTTATTTATATGAAGACCATGCAGGGGACAAATTAAAGAGCATCGCCTTAAATATAGTAAAAATTTTAAGGCACGTAACGACAAGGATGCCCGCAAAATTACTGTATTTTCTCTCATATTTGTCTTCTCCGTTTATAGTAATCCTATTTTCCTTTCCGGCAACGGTTTTAGGGAAGTTTAAAGCGACAAAGGCGCTATCGCAAAGGCTACCTTTTAATTACGCAACTCACCTGTTTTCCGCAGCAGGGGATCTATATGACAGGTTTGCTACACCCATAGAGCATAGGTTCGGCGCTAAAGAACTAATTGGTTTATTTGACAAAAACGGCTTTACCAAAGTCAACATTGCAAAAATAGATTCTAAAGCAGGATGGGTTGCCTGGGGGTATAAGGTTTAGTGCTCAAGAATAAAAATATAATTTGCATATCCAGCATTGATTGGGATTACGTCTGGCAGGGGCACTAGGAGATAATGGCTAATATTCTACAGCTGGATGGGGTGCGTTGGCGTATAATAACAGAATAATCACTAAAGAAGGGTGAATGATGGAACTTTCCATAATTGTCCCCGCATTTAACGAAGAGCAGGGCTTGCCAAGAATTCTGGATGATCTGGTAAGAATCTTTCCTTCGCAAGAAATCATAGTAATCGATGATGGCTCAAGCGATAAAACATATGAGATTGCCTGTAGATTTAACAGTGTGAAAGTAATCAGGCATGAGAGAAACTACGGCTACGGGGCAGCATTAAAAACAGGCATAAGCCATGCCTCAAATGAGAAATTAGTCTTTTTCGATGCGGATGGACAACACGATGCCGAGAATATCAGGAGATTCGCAGAATTTTTAGAGGATTGCGATTTGGTGGCAGGGGAACGCGTGAATGATAAAAGTATTAGCGGAATGCGCCTGCCCGGAAAGTTTGTTCTAAAAGCGATAGTGAACTTTCTAGCTAAGACTAAGGTTAACGATATAAATTGCGGTTTCAGGGCGGTCAGGAAAAGCATTATAAAAAGATATTTGTTCCTTCTTCCGGATGGTTTTTCCTTTTCTACAACTACTATGCTACTTTTTCTAAAACGGAAATACAGGGTTAAATTTATCCCCATCCAGGTCAGAAGAAGAGCGGGAAAAAGCTCGGTTAACCAATTTAGAGACGGCTATAATACCTTATTATTAATTATCAGATTGATAGCGCTCTTTGACCCATTGAGGATCTTCATACCGCCGGGTTTCTTCTTTATCCTGATGGGTATATTATATGGTTTATACAAGTTTATAACCGTTGGTTTTGGCCTGTCGGTCGGGGCATTAGCTTTGCTAATCATCGGTTTTTTCAGTTTTCTTCTGGGTATTATTTGCGATCAGATCGCTTCTTTGAGGTTAGAACACCTGGAAGAATCTTTTAAGGACTAATAATGTGCGGTATATGCGGGATCGTAAAGACCAAAAGTGAAGTCTGCCCTGAATTAATCAGATCAATGACCAGCAGGCTCACCCATAGAGGACCGGATGATACCGGTTTTTATTTTAATAAAAGAGTCGGACTGGGGTTCAGGAGATTGAGTATTATTGACCTAAAGAAGGGCCATCAGCCTATTCCTAACGAGGACAATACCGTATGGGTAATTTTTAACGGCGAGATCTATAATTTTAAAGAATTAAGGAAATTGCTCGAAAAAAAAGGACATGCGTTTAAAACGTTAAGCGATACGGAGGCAATAGTCCATAGTTATGAGGAATGGGGGGCTGATTTTGTAAATAAAATTAAAGGGATGTTTGGCGTAGCAGTATGGGACGGAAGAAGCCATCAATTAATCCTGGCAAGAGACAGGATCGGCATAAAACCATTATATTATGCGATTACCGAAAATGGCCTATATTTTGCTTCAGAGATAAAGTCGCTCCTGGCAAACAAGGAAGAACTTAACACCCAGATAGATTTGGATGCCTTGAATCTTTATCTTACCTTAAATTATATACCCGCACCCCTGACAATATTCAGAGGAATAAGGTCATTGTTGCCTGCACATTTATTAATATATAAAGATGGCCAGAGCATGTTCAAGGAATACTGGGATATACCGAGTGGTGAGCCGATCTCAAATTCGCTGAAAGAAGAAGCATATATGAACTTACTAGAAGAACAACTAGAAAAATCTGTTAATAGCCATTTAATAAGCGACGTGCCCGTGGGGGCCTTTTTAAGCGGCGGCCTGGATTCCAGCGCCGTAGTCGCTTTTATGGCCAGAATAAAGAAAGAACCCGTTAAGACATTTTCGATTGGTTTTGGAGACAAGAGTTATAGCGAGTTGAATTATGCGAATATTGTAGCGAACCATTTTAAGACCGAGCACCGCTGGGAATTAGTTAAGCCGGACATCCGCTCGATTCTACCCGGGATAATTAATCAATTTGACGAGCCATTTGCTGATTCATCGGCTATCCCGTTATATTTTTTATCTAAATTAGCTAGAGGGTATGTAAAGGTTGTTATGACCGGTGACGGCGGTGATGAGCTTTTTGCCGGATACGAGACATATTTAGCCAACATGCTGGTTTATTTCTACCGTAAGTCGCCAGGGATATTAAAAATGGGTTTCAGGAAAATAGTTGAAAACTTGCCGGTGTCGCATAAAAAGGTCAGCCTGGATTTTAAAGCTAAGAGATTCATTGGGGGTGCTGATTTACCTCCCATGTTGGCTCATTTATACTGGCGTATTATTTTTACCGACTCCAGCAGAAGGAAGATTCTAAATAATGAGGCAGCCAATGATTTTTCGGATGATAATTTACAGGCATTCTTTTCCCTCTTTTTTGAAAGAGCCACAAAAGTAAAGGGGATTAACAAGTTTTGCTATTTTGATATTAAGGCGTATCTTCCCAATGATATGCTGGTTAAGGTGGATAGGATGACCATGGTAAATTCCTTAGAGGCCAGGGTGCCGTTGTTGGATAGCGATCTGGTGGAATTAGCCTTCAGGATTCCTTCAGGTTTAAAAGTAAAGAATTTCAGGACCAAATACATATTCAGGCGAACCCTCAAGGATATCTTGCCGAAAGTCATACTCAATCGAAAGAAGGCAGGATTCAATGTCCCTATCGCCAGCTGGATAAATAACGATTTAAAAGAAATGTTTTGGGATGTTTTGTTTTCGAAGACAGCAGGATATAATGAACTTATAAATCTAGATTATGTTAAGACTATGCTAAATGAACATCATAGGCGTGTAAAAGACCATAGTCATCAATTATACGGATTACTTGTTTTATCATTATGGTGCGAGAATATGAGATGAAGCAAGCGCAAAAAGACTTTTGGTTAAGAGAGCATAACTTCAGGAGATACACTCATCCTATTGTGAGGTATTTCAGTATGCAGAGAGTGAATTTTCTGAGAAACTTTATAAAAATAGGCGGCCTTAAGAATATCCTGGATGTCGGCGCCGGTGAGGGTTTTTCTTCTTTCTATCTCCAGGAAATTTGCCAGGATGTCGTTGCTACGGATTTATCCAGAAAAATGCTCATAAAAAACCCCGTTAAAAAAAAGATTATTGCCGATATTTATTCTTTGCCATTTAGAAGCGGTTCTTTTGACATGGTTTGTGCCTGGGAGGTTCTTCATCATCTAGATAACCATGAAACTGCCGTAGAAGAGGTTATCAGGGTATCAAAAAGATATGCCTGTATTTTTGAAGTAAATAGGGATAATCCTGTCCAGTTTTTGTTTGGGATCATAGATAAAGAGCATAGAGGGGCAATCAGATTCTCAAAGAAGTATCTGCTTAAGCTCTTTGATAAGAAAGCCAGGATAATCGGGCATGCCACAACAGGTGTTATTTTTCCTAATAAGACACCGTCATTTATATTTCCTTTTTTAAGTAAGATCAATTTTGTTATGCCTTTTATCGGTATATCAAATTTTATCATATGCGAAAAGTCATGACGGACGTAGTGTTAGTTGTGCCTCCCAGCTCTAAGAAAAAAGAATTCGGGCTTTTATCAGGCGCTGGTGCCTATAGGCCTCCATTGAATCTCCTGAATATCGCGGCAGTCCTTCTTGAAAAAGGTTATTCTGTTTCTGTCATAGATGGAGTAACTAAGAATAAAGGACCAAACGAGGTTGTAAGATCTATCATTGCGCTTAAGCCCCGTTTTATCGGTTTTACCTCTATGACCGCCCATATTTATGAATGCGGGGAGATGGCAGGAGAATTGCATAGAAATCTGCCCGAAACCCCGATTATTATAGGAGGTATCCATATCAGCACATTACCGATACAAACTATGCAGTTATTTACTTCTTTTGATATCGGCATCGTCGGAGAAGGAGAGAATAGCGTACTTGAGCTGCTTGAAGGCATTGAGAAAGGCGGGGATATTTCAAATATTGCCGGATTGGTAATCCGTACTAAGGAAGGTATCAAGCTGACTCCGCCACGGGCATTAATCGATGACCTTGATACACTGCCTTTGCCGGCATGGCATTTGCTTCCGGATTATATCCAGACATATCAGCCAACCCTATCAAGGAAAAGCCGCCTGCCTTCCGCATATATCGTTACTTCGCGGGGCTGCCCCTGTCAATGTTCCTTTTGTAACAATATTGTCCATGGCCGCACATTTCGTTCCTATAGCGTAGATTATATAATGAAAATGGTTGCTTATATGGTCGGGGCGTATAAAGTCAGGGACCTGACCATATATGATGAAAACCTGGCTTTAAAGAAGGAGAGGATTATTGATTTTTGTCACCGCATGATATCAGCTAATTATGATCTTACATGGTCATGCGACGCCAGGGTCGATAGTATTGATGAAGAAATAGCCGGTCTTATGTATAAGGCAGGATGCCGTTCTATATGGTTTGGAATGGAGAGCGGCAATGCAGAAATATTAAGAAGATATAACAAAAGAATTAAGTTGGAGGATTCAGAAAATGCGGTTAACTTAACAAAAAGATATAAAATTAGGGCAAGCGGTTCTTTCATCATAGGAGGCCCCGGAGAAACAAGGGATACGATTAAGGATACGCTTCATTTTGCCAAACGAATAGGATTAGATTATTTTATACCATATTATTATACCCCGATCCCGGGGACTGCGGATTACAATATAATTACCCGGTATGGAAACGCAGATTTAGATTATCGTTCGGCAACAATGACACAACCAACATTCGCGCCGCACGGTATGTCATTCCATGATATCCGTAATTGGTATATACGCTCACTCCTGTATTTTTA
Source organism: Candidatus Omnitrophota bacterium (assembly GCA_041650495.1). Classification (GTDB taxonomy): domain Bacteria; phylum Omnitrophota; class Gorgyraeia; order Gygaellales; family Profunditerraquicolaceae; genus JBAZLB01. The sequence goes on along the minus strand of JBAZLB010000001.1, from coordinate 155,317 downwards.
TACACAGCCGAGAATAGTTTTTATGATGGTTAAAGAGATAGGCTTCTTAAATATTATAAAATCCGTCTTTTTCTTTTTATTTAATGTGATAATTAATGTTATAATGACTCCGGAATATACAGCTAAAAAAACGGAATATTAACCGGAAAAATAATATTGGATAAATAATAAAAGAATGTGCTCTGAAAAAGGCGTGCTAAAACAGTTTGATTTCTGGTTATTGATGGTTATATTGTTTCTAATGCCTATTGCGGGAACATTTACCCTGGCAGGAAAACCTGTCCAGATATCCGATGTCCTTTTTTTAATTTATTTCTTAGTTTGGTTTTCCAAGAAGATTATCCGAAAGGACATCCAGGTTAATGCCAAGTTTTACATTTTTTGCGGGATGCTTGTCATCTTTTGTCTTTCAACATTCTTTTCGCCTTTTAAAGCTAAAAGCGTAGTCGGTTTAGCTATAAAGATCTATCTGTTAACGTTGGCTTATGTTATTTCAGAAGAAATTAATTCCGTTTCCAGATTTAAGGCGGCAATAAATACCATACTGCTTTCCGGTACTTATGTTATTTTCTTATCTTTTTGGGGTATGTTGTCGTTTGTAATAAAATCGCCCAGTATCTTCTTGTGTCCTAGTGATATATTAGATCTTCCGCTGCGTTTCTTACCTCGTCTGCAAAGTACTTTTTCTTCTTCGAGCTTTCTTTCGTCATTTTTAAGCATAGTAATAGTAATTCTTTTAGGAAATATTTTATTTGAGGGGTTACCATTTAAAAGGTTATTCAATCATGCTATTTACATTATATTGGCCGCAATAGTTTTTATATTTACATTTTCCAGAGACCTTATTGGTTTAGGGTGGGGTTTGATTTTTCTATTGCGGACATGGGACATGGATAAAAAAAGGCTTTCTTTGATTATAGCGCATTTTAAATGGGTAATGGTCTTAATCACGGTTTTTCTCTTGGTTTGCAGTATCTGGTACATTTTTCCTATTAAAATATATAAAACACCTTCAACTATTACATTGCCGTCAGATGAAGTGCAATATGAACTAAAAGCAGGGGACATTGTCTCTAGAATGGGATGGATTTCAGAAAGATTTATTTCTTTCAATTCAAGGATGCATAATCGTTTTATGGAATTAAAAGATGCCGGAAAGACATTTATTAATAACCCCGTATTTGGCATAGGGGTAGGGGTATTGCCGTCACAGGGGTATTTTCCGCAGTCGTATTCGCGCTCTTCCCATAATACCTACCTGCAGGTTCTTTCTCAGACAGGCATTTTAGGATTTGCTATTTTCTTGATTTTTATAATAGCCGGCTTATTCCGTGTTCTTCTGTGGCAAGGGCAAAATCCCCAATCGTATAGTATTAGAGTTATTTTTCAGGTAATACTTTTAGTTTTACTTATCAACATGTTTTTTACGGATCTGGATAACTTCCGTTACTTTTGGATAATTTCGGGGCTTATATTATCTTTAAATAACCCAAACATTAAAGATGCTTAAAAACAAAAATATCATCTGCATATCTTCGATAGACTGGGATTTCGTCTGGCAGGGGCACCAGGAGATAATGGCTAATTTTGCTAAAAGCGGAAACCGCGTCCTGTTTATTGAGAATACCGGCGTAAGGACTCCAAACTTCAGGGATATCAAGAGATTAAAAAAGAGAATTAATAATTGGTTTAGGAGCATAAAAGGATTCAGACAAGAGGCGGAGAATCTATATGTTTATTCGCCAATGATCCTGCCTTTTCCTTATTCAAGGTTCATGCGTTGGATCAATAGGGCTTTGCTTATTAAACCATTAAAAAGATGGATAAAAACAATGGGGTTTCGCAGCCCTATAATATGGACATTCCTGCCTACCGGGACGGCTTTGGATATCATAGATAATATAGATAAAGAATTATTGGTTTATTATTGTATTGCTGATTTTTATGAATTAGTAAACAATCCAAGGAAAATAAGCAGGACAGAAAATGATTTGATACGCAAAAGCGATATCATATTCGTCCAGGGAGAGGTTTTGGCGAAGAAGTGCAGGCGGTTCAATGATAATGTGCATATATTCCCGTTTGGCGTAAATATGGAGGTTTTTGATGATTTCCAGCGCGTCCCTGAGAAGGTCCCCGGGGATATAAAGGAGATAAAAAGGCCCATCATCGGATATATCGGGGGGATACACAGGCATATAGATTTTAACTTATTGCGTTTCATTGCCCTTTCTCATCCCGAATGGTCCATTGTTTTTATCGGCCCTTGCCAGACAGATACCCCTAAGATAAATAACCTGGGGAATGTATTTTTGCTTGGCCAGAAAGATTTCACGCTCCTGCCGAGTTATATAAGCGAATTTGATGTGGGCATTATACCTTATGAGACGAATGAATATACGACGACCGTGTTCCCGACAAAGTTAAATGAATACCATGCCATGGGAAAACCTGTGGTATCTACGGCTTTACCTGAGATCATCAGGTTTAATTTAGAGAATAATGATTTAGTTTTAGTCGGGAATACATATCAGGAATTTGTCGATTGTATTTCTACGGCACTGACTAACAGCAAAGAAGGGATGGTTAAGCAGCGGATGGGGTTGGCGGAAAGAAATAATTGGGCTGGAAGAATTGAAGAAATGAGCGATTTGTTGGAATATACTATTGAGAGAAAAGCCAGTAAGCCGGTTGAATGGCAAGACGTATTTCTTAGATTATACAGGACTGCCAGGCGAAAAGCGTTAACGATATCAGCAATATTTATATGCGCTTATCTCTTGCTTTTTTATACTCCGTTAGTTTGGATAGTGGCAGCGCCTTTGAATATTTCCGAGGCGCCTCAAAAAGCAGATTGTATCGTAGTGCTTGCCGGCGGAGTGGGAGAATCAGGTAAGGCTGGCCAGGGTTATGAGGAACGCGTAGAGTACGCAGTGAAATTATACAAAGAGGATCTTGCCAGACACGTAATATTCTCTTCTGGTTATGTCTATGCATTCAAAGAGGCACTGGTTATGAAGGCGCTGGCTGTCTCTTTAGGTATCCCTGCGGAAGCTGTAATTTTAGAGGATAAGGCCATAAACACCTATCAAAATATGAAATTCACCAAAGAAATTATCGAGAATAAGAATTGGAAGCATGTCTTACTTGTCAGTACGCCATACCATATGCGGCGCATCTCGCTGGTAGCAAGAAAAATTGCCCCGGAATTAAAAGTTGTTTATACCCCTATACCCAGAAGCCTCTTTTATAGTCATAGTAGCAAAGATGCAAAAGGCAGGCGCGTATGGAGGAGAGCGAATCTACAACAAATAAAAGCCATATGCCATGAATATCTAGGGATTCTGTATTACTGGTTTAAAGGATACATCTAACCGTGCCTTATTATTATGAAAATAACTTTTATGTGAAGCTTTGTTTAACACGAAAAGGAGAGAAAGATGAAGATAATTGATGAAAAAGGGAGGTTTTTTGGCAAGATTAATGTGATTGACCTTCTGGTAATTATATTTTTGGTTAGTTTAACACCGATGTTTTATTACGGGTATAAGATTTTTATCAAGCCTCCCGTTGTCAAGGAGGCGGTAGAGCCGCCGAAGAACAAGACGGTTATAGAGGTGCCTGAAAAATATTTTATGGATAGAAAAGAGAGATTTGACTTAATAAACCTGGCTCCTGATATCGCAGAGATGGTTGCAATAGGCGATACTGAAAAAGATAAGGACGGAGAGGTTATAGCTGAGATAATAGATGTGGGGAAGCCTTTGCCCCAAGTTTATGAATTAGATATGGGCGCAGGGAAGAAAATACCCATGGAAGATCTCCGTTTGAACCATATACCGGTAGTCTTACAGTTGAAAGCAGAGAAAAAAGGGAATAATCTTTTTTATAAAGATAAACAAATAAGCGTGAGTTCACCTATTGATTTTATAGCGGATAAATACAAAGCAGAAGCAATCCTTTTATTGCCTCCTCCCCTTCTCCCTCCTGCGGAGGACAAGAATAAAGATGCGGAGGGCTCAGAAAGGATGAAGTGGGAGAGAGAAAAGAGGGCGCTTAATGATGAAATAACGGCGTTCAAAAGGTGCATAGCTGATGAAATAGCGTCGGTTAATAAACGGCTGGATGGAATCGAGTCATCTTTAGAGGCGCTTGCCGCTAAGTCCGATCATAAGAGGAAGGCAAGGTAGTAATCGCTAAGCTTTATTTTATAAACAATGGGTAGGGATTATGGGTAGGGATTATTTAAAGAGCAGCCTGACATTTAAATCTTTTTCTGGCATAGCCAAGACGCATTCCATCGTATTGTTTTGGTATAGAAATAGCTGGATATGCGAAAAATCTATCCGGTTTTCTGAAGTTTTGTTAATTTGTCTAAGGATGAGTTTCTTAGGCAGGATTAGTGAAATAAAACCGGAAGGTAATTACGATATTGCCGGCAATAGCAAGGCTATGCAGTATCTGTTATTATTTTATGATAGAGTCACAAAACGGGCGACACACTGCCTGCTGGCCAGCAAAACCTACATAACCCTTGTTGGATTAAGCCGTGAATTTAATCGCAGGCCAGTTAAGGCGCTGGGGGTTGTTATTCTTGCAGCGACATTGGTTAATATAGCAGTATCCCTTCTATTCGCTAAGGAGATTTTATTTATGGGCTGGTTGATACGAGGGGTGTTTATTTTTGTAGGCCTGGGAAGTCTATATTGCCCTGCCGGGTGGGAGGAACTTTTTAAGGAAAACTTTTTGCTAAGGCATATTAATAATTGTTGCAAAAGCAAGAGTTAGGCTTTAAAATAGAAGCCTGTAATTAATAGCGCAATCTTAGGCGGAGATAAGAAGGCATGACAAAAAAAGAGAAGAAGCAACAGATGGCTGCCTTGATTACCGGAGGCGCTGGTTTTATAGGTTCGCACCTGGCAGAAGAGCTGCTTAATAAAGGCTACAAAGTGATTGTTTTGGATAATCTTTCTACCGGGAGATTAGAGAATGTTTCTCACCTTGAGCGTAACCCGGGTTTTGAATTAGTGGTGGGCACTGTCCTTGATGACGGACTGGTGGATAAGCTGACGGAGAAATGTGATGTAATTTTTCATTTAGCTGCTGCGGTTGGCGTTGAGCTGATAGTAAAAGAGCCGCTAGAGTCATTGACTACTAATATTAAAGGCAGTGAGATAGTTTTGGAGATGGCCTGTCGTTACCATAAAAAAGTATTGATTACCTCCACGTCAGAGATTTACGGAAAAAATGTCAATGGGCCGTTAAAAGAGGATGATGATAGAATTCTTGGTTCGCCCTTAAAGACCAGGTGGAGTTATTCTACGGCTAAAGCGGTTGATGAGATGCTGGCGTATGTGTATTGGAAGAAGAAAGATGTCCCTTCCATAATCGTGCGGTTGTTTAATACCGTAGGGCCACGCCAGACCGGCGCTTACGGTATGGTGATCCCGCGCTTTATTGCGCAGGCCTTAAAGAATGAGCCTATTACGGTATATGGCACCGGTCAACAGAGCAGATGTTTTATCCATGTCAAGGATGTGGTAAAGGCTATTATCAAACTATCAGATGCCCCTGAAGCAATAGGAGAGGTTTTTAATATCGGCAGCCAGGAAGAAATCAGTATCGAGCAGCTGGCGAAGGAAATAATCGCTTCTATTCACAGTAAGTCTAAGATAGTGCACATCCCTTATGAAGAGGCATACGAAGCCGGATTTGAAGATATGCAGCGCAGGGTCCCCGATACCGCTAAGTTGAATAAATTAATCGGATTTAAACCTACTTATACCTTGTCTGAGATAATCCGGGATATCGTAAAGCACTTAAACAGCGATAATAGCCGTTTATAATATCCTTCCGGTTTCCCTTCTTAATTTTAGAAAATAAATGAAAAAGATCAAGATAATGCGGATTATCGCCAGGCTTAATATCGGCGGCCCGGCAATACATACGGTTTTGCTTAGCGAAGGCCTGGATAAGGCAAGATTCGATTCTTTACTTGTCTGCGGCAGTACTGATAATAACGAAGGGGACATGTCTTATTACGCCAGAGACAAGAATATAACTCCTCATTTAATACCGGAATTAAAAAGAGAACTAAATCCCATAAAAGATTTAATTGCGCTGGTAAAGATTTATAATCTTATCCAGCTTGAAAGCCCCGATATTATCCATACCCATACAGCTAAGGCCGGGACATTGGGCAGGGCTGCTGCCATATTATATAATATGCTTCATATATGCAATAAGAGAAGAATAAGACTGGTACATACTTTTCACGGGCATATTTTTGAGGGGTATTTCAACAGATTTACTACGGCATTATTTATCCATATCGAACGGTTCCTGGCCTGTTTTACCGATACCATCATTACCGTAAGTACTTCTGTTAAGGATGACCTGGTTAGTTTACGTATTGCCGGGAAAGACAAAATTAAAGTAATACCCTTAGGTTTTGAGTTGAAGGGACTTCTGGATATTCCGCCTTACCGGGGAGAATCTTTAAATATCGGTATCATAGGCAGGCTTGTGCCCATCAAGAACCATCATTTATTTCTTGAGGCAGCGGGGAAGATCATACATAATTATCCCTCTTTAAAGGCGTCGTTTTATATTGTGGGAGATGGAAATCTAAGAAAGGAATTGGAGGATTTTTGTTCTGCTTCAGGGATCAGCGCTCGCGTGCATTTCTTGGGTTGGAAGGAGGATTTGGCAGTTGTTTACTCAAGCCTGGATATGGTATGCCTTACTTCTTTAAATGAAGGGACTCCCGTATCCCTTATTGAGGCCATGGCTTCAGGCAGGGCCGTGGTGGCTACTGATGCCGGAGGGGTAAGGGATTTATTGGGAAACAAGATGGGCATAGATTATGATTTTAACTCTGGATTCAGCATAATGGAAAGGGGTATTCTGGTAAATAAAAATTCTGCCGATGCATTCTCTGCCGCGTTATTGTTGATGTCTGAGGATAGCCGGTTACGCAGAGACATGGGGTTGCGTGGGCGCGCTTTTGTAAAAGAATTATTCTCTAAAGACCGATTGATAGCAGATATCGATAATTTATACCGTATCCTGATGAACGATCCTGCCTGAGCCTTTATTAATAAAACAAGACAATTTTTCTGTTTATTTGTGGTATAATAAATTATAGCTTTATAGAAGGATAAATTTATGGAAAAAACGAGATATCTACTGGTTTTTTTTCTGCCTTTTCTGCTCAGCCTTATGCTTACGCCGGTAGTGCGCCGCCTGGCTTTAAGGTGCGGGTTAGTTTCTTATCCGCGTGCCGACCGCTGGCATAAACACCCTACGGCTTTATTGGGAGGGACAAGCATATATCTGGCGTTTATGCTTTCTGTTATTTCTTTAGGCCTGGCCAATAAGAATGTCTTTGGGTTATTTGTCGGCGCCACAGCCCTGTTTATAGTCGGATTATTCGATGATAAGTTTCATTTTACCCCATATACTAAGTTATTCATCCAGATTGTATGCGGCTGTATTGCCGTATTATTTGGAGTGGTTATCGGGTTGCCTCTTGGTGCTTTGATAGTAATACCTCTTACGCTGTTATGGATCGTCGGCGTTACTAATTCCTTTAATCTATTAGACAATATTGACGGACTGGCTGCCGGTATCGCCGCTATCTCCTCTTTTATGCTATTTTTCTCATCATTGTTATTCACAAATAATCAATTCGGGATGTATAGTTTAGTCTTGGCAGGGGCAGCTTTGGGGTTTTTGCCGTATAATTTTAACCCCGCCAAGATCTTTATGGGCGATTCCGGAAGTATGTTTTTAGGCTATTCTATTGCCGTGATCTCCATATCCGGGACAACCCGGCACATATCGAATCTTTTTGCCACCGTATTAATCCCGGTTTTGATTTTAAGCGTGCCTATTTTCGATACATTGTTCGTAATGGTTATGCGCAGGATCCGCGGCAAGAGGATTTTTGCCGGGGGGACTGATCATACCTCGCATAATCTGGTTGCCCTTGGCCTTTCTCCTAAAAAGACGGTTTTGTTGTTGTATATTATAAGTATTGCCCTGGGAGTTATTGCCTTGTCTTATTCAAGGTTTGATATGTTTGTTATCTCCGTAATTTCTTTTCTGGCTATTGTGGTTATGTTATTTTTCGGCGCCTTCCTTTCCGGTGCCGCATCTTATGACGGCGAATTAATAAGTTACGAAAGATGGCAGGAGCTGCGCAACAACAAGACGATGCTGAACAATATTTTTCTACATAAGCGCAGGATTACGGAGATTGTCCTGGACCTGGCGTTTATTTGCATCGCCTATTATTCCGCGTATTTCCTGCGTTTTGAAGGCCTGCTTGTTCCTGTTAACTTACAATTAATCGAGAAGTCTTTGGTATGGCTGGTGATGATCAAGATCTCGGTATTTTATATATTCGGGCTTTACCGGGGGGTATGGAAATACATTAGTATTTCAGATTTGCTTACCATATTTAAAGCCGTGAGCTTAGGTTCGGCATTCTCCATATTGTTTTTCACATTTTTATTCCGCTTCCAGGATTTTTCCCGGACAGTCTTTTTTATTGACTGGCTAATATTGTTATTCCTGGTGGCCGGCTCAAGAATAATGTTTAGGGTGTTGGGTGAATTGTTTAACCGGTTGCAGAAGCAGGGTAAGAACATATTAATCTATGGCGCAGGGGACGCCGGAGAAATGGTTATCCGGGAGATAAAGCGGAATAAGGACTTAAGCTACAATCCTGTAGGTTTTATTGATGACGACCCCTCTAAAATAGGCAATAGGATACAGGGGGCCCCTATTTTAGGCTCCCGCGAGAATATCCAGAACCTGGTGCATTCTGAAAAGATAGAAGAGATTATTATCGCAATCCCCTCGCTGGATGATAAGGATTTTCGGGAGATAGCGCGTATCTGCAGCGCCTGCGGTATCTCTTACCGCAAGATAAAAGGCATTTTAGACGAAGAGGAATGGGATGTCTCTGGCAGGACAAAAGATAATCATTTATTGTGACAGGTTAATCCTGTTTTCATTGTGCCTTGTCGCCTATTTTATTCCTATCTCCAGGGGTATAATAGAAGGCGCAAGCATAGCAGCGATATTCTGCTATATAGTGAAAAAATTCCTGCAATGGCAGGATCTGCCTCATACCCCTCTTAACCTGCCGGTTTTCTCCTACCTTGCGGCCTGTATCCTCTCTATGTTCTTAAGTACCAACCCCGGCTTAAGCGCAATGACCTTCTTTTTTAAGGCCTTACAGTATATCGCTTTCTTTTTTGTGGTAGCGGATACTTTAAACACACGTAAGCGTTTCAAGATAGTGCTTGTATTTCTCTTTGCATCGTCTTTGCTTACATCTATAGATGGAATATTTCAGTATTTCACGCATCGCGATTTCCTGCGTAACCGTCCTTTTATAGTAGAAGGCAGGGCCTCTGCTGCCTTTGCTACTCCCAATGACCTGGGTTGTTATCTTATTTCGGTTTTGCCTTTTTTTGTTTCTTTTTCTTTTATTAAGTCAAATAAATCTTTAAGGCTCATTGCCTTTATCGGCTCAGCCATACTTCTTTTATTATGCCTGTTGTTTACCGTCTCTAAAAGCGCCTGGTATGGCTTTATGGTTTTTATAATGTTCACCAGCCTATGGCTGCCTGCCCTGATGTTTTTCTTCTTAGCCGGGATTATTATTTTGTTGGCGTTGCCACAAAGCTGTAATTCTTCTTTGGGCAATAGAATAGGCACCTTTTTCTTGCCCGACGGCTCAAATATAAATGATGCCGGCACTATAGACCGGAAAATGATCTGGAGGATAGGCTTAAGTATCTTTAAGTCACGCCCTTTAATAGGCCTAGGCCTGGGTACCTTTATGTTTAGTTTTACCCGGTTTGCCCAAGGGGCTTATCCTTATTCGGTGCCTTATGCCCATAATTGTTATCTGCAGATGGCGGCTGAGATGGGTATAATCGGGCTCTTGAGTTTCTTATCTATCCTAGCGCTGTTTTTTTTCCGGGGGATTATGCTTTTAAACAGCAGGCCTAAGACATTTTCCTGGCATCTGGTTTTGGCAGGGCTGGGCTCGGTCCTTGCGTATTCTGTGCAGATGGCTTTTGATACTTCTTTTTATTCCGTTGATTTGGGGATATTGTTTTGGTTTATGCTTGGCATAGGGGCCGCTTCTTTAAGGATGCTGGCTATGGAGCCTGGTAAGGCCGTAAGTGCTGGTTAACTCCCGAAATCTCAAAAGAGCTATCCTTTCTTAAAAAACAAAGGGATAGCTTTTATTGTTTACCCCTCTCGGAAGAAACCCCCTGCTTTCAATCCGGGGATGAATGTATGAGTATCACGCAGGCAGAAAAAACAACGCCTCTGCTATTTGGAGATTAATGACCATCAGTCTTTGGTATAATATTTTCATCCAGGGAAAATAATCATATGGCCTTTCAATACATTCTGGCAATCCTGATTATCGGCATAAGCGGTTTAATCGCGCAGGTTATGCTTCTGCGCGAATTGGCGTTGAATTTTTCAGGTAATGAACTGGTTATAGGCGTAATATTGGCTAATTGGCTTATCTCTGAGGCTGCCGGGGTTTTTTATGCCGGTAAATTTATAGGCCGAATCAGAAATAAAATTAATGCCTTTTTCATCCTGCAGATAGTATTTTCTTTTGCCTTGTTTGCGGCTATTTATTTATCCCGCATGGCAAGGCCTCTTCTGGGCTCATCATACGGGCAGATGCTTAGCCCGGTAGCAATATTATATTTTTCTTTTTCTATTATTTTTCCCATAGGATTTTGCCATGGCGCGCTTTTTAATTTCTGCTGTAAGATATTTTCCTTTAACAGCGATGCCTATTCTTCTGCGGGGAAGGTTTATGCCTGGGAATCCCTGGGGGCGTTATTAGGCGGCATAGCACTGCCGTATGCCTTCCTGCCATATTTAAACTCTTTTCAGATAGCCTATATTATTCTGCTTATCAATTTTATTTCCTGCCTTATTTTTATCAAACGGATATCCAGGCCGCTGAGCTATATTTTATTACTTTTAACCGCTCTATTATTTATTCTTCCTTTCGGGGATAGCCTAAGTAAGGCGCATTACTCATCGCTTAAAAAACAATACCAAAGCCAGAAGCTATTGGATTATCGTAATTCTATCTACGGCAATATTGCGGTGATTGAAAGGGAAGGGCAGCTGACCTTTTTTTATAACGGCATCCCGTCCATAACCGCGCCTAAACCGGATATCTTCTTTGTTGAAGAGTTCGGCAACCTGCCTTTATTATTTCAAGGAAAGCCCAGGAGCGTCCTTTTTATAGAAGGCGGGATAGGGGGGTTGGTTGGTGAGGCCTTAAAGTATCCGTTAGAAAGAGCCGACTACATTGAGCTTGACCCGCTTATTATTGATACCGTAAGCCGTTACCGGATGCCGTTAATTGAAAAGGAATTAAGCGATAAGCGGCTTGAGGTTATAAATACCGACGCCAGGCGTTTTATTAACTCGACTTCATATAAATACGACGTGGTTACAATAGGATTTTCACCGCCATCTCATCTTTCCGCAAACCGTTTTTTTACCCGGGAGTTCTTCTCTTCCGTGCGCAGGATACTGAATAGCGACGGGATACTGGCATTTTATTTACCCGGGTCTTTAGCCTATATCAGCCCGCAGATGAGAGACTTAAACGCTTCAATATTAAACAGCCTTAAGGATAATTTTAGGTATGTGCGTGTCCTGCCGGGCGATTACAATATTTATTTGGCCTCTTCCTGCGCGGATGTGTCTTTGGTCGTTCCATCGGAGGTTTCCCGTAAGATTAAGCAGTATAATATAAAAACAAGCCTGTTGCTTCCTTCTTACCTGGAATACAGGCTGGATAAGAAATGGGAGAGTTGGTTTTTATCTTGTTTGAAGGGGGCCATTAAGCGCAAGAACACGGATTTTACCCCTTTTGCGGTATTTCAGATGCTTTTAATATGGAACAGCCAGGTATCTCCTTATTTTGACCGTATTCTTAATCCCCTGAAGTATTTAGAGCTAGGTCATACCGCGATCTTTATTTTTCTAATGGTCCTCTTTTTATTTTTTTATAAGCAGGCTAGCCGTAAAAGAATAGGCCTGTTGTATTGCGTGGGCACCACGGGATTTTCCGGGCTATTCATTAACCTGATCCTTATTTTCAGTTTTCAGATAGCCTGCGGTTATTTATACCGCCAGATAAGCGTATTGATTGCCGTGTTTATGGCAGGAATAGCCTCAGCCGGTATTATTATGACGCATATGGTGCCTAAAATCAGGCGTATCATCCAGGGCAGTCTACTCTTTATAGCCCTTGAGTCTTTGATAGCCGTATTTTCCTGTTATTTAGGCTGGAGCATAGTCAGTCAGGGGACAAGGGTATATTCTCCTTTATTTTTCATATTCTCTTCCTTTCTGGCCGGGCTGCTTGTAGGAGGGGAATTCCCTTTAGCCCTGAGCCTGTATAAGAATAGCAAAGGGGATACAACAGAGGCGGTGGGCGTTGTTTACGGTGTAGACCTTATAGGCGGAGTGATTGCCGGTATATTAGGAGGGGTGGTACTTTTGCCGGTCCTGGGGCTTTTTAAGAGCTGTCTATTGGTAGCTATGCTTAAAATAAGCAGTATTTTGTTGTATGGCGTAAGAGAATATATGCAGGGGCGAGGGCAGGAAAATCTTTGACAAAGCATATATTTTGATATATATTAAAGGACTAAATCTAATAAGGAGGTTTCTAAAATGTCAAAGATGACGGTAAAAGATATCAACCTGAAAGATAAAACCGTGCTCATGCGGGCGGATTTTAATGTCCCGCAGGACGCCAATTTAAATATTACGGATGATACGCGCATAAAGGCAACCCTGCCGACCATAGATTATATACTGAAGGCCGGCGTAAAGAGGCTTATTTTAATGAGCCATCTGGGCAGGCCGGATGGCAAGGTAGTTGCTAAATACAGCCTTAAACCCGTGGCCGAGAGGTTGAAGAAACTGCTAGGTGAGCCGGTGCTTGCGCTGGATGACTGTATAGGTGGAAAGGTAAAGGAAGGCATCAAGAACGCCAGTGAGCGTGTGATCCTTCTTGAGAATCTCAGGTTTCATCCTGAAGAAGAGGCTAATGATGCCAATTTTGCCAAGGAGCTCGCCTCCCTCGGGGATATCTTTGTCAATGACGCCTTTGGTACTGCCCATCGCGCGCACGCATCTACAGAAGGGGTTGCGCATTATCTAAAATCAGCTGCCGGTTTCCTCCTGGAGAAAGAAATAGAGTATCTGGGTAATGCCATTGAGCATCCCAGGCAGCCGTTTATGGTTATCTTAGGAGGCGCTAAGGTCTCTGATAAAATCGGAGTTATTGAAAACCTGCTTCCTAAATGCGACGCTATCTTAATCGGCGGCGGTATGTGCTATACCTTTTTAAAGGCCCAAGGCAAGGCAATAGGCAATTCTAAACTGGAAAAAGATAAGCTGGGTTTGGCAAAATCACTTTTAGACAAGGCCAAGGGTTTAAAGAAAGAAATCCTTCTACCCACAGACCATGTGGTAGTAGATAGTATTTCAGCGGACGCCAAGACCGAGATTGTTGGGGAGGATATTCCGCAGGGAAAGATTGCCGTAGATATCGGACCGCAAACAATAAGCCTTTTCGAAGATAGACTAAAGACAGCAAAGACTATTGTCTGGAACGGCCCTTTAGGCATTTTTGAAATGGATGCCTTCAGCAAAGGTACTCAGGAGGTCGCCAAATTTATTGCCGGCCTAAAAGACGTAACCACTATTATCGGAGGAGGAGATACCGCGGCGGCAGTGGCTAAGTTTCAGTTGGAAGACAAAATGACCCATATTTCAACCGGCGGAGGGGCATCGTTGGAATTTTTAGAGGGAAGGGAATTGCCGGGAATCGCCGCACTTTCGGAAAAATAGTTCGTAACTATGAGGAAGATAATAATTGCCGGAAACTGGAAGATGTATAAGACAATCCCTGAGGCCATAGAATTGGCAAACGGCTTGATGCGGGAATTTTTTAATATTGATACGCAAAAAGTGGATATCGTGCTTTGCCCGCCCTTTACCGCGCTTGCTGAGGTCGCAGAAATAATCAATGATTCCAGCATCCAGCTAGGGGCCCAGGATATCTATTGGCAGGACGAGGGGGCCTTTACGGGTGAGGTTTCCGGGGTTATGCTTAAAGACGCCGGATGCCGGTTTGTGATCATCGGCCATTCCGAGAGAAGGCAGTATTTTGGGGAGACTAACGAGGCGGTCAATAAAAAGATCAAGGCAGCCTTAAGGCATGGGTTTATTCCTATAGTCTGCGTGGGAGAGACCCTTAGTCAGCGCGAGGCAAATATGACCTTTGAGGTATTAAAAGAACAGGTGCAGGAAGGCTTATCTGAAATCAGCACTGAGGATATGGCGAAGATAGTGATTGCATATGAGCCGGTTTGGGCTATAGGCACCGGCAGGAATGCTACTGCCCAGCAGGCCCAGGAAGCACAAAAGTATATCCGTGATTTATTGGGAAAACAATACAGCAAAGATGTGGCTGGGGAGGTGCGCATCCAGTATGGCGGAAGCGTAAAACCGGAGAATGCGGCGGAGATCCTTTCTCAGCCGGATGTGGACGGCGCCTTGGTAGGAGGGGCCAGCCTGAAAGTAGAGACGTTCTTTGCTATTGCCAAGAAGGGCAGCGAGGTTAGAAAATGACAGGTATAATTATTGCCGTTCATGTTATTGTCTGCGCGTTGTTAATTGTGATTATCCTTATACAGCGGGGAAGAGGAAGCGGCCTGGTTGAGAGTTTCTCTGGTGTTGAGTCTATGTTCGGGACAAAGACAGATGCCTTTCTGACCAGGACAACCAGCATTTTATCCGTATTATTTTTCATCACCTGCCTGAGCCTTACCTTTATCTCTGCCCGGCAGAGCCGTTCACTGATGAAGGATGCCAAGTCTCAGGCCCAAACTCAACAGGCCAAACCGCAGAATGCGCTGACAGTAGATAAACCAACCCAGGCTCAAGGCCCGGTCCAGGCAAAATCCCAAGGAGCCGCTCAGCCAGCGAAGGAGGTTCCCAAGCCTGAATAGTTCAGTCTATTCACCACAGTTTATTTGTACTAAATTAAAACTACCGGTTGCCCTGGTAGTTTTTTTATTTCTTTGGGCTGAGTTGGTTCCTGCCCAGGATTATGGAGATGCCTTTGTCAGCGGCTCTATCTCTGATGCCCGCACGTTGAATCCTATTCTGGTTTCGGATACAGCCTCCAGTGAAGTATCAGGGATGCTCTTTAACGGGCTGGTGAAGTATGATAAAGATATTAATTTAATAGGGGATTTAGCCTTGAGGTGGGAGATAAAAGAAGGAGGGCTGGTAATCATATTTTACCTGCGCAAAGATGTCTCCTGGCATGACGGCCATAATTTTGACGCCTATGACGTAGAATTTACTTACCGTAAACTTATTGACCCAAAAATAGCCACCCCTTACAGCGGGGATTTTGAGCGGGTAAAGTCATTTGAGGTGTTGGATGATTATACAATTAAGGTCACTTATAAAGAGCCTTTTGCGCCTGCCCTGGCCAGCTGGGGGATGCCGGTACTGCCCAGGCATATATTAGAAAATCAGGATTTAAATGCCTCTGTTTTCTCCCGTCAGCCAATAGGCACCGGTCCTTACCGGTTTAAATCCTGGAGGCCGCAGGAAAAGATTGAGTTAGCGGCAAATCCTTCCTATTTTGAGAAAAGACCTTATATCGACCGTTGCATATACCGCGTTATTCCTGATGGGGCAACTGTTTTCCTGGAGCTTCAGGCCCAGGGGCTGGATTCATCCGGCATATCGCCTCTGCAATATATGCGGCAGACCGATACAGAATTCTTTAAAAAATATTACCGGAAATTCCGCCTGCCCGGGGTTGGTTATACCTATTTAGGCTACAATCTTAATAACCCCAAATTTAAAGATAAACGCGTGCGTCAGGCGCTGAATTACGCCATAGATAAACAGGAGATTATCAATATTGTCCTTTTAGGTCTTGGCAGGGTTATAACCGGGCCATATATGCCTGAATCCTGGGCGTACAATAATGAAGTAAAGGCGTCTCCGTTTGACCTGTCTAAGGCAAGGGCCTTATTAAAAGAAGCAGGGTGGCTGGATAATAACGGGGATGGATGGGTGGAGAAAAAAGGCGAGGCTTTTGAATTTACGATTATTACCAACCAGGGTAATGAAGAAAGGATAAAGGTAGCCCAGATTATCCAGCGTCGCCTGGCTGAGGCAGGGGTGAAGGTGAAGATTAAGGTGGTAGAATGGAGCGTATTTTTGACGGAATTTATCGATAACCGTAATTTTGAAGCGGTGCTTTTAGGCTGGTCCCTGCCGCGGGAGCCGGATAATTATGATATCTGGCATTCCAGTAAAGTTAAAAAGGGAGAATTTAATTTTGTCTCTTACCGTAATGAGACGGTAGACAGCCTTCTGGTTAAAGCGCGGCGCACCTTTGACCAGGAGGAAAGAAAAGGATATTACCGCAAGATCCACCAGATAATTTACGATGAACAACCGTATATGTTCCTTTATGCCCCGGAGAGTTTGTTTATATTGCATAAGCGCTTCCGGGGGATAAAGCCTGCGCCGATAGGGATCGGCTATAATTTCATATATTGGTGGGTCTTAAGGCAAGAGCAGCGTTACAACAGGATTAATTACCAGGATTAAGACAGGCGGGTCGTATGCTTTCCTATATTATACGCAGGTTATTAGGCGCTATCCCGGTTTTATTAGGCATTACTATAATCAGTTTTTTTGTTATCCGTCTTGCCCCCGGAAGGCCCACCAGTCTCCAGCAGGCGCTTAACCCCAAGGTCTCTTTGGAAACCGCCCAGCGCCTTGAGAAAATATACGGCCTGGATAAACCGCTATACCTGCAATATGTAAACTGGCTGGGCAGGATTACGCGCCTGGATTTCGGCCGTTCTTTCTCCGACGGCAGGCCGGTGCTGGATAGGATATTAGAGAGGATCCCGGTAACCCTTTCTATAAACGTCCTTTCTTTGATCTTTATATTAATGCTGGCAATACCCATAGGCGTAAGAAGCGCCTTGAGGCCGGATGGCCTATTTGATAAAGGGATGTCGCTTTTTGTGTTTATAGGTTTTGCTATGCCTACCTTCTGGCTGGCCTTGCTTTTGATGAATCTTTTTGGCGTAAGCCTGGGCTGGCTGCCTTTATCCGGGATCAAATCTTTAGACTTTGAGTATTTTGGTTTTTTTCGCAAGGTCCTTGATCTGTCCAGGCACCTGGTTTTACCGGTATTTGTTTCCAGCATCACAGGTCTAGCCGGTATATCGCGTTATATGCGCTCCAGTATGATAGGGGCGTTGAATGAGCCTTATATTTATACTGCCCGCGCTAAAGGCCTGTCTCAAAGCAGGGTAGTCTATAAACATGCCCTGCGTAACGCTATTCTGCCTATTGTTACTATTCTGGGTCTTTCTTTGCCCGGGCTCTTGGGAGGTAGCGTTATTTTTGAGTCTATTTTTGCCCTACCGGGGATCGGGAGTTTATTCTATGAAGCAGTAATGATGCGCGATTACCCGTTGATTATGGCAGAAGTCTTTTTAGGGGCGGCCTTGACACTACTGGGAAATTTACTTGCGGATATAGGTTATGCCTGGGTTGACCCCAGGATAAGGTAGGAATATATGCGGGATAAATCTTTGCTTATTGGAACTTTGATTATTGCGTTGTTGTCTTTAGCTGCGCTCCTTGCGCCTTTGATCAGCCCTTATCAGCCTTCCTTTATTGATATGTCCGGCCTGCTTTTGCCTCCTTCATTAACTCATCCTTTGGGCACGGATAGCCTAGGCAGGGATATACTAAGCAGGATGATTTACGGGGCCAGGATATCTTTAAGTATAGGTTTGATTTCCGTGGGGCTGGCAACTCTTTTAGGGATAGCAATAGGTTCATTGGCTGGTTTTTACGGCGGGGCTATAGATAATTTGATTATGCGCCTGGTTGATATCATGCTCTGTTTTCCTGCCTTTTTCCTTATCCTGGCAATAGTGGCGATGTTTGAGCCATCGATTTTAAATATTATGCTTATCATCGGCCTGACCAGCTGGATGGGGCCGGCCAGGCTTATCCGGGCAGAGATACTCTCTCTTAAGGAAAGGGAATTTATCCAGGCGGAAAGGGCGTTAGGTGCTTCTAATTCCAGGATAATTATTTTTCACCTTATACCTAATGCCATCGGGCCGGTGCTGGTAAATGCTACTTTAGGCATTGCCGCTGCCATACTCCTGGAATCGGGCTTAAGCTTTTTAGGGCTGGGGGTACAACCTCCCGTATCCAGCTGGGGCAATATTCTGATTGAAGCCAAATCTACTTTAGGCCTTGCCTGGTGGATAACCTTATTCCCGGGCCTGGCAATAACAGTTACTATTCTGGCGTTTAATTTAATTGCCGATGGCCTGCGTAAAAAATTCAGCTGGTGAGATTGTAGGCTTTAACTTTTAGAAAACAGGGCCTGTTTAATGGAAAATATATTAGAAATCGTAAATCTAAAGGTTAATTTTTCACTTGGCCTAAAGGATATAACTGCCTTATCCGGAGTTAATCTTCATATCGCTCCCCAAGAAACAGTGGTATTAGCCGGTGAATCCGGATCAGGTAAAACCATTACTGCCCTGGCCATTACCAGGATCCTACCTGCCAATGCCCGTATAATAGAAGGGGAGGTCAGATTTTGCGGCAGGGGCCTTTTGGGAAGGGATGAGGTTTTCTTAGCCGGAATCCGCGGCAGTGAGATTGCCTATGTGTTTCAGGAACCGGCGGCATATCTTAATCCCGTATATACCATCGGTAATCAGATTGCGGAAGTGCTCATGCAGCATCAGAATAAAGGCTGTCAGGCTGCCTATCTTGAAGCGGAGAAATTATTAAGCCTGGTTAAGATCAAAGAGCCCAGGAGGGTGTTGATGAGTTATCCGCATCAGCTTTCCGGGGGGATGAATCAGAGGGCATTTATTGCCATGGCCTTAGCCTCCCAGCCTAAGCTTTTGATTGCCGATGAGCCGACTACATCCCTTGACGTAACCACAGAGACAGAGATCTTACGTCTGCTTGGAGAATTAAAGGAATCCCTGGGGTTTTCTTTGCTTTTTATTACCCACAATCTCGCCATAGCCAGAAAGATAGCGGACAGGATTTATATTATGTATCAGGGAAAAATAGTAGAGGAAGGGGCTAAGGAGGGTATTTTTAAATCTCCTTCTCATTTTCATACCCGGGAGTTAATCGCCGCCTATGAAAGGATAGGGTATCTGAAGAGATGATATTAAAGGTATCTAATATCAGTAAGTATTTTCCTGTGCACAGCGGGATTTTCAAGAAGAATGCGGGGGTAGTAAAGGCGCTTGAGGGAGTGAATTTTTCCCTGGATGAGTCCAGGGTGCTTGGCATTGTCGGTGAATCCGGGTCAGGCAAGACCACTTTAGCCAGGATAATCATGCAGTTAATACCGCCCACTAGCGGTGAGATTATCTTCGGGAGCGGTATTTCCGCGGATTTCCGTAAAGAGGTGCAGATAATCTTTCAAAATCCTTATCACAGCCTCGACCCTAAGATGCGCATATTCAAAAGCTTGACAGAACCGTTTATTATCCACAGGCTGCTGCCCAAGAAGGAATTAAGGAATAAAGCGGTAGAATTAATGCATATGGTAGGCATGGAAGAGGATGTCTTAAGCAGATATCCCTTTGAATTTTCCGGAGGACAGCGTCAGCGGATTTGCATTGCCCGCGCCCTGGCTTCTTGCCCCAAGTTACTTATTTTAGATGAGCCCATTTCATCTTTGGACCTTACGGTGCAGGCAAAGATGCTGGACTTATTTATAGAATTAAGAGACAAACTCAAACTTACTTATATTTTTATCACCCATAACCTTGCGGTAGCCAGGCATATTGCCGATGATATTGTAGTTATGCAAAATGGCCGCGTGGTTGAGCAGGGCAGGTGTGTGGATATTTTTAAAACCCCTAAACATCCTTACACCCGCCTGCTCCTGGAAGGGGACGGTTCTTCTTAATATAACCGATTGACAGTTAAAAGCTTACGAGGGTGCCTTTATTTTTAATGAGAGTCAGCTGAAATTATTTATAACAAAAATAAAGACAGTGTTGTAACATATTGGTATGTAGTTATTTGCATGAAGGAGAACCGTCCCCTTGGATCGCTAACTTTTTTTACTACTGGAGCAGTATTCTCGGCTATCGTATTTTGCTTGCCTAAGATAGGATTTTATGTTAATCTATAGCAGTATTTTTCGTACTTGAGAGCACTATTTTACACTTTCAATAAAAAATGCCTATTAATTCCGCACCGATAATTAAAGCGCTTGCGCCGTACATACTTACCTTTATCCCTATCTTTGTCGCCGTGGATGCCATTGGGAATATCCCCTTGTTCTTGTCTTTGGTGGAAGGGGTAAGCAAAAAGCAGAGGCAAAGGGTTGTTATTGATTCTGTTACTACGGCAACAGTAATGGCCCTCTTATTTGTATTTGTCGGCAAATGGGTACTGAGGTTTATCGGTATTACTGTCGCTGATTTCCAGGTGGCAGGTGGAGCGCTTTTATTTGTGATATCAGTGCGCCTGCTCCTTCCGGGGGCATCTAAGGGCTTGATTGCCAATAGGAATGAAAAAGATTTGGGGGTTTTTCCTTTAGGCACCCCTTTGATCACCGGGCCTGCGGTGTTGAGCACGACACTGATGATGCTGGATAGTTTTGGCATCGGGGCCACCTTTGTTTCTTTGCTTGTGAATATGCTGATAGTCTGGGTTACCCTGCTTAAGGCGGATTGGATTATACGGGTAATGGGCTCAGCAGGTACGCGCGCATTCTCGAAAGTTATGTATATATTACTTGCTTCAATCGGCGTGATGATGATCAGAAAAGGGTTAGCGGGGTTATTTTTAGGATGAAAAGCAAGGTTTTAACTTTTGTTATGGCCGGAGGAAAGGGGGAGCGTTTATTCCCTTTAACCCGGGATCGGGCAAAGCCGGCAGTCCCTTTTGGCGGCGTTTACCGGATTATCGACTTTACCCTTAGCAATTGCATAAACTCAGGTTTGCGCCGTATTTATGTGCTTACCCAGTATAAGTCCGCATCCCTGCAGAGGCATATCCGTATGGGTTGGAATATATTGTCTCCGGAATTAGGGGAATACATAGAATTGCTGCCTGCGCAGCAGAGGGTAGGGGAATCCTGGTATTTAGGCACGGCTGACGCCATTTACCAGAACCTCTATACCTTAGAGATGGATAAACCGGAACAGGTCTTGATATTAGCCGGGGACCATCTTTACAAGATGAATTATTATTCCATGATTGATTTCCATTGCCAGGTGGAGGCTGATTTGACCGTAGGGGTGGTTGAGGTTGACAAGACTAAGGTTACGCAACTGGGGGTAGTTGAGGTTGATGGCCTGGGACGGGTGAAGAGTTTTGTGGAAAAACCGAGCAACTCCAGGGGTATCCCGAATAAACCCGATAAGGCTTATGCCTCTATGGGCATATATGTGTTTAACCGTTCCGTATTAGAGGAACTGTTATATGATGATACTAAGAGGTCCAACTCTAACCATGATTTCGGCAAGGATATAATACCGAGCATGGTTAAGAAGGGGCTGAAGATAGCGGCTTATAATTTTATCGATGAGAATAAAAAAGAGGCGCAGTATTGGCGCGATATCGGGACTATTGATGCCTACTACGAAGCCAATATGGACTTAATACAGGTCGATCCTATTTTTAACCTTTATGATAAGGAATGGCCTATCAGGACTTATCAGGAGCAGTTTCCTCCTGCCAAGACCGTTTTCTCCGGGGAGGTCATCGCCGGCCGCGTAGGCCTGCTTTTAGATTCCCTGGTTTCCGGAGGCTGTATTATAAGCGGCGGCAAGGTCCAACGTTCTTTGCTTTCTCCCAATGTGCGCGTGAATAGTTACTCTGAGGTTTACGATTCTATCCTTATGGACGGGGTCAATGTCAGCAGGTATGTCAAAATCAAGAGGGCGATAGTAGATAAGGACGTCACCATACCTCAAGGGATGGTTATCGGTTATAACCTGGAAGAGGACCGCAAAAAGTTTTTTGTCAGCGAATCCGGGATTGTGGTTGTGGCGAAGGGCACGGAGATCAAGTAAGGGCAGAGGGGATGAAAAAATGATCAGGAAGGCAAAAATAAGGGATATAAAAGACATACAGGGCTTGATTAACTTTTTTGCCCGGCAGGATATTATGCTCTCCCGTTCGCTGAATGAATTATACGAACATATCCGGGATTTCTGGGTCTTTGAAGATAAGGGGAAGATCCTGGGCTGTTGCGCCTTGCATGTTTGCTGGGAGGATTTAGCGGAAATAAAATCCCTGGCAGTAGCTAAGGCATATCATAAAAAGGGAATAGGTAAACAGCTTATCGCAAACAGTATAATTGAGGCAAAGGAATTAGGCGCGAAGAGATTGTTTGTGCTCACTTATAAGCCGGAATATTTCAAGCAATTCGGGTTCCGTAAGGTCAAACACTCCAGCCTGCCGCATAAAATCTGGGCGGATTGTATTAATTGTCCAAAATTCCCCAGCTGCAAAGAAGTAGCAATGCTTAAAAAGTTGTGATAAAATCCTAACCATACTTTCAGGGCAATTTTATAAGATGAGGGAGGAGACATGGATTATTTATTGACTGATGAGCAGAAGATGATCAGGGATTTGGCGCGTAAGATCGCCGAAGAAAAGATCAGGCCGGTAGCGGCAAAACACGACCAGACAGAGGAATTCCCCTGGGAGGTGATCAAGGTAATTGCCGAATCGGATTTATTCGGCCTTTTTATCCCCGAGGAATACGGCGGCATGAGCGTGAATGTCTTTAATCTCTGCCTGGCAACAGAAGAGCTTTCCCGCGCCTGCGGCGGTATTGCGGTATGCTACGCCGCATCAGCCTTAGGCACCTTTCCGATTGTCCTGTTCGGCAATGATGCCCAGAAGAAAAAATACCTTCCTGATCTGGCCAAGGGCAAAAAGTTAGCTGCCTTTGGCATTACCGAGCCTGAGGCCGGTTCTGATGCCTCGGCAATCAAGACTACCGCCCGCAAGGAGGGCAAACACTACATCCTCAACGGGATGAAACATTTTATTACTAACGGAGGGGATGCTGAAACCTATGTGGTTATTGCCATGACCGATAAAAATAAGGGCGCGCGAGGGGCATCCGCCTTCATTTTAGAGAAGGGTATGCCCGGGTTTACCTTTGGCAAGAAGGAAGAGAAATTAGGCATCCGTGCTTCTTCTACCCGTGAGCTTATTTTTACTGATTGCAAGGTCCCTGAAGAAAACCTCCTGTCAAGAGAAGGCATGGGTTTTATTGTTACTATGAAGACATTTGATATGTCCAGGCCCGGGGTAGCAGCCCAAGGCTTAGGCATTGCCCAGGGGGCGCTTGATGTCGCGGTTAAATACGCCAAGGAAAGGCATCAGTTTGGCAAATCTATCTCCAGTTTCCAGGGGATACAGTGGATGCTTGCGGATATGGCTACCAAAATCGAGGCGGCCAGGGCATTGATTTATGCCTGCGCCAGGGAAATAGACGCAGGATGCAAGGATGTGGGAAAGGATTCGGCTATGGCCAAGTTGTATGCCTCGGATGTGGCTATGCAGGTTTCTACCGATGCCGTGCAGATACTCGGAGGATACGGTTATATGCGCGACTACCCGGCAGAAAAATACATGCGCGATGCCAAGATTACCCAGATATATGAGGGCACAAACCAGATACAGCGCAGCATCATTGCCCTGCAGCTGATCAAGGAAATGGCAAAATAAAAGAGGAAAGATGAAAATAATAGTCTGCTTAAAACAGGTTCCCGAGACAACCGAGGTAAGGATAAACCCCCAGACCAATACCTTAATTCGGGAAGGGGTCAAGTCTATTATTAACCCTTTTGATATGTATGCCATTGAAGAGGCGGTGCGGCTGAAAGAAAAATTCTCAGGCAGCGTTATTGCCTTAACTATGGGCCCTCCCCAGGCAGAGGCAGCCTTAAAGGAAGCAATATCCATGGGTATAGATGAGGGTATCTTGGTTTGCGACCGCGCCTTTGCCGGAAGCGATACCTGGGCTACCAGTTACACCCTGGCAGGCGCGATAAAGAAAATAGGCGGGTTTGACCTGATTCTTTGCGGTAAACAGGCCTCAGACGGAGATACTGCCCAGGTGGGCCCGGGCATTTCTACTCACCTGGATATACCCCAGGTTACCTATGTGAAGAAGATTGAAGAAGTGAAGGATAAATTGATGCGGGTAGAGAGGATGCTTGAGGAAGGATATGAGATTATTGAGACTCCTTTACCTGCCTTGCTTACCGTGGTCAAAGAAATAAATGAGCCGCGGCTGCCTTCCCTTAAAGGAATGATGAGGGCAAAACAGGCTAAGATTACTCTTTGGGGAGAGAAGGACCTTGCTCTTGATCCCCAGCAGATCGGCCTTTGCGGTTCTCCTACCCAGGTAGTGAAGATTTTCACTCCCCCTCAGCGCGTAGGCGGACAGATGCTAAAGGGGGAAGTTCCGGAAGTAGTAGATAAGCTGGTAGAGTTGTTAAAAGGCGAGATTGTTTAAAAAGGGATATTAAGAATGCCCATACAGATTATTATCGAGAAATGCACCGGTTGCACCTTATGCGTAAAGGCATGCCCTTTTGATGCCATACGCATTATGGATAAAAAAGCGGTTATAGACTTAAACAAATGCAACCTTTGCGGCGCCTGTGTGCCTGCCTGTAAATTTAAAGCAATATTATTAGAAAAACCACAGGCCAATACCTGTATACTTCCGGACATAAAAGACTATAAAGGCATATGGGTATTTATTGAGCAGAAAAACGGCAAAGTACAATCTGTCTCTTATGAGCTTTTAGGCAAGGCCCAGGAATTGGCAAAAAAGCTTTCCTGCCAGGTAAGCGGTGTGCTTATCGGACATAAATTGGATGAACAGCTGGATGAGTTGATCTGGCATGGCGCGGATAATATTTATCTGGTTGAGGCCCCGGAGTTAGCCAATTTCCAGGATGAGCCGTATACCAATATACTGGTCGAGTTGGTTAAAAAACATAAGCCTGAGATTTTTCTCTGCGGGGCCACGGCTATCGGCCGTTCTTTGATTTCCCGGGTGGCTATTAAGATAAAGACAGGCCTGACTGCGGATTGCACCGGGTTAGATATAGAGCCGGATAAAAAAATACTTTTACAGACCAGGCCTGCATTCGGCGGCAATATCATGGCCACCATCATATCTCCTGATTACCGGCCGCAGATGGCGACTGTCAGGCATAAGGTGATGCAGCCGATGGAGCCGGATAAACGCCGTAAGGGGGAGGTCATAAAAGAAAACTTTCCTGTTTCTTTCTATGCCTCACGTACCAAGCTTCTTGATATAGTGGAAGAGATAGAGACTTTGGTAAACCTGGCGGAAGCAGATATCATTGTTTCCGGAGGCCGCGGTATGGGCGGGCAGGAGAATTTTAAGATATTAGAAGAACTTGCCCATGTCATAGGAGCTGCCGTAGGCGCATCGCGTGCGGCAGTAGATTCCGGATGGATGCCTTATTCCCATCAGGTGGGCCAGACCGGGCGCACCGTTGCTCCTAAATTATATATAGCCTGCGGCATATCCGGGCAAATCCAGCATTTAGTAGGTATGCAGTCATCAAAGATAATTGTCGCTATAAACAAAGACCCCGATGCCCCCATTTTTAAAGTAGCTACTTATGGCATAGTCGCAGACCTCTTCCAGGTCATCCCCGCCCTCACTAAAAAATTTCAATCCCTTAGGTAAAGAAGTCTCTGGGGACGGTTCTCCCGCATCTCTGGGGACGGTTCTCCCGCATTTAACTAATTGATATCAAAGATTTTATGAAGCTAACTTTATTTTAGGAATATTCTTGGTTAGATTTTCCTCCTTTTTACGTCTATTAAGTCAGCAAGACTAGAAAGGAGGATAATTATGCCAAGAGCTGTTAGGATGGTTCCACCAATGGGGTTTCTGCACGTTATGTGCAGAGGAAATAACCGCAGAGAGTTATTCCGCTATCAAAAAGACTTTCAAGTTTATCGCTTAATATTGAATAAAATTAAGAATGAAGAGAGAGTTAACATTTTTCATTATTGCCTGATGCCTAATCATGTGCATATTCTAGTTGGGATTGATTGCGAAAGCAACCTTTCGTTGTTTATGAAAAGGATGAATTTAAAATATTTTTATTATTTTAATAGAAGATATGGCTACGTTGGGCATTTATGGCAGGACCGTTTTAAGAGCAAGATAGTAAAAGATAAACCGTATTTTCTCCAATGTGGGAAGTATATCGAATTAAATCCGGTAAGGGCAGGGATTGTTCAATCCCCGAATGACTATTGCCATTCTAGTTATTTACATTATGCCTCAGGCTTAGAGGATATGCTTATAGATGATGACCCTTTATATTTGGCTTTAAGCAGCAATATTTCTAAAAGGCAATTATTTTATAGGAATATGATTATAACGGAAGAGGTAGCCCGCACCTTTACTTATAAAATAAAGCCACCTTCATAACATTATGCTGGGTAAGGGGCTGGATGAAGGAGAACCGTCCCCATAGTTTTACTTGACAGGGGAAAATATTCTGGTATACTTTAGGGACAATTAGGCAAATGGCGCGACTGGTGTTCGCATGGGTAACCATGAGGAAGCGCTCAAGTTAAAAGAAATAAACCGCACACCTGGGTTTTAAAACCCAGGTTTTTTATTTTCTAGGAGGCTTCAATGTTTATCAGAGGAAGATGGGATAAGACAATAGATGTAAGGGATTTTATCAGCCGCAACTATACCCCTTATGACGGGGATGAGTCTTTCTTATGCGGCCCTACGCAGAGGACAAAGAAGCTCTGGGGAGAGTGCCTTAAGCTTTTTAGCGAGGAACGGAAAAAAGGCGGGGTATATGCGGTAGATACCTCTACGGTTTCTACTATCACAAGCCATAAGGCAGGCTATATAAACAGGAAGTTAGAGATTATTACCGGCCTGCAGACAGACAAGCCCCTTAAGCGGGCAATAAAACCATTGGGAGGCATAAAAATAGTTGAGACTGCCTGTAAGGACTATAATTATCAATTAGATAAACGGGTGATGGATATATACCTTAAATACCGCAAGACCCACAATGAAGCGGTATTTGAGGCGTATACCCGGGATATACTCAAGGCGCGGCGCAATGGCCTGATTACCGGCCTGCCGGATAACTACTCCCGGGGCAGGATAATCGGGGATTACCGACGGGTCGCCCTTTACGGAATAGATAAGCTTATTGAGTCCAAGAAGAATTATAAGCAGGCCCTGGAAGATTATTCTACCCAGGAGGCAATACAACTCAGGGAAGAGGTTGCTGATCAGATAATCGCCTTGGATGAGATTAAAAAACTCGGTAAGATTTACGGTTATGATATCGGCCGTCCGGCAAAGAATGCGCGGGAGGCAATCCAGTGGAGTTACTTAGGTTACCTGGCTGCAATTAAGGAACAGGACGGGGCAGCAATGAGCCTGGGCAGCCTAAGCAACTTTCTTGATACCTATATTGAACATGACATTCAGGAGGGGATCCTGGATGAGTCCTCAGCCCAGGAACTGGTGGATGATTTTGTGATTAAGCTTCGTTTAGTCAGGCATCTGCGCCCTAAGGCATACGCACAGATATTCGCGGGCGACCCGGTGTGGATAACCGAGAGTATCGGGGGGATGTACATAGACGGCAGGCATAAGGTAACCAAGACTTCTTACCGTTTCCTGCAGACGCTTTTTAACCTGGGGCCTTCTCCTGAGCCAAACCTGACCGTGCTCTGGTCAAGCCGCCTGCCGGAGAACTTCAAGCGCTTCTCTGCCCATGTTTCTTTAAAAACCAGCTCTATCCAGTATGAGAACGATGATCTTATGCGTTTAATCGGAGGGGATGATTACAGTATCTCTTGCTGCGTTTCCCTGCTTAAAAACGGAAGCGAAATGCAGTATTTCGGCGCCAGGTGTAACCTGGCCAAGGTGCTTTTGTACGCCCTTAATGAGGGAAGGGATGAAATTACCGGCGAACATGTTATCCCGGATATCCCTCCGCTTCAATCCAATCATTTAGATTTTAACGAGGTAAAACAGCGTTTTCATCAGGTCCTGAAGTGGACAGTCAAGACCTACGTTGAGGCGTTAAACATCATCCATTCCATCCATGATAAATATTATTATGAAAGGGCGCAGATGGCCCTTTTGGATAGTGAGCTTACCCGCTATATGGCTTTTGGCATAGCTGGACTTTCCGTAGTTACTGACTCTTTGAGCGCTATCCGTTATGCCAAGGTAAAGGTATTACGCAATAAAAAAGGTATTACCAGGGATTTTAAGATCAGCGGGGATTTTCCCAAGTTCGGGAATGACGATGACCGCGCAGACGGCAGGGCGGTAGATTTAGTCACTAATTTCTTGGCGGAGTTAAAGAAATACAAGCTTTACCGCAATGCCATCCCTACAGTTTCTGTCCTGACCATTACCTCCAATGTGATGTATGGAAAAAAGACCGGCTCGACCCCTGATGGCAGGCAAAAGGGGATGCCTTTTGCCCCCGGAGCAAACCCCATGCACGGCAGGGATGAAAACGGGATTATCGCTTCTCTTAATTCGGTAGCAACTATACCTTATACAGAATGCCGGGATGGCATATCCAATACCTTTACCGTCATCCCTTCTGCCTTAGGGAAGACCGAGGAAGAGCGCTTAAGCAACCTGGCAGGGTTATTAGAGGGATATTTTATAAAAGGCGCCCATCATTTAAATATCAATGTGATTGACCGCTCTATGCTTGAGGACGCGATTAAGCATCCTCATAAATACCCCCAGCTGACTATCCGGGTTTCAGGATACGCGGTGCATTTTAATAAACTTTCCCCTGAACAGCAGAGGGAGGTCTTGGCGCGCACTTTTCATGAAAAGATGTAGCTGCAAACCCGTATTAGGCCGGGTGCATTCTTTTGAAAGTTTTGGCACGCATGAAGGGCCGGGGATACGGTATTTAATATTCCTGCAAGGCTGTCTTGCCCGCTGCCTTTACTGCCAGAATCCGGATACCTGGGGATTAGAAGAAGGAAAGGCTTTTACCCCTCAGGAGGTGTTTGCCAGGATTAAAAAATGCCTTCCTTATCTGACTGCCTCTAAAGGCGGGGTTACGGTTTCAGGAGGAGAGCCGCTTTTGCAGCCGGATTTCTTAATTAGCCTATTTAAGCTGTGCCGTAAACGTTCAATACATACCGCAGTAGATACCAGCGCGTTTTACCCTGCCCATACTCCCAGGAAAAAGATAAATACGCTGATACAGTTGACCGGACTTTTTATCGTGGATATAAAGGCAATAGAGGAAAGACTGCATAAGAAACTCACCTCCCGTGTTTTAAAAGAGCCGCTTTCTTTTATCGCGATGTTAGAAAGAAAGAAGAGGCCTTATTGGTTAAGGTATGTTTTGGTCCCCGGTATAAATGATTCTAAGATAGAGTTGAAAAAACTGAAAGATTTCATCTTTAACCTTAAATACTGCCAGAAATTTGAATTCCTGCCGTATCATACCTTAGGCCGGCATAAATGGGAGTGCCTGGGCTTGAGGTATCCGTTAAAAAGAGTAAGGCCTGCTACTGTAGAGGATATTGATAGGGCAGGGCGAGAGATCACCAGGACACCAGGTCGCAAGGTCGCCAAGACACAAGTCACAAGAAAGTGCAAAGCGTAAAGTGTAAAGCGAAAACGTAAAACTAAATAAAAAAGAGCATAAAAACTAGTCGTCACAAGGACCGGGTAGAAATTGTCCCATGGTATAGGTAGTTGGTAAGGCCATAAGAAAAAGGGCCTATTTTTTATCTTATATTAGAAAAACTTTAAAAAAGTCTTGACAAAGTAGAAAAACATGATATTATTTGCTTTCACGCATTTTTATACGGTTTTAACCATTTTTCGTAAAACAACAAGATGAACCAAGGGAGAAAATTGTTTCTTACCCCAACTGAAGCGGCAAAGATTTTAAATGTCAGCCTCTCCACGTTAAAGAAATTCATCTATACCGGTCAATTGAAGACCTTAAAGACCCCGGGCGGCCATCACCGCATCTTAGAAAGTGATTTGTTTGAAATGTTGCGTTCTCATCCGGGGATCTCTCCCTCTTATTCCCAAAAGAAGATGACCTTGTTTGAAGTAGCCGAAGGTTTTGTGGATGCAGTGGAAAATAGGCAGGTATTCGGCAAGGGGCATGCCCTTTCTGTAGCCAGGATAAGTTTAAAAATCGGTTGCGCTTTCAGCTTGACTTCTTTTCAGCAGGAATCGCTTTATTTAGCCGCTTTGCTCCATGATGTTGGTATGCTGGATATAAACGAAGTCATCTTGAACAAAGAGGGCCCTCTGGATGATAAGGAATACGAGGTAATCAAGACCCATCCTTTACGCGGAGAAGAAATAGTTGATTCCCTGGAGCATTTTAACGGAGTGGCGACCATTGTCAAGCAGCACCATGAACGTTTTGACGGTAAAGGTTATCCTGAGGGACTAAAGGGTGAAGGAATATGGCCGGAGGCAAAAATCATTGCCCTGGCTGAGGCGTTAGCCTGTATGAACGCTGAAAAAGGATATAAAAAACCCCTTTCAAGTAACGAGATAATAGAGGAAGTCAAGCGCAGCGCAGGGGGGCAGTTTGATCCTTATGTGGCTGAGGTCTTCTTTAAGGTTTTTTCCGAAGGGGTATTATGATGAGAATAAAGCGCATCTTATCAAAAAGCATATTTTTATCAGCTCTACTCATATTTTTCAGCATTGTTTCTATATTTTGTCAGGAAACGCCTAAAGAGGATTATGCAGTGGGGGTAGGCGATATCCTGGAAATAGTAGTGCTTCAGCCGGAGAAGATATTGGCTACGGTTGCGGTTGCGCCTGATGAGGGTATCACCTTTCCTTATATAGGCAGTATTAAAGTAGGAGGCTGGACTATAGCGCGGATACAACGTGAAATACAGCACCGGCTTTCTCAGGGGTATATGAAATACCCGGTAGTCTCTGTATCGCTAAAGGAATCCCATAGCCGTAAATTCTCTGTATATGGCCAGGTAACTAAGCCGGGGACTTATCCTCTTGAGGATAACCTGACGGTCATAAAGGCAATCTCCATGGCAGGAGGATTTACTTCCCCAGGTTCATCCGGCAGGGTAAAGGTCCTTAGGCCTAAAGGAGACAGCCCTGAATATGAGAAGATCGAAACAGACATAAACTCCATTATGAACGGCGCAGAGGGGCAAGAAAATATTATAGTAAAGGCAGGAGATACTCTGGTGGTAAGCGAAGACCGGTTTTTTATTTACGGAGAGGTAAGGCAGCCGGGCTCATTCCCCCTTGAGTTTAATACTACAGTTTTAAAGGCTATATCTATAGCCGGAGGTTTTACCCAACCCGGTTCATCCGGCAGGGCCAAAGTCCTAAGGCTTAATGAGAAAGGGCCTGGCTATAATACCATTGATGCGGATATCAGTTTTATCACCGGGGCAGGCGGCTCCAGCAAAGACGCGGATATAATTATTAATCCGGGAGATTCTATTGTAGTCTACGCGGATAAATTATTTGTTTACGGAGAAGTTATGCGGCCGGGCTCTTATCCTCTGGAGAATAATACAACTGTTTTGAGGGCGATATCTATGGCAGGTGGATTTACCAGTTTTGGGTCCTCAAGCAGAGTAAAGGTTCTCAAGCCACGGAAGGATAAACCCGGCTATGAAACTATAAAGGTTAATATCACGGCAGTAATGGATGGTACGGCCAAGGAAGATGCGCTGCTTGAGCCAGGGGATATTGTAATGGTTACAGAGGAGGTGTTTTAGGGATGGCGATTTCTGTTGTAGGAGAAAGAAATAAATATGCAAAGGCAAGAAAGCAAAAGGCAAAGGTCGAGGCATCAGTGAAAATCATTAAGGTCAAGACTACAGTGCATAAGTTGCGTTTTACCAGGGGCCAGTTTCCCTTCTAAAGCCAGCTTCTGTTGTTTTTACCTTCAAAAATGGGTGAAGTGATGGAAGTGGGTTTGCGGGAAACAACACTGCGCGATTACCTGCGCGTTCTTTTCAGGCAGAAGGCAGCCGTGATTACCGTTTTCCTTGCGGTGATGGTTATTGCCTATATCGGACTGAGATTGAAGACCCCGGTATATGAGGCAGAGGTAAAAATACTGGTTTCATCCGAGAAGCAGTTAATGCCTTCTTATCACCAGGGGTTAATGGGGAGCCAGCGTGCAGGGGAGGCCTTGACTCAGGCGGAGATTGTTAAATCTAACCCCGTGATTGAACGGGCAGCCAAGGCCATGGGGCTTTGCCAGAAGTCCTTGGATTATGAAAAGAAGTTCAGCTCTCCCTTAAAATACCGCTTAATTGATTTTCAGGTCTCTTCACTGAATAAGAAAATGGGGGGTTTTAATCTTGAGCAGAAACAGGCGTTTATCTGTCGTTTGGCAGTGGATGATTTAAGGGGGCATATCAAGGTAGAGCCGCTCAGGGATACTAATATTCTTAGCATCAGGGTGCGCGATTATAGCCCTGTAGGCGCAGCCATAATGGCGAATGCAGTCAGCCGTTCCTACGTTATTTTTGATTTGGAACAGCAGTTAGCGGAATTGCAGTTAAAATACGGGGAGAAACATCAGACAATTATTCAGATGAAGGGTAATATAGAGAGGATGGTGAATAACTTAGGAGGAGAACGGCTTGCGGATATTGAGGTAATTGGTCCTGCAAACGTAAAGATTATGGAGCAGGCAAGCATCCCCCTGAAGCCCATAGGCCCTCCCAAGCCGCTGGTGTTTATTCTGGCATTATTTATAGGGATATTCTTAAGTATAATGATTGCCTTCGCTTTTGAATATATGGATCAATCTATTAAGTCTCCCCGGGATATTGAATCATCTCTAGGGCTTCCTTTAGTAGGTTTTACCGTTAAAAGAAAGGCTTGGGATAAGCCTTTGGTTAAGGATGCCAAGAGAGAAAATCAGTATACCCAGTCATACCGTATTCTTTCTGAACAGATATACCTTTTAGCCAAGCAAAAGGATATAAAATCCCTGTTGATAACCGCCTGCGAAGTGCAGGAGGCAGGCGTGGTGGCGGCAAATCTAGGGTTTTGTTTAACCCATGGATTAGGGCATAAGGTTTTGCTTATAGACGCCAATATGCGCAACCCCCTGTTGCATAAAATCTTGAATACCCCTATGAGTATGGGCTTGGCAGAAGTTTTAAACGCTAAGATCTCTTTTGAAAGCGCATCCCAGAATTTAGGAGATGGTTTAACTATCCTGCCTGCAGGGAAAGCGGAGCCAAACACGCCAGCCCTTTTAGATTCCCTGCGTATGTCCCAGTTTATTAAAACTGCTACGGAGAAATACGACATAGTCCTTTTCAATTGCGCGGAATTAAAGTATCCTCATGATGCGCTGTTGCTTTCTAACCATATAGACGGTATTATTTTATCGGTGAGCGAGGCAAAAACCAGGAGACAGGTAGCAAAGGCATTGATTGAACCTTTAAAACATAAGAAGGCCAATCTGATTGGCGTAATCCTGCACAACCGGACATTTGCCATCCCTAAAATAATTTATAATAGGCTTTAGGAATGTCACAAGAAAGTGTAAAGCCTAAAGCGGAAAACCAGGGGTACAAAAGCCTGGGGGGTTACCAGGACACCGGGTCACAAAGACACCGGTCACAAGGACGCTAGGTTACCAGGCGCAAGGACACAAGTATCGGGACAGGTTTTGCGGATCTGTCCCGTTTTATTTGGTAAGGGAGGGGAGGGAAATTTTAATTGCCATGGACTTCATTTGGTTGTAATATTAAAGATTATGGACACAAGGTCATCTTCGCGTATAAACGTAAATCTGAAGATTATTTCCAAGGTGCCGCAGGACCCTAAACAAAAATTTTCTCTTGTTTCAGGGGTGAATTTTGAAGCCAATGCCTTTGATATAAGCAGCCTAGGGGTAGGTGTATTTTCCAAGTACTACCTGCCTAAAGATCTTGTTTTGGAGTTAAGCATGGATGGCCCTACTTTTGGCCTGGAGGAAGATTTGAAAACTCAGGGCAGGGTTACCCATTGTTCTTATAGCCGCAACCATGGCTATCGTTGCGGCATAGAATTCTTAGGTTTACCCGAAGGATATATAGAAGCCATCAACCGTTTTATCTCCGCACGGGAAAAAAGAAACGCCCCGCGCATGAAACTGGAAGAATAAATTATACCTGCCTAGTTTTTATCAAACAAACCCCTCGTTAACTACCTTATTTCCTCTGTATCTCTTGATACTACAATAACTTATATCATGGTTTATTTTGCTTAATATCTCATTTCTTTGCAGTATATGTATTATTATTGAAGCTATATGTAAAAGAATGTAAAGATTTTCCTTGACAAGTCCTGAGTTATAATTTATAATTTGGGGGTTGTTATTGAAAGGATACGAAAGATGATCAGCGGTGGATTGATGACTATAGAAGACTTAGCCAGCTACCTGCAAGTAACCCGCAGGACTATTTATGACTGGCTTAAACATAATAAGATACCCGCGGTTAAGTTGGTAGGGCAGTGGCGTTTTAAGAAAGATAAGATTGACGCCTGGCTTGAAAATAAGTCCCGGCAGTAAAAAGATAAAAGGAGAAGAGATGGAAGATAAGAGGGTATTTGAGCGCATAGCCGCGAGGTTCCCGTTGCGTTTTCTCAACCCCGAGGACGGAAGCGCAGGAAGGGCGGAGTCAGTGGATATAAGCGCAAACGGGGTAGGATTTGTTACTGATGAAAAATTATCCGTCAACACCCCGATTGAGATATGGCTGGGTATACCTGATGAACGCCTGCCGTTATACACCCGTGGTAATGTTGCCTGGAGTCAAAAATTAGGCGAGAGCGGCCAGCAGCAGGTGGGGGTGCGTCTGGATAAGGCAGAGCTTATGGGCCTGGCGCGGGTTTTATGGGTAAAAAAGCGCTCTTAACTTTTCGTTAATTTAATATATGGGCTTCTTAGGATAAGGAGAAAAAATATGCATTTTAAACGGCTGGAGATCGTAGGGTTTAAATCATTCTTGAACAAGACAGTCTTAAATTTTGAACCGGGGATTACTGCCGTAGTAGGGCCTAACGGATGCGGCAAGTCCAATATTTTTGATGCCATCCGCTGGGTATTAGGAGAGCAGTCAGTAAAATCCCTGCGCGGTTCACAGATGGAGGACGTCATCTTTAACGGCACTGATGCCAAGGAGCCTTTGGGGATGGCTGAGGTGAGCCTTAGCTTCGGCAATGAGGATAGGTTCTTTCCCCTGGAACAGAATGAAGTAATGATTACCCGCAGGATATTCCGTTCAGGGGATAGCGAATACCTGTTGAATAAAGCCCAGGTTAGACTTAAGGACATACTGGAATTATTGATGGGTACCGGCATTGGCGCTGAGAGTTATTCGCTTATCCAGCAGGGTAAGATTGACCTTATCTTAAGTTCCCGGCCAGAAGACCGCAGGATGGTGTTTGACGAGGCCTCGGGCATTACCAAATATAAAGCGCAGAAGAAAGAGGCAGCGAGAAAGATGGAGGATACAGAGCAGAACCTCCTGAGGATCAATGATATTATCACCGAGGTCAGGCGTCAGATAGGCTCTTTGGAGAGACAGGCAAGCAGGGCGCGCCGGTATAAGGAGATATTTGAGGAGCTTAAAACCAAAGAAATAACGGCAGCCGTATTAAAGAAGAATGCCCTGAACAAAGAAAAAGAAAATCTCCTCTTGCAGGTGGCTGAATTGGAGGCAAAGGAAAAAGAGTTGTTGGAATCCGTGGTTGCGCAGGAGGCCTCTATTTCCGGCAGGCGTCAGGAGATAAAAGAACTGGACGAAGGCCTGCATAAAATCAAGGAAGAGATAATGTCTCTTAATTCCGACATAGAAAGGGACAGGGAGCGCATCAGTTTTAACAAAGAAAAGGTAGCGGGGCTTGAGGTATCCGTAGAATTCTTAAAAGGCCAGATAGGCCAGTCTAAGTTACGTATTGCTATGGATGAAGAGAAGCTGAACCACTTAAGGGCAGAACACGCCAATATTAATAATAATATCGCAGAGAAAAACGCGCTTTTAAAAGAGAAAGAGGGCGAGCTAAACGAAATCTCCTGCAGCATAAAACAGGCGACGGATAATATCGTCAAGGCTAAGCGCGATATAATGGTTATGGAGACGCGGATAACCCAGGTTAGAAATGAGCTCGTAGAAACTAACGGCAGGCAACAGATACATAATGCCCGTAAGAAGAGACTGGAGATAGAAAAGGCCAGGAGTAACGAAGAAAGAATGGTAGCCGAAGGCAATATGAACAATATCTCTCTAGAACTAAAGGCGCTTGAGGAAGGCTTCTTAAGTTTAGGCCGGCAGTTGTTGGTTTCTAAAGAGGAATTTGCTTCCGGGGGCAAGGAGGTAGAGAAATTAAACCAGGACATCCTCACCCTGGAAAAAGAGATACTCACATTAAATTCGCACAAAGAATTCTTAGAGGAGCTTAAGACAAAATATGAAGGTATAGGCGAGTCAATGGGCGCTGTGGTTTATCTGGATAAGCCGCCGGCAGAAAAAGTAACGGGGCTGGTAGTGAAGATCAAGGATTATGCCTCCTTAGCCGACAGCGAGAAAGTGTCTTTTGGCAGTGATGGGTTTAAATTATCAGGAGAGGCCAAGCCTATTGATTTGGATACACAAAGGATTGATGAAAAGATAGCCCAAACGCAGCAAGGGCTCTCAATATTGGCAGGACAGAAAAATAAAAAGGAGGCATCCTTGCGGGAATTGGATGCCAGGATAAAGAACTTGGAGGAGGAATGCCGCAGTAAAGAGATGGTGCTGGTGAATAAACGCACTGTGTTTGCCACTGCTAAAGAACAATTTGATAAAATAAAAGAAGAAGAGGAGATAAACGGTATAGAGTTATCGGATGTGTGCACGGAATTAGTTTCTCTGGAAGAGAAAGTCAAAGGGTTTAATTCTATCCTTGAGGAATTAATCAGGCAGGAAAAAGACAAGCAGGATGAAATCCTCCGCCACCAAGACAGTATCACTCTAAATAACAATTTAAAAGAGAAGGCGCTGGTATTGATTACCCAGACGCGCACAGAGATAGAGGGCTTGTCTAAGCGGATTGGTTCTGACCAGGCTACCTTAAATATCCTGGAAGGGACTTATCAGCAAGACAAGGAAACGCTCATCCGGCAGGAAACACAGTTTAATGAAGAGCGCCTGCGTATCGAGTCTTTGAACAAAGAGGCGGTTGAATTGGAAGTTAGGATACAGGAATCTGCCGCGCAGGCAGCAGCTAAAGAAGAATCGCTGTTTGAGGCAGAAGGAAGATACAATGAATTAAATGATAGTATAAGCGGGGTAGTCAAGGAGCTGGAAGATACCAGGAGGGAAGCTGAGTCTTTTAAAGGCAAGGCCTATGAGCTGCAGATGCAGGGCAAGGAAGTTGATTTTAGGATGGAGGGCTTAAAGAGCAGGATGCTCGAGGTTTATAAACTGGACATATCCGCGGTATTAGAATTACCTCAGGTTGCGGATGGGCTGTCTCTGGAAAATGAAATACAGGCTTTAAAGGAAAAGATAGACAACTACGGCACTGTAAACCTGGTAGCCATAGAAGAATACGATGAGTTGAAGAAGCGCTATGATTTTCTTACCCAGCAGCAGGCCGACCTTTTGTCTTCAAAAGAGGCGCTGCATGAGGCAATATTAAAGATTAACCGCACCACGAAAAAGATGTTTATGGAGACTTTCGAGAAGGTGTGTTTGGAATTCCGGAATTATTTTCGCCTTCTGTTCAACGGAGGGGACGCGCGGATTTTTCTGCTGGATGAACAGGACCCGCTTGAGTCGGGTATTGAGATTATCTGCAGGCCTCCGGGCAAAAAGCTACAGAACATACTTTTGCTTTCAGGCGGTGAGAAATCAATGGCTGCGATTGCCCTGATATTTGCCATATTCAAGGTAAAGCCCGCGCCTTTCTGCGTGCTGGATGAAATTGACGCTGCCCTGGACGAAGCAAATGTGGACAGGTTCGGCAGGATGCTGCAGGAATTTACCAACGGCGCTCAGTTTATCGTAATCACGCATAATAAGAAGACTATTGCCAATGCTACAGCGATGTATGGCATTACAATGGAGGAATCCGGGGTTTCTAAGATTGTCTCGGTAAAGTTTTCCCAGAATAATAAGATAGAGACCAGGAAGGAAGAACAACCGGTAGCAGCTTAAGTGAACGCGCAGCAGGTATGATTCTTTCCTTTGCGCTTGGCTTCATAAAGGGCCTTATCCGCTGAGGAGATAAGGGCGGAAGGCGATTCCCCGTCTACGGGGTAAGTGGAAATACCGATACTTACCGTAAGCTTCTTATTCGGTAATATCTCCTCTTGAAAGAAGTTGTGCCTTTCAATATCCTGCCTCAGGCGTTCGGCAATAACATAGGATTCATTTTTGTCTGATTGGGGCAGTATAATGGATAATTCTTCCCCGCCATAACGGCAGACGAAATCCATCTTGCGCGACTGGTTTTTCATCAGCATACTTAGTTCATGCAATATTTTATCCCCTGACTGGTGTCCCAGCGTATCGTTATAAACTTTAAAATCGTCTATATCCAGCAATATAAGGCTTAATGGCAGGCGTATGGCCTTTGCTTTCTCCAGCTCTATTTGCAGGAGATATTGGAAGTAACCGTGGTTCCATAAATCCGTAAGCGGGTCAGTGTGTGTACGGATAACGGTCTTTTCATAAAGCTGCGAGTTTTCAATAGCCAGGCCTGCCTGGTTGGCCAGCATTATCAGCATGCGGATATCGTCTTTATTGATTGTTTTCTTGGTAATAAAATTATCCGCCAGGATTAATCCGTTTACCTTGTCTTTGGCTTTCAGGGGCACTGCTACCAGCTCTTCAGTATTGAGCATTTGCAGGATCGGGTCATGGCTGTATTTCTCTATGGTTTCTTTGTTTAAGTGTATGGGCATGCCGTCTAAGACAGTGGTGGCCAGGAAATCTTTATTCTGCAGGTGCAAAGGGATCTTCAGGCGCCTGACCTGCTGGTTGAACTTAGATTCCAGGGCGTTTCTGGAGACTTTGTAGGCGTTGATCAGGTCATCTAAGTCCATCTTCTCCTGTTCAATCTGATTCCATACGCGGTTGGCTTCTTCTCCCGTATCCGGACCTATACCCATCCTTCCCTCAATAAGCCCGTCTTTTTCACTCAAAAGCAAGAGTATCGCCCGGTTAAATCCCAGGCCGATGTGCGCGGTGACTCCGGTGAGGATAATGTAGAGGATTTCATCCAGTTTCAGGGTAGTGCGCATGGCATTAGAGATCTCATAGAGAATTGCCAGTTCCGTGCGCGTGCGTTCCAGTTCTTGCTTTAGCTTGTTAAGTTCTTCCATATCTTAAGAATTTAACATATTTTATGAGCATTGTCAAGGAGACAGGGTTAATCCCGAGGACACCAAGGCACCAGGTCGCAGGCCACAAAGTCACAAGGACACAAGTCACAATAAAGCGTAAAGTGTAAAGTGTAAGGTTTAAGAAATTAGTGTTAGATTTGGCTTATTTTTGCGTCTATTAGTAGAGCAATAACGCTTGTGCGGTTACACCCGGCCTAATAGGTCTGGCCGGTGTTCCGCTTGTGCGGAAAGATCTTGGTGGTGCGTGGTAAGAAGGTGATGCTGGACAGGGATTTGGCGCAGTTGTATGGGGTGGTTACAAAAGTTTTGCTTCAAAGTGTCAAAAGAAACAAGAGGCGGTTTCCTGAGGATTTTATGTTTGTGCTTACAACACAAGAAGTGACAAACTTGAAGTCACAGATTGTGACCTCAAGTTGGGGTGGACTTCGCTATTTGCCATATGTTTTCACAGAACAAGGGGTTGCTATGCTCTCTAACGTGTTGAATTCTGAACGGGCGATTCAAGTTAACATCGCCATTCTGCGGGCGTTTGAGCGGATACGGGAGATTCTGCTGACGCATAAGGATCTTGCTGCTAAAATCGAGGCCCTGGAGCTTAAGTACAATAATCATAGTATGAAGTTTTTAGAGTATGACGAGCATATAACTAACATCTACCCCGCCAGCTAAGCGCTGCGTGGATTTCTTGCGAAATCCACTTTGCAACTTGCGGGGTTAATTCGCAGACACCCTTACGGCCTACGACTTATGTCGTAACGGGCGTAAAACCGATGCTCCATAAGTCGTCTGCTCATTAATTCATTTGACAGGAAAAAGATACTAATATATAATAAAACCTTTCTCAATACACAATTTATTAATTTCAGGATATTTAGGCCGCAACCTAAGGTATGCAGGTAACAGGTGCGGGATGAGGAAATTCTTTTAAAGGAGGCAGGAAATGGTGGTAGAAAAAAAGAAGGATGTGGCCGTAAAAGATATTTCAGACAGGCAAAAGGCCCTGGAATTGGCGCTTGCTCAGATTGAAAAGCAGTTTGGTAAAGGCTCGATTATGAAGCTCGGGGGAGAGATCCGCTCGGATGTAGAGGCGATCCCTACCGGCGCTTTGACTTTAGATGTTGCATTAGGCATAGGTGGCCTGCCTCGGGGCAGGGTGATTGAAATTTTCGGACCGGAGGCATCCGGTAAGACTACGCTTACCTTGACCGTTATCAGGGAGATTCAGAAAAAGGCAGGAGTGGCGGCATTTATTGACGCAGAGCATGCCTTTGATGCTACTTATGCTAAGATCATAGGAGTAAATCTAGATGATCTTTTAATGTCTCAACCGGACACTGGAGAGCAGGCCCTTGAGATTACCGAAACACTGGTGCGTTCCAATGCCGTGGACCTGGTGGTAGTGGATTCTGTGGCAGCGCTTACCCCCCGTGCTGAAATAGAAGGGGAAATGGGGGATTCACATATGGGCCTGCAGGCCCGCCTGATGTCGCAGGCATTGCGTAAATTGACTGCCGCAATAAGCAAGTCGCGCACCTGTGTGGTATTTATCAACCAGATCAGAGAGAAGATCGGGGTGATGTTCGGTTCTCCTGAAACTACCCCCGGCGGCAGGGCGCTCAAATTCTATTCCTCGGTAAGGCTGGACTTGCGCCGGATTGCCTCGCTTAAGACAAACGATGTAGTCATGGGCGGAAGGGTGAGGGCGCGGGTGGTGAAGAACAAAGTGGCTCCTCCTTTCAGGGAGGCGGAATTTGAGATACTGCACGCCGAAGGCATAGCCAAGGCAGGAAGTGTTTTGGACGCGGCCGTTAATCTGGAAGTGGTTGAGAAGAGCGGCACCTGGATTTCCTTCCACGGTGAAAAAATCGGCCAGGGCAGGGATGCGGCAATCAAGACATTCAAGGAAAGGCCGAAGCTGCAGGATGAGATAGAAAAAGAAGTCAGGAAGAAAATGACAGCTGCTTAAATGCGGTTATAAATTTGTAAGGAGGCAGGCGTATGAAAAAAATAATATTTTTTTCAACTATTCTGGCGGTAGGCATTATTTTAGGCCTTGTTCTGGCTATACGCCTGGATATATTCTCCCGCGCAGAAAGTAAGGTTCAGGATCCCGTTATTCAAGCTCCTGCCAGCGTGGCGTTTGAAGATGCAGTGGCTAACATAGTAGGGAATGTAGGCAAATCCGTAGTTTCTATCAGCACAGAACATACAGAAAGATCCAAAAGGACAAAGAGGTACCGTAATTCTCCGTTCGGAGAATGGCCTTTCGGGGAAGATGAGCGTTTCCGAGGCTTCTTTGATGATTTCTTTGAAGGGGTGCCGCAGAGAAATTACCGGCAGGTGGGTTTAGGTTCAGGAGTGATTATTGATCCTGAAGGGTATATACTGACTAATGAACATGTAGTCAGTGGCGCAGATAAGATAACCGTAAGCCTTGCGGACGGCAGGGAATTTAAGGGTGAGATCAAAGGACAGGACGCGCGTTCTGATCTGGCGGTGATCAAGATAAACGCCCGCGACTTACCGGCGGCAACTTTAGGCGATTCCAGTAATCTAAAGATAGGCCAGTGGGTGGTAGCAGTAGGAAATCCTTTTGGTTTTGCTATGGACAGCGCAGAGCCTACGGTTACGGTAGGCGTTATCAGCGCCTTACACCGTTCTTTAGGCAGGGCACTTTTTCGGAACAAGGATTATGGCGATATGATACAGACAGACGCCGCTATAAACCCCGGTAATTCCGGAGGGCCGTTGGTGAATCTCAGGGGTGAAGTTATCGCCGTTAATGTAGCTATATTCTCTACCAGCGGAGGCTATCAGGGGGTAGGATTTGCCATCCCCATTAATAATGCCAAGGCAGTAATCAGCCGGCTTATACAAGGCAAAAGGATCCTTTACGGTTGGTTGGGTATTACCGTACAGGATTTAACCCCGGAGATGTCCAAGTATTTTGATTTGGCTGAAAAAGAAGGCATTTTGATAGCCAAGACGCTTGAGAACAGCCCCGCGCAGAAAGCAGGGATGAAAGAGGGGGATATAATCAGGAAGTTTGATAACAAGAATATACGCAGTACCAAGGAATTGGTTGCTACGGTAAGTAAGACTGAGATCGGCCGCCGCGTAACCGTAGAATTGATACGCGACAAAAAGCCTTTAAAACTGGACGTAGAGATAGGGGAAAGGCCTCAGGATCTAGAGAAGACATCTCAGGCAGAAGCAGTTTCTGCCGATAACTGGCGGGGGATAGAGGCCGATGATATAAGCCCGCAAATAGCCAGGCGTTTCCGGATCGAGGATAAACAGGGCGTTGTGGTGGTGAACGTAGAACCGGATAGCCCGGCAGATTTAGCCGGCTTAAATACAGGAGACGTCATCCTGGAAATAGATAAACACCCGGTAAAGAATATGGCCGCGTATAAAAAGATAATACAGGGCCTGAAGGGCGCTTCTCTGGTCAGGACCTCGCGCGGATATTTCTTGATCCAGGAAGGGCAAGGCGAATAATCTTGCCTCTTAGCTTTTCTCGTGCGAGTACACAAGATAGGGACAGCGAAATCAAGGCCAGAGAATACGCCTTCTTTCTGCTTAAGTTCCGTCTGCGCAGCGAAGCGGAGATCTCCCAGCGCCTGAAAAGGAAAAACTTCAGCGATAAGGCCATAGAAAGTGCCCTGCGTTTTTTAAAGGAGAAAAAGTTCATAGACGATAGTAATTTCACCCGGGCATGGATCAATTCCCGCATAAATAAGCCTTTAGGAATACGCAGGCTGCGGGAAGAGTTAAAAGCTAAAGGCGTGTCTGAGGAGATTATTGATGCCCGGTTGGATGAGATAAAGGCAGGCTATAGCGAAGAGAAAATAGTCAGGCAGGTAGCCGAAGAAAGGCTGAATAAATTAAAAGGTATTGACCCTCAGGTGGTCCGCAGGCGCGTTTTTAATTATCTGATGCGTCGTGGTTTCTCCTGCGGGGTAATCATGGATGTATTAAAGAACAAATGAAGGCGGATATTATCAGGCAGAAATTCCTGAGTTTTTTTAAATCCAAAAGGCATAAGATAGCCGAAAGCGATTCACTTGTCCCTGTTGATGACCCTACTGTTTTGTTTACCCCCGCCGGAATGAACCAATTTAAAAAGGAATTCTTGGGGTTTACCTGTGGTTTTAGGCGCGCGGCCACCAGTCAGCGTTGCCTGCGCACGGATGACCTGGATAAGGTAGGCAAGACCTGCGGCCATCATACATTTTTTGAGATGCTGGGAAATTTTTCCTTCGGAGATTATTTCAAGAAAGAGGCAATTGCCTGGGCCTGGGAGTTTTTAACCGTGGAATTGCATATCCCTGAGGATAAGCTCTGGGTTTCCGTGTATAAGGATGACGATGAGGCATACGGGATATGGCAGGATATGATAAAGGTACCTGCTTTTAAGATTGCGCGGTTGGGGGATAAGGAAAACTTCTGGCCGGCAGAGGCAAAGGAAAAAGGGCCCAACGGTCCTTGCGGGCCGTGTTCTGAGATATTTTATGATTTAGGCAGACAGACCGGCTGCGGCAGGAAGGAGTGCGACCCTTCCTGTGATTGCGGGAGGTTTCTTGAGGTATGGAACCTGGTCTTTACCCAGTTTGACCGTAAAGAAGGGGGCAGGTTAGAGTCTTTGCCGAATAAAAATATAGATACCGGGATG
Source organism: Candidatus Omnitrophota bacterium (assembly GCA_041650495.1). Lineage (GTDB taxonomy): Bacteria > Omnitrophota > Gorgyraeia > Gygaellales > Profunditerraquicolaceae > JBAZLB01. Next base: position 111,037 of record JBAZLB010000001.1, on the reverse strand, counting down.
GGTTTAGAAAGGCTGGCTGCGGTAATGCAGGGAGTAAGGAATAATTTTGCCACAGATCTGTTCCAACCCATGATAAAAGAAATAGAGGCGCATACTGAACAGCGCCAGAATCATGCCTCTATATATGCCATTGCCGATCATATACGCGCAATTACCTTTGCTATCTATGACGGGGTGCTGCCTTCTAATGATGGCCGTGGTTATGTGGTCAGGAAACTTATCCGTAAAGGAATAATTGAGGCAAGCGCGCTTAAGATAAATAAGTCATTTTTGTATACCCTGGTTCCGATCTTAGCCGAGGTGATGCGGGCGCCTTATCCAGAGCTTGGGGTGCGCAGGGAAAATATCGCCCAGATAATCCTGGCAGAAGAAAAAAGTTTTCTTGCCACATTGAGCTCAAGTGAAACATTATGCAAAGATAAGTTCAGGCCTTTACTTAAAAAACAGGACCCTAAACAGGCGGGGATCATTGCCTTTCAGCTTTACGATACTTACGGGCTCCCCCTGGAATTGACTAAGGGCTGGCTAGCGAGGAATGATATAGGGTTTTCTCAGGATGAGTTTAACCGGCAACTGAAGGCGCAGAAGTCGCGTTCTAAGATGCAAAGCGCCATGAAAGGCGATGTCTTCGGCCTGAAAGAGGAAGAGCTGGGGGTAAAAGCGACTGACTTTTGCGGTTACAAGGAATTGTCCGCCTCAGGAAAGGTCCTGAAAATAATTAAAGATAACCTTGCGGTTGGAGAAATTAAAAAGGGTGATGCGGCAAAGATCATCCTGGATAAGAGCGCGTTTTATGCGCAGGCCGGCGGCCAGGCAGGGGATGCCGGCGTATTAATCAAAGGCAAGAATATCTTTGAGGTTTTGGATACCCAAAAGTCAGGTAAGGTCATAGTCCATTCTGGGAGGGTAAAAGAGGGTAAATTTAAGCGGCTGGAAACAGTCAAGGGCTGCGTGGATTGCGAGCGTAGGCTGGCAATCGCCCGTAATCACACCGCCACCCACCTTTTGCAGGCTGCCTTACGCAAGGTTTTAGGCGTACATGTGCAGCAGCAGGGTTCATTGGTTTTGCCAGAGAAGCTCAGGTTTGATTTTACCCATTTTAAAGATATCAGCCAGGACGAACTCTTGCGGATTGAAGAAGAGGTTAATGCGCAGGTAATCAACGACATAACCTTAGAAATAAAGCAGATGCCTTTATCTTTGGCAAAGAAAACTAAGGCCCTGGCATTTTTCGGGGAGAAGTATTCAGGTAAGGTGCGGGTGGTGTCTACAGGTGATTTTTCCCGGGAGTTATGCGCCGGTACACATCTTAATTCCACCGGACAGATAGGTATATTTAAAATAATCCAGGAAGGCTCTATTGCCAGCGGCATAAGAAGGATCGAAGCGGTAACTGCAAGGTGTGCCTACCTTCTTATAAATACAGAGGAGGCTATACTGCGCCATGCCTCTTCTTTATTGAATACGCCTCAGGATAGGTTAACCCAGGAGCTTGAGAAAAGGCTTGCGTACATAAGGGCATTGGAAAAGAAACTGGCCTGCCGCAATCTTGGGATGATTGAAGATACTGTCCCTAAATTGCTTGAGAAGGCCGAATGCATAAATAATATTAATCTGGTTGTGTCCCAGGAAGGTTTCCAGGATATGGATTCTTTGCGCAAGGCTGTCGATATGCTTAAAGGAAAGAAGGAGAATTTAGTAGTTGCCTTAGGCGCTTCTTTGGGGACAAGGGCGCTTTTAGTAGTGGGGGTAACCGATGATTTATCCGCAAGGGATATAGATGCGGGCAGGCTGGTGAAAGAAATAGCCCCTATTATCGGAGGCAGCGGGGGAGGCAGGAAGGATTTTGCGCAGGCAGGAGGGGACAAACCGCAAGGTTTTACTCAGGCCTTTGCCAAGTTAAAAGATATTCTTAAAGGTTTAGGTTGATGGTTCCCCGCCAGCTAAGCGCTGCGTGGTTGTCGAACCGTTCCTGATAGCAAAGCGCTGCAAAAGTTTTTATCGCTTCGCTCTAAAACTTTTGCGTTGCTATCAGGATAATTCGGCCAAACAATTTACGTTCATAGCGAGTGTAAACGAGCATTCCGTAAATTGTGGCCTCATTAAATGAATATAATACGTCCGAATAACAAAAAACTGGAGAAGATCTATAACCGGGGATTTACCCGTAATAAGCGGGTTGAGGAAAAGGTGCGCCAGATTATTGAGGATGTGCGCAGTTTCGGAGATGACGCCCTGCTGAAATACACGCGTAAGTTTGACGGGGTGAAATTATCCGGCAGGCAGCTGAAGGTTTCCGAAATAGAGATCAGCGGCGCATACCAGAATATAACCGCCAATTTTGTTTCTACCTTAAAGATCATTATTGAGAATATCAATTGTTTCTATCGTAAGACCCTGAAGAAGCCCTGGCGCATCAAGTGCGGGGAAGGGGTGGTGCTGGGTGAGAATTATACGCCGCTGGAAAGGGTGGGTATATATATCCCGGCAGGCACCGCTCCTCTTGCCTCTTCAGTTTATATGACTGTCCTGCCGGCTAAGATTGCGGGGGTGAAGAAGATAGCAATAATCAGCCCTCCGGATGAGCACGGCTATATCAATCCGCATATACTGGTGGTTGCTGACCTCCTGAAGGTGGATGAGATTTATCGCGTGGGCGGGGCACAGGGCATTGCGGCATTAGCCTATGGCACAAAGACAATCCCGCGCGTGGATAAGATTGTCGGGCCGGGTAATATTTATGTGAGTGAAGCCAAGAGGCAGGTCTTTGGGGCAGTGGATATAGATATGATCGCAGGACCTACAGAGCTGGTTATTATTGCCAACCGTCACAGCGAATCCAGGTTCATTGTAGCGGATATAAGGGCCCAGATTGAACACGCACAGGGGATGGCCCTGTTGATTACTAATTCCCGCAGCCTGGCTAAAGAGGTAAAGGCGCAAACTGAAAACGTAAACGGTTTTATTATTCTTACTAAAAATCTCCAGGAGGCAGTAGAAATAAGCAATAAGATTGCCCCGGAGCACCTGGAGATCTTAGTGAGGAATCCTAACCGGCTGTTGAAGGGTGTAAAAAATGCCGGCGCCATATTCTTAGGTCCCTATAGCCCTGTGGCCATCGGCGATTATATAGCCGGGCCAAGCCATGTCTTGCCTACAAAGGGAACGGCCAGGTTCTTTTCCGGGTTATCGGCGCTGGATTTTATGAAGACTAATCATATAATCAGCTATTCCCGCAGGGCATTGGAAAAGGCAAAAGACCCCTTGGATAAAATAGCCAGTATTGAAGGGTTGGTTAAGCATATGGAATCAGTGAAGGCAAGGTTTAGTTAAAAGGTAAGGAGAATATAGATGAAGAAGAGAATGGCTATTATAAAGAGAAAGACCAGTGAGACGGATATTACCGTTAAACTTAATATTGATGGCCAGGGTAAATCCAGTATAAAAAGCGGGATAGGCCTGCTGGACCATATGCTGGAGTTGTTTACCTTTCACGGTTTATTTGATCTGGAGGTATTGGCAAAAGGGGATTTAAGGGTGGATATACATCATACCAATGAAGATATAGGCATTGTTTTGGGAGAGGCCTTTAAGAAGGCGCTGGGGGATAAAAAAGGCATCAAGAGATTTGGCTCTGCCTCTGTTCCGATGGAAGAAACCGTGGGCAAGGTGGTGGTAGATATCAGCGGCAGAGGGTTTTTTAAAGGGATTACCTTTGGAGGGGTCCATGATGAGCCTAAGGATGAGCAGGGATACAGCCTTAACTACGCCAATCATTTTTTTGAAGGATTGGCAAAGCGGCTGGGGATGAATCTGAACATTGAACTAAGCGGTTCCAGTCCTGATTTACACACAAGTCTTGAGCCGGTATTCAAGGGCCTGGGTATAGCCTTGGATACAGCTACGCAGATAGACCTGCGCCGTAAGGGCATCCCATCAACAAAGGGCGTCATAGATTAAGGCAGGGAAATCCGTATTTCTTGAGAATGATAGCGATTATTGATTACGGCATGGGTAATATCCACAGCGTCGCCAAGGCCTTAGGGCTCTGGTGCGCTGAGGTAAGAGTTACTAATAAGGCAGGCGATATAGCCGATTCTGACAAGGTAGTTTTACCGGGCGTGGGCGCATTTGCCGACGCGATGAAGGAATTAAAGAAACAGGGTTTATCCGAAGCAGTCTTAAGGCATATAAGTAAAAAAAAGCCTTTCCTGGGGATATGCCTGGGGATGCAGCTTCTTTTTGAGCGCAGCCAGGAATCTCAAGACGCAAGGGGCCTCGGGGTTCTTGCGGGTTCGGTAGAGAAGATCCCCTTTAAAGAAGGCATCAAGGTCCCGCATATAGGCTGGAATGAAGTAGTCTTAAAGAATCCTGCCTGTCCGTTATTCAAAGGGATGCCTGTTAAGCCTTACGTCTATTTCTGTCACTCTTATTACGCCAGGCCTGAAGACCAGGGTATAGTGTCTGCGGTTACCGGGTATGGCTTTGATTTTGCTTCTAGTATATGGAAAGAGAATATATACGGGGTACAGTTTCATCCGGAGAAAAGCCAGCAGGCAGGCTTAAAGATAATTGAGAATTTTGTTAAATTGTAGAACGGAGTAAAGCTTTAGATAGATGTTGATTATCCCGGCTATAGACATAAAAGACGGCAAGGTCATCAGGCTCTTACAGGGGGATTATAAGAAAAAAACCGTTTATTCCCATGACCCCGTAAAGACTGCCAGGCATTGGGTGAGACAGGGGGCAAGGCTGATTCACGTTGTGGATTTAGACGGTGCTGCCTGCGGGGAGCCTAAGAATCTGGCACTAGTTGAGGATATCGTCCGCCAGACAGAGGTACCGGTAGAATTCGGGGGCGGGGTAAGGAGTCTGGAGGCTGTAAAGGAGTTGCTTGATTCAGGCATAGCGCGCGTGGTCCTGGGGACAAGGGCGGCTGAGGATATCGCTTTTCTTAAGCAGGCATTTGGAAAATTCAAGGACAAGGTTATCGTCAGCATTGACGCTAAAGACGGCAAGGTAATGGTCTCGGGGTGGCAGGAGAGCTGCCGGAATAAGAAGGTGCTAGATTTTGCCCGGGTAATAAGAGATATAGGTTTTAGGCGGGTGATTTATACGGATACCGCCAAAGACGGGGCCTTGAAAGGGCCGAATATAAAAGACACCAAGTCTTTATTAAAAGAGACGGGATTAGAAGTAATTGCCTCGGGGGGGGTGTCTTCTCTTGAGGACGTCTGTAAACTCGCAGCCTTAAAAGAATTCGGGCTGGCAGGGATCATTATAGGTAAGGCCTTATACGAAGGTAAATTTACTTTAAGCGAGGCCATAAAAATATTTTAAACATGGGTCTTAATATAAAGATAAAAAAGGAGGAAGGCAAAATGTCCAGGAAATTCTTCGTACTAGCTGTTATTTTTGTTTTTGCCTTATCGCTTGGCGGATGCGTGACCGTAAGCAAGCAGAGGACAATGGAGATGCAGGGGCTGCAGAATCAAATATCCGCCCTGGAGGCGCAGGTGCAAACCAAGGATGAGGAGATCAATAGCTTGCATAATTCCCTGAGCCAGGCCTTGGCAGAGAAAGAGGCGGGTTCATTCAACCGAGGCGATATAACTAAAAAGAAGACGGGTACGGAAGTAAAATCCCGTCCTAAGCCTAAGGAGATTCAGACTGCCTTGAAGAATGCCGGTTATAACCCCGGCTCTATTGACGGAAAAATGGGCGCCCAGACTAAAGAGGCTATAAAAGCCTTTCAGAAGGCGAATAAATTAAAACAGGACGGCAAGGTAGGCAAGGCGACATGGAATTTATTGAGGGAGTACCTGAATAAGAAGGTTAAATAAAACAGGCCCCCTTATCTCTTTAAATAATGCTTACAAAACGCATAATACCCTGTTTAGATATTAAAGACAGTCGGGTGGTAAAAGGCATAAAGTTTTTAGGGCTTAAAGATGCCGGCGATCCGGTTGAGGCGGCTGTAGCCTACGACAAACAGGGTGCGGATGAGCTGGTTTTTCTGGACATTACTGCCAGTATTGAGTATAGAAAGACCTTGGTTGAGCTGGTAAAAAAAATCGCCAGCAATATTTTTATGCCTTTTACCGTAGGCGGTGGAGTGAGTGATATTGATGATATCCGCGCGCTTTTAAACGCCGGCGCCGATAAGGTCTCTATTAATACCGCGGCGGTAAGATACCATGAGTTAATCCGCGAGGCATCTTTGAAATTCGGAAGCCAGTGTATTGTGGTGGCGGTGGATGCCAAGATGACTGCGAAAAATAACACGGCTGAAAGCCATAAATGGGAAGTCTATATAAACGGCGGGCGCACACCTACCGGTATGGATGTCCTGGAGTGGGTAAAGCAGGCTGAGCAGTTAGGGGCAGGGGAGATCCTTCTGACCAGTATGGATTATGACGGCACCAAGGACGGTTACGATATCCCCTTAACTAAAAGTACTGTGGATGCCGTGAATATACCGGTAATTGCCTCCGGCGGTGCAGGGAGAATGGAGCATATGTATGAGGTCCTGGTTAATGCCGGGGCAGATGCCTGTTTGGCTGCTTCTATATTCCATTACGGAGAATATACCGTGGGGGATGTGAAGAAATATTTGAGCGGGAAAGGGATCGCGGTCAGGATATGAAAAAAAAGCAAAAATTCAAATTGGCAGATTTAAAATTTGGCAAGAATGGCTTAATCCCGGCTATAGTGCAGGATTATAAGAACAGAGAGGTCCTGATGCTGGCGTATATGAATAAGATCTCTTTGGCCAGGACATTAAAGCAGGGTAAGGCCTGTTTTTGGTCGCGTTCGCGCAAGGAATACTGGGTTAAGGGCGCTACCTCCGGGCATTACCAGTTTGTGAAATCCGTTTTTTATGATTGCGACCTGGATGCCTTATTGATCAAGGTCCATCAGGTGGGGGTGGCTTGTCATACCGGCAACCGTACTTGCTTCTTTCGCAAAATATAGAAGTAAAGGGGACGGTTCTATTTAATCCAATAGATGGCACTCCACCAGCTAAGCGCTGCGTTATTTCTTGAATTTGCCATCTTTTGCGTCCAGCAAATTCACCCCGATGCGTACGCACTCGAAGATTTATTCTAAATCTTCTTCGTGCGCTCGGGATTAATTCGCCTAAACAACTTATGTCGTTACGAACTGCCGCTATGCGGCAGTGAGTACTCCATGAGTTGTGGGCTCATTAATATATTGGACTTATAGATTAATTGAGTTACAATAGCTTTTGGTTGTCTGGTTTTTAAGAAGAGTAGCTGATAAAGACATGTTCGTAACCTATTAATGGATAGAAGGTAAGATGAAGGAGAACCGTCCCCTGGGGTTTGAGGAGTTTGTAAGGTTAGCCAGGAAGGCGAATGTGATTCCGGTGTATAAGGAGGTGCGGGCGGATTTGGATACGCCTGTCTCCGTTTTTCTTAAGATTAAAAAAACGGATTATTCTTTTCTGCTGGAATCCGTAGAGGGCCAGGAGAATATAGCGCGTTATTCTTTTATCGGCGCAGACCCCTGCCTCATTTTTAAAAGCCGGGGTAAGAATATTGAAATAAATTATTCTCCTTCCGCCAGACGCATGGGCCTGTGCACAGGGTATAAAAAATTCAACATACTGCATTTTACCACCAAAGATGACCCAGTAGAGGAATTAAAAAAGATTATGGCGGATTTTCATCCCGCGGTAATAAAAGGCCTGCCGCGTTTTTGCGGAGGCCTGGTGGGATGCCTGTCTTATGATATGGTCAGGTTTTTTGAGGATGTGCCGGATAAGAATGCGGATGAACTGAAACTACCGGATTCGGTTTTTATCCTTACGGATACTGTCCTTGCTTTTGACCATGTAAAACATACGATTAAAATCATTGCCAATGTTATTCTGCCTAAGGCAGGCCATGCGAGCTTGCCTCTTTTAAAGTTAAAAGGCCTTTACGCTGACGCGTTAAAGAAAATAGAAGGCATCCAGCGTCAACTCAGGCAGCCTCTGAGGGATGAGGCAGGCGGTAATAAAAAGGCTTTTCCAAGAGAAAAGATAAGGTCTAATCTTACCAGGAATGGATTCAAGGATATGGTCTTTAGGGCCAAAAAATATATAAGGAAGGGGGATATTATCCAGGTAGTTTTATCCCAGCGTTTCCACCTAAGGATTCATCAGCAGCCTTTTGAGATATACAGGAATTTACGCAGTCTGAATCCTTCACCTTATATGTTCTTTCTTAAGTTAGGGCAAGTTACCCTGGTGGGCTCTTCTCCTGAAATGCTTGTGCGCTGCGAAGACGGGGTTGCCCAAACGCGGCCAATCGCAGGGACCCGTCATAGGGGGGATACCGAGAAGGAAGACAAGAGGTTAGAAAAGGAGCTTTTGCATGATTCCAAGGAGAAGGCTGAGCATATAATGCTGGTAGATTTAGGCAGGAATGACTTGGGCCGGGTCTGTATGCCTGGTAAGGTCAAGGTTGGCGAGTTCATGGCAGTCGAAAGGTACTCGCACGTGATGCATATAGTAAGCGATATTTCAGGCGAGGTTAACCCCGGGTATGATTCTTATGACGTGCTGCGCGCCTGTTTTCCTGCCGGTACGGTCAGCGGCAGCCCGAAGATACGGGCGATGGAGATAATCGATGAACTGGAGAATACCAGGCGCAGCCTCTACGCCGGCTGCGTGGCTTATTTTAGTTTCTCCCGGAATATGGATACCTGCATTACCATACGCACGATAGTTATTAAAGGCAATACCGCTTATGTCCAGGCAGGCGCAGGAATAGTGGCTGATTCCATGCCTGAGAAGGAATATCAGGAGACAGTGAATAAGGCCAAGGCCTTACTTGAGGCAGCCGGAAATTAAAAACGTAAGTATCTGCAACAATACAATAAGAGGGAGGCAGGATAAGAATGGCTGTACATATACGATTAAGGAGAATAGGAAAGAATCCGAAGAAAAAGCCGCATTTTCGGGTTACGGTTTATGATGAGCGCAGGGGCCGCGACGGACGGTTTATAGAAGAAGTAGGTTTTTATAACCCCATAACCGGGGCGGCGAAGATAAAAAAAGAGCGCGTGGATTATTGGGTTAAAAACGGCGCCCAGGTCTCTGTCACCATAAAGAGCCTGCTTAAAAAAATCAAATAACCTTAAAGGAGGTTTACATGCAGCCTACGCCACAGGTCAGTCCCTTGTTGAATATATTGCCTTTTGTTTTTGTGCTGGTGGTCTTTTATTTTCTTCTCATCCGGCCGCAAAAGGCAAAAGAGCGTGAACATCAGAAGATGTTAGGCGGGTTAAATAAGAATGATGAGATAGTGACCGCAAGCGGTATCCACGGCACAGTATTGAACGTAAAGGAAAAGACGGTCATCCTGCGCGTTGACGATAATGTCAAGATAGAGATAGAGAAGAATTGCGTCGCTTACATTAAGAAGGCTTAACCAAAAGAAAATAGTATTTACCCCGTTTTAAAGGCTAAAGGGGATATCATAGGAAGAGGATATGGAACGGCGTTTAATCTATAAGTCGATTTTTATTTTTCTGCTTTTATCTGCCTGTGCTTATTTTGCTTTCCCCCTGGATAAAAGGATAAACTTAGGGCTGGATTTAAAAGGCGGCATGCATTTGGTATTGAAGATCGATACCAGCCATCTTTCCGCTAAGTCCAAGGAGGACGCGGCAGACAGGGCCCTTGAAGTCATCCGTAACCGTATTGATGAATTCGGGGTGAGGGAGCCAACCATCCAAAAGCAGGGCAATGACCAGATTATCGTGCAACTGCCCGGAGTAACCGACAGGGCGCGGGCAATAGAACTCCTGGGTAGGACCGCACTCCTGGAATTTAAGGTTGTATCTGCTGAGGCCGAAAAATTGCAGCAGGCCATGCAAGGCAATGTCCCGGAAGGTTACGAATTAAAACATAACCAGGATGATAATGAGCCTCTTTTGCTTGAGAAACAGGCGGCATTAACAGGGGATGCCCTGGCGCATGCAGAAATGCGTTTTAACCAGAGCCAATTTAACGAACCGTTGGTGGGGATTGAGTTTAACGCCGAAGGAGCCAAGAAATTCGCCCGGTTAACCGCTGATAACGTAGGAAAACGCCTGGCGATTGTGCTTGACGGTAAGATCCAGTCTGCCCCGCGCATACGCGAGGCCATACCTTCAGGTGAGGCAGTGATAACCGGACGTTTTACCGTTGAGCAAGCCAATGACTTAGCCATAGTCTTAAGGGCAGGCGCCTTGCCTGCCCCTATGTATATAGAGGAAGAGCGGACAATCGGTCCTCTTTTAGGCCAGGATTCCATAAATAAAGGCATAAAAGCCAGCATTGTCGGAGGCTTGTTCGTTCTCGGTTTTATGCTGGTTTATTACTTGATTTCCGGTATTGTTGCGGATATAGCTTTACTTATGAACTTCCTGATGATTTTAGGCGGTTTAGGCATGCTTCCGCTGCTTTTTCCGGGAGTTTCCGCTACCCTGACACTCCCAGGTATTGCCGGTATAGCCTTATCCATGGGTATGGCAGTGGATGCTAATGTTTTGATTAATGAACGTATCCGTGAAGAGATAAGTCAAGGCAGGAGCCTGCGCCAGGCTATTGCCAATGGTTATGGCAAGGCCTTTAGCGCTATCTTTGATTCCAACTTTACTACGCTGATTGCCGCATTTCTCCTTTTTCAGTTTGGCACCGGCCCTATCCGCGGATTTGCGGTTACCTTGACCCTGGGGCTTATGACAAGTATGTTTACGGCCATTGTGGTTACCCGCACTATATTAGAGTTGTGCCTGCATTTCGGTATTCTGAAAACCCTGCCTATGCTGCGTTTTATAAAAGAAACAAAACTGGATTTTATCGGTAAAAGGAAAATTTTCTATGCCATATCCCTGGTAGTGATTATTGTCGGCATGGCAGCATTGTTCAGTAAGGGTAAGCAGGCATATGGGATTGATTTCTCCGGAGGGCAGTTACAGGAGTACAGTTTTAAGAACCCTGTTGACTTAGACCGGGTACGGAATGTCCTTAAGGAGGCGGGGCTTGCGGATGCGACTATTCAGCAGTTTAAGGAGAACCCGCGGGTGGTGTTGATACGCACAGGCCTGGATAAGAGCCAGGTTTTAACAGACCAATTAAAGTCTGTCTTTCCGGATGAAGATATCCAGGTGCTGCGCATTGAGCATGTAGGGCCTTTAGCAGGCAAGCAGTTGAAGAATAAGGCAGTCCTGGCCATTTTATGGTCTATGGTAGGCATCCTGATTTATGTAGCCTTCAGGTTCAAACATGTCAATTTTGCCGTGGCCGGCGTAATCGCACTTTTTCATGATGTGCTGGTAACCCTGGGTTTTATGGCTCTTACCGGCAGGCAGATAGACCTCTTAAGTATTACTGCTTTTCTTACTATTGCCGGTTATTCCATTAATGACACCATTGTCATATATGATCGGGTCAGGGAAAATAGCCGCATGCTGCGTAAGGCAAGCCTTGCGGAATTAATAAATTTAAGCGTTAACCAGACCTTGGCTAGGACCCTGCTTACTTCCGGGGTAACTTTACTTGTGGTTATTGCCATTCTGGTTTATGGCGGAGAGGTGCTTGGCAACTTTGCCTTTGCGCTTTTAGTGGGTTTTATTTCCGGGGTTTATTCTACTGTTTACATCGCCTCGCCTTTAGTCCTTGCCTGGAGCCGTAAGGGTAGTATTAAGGAGTAGCTGAGATGATTTCAGAGTGGAGGTGTTTCTTATAAGGACAGGCCGTTGGTATGTATCGGGACAGGCTGCTTAGGTTTTGAGCTATGGTGCGGCCTGTCCTTTTTTATTGTTGATTAACTAAATCCTGATAGCAAAGCGCTGCAAAAGTTTGCTAAAACTTTTGCGCTGCTATCAGGATAATTCGCACAAATAACTAGGATCTAACCCCGCCAGCTAAACGCTGCGTGGATTTTTTGCGAAATCCACTTTGCAGCTGTCGGGGTTAATTCGGCCCCAATGTTTTGTCTTGCAAAACATGGCAATTTACGTTCATAGCGAGTGTAAACGAGCATTCCGTAAATTGTGGCCTCATTAAAGTTGTGGGCTCATTATGTTCAGCTCTCTAAAGATATATATAGGCGCAAGCGTAGACCAGGAGAAGATTGCTGTTTCCCTGATTGAGTTTGGTTATAAAAGGCAGGAACGCGTCAGCGAAGAAGGGGATTTTGCCTGCCGGGGTTCATTAATAGATATATTTCCCCATACCTTTGAGTTGCCTATCCGCATTGAGCTGGACATAAATACGGTTTCTTCCATCCGTACATTCAATCCTGCCACAGGAGAGCCGTTATGGGAACATCAGATAGCGATCATCCTGCCTTTTAAAAAAATACGCGCCGTAAAGGGCGAGTCTTTTAGCGAAGAATTCCCGCTGGAGAATTTTGTAGATATAAAATCCGGGGATTATGTAGTGCATAATCAGCATGGCATAGGAAAGTTCCTGGGGATACAAAAAATAAAAGCAGGAGATAAGGCCGCAGACCATTTAGTCATAGAATATGACCGCCAGGAGAAGCTTTATGTGCCGGTTGATTCTATGCACCTGGTGCAAAAGTATATTGCCTTTGCATCCAGGAAACCCAAACTTAGCCGGTTAGGGGCTCGGGAATGGCTGAGGGTAAAGGCCAGGACAAGAAAAGGTATACAAAGGATGGCCTGGGAGCTCCTGACGGTGCAGGCTATGCGCCAGAGCATAGAAGGCTTTATATTTTCAAAAGATGCTCCATGGCAGAAGGAATTCGAGGAGAAATTCCCTTATGAAGAAACGCCTGACCAGGTAAAGGCAGCGCAAGAGGTAAAGGGGGACATGGAATCCTCCAGGCCGATGGATAGGCTCCTTTGCGGAGATGTGGGCTATGGTAAGACAGAGGTGGCTATGCGTGCAGCCTTCAAGGCATTGATGGATAATAAGCAGGTGGCTTATCTGGTGCCAACCACCATACTTGCCGAGCAGCACTATCAAAACTTCCGTAAGAGGCTGCTGGATTTTCCGGTAAACATCCAGCTGCTCTGCCGTTTCAGGACTAAAGGCGAACAAGAGGCAATTGTCCGCGACGTAACCGAGGGCAGGGTAGATATTATTATCGGCACCCACAGACTGCTATCCAAAGATGTTAAGTTTAAAGATTTAGGGCTGGTGATTATCGATGAAGAGCAGCGTTTTGGCGTAAGAGCGAAAGAAAGACTTAAGGCATTAAGGCTTGCTACTGACGTACTTACGCTTACAGCTACCCCTATACCCCGCACCCTTTATATGAGCCTGATGGGCGCTAAGGACCTTTCTCTGATTAATACCCCGCCCCAAAATAGGTTGCCTATTCAGACTATTGTGATAGAATATGACGAAGATCTGATCCGTCAGGCTATTGTGCGGGAACTAGAAAGGCACGGCCAGGTTTATCTTGTGCACAACCGGGTTGAGGATATAGATAAATTGGCTGTTCAGATCGCAAGGAAATTACCTCAAGGGACCCGTATTGCTGTCGCCCACGGACAAATGCCGGCAAAAGAGCTGGAACGGGTTATGTCGGATTTCCTGGGCGGGGAAATGGATGTCCTGGTTTGCACGATGATTATAGAATCAGGCATAGATATCCCCAACGCCAATACCATTATTATTAATAATGCCCATCATTTTGGACTTTCGGACTTGCACCAGTTACGCGGCAGGGTGGGCAGATTTAACCGCCGCGCCTTCGCATATTTCATGGTACCTAAAGGTGAACTCCTGGATACTGATGCGCGTAAACGCCTTTGCGCTATTCAGGAATGCTGTGAACTGGGCGCGGGTTTTAAGATTGCCATGGAGGACCTGGAGATACGCGGGGCAGGAAACCTTCTTGGCACAGAGCAGCATGGTTTTATTGCCGCCATAGGTTTTGACCTTTACTGCCGGCTCCTTAAGGAGGCGGTGGCTAATTTTAAGAAAGCAGGTACGGGGAATGCGTAAGCACGGGTTGATGAAGATTTTTCTGCCATTGTTTTTGGCGGCAGGGGTATTTTGTATTTGGCAGGTCTTTACAGTTAGGGGTTATGCCCAGGAGAAAATCATTGCCGTGGTAAACAATGATGTAATTACCCAGAAGGACTTTGATGATTTTCTTACCTTTACGCGGATACAGCTTAGCAGTAAATATAACGATAAAGAGCTGGATGGAAAGATAGACGAGATGCGGACTAATCTCCTGGATAAGCTCATTGAGGATAAACTTATTCTCCAAGAGGCGAAGAAAAACAAGATTCAGGCTGATCCCAGCCGGATTAAAGGGAGGCTGGATGAGATTAAGAAAAACTACAGCACGGAAACGGGATTCCGTCTAGCCTTGTTGAAACAAGGCCTGTCAGAGGGGGATATAGAAAATAAGATCAAGGAACAAATATTGATGCATTCCGTTATTGAAATGCAGGTGCGTAGTAAAATCGTGGTATATCCGGGGGAAGTTACGGATTTCTACCAGTCTAATATTGAGAAATTCAAGTTAATGCCGCAGCGGGAGGTCTTTTCGCTGGTTACGGAAAAGGCGGATCTGGCGAGCCGTATTTTTTATGAAGCCAGGAGCGGAAGTTCTTTAGAAGACTTAGCGAAGAAATATGAGGTGGTTACGGATAAGCTTACCGTCGCGCAGGACGGGAGCCTGCGCAAAGAAATAGAGGAAATAGTTTTTATTTTAAAGCCAAACGAGGTATCCCGGCCGGTTAAGATGGAGGATAAATATTACCTGTTTAGATTAGATAACGTAATTCCTTCCCGCCAGCAAAGCCTTGCTGACGCCCAGAATGATATTTACGGTTTCCTGAGCAAGAAGATGCAGGAGGCCTTTGTGAAATGGCTAAATGAGCTCAGGAAGAATTCTTACATCAAAATCTCCCAGGGTTAGAGTCGGTTTGACCATAGGAGACCCCTCAGGCATAGGACCTGCAATCATACCTAAAGCCTTATCCTGCCTTAAGGGTAAGGCAGATTTTCTGGTTATCGGAGACAGGTGGGTGTTGGAGCGCCTTGCGAACGTCAGGTTTGGATTGCCAGCGGTAAAATTCATAGATTTACATAATGTAGGACGCAGGGATTTTCGGTTTGGGCAGATCAAAGGGGAATATGGCAGGGCCTCTATTGAATATATTGATAAGGCATTGGAGTTGATTACCGGGAAAGAAATTGACTGCCTGGTTACCTGCCCTATTTCTAAAGAGGCAGTAAATAAAGGAGGGGTATCCGGCTTCTTTGGACATACGGAATATCTGGCGGACGCAGTGAATACGCGCAATTTCGCGATGATGCTTTTGAATAAAAAGCTGCGTATAAGCCTGGCAACAAGGCATATCCCTCTTAAGGATGTATCGCATAGGCTTTCTAAAGGTTATATCCGCACGGTTATCGCTTTGACATACAGTTATTTAAAGGATTTTTTCGGTATTAGAAATCCACGTCTGGTAACTTGCGGGGTGAACCCGCACGCCTCAGATAATGGTCTTATAGGCAGGGAGGAAATAGAAATAATCCGGCCTGCTTTAAAGGCCGTGGCTAAAGAGGGGGCATTTATTGACGGGCCACTGCCGGCTGATACTGCTATCGCCAGGGCAGTTAAAGGGGATTATGATGCGGTTATAGCGATGTACCACGATCAGGCATTAATACCGCTTAAGTTATTGTCTAGATATCCAGGGGTAAATCTCACACTGGGCCTTCCTTTTGTGCGCACTTCTCCTTTACACGGCACTGCCTTTGACATTGCCGCAAAGCCGCAATCCGCCAATCCCGCCTCCTTAATTGAGGCTATCCGTCTTGCCATAGATTGTGTGCGCTGTCGAAGGACACAAGAAAGCGTAAAGCGAGGGGACGGTTCTCCTGCTTAGAACTAGCTCTTGTATATATGGTTATGAGCATGGTTTTATCAAGTGTCTGCTCATTATAAGTTGCAGGTTCCTTCGTTGATTGATGTTTCAGAGAAGTAGTTTGTTAATAAAGGCGCGTTTATAACCTATTGGTGAATAAAAGGTAAGATGCGGGAGAACCGTCCCCTGAGGCCAAAAAAAAGGCTTGGGCAAAACTTCCTGGTAGATAAGAATATCCGGCGTAAGATCGTGGATTCATGCGGCTTTAAGCCAGGAGATACGGTAATTGAAATAGGCGCAGGCAGGGGGGAATTGACCGGTCTTATAGCTAAAAGGGTTAAATTTATATATGCCCTGGAATTTGATACTGATCTCTGCGGTATTTTAAAAGAAGCATTGGCAGGCTACCCCAATATAAAAATAATTAATCAAGATATAATAAAGACCAATTTTAATATCTTTGCTGCCACGGCAAAAACAAAATTAATGGTAGTAGGCAATATCCCTTACTATATTACCACGCCTATTATTAAGCAATTGTTGTTTTACCGCAAGAAAATAAAAAATATATTCCTCACCGTGCAAAAAGAATTCGCCCGCAGGGTTACTGCTTCTGCCGGATCAAAAGAATATGGTTCCTTAACCTGTTTTTTGAATTATTATCTAGAGCCAAGAATACTTTTTATCATTAAGAAGTCGTCTTTTTTGCCTGCGCCTAAAGTGGATTCCTGTTTTCTGTCACTTTCACCCAGGAAACCACCGGTTAAAGTAAAGGACGAGGAGTTGTTTTTCAATATTATTCGCAGCTCATTCGCAAAACGCAGAAAGACGCTGCGTAACAGCCTGGAAGGCGTGGTGTCTGAGCAGGACTTAGATATGTTTTTTAAGAAATACGGCATAGACAGGAATATCCGTCCGGAAGACTTAAGGCTGGAAGACTTCGCCAGACTTACCAATCACATAAGTCACAAGGAAGGTCACCAGCCACATAAGTCACAAGAAAGTGCAAAGCGCAAAGCGGAAAACCAAGGTTACCAAAGCCTTGGGGTATCAGGACACAAGTTATAAGCTTAGAAGTAGCAAGAGGGAAAAAATAAGAAAAATCAGTTGACAAAACCCTTTTTATAATATATACTTACCTTTTCACAAAATTCCAAGCTGCAAGACACATTCCACCAAATAATACCAAATAGTAAATAAAGAATTTATAAAAATTCTTTAGGGTGGGTTTTTGTATCCAAAATTTCGGCATTTTTACGGGGGTTTTGATGAAGAATATCCCTGATATGCCGACGGAGGCGCTCCAGCAGGGAAATTAGATTTATAGCGGTATCTGTGCTGGAGTAGCTCAGTTGGTAGAGCACGTCCTTGGTAAGGACGGGGTCACGGGTTCAATTCCCGTCTCCAGCTTTTGATTAGAATCAAAGAAAAATCCTAAGAAGATGCGCGAGATCATAACTTTAGAGTGCACGGTCTGTAAAAACAGGAACTACACGACCACAAAAAATAAAAAACTGCATCAGGATAAACTTGCGTTAAGTAAGTTTTGCAGGACTTGCCGTAAACATACCCCGCACAAGGAAATAAAATAGATATTCTTGCGCGGGTTGTTTTTAATCAGCATCAAGTTGTTTTTTGAAAATGAAATGATAAAGCGTCCGGATACGGCAGGCCTTAAGAGAATCTCCAGCAGTAGCAGCCTTCGCAGTGATGCTTTTTACGGTTTACCGCTGCGGTATTAAGAGGGTTTCAAGGCAGCGTGAATAGTTAATAGGAGCGTCGGTTAATGGCAAACCAACGGTCTCCAAAACCGTTACTGCAGGTTCGACTCCTGCCGCTCCTGTAAAAATAGGATGCGTTTTAAATAGGGCTCAAGGCAGGGTAATAATGAATATAATTAAAAAGGCAACAGGCTTTGTTGGGGAAGTAAAGGTGGAGTTAAGCAAGGTATCCTGGTCAAGCCGCCAGGAATTGATCGGCTCTACCTATGTGGTTATCGTGATCACGGCTATAATTACTGTTTTTATCGGATTGTTTGACCTCCTGCTTACCAAGGGCTTGAGCATGGTGTTTAAATAATGAAGAATTGGTACGTGGTGCATACGCAGACAGGCTTGGAAGACAGGGTTAAATCTACCCTGGAGAAAAGAATCGTTTCCGAGGGCATGGTGGAATCGATCGGCAAGGTGATTATACCGACGGAACAAGTTTCGGAGATCCGTTCGGGGAAGAAGAAGATAACGCAGAGGAAGTTTTTTCCGGGTTATATCCTCGTAGAGATGGAATTAAACGAGCAGACTTATTTTCAGATTAAGACTACTCCCGGTGTAACCGGGTTTATCGGCCTGGGAAAGAAACCCATGCCCCTGCCGCAAAAAGAAGTGGATAATATTCTAAAGAGGACCCAGGATACCCAGGTTAAGCCCAGCCCTAAAATTGTCTTTGAAAGGGGAGAGCAGGTCAGGGTAAACGAGGGGCCATTTATGAATTTTAACGGCACTATTGAAGAAGTGCATCCGGAGAGGGGAAGGGTGAAGGTAAGCGTTTCTATTTTTGGCCGCTCTACCCCCGTGGAACTGGAATATTGGCAGGTAGAAAAGATATAAAAAGATGGCAAAGAAAGTCGTAGCGCAAATCAAGTTATATGTCCCGGCCGGTCAGGCAAACCCTGCCCCGCCAGTCGGCCCTGCATTAGGCCAGCACGGCGTCAACATTATGCAGTTCTGTAAACAATTCAACGAGCAGACTAAAGGACAGGAAGGGCTGATTTTGCCGGCAGTCATCAGTGTCTATGATGATCGCTCCTTCGGTTTTATAATTAAAAGCCCTCCGTCTTCGGTTTTATTGAAGCGCGCGGCTAATTTAGCCAAGGCCTCCGGGACAAGCGGCAAGGAGACCATAGGCAAGGTGACAAAGAAACAGATCGAAGAGATCGCCAGGCAAAAGATCAAGGACCTGAATACCTCGGATATAAAAAGCGCAATAAAAAGCATAGCTGGCACGGCCCGCAGTATGGGTATTGCCGTAGAGGAATAATTTTAAATAATGAATACCAGAAGCAAGAGATATAAGGAATCGGAAAAAGGCATAGACAGGGAGAAGGTCTATCAGTTGAAAGAGGCAATCGTCCTTTTAAAAAAACAGGCGCCCCCTAAATTTGACGCCTCGGTAGACCTGCATTTTTCTCTCAACGTCGATTCTAAGAAATCCGACCAGCTGGTGCGCGGGACAGTGGTTCTTCCCCACGGCACAGGCAGGAAGGTCAGGGTCGCGGTCTTCTGCAAGGGCGAGCACGAAAGACAGGCCAAGGATGCCCAGGCCGATTACGTGGGAGGCATTGAACTTATCGAGAAGGTATCCGCCGGGTTTATGGATTTTGACTGCGTTATTGCAACACCTGAAATGATGAAGGATTTAAGTAGGCTGGGCAAGGTGCTGGGGCCGCGCGGGCTTATGCCCAGTCCCAAGACAGGGACAGTGACCAATGATATAAAAAAGGCCATTGAAGACGTGCGCAAAGGAAAGGTAGAGTTTCGCACGGATAAACAGGGCGGGATACACCTCTCCGTTGGCAAGGTATCCTTTGATGAAGAAAAGATATGCGAGAATGCCTCCGTAATAATTGATGCCATAAACGATGCAAGGCCTGCTTCCGTAAAGGGCAAGTTTGTGAAGAATGTTTGTATATCCTCAACAATGAATCTGGGCTTAAGACTGGCATTTTAAAGGTAATCCCGATGGAAAAATTAGGCGTTTTATACAAAAAAAAGCTCCACGATGATGTTAAAAACAATATAGAGAATTCCGCGGGATTTTTTATTATAAGATATCCCAAGGTTTCCAGCGCTGATCTGTGTTCCTTGCGCCAGGCCCTTAAGCCGGCCGGAGGGCGCATTTTCGTAGTTAAGAACAGCATTACCCGCCGCGTATTGAAAGAGCGGGGGCTGGATGAATTAGCAAAGTCCGTGGATCAGCCTTGCGGGATATTGTTTATCAAGGATGACCCTATAATCATATCCAAGGCATTATATGATTTTTCTAAAGGGCATGATCAGTTTAAATTTGAGGGTGGCTTTCTGGATGATAAGGTTGTTTCCAGCAAGGACATAGAGACATTATCAAAGCTTCCGGCTAAAGAGGTTTTGCGTGCTCAAGCGGTAATGGCGATTAAATCGCCTTTGTCCGGCATAGTCGGCGTTTTGAACGCGGCTTTAAGGAAGTTTGTTTATTGCCTGGAGCAGGTCAAGAATACAAAGGGCGCAAAATAAGATATAAATTGGCATCCGGATATAAAACTGAGTTTTAAAATAGAAAAAGGGAGGAAGAGATGGCAAGCGAAAGATTAGAGGGATTGATAAAGTCAATCGAGGAAATGAGCGTTCTTGAACTTTCGGATTTAGTCAAGGCGCTGGAGGAGAAATTCGGGGTGCAGGCTAATATGCCGATGATGGCAGCCGCTGCAGCAGGCGGTGCCGCCGCGGCCGGGGCGCCTCAGGCAGAAGAGAAGAGTACCTTTACCGTAGTCCTGGCTAGCGCCGGGGCAAATAAGATCGCGGTAATCAAAGAGGTCAGGACAATGACCAATTTAGGCCTGAAGGAGGCCAAGGACCTCGTGGATGCCGCTCCCAAGCCTATCAAAGAAGGCGTCCCCAAGGAAGAGGCAGAAGAAATGAAGAAGAAGCTTGTGGCTGCCGGGGCTACCGTTGAGTTGAAATAGCTTTAAGAAATACCGTTTTTTCGTAAGGGTCATCGGATATAACTTGATCAGTTAAAGGCAGGGGCTTAGTAACCAGGGATAAGAAGGCCGCGCCAAAGACCAAAGAGAAGAGATGATTAAACGTAAAAACTTCGCAAAATTAAAAGAGATATATGGTCTGCCTGACCTCTTGGACCTGCAGTTGGTTTCTTACCAGGAGTTTCTACAGCAGGATGTTGCTCCTTCCGCAAGGAAGCCGCAAGGGTTACAGGAGGTTTTTGAAGAGTTATTCCCCATTGAAAACAAAGACCGTTCCGTTCGCCTTGAATTTATCAGTTATTCTTTTGGCAAGCCAAAGTATGATATGGCAGAGTCCAAAAGAAGGGCGTTTACATATGCCTTGCCGCTAAAAGTAAAATTCCGTATTATTACCCCTAAAGAAATAAAAGAACAAGAGGCCTATTTCGGCGAGTTGCCCCTGATGACTGATACCGGGACGTTTATTATTAACGGCGATGAGCGCGTGGTGGTAAGCCAGCTCCAGCGTTCACCAGGTGTTTCTTTTGAGGAAGAAGAGCATCCTACCGGTAAAAGCATATATTACGGGCGCGTCATACCTTACCGCGGCGCCTGGCTTGAATTTAAATACGACCTTACCGAGACCATCCTTGCCTACGTCGATAGGCGTAAAAATTTCCCGGCCACACAGATATTAAGAATACTTGGTTATTCCACGGATGCCGATATCATCGCTGCCTTTGGCAAAGAGCATACCGAGATAAATAATACCTTGAAGAAAGACTATACCAAGAATAAAGAAGAGGCTTATCTGGACTTTTACCGCAAGATGCGCCCGACTGAACCGGTAAACAAGGAATCTGCGGAGCTCCTGTTTTATCGCCTGTTCTTTGACCCGGCAAGATACGACCTGGAAAGGGCCGGCAGGTTCATCCTTAACCGTAAGCTGGGGATGGATGTTTCTCTGGATAAAAGGATCCTTGATTCCGCCACCATAATCAAGGTAATAGAATACCTGATTAAACTTAAAAGCGGGGAAGGCAAGATTGATGATATAGACCATTTAGGCAACCGTCGCATAAAGACTACCGGCGAACTGGTGCAGAATCAGGTGAGAATAGGCCTTTCGCGCATTGAACGTTCCATAAGAGAACGTCTGAGCATGCTGGGCAGCGTGGATAATTTAAGTATCCATTACCTGATCAATTCAAAGTTGTTATCTAACCAGATCCGCGATTTCTTTGCCCGCAGCCAGTTATCCCAGTTTATGGACCAGGTAAATCCCCTGGCTGAAATGACCCATAAACGCAGGCTCAGCGCCTTAGGCCCGGGAGGCTTGTCGCGTGAACGCGCTGGTTTTGAAGTAAGAGATATCCATCCTTCCCATTACGGAAGGATTTGTCCTATTGAGACCCCGGAAGGCCCGAATATCGGCTTGATCGCCTCCTTGAGTACTTATGCCCGGGTCAATCCCTTAGGCCTGTTAGAGACACCATACCGTAAAGTAGAAGACGGCCGGGTTACACGTAAGATTGACTACCTGACCGCGGATATAGAAGAAGAGAAGGTGATTGCCCAGGCAAACGTCCCCTTGGATAATGAAGGGTATTTCACAGAGAAAGAAATTTCCTGCCGTTATAAAGACGATTTCCCCAAAGTCCCGCCAAAGCAGGTGGAATATATGGATGTTTCTCCCAAGCAATTAGTTTCCGTAGCCGCCTCAATGATACCGTTCTTAGAGCATGATGACGCAAACCGCGCCTTGATGGGCTCAAATATGCAGCGTCAGGCAGTGCCTTTGATGATCACAGAGGCTCCTGTGGTTGGCACAATGATGGAAGGTAAAGTCGCTGTTGATTCCGGTACAGTGGTAATTGCAGAAGAAGCGGGGAAGGTGACCAGCGTAGATGCTTCTTCTATCAGTATCGGTAAGAAGATTTACCAGTTGAAGAAATTTCAGCGCACTAATGCCGATACCTGCCTTAACCAGAGGCCGATTGTAAGGTTAGGCGAACACGTGGAAAAGGGCCAGGCTATTGCCGATGGCACCAGCACTAAAAACGGCGAGCTGGCATTAGGAAAGAATTTATTGTGCGCCTTTATGCCTTGGAGGGGATATAATTTTGAGGATGCCATCCTTATCAGTGAAAAGGTGGTTAAAGAGGATACCTTTACCTCTATACATATAGAAAGGTTTGAGATCGAATCTACGGAGACCAGGCTCGGCAATGAAGAAATAACCCGGGATATACCCAATGTCAGCGAAGAATCCCTGGCTAACCTGGATGAAAACGGCATTATCCGTATCGGGGCCTCGGTTATCTCAGGAGGCATACTGGTGGGTAAGGTAACCCCTAAGACTGAATCAGAGCTTTCACCGGAAGAGAGGCTGCTCAGGGCTATATTCGGGGAAAAGGCAGGAGACGTGCGTGATACCTCCCTTACCGTCCCTCCGGGAGTGGAAGGCGTAGTTATTGACGTGCATGTTTTTGAGCGCAAAGACAGGGGCAGGAAATCAAAGGAAGATAAGACCAAGGAGCTGGCCAAAATCAGGGAATTAAAGGCTTATTATAAACAGGAGCTTGAGTTTATCCAGGTCGAGAAAACAGCCCGGCTAAGCGAACTTCTGGGGGTGGACAAGAAGAAAGTGGAGGGCATAGATATAAACGGTAACGAAGAGGCAAAGATCCTGGTTAATTCCTTTGACGAGCAGGTACAGAAATTGCTTTCCGAGCAGGCCCAGGAGATTGAAAAGGTCCGCCGGGGCGATGAACTTCCTCCCGGTGTCTTAAAAAGAGTGGTGGCTTATGTGGCGACTAAGCGTAAATTATCCGAAGGCGATAAATTAGCCGGAAGGCACGGCAATAAAGGTGTTGTGGCCAGGATATTGCCTGAAGAGGATATGCCTTATATGGCTGACGGAAAGCCCGTAGATATTGTCCTTAATCCTTTAGGCGTGCCTTCCAGGATGAATGTGGGACAGATACTGGAGACGCACTTGGGATGGGCAGCCAAGATTTTAGGGATGCATGTTACCAGCCCCGTGTTTGACGGAGCTACGGAGGCAGAGATTAAATTTATGCTAAAAGAGGCAGGGCTTCCCGAAGACGGAAAGACTGTGCTCTATGATGGATATACGGGAGATCCTTTTGAACAGAGGATAGCCGTAGGTTATATTTATATAATGAAACTCATCCATTTAGTGGATGAGAAGATACATGCCCGTTCCATCGGCCCGTATTCCCTGGTTACCCAGCAGCCGCTGGGAGGCAAAGCGCAATTTGGCGGCCAGAGGCTGGGCGAGATGGAGGTATGGGCACTTGAGGCTTACGGGGCTGCTTTCACCTTACAGGAGATGCTTACCGTAAAAAGCGATGATGTGGCCGGCAGGACGCGCATATACGAGGCAATAGTAAAGGGGGAACAGCGCCTTTCACACGGGACTCCGGAGTCATTTAATGTCTTGGTAAAAGAACTCCAGGGATTGGGGTTAGATATTACTATGGATAAAAAATAAACTATGGATGAGATAAACCAGTTTAACAGTATATCAATAAAGATAGCTTCTTCCCAGGTTATAAAATCCTGGTCGAGCGGAGAGGTAAAGAAGGCCGAGACCATCAATTACCGCACCCTGAAGCCGGAAAAGGACGGCCTTTTCTGCGAAAAGATCTTCGGCCCGGTGCGCGATTGGGAATGTAACTGCGGAAAATATAAAGGCATAAAGTTTAAAGGTATTACCTGCGACCGCTGCGGGGTAACTATTGACCGTTCTTCTGTCAGGCGCGAACGTATGGGGCATATTGATTTGGCGGCACCCGTGACCCATATCTGGTATTTTAAGACCGTGCCCAGCCGGCTTTCAGCGCTGCTGGATATATCACTGAGGGATATAGAAAAGATAATTTATTACGAGGAGTATGTAGTTGTTGATCCCGGCAAGAGCCCGCTTAAGAAAAAAGAGCTTTTAAGCGAAGAGAAATACCAGGAGGCTATGGAGAAATACGGCGTGGATTTGAAAGCCGAAATAGGGGCAGTGGCAATAAGGGATTTATTGAAGGAGCTTGACCTGGATGCCTATTGCCGGAAATTGCGCCGTGACTTGGAAAAGTCCAAAGAGACTCTGAATAACCGCAAGATTATCAAGACCCTTAAGATCGTCGAAGACTTTAAAAAATCAGGGAACAAGCCGGAGTGGATGGTTTTGGAAATACTGCCGGTGATACCGCCGGATTTAAGGCCCCTCGTTCCCTTAGACGGCGGAAGGTTTGCTACTTCTGACCTGAATGATTTATACCGCAGGGTCATTAACCGTAATAACCGCCTGAAGAAATTAATTGAATTGAGTGCCCCGGAAATAATCATCCGTAATGAGAAACGCATGCTGCAGGAAGCTGTGGATGCCCTATTGGATAACGGCAGGCACGGCCGGGCAGTAATGGGAGCGAATAACCGGCCATTGAAGTCCCTGGCGGATATGCTTAAGGGAAAACAGGGCCGTTTTAGGCAGAACCTTTTAGGTAAACGCGTGGATTATTCCGGGCGTTCGGTTATCGTGGTAGGGCCTGAGTTAAAATTGCATCAGTGCGGCCTGCCCAAGCAGATGGCCCTTGAGTTATTTGAGCCGTTTATTATCAAGAAACTGAGAGAAAAAGGTTTTGTCCATACCATTAAAGGCGCCCGCCGTATGGTGGAACACGGAAAGATCGAGGTCTGGGATATACTTGATGAGGTGATCCGTGACCACCCGGTGCTCTTAAACCGCGCCCCCACCTTGCACAGGTTAAGTATCCAGGCGTTTCAGCCGATATTAATAGAAGGTAAATCCATAAAGCTGCATCCTTTAGTCTGCACCGCCTTTAATGCGGATTTTGACGGGGACCAGATGGCAGTCCATGTGCCTTTGTCTCTGGAGTCACAGGTCGAAGCAAAGATCCTTATGCTTTCCGTAAACAATATGTTTTCTCCCGCAGACGGCAGGCCGATTGTTACGCCTACGCAGGATACTATCCTGGGAGCTGCTTATATTTCCAAGATAAAACTGGGGGCACTGGGAGAAGGCAAAATATTTGCGAATATAGAAGAGGCTGTTAGCGCTTACGAAGATAAAGAGCTCAGCCTGCACGCTAAAATAAAAATCAGGGTGCCTGCTGTTTTCAGCCTTGATGAATATAAATTGACCGAGAAAAGCCAGCTGGTTGAGACTACAGTAGGAAGGGCCATGTTTAACCAGGTATTGCCTGATGGTTTTGGTTTTGTAAACAATGAGCTGAACAAGCGCAATGTCGGCTTAATTGTGGCGGAATGCTACAAACGGTTCGGCCATAACCGCACCGTGCAATTACTGGATGATATTAAGCGTCTCGGTTTTGCCTTTGCTACCATCGGGGGGATTTCTATCGGTATTGATGACCTTAAGGTGCCTGAGGCAAAAGGGGAAGTATTAAAAGAGGCGCGCGCAGAAGTATCCAAGGTGGAAGAGCAATATCACCGCGGCATTATTACAGACAGGGAACGTAAGAGTAAGGTTATAGATATTTGGACGCATGCTACGGATAAGGTTTCAGACCTTCTTTTTAAAGGAATGGATTCTTTTAATCCTATATTCATGATGGCCGATTCAGGGGCTCGAGGCTCAAAATCACAGGTCAGGCAGCTGGCAGGGATGCGCGGTCTGATGGCTAAACCGTCGGGTGAAATTATTGAAAGCCCTATTACCGCTAACTTCCGCGAAGGCCTGACAGTCTTGGAGTATTTTATTTCTACCCACGGCGCGCGAAAAGGCCTGGCAGATACGGCCTTAAAGACCGCAGATGCCGGTTATCTTACCCGCAGGCTCGTGGATGTGGCCCAGGAGGTCATTGTTACTACGGATGACTGCGGCACCTTAAACGGGATCACAGTTTCTGCCATTATCGAGGGTGACGAAGAAGTAGTCGGCCTTAAGGACAGGATAGTGGGCAGGGTAGCTTTGGATAATATAGTGGATATTATTACTGATGCGGTCATAGTAGAGCAGGGTTCGGAGATTACCGAAGAAAAAGCGGATATGATCGAAAGGCTGGGTATAGAAAAGATACGTATCCGCAGCGTCCTGACTTGCGAGGCAGGCAGGGGCGTGTGTATTAAATGTTACGGCAGGAACCTGGCAACCGGCAGGCTGGTTGAGATGGGGGAGGCGGTCGGTGTAATTGCCGCGCAAAGCATAGGAGAACCAGGGACCCAGCTGACCATGAGGACCTTTCACATCGGAGGCACTGCTTCCCGTATCGTAGCCCAGTCTTTTGTAAAATCAAAGAATAAGGGGTCGGTTAAATACCATAATTTAAGGGTGGTTGCCAAAAAGAAAGAATTTGTGGCTTTAAACCGCAACGGATTTATTAGTATTAACGATAAACAGGGCAGGGAGCTTGAGCGTTACACCGTGCCGCAAGGCGCTTTTATTACTATTGCTGACGGGGAAGAGGTGGCAAAGGATATTTCTTTTATCCGTTGGGACCCCTATACCCTGCCTATCCTGACGGAAGTCAAAGGTTTTGCCAAATACGAAGACTTACGTGAAGGCGTTACGGTAAATGAAGAGCATAACCCGGTAACCAAACTGACCGAACGCGTAGTGGTGGAGCATAAGCAGGAGTATCATCCGCAGATAGTTGTCCTGGATGAATCCAAGGCAGTTATGGGTATATACCCTATTCCCGTGGGCGCCCATATCCTGGTCAAGGATAACCAGAATATTGATGCAGGCGACCTGTTGGCGAAGATACCGCGTTTAGTTGTAAAGACCAGGGATATCACCGGCGGCCTGACGCGCGTGGCTGAACTTTTTGAAGCGCGTAAACCAAAGGACCCGGCGGTTATCAGCGAAATAGACGGTTTTGTGGAGTTCGGAGAGACTAAAAAAGGCCAGCGCGTGATTGTAATCAAGTCTCCTACCGGAATGCAGCGCGAATATATTATACCGCACGGAAAGCATCCCAGCGTATACAAGGGCGATAAGGTAATGGCCGGACAGCAGTTGACTGACGGTCCGGTAGTGCTGCAGGATATATTGCGGGTATGCGGAGACAAGGTCCTGCAGGAATACCTGGTGAACGAAGTCCAGGAGGTTTACCGCCTGCAGGGGGTGCATATAAACGATAAACATATTGAGTTGATCATACGCCAGATGCTCAAAAAGGTGCGCATAGAAGAGCCAGGGGATACGGAATTCCTGGCGACACAGCAGGTGGATAAGTGGGTATTCCAGAAAGAGAATAGCCGGGTAATGAAGAAAAGCGGTAAGCCTTCGGTGGCAACACCGTTATTATTGGGTATTACCAAGGCAGCCTTGACTACAGAGAGCTTTATTTCTGCAGCGAGTTTCCAGGAGACTACGCGCGTCTTGACGGATGCCGCGGCCTCGGGAAAAATAGATGAGTTGTTTGGCCTTAAGGAGAACGTTATCGTCGGGCACCTCATACCTTCAGGCACCGGATTCCATACTCATTATAACATTGAAGTAGAAAAGAAAAGCGGGGAATAGATAAATGCCAACAATTACACAATTGATCAGGTTCGGCAGGGTTTTGAAAAAGAAGAAGACGAAATCGCCTGCGTTAAAGGCCTGCCCTCAGAGAAGGGGCGTTTGTGTGCAGGTGCGTACCATGACCCCGAAGAAGCCGAATTCAGCGCTGCGTAAGATTGCCAGGGTAAGGTTGACTACCGGTATAGAGGTTACCTCCTATATCCCGGGGGAAGGGCATAATTTACAGGAGCATTCTATAGTCTTAGTAAGAGGGGGGCGCGTTAAGGATTTGCCGGGTGTCAGGTATCATATTGTCAGGGGGACGCTTGATTCTTCCGGCGTGGCAAACCGCCGCAAATCACGTTCAAAGTACGGGGCCAAACGGCCGAAAGAGGCAGCCGCTAATAAAAAAGCTAATTAAATAACTAAAAAAAATGAGAAGACGAAGAGCACAAGAAAGAGAGATATTACCTGACCCTAAATTTAATAGCAAGGTAGTGGGGAAGTTTATCAACATGATAACCCTTGAAGGTAAGAAGTCTCTTGCGGAAAAAATAGTTTACGGCGCATTTGATATATTGATCAAGCAGCTTAATGAGCCGGATGCCATAAAAATCTTCAACAAGGCCATAGATAATGCCCGGCCGCGCCTTGAGGTTAAGCCGCGCCGTGTAGGAGGGGCGACTTACCAGGTGCCTATCGAGGTTAAGCAGGAACGGGGGACTTCCATAGCCCTGCGTTGGATGAGGGATTTCGCGCGTTCCAAAAAAGGCAAGACTATGCAGGAAAAACTGGCGGATGAAATCCTGGCTGCCTATAAAGGCGAGGGCGCAACCATTAAGAAGAGGGACGATACGCATAAGATGGCCGAATCCAACAAGGCCTTCGCGCACTTTAGATGGTAGGATCAGTTTAAGAGATGATAAGAAAAATTCCTTTAGATAAATTAAGAAACATAGGCATTATCGCCCATATAGACGCGGGTAAGACCACTACTACCGAGCGCATACTTTTTTATAGCGGTAAGACCTATAAGATCGGCGAGGTGGATGAAGGTACTGCTACCATGGATTGGATGGTCCAGGAGCAGGAAAGGGGCATTACTATTACCTCTGCCTGTACCACCTGCAGCTGGGGGGAATACACTATCAACGTTATTGATACACCTGGACACGTGGATTTTACCGTAGAGGTAGAGAGGTCCCTTAAGGTTTTGGACGGGGCAGTAGTGGTATTCTGCGGGGTGGGAGGGGTAGAGCCTCAGTCTGAGACAGTCTGGCGCCAGGCGGACCGTTATAATGTGCCGAGGATTGCCTTTGTGAATAAAATGGACAGGGTGGGGAGTAATTTTCTGGGGGTAGTATCCGAGATGCATAAAAAACTGGGGGCAAACGCCGCCGCGATCCAGTTACCCCTTGGCCAGGAAAATAATCTTAGCGGCGCAGTAGATTTGATCCAAAATAAGGCCATGGTTTATAACGACAACACCGGAAAAGAGTATGAAATTAAAGATGTGCCTGCACAGATGAAAGAGGAAGTCTTAAGGCAGCACGAGGTGCTTATTGAAAGGCTGGCTGAGGCAGACGAAGAAATCATGGATAAGTTTGTGCACGGTAAGGGAATCAGCCCTTCTGACATTAAAGCGGCAATACGCCGCGCAGTGATAAAAGGTAAATTTGTGCCGGTCTTATGCGGCAGTTCTTTGAAGAACAGAGGCATCCAGATGGTCTTGGATGCGATTTGCGATTATCTGCCTTCGCCCATGGATTTACCGGCGATAAAAGGCACTAACCCGGAAACTGGGGAGTTTGAAGAAATAACTACTTCGGATAAGGCCCCTTTTTGCGCGCTATGTTTTAAGATCATGACCGACCCCTATGTGGGAAAATTACATTATATCCGTGTTTATTCTGGCACTGTTGTAAGCGGTAGACATATTTATAACGCATCCCGCCGGACTGAGGAGAAGGTGACTAAATTATTAAAGATGCACGCTAACCGCCAGGAGATCATCCCTGAGGCGATTACCGGGGATATTGCCGCGGTAGTGGGGTTAAAAGATACTAGGACCGGCGATACTCTTTGTGATGAGAATAACCCCATACTTATAGAGGCAATGCGTTTTCCTGAGCCGGTTATCCAGCAGGCCATAGAGCCAAAGACCAAACAGGCCCAGGAGAAATTAGGCATGGCATTGCATAAGATGGCAGAGGAGGACCCGTCTTTTCGGGTCATCTATAATCAGGAAACGGGCCAGACGGTTATCGCCGGAATGGGTCAATTGCATCTTGAGGTGGTAATTGACCGCATACTGCGGGAATTCAATGTAGAGGCACAGGTGGGCATGCCGCAGGTTGCTTACCGCGAGACACTAACCAAGAAGGTCATATCTACGGGTAAATTTATACAGCAAAGCGGCGGCCATGGCCAGTATGGACATGTGGTGATAGAGATGGAGCCGCAGGAGATGCCCGGGACAGGCGTCACTTTTGAAGATAAGATTAAAAGCGGGGCAATACCGCGGGAATTTATCCCTTCTGTGAAACAGGGTATTATGGCTGCGGCAAAGAGCGGTGTGCTCGCCGGCTATCCCGTTACCGACGCCAAGGTCGTCCTGATTGACGGATCATTCCATGAGGTTGATTCCTCGGAAATGGCCTTTCAGATGGCTGCTTCTATTGCTTTTAACGACGGCTTAAGAAAGGCTCATCCTATCCTGCTTGAGCCGATTATGGATATGGAGGTGGTAGTGCCTGAGGAATATATGGGCCAGGTTATCGGCGACCTGAATTCCCGCCGGGCAAAGATAGTTTCGCTTGAACAACGGGCCAATGTGCGCGCCATACGGGCGTATGTCCCGTTGTCTGAAATATTTAATTATGCCACGGCATTAAGGTCCTTGACACAAGGCCGTGCATCCTATACAATGGAGCCCTCATTTTATTCTGAGGTGCCTTCACATATAGCAGAAAAAATTACCACCGGTTTTGCGGCTTCGGGTTCAAGGAGAGGTTCTTAATAACTATAGGAGGTGACGGAATGGCTAAAGAGAAGTTTGTCAGGAATAAACCGCATGTGAATATCGGCACCATCGGCCATATCGATCATGGTAAGACCACTCTGACCGCTGCTATTACAAAGGTGTTATCAATGTTGGGTAAGGCCCAGGTCAGGGAATATGCGGATATCGCTAAAGGCGGAACGGTCAGGGATGAAACTAAGGTAGTCACTATATCGGTCGCCCACGTGGAATATGAAACGGATAACCGGCATTACGCCCATATTGACTGCCCGGGTCATGCCGACTATATCAAGAATATGATCACCGGCGCTGCCCAGATGGACGGGGCAATACTGGTGGTTTCTGCTGCTGACGGCCCAATGCCTCAGACCAGAGAGCATATACTTTTGGCCAGACAGGTCAACGTCCCTTCCATAATCGTGTTTCTGAATAAGGTGGACCTGGTTTCCGATAAGGAATTGCTGGATTTAGTTGAGATGGAGGTCCGCGAGCTGCTTACCAAATACGGTTTTCCGGGTGAGAAGACCCCGATTATCAGAGGCAGCGCTTCCAAGGCGCTTCTTGCCACTGACCCAAAGAGTGCGGAATGTCAGCCTATCCTTGAGTTGCTTAAGGCAGCGGATGAATTTATTCCCATGCCGGAAAGGGCCCTGGATAAACCTTTATTGATGGCAGTAGAAGATGTGTTCAGTATTGAAGGCAGGGGCACGGTCGGCACAGGCAGGATAGAGCGCGGCAAGGTCAAGGTCAACGAGGAAGTGGAGATCGTAGGCTTAAGGCCCGAGGTGCAGAAGACCGTAGTTACCGGTATTGAGATGTTCAGAAAATTACTCGATGAGGGGCAGGCCGGAGATAACGTCGGATTGCTCTTAAGAGGAATAGACAAGAGTGCTATAGAACGCGGCATGGTTATAGCAGCCCCTAAGTCCATCACGCCGCATACCAAGTTTAAGGCCCAGGTTTACATCCTGACTAAAGAAGAGGGCGGAAGGCATACCCCGTTCTTTAAAGGATACAGGCCGCAGTTCTATTTTCGTACCACAGACGTTACCGGAAATGTTGCCCTCCCTGAAGGTGTAGAGATGGTTATGCCGGGGGATAACATTAACCTGGAAGTAGAGCTTATTACGCCTATCGCCATGGAAAAGGAATCGCGTTTTGCTATCCGTGAGGGAGGCCATACAGTAGGCGCAGGCGTAGTTACAGATATTATTGCCTAACCTATTTAGGCTCAATACCTTTTGCCCGGGCCATATAACCCGGGCAGAAGGTAAAAAACAGGCTAAAAGATGCAGAAGATAAGAATCAGGCTTAAGGCTTATGACCACCGGCTGCTGGATCAGGCAGTAGTGGAGATCGTAGAGACCGTCAAGCGCACGGGTGCGCGTATATCCGGGCCCATACCGCTTCCTACTAAAAGAGAGATTTACACGGTCCTGCGTTCTCCGGTTATCGATAAGAAGTCACGTGAACAATTTGACTTGTCTACCCATAAAAGGCTTATCGATATATTTGAACCGACTTCTAAGACTATTGATTCCTTGCGTAAATTAAATCTGCCTGCCGGGGTGGATGTGGAGATCAAGTAGAAGATGTCCGTAGGCATATTAGGTAAAAAGATTGGCATGACCCAGGTGTTTACCGATGACAGCCGTATGCTTGGGGTTACCGCTATTGAAGCAGGCCCCTGCGTTATCCTCTCGGTAAAGGATAAACACCTGCAGGTAGGTTTTGATACGGTGAAAGAGACGCATTTAAAAAAACCTATCTTAGGTTATTTTAAGAAGATAAATATCTCACCCCGCAAGGTTATACGCCAAATACTGAAGAACCCTGCGCTTGAATATCAGGCAGGCCAAGAGTTAAAGGTGGATTTATTTAAAGAAGGGGATTTTGTTGACGTTACCGGGACTTCCCTGGGCAAAGGGTTCCAGGGCGGTATGAAACGCTGGCATTGGAAAGGCGGCCCGATGACCCATGGTTCTACGTCGCGCAGGCGGGTAGGTTCTATCGGCTCTACCACTACCCCGGGCAGGGTTTGGAAGGGGCATCATATGCCCGGGCATATGGGCGCAGTTCAGGTTACCGTGCAAAACTTGAAGGTAGTTAAGGTGGATGTTGAGAAAAATATAATGCTGGTAGAGGGGGCTGTCCCCGGTTATAAAAACGGATACTTGTTTATCCGTAAGGCAAAAAAGAAGGCGGCGGCAGTTAAGAAAGAACCTGCTGCGGCAGGCAAGGCAAAGAAGAAATAATAATTTTTCAAGGATATAGCTACATGCAGACTTTATCAGTATATAATATTGAAGGCAAGGAAATAGACACCGTTAAACTTGACGCAGGGGTCTTTGACGGGGTAGTCAATGAATCGGTCATTCATCAGGTGGTAGTGGCATATCTCTCAGGCCAGAGAAAAGGCCTGGCCGCTACGAAAACCAGAGGGGAAGTATCCGGCGGAGGCCGTAAGCCATGGAAGCAGAAAGGGACAGGCCGGGCGAGGATAGGCTCTATACGTTCTCCTTTGTGGAGGCACGGAGGAGTTGTTTTTGGGCCGCACCCGAGGGATTTCTCATCTCCCATACCGCAAAAGATAAAGAAACTGGCGCTTAAATCAGCCTTAAATGCCAAGGTAAATGCCGGTGAAGTAACAGTTATTGACGCCTTAAGCCTGCCTTCATCCAAGACCAAAGAGGCAGCGAAGGTATTTACCCATCTAAAAATAAACACAAAAAAGAGGACTAAAGCAGACGCAGGGAAAAATAAGGGCGTACTTCTGTTAATGGATAAGATTGATGCGGGCCTGCGCCGCGCTTTAGCAAATATAAGTTTTTTAAAATTTGGCCTGGCTCGTGATACCCACACTTATGAGGTTATGTCTTGCGGCAGGCTCCTGATAACCCGGGAAAGCCTGAAGGCCGTAACAGAAAGATTAAAGAAATGATTATCGCGCAGGATATTGTTAAAGCCTTGATCAGGACGGAAAAATCCGGTTTGCATGAACCGGACGGAAAATATCTCTTTTTGGTAGGCATGCGCGCAAATAAAATACAGATTAAACGTGCCGTGGAAGATATATATAAAGTGAAGGTAAAGGATGTGAATACTTATATATCTTTGGGTAAAATGAAGAGGGTCAGGCATAAGCTGGGCCGCGCCCCGGATTTTAAAAAGGCGTTAGTTACTTTAAAGGAAGGCAGTAAGATAGATACCGCGCCTTAACCAGCGGGTATTACAGGTGATATTTCAGGGAGAACAATGGGAATAAAAAAATTTAAACCGACAATACCCACAAGGCGCTGGATGAGCGGCTTTGATTTCAAGGAGATAACAAAATCAACGCCTGAGAAATCACTGCTTAGGCCATTGAAAAAGACCGGAGGCAGGAATAACCGCGGGCGTATAACCGTGCGCCACATCGGCGGAGGGCATAAGCGGATGGTGCGCATAATCGATTTCAAGCGCGATTTATTCGAGATATCGGGAAAGGTCATTGCCGTTGAGTACGACCCTAACCGCACCTCCCGCCTGGCTTTAATAGAGTACCCCGGTAAAGAAAAAAGGTATATTATCTGCCCTAACGGGCTTAAGGTGGGGGATGAGATAGTTTCTTCTAATAACAAAGAAGCGGAGATTAAAACCGGCAACAATCTTCCCTTACGGCATATGCCTTCCGGTACATCAATACACAACATCGAGCTGGTCAAGGGCAAGGGCGGTCAGATCGTCCGCTCAGCCGGAGCCGCCGCGCAGATCATGGCTAAAGAAGGGGATACTGCCCATGTTAAACTGCCTTCCGGAGAGATAAGGCTGATAAGCCTTGATTGCCATGCTACTATCGGCCAGGTAGGCAATATAGAGCGGGAGGCAATAAGCATAGGCAAGGCCGGCAGGACACGTTGGATGGGCGTTAAACCTACGGTGAGGGGCGCTGCAATGAACCCCGTGGACCATCCGCACGGAGGCGGAGAAGGTAAATCCGGCCAGGGTAATCCTCATCCCGTAACCCCCTGGGGCAAGCCCACCAAAGGATATAAGACACGCAAGCGCAGGAAGTATTCGGATAAATTTATCTTAAAGAGAAGGAATTAATAATATGCCTAGATCACTTAAGAAGGGCCCGTATGTAGATGAAAAGTTGCTGGTGAAGGTAGACAGGGCCAGGCGTTCCGGCACCCGCCAGGCGATAAAGACCTGGTCGAGAAGGTCGACCATTACCCCGGATTTTGTAGGAATGACTTTTGCGGTGTATGACGGCAGGAAACATATACCGGTTTTTGTAACCGAGAATATGGTCGGGCATAAGCTGGGGGAATTTTCTCCTTCACGCATATTCCGCAAGCACGGCGGAGTAAAGGCGAAAAAGGCATTAGAGAAAACGTAATTTTATATATGTCATAATAAGGAAAAGAGATGCTGGTTAGAGCAAGGGGAAGTTTCTTAAGAATTTCGCCATCCAAGGTCAGGCAGGTAATCGATATGCTGCGCCAGAAAGATGTTACTGAGGCAGAGGCGATACTTGCCAATATAAATAAAAGGCCTAAGGAGTTCCTGGTGAAGATATTGAAACAGGCAGTGGCTAATGCCAAGGTAAAAGGTTTAAGCTCCCAGCAGCTATTTATATCAAAGATTATTTGCGATGTCGGCCCGACCTGGAAAAGGTTTAAGGCCGCAGCTTTTGGCCGGGCCGCTTCTATTAAGAAGAGGACATCCCATATTACCATAGAGCTGGATATGCGCGACATGGGGTTGGGGTATACGGCGCCTAAGGTGAAAACTCCTGTCGTTGCACGCAAGATTAAGGCCAAAGCGAAAGAGAAAGGCAGAAAATAATGGGTCATAAAGTTCATCCGTTTCTTTTGAGGATGGGTATTAACCGGGTATGGCATAGCCGGTGGTTTGCCAAGGCCAAGGATTACGCCAATTTTATTGAGGAAGACTACAGGATCAGGAAATTTATCAAAAACCGTTTTAAACAGGCGGCGATTTCTAAAATCATAGTTGAGCGCCTGGCAGAACGCCTGAAGATCAGGATATTGTCTGCCCGGCCAGGCCTGATAATCGGCCGCCACGGCTCTGATATCGAGCGTTTAAGGCAGGATTTGAATGCCCTGATCAAGCGGGAGATGTCCATAGATATAGAAGAAATAAAACAGCCGGCATTGGATGCCCAGTTGGTAGCGGAAAATGTAGCCTTGCAGTTAGAAAAACGTATAGCCTTTCGCAGGGCCATAAAACGCGCTATTGAGCAAAGCATGTCATCTGGTGCAAGGGGTATAAAGATAAGTTGTTCCGGCCGCCTGGGGGGGGCTGAAATGTCACGCACGGAGAATTTCAGGCAGGGCAAGATCCCTTTATCTACCCTGCGTGCGGATATAGATTATGGTTTCACGGAAAGCCTGACTACCTACGGGTTGATCGGGGTTAAGGTATGGCTTTATAAAGGGGATATACTTACAAAGCCTCGCGTGGAAGAGATAAAATCGGAAAAACTGGAAAAAGAAGTAGAGGTGTCCCTTGAATCCGGCCCTAAGCCGCAGATGCAGCCTGAGGCTAGGGGGGAGGTAAAATAATATGGTAATGATGCCCAAGAGAGTCAAATATCGTAAGACCCAGAGGGGCACTAAGCGCGGGGTAGCTACGCAAGGCGCAGACCTGGCTTTCGGGGAATTCGGGCTAAAGGCACTGGAGAATGTCTGGATTAAGAATACGCAGATAGAAGCAGTAAGGGTTATTCTGGCACGCCAATTACATCGGGGGGGTAAGCTCTGGATAAGGATCTTTCCGGATAAATCCATTACAAAAAAGCCCGCAGAAGTGCGTATGGGTAAAGGCAAGGGAGACCTTGACCATTGGGTATGTGTAGTAAAGAGGGGGCGCGTGCTTTTTGAATTAGGCGGGGTGCCCAAGGAGTATGCGCAGCGCTGTTTCAGGATGGCTGCCTATAAACTTCCCTTAAGGACGCGCTTTATCAGCCGCACGCATATTTAATATGAAGATTAAAGAATTGCGCAACCTTTCACAAGCGGAATTATTAGAGAAGGAAAAAAGCCTTAAGGAGGAGTTGTTTAAGCTTAATTTGCAGCGTTATAGCGGCAGAGTAGAACGGCCGCATTTGTTTTCTGTGATAAAAAAAGATATCGCAAGGGTCAAGACCCTTCTGCGGGATAAGGAAAAGAAAACCAATGGGTAGGCAGAAAGAGTTCAGCGGGATAGTTATCAGCGATAAGATGCAAAAGACCCTGATAGTCAGGGTGATGCATATGGCCAAGCACCCTAAATACGGCCGTATTGCCAAAAAATATAATAAATTTAAAGTGCACGATGAAAATAATACAGCCAAGATAGGGGATGCCGTGCGCATAAGAGAAACCCGGCCGCTTTCCAAAGAAAAGCATTTCCGTCTTATTGAGATTACAAAGAAGGCAAAGATAGCGGCAGTTACGCTTAAGGAATAGAGATGATCCAGTTAAGGACGATTCTTGATATTGCGGATAATACAGGGGCGAAGAGGGCTTCTTTTATTGCAGTTTTAGGCCAGAAGAACCGCCAGGACGCGGAGATAGGAGATGTGATAAACGTGAACATAAAAGAGTCATCTCCCGATGCGGTAGTGAAAAAAGGAGAGGTGGCTAAGGCGGTAATAGTTAGGACAAGACAGCCTATTCGCAGGAAAGACGGGACAGTATTGCGTTTTGACCACAACGCCATTGTTTTTATCGATGTCCAGTCTAACCCCCGGGGCACGCGGGTCTTTGGGCCTGTGGCAAGGGAATTAAGGGAGAAAAACTTCACCAAGATCATCTCCCTTGCGCCTGAGGTCATATAGTCATGAGAAAGATAAGAAAAGGGGATATAGTCCAGGTAACAAAGGGAAAAGACAGGGGTAAGAAGGCCAAGGTCTTGCGTATTTTCCTTGAGAAGGAGAGGGCGATCGTAGAGGGGATCAACCTGGTCAAGAAACATAAGCGCCCGACCCGCGACGACCAGAAGGGCGGTATTGTTCCTATTGAGGCATCTGTAAGCATAGCCAACCTGATGTATTTTTGCAAGAATTGCAACCGGCCGGTAAGGTTAGGCTTTATCATAGCCAAAGACGGCAGTAAATCGCGTATCTGTAAAGGCTGTAAAGAGACGGTGTAAATATGGTACCCAGACTATTGGAAAAATACAGGAATGAGATAGCACCGGAGTTGATGCGGCGCCATTCGCTTAAAAGCCGCATGGAGGCGCCGCGCATAGATAAGATCGTAGTAAATATGGGCGTAGGAGAGGCCCTGCAGGACGTGAAAATCCTGGAGAAGGCGATGGAGGAACTGGCTGTTATTACCGGGCAGAGGCCTATTATGCGCCGGGCAAAGAAAGCGATCGCAAACTTTAAGATAAAACAAGGCCAGCCGGTGGGCTGTAAGGTCACCTTGCGCCGGGCGATGATGTATGAGTTTCTGGATAGGTTCGTAAATATAGCCCTGCCGCGCATACGCGATTTTAGAGGTGTGCCCCTGGATTCTTTTGATAAGGCAGGGAATTACACATTAGGGATTACCGAACAGAACATATTCCCCGAAATGGAAGTAGACAGGATTACGCGGTCCCAAGGCATGGATGTGACTTTAGTGATAAAAAATGCCAAGACAAAAGAAAGGGCAGAGGAATTGTTGAGGCTATTCGGCATACCGTTTGAAATTAAAAGCTAAAAGGAGCAGCTGGGTAAATGGCGAAAAATTCACAGATTGCAAGATGGAAAAGGGCCCCCAAGTTTTCTACGCGCAAATACAACCGTTGCGCTATTTGTGGAAGGTCAGGCGGCTACTTGAGAAGGTTCAGGCTCTGCCGTATTTGTTTCAGGGAATTGGCCTGGCAGGGGCTGGTCCCGGGGGTTAAGAAGGCCAGTTGGTAGCGGCGTTAAATAAAAAATAGATAACTAATGAGGGAGAAATGTCCAGAACGGATTTAATTGCCGATGTCTTTACTATAATACGCAATGCGATAATGGCGCACAAGGATGACGTGGATATCCCTGCATCCACCATGGTCAAGGGTATCCTGGAAACCCTCAAACGCGAGAACTATATTGATAATTTTAAATTTGTCGAATATAAGCAGCAGGGTCGTTTTAAGGTCTATCTTAAATATTATTCAGGCAGGCCCGCTATCAGGCATATCCAGCGTGTATCAAAGCCGGGGCTGCGCGTTTATGCCAAGACTAAAAAAGTCCCGGCTGTGTTAAGGGGAAGGGGCCTGGCGATCGTCTCTACTTCCAGGGGCCTGCTTACGGATAAAGAGGCTAAGGCGGCAGGGATAGGTGGGGAGGTTATAGGATACATCTGGTAAAAGCAGGAGAGGGTCATTAAAAAATGTCGCGTATAGGCAAGAAACCAATAAATATACCAAAAGAAGCAAAGATCGAGATAAAGGAAGGGTCTGTCTTTGTGGAAGGGCCGAAGGGAAAGATCAATTGGCTTTTACCGGCGAGAATAAAGGTAGAAACAAAAGACGGCCAGGTATTTGTGGGCCGCAATACCAATACAAAGATTGACCGTTCTCTGCATGGGTTGACACGCGCCCTGATCGCAAATATGTTCCGTGGCGTTACCGAAGGGTATACCAAAGAACTTGAGATTATTGGCGTAGGTTTCAAGGCCCAGGCACAGGGCAATGCCTTAAATATGCATTTGGGTTTTTCTCATCCCGTTAATTTTTCTATCCCCTCAGGGATAGAAGTAACGACCCCTAAACCTACGCAGATTATTATCCGCGGAATTGATAAGGCCCTGGTAGGGGAGGTGTCTTCCGAAATACGCGCCATATTCCCGCCTGAGCCTTATAAAGGCAAAGGCATAAGGTATACGGGGGAAAAGGTAAAGAAAAAGATCGGCAAGGCGCAGGCCGCTACAAAATAAAGGAATATGAGCAATAAGAGAGAATTAGCAAGAATAAAAAGGCATAAACGTATAAGGAAAACCCTGTCTGGGACAACGGACCGGCCGCGCCTGGTGGTGCACCGTAGCCTGAAAAACATGCATGCGCAGGTCGTAGACGATACAAATAATTCCACGCTATACTCTCTTTCTACCCAGGATAAGGAAGTCAGGCAGAAATTCGGATACGCCGGCAATGTGAAGGCCGCGGAGTTTTTCGGCGAAGTTTTTGCCCGGCGGGCAAAAGAAAAGGGCATAACAAAGGTCAATTTTGACCGTGCAGGGTATCTTTATCACGGAAGGATTAAGGCTTTCGCAGACAGTGTACGCAAGGGCGGCCTTGAGTTTTAGGAGGATTTTAAATGCAGCAATTAAATATTGAGCAGGGTCCGGAACTTGTAGAAAAGGTCATCACTATTAACCGCGTAGCCAAGGTTACTAAAGGCGGCAAGAAGATGTCTTTTAGCGCTTTGGTGGTAGTAGGCGATACAAAGGGGCGCGTAGGATTTTCTTTAGGCAAAGCCAATGAAGTGGCTATTGCCATCCGTAAGGCCCTGACAAAGGCAAAGCGCGAACTTTTTAAGATTCCCATGGAGGGTTCAAGTATACCTCATGCGGTATTAGGCGAATACGGCGCTGCCAAGGTATTGCTTAAACCGGCATCGGAAGGAACAGGGGTTATCGCCGCCGGCCCGGTGCGGGCGATATGTGAGGCTTGCGGCATAAGGGATATACTCACTAAATGCCTTAAGTCTAATAACCCGTTAAATGTTATCAAGGCTACTATGGATGGTCTGCGTAGCTTAAAAGCTGAAATCCCCACAGTGAAGATTGATACGGCAGAAAAAGATAAAACCGCATCCTAAGCAAAAATGAAGACAAAGAAAACGCAAGAAAAGAAAAAAGAATCCGTTGCCGTTACATTGTACAATATCAAGCCTCCTAAGGGCAGCCATAAAAAAAGAAAGCTTTTGGGCCGCGGTTCCGGTTCCGGCCATGGCAAGACCTCTACGCGCGGAAGCAAAGGTCAGACCTCTCGTTCGGGCAGGGCTACGTATGAAGGCCATGAGGGGGGCCAGACACCTTTGATCCGCCGCATACCTAAGCGCGGCTTCCACAGCAAGTTTAAGAAAATATACCAGATAGTCAACATAGTGGATTTAAAAAGGATAAAGGAGGGCGAGATTACCCCTGAGGTTTTGCAGGATAAAGGATTGATCAGGGACAGAAGCAAGCCGGTTAAGATTCTGAGCACAGGGGAGATAAAGCACCCTTTTAAGATTTCAGCCCATGCCTTTTCTGCGAAGGCCGTAGAAAAGATTAAGGCTATTGGCGGCGAGGCAAAGATTATAAATGCTTAGTGCGTTAGTTAATTCGTTCCGTATACCGGATTTAAAAAGGCGGCTTATCATAACCGGGCTTTTACTGGGTGTTTACCGGATCGGGTGTTACCTGCCTATACCCGGTATTGACGGAGCCAGCCTTGCAGAATTTTTCAGCCGTGTAGCTAAAACCCAGGGTGGGGCGCTCTTTGGCATAATAAATATGTTCTCCGGAGGCGCTATGGAGAGGCTGACTATTTTTGCCTTGGGTATTATGCCTTATATTTCTGCCTCTATTATTCTGCAGCTCTTGACGGCAGTAATACCGAGTCTAGAAAAATTAGCCAAGGAAGGCCGCGCAGGGCATGAAAAGATAAATCAATATACGCGCTACGGTACGGTGGCACTTTCCCTGATCCAGTCTTTCTTTATCGCCCTGTGGCTGGAGAATCCGGCGCGTTTTGAGGGCCTGCGTATAGTCGTTGAGCCGGGATGGGGCTTTCGGATATTGACCGTCCTCACCCTAACTACCGGCACCATATTCATTATGTGGTTGGGAGAGCAGATACAGGAACGCGGTATAGGAAACGGGATATCGTTAGTTATTACTGCCGGTATTGTTTCCCGCATTCCGGCAGCAGTAAATCAGCTCTTTATCCTGATTTCTCCTTTTTCCCCCGCTCACAGGCAGATACAGCCTTTTGTTTTATTGATTATGGCTGCGTTCCTGGTATTCGTGGTTTTCTCCGTTATTTTAATTACCCAGGGGCAGAGAAAGATACCTGTGCAATACGCCCGCCGGGTGGTAGGCAGGAAAATATTCGGCGGACAGTCTACCTATATACCATTAAAGGTGGATACGGCAGGGGTTATTGCCATTATATTTGCCCAGTCCATAATCCTGTTTCCGGCGACACTGGCTTCTTTTGTTCCTAATCAGGCATTCCAAAGATGGGCCCAAGGGTTAGTCAGGGGGCATCTTCTTTATACGGTTATTTACGCTTTTCTTATTATATTTTTCTGTTATTTTTATACCGCTATTGTTTTTAACCCCGTGGATATTTCAGAGAATATGAAAAAATACGGAGGTTTTATCCCGGGGGTAAGGCCGGGTAAACCTACCGTTGATTTCCTTGATTATGCCGTAACCAGATTGACTCTGGCCGGGGCGGTATTTATTGCCTTCATCGCCATATTCCCGGATTTTATCATGGCCTGGCTTAAAGTGCCGTATCTGGTAGCTTCTTTTTTCGGTGGCACAGGTATACTGATCATCGTCGGGGTTGTCCTGGATACGGTAAAGCAAATGGAGTCGCACCTGCTTATGCATCACTATGAAGGATTTATAAAGTCCGGCAGGATAAGAGGCAGGAGATAAATGCGCATAATATTGTTAGGGCCGCCGGGGGCAGGTAAAGGCACACAGGCAAAGGTGTTAGCCGGGAGGCTTAGCCTTTCTCATATTTCCACGGGGGATATCCTGAGAGTGAATGTTTCCGAAGGGACAAGGCTTGGCCTTGAGGCCAAGGATTTTATGGATCGCGGCGGATTGGTCCCTGATAGCCTGGTCAATAAGATGCTGGATGAGAGACTTGATAAGGCAGATGCAAAGATGGGTTTTATCTTAGACGGATACCCCCGCACCATCAACCAGGCAGAGGCATTATCAGGTATGCTTAAAAAAAGAAACCTGGATATAGATTTTGTATTTTACCTGGATACCACAGAATCCGTGATCATACAGAGGCTTACCGGCAGGCTTGTCTGTAGGCTCTGCGGGGCAAATTTCCATATTAAGAATATGCCGCCCAAGTTAACAATGGTTTGCGACAACTGCGGTGGGGCACTTTATCAGAGGCAGGATGATAAAGAAGAGACTATCCGCAGGCGCCTGGAAGTTTATATCAAGGAATCCTTACCGTTAATCCGCTATTATCAGGAACAAAATAAATTACACCGGATTTCGGCGGATGGCGACCCGGAATCTGTCCTTGATGTAGTTATCCGGCTGGTAAAGGCGCGCAATGATACCAATAAAGTCTAAAGAAGAGCTGGAGAAGTTAAGGGGTTCCGGCAAGATCCTGGCAAAGATACTAAAACAGCTTGAGGCAACGGTCAGGGCGGGGATTTCAACCGAAGAAATAGACCGCCTGGCGGAGAGGTTGGTATTTGAAGAGCATGCGCTTCCCGCATTCAAGGGGTACAGGGGGTTTCCGGCAAGCATCTGTACGTCTATAAACGAAGAAATAGTGCATGGTATCCCCGGCAGGCGCAGGCTTAATCCGGGCGATATTCTAAGTATAGACCTGGGTGTAAATTATGAAGGTTATTTCTGCGATGCAGCAATAACCGTAGGTGTGGGCGATATTGATGCAGATACTAAGCGGTTAATCGCAGTCGCCCGCCAGGCCTTATATCAGGGCATAGAAAAGGCCAGGCCCAATAACCGCCTCTATGATATATCGCATGCCATTCAGGAACACGTGGAGAAAGATGGTTTTGCGGTAGTAAGACAGTTTGTAGGCCACGGGATAGGCGTTGATTTGCATGAAGAGCCGGAAATCCCCAATTTTGGCCTTCCCCATAAAGGTACATTATTAAAAGAAGGTATGGTTTTGGCAATTGAACCAATGGTAAATATGGGGACATGGGAGTGTGAAATAGAGAAAAACGGCTGGACCGCCATAACCAAAGACAGGCTTTTCTCGGCCCATTTTGAACATACGGTAGCAATAACAGAAGACGGCCCGGAGATACTTACCGGTTGATTTCCGTCGCAACCCCAGAGACGAGGCAGGATATGGCTAAAGAAGAATTAATTGAGACAGAAGGCAAGGTAATAGAGGCCCTGCCTAATGCCATGTTCAGGGTAGAGTTGGAAAACGGCTATAAGGTGCTCGCCCATGTATCCGGAAAGATGCGGATGAATTTCATCCGTATACTTCCGGGAGATAAAGTCAAGCTTGAGCTTTCCCCGTATGACTTAAGCCGGGGGAGGATTACCTTCAGGGTAAAACAGTAGGGTTTTTAGGAAGGAAGGTCTTTGTGAAAGTAAAGGCATCGGTTAAAAAGATATGTGACAGGTGTAAAATTATTAAAAGAAGGCGCGTTGTCCGGGTCATATGCACGAACCCGAAACATAAACAGCGCCAGGGATAACTTTTTCGTAAGTATCCAGGAGGAGGTCAAAGAGTGCCAAGAATTACAGGGGTAGACATACCTAAGGAAAAACGCATTGAGATATCTCTGACTTATTTATTCGGCATAGGCAGGTTTTTGTCTAATAAGATACTTAAAGAAACGGGGATAAGCCCGGATAAAAGGGCAAAGGACCTGACCGAAGAAGAAGTCTCCAAAATCACCAATACTATTCAAAAGGGCGGTTATAAAGTAGAGGGGGACTTGCGCAGGGAGATCTCCCAGAATATAAAGCGTTTAATGGAAATAGGCTCCTGGCGCGGTATGCGTCATAAGAAGGGCCTTCCGGTAAGGGGCCAGCGCACCCGCACAAATGCCAGGACGCGCAAAGGGCCGCGTAAGGGAGGAGCTATTGTCATGAAGAAAGAAACTACGGCCGCTCCTGCTAAGCCAAAAGGGGGAGGATAATTAATGGCCACTAAAGAAAAAGCAAA
This sequence comes from Candidatus Omnitrophota bacterium, assembly GCA_041650495.1. Lineage (GTDB taxonomy): Bacteria > Omnitrophota > Gorgyraeia > Gygaellales > Profunditerraquicolaceae > JBAZLB01. The sequence continues at coordinate 66,061 of JBAZLB010000001.1, read as the reverse complement.
AAAGAAGAAGATAGCCAAGGGTATAACCTCAGGTATCGCGCATATCCTGGCAAGTTTTAATAATACTATAATCACCATAGCAGACAGGCAGGGTAATGTCCTTGTTTGGTCTGCCCCGGGGATAGTCGGCTATGGCGGCTCAAAGAAGGCGACTCCTTTTGCGGCCCAGGTGGCTGCCACTGACGCTGCCCGCAAGGCCAAGGAGATCGGGATTAAAGAGCTGGACGTGCATGTCAAAGGCCCGGGTTCAGGCAGAGAATCAGCAATCAGGGCCCTGCAGGCAGCAGGCATAACCATAACTTCCATAAAAGATGTGACGCCTATACCGCATAACGGTTGCCGGGCAAAGAAGAGAAGGAGAGTATAAAACAGATGGCTCGTTATATAAATGCAGTCTGCAGGCTTTGTCGGCGCGAAGGGGAGAAATTGTTCCTCAAAGGGCCCAGGTGTTTGACCCCTAAATGCGCCTTAGCCCGCCGTTCATACGCACCCGGCCAACACGGCCAGATGAGGACCAAGATATCCAATTATGGGCTGCAGTTGCGTGAAAAGCAAAAGGTAAAACGCACATACGGGGTCCTTGAGAGACAGTTCAGGAAATATTTCAAGCTTGCCTCGCACTCAAAGGGCGTAACCGGCAAGATCCTGTTACAGTTTCTGGAGCGCCGTCTGGATAATGTAATATTCAGGCTGGGGGTAGGGGTTTCCCGCGCCCAGAGCCGCCAGGTAGTGCGGCATAATTTCGTCTTTGTCAATTCCCACAGGGTTAATATACCGTCTTATTTGATATCCACAGGTGATATTATCCAGATAAAGGCAAAGGAGAAGGCCGAGAAGAAGCTCAGGGATAATTTAGAGCTATCTAAGGAGCGCAGCGTGCCTTCCTGGCTTGAATTTGATGCCGCAGGACTTAAGGCGAAGGTAGTGCGCCTGCCGGAAAAAGAGGATATCCAGCAGCCCATAGAAGAGCAATTGATCGTCGAATTATATTCCAAGTAACTATAAAGATTAACCGAAATCCGCTTGTTGATTTTAAGGAGGTAAGATGGGTATAAAATGGCGTAATTTTCAGTTGCCGAAAAGGCTGGAATGCGACGAATCGACATACACCCAGGCCTACGGCAAATTTCAGGCTTCTCCTTTTGAGAGGGGCTACGGCGTAACCCTTGGCTCGTCGTTGAGGCGGGTATTGCTTTCTTCCATAGAGGGAAGCGCAGTTACTTCTATCAAGATAGCCGGCGTAGAACATGAGTTCGCTACTATTGCAGGGGTGCTGGAAGACGTTACCGAGATAGTCTTGAATGTAAAAAACCTCATTTTAAATTCGCACTCTAAAATCCCCAAGACCATATATATCAAAAAAGACAAGAAAGGCCCGATAACGGCAGGGGATATACAGGCGGATGAGACCATTGAAATAATCAATCCGGATTTACATATAGCTACCCTTACCAAGGATACCAAGTTTAATATGGAGATGGAAGTTGCCCGGGGCAGGGGCTATGTCCCCGCAGAATCAAATAAGAAAGACAGCAATGTCTTAGGGGTTATACCGATTGATTCCATATTTACCCCGGTAAAAAAGGTTAATTTCTTCGTGGAAAATGCCCGCGTGGGTCAGCGTACGGATTACGATAAATTGATCCTGGAGATATGGACCAGCGGCGCCATCAGCCCCAAAGACGCCCTTCTCTACGCCTCAAATATATTGCAGAGGCACCTGGATATATTCGTAAATTTCGGCCAGTTGCCGGAGGAGGCAGAAGAAGAGCCGGAGATGACCAAGGAGGAATCAGCCCTTTATGAGAAATTAAAACTTCCTATTTCCGAACTGGAACTATCTGTGAGAAGTTCAAATTGCCTAAGGGAAGCCAATATCAAGACTATATCGGAACTGGTAAAGAAGACCGAAGAAGAGATGCTGTCTTTTAAGAATTTCGGAAAAAAGTCTCTTACTGAGATTAAAGAACTCCTGGTAGGCATGGGGTTAAGTTTAGGTATGCAGTTTGACCCCAAGAAATTAAAGAAATCCTAACGATTATAAGGATTAAAAGGATAAAAGATGAGGCATAAGAAGACAAGATTGCAGTTTAACCGTTTTACCAGCTGGCGCAAGCTTACCCTGCGCAGTCTAGTCAGGGCCATTTTATTGAACCAGAGCATAAAGACTACCCAGACCAAGGCTAAGGCAGTAAAACCCCTGGTGGATAAACTTATTACCCTGGGCAAAGAGAACTCTCTTTTTGCCAGAAGGCAGGCATATAAAATACTCTGCGACCATAAATTAGTAACCCTTTTGTTTAATGATATATCCCCGCGTTTCACTGAGCGCAAGGGCGGATATACGCGCCTGATAAATTTCGGCAACAGAAGGGGGGATAATGCGCGTTTAGCGGTGATTGAGTTAAGCGAGATAAAAAAGAAGGAGCCTAGGGCCCCCAAGAAGGCCAAAGCTAAAGAAGGCTCAGAGGGCCCGTCAGAGGCAATCAGAACCAGCGGTGTTATTGCCCCAGAAAAGCCACAGGAAGGAAAATCCGTCCCTGGAAAGGCCGTTAAAACTCCTGAGACAGAGACTAAAGACAGGCCGCCGATTTCCCGAAAACCGCACAAGAAATTTCTGGGCGGATTAAGGGGTATATTTAAAAAAGAGCGGGATTCGCTTTGAAAAAAATAGCGCCATGCGGATAGAAACGCGGGTTGCAGAACGCCTAAAAAAGATACACCCTTCTTTAACCCTTGCCATTACTGCCAAGGCAAAGCAATTAAAATCCGAAGGTTACGATGTGGTAAGCCTGGCAGCAGGCGAGCCTGATTTTGATACTCCGGATTTTATCAAGGCCGCCGGCATAGAAGCCATAAATTCCGGATTTACCAAATATACCCCTTCAACCGGTATCCTAGAGTTAAGGCAGGCAATCGCCGCGAAATTAGTAAAAGATAATTGCCTGGAATACAACCCCAGCCAGATAGTTGTTTCCTGCGGGGCAAAACATAGCATATTCAACGCCATCTTTGCCCTGGTAGGCCATTCTGACGAAGTGCTTATACCCTCTCCCTATTGGGTAAGTTACCCTGAGATGGTTAATCTTTGTCAGGGCAGAACACGTTTTATAAAGACATCTGCCCGTAATAGTTTTAAACTTACCTCAGAAGAACTCAGCCAGCATATAACCCCCAAGACAAAATTATTGATATTAAACAGCCCCTCTAATCCTTCGGGATGCGTATATTCTAGAAAGGAGTTGGAGGAAATCGCTGTGGTCTGCATAGAGAAGAAGATCTTTGTGATCAGCGATGAAATATACGAAAAACTTACCTATGATAACTTAAAACACGTATCCCTGGGGAGCCTGAATAAGGATATTTATGACCAGACGATTACCGTAAACGGCTTATCCAAGAGTTTTTCTATGACCGGTTGGCGCATAGGTTATTTAGCCGGGCCACAAGATATTGTAGACGCGGTATCCAAGATACAGGACCATACTACCTCTAACCCTGTTTCTATTTCCCAGAAGGCTGCCTTAGCCGCCTTTAGTGCGCAGGAAGATTTTGTAAAAGACATGCTGAAGGAATTTCAGAAGCGCAGGGATTATGCCGTAAAGATGCTCTCCGGTATTAAAAAAATAGATTTTATCAAACCGCAAGGCGCATTTTATATATTCTGCGGTATTGTCAATACGGGCCTGGGCTCCGCTGATTTTGCCAGCCGCCTTCTGGAAGAGGCATTAGTGGGGCTTATACCGGGGGAAGGGTTTGGCAGGGATGATTATGTGCGTATCAGTTTTGCCACCAGCCTCAGCCAGCTGGAAAAAGGAATGGACAGGCTCAAGGAATGGATTGATAAATTATGAATCCGGCGCAGACAATAGCAGAGAAAATATTAAGCAGTCATTCAGGCAGGAAAGTGCAGGCAGGAGATTTCTGCGTATGTGCGATAGATTTTGCGTTCGGGCAAGACGGGACTTCGGCCATTATCATGGACAGGTTAAAAGACCTGGCCGTGGATAAGCTGAAGACTAAATTCTGCATGGTGATCGACCATAGCGCGCCTTCTCCCAGTGAAGGCGTATCAGGCGTGCATAAAAGGATGCGCGATTTTAGCCTCACCCATAAAAGCCGCCTTTATGATATCGGCTGCGGCGTCTGTCATCAGGTCATTCCTGAATCAGGGGAGATATTGCCTGGCAGTCTCGTATTAGGCGCAGATTCCCATACCTGCACCTATGGGGCGCTGGGGGCATTTTCTACCGGGGTAGGCTCTACGGACCTGGCCATTGCCTTGGCTAGCGGTAAAAACTGGTTTAAGGTCCCGGGAACCATCAAGATAATCTTAAAAGGCAAGCTCCCTAAGGGTGTATTTGCCAAAGATATTATACTTTATATTATAAGCGACATAGGCGCAAACGGCGCCACTTACCAGGCGGTTGAATTTAGCGGGCCTATAATCAAGGCCCTGGATATGGATAGCCGTTTTACTATTTGTAATATGGTAGTGGAAATGGGGGCAAAGGCAGGTTTTATGCCTCAGGACCGGCAGGTATTCTCTTGGTTAGAATCCAGGGGGGTAAAACACAAGAGTATAAAACCCGTAGAGGCAGATAAGGCAGCTTGTTATGACAAGGTCTTGGAGTATGACCTTTCAAAGCTTATTCCTCAGGTTTCCCGTCCACACAGCGTAGATTCGGCAGTAGGAGTTTCGCAATTAAAGGACACCATGATAAACCAGGCTTTCCTGGGCACGTGTACTAACGGCAGGCTCAATGATTTGAAGATTGCCGCTTCAATCTTAAAGTCGCGCAAGGTGCATCCAGGGGTAAGGCTTATTGTTGCCCCGGCGTCACGTGGGATCTTTCTTAAGGCTATGCAGCTGGGACTTATTGATACATTTGTAAAAGCCGGGGCGGCGGTGGTATCTTGCGGTTGCGGTCCTTGCGTGGGCACGCATAACGGTATTCCTGCCGATGAAGAAGCGGTAATATCCACGGCCAACAGGAATTTTAAAGGCAGGATGGGTAATCCCCGCGCTTTTATCTATCTGGCTTCACCGGCAACCGTGGCTGCTTCGGCCATCGCAGGCAAAATCTGCGACCCGAGAAAATATATATAGAGGCCGCAAGGCGTTTAAAAGGTTATTATAAGGAGGTCTTCATGCCGGAAATATGCGATTTACTTACGATGTGTTATGATAAAAACGCCTCTGACCTGCACCTTACGGAAAAAGAACCGCCTATACTTCGTATTGACGGAAAGCTTATCCGTATGGAATATAAGCCTATGACCCGGGATGAATTAAAGCGTATGATTTACGGCTTATTGACCAATCCGCAGAAAGAAATACTGGAGAAGGACCTGGAATTGGATCTTTCTATTGCCCTGCCTAAGTTAGACAGGTTCCGCGTAAATGTGCATTTGCAAAAAGGCTCAGTCGAAGCGGCGTTTAGGCGTGTGCCGCTTGAGATACCCACCCTGGATGAACTGGGGCTGCCTGCGGTAGTTACGGAATTGGCGCGTAAGCCCAACGGCCTGCTTTTGGTTACCGGTCCTACGGGGGTCGGCAAGACTACGACCCTGGCTGCGATTATTGACTTGATCAATAACGAGCGGGAAAGCCTGGTGGTTTGTATTGAAGACCCCATTGAGTTTATGCATATGAATAAGAAAAGCGTGATTAAACAACGGGAGGTTTTTTCCGATACCCGTTCTTTTGCCCAGGCCTTACGCCATGCCCTGAGGCAGGACCCTAACGTTATTGTAGTAGGCGAGATGAGGGATTTAGAGACTATTGCCACTACCCTTACGGCAGCTGAGACCGGTCATCTTGTCCTGGCTACTTTGCATACGCCCGATGCGCCGCAGACTATTGAGAGGATCATAGATGTTTTTCCTCCTTATCAGCAACAGCAGGTAAGGCTGCAGCTTGCCGATAGCCTTTTGGCTGTAGTTTCACAACTGCTTCTTCCTAAGGCTTCAGGCACAGGCAGGGTGTTGGCTGCGGAGATTATGGTGGCTACCCCAGGTATCCGTAACCTTATCCGTGAACAGCAGATTGCGCAAATGTCTACGCTTATGCAGACCGGGGCGCAGTACGGTATGCGCACTATGGATAAATCGTTAAAAGATTTATATGAAAAAGGGGTCATTACATTAGATGCGGCTATGTCCAAAGTGAAAAATTCGGAGGAGTTTAAGCAATTATGAAATTAGAGGGACAGGCAATCTGCCTGGGGGATAATATAAATACGGATTTTATCATATCCGGCAGGTATAAATTCTCTATAACCGATATGAAAGAGTTAGCGAGGCATATCATGGAAGACATAGACCCGGATTTTCCTAAGAGGATTATTCCGGGTAAATCTATTTTGGTTGCCGGAGATAATTTTGGCATGGGTTCTTCGCGGGAACAGGCACCCCTGGTAATCAAAGAGGCTGGGGTCATTGCGGTAATGGCTGGTTCTTTTGCGCGCATATTCTACCGTAACGCCTTTAATATCGGTTTGCCCCTCGTTGAGGTAGATACAAAAGGAATAGCAGAAGGAGATTCGCTTTCCCTGGACCTTAAAGAAGGCAGGGTTATTGACCGTACACGGCAGAAAACTTTTAACATAAAACCGCTTTCGGCTTTTATGCAGGATTTATTAAGTGAAGGCGGTATAGTGAATTATTATAAAAAATACGCAAGGTTAAAGGTGTAGGATGTCTTACAGAGTGACTTTGATCCCAGGGGATGGGATAGGCCCGGAAGTAGCCGAGGCAGCCAGAAGATGTATTGAGGCTACGGGGGTGGATATAAAATGGGAGGAGGCCCTTGCCGGTTCCGATGCCCTGGATCAATACGGAGAATTATTGCCCGAGGCTACACTGGATTCAATACGCAAAAACCGCATTGCCCTTAAAGGCCCCATTATTACTCCGATAGGGGGGGGGTTTCGTTCGGTGAATGTAGCTATAAGGCAGGCATTGGGGCTTTACGCCTGTCTTAGGCCGGCAAAATATTATCCGGGGGTACGAAGCCTTTATAAAGATGTAGACCTGGTGATTATCCGCGAGAACAGCGAGGATTTATATGCGGGGATAGAGTTTGAAGAGGGCAAACCAGAGACCTTGAAGGTCATTGAGTGTATTGAGTCCGGCAGCGGCAAGAATATACGCAGGGATTCCGGGATTTCCATAAAGCCCATATCCGGCTATGCCTCAGAAAGGATAGTGAAGTTTGCCTTTGATTATGCCCTTAAGTCTAAACGCAAGAAGGTTACGGCGGTGCATAAGGCGAACATCATGAAGTTTACCGACGGGCTATTCCTGAAGGCAGCCCGTAAAGTGGCCGACGAATACGCCGGGAAGATAATATTTGAAGAGGCAATAGTAGATAATATGTGCATGCAGTTAGTCCAGAAGCCGCAAAACTATGACGTCCTGGTTCTGCCTAACCTTTACGGAGATATCATTTCTGACTTATGCGCTGGATTAGTAGGGGGCTTAGGTATAGCCCCGGGGGCAAATATCGGGGATAATATAGCTGTGTTTGAGGCTGTGCATGGTTCGGCGCCGAAATATAAAGGCCTGAATAAAGTGAACCCCACGGCAATGATCTTATCTGGGGTGATGATGCTGCGTTATATAAAAGAGGATGCTGCCGCAGAAACGCTTGAGGCGGCAATCAAAAGGGTCATCCGCCAGGGCAAACAGGTGACATACGATTTAAAACCCGAGCGTAATGATCCGTCTTGCGTGGGCACGCGGGAAATGGCGGATGCAATTATCCAGAATATAAAAGGGGCTTATTAATGAAGATCAGTGTGATCGGCGCAGGCAACGTAGGCAGTCTTACAGCAATGCGCATAGCCCATGATGGCCTGGGTGAAATCATACTTTTGGATGTGGTAACCGGGCTTGCCCGGGGCAAGGCCTTGGATATGGATGATGCCAGGGCTATAATCAAGCAAAATTACAATATCCAGGGCACGCAGGAAATAAGTGATATAGCCGGCTCCGATATCGTAGTAATTACTGCCGGCCTCCCCCGTAAACCGGGCATGACCAGGGAAGAATTACTGAGCAAGAATTCCGGTATCCTTAAAGGCATATGTCAGAAGGTCAAAGAGTTATCTCCCCAGGCAATCGTTATTGTGGTCACCAATCCTTTGGATCTGATGACCTTTTTTGCCTTGAAGGTCCTGGGTTTTAATTCTTCTAAGGTATTGGGTATGGGTCCAAGCCTGGATGCAGCCAGGTTTGCCAATGCCATAAGCGGCATATCAGGGGTAGCGGCTGAGGATATTGAGGCTGTGGTAATCGGAAGCCACGGGGAAGGCATGCTGCCTTTACCCCGGCTTACTACTATTAAAGGTATATCGCTCCTGGAATTTCTTGACGATAAAAAGACGGCTTTAGCGGTTAAAAATACAATCTTACGTGGGCAGGAGATAGTTTCTCTTTTAGGCAGCGGCAGCGCCTTTTTTGCCCCTTCCGCAGCAATAGCCTATCTGGTCAAAGCGATAGCCAGAGATGAAAAACGCATTGTGGGTGCTTGCGCATATTTAAACGGGGAATACGGCCTAAAGGATATTTGTATCGGGGTCCCTTGCCGTCTGGGAAAAAACGGGATTGAGAAGATCATTGAGCTGGACTTAGACCAGGAAGAGAAGGCAGCATTTTATAAATCCGCACAAAACATCCATAACTTGTGCCAGCAGTTGACGCAATAACGCAATGTATGAGCTGGTAATAATAGGGGCAGGTTGGGCAGGTTTTAATGCCGCAATAAAGGCAAAAGAACTCGGCCTGAAGACCATTTTGATAGAGAAGTCCCGGATCGGCGGGACCTGCTTAAACCACGGATGCATTCCTACCAAAGCGCTAATTCAATCCGCAAAAGTCCTGCATACTATCCGTAAGTCTTCTGACTTCGGCATCAAAACTGAATCCGCCCAGCCTGATTTTATTAAAATACAGGAACGTAAGGACTTACTTATCCGTCAATTGGCCAGCGGCATGAATTTCATGCTTAAAGGTATAGATTATCTTCAGGCTGAGGCGCAAATCGTCTCTGCCCAGCTGGTTTTAGCTGGAGAAAAAGAAATACCTGCCCGGGCAATACTTATTGCCAGCGGTTCGTATCCGGCAGAATTAAGCAATATCAAATTTGACCATAGGCGGATTATTTCCAGCGACGAGATATTAGAATATAAAAGTATACCCCGCGACCTTTTAATAATAGGGGCAGGGGCAGTGGGTTGTGAATTTGCCAGTTTCTTTTCCAGTATGGGTTCTGCGGTTACCATCGCAGAGAAGATGCCTCAGTTATTACCGGGGTTTGACCAGGAATTATCCCGCCGCCTTCTTTTGATTTTTAAGAAGGCCGGTATCCAGGTTGAATTAGGCGCTGATGCCGCTTCTTTATTGTCCCGCCCGTATGAATTGGTCTTATTATGCGTGGGCAGATCCCCTGTTATCAAAGGTTTAGGGTTAGAAGGCTTAAGTATAGGGTGTCAAGGCAAGGCCATAGTAACGGATGATTATTTAAGGACCAAGATCCCTGGTATTTTTGCCGCAGGGGACTGCACGGCTAAAATTATGCTTGCTCATTTTGCGGCATATCAGGGCAGTCTTGCTGCGATGAATATAGCTTATCCGGATTCCATGAAACCGGTGGATCCTATGGCCGTTCCGGGGTGCGTATTTACTGACCCGGAAATCGCATATGTGGGCATAGGAGAAGAAGAAGCGCGTGCCAAAGGCATAGGCATCAAGGTGCACAGATTCGATTTTTTATCTTCGGCAATGGCGCGTATATTAGATGAAACAGGAGGTTTTATCAAAATAATAGAGGACACCGGATGCGCTAAGATCTTAGGGGCTTCTATTATTGGGCCGCGGGCAACTGAACTTATCGGCATATTATCTTTGGCAGTTGAGTCAGGCCTTTCAGTCAATCAGGTTAAGCAGGCGATATTTGCCCATCCGACATTATCGGAAGGGATAGGTGAGGCGTTAAGATAGGTTTATGGGATTTAAAGTATTTGACTTAGGATTGGTTGATTTTATGCAGGCCTTGAGTATTCAAAAAAAAATATTACAGGAGGTAGTTGTAGGCATCCTGCCTTCGGCGCTTATATTATGCCGTCATTACCCGGTAATTACTCTCGGCAGGCTCGCCTCTAGCGCAAATATAAAATTAAATCAGGAAGCCCTCCTGAAAAATGGTATTGTTGTTTATCGGGTGGAAAGAGGGGGGGATGTTACTTATCACGGCCCCGGGCAGCTCGTTGTTTATCCCATAATTAACTTAAATTATCTTACCAGAGACATACATTATTTTCTGCGTAGATTAGAGGAAGTGGCTGTTAGTTTTCTTTCCGGGTTTGGTTTGTCCGCCAGCAAGATCCCGGGTAAAACAGGGGTTTGGCTGGGTGGAAAAAAGATTGTTTCCGTAGGCATAGCGGTAAAAAAATGGGTTACCTTTCACGGTATGAGCATTAATATAAGCGGCCAGGATATGGCCAATTTCTCATTCATACGGCCCTGCGGCATGGATATAGAGATGGTTTCTCTTGAACAGGCGCTGGGTGAGAAGGTGGCTTTCGAAAAAATTAAAGATAGGCTGGTGAGTGAATTCAAGGAGTATTTCCCGTCAGCCCTTACTATGGGAGGATAATAAATGGTTAAGGTAGCTATACCGGAATTAGGAGAAGGTATTACGCAGGTAACGGTTTCTTACTGGTATTTTAAGGCAGGAGATAAGGTAAAAAAAGACGACGACCTTATGGAGCTGGTGACGGATAAAGCAACCTTCAACCTCCCCAGTCCCTCTTCCGGCTTGCTTTCAGAGGTCTTTTTCCATGAAGGAGATACGGCAAAGGTGGGGGATGTTGTAGCTATTATTGCAGAGGACGCAGGTTAAAGCTTAAGGCATCATTGCGTTAGTATGCGTTTGTTCGCTTTAGATATCCTAGATATTACTTGAAATATTGTTTTAAGGCCGGTATTATTAATCCAGGCGGCGGCATTGAAGTTTCACAAAAAATAACCGAATAAAAGGACTCATTTTATGCAGGCAAAGCCAAAACGTATAATCCTGATGTATATCTCGGAAGTGTCCGGCCATCATAGCGCGACCCTGGCTATTGAAAAGGCTATAAAAATACTACAGCCGCAGGCACAGGTATTAAATATAAACACCTTTAATTACACCAATCCTATTTCCGAGAAAATCGTTAATCGCATTTATATGGGGATTATCAAAAGGACCCCCAAGATCTGGGAGTATCTTTATGATAATCCTAAGATAGCCAGGAAGGTGGCTAAGATAAAAGATGCCATACACAGGGTCAATGCGGTGAAGTTAAAAAACCTCTTCGATAAATTTAAGCCGGATGTAGTGGCCTGTGCCCAGGCCTTCCCCTGCGGTATGGTCGCAGATTTTAAGAATATATATAATTCAAATATCGGTTTGGTGGCGGTATTGACGGATTATATCCCGCATTCCTACTGGGTTTACGACAGCGTTGATTGTTATATAGCCCCTTCGGATGAGGTGGCTATGCGCTTGATTAAGAAAGGCGTAGAGAAGGAAAAAATAAGGCCTTTTGGTATTCCTTTTGACCCGAAGTTCAAACAGGGCGTAGATAAAACTAAGGTCATTCAGAAATTGAAATTAGATGTTGGTGTCCCTACCTTACTTATTATGGGAGGCGGCCAGGGCATAGGGCCGATAAAAACCATTGTTACGTCCCTGGATAAGGCAGGTGCGCAGTTCCAGGAAATAGTGGTGGCTGGGACCAATAAGAAGCTCTATAAAAGCCTGAAGGGAAAGATCAGAAAACAAAAAAGGAAAATAGCGCTTTTGGGTTATGTGGATAACATACATGAACTTATGGATGTTTCCGATGTCATTATCACCAAGCCAGGGGGAGTGACTACGGCAGAGGCCTTGGCAAAGAACCTGGCTATGATTATCATAAATCCGATTCCCGGACAGGAGGCAAGTAATACTGCATATTTGACTTCTCAAAAGGCAGCCATTAAAGTGGATGACCCAAAACAGATAAAGGAAGTAATTAATGATCTATTCTCTAACCATATTAAATTGAAGAGGTTACGCGAACAGGCCGCACTCCTTAGTAAACCTAATGCCAGCTTTGATATAGCCAAGTTCCTGCTGGCTTTTCCTCGCCATTATGTTTAATTATTTTTTATACAGGATAGGGCAGTTTATCGCCTTAAGCCTGCCTTTAAAATTAGCTTATTGGGTAGCGGTTATTATTGCCGATGTGCATTATTGTTTATCCCGTAAGGACAGGCAGACGATAACGGAAAATCTTCTTGTCATATTCCCGGACAAACCGTGGGATGAGATTAAAAAGATACGGATAAATGTATTCCGTAATTTTGCTAAATACCTGGTAGATTTTTTCCGTTTTTCATTATTAGACAGCGAATATATAAAGAAATATATCAAGGTATACAATACCCACTATATAGACGAGGCCCTGGCCAAAGGCAGGGGCATAGTACTTTTGACTGCGCATCTGGGGAATTGGGAATTGGGTGGAGTGATTATTGCTCTTTTGGGGTATCCTTTTTGGGCGGTAGTGTTGCCGCATAAACATAAATATGTAGATAAGTTCTTTAATTCTCAGCGGGAAAATAAAGGCATGAAAGTGATCGCCTGGGGCAGGGCAGCAAGGCAATCTATTTGGGTGTTAAAGAATAACCAGATCCTTGCTTTGGTAGCAGACAGGAATTTTTCCGATAAGGGCATAGCCGCGGATTTTTTTGGCAGGCCTGCCCTTTTTCCGCGCGGGCCGGCTGTGCTTTCATTAAAGACAAAAGCGGAAGTCTTGACCGGCTGTATGGTGCGCGAAAAGGATGATTCTTTTTCTCTGAGGTTTGACAGGTTGCCGGAATTTAGCCCTTCCGGAGACGAAGAACAGGACATGATAGATATCACCGTACGTTACAAGACGGTAATAGAAGAGTATATCCTTAAAAATCCTGACCAATGGTATATGTTTAGAAAATTCTGGTCTACCTGATGGATATCTGCGTAATAATCCCTACCTATAACGAAGCCGCTTCTATCGCTGACTTAGTAAAGAGCATACGCGGATATAGCCTTGATGTGCTGGTTATTGATGACGGTTCTTTAGATGATACCTCTGTGCTTGCCGAGAAAAACGGCGCTACAGTGATCATAAACCCTTTTAACCAGGGCAAGGGGGCATCGCTTATAAAGGGGTTTCAATATGCCATGGATAAAGACTACGATGCGGTAATTACTATGGACGGGGACGGGCAGCATTCGGTCTCCGACATACCGTATTTTATACGGCTGGCGGGTTATTCCGATAGCGGGGTATTAATCGGAAACCGGATGATCAACACTAAAAACATGCCCCTTATACGCTTTGCAACCAACAAGTTTCTTTCTTTTCTTATTTCTTTTACCGCGCGGCAGTTGATACCGGATACGCAATGCGGATTCAGACTGATTAAAAGAGAGGTCTTGGAGAAAATAAATCTTACGACTTACAAATATGAAACAGAAACAGAGATTTTACTGCAGGCTTCTTCTCTGGGGTTTAAAATAGAATCTATTCCGGTTAAGACAATATACGAAGGCCAGGCCAGCCGTATAAACCCTTTAGTAGATACCTGGCGTTTTATTTGTTTTATCTCTAAAAAGCTATGGCTGCGCCGATATCCGTTTAGGTAGTATTTTTTGATGATGGACTATTTGTCTTTACGCAAAAAGATGGTGGAGGAGCAGCTTATACGGCGGGGCATATCCGATAAAAAGGTGATTGCCGCCTTTCTTAAAGTAGAACGCCATAAATTCATACCTTTGCAATTAGAAGACAGTGCTTATGATGATTATCCTTTGCCCATAGGAGAGAACCAGACTATTTCTCAACCCTATATAGTTGCTTTGATGACAGAGTGCCTCTGCCTGACAGGAAAAGAGGTTGTCTTGGAGATCGGAACAGGCTCAGGTTATCAGGCAGCAATCCTGGCGGAATTGTCCAAAACAGTATATACCATAGAAAGGATCGTTCCTTTAGCACAGAGGGCTGCCGGGTTGTTTAAGTCTTTGGGTTACAGCAATATATACCTGAAGATAGATGACGGGGCTTTGGGGTGGCAGGAATATTCCCCGTTTGACAGGATCGTGGTTACCGCAGCTTGTCCCCAGATACCGCCCCCGATCACTGCCCAGTTAAAGACAGGGGGCAGATTAGTCTTACCTGTGGGTGATTCTGTAGGTCAAGAGCTGCTGTCAGTCAGGAAGACAGGAAACGGCGGTATTGAGGCCGATAAGATTTGCGGGTGCGTATTTGTGCCATTATTAGGAGAATACGGATTCAAGGGTAACTAGAACAAACTTACGGGATAATAGAATATGATACAGGTTTATACTGGAGATGGTAAAGGTAAGACTACGGCGGCACTGGGGCTAGCGTTGAGGGCCAGTGGAGCAGGCCTTAAGATATATTTCGGGCAGTTTCTTAAAAAAGGCTGTTACAGCGAAATAAAGGCGCTTCTAGGTTTTAAATCTATTACCTTGGAACAATTTGGCCGCGGATGTTTTGTAAAAGGACCTCTTTCGCCAAAAGACTTTCAATTAGCGGCTAAGGGGCTTAAGAAGGCCAAAAAAGCTGTTTCTTGCGGTAAGTATGACATGATAATACTTGATGAAATAAATGTAGCAGTCAGCCTTGGATTGATCAAGGCCTGCGAGGTTGTATCTTTAATCCGCAGCACGCCCAAAAAGACAGAATTAATCCTTACCGGACGCAATGCGCATCATGCCGTTATAAAATCCGCAGATTTAGTAAGCCATATAAAAGATGTAAAGCACTATTACCGCTATAACAGGAAGGCTAGAAGAGGGCTTGAGTTTTAACTTCAGAAGGCGTATTTAAGCGCCAGGACCCCTCCTATCAAAAGCAGGGTAAATATAATCGAGAAGATGTCGAAATATTTCTCAATTGATTCTGATATCTTCTTGCCGAATATGCGCAGTGCCCCGGAGACCAGGAAGAACCTTCCTGCCCGGCCGATGACCGAGGCAAAGATAAGCATGGTCAGGGGTATTCTAAAGAGCCCTGCGGTTATGGTTATTGCTTTGTAGGGTATAGGAGTGAAGGCCGCGGTAAAAATAGTAAGGAAGGCGTTTTCCTGGTATTTGTTTCTGATTATCTCTACCACGTTTTTTAAGTTGTAGGTGTTGATAATTGCTTTGCCTATAGTCTCATAGAAGGCCCATCCAATAAGATACCCCAGCAGGGCGCCGCATGCCGAGCCTATCGTGCAGATGGCCGCGTACCGTAGCCATTTCTTGCGGTTGGCTATCACCATGGCGATTAATAATACGTCCGGGGGGATGGGGAAAAATGAGCTTTCGATAAAAGATATGGCAAAAAGGGCATAGGGGGCCTGTTTTTTCTTAGACCAGTGGATGGTCCAGTCATAAAGCCTGCGTATCCAGCGCAGGGGCGCTCTTATAATAAATAATATTTTATTTTCTGTTTTATCCATAATGCCCTACATTATAACAGTTGAAAAAGATATGTCTACATTTTTCTATTTAAAAAAAGAGAAATCCCTTGACATCTTCTGGTATTTTTAATATCATCAAAGGTGAAGATTGGCAAGTAAAATAGATATAGGTCAAGGGAAGCCTGTGTAAATCAGGCACAGTCCCGCTGCTGTATTGGAGGCGAAAGCCGCGAAAAAAGGCCACTGTCCATATTAGAGACGGGAAGGCGCGGTGAGTAGAGACCTCTTAAGTCAGAAGACCTGCCTATATTTTATGCCTCGTGGACCAGGGCCAAGTAAATTTTGGGTGCGACCCTTGACGAAACAGCGTCAAGGGTTTTTTAATGAGGCCACAATTTACGGAATACTCGTTTACATTCGCTATGAACGTAAATTGCCAATGTTTTGCAAGACAAAACATTGGGGCCGAATTAATCCCGCCGAATACGCTAAAATTATGGAACAGAATTTTAGCGTGGTTTATGAGGCGGGGAAACTACCATAACTTACGAGCACGTAGTGCGAGTAAGTTATATGCGCGAATTATCCCGAAGCCTGCGAAGAAAATTACTGAGCATAGCGAAAGGAATTTTCAAGCGCTTAGGCAAGGGAAGGTTATCTTTTAGCTGACGGGTGTTAACCGATTTTTATGAAAAGAATAATCTTAATATTATTTTTTCTTTCCATGGCAGGGATAACCCATGCAGCAGGGCCCCGGTATATCTCCCTTGCGCCATCCACTACAGAAATCCTTTTTGCTTTAGGGCTTGATGAAGAGATTGTAGGGGTGAGTTCTTATTGCAATTATCCTGCAAAGGTTAAAACTAAGGCCAAGGTAGGGGATTTCAGCCATCCGAATATGGAACAAATATTTGCCTTAAAACCGGATTATATTTTTTGCACAGGCTTAGAGCAGGCCCCGGTTATTGCGGAATTGAAGCATCTGGGTCTTCGGGCATATGTTGCCGATCCCATAAATATAGAGGAGTTGTTTGATACAATTGACGATATAGGAAGAATCACAAAGAAGGCTAAAGAGGCCGCGGCATTAATAAAAAGGATGAGGGATGATGTGCAAAAAATAAGTTCCCGGGCCAGGCTTATCCCGCAGAAAGATAGAGTCAAGGTCTTCGTGGAAATCTGGCACGAACCTCTGATGACTGCGGGCGAGGGTTCGTTCATCGATGAATTGATCGTTCTTGCAGGCGGGATCAATATCGCGCATGACCTCAGGCGTCCTTACAGTATTTTTAGCGCAGAGAAAGTAATAAATTCTAATCCGGACTGTATTATCCTGACGTATATGGATAAGAATGCCCCTTTGGAACTAATTGAGCTGCGTTTTGGCTGGGGGAATATTAGCGCGGTAAAAAACAGGCGTGTATTTAATGACATTGACCCGGATACCCTGCTCAGGCCGGGTCCGAGAATAACCGAAGGTTTAAAAGAAATTCATAAGAGGCTCTATCTTTAAGGGATGGTTATGAATTTAAAAAGAAGGCTGGGGTTATTATTTCTATTACTTTTTGCCGTTATTCTTTTCGGACTGGTGAAAGGAGCGGTGCGTATCCCCTTGGCGGAGATTCTATCTGTAGAGAACCGCGTCATTTTTGACATGCGTTTACTCAGGATATTTACGGCGATCCTCGCAGGCAGCGGCCTGGCAGTTTCCGGCATAGCCTTGCAGGCGATCCTAAGGAACCCGCTTGCTGAGCCGTATTTGTTGGGGACCTCAAGCGGCGCAGGACTGGCAGCAGTAACAGCCGTGATCCTGGGCGTCTCAAGAATCTATATGCCCCTGGCAGCGTTCCTGGGAGCGCTGGCAAGCATTCTTTTGGTCTATAACCTCGCCCGCAAAGGCAGCAGGATCATGGATCAATCCCTCATTCTCTCCGGGGTGATTGTCTCTATTGCATTATCTGCGGTGATAGTTTTTCTGGTTTTTATATCCGGTAACGCGGCGTTGCATGAGATGTCCTGGTGGCTGTGGGGAAGCCTCGGGGTTTATGATTGGCGTCTTATTTTTCCTGTGTCAATGCTGGTAATATCGGGGATAATTGTTATTTATATCTTTGCCCAGGATTTAAATGCTATCAGCATAGGAGAAGAGGAGGCCGTGCATTTAGGCATAGACACCCAGAGTATTAAGAAGATCATGATCCTTATAACGGCATTAATTACCGCCAGCTTGATATGTATTTGCGGGATAATCGGGTTTGTGGGCCTGATTGTCCCTCATATGATGCGCCTGGTGGTTGGGCCTAATCACAGGGTGCTTATTCCCATGACATGCCTGGCGGCCTGCGTATTCATGATAATCTGTGATATTTTGTCCCGTACGCTTTTTTCACCCGTTGAGATACCTATTGGCGTAATTACGGCTATAATAGGCGCTCCGGTATTTATTCTTCTCTTAAAGAAAGGCAAGAGGTTCTGATGGATTGTTTGTTAAGTATAAATAAGGTAAGCGGCGGGTATTATCAAGAGCTGATCATCAATGATATTTCCCTGTATATAAACCAGGGTGATTTTCTAGGATTATCGGGCCAAACGGCTGCGGTAAGACTACGCTTCTTCGCCTGGCGAGCCGGATACTGCATCCTGTGAAAGGAGAAGTTTGTTTCAGAAAAGAGAATATCTTGCGGATGGGCTTGAAAGAATTCTGCCGCAAGGTGGCATTTGTTTCCCAGGATGTCGGGACTGATTTTTCGTTTACCGTCATGGAGATTGTATTAATGGGGAGGATCCCGCATTTAAAAAGGATGCAGTTTGAGACGAAAAAAGATATTGAGATTGTCCGGGAGGCGCTCTCACTGACTGATGTCCTGGGATTAGAAGGCAAACGCATTGATGAGTTAAGTTCCGGGGAGCGCCAGAGGGTAGTCATCGCCCGGGCATTGGCGCAGGAACCGGTCTTGTTGCTTTTGGATGAACCGACTGCGCATCTGGATATAGGCCATCAGATACAGGTCCTGGACTTGCTTAAAAGACTGAACCGCAAAAATAACCTTACGATAGTAATAGTCTTGCATGATTTAAACCTTGCCAGTGCGTATTGTAACCGTATCGCCTTGATGAATAAGGGCGCTATTTTTAAGGAAGGCAGCCCCCGAGAGGTGTTGACTTATCAGAATATTGAGACAGTCTATAAGACCGTGGTCTTGGTAAATGATAATAGTGTAACCGGCAGGCCAAACGTGATTTTAGTCCCCTCGCAGATCCCGGGAGAAAAATAATGCCCACCAGGCTTATCTTGATCCGCCATGGGGTAACCGATTGGAACATACAGAACAGATACTGCGGTTCTAAGGATATATCCTTGAGCAAGGAGGGCATTGCCCAGGCAGGGAAATTACGCA
Organism: Candidatus Omnitrophota bacterium; assembly: GCA_041650495.1. Classification (GTDB taxonomy): domain Bacteria; phylum Omnitrophota; class Gorgyraeia; order Gygaellales; family Profunditerraquicolaceae; genus JBAZLB01. The sequence goes on along the minus strand of JBAZLB010000001.1, from coordinate 47,159 downwards.
AGAGGTTAAACGTTATAAAGTGTGACCGGGTTTATTCCAGTGATAGAAAACGCGCAACTCAGACCGCCGGTATAATCTTTAGAGGCGTCAGAATAACCAGGGCGAGAGGTTTAAGGGAGATTGATTTTGGCGTATTTGAAGGTTTGAGCTACAAAGAAATTATGAAGAAATACCCGGGTATATATAAGAAATGGCTGATAAGTCCTTTTAAGACCCGTATCCCACAGGCAGAGGCTATGGGGCCTTTTAGAAAAAGAGTAGAGCTTGCCATTAAAAATATCGCCCGCCTTAACCTCGGGAAAACAATTGCAGTGGTTTGTCACGGGGGGGTAATAAGCGTATTTATTACCGGCATATTAAAGAACAGGGATTTCTGGCACTGTATACCTTCCGCAGGCAGTATAACGGTAGTAGAATATTGCAAGAATAAGCCAAAGATAAAATCATTTAACGAGACAGCGCATTTAAGGTAGATGCTATGGCTAAAATAACTTTGATCTTAGGCGGGGCAAGAAGCGGAAAAAGTGTGTATGCTTTGAGCCTGGCGAAAACATGCAAGAAGGTAGCTTTTATCGCGACCTGTGAGGCAAAGGACAAGGAGATGCAGGAGCGTATCCGGGTGCACCGGAAAGTGAGGCCTGAGACCTGGAAGACTTTTGAGGAGCCCAGGGATCTGGTACCTATATTAAACAAGATGGGCAGCGGCTTTGAATGCATCGTTGTTGACTGTCTGACTCTCTTGGTCTCAAATCTTATTCTGGGCGGTTATAAAGAGCAGGAGATTCTCAGGAAGGCCAGAGCTATCCTGGATAATCTAAAGAAAAAGAAAGCAAGGGTAATTTTGGTTTCCAATGAAGTGGGCCTGGGCCTGGTTCCGGCGAACAGGCTGGGCAGGGATTTTCGGGATACCGCCGGCAAGGTAAATCAACTGTTGGCCCGCGAGGCTGATGAGGCATTCTTCATTGTCTGCGGGATACCGTTAAGATTAAAATGAATAAGATCGAAGATATAACCAAAAATATTCCAGGGATTGACCGGATCATGATAGAGAAGACTCAACAGAGGCTTAATAATTTGACCAAACCTCAGGGGAGTTTAGGCAGGCTTGAGGAACTGGCAAAGCAGATTTGCGGGATTACCGGTAAAGATAATCCTCAGTTAACTAACAAGGTTATTTTTACTCTTGCTTCAGACCACGGGGTTACCGAGGAAGGGGTAAGCGCTTTCCCTAAAGAAGTAACCGCGCAAATGGTATATAATTTTCTTTCCGGGGGCGCAGGTATAAATGTGCTGGCCAATCATGTAGGCGCAAGGGTGGTAGTGGTTGATATAGGGGTAGCTTCTGACCTTAAGCCTCACCCGAGGCTACGGGTGAAAAAAATAAATTACGGGACAAAAAATATGGCAAAAGGACCTGCTATGACCAGAGACGAAGCGATAAGATCGCTTCTTGCCGGAATTGAAATATTTGAAGAGGAATTTAAGCGCGGGATTGATATTGCCGCAACAGGAGAGATGGGCATTGGGAATACCACCTCCGCAAGCGCGATCACCGCTTGTTTTACTAAAAAAGAGGTTGAAGAAATCACCGGCAGAGGGGCAGGCTTAAACGACGAGGGGTTAAAAAACAAGATTAATATTATCAAGAAGTCAATTTCTCTGAATAAGCCTGACCCGCAAGACCCCGTTGATGTATTATCCAAAGTGGGAGGGTTTGAAATCGGAGGGTTGGCCGGGGTAATCTTAGCAGCTGCCTGCCGCAAGGTCCCTATAGTTATTGACGGGTTTATTTCAGGGGCTGCGGCATTGCTTGCCTTTCGTATTGAACCAAAGGTAAAAGAGTATATGATCGCAGGGCATAAATCCGTGGAAGGCGGGCATCAGGTTATTTTGGAACATATCGGTTTAAAACCGCTCTTAGAGTTAGAGTTCAGGCTGGGGGAAGGCACAGGTGCGGCATTGGGCATAGGGATGGCAGAAGCCGCAGTTAAAATCCTGACCCAGATGGCGACTTTTAAAAAGGCAGGTGTTTGCGAGAGGAAAAAATAATGAGTAGTTTTTTATTGGCGGTGCAGTTTTTGACCATCATACCTCTTGAGATAAAAGAAGCAGGCGAAGATAAGATAGCCAAGGCAATGATATATTTTCCTCTCGTCGGGTTGCTTTTGGGGATAGCCCTCTCAGGGATAAATGCCATATTTTCCGTCATGAATTTTCCTTCCTTAGTTGTAAGTATAATCCTGGTAGTCACTTTAATTGCTATTACCGGCGGGATGCACTTAGACGGTCTTTCTGATACCGCGGATGCTTTTTTAAGCGGTAAGCCAAAAGAGGATATGCTTAATATCATGCGTGATTCACATATAGGGGTAATGGGGGTTTTAAGCCTGATAAGTATTTTGTTCCTTGAAACCGGCCTGCTTTTTTCACTTAGCGCTGCGGTGAAGACAGCTGCGTTGGTTTTGATGTGCGTTTTAAGCAGGTGGTCTGCGGTATTATCTATGTTTTTATTTCCATATGCCCGGACTGAAGGCAAGGCCAAGGTATTTATCCGGGGCATGAATCCAAAGATTTTTATTTTTTCTACCCTCATAGCTATTTCTTGTGTGATTGCGGCCTGGGGGGTAAAAGGATTGGTCCTGCTGTTGGCCGTTACAGTCTGTGTCTATTTAAGCGGTAAATCTATCAGCAGGAGAATAGGCGGAATAACCGGTGATACGCTGGGGGCGACAATAGAGCTGTCAGAGGTCATTATCCTATTTGGCATCTGTTTAATGGAAAGGAGCGGTGGTATATGGATAAGGTAGCGGCAATATCATCATGGAGCGGCGGAAAAGACAGTTGCCTGGCCTGTTATAGGGCAATGCAGCAAGGTTATGATGTAAAACTGCTTTTAAACTTTATTTCCCGGGAATCAAAACGCGGGTGCTTCCACGGAATTGAAGGAAGGTTATTGAAATTTCAGGCGGATTTAGTCGGAATACCCCTCGTGCAGAAAGAAGTAAGCCCGGATATGCAAAAATATGAGGAGGAATTCAAGGCGGCGGTTACGGAGCTTCGGGGTAAGGATATCGGGTCGATGGTTTTTGGCGATATATATCTACTGGAGCATGAAAGCTGGATTGAACGCGTCTGCGGAGATTTAAATATTAATGCCCTGGAGCCGCTCTGGAATAATTCTCCCGACAGCATTATTGATGAATTCATTAAAGCAGGATTTAAGGCAATTATTGTCAGCTGTAAAGCAGACATCATGGGTCGAGAGTTTCTCGGCCGTTCTGTGGATAAAAGTTTAGTCGCAGAACTCAAGAAGAAAGATATCTGTCCCTGCGGGGAGAAAGGAGAGTTCCATACCTTGGTGGTTGATGGGCCGATATTCAGCAATCCGATTAAAATAGTCGAGGCTGAACCTATAATCAAGGAAGGTTTCTGGAAACACTGGTTTTTGGATATTAAAAAATACGCTTAGGCTTCTAAAGAAGAAAAGCCGGATAGGCGAAGGAAGTCCCGGTGTGATTCCGGGCGCTGTCCCGCAACGGTAAACTCTTGATACAAGGGTAGTCCGGTCGATCGCCTGTTTTGGCAAGTACTCTCGTAGGAAGAGAAAGGGATTTAAAATGGAAAATGCTTACAAGGTATCTGTTGTAGTAGGATTATTGACTTTTGTTTTTTTTGGTATTGCCCGGGCAGAAGATATTGACTTGGAAAGAATCGTGGTTACTCCTTCAAGAATAGAAGAGTCTTCCGGAGATGTTGGTCGTGCCGTAGATGTAATTACTTCGAAGAATATAGAAAAAGGCGGCGCACAGAATCTAGCCGATGTGCTCACCGATTTTACTTCTGTTAATATAAGCAATTACGGGGGTCCAGGTAGTGATAAAAACATCAGGATGCGCGGTTCAACTGCCGCTCAAGTATTGGTATTGATGGATGGTCGGCCGATAAATAATCCGCGTGACGGACAGGTAGACCTAAGTACCATTCCTCTTGATAATATAGATAGGGTTGAGGTTTTGCATGGTCCCGCTTCAAGTCTTTATGGCAGCTCAGCAATGGGCGGAGTAGTTAATGTTATAACCAAAAGTCCACCTAAAGAAGGCCAGCAAGCCGAAATTTATTCAAGTTTTGGCACTGCCAGAACTTATATTGAACGTATGGCGTATGGGGCAAAAATCTCAAAATTCGGTTATCTTATAAACGCAGGATACCAAAGCTCTCAAGGATTTAGGGAGAATTCTGAATTTAACAATGAAGATTGTAATCTTAAGTTGAAATACGAGCTTAATGGCGAGAATAATTTAAGCCTAAACTCAGGTTTTTATAAAAGCAAGGCAGGGGCGCCGGGGTCAACAAGTTGGCCCGATACAGACGATAAGCAAAACATGCTGAAACGCTTCTTTGATTTTGATTGGAGTTTTAAACCGGATGAGCAAACCGGGTTATCAGTTAGGTCTTATCAAAATTGCGATCGGTTGGAATTTATGGAGAACTCTTCCGACGGATGGAATCCTGACAATAAAAAAGACATTCATACTACTACAGTAAGGGGGCTTGACCTGCAGTTAGATAAGCAATTATTGGATGCGTACAGGCTGGTGGTCGGCTTTAATTACGTGGACAACATGAATGATAGTACTACGAGCGCAAAACATGAATATAATGTGACTGCTGGTTACCTAGAAAACCGTTTGGATTTATTTGATAAGAAATTGAATGTTAATTTTAGTGCACGTCTTGACGATTACTCTAATTTTAACACGGAAATCAATCCTAGCTTAAGTATGCTCTACAAGCTTAGTGAGGGTATAAAATTTCACGGTTTAATCAGCCGTTCTTACCGTGTTCCTACTTTTAATGATTTATACAACTCCATTCCTGGAATGGGAAAAAGTAATCCTAACTTAGTACCTGAAGAAGGAATAACTAGCGAGTTGGGCATTGAAACAAGAATAAATAAATATGTCACCTCAGGGTTAACTTATTACCGTAGTGATTATAAGCAGCTCATACAGTGGGTTGAAGCTGTGCCGGAGTGGCAGGTAATGAATGTTAGCTCTGCCGTAATTAATGGTCTAGAATTTGAGAATAAAATATTTATTTCTGATAATCTCGATCTAAATGTCAATTATACTTATTTGATGGCAAGGGATGAAGATACTCATAAATATCTTGTTTACCAGCCGAGAAATAAACTGGATACCTGTCTGAAATATCACGACTATAATGGATTGACATTTGAATTGAAAGGTCAATTTACTGGCCACAGGTTTGCTGACGAAAATAATAATACCAAAGTAAAAAGTTTTTTTATTCTGGGCCTTAGCGTATCAAAGAAATTTAAACCTGGCTTTACCTGTTTTGCCTCTATTGATAACCTTCTGAATAGGACATATCAGGTTATCAGCGGATATCCCATGCCCGGGTTTTCTTTGACCGGCGGCCTGAAGGCGGAATTTTAGTTATAAAATAAAGGCACCTTTATAAGATTATACAGGGTAATAGGTTGAGCAAAGGAGAACCGTCCCTATACGTTTAAACTTGCATAGCCAGGCCTTTATGCTAATATAAACTTATGTCTTCTGCCAATACCTTTCAGATTGCGCTCATTTCTTCTTTTATTGTGCATGGGATTATTTTGTTTTTTCAGCCTAATTTAAACCCCACTGTCTCCAAAGATAAGGAGAATAAGCAACAGATCGAGGTAAGCTATATAAAAAAGGACCCAAAGGAGGCGCCTAAACCTCTAAAATCCCCTCCTTTGAAAAAAGACCCCTTACTTTTAAGACTACCTCCCCAGATAACCGCCGATAAGAAGTTCCCGCCTCCGTTTATTGAAAAAGGGGATGCCCCTAACGCTGGAAATAAGGCGGTGTCTTCTCCTGTATTCTTAAGGAAGCCTCAGTTTACCAAGCCCGATATCATTGCCATAAAGAAGAAGATAACCCTTCCGCCGATAGGGGTTGATAAAAATACCAGCCCTTCTTACATAAGCTACTATCAGCTTGTGCGGGAAAAGATCAAGCGTACTGCTTATCAGAATTACGCACGGGAAGAAGCGGGGGAGGTATACCTTACTTTTGTTATTCTTGCCAATGGCACTTTAGAGGACGTGCGGCTGGTGAAAGAGAAATCATCATCCAGCCTTTATCTGCAGTCTATTGCCTTGCGCAGCGTAAGAGAGGCCGCATCTTTTCCTGCGTTTCCCAAAGAACTGCCTTACCCCAAGCTCTCTTTTAATACGGTCATATCCTTTGAAATAGAATAATAAAGAAGTGGCCCGTTAAACCCTTGAGACCCCTTAAAGAGCGGATGATTCTGCTGACAGACAAAAATAATTGACAGGGCTTTTAATCGATGTTATTATCATTAGAAAAGGAGATGATGTAAATGTCTGAAATTGAGATTAAGAAGGATGAATCCTTTGAGTCGGCCTTGCGCCGTTTCAAGAGAAAGATTGAGCAGGAAGGGATATTAAGGGAACTGCGTGACCGTAAACACTACGAGAAGCCCAGTGAACGCAAGCGAAAGAAGGCCAGGGGAAGACGTTAAAAGATGGGTCTGGTCCTTTCTACTTCCTGGAATGCCTCCCGTTATACTCGGGGCAAAGGCCTGGTCTTTGAAATAAAGAAACTGGGGTTTGAAGAGATAGAGCTGAGTTTTAACCTTACCGCGGCCATGGTCGATGATATAGCGTTATTAGCGCGTAATGGCCAGATCAAGGTCAGCAGCGTCCATAACTTCTGTCCTATACCAAATGGGGTCCGCCGGCAAGAGGCTTTGCCGGATTATTTTTCTCTGGCATCTACGGATGAATGCGAGCGTAAAAAAGCGGTTGCCCTGGTTAAAATAAGCGTAGATACCGCTTTAAGGCTTAATGCAAAGGCAGTTGTCCTGCATTGCGGCCGGGTAGAAGTCCCTGACAGGACCAGGGATTTGATTTGCCTTTATGCCCGCGGGCAAAAAGACAGCAGTCTTTTCCGGCGCATAAGAAATGAGGCTATCCAGCAAAGGCGGTTAAAATGCCGGGCCTTCTTTCAAAAGGCGTTAAAAAGCCTGGAGGCCTTAGGCCGTTACGCTGTGGCAAGAGGTATATCCTTAGGAATAGAGACGCGTTTTTACTACCGGGAAATCCCCTCTTTTGAAGAAATAGGGGTTATACTAAAGAAGTTAAGAGGGGGGAATATGTTTTATTGGCATGATACCGGACATGCCCAGATAATGGAGAATCTGGGGTATTGCCGGCATAAAGATTACCTGAGGGCCTATTCTCAAAGAATGCTGGGTATCCATCTGCACGGTATAATAGGCTGTGTTGACCACCAGGCGCCCACTAAAAGCGATTTTGATTTTAGGATGCTTAAGGGATATCTTAAGCCAGCGACGATTAAGGTCATAGAAGCGCACCGCTCGGCGAGCCATAAGGAAATAAAAGCCAGCGGTAAATTCCTTAAGGCCTTATTAGGTTAACTCTATGGGAAAGCCTGATATCCGCATGGCAGTAGCAGCAGGTTATTTTTATCCTGCTTCACCCGGTGAATTAAATAGACAGATACGTAGTTTTATTCCTGATCAGGTTCATTCTAAGCATACTGCCTTAGCCTGTTTGTTGCCTCACGCAGGGTATACTTATTCCGGAAACGTAGCAGTAAAGACCCTTTCGCGTATTAATATCAGAGAGAAAATAATTCTTATCGGACCAAACCACACTGGCAGAGGCCTTCCTTTTAGTATTATGGCCGAAGGCCTTTGGCAGACCCCGTTGGGGGAGGTTGAGATAGATTCTGCGTTAGCAAAGGAAATACTTTCCGGATGCCGTTATTTGAAAACCGATAAGGCGGCACACGCGGATGAACATTCCCTGGAAGTAGAGCTGCCTTTACTGCAATACTTCAGGAAAGATTTTACGATTGTGCCTATTTCGGTAATGCATCAGCAGGCGGATATTCTTAAGGAAATCGGAAAAGATATAGCCGCTGCGATTAAACGCAGGAAAGAAGAAAATTCGGTATTGATTATTGCCAGCTCCGACCTTACGCATTATGAACCCCAGGTTGCGGCAGAAAAGAAGGACGATGCTGTAATAGGGGCTATACTCAAGCTTGATGCGGATAAATTGATGGAACGCGTGCTTGGCCTGAACATCAGCATGTGCGGTTTAGCGCCGGCAGTAATTATGCTTTCTGCGGCCTTAGAATTAGGCGCATCCCGCGCAGAGTTAGTAAAATACCAGACCAGCGGCGATGTGACCAAAGATAAAGACAGTGTAGTGGGTTACGCAGGGATCACTATAAACTGAACATAATCAGCCCCGGAGGGGATTAAAAATGGATGAGCAGAAGAAAGATATTGATGAGGGATGGAAAGAGGCCGTAGAAAAGGAAAAACAGGGGCTTGAGAAAGAGGGGAAATTTGCGCCTGAGGCCCCTGACTTCAGTTTCTTTATAACTACCCTTTCCCTGCAGGCAGCAGTTGCCCTGGGGGTCATGCCTAACCCGGCCACAAATAAGATCGAAGAAAACACACAGCAGGCGCAATTTATCATAGATACCATAACTATGCTTAAAGATAAGACCAAGGGCAATCTTACGGCCGAGGAAGAAAAATTAGTGGATAATATACTTTATGAATTGCGGGTGCAATATATCGCAAAAACACAAGGGGGTGCGAAGTGATCGATAAAGAGCTTCTGGATATATTGGCTTGTCCTGATTGTAAGGGGGATGTGGAGTTAAAAGAGAATAAAATAGTCTGTAAAAAATGCGGAAAGAAATATCCGATACGCGACGGTATCCCCATAATGCTTATTGATGAAGCGGAACAATAAAAAGAGGGACCCCTTAAATGAAGAAGATATTGGTCATACACGGACCCAACCTTAACCTGCTGGGGAGCCGTGAGCCGGGCATATACGGCAGGATTACCCTTGTCCAGATTAATACTGCGTTAAAAAAGATTGCCCGTAAAAACAAGGTGGCCCTGGTTATAGCCCAGTCTAACCACGAAGGAAAAATAGTCGACCTCATAGGCAAAAGCAGCAGGAAATATTCCGGTATCCTTATAAACCCGGCAGCTTATACCCATACCAGCGTAGCTATCCGCGATGCCATATCTGCCTGTAATATACCTGCGGTTGAGGTGCATATCTCCAATATTTACTCCAGGGAAGAGTTCAGGCAGAGGTCATTAATCAGCCCCGTGGTAAAAGGCACTGTAGCAGGGTTTGGCTTACAAAGTTACCTCCTTGGCTTGCAAGCCCTTTTAGATTTAATGAGCGCATAACTTACGGAGGGCAAAGCCCGGCGTAAGTTATATGCGCGAATTATCCCGAGAAGCGTACGTAGAAATTTTCTGGCGCTTGCGCCAGGAAATTTCAAGTGCTTACGCGAGGGATACTTTGACAGCTGCAAAGTGGATTTCGTGAGAAATCCACGCAGCGCTTAGCTGGCGGGAATAGATGCTAATTATCCAGAGGTAATAAAATAGTTGTGTTAAACGAGGTATAAATGCCCAAAGAACAAATACTTATAATCGAAGACGATAAACACATATCAAAGCTTGTAAAATATAACGTAGAGAAGGCCGGTTATGGTTGTACGGTTGCGGAGGACGGCGAAGAGGCGTTAGATATTTTAGGCAAGCAAGGCATGGATTTGATTATTTTAGACATTATGCTTCCTAAAATGGATGGTTTTGAAGTCTGTCGATTAATTAAACAAAATCCAAAACTTAAAAGTGTCCCTATCATAATGCTTACTGCTAAGGGTGAAGAAGTGGATAGAATTGTTGGCTTAGAGCTTGGGGCGGATGATTATGTGGTGAAGCCCTTTAGCCCCCGGGAACTGGTTCTACGCATAAAAGCAATTTTAAAAAGAGGCAAGATAGAAGAATCGCCAAAAGAGATTATTGAAAGAGGGGGCCTTGTTATTAATGTGCCGAAGCACCAGGTTACAGTAAATAATAAAGAAATTGGGCTTACGCCTATAGAGTTTAAACTTCTAGTTACTCTAATCGAGAGAAAAGGCCGCATCCAGTCGCGAGACCAATTACTTTCGGATGTATGGGATATGCATACAGATGTGTTTACCCGTACTGTTGATACCCATATCAAGCGTCTTAGAGAGAAACTCGGTAAGATAGGCGGACAAATCGAGACAGCCAGAGGCTTAGGCTATAGATTTAAAGAAGAGAATGAAGATTAAGCTTCATTGGAAACTTACCTTTATCCTCTGTTTTGTAGTTATATTTGCCATTTCGACCGGCTATATTTATCTGGATTCCCACCTTAAATCCTACGTTGAAAGTAACCTCAAAAACAACGTTCAACGCCAGCTTAAACTCGGTAAAGACCTATTAGAAACTCACCTGGAAGATAAAACAAACCCCATGGATTTTCAGGAGCTTGCGTTAAACATAGGAAACACTCTTGGTCTGCGTGTGACCATTATCGCTCTTGACGGAAAGGTGCTGGGTGATACGGATTTAACAAGGGAGAGGTTAATTACCGTTGAAAACCATGCTAATAGGCCTGAGGTAAAGGAAGCCATTAAGAGCGGATTGGGAGTAAGCAAGCGTTTCAGTTATACGGTTAAGAAAGATATGCTTTATACAGCCATTCCTTTTGGCAAAGAAAAGGCTGCAGGGGTATTAAGATTTTCCGTTCCCCTGTATGATATAGCAATATTACAGGCAAAGATGCATAGGCTGGTAGGAGTAAGCATAACCGGAATTTTGTTACTGAGCCTTGGCCTGACTTTCTTAGTGTCAGTGTTCGTTTCGCGTCCCCTTACTAAGATGTCGGAGATTGCAAAATCTATGGCGCAAGGCGATTTCTCAAAGAAGGCAGCCATTTATGCACAAGATGAGATTGGCGAGCTTGCGCATTCCCTGAACTTAATGTCCGAGGAGATAAAAGATAAGATAGGAAAAATAAGTTCCGAACGGGCAAAGCTCGACCTTGTCTTATCAAGCATGTTTGAGGGAGTAATAGTTACTGATGACAAGGAAAAAATTATCCTTATGAATCCTTCCTTAAGGAAGATGTTCCTTGTTGATACTAATCCCGAAGGGAAAAAACCGCTTGAAGTTATTAGAAACACCGCAGTGCAAGATATAGTAGACAGGATTATTCAAGGAAGGCAGAGTCTTGCTACCGAAGAAATCACTATTAGTGTCCCTGAAGCAAAGATACTGAAAGTAAATGGCGTGCCGATAGTCCGTAATGATAAATTTGAAGGGGCGATACTGGTTTTTCATGATATCACGGAGCTAAGGCGTCTTGAGCAGATAAGACAAGATTTTGTCGCTAATGTCTCGCACGAGTTACGCACGCCCATATCTAGTATAAAGGGTTATGCGGAAACGCTTCTGGAAGGCGCACTTGAAGATAAGGATAATGTAAAAGAGTTTATAAGTATTATTTATCAGGATTCCGACCGCCTTGCTAACTTAATCAATGACCTTTTGGACTTATCCAAGATAGAATCCGGTAAAATGAAAATGAACTTTGTCCCGCTTGATCCCGTTTCGGCAATAAAGCGTGCAGTAACTGTTATCGAAAATCAAGCCAAGGCAAAATCAATCGCGCTTAAACTTGATCTTCCGCTTGATCTTCCCAGGATAAAGGCCGATGAAACAAGGTTTACTCAGGTTATGATTAATCTTCTTGATAATGCCATAAAATATTCATCTGAAGGAGGCTCGGCAACCATTTCTGTCAAGGTGGTCAACAATGCTCTACAAATTGACATCTCGGACACCGGAATAGGCATATCAGAAAAAGACCTTCCTCGCATATTTGAACGGTTCTACCGGGTAGACAAGGCCCGTTCCCGCGAGCTCGGTGGTACAGGCCTTGGCCTTTCCATCGTCAAGCATATCGTTTCCGCCCACGGCAGTCAGGTCTGGGTAAAATCAAAATTAGGGCTTGGCTCCACTTTTAGCTTTACCATTCCCCTGGCTTAACAGCCTCTAGCAGTAAACTTCTCCCTAAAACTAATCAAAATAATTCACAGAAAGTTCACGTTGCCTTAATGATATCGTAACCTTGATTTTATATACTTTCTTTGAGAAGCAGAAAACACCCGGCCTTATCAGATAGGCCGGTGTTCCGTCTTCTACGGAAGGAGAGCATATGGTTACGAAAAGAAAAATACTGATCGTTGACGATGAGAAGGATCTCGTGAAGTTAATTGCTTTTCATATGACGATAGCCGGATACGAGGCGTTTTCCGCAAAGAACGGCATTGAAGCGCTGGAAATCTCCGAACAAGAAAACCCCGATTTAATCATTCTTGACATCATGCTTCCCAGAATTGACGGCTGGGAGGTATGCCGGCGTCTGAGACAAAATCCCCACTTAAACAATATACCTATTATTATGCTCAGCGCTCTTTCCGGGGTTGAAGATAAACTCAGAGGTTTTGACCTTGGAATTGATGATTATGTCACCAAACCGTTTAGCCCAAGAGAATTGGTAGTAAGAGTAAAAAGAGTCTTAGCTAGATCCAAAAATAAGAATTCTATCCCAAAAACTATCAGAATCGGATCTTTAGAGATAGATGGAGAAAATTTAGCAGTAAAACGCAACAGTCAAGAAATAACCTTTACCACACGAGAAAGGGGTATCCTCAAATTTTTTATCAATAATCCCGGGAGAGTTTTAAGCCATAGCGAAATTCTGGACGCGGTTTGGGGCCAAGACAATATCGTTGAATACGGTAACATCGATGTCCATGTAAGACACCTTAGGGAAAAGATAGAGGAAGACCCTGATAATCCGCAGTTGATTAAGACGGTTAAGAGTGAAGGATACAAATTTGATGTTTCGATTTAACTTAAATATCAATATTGTGTGAAGGCGAACCATTGAGCTCTAAAAAAAGTTCACAAGAAGTTCACAATGCTTTAAGGATTTTGTAACATGAGTATTATAGACTTAAGGTGAGAAGAAAGGATAGATAAAACATTATGAGAAAAATTGTGAGAAACATGGTAAGAAAGATCACGGAATATCTGGAAGAAATCGTCAATGACGAGTTAAAGATTATGGACGTTCTATATCGGAAATTTTCTTAACACCCGGACCTATTGGGGGTGCCGGTGTGCACTTGGTATGCAGGGAGTATAAACAATGGATGTAGGCACGATAAGAAAAGAAAAAAGAATAATGGTTGTTGAAGATGATAAAAGCATTAGCAGGCTTATTTCCTATAATCTCTCCAAAAACGGTTTTAGTTCGGAATCTATCTACGATGGATTAGAAGCACAAAATAGGCTCGCTAAGGAAGTATTCGATATAGTGATTCTCGATATTATGCTCCCCGGTATTGACGGATTCCATATCTGTAAAGCCATCAAGGAAAACCCCGCTGCTTATAAGACGTTCGTAGTCATGTTGACTGCTAGAGCTGAATCTCAAGATAAGATCTACGGCAATCTTGTAGGAGCGGATTACTACATTACTAAGCCTTTCAGCGTTTCAAAGTTAATGGAAGTCATTAAGGATTTAATTACTATTCGGGACAGGGATTATTTTGTTAAGAGCGAAAACGCAATACGCCAAGATATACAAGGAAAGGCTAACTAAAATGTGCCCTTGTTTAAGCTCAAGAAGTAATTATGCAACTTGCAGCCGTTTTACCGATGGCTTAATGGTACCGTCAGTTTTTGAAAGAGAAAATTATTGTCTTGCGCTTTATAAACTTTGCCCGCTGTTTACCTATTACATTAAGCTTGAAGGCGCCAATATTAAAGAGAGGGAATGCGAGCTTGCAGGGGTTGGAGTATGAAAAAAATCTTTAAGAAAATAATCAGCGCGATAAAAAATTTCTTCAACAGAATGGCAGATCAAAAGGCAGAAAGGGTTATTGACTTATACAGCCAGATTTTTGAAGCTAAGGCAAAAGGAGGTGGAAAATCAAGGAGTCAGTCAATATGGTTCAAGAATTCACATTAATTAAAAGGAGGAAAAACAAATGAAGAGAGTTTTGACAGTTGTTGTTTTAATCGGGTCCATGGCATTAAATTTAGGTATACGTCCATCTTACGCGGGTGAAATAGATATCTTGCTTCAAAAACTGGTGGACAAAGGCGTTTTAACTCCCGGCGAAGCCCAGCAAATCGGTACTGAAACCAAAGAGCAGGTGAAGTCAGAGATTGCCGCAGGCAAATATTCATCTTTACCGGCTTGGGTACAGAATACGAAGCTGAAGGGTGATTTTAGGCTAAGGTTTCAGAATCTTCACGAAAAAAACACCAACGATATCAGTAAGAATACCACTATAGGTCGTATTCGTATGCGCCTCGGTTTGGAAAACAAGGTAAATGATAAAATTAAGGTGGGTATTGGTATAGCTACTGGAAGCGGAGACCCTCGTTCTACGAACATAACCCTTGGCGGATCACAGGCTAAGAAAACAATTATTCTTGATTATGCCTATGGTAAATATGACCCTCTATCGTGGTTAAGTTTCACTGGTGGGAAGATGCTTTTAAATGACGTGCTTTGGGAGCCTACTGATTTGATTTGGGATACGGATATAACTCCGGAAGGCGCCGCTATCGGAATTAACAAAACTTTAAGTCCTAAGACATCCGTATTTCTGACCGCCGCGCCCTTGGTAATCGTGGATGATACAAGCACCACCTCAGGCGCTATGGCGTACCTTGTTCAGCCTGGGATAAACTATGCAATTAATGATAATCTCTCATTAAAAGGCGCTGTCACCTACGAATACTTTGAAACTAAAGACACGGCTGCCTCAAGCTATTCTAAGGGGCAAAATACTAAAAATGGCACAAGCTATGAATATAATTATAGCAACCTCAATCCTGCTTTAGAGTTTTCAATAAGGGAGCCCTTTAAGGCTTTAGGGTTAAATATTGAGAATCTGAAATTCTTTGGCGAATATGTGAACAACTTGCAAGTTTCAGATAAAAACAATGGTTTTTCAACAGGTTTTCAGTTTGGAAATGCAAAGATTGAGAAGTGGGGAGACTGGCAGTTTAGATACATATACGCCATGCTTGAAAAAGACGCTGTGCTTGATATCTTGCCTGATTCTGATCGTTATAGCGGTAAAACCGGCATAAGAAGCCATGAAGGTATTTTAACCTTTGGTTTAGGCAAGAATACAAATCTAGGGATAGACGTATACCGTTCCTGGAATATTGTAGGAACATCTGCAAAAGCTCCTGAGACTTTACTGCAAGTTGACTGGAATATGAAGTTTTAGATTTAACAAAACATAGGAGGAAAGAAGATGAAAGTTTTTAGTAAGTTGTGGGTTTTTGGGTTACTTATACTTGGTTTAGCAGTTCCTTGTTACGCAGAGAAAATAGTTGTTGAAGGATCAACTACAGTATTGCCTATTGCCCAGAAGGCAGCCGAGGTATTTATGAATAGTAATCCCGGAGCAGACATATCAGTGCGCGGTGGCGGCTCAGGCGTAGGTATCGCTTCTTTAATTGATGGCACTTGCAATATTGCAGATTCTTCGCGCCCGATTAAAGACACTGAGCTCGATAAAGCAGTAACAAACGGAAGAAGCCCTAAGGCCAATGTTGTTGCAATGGATGGAATTTGCGTTATAGTGCATCCCTTAAATACTGTTGAGGCATTAACAGGTAAACAGGTCAAGGGTATCTATACCGGCAAAATTTCAAATTGGAAAGATGTTGGTGGTTCTGATGAGAAAATCGTGGTTATTTCGCGTGACAGCTCAAGCGGGACATTTGAGGCATTTGGGGAATTGGCATTAAAAGGGGAAAAGGTTCGCCCAGATGCTTTATTACAGGCTTCCAATCAGGCAGTTGCCTCTACAGTATCCAGGACGCCCGGGGCAATCGGTTACGTTGGGTTGGGTTATTTGACGTCTTCGGTCAAAGCAGTTGATGTCGATGGCGTAAAGGCGTCAAAAGAAACTGTTCTCACCGGCAAATATTCTATCGGCAGGCCATTGTTTATGTATACCAACGGAGCGCCGAAAGGTTTAGTTAAGCAGTTTATTGATTATATTTTAAGCCCGGAAGGCCAGAAATTAGTCGAGGAAGAGGGATTTGTAGGGTTAAAGTAGAGATCAAGCGTTTACTCATTAACCCTTTAAACCGCGGCAGGCGCAGAGCCTGCCGCGGCCTCCTTGCGCAGAAGGCGCAACACCAACCCATCCTTTTGGGTTGGGTGTAGCAGAAGGCGGATATGAAAGAAAAGTTATATAAATGGATTTTTATGATCTTGGCTTTTTCTTCTCTGATATTTTTAATAGGGATTGTTATTGTCCTTTTTAAAGAGGCATTGCCTATCTTTCAAAAGGTCAAGCCGTTGGAATTCATTTTAGGAAAAGCCTGGTATCCGACATATTCAACTCCTGAGTTTGGGATTCTACCTTTGATTTTGGCGTCTATTTGGGTGACTTTTGGCGCGATACTTGTTTGTGTCCCTTTAGGTGTGGGGAGCGCGCTTTATCTGCATGAACTGGCCGGACATAAGCAAAGGGCAATACTTAAACCTTTAATTGAGATACTGGCCAGTATTCCTTCGGTGGTGTATGGTTTTTTCGGTATGGTGATACTTACGCCGTTACTGCAGAATCTATTTCATCTTCCTACTGGCCTGACCGCACTGAATGCAAGTTTAGTTTTAGGAATTATGGCGACACCTACGGTTTGTAGCCTTGCTGATGATGCGCTCAATTATGTTCCAAAATCATTCCGTGAGGCATCCTTTGCCGTAGGCGCAAACAGGTGGCAGACTTTGACACAGGTGGTAATACCAGCAGCAGGTTCAGGGATCTCAACGGCTATAATTTTAGGAATGAGCCGGGCTATAGGTGAAACCATGACGGTTTTAATGGTTGCCGGAGGGGCAGCAGTTATTCCCCATTCATTTTTAGAGCCGGTAAGGCCAATGACTGCAGCTATTGCCGCGGAGATGGGTGAGGCGCCCATGGGGGGCTGGCACTACCATGCCTTATTTGCTATCGCGCTTATTTTATTTCTGACCACATTTGTCTTTAATATTATAGCTGAAATGATTAGCAGGCGTTTTAGAATAAAATTGGGGTTAAGCGGATGAAAAAAGATATTATTCAAAATTTGGGTTTCTTTGCGCTAATCCTTTCTGTAGCCACTACGCTTATTTTTTTAGGTTCTATTATATATTTCATTAGTATAAGGGGTTTTAAGGTTATTTCTTGGGAGTTTTTAACTCAGGGGCCAAGATTAGGCATGACGCAGGGTGGGATTGCGCCGGCTATTATAGGCACATTCTATTTGACTTTAGGAGCCATGCTTTTTGCTTTACCTTTAGGAATAGCTTGCGCGATTTATTTATGCGAATATTCTCCCAAAGGTTTTATAGTCAATCTTATCAGAATAAGTATTAACAACTTGGCAGGAGTGCCTTCGGTGGTATTCGGACTTTTTGGCTTGGCGGTTTTTGTCAAATTCTTCTGCCTAGGCGTCTCGGTACTCTCAGGAAGCCTAACCTTAGGCATCTTAACCTTACCTTTAATAATTTCTTCCGCCCAGGAAGCATTATTAGCCGTTCCGCAATCGATAAGGGAAGCGTCGCTTTCCCTTGGTGCAACGAGATGGGGGACAATAAAAAATATAGTTTTACCTACGGCATTGCCTGGGATTTTAACTGGGGTAATCTTAAGCATAGGTAGAGTTGCAGGCGAGACTGCGCCGATTCTTTTTACCGCAGCAACTTTCTATACCCGTGGATATCCTAAGTCCGTTTTCTCTGAAGTGATGGCGCTGCCATACCATATTTATGCCCTAATGACCGAAGGGACTCATCCTGATAAACAAACAGCAATTGCCTATGGGGCGAGCCTCACGCTTTTATTTATAGTGTTAATGATTTCCGGAATAGCTATTTTTATCCGCCAGAGACAGAGGGGAATTTATGGATAGCGAAACAAGAATCAAGTCAGAGAATGTTGATTTCTTCTACGGCAGGACCCAGGCATTAAAAAATATAAATCTCGATATCTACAAGAATCAGGTTACGGCAATCATTGGGCCTTCAGGGTGCGGTAAATCAACATTCATAAGGCTATTAAACCGTATGAATGAGCTGGTACCTAACACTGTGCTTATCGGTAAGATATATCTGGACGGCATGGATATTTTTGGTCCTTCTGTTGATGCAGTTGAAATTAGAAGGCAGGTGGGGATGGTCTTTCAGAAACCCAATCCTTTTCCCAAGAGCATTTTTGATAATATCAGCTACGGCCTTAAGGCGAACGGAATTAAAGATAGGTCATTTATTGAAGAAAGAGTGGAATGGTCATTAAAAAAAGCAGCATTATGGCCGGAAGTAAAGGATAGGCTCAGCGAGAGCGCGTTAAGGCTTTCCGGTGGCCAACAACAGAGATTATGCATTGCTAGAAGCCTTGCAGTTGAATCTAAAGTAATTTTATTTGATGAGCCCTGCGCAAGTCTTGATCCTATATCAACCGCAAAAATAGAAGAACTTATTACGGAGTTGAAAAAAGAATACACTATTGTAATCGTTACACATAATATGCAGCAGGCAGCAAGGGTTTCAGATTATACGGCATTTTTTTTAATGGGAGAACTCATTGAGTTTGGTAAGACACAAGATATTTTTACCAAGCCCAAAGATCCTAAAACTGAGGCTTATATTACAGGTAGATTCGGTTAGTGCATGCGAAAAGGAGTAGACAATGGAAAGGCATTTAGATCAGGAAGAAGCCGACCTAAAGGAAGATTTACTAAAAATGGGCACTTTAGTGGAAAACGCAATCTTTGAATCGGTAGAGTCCCTTAAAGAACTCAGCGCGGGTAAAGCCAATGAAGTGATTAGCGATGATAAAGCTATTGATGAGTTTGAAAATATGATTGATGAAAAGTGTCTTGATTTACTAGCCTTGAGGCAACCAATGGCTTTTGATTTACGTTTCATTGCGATGATAATGAAGATCTCCACTGATTTAGAGAGGATAGCGGATTTAGCGGTTGACATTGCTCAGCGTGTACTGGATCTTGTTGGTAAACCATTACTTAAGCCACTTATTGATATTCCTAAATTAACTAGTCTTGCTCAGCAGATGGTAAAAGACGCCTTAGATTCTTTTGTGAATAAGGATGCGGATTTGGCTGGAAAGGTTATTTTGCTTGATAGTGAGGCAGATAAGCTGCGCAACCTAGTCCAAAAAGAATTGGTTGAAGACTATATGGGCAAAGACTCATCTACAGTGCCGCGCGCCGTGTCGCTTCTTCTGATTGCCCGTCACCTTGAGCGCATCTGCGATCATACCACTAATATTGCAGAAGATGTTATTTATATGGTGAATGCCAAAGTTGTTAAACATCACCCTGAAGAAATAAATTAACACCCCGCGCTTAGCTGTATTACGCGGGTATTACCCTGGCGGGCAAGGAGATGTTTACATGAAAAAGGTCCTATTTGTTTGTGTGCATAATTCAGCTAGGTCTCAAATGGCAGAAGCGTTACTAAAGCATTTATCAAGGGGCAGATTCGAAGTTGAAAGTGCTGGCCTTGAACCGGGAAAACTTAATCCTTTGGCTATTGAAGTTATGAAGGAGATAGGCATTGATATCTCTCAGAATAACACCAAAAGCGTTTTTGATTTTTATAAACAAGGGAAACGCTATGACTATGTAATTACGGTTTGCGATGAATCCCAGGCACAAAGGTGTCCGGTGTTTCCCGGGACTACCGCTACTAGAAGAATCCACTGGAGTTTTGATGACCCAGCAAGCTTTCAAGGGGTTTGGGAAGATAAGCTGGATCAGGCGCGCCAGGTAAGGGATAAGATAAAGCAGCAAATTGAACAGTGGCTCAAGACAGTTTAATCCCATCCGCAGAAATACCTAGAACTTTAGTCTTGGAATGAACGCATAGCAAAGATTTGTTTCTGCTTCAGGGAGAGAACCCTTTAGCCTAAAGGTTGAGGGGGCTCCATTAGCATTATCAATTTTATCCCAGTCTCTTAATTCCTCGAATAGTTACGCAATTTCCAGCCAAACAAGACCGGACACAACGGATCCCTTCCAAGCGTCCTTGTGCTCATTTAAAAGTCTCGCTCAGGATTTCGCTAGACAAAAGCTTAATGTGCTTAAAATTACGCGAGGGAATAACCTCCATAAGTCCCGAATTTGCTTGATAATATCTATATTCGGGATATAATTAATTCCTGCTATATAACAAGAGGTTCCTTCAGTCAATACGAGAGGGACATCTCGGCAGCTACGCAAGAAGTTTAGCAAATTTTTGCAGCGTTTAGCTGACGGGGATAGATTAACCTTGAAAATGAGCGATAGAATACGCCATATCTATAAGGAACTGGAAAGGCTTGGCCTTGACGGGCTCCTGGTATCTTATTCTCCTAACATATCCTACCTGACTAGAATCCACAGCCGTGATGCTTACCTGATAGTCTCAAAGAAGAAAAATGTATACCTTACGGATTTCCGTTATGCCCAGGAGACAAGGGCTGATTTAAAAGGGATGAAAGTTGAAATAATCAAGGGTGGCGCCGCAGACCATATCAGGGATGCCTGCAGTAATCTTAAGATAAAACGTATCGGTTTTGAAGAGCGCCATATGTCTTTTTTTGCTTATAAGAAAATTATTTCTTTGTTTCCTAAAAAGACGGAATTTTTGCCTGTTGCCGGCTTGATCGAGGGTATGCGCCAGGTCAAAGATAGTTGCGAGGTCCATAAGATAAGGAAGGCCGTAGAAATAACCATACAATCATTCAGGTTTATCAAAGAATTTATCCGTCCAGGCATAAAAGAGATAGAGGTAGCCGGAGAAATGGAGCGTTTCATAAGGCAGCAAGGGGCGCAAGAGGCGGCTTTTGACATAATCGTAGCCTGCGGGCCTAATTCCAGCCGTCCCCACCACCTTACTTCGCAGGAGATGATTACGGCTGATCAACCGGTGTTGATCGATATAGGGGTAAGTTATCAGGGGTATAAATCTGACTTGACAAGGGTATTCTTTTTGGGTAAAATAACATCTCTATTTAGAAGGACTTACGCAATTGTCCTGAAGGCGCAAGAGAGGGCTATAAAGAAAATAAAGCCCGGGGTCAAGATAAAAGAGGTAGATGCAAGCGCCCGCCAATACATAATCGCAAAAGGATACGGCGGTTTTTTTGGCCATGCCTTAGGCCACGGGATAGGCCTGGAAACACACGAATCTCCCAGTATAACTGGCGGCCAGGAACATGTGCTTAAGAAGGGGATGGTCTTTACCCTTGAGCCGGCCGTATATATTCCGGGTAAATTCGGCATAAGGATAGAGGATATGGTTTTGGTGACTGATAAAGGATGCGAGGTCTTAAGTGGCGCTCTCCATAAATGATATTAAATCAGGCGTAACTGTTTTAGTCGACGGTATTGTTTATCAGGTCGTGGAAACTCAGCATGTAAAGCCCGGCAAGGGCGCAGCCTTTGTGCGCACGAAATTGCGCAACCTCAAGAATAGCAATATACAAGAGATGACCTTTCGGGGGGATGAAAAGGTTGAAGAGGCCTGGGTCGAAGAGAGGAAGCTGCAATATTTGTATTCTTCGGGTGATATGTTCCATTTTATGGACCAGGATAATTTTGAAGAAATAGCGGTGGCTAAGGATAATCTGGGTGATAAGGCAAAATTTCTTAAAGACAATTTAGATGTCCTGGGTTATTTCTATAAGAGTGAGACTTTGAATATTAACCTCCCGAATTTTATTGAATTTACCATAACCCATACCGAGCCCGGTATCAAGGGGGATACCGCTAAAAGCGGGACAAAGCCGGCTCAGGTAGAAACCGGCGCCGTCATCCAGGTGCCGCTGTTTATCGATGTGGGAGATAAAATAAAAGTAGATACGCGCACAGCAGGATACGTAGAAAGGGTTTCCTGATACTTTAAGAGGCCGAAGATGAACATAAAAGAGATCAAAGAAATGATCAACCTGATGAACGAAAATAACCTTATGGAACTGGAAATAGAAAAAGAGGGTATGCGTATAAGGCTGAAGAAGACGGGCGCCATAGAAAGCGCTTCTGGCAGCCGGATAATCGTGGAGAAGGAAACGGTTACAGGGGCTGGGCAAGGCAGCCCTAATGCGGCCGAACCTAATGATGCAATAGCGAAGACATTTGAGATTAAGGCGCCCATGGTAGGGACTTTTTACCGCGCACCAGCTCCGGAGGCCCCTCCTTATGCAGAGGCAGGCCAGGTTATCGAGCCGGGGCAGGTAATATGCATAATAGAAGCGATGAAGCTGATGAATGAGATAAAGTCCGAAGTTAAAGGTAAGATTTTAGAGATCTTGGTTGAAAACAGCGAACCGGTTGAGTTCGGGCAAGCAATGTTTTTGATCGAGCCGTTATAGCATAAGCTTTATCCTTTCAGTCCCAGAATAATTCTTAACCGAGCAGAAATCCTTTAGGTTTCATAAAACATGTTTTCTAAAATCCTGATTGCAAACCGGGGAGAAATTGCCCTGCGTATAATACGCGCCTGCCGTGAGTTGAACATAAAGACAGTCGCAGTCTATTCAGAAGTAGACCGCGAATCCCTGCATGTGCGCCTGGCGGATGAGGCGATATGCATAGGCAAGGCCCAGAGCAGCAGCAGTTACCTTAATATCCCTGCTATTATCAGCGCCGCAGAAATAACCGACGTAGAGGCGATCCATCCCGGTTACGGCTTCTTGGCGGAGAACCCGCATTTTGCGGAAATATGTGAATCCTGCCAGATCACCTTTATCGGTCCTACCTCAGAAAATATCCGTTTAATGGGTGATAAAATGGCTGCCAGGGCGAATATGCAAAAGGCAGGATTACCCATAGTCCCAGGCAGTCTTTCTATTGTCCAGAATAAAGAAGAAGCGCTTAAAACAGCCAGAAGGATAGGTTACCCTGTGATTATCAAGGCTGCGGCAGGCGGCGGAGGCAAAGGCATGAGGATTTGCCATAATGATATCCGCCTGGTGAGCAGCCTGATGACTGCACAGGCAGAGGCAGAGGCAAACTTCGGCAATCCAAGCGTATATATCGAAAAATACATAGAAAAACCACGCCATATAGAGATACAGGTTTTGGCTGACCGCCATGGCCATATCATACACCTGGGAGAAAGAGACTGCAGTATCCAGCGCCGCCATCAAAAATTGCTCGAGGAATCCCCTTCGCCGGTAGTAGACAATAGACTACGGAAACGTTTAGGCGAAATGGCGACGAGGGGCGTTAAGTCGATAAACTATGTCGGGGTAGGGACGGTTGAGTTCCTGCTTGACCAGGAGAATAATTTCTATTTCATGGAGATGAATACGCGCATACAGGTAGAGCATCCGGTTACGGAGGAGGTTACCGGCATCGATTTGATAAAAGAACAGATCCGTGTCGCCACAGGCCATAGGCTTAGCCTGCATCAGGAGGAGGTAAATATAAAGGGAACGGCTATAGAATGCCGTATTAACGCAGAAGATTTTGAAAATAGTTTTCTGCCCTGCCCGGGGAAGATTGAAACCCTGATTTTCCCGGGAGGCCCCGGGGTGCGCATAGACACGCATATTTACCAGGGGTATGAGGTTTCCCCGTATTACGATTCACTGCTGGCAAAATTGATTGTCCATGCCTCCAGTCGTCAGGAGGCGATCACCATCATGCGCAGGGCATTAGCCGAGTTTATTATTTCTCCCATTAAAACGACCATCCAATTTCATCAGCGGCTTTTGGATAATCCATTATTTATAAAAGGAGAGATATCTACCCATTTCGTTCAGGAGATGTTGAAAGACGAATATAAGGAGCAGGTGCAAAATGAATAAAGGAGATTTTTGGCTTAGCAATATACAACAAAAGATGCTGTCTAGGGATGAATCGCGCAATGACCTGGGGACAATACGCATACACAAAAATGTGATCGCCTCTGTCGCCGCATTGGCTGCATGTGAAATCGAAGGGGTAAAAGGCATAGGTAGAAACGCAGTCTTAAGCTTATTTGGGTTATTGGGCAGGAAGAATGCGGGCAGTATAGGGGTTGAAATTGACAAGAACGAAGAGGTGCGCATTAATATACCCCTGATTATCAAATACGGCTTTAATATCCCCGATGTGGCCAATCGTGTCCAGGAAAATATAAGTAGCGCTTTAGATAAAACGACCAGTCTGCCGGTAAAATATATAAACATAAATGTACAAGGCATAGAGAGGGGGTAGCAGATGCGCATATTTACGGTTTTTGGCATACTATTTTACGCGGGGGTAACAATCCTTATAGGCATAGTGCTTATAGTGTTCTCTTTGAACCTTCTGCAGCCCCAGGATATAGCGGATATGATGATGTTTGCCCGGGACAGTATTAATTCCCGTATAATTGTGGGGCTTTCCGGCCTGCTTTTAATACTGATAAGTTTTTCTTTCGCCCAATTGATACTTGGGCGTTTTCAGAGGGAAAAGACCATAGCCTTTAATACCTCATCAGGCGAGGTGACGGTTGCGCTTTCGGCGGTTGAAGATTTGATAAAACGCCTCAGCGGCATCATACCGGAAATCAGAGAGCTGCGTCCGGATGTCATTGCTACCAAGAAAGGGATTATCGTCGATTTGAGGGTGGTGTTAAAATCGGAAGCGAATATACCGGATCTGACTTCCCGGCTCCAGGAAATCACCCGGGCTAAGATACAGGATATGCTGGGTATTGAAGAACAGATTATTATACGTATACATGTGGTTAAGATTATTGCCCAGGAAGATAAAGAACGCAGAAAAAAAGATACAGATAAGGAAGAATCTGCTATCCCCTTTGGCGGATACGGCAGGGTATAAGTTAAGCTATTATAACCATAAAATCACAGGGAGGGTTTTCTTATGGCAGTTATAGGTATTCTTACCGGCGGCGGTGATTGCCCGGGGTTAAATCCGGTTATCCGGGCAGCAATAAGGAAAGGTGTTAATCTGGGGTATCAATTTATCGGTATTAAAAACGGATGGAAGGGGTTGATTGAGAAGGACTGTATCCCCCTTACTTTAGAGACTATTTCCGGTATATTGCCTAAAGGAGGGACAATCTTAGGAACCAGCCGTACTAATCCCTACAATAAGGAGGGTGGCTTAGACAAAGTAAAAGATACTTACGCTAAATTAGGACTGGATGCTTTAATCGCCGTAGGAGGGGAAGATACCCTGGGGGTGGCCTCGAGGTTGACTAAAGACGGCATACCGAATATTGTCGGTGTCCCCAAGACGATAGATAACGATCTTTCCTGCACGGATTATACCTTTGGTTTTGATACGGCAGTTAATACGGCCATGGAATGCATAGATAA
Organism: Candidatus Omnitrophota bacterium; assembly: GCA_041650495.1. Classification (GTDB taxonomy): domain Bacteria; phylum Omnitrophota; class Gorgyraeia; order Gygaellales; family Profunditerraquicolaceae; genus JBAZLB01. Next base: position 21,840 of record JBAZLB010000001.1, on the reverse strand, counting down.
GCTGCATACTACTGCTGAGAGTCACCACCGTATTATAGTTGTGGAAGTCATGGGCAGGCACGCGGGGTGGATTGCGATAGAGGCCGGCTTAGCCGGAGGTGCGGATGTTATCCTGATCCCGGAGATACCTATTGACATAGAAGAGACGTGCAGCCTTATAAAAAAGAGACATGCCCGCGGTAAGACTTTCAGTATCGTGGTAGTAGCAGAGGGCGCTGAATTCAAAAAGGGCACGATAGTCACTCAGGAAGAAAAGCTCGATGAATTTGGCCATGTCCGTCTGGGAGGCATAGGCGAGATCCTGGCGAAAGAAATAGAAAAACGCACCCGATACGAAACCCGCGTGAGCGTACTGGGGCATATTCAAAGAGGCGGCACCCCTACAGCTTTTGACCGTATCCTGGGCACGCGCTTTGGGGTAAAAGCGGTAGAGTTGATCCAGAATAAAAAATTCGCAAGAATGGTCGCGTTATCCGGGAATCGCATTATAGATGTGCCTTTGGAAGACGCGGTCAAGGAACTCAAAACCGTGGATATGGAGCTTTTTGAAATGGCTAAGGTATTCTTCGGATAAAAAGGAGAGATATGCGCGAAAAAATAAAAGAAATAATCCTTGAGAGCATCCAGGTTAAGGAAGAGCTCTTGCGTACATCCATAGGCGATATAGTCGATATCACTAGTCTCATAATCAACTGTGTAAAAAAAGAAGGCAAGGTGATTTTATTCGGCAACGGTGGATCTGCCAGTGACAGCCAGCATATCGCAGCAGAACTTGTGGGCAGGTTTAAAAAAGACAGGCAGGCCCTTGCGGCCATAGCCTTGACTACCAATACATCAATATTGACTGCCATAGCCAATGATTATGGTTATGAGATGGTTTTTGCCAAGCAGATAGAAGGCCTGGCAAAAAAGAACGATGTTGCCATCGGCATATCAACCAGCGGAAAGGCACGCAGCGTCCTTATGGGTATCCGCCAGGCTAAGAAGATGGGGGTTAAGACCGTCGCGCTTACCGGCGGTGACGGCGGAGAATTGGCGAAGACAGCCGATATTACTTTTATAGCCCCGTCTTCAGTGACCGCCAGGATACAGGAGGCCCATATTATGGTAGGGCATGCTATTTGCGAATTGGTGGAACAGGAAGTGTGTTAGAAGACAAGATAATCAGCGTAAATAAACTGGCACGTCTCTTACCCGCCCTAAAGAAAAGCGGCAAAAGGATAGTCTTTACCAACGGCTGCTTTGATCTTCTGCATTATGGCCACGTAAAATACCTGCAGGAAGCCAGGAGAAAAGGCGACATACTTATAGTAGGACTGAATTCAGATTCCTCTATAAGAAAGATCAAGGGCCCTAAGAGGCCGCTTGTCGGTGAAAAAGAGAGGCTGCGGGTATTGGCAGGGCTTGAGAGTGTTACTTACGCGGTTCTTTTCAGTCAGGCTACACCTTTGAACATTATAAGCGTATTAAAGCCGGATATCCTCATTAAGGGTGCTGATTGGCATAAAGATAGAATAGTAGGAAGTGATATCGTAAAGAGTTACGGCGGGAAGGTGTTGCGGATAAAAGTGGTAAAAGGGCTATCTTCTACAAACCTGATTAAGAAAATTGCCAAGTCATTCTCAAGAAACAGGGATTAATCGGATCATAGACGCTAATATCAACCGCGCCAAAGAAGGCCTGAGGGTGTGCGAGGAAGTGACGCGTTTTATGCTTAACAGCCGTTCTTTGACCGCAGCCTTAAAACATATCCGGCATTCACTGGACATAATATTCAAGGGACTGGCCCACAAGATACTTCTCTTAAACGGCAGGCAGAGCTTATCCGATGTAGGCAGGCATACTTGCGTTATAGAGCTGAAAAGAAAAAATATCCAGGATATATTCTTCGCGAACATGCAGCGTGTCAAAGAATCCATAAGGGTGCTGGAAGAGTTTTCAAAACTGAAAGACGCGCGCAGGGCAGTAGAGTTTAAAAGGATACGTTACCGAATTTATGAACTGGAAAAAAAGATTGCTCAGCGGCTTTAGGCTTTACGTTGTCATTGACACAAAAATACTGGGCGCAAGGAATTTATCTCTTGTTGCCCGGTCGCTAGCCTTAAACGGCGCAGGGATAATCCAGCTGAGAGATAAGGATTGCAGCAGGTACCAATTACTTGAATATGCCCGGGATTTGCGTAAAGCGGTTGACGGCCTTCCAGTTATTTCTATAATAAACGATTATACGGATATAGCATCTATCGCAGAATGTGACGGCATACACCTGGGGCAAGAGGATACATCCATTGAATCAGCCAGGGACATCTTAGGTAAAGATAAGATCATAGGCATATCCTGCCATAACCTCAAGGAAGCAGAGGAGGCGCAAGACAAGGGCGCAGACTATATAGGCCTAGGGCCGGTATTCAATACTACGACAAAACCCGGATGCCCTCCCATAAACCAGGAAATTATCGCTAAAGTAATACGTAAGATCAAAGTGCCGGTATTTGTTATAGGCGGTATAAACAGGTGCAATATCGGCAGGTTGATTCAGATGGGCGCACAGCGCCTGGCATTATGCCAGGCGATATTAGGCGGGGGTAATATAGTTGAGAATACCAGGTATTTTAGAGGATTGACCAAAGGCCCGGTTTCCTGCAGTTTAAATTTAAATTAAGAGATGACCCAGATTGAATATGCCGCAGCAAACATAGCCACCCCCTTGATGAGAAGAATAGCCGTCCGGGAGGGCCTTGAGACTGGCGTAGTCTTAGAGGGCGTAAAGGAGGGAAGAGTAGTCATCCTGAATAACCTTAAACATAAAGTAAAAAGGCCCTGCGGGATAGGTCATGGTCTGAGTACGAAGATAAATGCTAACATCGGTACTTCTACCGATAAGCAGAGCCTGCATAAAGAGCTAAAGAAGCTGTGCATAGCAGTAAAATACGGCGCGGATACGGTAATGGACTTAAGTGTAGGAGAAGATATAGCGTTAATACGCAGAAAGATATTAGCGCATTCCCCTATCCCGGTGGGGACGGTCCCCGTATATGAAATTGCCGTCAGGGCCAAGAAAGAAAGAGGTGATTTATTAAAATTTGATATCAATGATATCCTGGATGTTTTAGAGAGCCAGGCAAAGGACGGCGTAGATTTTTTTACCATACATGCCGGCGTAACCCGCAAGAGCATAGGATGCCTGAAACATAAAGGGAGGGTTTTAGGCATAGTTTCCCGCGGCGGGGCAATACTCTCCAGGTGGATAGCCTGCCATAAGAAAGAAAACCCATTTTATGAATATTTTGACCGGATTTTAGATATCGCTTATCGCTATGATATTACTCTTAGCCTGGGGGACGGATTAAGGCCGGGGTCCATACTTGATGCTAATGACCAGGCGCAGATATCCGAATTAAAAATCCTGGGTGCATTAGCTAAGCAGGCGCGTAAACACAAAGTCCAGGTAATAATAGAAGGCCCGGGCCACGTGCCAATGAATAAAATCAAGGAAAATGTAGTTTTAGAGAAAAGGATCTGCCATGGCGCGCCTTTTTATGTCTTAGGGCCGCTGGTTACTGATGTAGCCGCCGGTTATGACCATATTAATGCCTCTATTGGAGGGGCAATTGCCGCAAGCGAAGGCGCAGACTTTCTTTGTTATGTAACGCCGGCAGAGCACCTGAGGCATCCTTCCCTGGAAGATGTGCGTGAGGGGGTGATCGCTTCCAGGATATCTGCGCATGCCGCAGACATAGTAAAAAGACGCAAAAAATCGATAGGATGGGATGCGGCGATGTCCGATGCCAGGAGGACAAGGGACTGGAAGAAACAGGTCGATCTGGGAATAGATAAAGATAAGGCAAGGGATTACAGGGGGTCTTCCCGTCCAAGGCTTTCTGACGTCTGCACTATGTGCGGAGAATATTGCTCTATTAAAATGAATGAGAAAAATATGCGGGCGTAGTTCATCGGTAGAACACCAGCTTCCCAAGCTGGATAGGAGGGTTCAATTCCCTTCGCCCGCTCTTAAGATATGTACAAATATGCGCGGATTTAAAAAACAGGTATTTATTTATGTGCTGATGTGGTGGATAAGCGGTTGCGCCACTCTCCCCTATCCATCAAGGCCCCCAGGTTCTTCAGGTGCCCCCGGAATATATCATAAGGTTGAGAGGGGGGAGACCATCTGGCGTATTTCCAGGATTTATAATATAGAGATGGAAGAGCTTGTTTCGGTAAACCGTATATCCGATGCCGCAAGTATTGAAGTAGGACAGATGATTTTTATCCCTAACCGCAGGCAGCCGCAGCCTGTGAATATCAGTCCTTCCTCTGAAGATTTCGCCTGGCCGTTAAAGGGCAAGGTGGTTTCGACTTACGGGCAGACTTTTAACGAAGTGCGTAACAAGGGGATAAATATACAACCATCCCGGGATGCCCAGATAGTTGCCGCGCGCAGCGGCAAAGTCGTGTTTTCCGCGGATAAATTCCATCCTTACGGAAAGACAATAATCATAGACCATGGCGACGGATTGTCTACTGTTTATTCCGGCATTTCTCAAATATCAGTTAAGCCCGGTGAGAGGGTAGAGAAGAATTCTGCCATCGCCTCAATAAAGAGCGCGCCTCTGGATGCAGGCCCCGGGTGCAATTGTTTGCATTTTGAGATACGCAAAGGACATCTTTCTCGCAACCCCTATTTCTATCTGCCATGACAAAAGATAAATTTTTCGGCCGCAGGGAACAGCTAAATATACTCTTAAAGCGTATCGGCGATTTAAAAGACGGCTACCGTCAGAATATCGCGATACTGGGAGATGAGCTGGTGGGCAAGACTTCCCTTATATATAAATTGCTCGGTACACTTTGGGATAACCGTACGATCGTATTGTATCTAGAGGTAAGGCCGCAGGCCCTGGAGTCTTTTGCCAAGAGATATATGAGCGTATTGTTTTACAATTTTCTTTCTAATAGCGGGATTACCCTGCGTGAAGACCTGGTGTTCCTTATTTCTAAATCAGAGAGATTCATACCGCGCACAGCCGCGAAGGCAAGGTCGATCCTCTCTTCTCTGGAAAAGAGGAAGACATCCGATATTTTTCCCGTTTTGTTATCCCTGCCTGACTTGATCCATCAGGAAACGGGTAAGTTTTGCGTAGTAATATTAGACGAATTCCATAATTTGGAAAAAATGGGCATAAAAAAACTATATGCCGAATGGTCTAAGCTTCTTATACTCCATAAATCCACTATGTATGTTATTATCAGCTCTATGAAATTCAGGGCCCAACAGGTACTTGCGCGCAACTTATCTTTGTTATTCGGGAACTTTGAAGTAATTAATATCGAGCCTTTCGATGTGAAGATAAGCGAAGACTATCTTAATAATCATTTCCGAGAGCGGGGGATGGCGGTAAATAAAGGAATGATAAATTTTATTGTCCATTTTACGGGAGGATACCCATTTTATCTTGAAACTATATCCCGGCAATTAACTAACCCCGGGATAGAGGGATTAGTAGATGCCTTGGAGGAGCTGCTTTTTTCTTCTGCAGGCATGCTTAACCAGAGATTTTCCCATTACCTCAAACGTTTCTTGGACCTTCCGCAGAGCAGGGATTTTATAGAGGTACTCTACCTTATTTCCAATGGGCATAATAAACTTAGAGATATATCCCATATATTGCACAGGCAGCAAAAAGACCTAAGGTTCAAAGTGGGACAGATGGTTGAACTTGATATGATCAGCCGTAACGGTGATTTCCTGAAGATCAACGACCGGGTTTTTAGTTTCTGGCTTAAATTTGTTTACCAGGAGAAGGCGCATGCGTTTACCTTTGATGCCAAAAGCCAAAAGGAACTTTTCAGGGAGAAAATATTTTCCATGGTTAAAGAGTTTGTTACGGCAGAACAGAAACCGATCTCTGAACGGTTAATAGAGCTGCTTAGGCTCTTTGATGATGACATGGTCCAACTCGACCGTAAGAAAATACGCCTTTCGCATTTTCGCGAGATCAAGCCTCTGGAGCTAAACGGCAGGTTTCTAAAGGACGGTATTATAGGCCGTTCCAGCGAAAACGTCTGGATAATGGGCTTGAAAAAGGAGGCGATTACCGAAGAAGATATAGTTGATTTTTCCCGGGAATGCAAGAAATACCGCCATGGGGAACAAAAGAAAATCATAATTACCTTGAAGGATATAGACATGAATACCCGCCTGAAGGCGCTGAATGATAAAGTCATTACCTGGGATGTGAACATCCTGAATCAGATCTTGGATCTTTTTGCAAAACCCAGGATAATAGTATGAGAATAGGCGTAATATCGGATACCCATATACCTGAACAGGCCCAAGAAATACCCCGGCAGATACTTGAGGCCTTTAAAAGCGTAGATATGATTGTGCATGCCGGAGACCTGGTGGATTTAGGGGTCTTGCGATTACTTGAGGCTTGCTGCAGTAATGTAAAGGCGGTCTGGGGCAATATGGACCCGCAGCCTGTAAGGGATGTCCTTTTAGAAAGAGAGATTTTTATGGCCGCAGGTTTTAAGGTCGGCCTGACCCATGGCTGTGGGCGTCCGGCTAAACTTCTAGAATTAATTAAGGAGGACTTTAAGAAAGATAAGCCTGATTTGGTAATATTCGGGCATTCCCATACCGCTGTCAATATTACGCAAGACCGTACCATATATTTTAATCCCGGCAGCCCTACGGATAAGGTCTTTGCTGCATATAATTCATACGGGATCATTGAAATACGAGATAAGATCGAGCCGCAGATTTTTAAAATCTAGATAAAGCTATGGACAAATTATGGGCCCCCTGGAGGGCTCAATATATAACTGCAAAGAAACAAAAAGGCTGTATATTCTGCCTTGCCTTTAAGGCAGGAAAGAATAAATACGTAATAGCCAGGAATCGCTTTGCCTTTGCCATGCTCAATACCTTTCCTTACAATAACGGCCATATAATGATCGCGCCCTTAAGGCATACGGCTGAGATTTCTTCACTGAAAAAAGAAGAGATCCTGGGTATGTTTTCTCTGTTATCCGAAACAAAGCGTCTTTTAAAAGAAGTGCTCAATGCCCAAGGGTATAATATAGGCATCAATATATCCGATATTGCCGGGGCAGGAGTCAAGGGGCACTTACATATGCATATTGTCCCCCGCTGGAAAGGGGATACGAATTTTATGCCGGTTCTATACGGGACAAAGATTGTATCTCAGTCGCTGGGAGAATTATACAAACGGCTTAAAGATGCTAAATCAAAAACAGATAAAAGAATACGAAGATAAGGTACTTGCCCCTTATGCAATGAAGAGTTCAGACAGCCGGGGCAGGGTATATAAAGAAGCGGAGCATTCATACCGCTCTGCTTACCAGAGGGACCGCGACCGGATAATACATTCGGCGGCCTTTCGCAGGCTGGAATATAAGACCCAGGTGTTCGTCAACCATGAAGGAGATTATTACCGCACAAGGCTGACCCATACCCTGGAAGTCGCCCAGATAGCCAGGACAATCGCTTCGGCGCTCAGGTTGAACATAGACCTGGCAGAGGCCATATCCCTTGCCCATGATTTGGGGCATACCCCTTTTGGCCATTCCGGAGAAGACGCCCTGAATGAGTTAATGGCGGAATTCGGCGGGTTTGAACATAACCGCCACGGCCTGCGTGTAGTTGATATACTGGAGGAAAAATATCCGTCTTTTCCCGGGCTTAATCTGACCTGGGAGGTAAGGGAAGGCATTGCGAAACATTCTACCCCTTTTGATAAACAGGCTGATATTGTTATCCAGGAGCTTGCCCCGGATGAGACGCCTACATTGGAGACGCAAATAGTAGATATTGCCGATGAAATTGCCTATGATAATCATGATTTAGACGACGGGATGACTTCGGGGCTGTTAAGAGAACCGGACCTGGAAAAGATACCTCTTTGGGGCAATATAAGTAAAGAAATTTACTCAAAATATGCTAAAATAGATAATGACAGGCGTAAATACCTGATTATCAGTTCCTTGATAAATATGCAGGTTACCGACCTTATACAGGAGGTAGAGGCAAAGATAGCAAAACTAAAACCGAAGAACGCTCTAGATATAAAACATGTGCAGGCTAAAATAGCCTCTTTTAGCCCGGGGATGCAGGAATTACGCCTTTCTCTGCGCGAATTCCTCAAAGAGCAGTTATACCATAATTACCGAGTTACCAGAATGGCGCATAAGGCTAAGCGTTTTATAAAAGAATTATTCGAGGTATATATAGATAACCCCCGGCAGCTTCCGCCGCGCATACAAAAGCATATCGCGCAGGATGGCGTAAGGCGTGCGGTTTGCGATTATATTGCCGGTATGACCGATAGGTATGCCCTAGATGAATACAAAAAGCTATTTGACCCCTACGAAAAAGTATAAGCTGCTTATTTCTTCTATACACGGGATTTACCGCCTGGTTAATTCCACTTTTGAACTGAAAGATATGGTGGCGCGCCTGGCCAAGCTTATCTGCCAGATATTTAATGCCAGGTATTGCCTGATCATCCTGCTTGATCCGACTAAAGATTATTCTTTATTAAGATATACCATCAATGGGAAAGACAGGACTGTCGTTGAGAAAAAGACCAAGATCGTAAACCGTATCGAAAAGCGCATCATCCGCAGGCTCTCTGCGATACGCCTGCAGAACCTGATAGGGATCCCCTTGGTCAGCGAAGATATTGCGGGAATAATCATTATCAAGCGTGATGTAGATTCTCCTGCTTTTGAGTATACGGATCAGGAGATATTGATGACCATCGGCGAGCAGGCCATAATCGGGATAAAGAACCTCCAGCTTTACGAAGAACAGCAGAGGATAGTCTTGGGGAGTATAAAGTCACTGGTAACATTCCTGGATACGCGGGTACCCCAAGAATATACCCATTCTCCATATTTTAGCCGCCTGGTTATGGCCCTCGGTCAACAGATGCGCCTGGATGAAAAACAGATTGAGAGCCTTAAATATGCCAGCATGCTTCACGATGCCGGTAAGATCGATATACCTGTTGAAATACTGACTAAACGTACCAAGCTTACGGCTGATGAGTATAAGATTATTAAAAGGCATCCCTTAAAAGGGGCCCAGATATTACGTCCGCTGCAGATCTTAAGGCCGGCAATACCGATAATTATGCACCATCATGAAAAATACAACGGGACAGGCTATCCTTCCAGGCTTAAGAAGGGGCAGATTCCTTTGGGGGCACGGATTATGTCTGTAGCTGATGCCTTTGAGGCAATGGTTTACGGCCGGCCATACAGAGAGAGAAAGAATATCAATGCCGCTCTAAAAGAGATAAAAAAGAAAAGCGGGACACAGTTTGACCCTAAGGTAGTCGAAGCCTTTTTAAAGATAGTAAGGAAGATAAGGACGAAAATATATTGCTAATAATGCAATGGAAAACAAAGGCACCGATCAGCTTGAGCTATTTTCGCAAGGGGACAAAAGGAGGAGCGCTGTCTTTTCTAATTCCCCGTCTTTTATGCGGCGTATCCGGGGGTATGAAAGGCTCATACTTACAATAATTGCGTTCTTGATTACTTCTGCTATTTCATTCTCTCTGGGTGTAGAAAAAGGCAGGAGAATATCCGGATTAAAGAATAGTGTTAGCCAGGCAGGGATAGGATTAAAAACAAGACCCGCCTCCCCTGTAAAACCTTATAAACAACTCCCGGTTCAGGGGGTAGCTTCCAATAAGCCGCAAAAATCAAGCATATCCCTGCAAAACTGGACGATCCAGGTGGCGACTTATTCTTCATATGCAAGGGCCAAGAAAGAGGCGGAGATCTTAAGAAAAAAAGGATTCACCTCTTTGATATTAAACAAAGGGCGGATGTGCATAATATGCGTGGGGTCATTTGCGACACAGGAGGCGGCACGGCCGTTATGGATACAGTTAAAAAAACAATATCAGGATTGCTGGATAAGGAGGTTATAAACATATGTCTATACACCCATCTTTAAAGATTTCGGAGAAAGACAAGAAACCCCGTTCTGTGCTAAAACGCACCGAACGCCTACGAACGATGCTGGAGAAGAATCAGTGGAAGCCTGGAGATGCTGTCTGCGGTCTGCCTAAAATAAAGACTGTAAGGATCAAGATAAAGAAAGAAAAGGCTGCTGAAAAGGTAGAAGGCGCTGCGGAAGGCGCGGCTCCTGTAGCCGCAGCGGGCAAGGAACAGGCCCAAGCTAAGGCTCAGGAGAAGAAGTAATCCTTCATAAGAATACAAAAGATAACTTTAAGGGGGATCAGTGGATATTCTGGGTTTTATAGCATCTTTTGCGCTGTTGATCATTGCTATGACTGTGCATGAATTTGCGCACGGATGGGTAGCGTATAAATTAGGGGATCCTACCGCTAAATATCTGGGGCGGCTTACACTTAATCCCCTGGCTCATATTGACTTATTAGGCACAATAATAATGCCTTTGATGCTTTTTATCGCGACTTCAGGAAGATTTGTCTTTGGTGCTGCAAAGCCAGTGCCTATTGATTACCGCGCCTTGAGAAACCCTAAGCGCGATATTATCTGGATAGGCATAAGCGGACCTTTGGCTAATTTTATCTTTGCCTTTCTGTTAAGTATTTTAATAAGGTTTATTCCCCTGGCATTATTTGCCCACCTTATTTTGATCAACGTGGTATTGGGGGTATTTAATCTTTTGCCGATACCACCCCTGGATGGCTCCCGTATTGTAGAGGGGCTCCTGCCTTTAAACCTGGCTTACCGTTATATGCGCATAGAACCTTACGGTTTTATTATTTTAATGGCATTGATTTGGCTGGGTGCATTAGATTTCTTAATCTGGCCGACGGTGATACTTATAATAAGGTTATTAGGTATAAATATTTAAAGATATGAGGAAAATCAGGCTTAACCTGGGGCTGCGTTCATACCCAATAATCGTAGGGAATAGAATACTGCCTGTTTTAGGTAAATATCTCCAGCAGTTAGGTGTAGGCGATGATGCCTATGTGATTACCAATGCCTGGCTAAAAAAAAGATACGGCAGACACCTCACTCAGGCGCTTAAGAGATACTCCAGGTCAATAAAATTTGAGGTTATTCCCGATACCGAAAAAAGCAAGTCCATGGAAAGAGCGCAGATCATCCTTAAGAATATCGCGCGCTACGATAAAAAGAAAAGTATTTTTATCTTAGCTTTTGGCGGCGGGGTGGTCGGAGATGTATCCGGTTTTGTATCTGCCATTTATAAGCGCGGCATACCTTATGTGCAGGTCCCTACTACTTTCCTGGCACAGGTGGATTCGGCAATCGGAGGAAAAACTGCAGTGGACCTGCCGGAGGGTAAAAATCTCATCGGGGCATTCTATCAGCCCCGCCTGGTATTTAGCGATGTATCCCTGCTTAATTCTTTAGACCTGAGGCAGTTGCGCAGTGGTTTGGCGGAGGCAGTAAAATACGGGCTTATCAGCGATAAAAAGCTTTTTACCTACCTGGAAAGTAATTATATGAACATCCTATCCCTAAAACCCGCTAACTTAGAGTATATCGTAGAGCGTTCAAGCGCCATCAAGGCAAAATTTGTGGCAAGGGATGAAAGGGATGAGAAGGGGGTAAGGGCGCTTTTGAACCTTGGACACACCATTGGCCATGCCTTGGAGGCAGCATCGGGATATGAACGTTATACCCATGGCGAGGCAGTGGCCTTAGGCATATCCGCGGCAGCAAAAATAAGCAGAAAGATGCAGCTTATAGACTCAAATAAGTACCGGCGCATAGAGGCATTATTATTGAACATGGGCCTGCCTGTTACTATAAAGAATATTTCTATTCCTTCCATAATAAAGGCACACTACCGTGATAAGAAATTCATCGCAGGGCATAACCGCCTCATCCTTCTTAAAGATATCGGCAAGGCTGCTTTATTTGAGGATATCCCATTAAGAACAATAACAGAGGCCTTGAAGAAATAATCCTACCGGGAACCCCAAGAATAAGAAGTGCCCTGTAAATACAGGCATATTGACAGGCATATAAATATATGCTATATTGTTTAAATCTGGTAAAAATAAAGAAAGAAGGCAGGTGAAAGATGGCAACGGAGGCAACAAAACCGCAGGCACAGGCACAAACAGCAGAGGTAAAACCGGTTGTGGAAAAACAAACTAACTGCCCGGCCTGCAATAAACCCTTGAAAAAGATAAAGCGTTATTACCGTAACGGGAAATTTTATTGCAATAAGCGTTGCTGGATAAAGGCTACCAAGGCAAATGAGAAAAAAGAAGATAACGCGAAGTAAACCTAAGGTCAGCAGGCATAAAAAAAACATGCCCTCTAAGCATGAGAGAAGGCGGCACCCCCGTATAAACCAGGAGCTTCCTTTTAACGTGCTGGCTAATGGCTATGATTTGACTACTACGACTAAGAATATCAGCTGTCTGGGGGCATATTGCCATCTTGACAAATATATACCTCCCTTTACAAAAATATCCATACGCATGGCTTTGCCTCTATTATCCCGCGATAAAAAGGAACAGGCAAAAGTCGAATGCGGCGGCGTCATCGTCAGGGCAGAAGATGCTGTTTCAGGCGGCTTTAATGTCGCTATTTTCTTTAATAATATCAAAGAAAGCCAAAAACAAAAAATTTCCCGCTATATACAGCAAATCTTATCTTTGCAATCCGTCGCCCAGGTCTAAGGCATCCGTAAACCTTAATCCCCAGGCACCTTCTCCTTCCAGGGGGTTAAATAAAATAAAAATGGCAGCGTAACGTGGGTAAAATAATAAGGCCGAACCCGGTGAAATTGATCATCGGGGCTATATTTAAAGAAGAAGAGATAATTAGGAATGCAGAACGCAGGCTTGTCAGGCATTTCGGGACGATAGATTACTCAAGCCGGGTAATGCCCTTTTACCATACCGAATATTACCAGAAGGAGTTTGGCAGCGACTTAAAAAGAAAGTTCATAAGCTTCTCCTCTCTAATCCCGCCAGAAGATTTAGCGCGTATCAAGATACTTACTAACCGTATTGAGCGTAAATTCTCCCTTAAAAACAGGCGGTTGATCAATATAGACCCCGGGTACCTTGATCTAGCCAGGCTGATATTGGCATCTACCAAGGACTTTATGCACCGCATATATTTAGGCAGGGGGATATATGCAGAGACAACTCTTTTTTATCAGAATAATACCTTTGGGCCACGGGAATGGACATATCCTGATTACAGGACAGCTGACTATATAGAGGTCTTTAACCAGATCCGGAAAATATACCATGGCCAAATCAAATGAAATCTTCTTATCTAGATGCCTATCGCAGCGGTAGGTTGAAGAATATGGCGCAAAAGGCATTTGCCATGCTAAATCTATGCTGTCTTTGCCCGCGCAATTGCCGCGTAGACCGCCTAAACGAAAAGGCGGGGTTTTGTTTGATTAAAGACAAACCGATGATTTATAGTTTTATGCCTCATCATGGAGAAGAACCGGGTATTTCCGGTAAAAATGGCTCCGGGACTATTTTTTTCTCCGGGTGCAATATGCGCTGTGTTTATTGCCAGAATTATGAATTCAGCCAGAAGGCCAAAGGCAGGGAAGTAGGGCCTGAAGAATTAGCGGGTATTATGCTTAACCTGCAGGAAAAAGGTTGTCATAATATCAACCTGGTAACGCCTACCCACGTTATGCCCATGATTTTAAAAGCCTTGCTTTTGGCTATCCCCAGGGGGCTGTATATACCCTTAGTCTATAATACTTCAGGGTATGAGAGTTTTGGGATACTAAAGATGCTTGAGGGAATAGTAGATATATATCTGGTGGATATGCGTTATGCAGATAACCAGGCGGCAGCTAAATATTCAAATGCCCGGGATTACCCTCATTATAACCGTTTGGCAGTCAAAGAGATGCACCGGCAGATAAGCGATACAAAGATAAATTCCGACGGAATAATAGAAAGAGGCATCATTATACGCCACCTGGTCCTGCCAAATGGCATTTCTCATACCGCAGAAATAATGCAATTTATAGCCGGGGATATTTCAAAAGATACCTATATAAGTCTGATGAGTCAGTATTTTCCTTTTTATAAAGCTAAGTTATATCCTGAAATCAGGCGCCGCATTAACAGGCCCGAATACGCAAAGGCACAAGAGGCGATGGATAAGAACGGATTGTATAACGGATGGCTGCAGGATTCCGGGGATTTAGAAAGGTTTGCCGGGACCAATATCAAGCCGGGATAATACCGAGGTATTTAAAAAATGGGGAGTTGCAGGGTTATACAGTCTATATACCGCAAGATTTTTCTTATTAATGATACCCCGCAGAAGGTATCATTGGGCCTGGGTATAGGGGTATTTCTAGGCATTGTGCCGGGGACAGGGCCGTTAGCTGCCGTATTTGTTGCCTTTATTCTGGGGCTTAACCGGTTCGCCGCATTCCTCGGAGGGATTATAGTAAATACCTGGTTTACTATTGCTGCTTTTCCTGTTGCTATAAAGATAGGGGCGTCTTTGTTAGGTGTAGATGGCAGGGCTGTTTATCAGGAAGCCCTGTCTTTGGTAAAAAACTTCCATTTAGCAGATTTATTCAGGGTTTCTGTGTTAAAGATTATTCTGCCGCTTTCCCTGGGTTATCTTATAATTGCCTTCTCTTGCGGGCTAACCGCTTACCTGCTTTGCCTTGTTATCCTCCTTGGCGCAAAGAAAAGAAAGGACAGGGGAGAAGAAAAGGATAATGGCTGCCGTGAAAGCCAATAAAAAGGCTGTTATTTTTATCGTATTGTTTGTCTTCTTCCTGGGGGCTTTTTTTGCCCATAAATCACGCGCCCCTAAACGGGGGTATTCTGATTTTCATTGCTACTATACCGCAGGCAAAAGAATACTGGCAGGCGATAATATATATGTTATAAAGGACAGCCAGGTGGCGGAATTCCGCTATTCCCCATTATTTGCGGTGATCATGTCTGGCCTGGCTATCCTGGATGAGGACAGCGCAGATTCTTTATGGTTTACCTTGAATTATTTACTTTTGGCTGTAACATTCTTTTTTGCCTTCAAGTTAGCAGGTTTCTTTGAGTTATCGGCCGGTAATAAGGCGCTGTTTTCTTTACTTGCCCTGCTGGGAGCGGGGCGGTTCATATTCCATAATTTTGATACCGGCCAGGCTAATATTCTGATGTTGGCCAGCCTGATCTGCGGGTTAAATTACGCTAAAGAAAATAAATGCCTGCCGGCTGCGTCCCTGATGGCATTGGCGGTTATGATAAAATATACCCCGGTAATATTCCTTCCATATTTTATCCTGCGCAAAAGAATAAAACTGGCTGTTTTTTTTGCTATATTTATTGCTGTTTATCTGCTCCTGCCGGCTGTATGTATCGGCTTAGAAAATAATGCCTCCTATATCAAGAATATGTTTTCATTCTTGACTCAAAGCAGCATACTGGAGAAGACTACGCTCCTTGACCCTAAGAACCAATCGCTTCTTAGCCTTGTACACAGGGCCTGTTCATACTACACCATGCTAGGGCATTATTCCATTCCCCCTATGCCTTTTAAGATCAACTTAAGCGACAGCGCCATAAATATGATATTTTCTGTCTTTGCCTTGATTATGTACCTTTCAATACTCTGGAAGCCTAAAAGGAGCCAGTTTAATGCTGCTAAAGACCATTCATTTTATGAAAACATTGATTATTCGCTGCTATTCATATGCGTTATCCTCTTCAACCTTAATGCCTGGATACATAATTATATCTTTTTGTTATTACCTTACTTAATATTAATCTTCTATTTGATAAAAACAAGATTCTCAGACCCTATTGCTTTGGGCATATTGTTATGTTCTTACCTGTTAAATAGCCTGACTCTGAAGGCCTGCTTAGGAAAGGCTATATCCTATAAGGCCCATTTTTATTCGCCGCACACCTTTGCTGCCCTTATTTTGTTTTTTCTGCTTCTGAGGATTAAATTCTCTCGGCGGAAATATTCTTATGACCAAGAAAGGCAGGGATATAAGTGAAGAAAGAAATGGCCGTAAATACCTTAGTTTTATTAATCTCTATACTCGCCGTCTTTTTTCTGGCTGAAGTAATCATGCGTTTTAACTGGGAAATGGGAGGGTGGGTGAAACGGCCGATATATCAGAAGAGCATGAACCCGTACCTTCGCTATGAACTTGTGCCCGGGGCTAAAACCACCAACATGTCTATAAATAGCGCCGGTTTCCGCGGTCCGGAATGCCCCCTTATAAAGCCTAAGGGTACCTTTCGCGTTATTATGCTGGGTGACTCTGAAACATTTTCTATAATGCTGGATGAGAACCAGACGCTCCCCCGTCAACTGGAAAGTTTATTAAACAGCCGCTCGGAGCGTTTACGTTATGAAGTCCTGAATTTCGGGGTCGAGGGGTATGGCACGCTCCAGGAGTTGGAGCAGTTAAAGACCAAAGGGATGAAATATGACCCCGACCTGATTATATTGAACTACGTTTTGAATGACCCTGAGCCCGGGGAGTATTATTTTAATAAGAGTTTTTTTATGCGCCATAGCTGCCTGGTGCGCTATTTATCTTATCGTATAAAAAAAACAATGATAAAAAAAGAGAGAAAGAAGCTAAAGATAAAAGATGAGATTGATAATTACTACTATTACCATCAGATGAAATATTTCTTGCATGTTCAGGATGCGATATCGGATATGGCGCGTATTTCTAAAAGGCAAAGCAGGAAACTGGCTGTAGTTATATTTCCTGTCTCAAGTATTATGGTAAAGGACTTTCGTGACAACTATCCGTATAAGGCCTTACATACCCTCGTGAAAAATATAGGCAAAGAGAACAATAATATTGTATTCATTGATTTAATCGATGAATTCAACCGCCTGGGGTTGACCCCGCAAAATGTGGCCATTAACTATATTTATGACGAAAGCCATAAAAACGCCATGGCCCTGGGGGTATGCGCTGAATATATCTATTCAATCTTAAAAACAGAGAATCTTATTCCCGGATAAAACCCTCGAATAGCAAAATCTTATTTCTGCTTTAGAGGGGTAATCCCATTTTTTAGAGCGAGGGGGTTCCACTTGACTTAGGGCTTTGATGGTGGTATTATTG
This sequence comes from Candidatus Omnitrophota bacterium, assembly GCA_041650495.1. GTDB lineage: Bacteria > Omnitrophota > Gorgyraeia > Gygaellales > Profunditerraquicolaceae > JBAZLB01. The sequence goes on along the minus strand of JBAZLB010000001.1, from coordinate 4,724 downwards.
GATATGTTTTTATATTGACCCTTAAATATTTTTCAGCAGGGGGGAGGCATTTTAAAATGCGTAAGATCGTGCTTTTGAGGCATGGAGAAAGTACATGGAACCAAGAAAACAGGTTTACCGGATGGACGGACGTAGACCTATCTTCTAAAGGCCTTGAAGAAGCCAGGAATTGCGGAAAGATATTAAAGCAGGAGGGCTTTGTCTTTGATTCTGCTTTTACCTCAGTGCTAAAGAGGGCTATCCGGACCTTATGGATCGTGCTTGAAGAAATGGACCTGATGTGGATACCCGTATATAACTCCTGGAGGCTTAATGAAAGGCATTACGGGGCTTTACAGGGCCTGAATAAATCCGAAATGGCGCAGAAATACGGGGAAAAACAAGTCCTGATATGGCGCAGGAGCTATGATATCCAGCCCCCGGCATTAGAGAAAAAAGACGTGCGTTATCCGGGTAAAGACCCCCGTTATTCCTCTTTGAGGGCAGATGAAATACCAATGACTGAATGCCTTAAAGATACCGTAGCACGTTTTATGCCCTACTGGAAGGATGCCATTGTCCCGGAAATATTATCGGGAAAAAGAATAATTATTGCCGCTCATGGCAACAGCCTCAGGGCCCTGGTCAAACACCTGGATAATATATCGGATGAAGCAATCGTGGAATTGAATATACCTACCGGCATACCTCTTGTGTATGAATTAGGAGATGACCTTAAGCCCATAAAACACTACTATCTTGGCGACAGCAAGCAGGTAGAAGAAGCAATGGCTAAAGTTGCAGGCCAGGGCAAGGCAAAGAAGTAATAAAAATATGTATAATACGATGTATAATACGAATAATAGATACCTGGTTATCGTTTTAATTGTGCTTATCCCGCTTTTGGTCCTGCTTGTTTTTTTAAAGGTCAACCTGGATAAATTTGTGGAGAGTTCTAAGGTCAAGGCATCAAGCGTAACCGCCGCTATGCCTGCAGGATCGCATAATATAGGTGAAGAGATAACCTATGACATAAAAATAGGCAGTATTAACTTAGGCACTTCTAAATTTACCCACCTCAATCAGGTGACCAGAAACGGCAGGGTCCTAAACGTGATGACTGTCAATACCAATATGGCGCGTTTCAGGGATACTGAGCTTATTTACAGCGACCCTAATACATGCCTGCCGGTAAGGATTGAGAGGGATATTTCTAACTGGATATTCAAAGAGAGGATTGTTGAGGACTACGACCAGGAACGCTTTACCGTTACTATCGAAAAGAAGAAGGGTAGGAGGCAGGAGAGCATGATCATCAAAAAAGACAGCCCTATCCATAACTCAATACTGCTTCCGCAATATGTCCGCCGCATACCCAGGATACTCAAGGGCGGGATAATTATCGCCAATCTTCCAAATCATCGTTTTGAGATAGAGATGGTTTCAATTGAAGAAATCAAGACATCCGCCGGCACTTTTAAGGCGTATCATTTTGCAAGCAAGCCGCCACAGATTCAAATATGGTTGAGCGCAGATAAAAACCGCATTCCTTTAAAAATACAAGGTACGGGGGTAATAGGGTATACCCTGGTGATGCGTGAATACAGCCGCGGCGGAAACAACCAATATACTGATAAAAATGGAAAATAACACAGAATTACCTAACAACGGTTACAACGGCGTTGAAAGGCGCAAGGCCAGGCGTATTAGGGTCAGCTTGCAGGCGATTTACCGCATTGATAAGCCTATTTCCCTGCGTATGGTTACTGCTGATAAGGAAGTTGAGGCAGTAATGCTTGATTTAAGCGAAATGGGGATGGCTGTGGTAACTAAATACGATATACCTGTTTCTACCATTCTTTTGCTTAGGTTTACCCTGTTTAATTACGGGAAATACGGAGGGGGCTTTTACGGACCGATGTCTATAACCGCAGAGGTGCGTTCACGCCTAAAGGTAGAAAATGATTTATACCGTATAGGCGTATATTTTACACAGGTTAGCGAGAAAGACAGGCAGGCTATTAGCGACTTCGTTAAAACCGCAGGACAAGCCATAGAATCGAAACGGCAGCAGCCAAGCCCATAAAAACCTTCCATTTTACCATTTTACCATCTTTTTTAAATAATTTCCGCGTATTATTACCTGCAAATAAACCGTATAATCCTGTCCTTGAGTGCATAATACAAAAAGAATAGGTAAGGAAAGGTAAGTCAAAAACGGCTTATCCACAGATAAATACCAGCCTAACTTAAACCATTATATACCAATGCTTTATGACTATTTACACTAAATCGCATAGTTAACATAAGATATATTATAGGAAGGTAAAAGAGTTGACTGGAAGGTTGAACTATGATAAAATAAGCCAATCTCTGGGGCCAAAAACGGAGTTATAAAATGCGTAGGCTTTTAAGAATTGTGGTAATTATTCTTATTTTGCTTTTGGTGTTATTTCCTGCGCTGAATCTTGGCGGGAACTGATTACATATTGGCCGCCCTGTATCCTGATCACTTTGCCGTGGACTATGGCGTCAGCGATGTTTTTATGTGCTCTTTTAAGGATCCGGCTAAAGGTCTGTTGGGAGATATGCATGGATTTGGCTGCCTCTTTCTGTGTCAGGCCCATAAAATCAGCCAATCTAAGGGCTTCAAATTGGTCCATATTTAAGTCAATTTCATCCGGCCTTCCGGGCTTCCCCCTTGGGCTGAATTGGCTTATTCGCGGGTCAAGCTTTACCAATCTATACTTCTTTGGTCTTCCTCTAGGTCTCATTTTACTTAAGTTTACTTACTTTTAACGCCCAGGTTATTTTGAGTATATACTCATTATTCACCACTGTCAAGTAAAATGTTCATCATGATTCGCAACCGCTTTCTTTAAAGGCCTAATTTAGATGGTTTTTGGCATAATTTTTAGGTATAATCTATGTATATGGACCTTAAACAAAAGCTTGAATTAAGACACCTTCTTTTACCCCAGCTAAGGCAATCCTTAAAGATTTTGGCACTGCCTCTGCTTGATCTTAAGAACCTGCTTGAGCAAGAGCTGGTCAATAACCCCTTTTTAGAAGAAATCCCGGAAGCCCCCAGCCTCCCCCCTGCTACCTTCAGTGAGATAAAGAGGGAGTCTAAGACCCCTGATTTGGAGCTCAGGATAAGCTTTATGACCAGGGAAACAACCCTTCAAGACGTTCTCCTGCGTCAGCTTGGGATGTTTACCAGCACTGATGAAGAGTTGAAAATTGGCCAGGAAATCATTGGGAATATTGATGAAAACGGTTATTTAACAGTCACTATTGAAGAATTAGCTGCAAGCCTCGGTTTGAGCCTGGATAAGGTAGAATGCGTGTTAAGGCTCATTCAGCAATTTGAGCCTGCTGGCGTGGCTGCCAGGGGGCCTGCTGAGTGCCTTTTAATACAGCTTGGGCTTTCCCGGGAAAAAGACCCCCTCGTCATTAAAATAGTAGAATCTCACCTGGAAGACGTGGCCAAAAAGAACTTTACTCATATCGCAAAGTGCCTGAAAGAGCCTCTTAATAATATTGAGTCCTGCGTTAAAAAAATCCTCAAACTTGATCCTAAGCCCGGCCGTAACTATGCTGCTGATGAACATAACCGCGTGGTGCCGGATATTTTTATTGAGGAAGATGAAGATGATCTCGCTATAACCATCAATAAAGAAGATACGCCTACGGTCAAGATAAACCAGGACTACAAGGCTATGCTTAAGAACCCTAAAATTGACCCCCAGACAAAAGAGTTTCTTAAGGAAAAACTGCAGAATGCCCTTGAGCTTTTAAGGGCGATCAACAAAAGGCGTGATACCCTGCGCAAGGTCGTGGAAGTAATCGCGGAAATCCAGCAGGATGCAATCAGGCATGGCCTTAGCCGCCTCAAACCTTTTACCTTTAAAGATGTGGCGCAGAGAATCGGCATGCATGAAACAACCATCTGCCGTGTGGTGATGAATAAATACGCCCAGACCCCCCACCAGGGTATCATAGCCCTGAAAGACTTCTTCTCAAGCCACGTACATGACCAAAACGGCCAAGCCATATCATCCAGCCTGGTGAAACGCAGGATTAAAGAACTTACTGATGGGGAAGATAGGAAACACCCTTTAAGCGATGAAGATATAGTGGGTATTCTTTTAAAGGAAGATAATCTCAAGGTGGCCCGCCGCACTGTCGCCAAATACCGCGAAGAGCTCAAAATCCTCTCCTCTGCCTACCGCAGAGAACATTAAGGGGACGTTCCCCCTGCTCCCAATTTCTTACGCTTCATATGGTTAGAGAAGGTCATTTTCCTCCTGATTATTTCATCGGTTATCATCTTTCTATAAGATGCCTGTCGCTCTTGTGCTGTTTTGCCAAAATCAGAATAAAGCGGATTTTCATCCAGTAGAATATCCTTCTTCCCATAGGCGTAATATTCATAACTTGAGAAGGCATACTCTTCAGGCAATGTGCAGAGTCCTTTCCTTACTGGATTCAACTCGATGTACTTTCCGCATTGAATAAAATAATCATCCTTTTCAATGAGTTTGCTTTTAAATCTCCCTTGCCAGAGATGTCCGACATATGCGCGTTTCCTGCGGTAATGGAAGAAATAACTCAAATTCAGGCGTTTCATAAAATTGGCTAGATCGCTTTCCGGGGTTACCTTAACTAAAAAATGCACATGATTCGGCATGAGGCAATAATGCGCAATATTTATTCGTTCCTCCTTTTTATATTCTGCTATA